>JBJEWS010000001.1:0-24467 GCA_051885175.1 Cellvibrio sp.
AGCTTTCGACTGATACTCAATTCACAATGCCCCCCACAACAAAAAAACCCCGCAAGAGCGGGGTTTTCACGGTTGCTTGGGCGTTGCCCTTATATTACTCGGAAGGCGAGCTTACGCGAATCAAGTGGTCGAAGGCACCGAGTGATGCGGTAGCGCCTGCGCCCATTGAAATAATAATTTGCTTGTAGGCTTGAGTGGTACAGTCGCCTGCCGCAAATACTCCGGGTACTGAGGTTTGTCCGCGGGTGTCGATTTCAATTTCGCCACGGTTGCTTAAGTCCACAGTGCCTTTTAACCAATCGGTGTTAGGCAACAAACCGATTTGTACGAAAATACCTTCAAGTGCGATAGTGAATTGATCGCCCGTTGCGCGGTCTTTATACGCAAGGCCAACCACTTTGTTGCCATCGCCAACCACTTCGGTGGTTTGTGCTTGCAGAATCACTTTAACGTTCGGCAAGCTCAAAAGTTTGCGTTGTAATACCGCGTCTGCACGCATGGCATCACCGAATTCAAGCAGGGTCACTTCTGAAACGATACCGGCCAAATCAATTGCTGCTTCAACGCCTGAGTTACCACCACCAATCACCGCAACGCGTTTACCTTTAAACAAAGGACCGTCACAGTGTGGGCAGTAAGCCACGCCTTTACCGCGGTATTCTTTTTCACCCGGTACATTCATTTCACGCCAGCGTGCACCGGTCGCGATGATGACCGCTTTGCTTGAGAGCATCGCACCGTTTTCTAATTCCACTTGAATTAATTCGCCCGGAATTAACCGCTTGGCTTTTTGCAGATTCATAATATCCACATCGTAGGCCTTCACGTGTTGCTCAAGTGCTGCGGCCAATTTTGGCCCTTCGGTCTCTTTAACCGAAATAAAGTTTTCGATGCTCATGGTGTCCATGACTTGGCCACCAAAACGCTCGGCAACGACGCCGGTACGAATGCCTTTACGTGCAGAGTAAATCGCAGCCGATGCGCCAGCAGGACCACCACCGATCACGAGCACGTCAAAAGCTTCTTTGTTTTTCAATTCTTCGGCAGCGCGATCGGCTGCACCTGTATCGACTTTCGCCAAAATTTCTTCGATGGTCATACGGCCTTGACCGAAATGCTCACCGTTAACATACACGGTTGGTACCGCCATCACTTGGCGCGCGTCAACGATGTTTTGGAATAGAGCACCATCAATCATGGTGGCTTTCACTTTGTCGTTAAGCACTGCCATCAAGTTGAACGCTTGAACAACGTCTGGGCAGTTGTGGCACGACAAAGACACGAATACTTCGACATTCAAAGGCGCATTCAAGCCTTTAATTTGGTCGATAACAGCTTGCTCAACCTTGGGAGGATGGCCGCCCGATTGCAACAAGGCTAATACGAGTGAAGTAAACTCGTGACCCATTGGAATGCCCGCGAAAGTAATACGCGCGGTTTCACCGGTTGCACCTACGGTAAATGAAGGAACTAATTCAGCGGTGCCGTCTTGACGCAACGAAACTTTGTCATTGAGAGACGCGATATCGGTTAGTAAACCGAGCATTTCTTGACTTTTTGCACCGTCATCGAGGCTGGCAACTAGTTCAATCGGACGTTGCAATTTTTCGAGGTAAGCCTTGAGTTGGGTTTTCATTGCAGCTTCAAGCATGGGAATCTCCAAGAGGGGTTAAAACCGGCCAGCGCGCGATTGCGCCGGCCGTACATCTTTATTCGATCAAGCGATCTTAGATCTTGCCTACTAAGTCTAAAGATGGAGCTAAAGTTGCTTCACCTTCTTTCCACTTAGCTGGACAAACTTCACCTGGGTGAGCCGCTACGTATTGAGCAGCTTTCACTTTGCGAAGTAATTCTTGTGCGTCACGGCCAATGCCACCTGCGTTGATTTCAACGATTTGGATTTTGCCTTCTGGATCGATTACGAAAGTACCACGGTCAGCCAAGCCCGCTTCTTCGATCATTACACCGAAGTTACGAGTGATAACGCCAGTTGGGTCGCCAATCATTGGGTATTGGATTTTGCCAATGGTTTCTGAGCTGTCGTGCCACGCTTTGTGGGTGAAATGAGTGTCAGTTGAAACTGCGTAAATTTCTACACCTAACTTTTGGAATTCAGCGTAGTTGTCAGCCAAATCGCCTAATTCAGTTGGGCATACGAAGGTGAAGTCAGCTGGGTAGAAGAACACAACAGACCACTTACCTTTAAGGTCAGCTTCGGTAACTTCTACGAATTTACCTTGGTGATAAGCCTGTGCTACGAAAGGTTTTACTTCTTGATTAATGTAAGACATTAAGCATAACTCCTAGTTAGAGAGAGGTTTATTTAACGGTGAAACGATACGTCGTTACGCCTCATTCCACCAATTGAACTTGCGCATGGTGTTCATAATCAAAACCTATTGAGACTTGGAGCTCACAATAGAAATGCTATATAAGACGCCAGTTGCGCGTAAAGGCGCCAATACCATACGCGAGATTATGCGACTTGCAAAGTCGCCAAAACCTTATGCGAAATCAATCAGTTATCAATAAGAAATAAAAAATTAATCGGGAATAAACTGCGAATATAAAAAAAGCGCCCTGAGGCGCTTTTCAATCTCTCATTTAAAATCGCCACTTAACGCCAAGTGAGAAGCTGTCGGTTTCCGCTCCTAAATACTCGGGGTAATAGGTGTATTCAAAGCTCGCCGAGAGGCGCGACCATAAATCCACTTCAAGCCCTGCGCCACCAAATGCAACGCCCTCGGTTTCGGACTCGGTATAAGTGTTGTAGTAGTAGCCGCCGTAATAGCCGCCATAGTAAAACTCGGTTACTTCATATTCGGCATGCAAAATCGCAGCGCCTACGCGACCGAACAGTCGAACGTTTTCGTTAAGAGGAATTAAGCCTACCACCGACACTTGATGAGCAGTCACATTAAAGTCTTCAACATAGTAGTCGCCGTAATAGTCGCGGCCACTGGAGCTGTCGGTCATGAGTGAGCGAATACCCACCTCCAATCGAACATTAGGATTAAACTGATAACCACCGTGAATGCCGACGAGCGCTTCATCGTCAATATCATCGCGCTGGGTGACGCCAAGCTCGCCCCCCAAGTAAAAATATCCTTCTTGCTGGGCAAAGTGTTGAGCAAATGTCGATGATGCCGCAAAGCTCGCCAGTGACACGCTACCTGCCAAAATTAGCTTTCTCATGTGAGATCCTTTTAGGGATTAATGCAAAAATGAATTGCGATAAATTTCGACCGCAGGTTCCCACGTGGCGCCTGAACGGATTATGAAGAGTAAAGAGGATTGCGGCGTATGAAGCTGGCTAAGTACACTCGTCTGACAAATGTATACCTAATAACATCAGCGGATCGACCATGTCTGTAGTAACGCGTTTTCACCCTCGTAAACCCCTGTTTTGGATCACCCTATCTGCACTCGCCATCGGCGGTTACTTCTTTCTGAAAGAACCCGAACCTAAACTTCCTCCTCCGCCGAATCCTTGGTCGGGCCCTGTGCCTGTGAGTGTGATGAGCGTAACGACGAGTGATTTAACCGTTCACTTAAAGTCGATCGGCAGCGTTACGCCATTAAACCAAGTATTGGTGAAAAGCCGTGTTCAGGGGCCAATTACTAAGGTGAACTTCACCGAAGGGCAATTGGTAAATGCTGGTGATGTGTTGTTCGAGATCGACCCTGCACCTTATCGCGTCCGCTTAGCGCAAGCAGAAGCCAATTACCGCGAGACTTTGGCGCAACTCAAAAATGCGGAACAAGACTTAGCGCTCTACCAAACCTTATACAAACAAAATAACGTCGCTAAACAACAGCTCGACAAACAGATTGCGCTCGCCGAACAACTGCGCGCATCCCAGTCGGCGCAAGAAGCCGCCGTTCAAGACGCAAAACTGCAGCTCAGCTACACCCAGATCACCGCGCCCATTTCCGGCCGCGTGGGGCTTCGGAAGGTCGATATTGGTAATTTGGTGAACGCCAACGACAGCACTGGGCTTGTCAGCATCACCCAAGTTCACCCGATTGCTGTGACGTTTACCGTACCCGAACATCAACTCATTGACTTGCGAAATGCATGGCGTACCGCACGCGAACAAAACGGGCAGCTGGCTGTTGAAGCGCTTGATCGTCGCGAAGAGCAGCAGTTGGCGCTTGGTAAACTCACTACACTTGATAACCAAATCGACAGCCAGACCGGCACGCTCAAAGTGAAGGCCGAATTCGATAACCAAGATGAGACTCTCTTCCCCAATCAATTCGTTAACGTGCGTTTGCAGTTGGCTAATTTAACTGATCGTGTTGTGCTTCCAACCGACGCGATTCATCACGGCGAAGACAACAGTTACGTGTATGTCATCGAAGACGGCAAAGCGAAGATTCAACCCATCAAAATAGGGCTTACCCAAGGCAACCGCGCCACTGTGACCGAAGGAGTTACGGAAGGCGATGTGGTGGTGCTCGAAGGCTATGATCAATTACGAAATGGCCGACAAGTGCGGATTCTCAACGAGGACTTCGCGCCAAGCGAACCCCAAAAAGCAAGCGATCACCAACCCTAGCCGCATAATGCGGCTTTTTTAACGCCGCTATCGTTTTTCACATGCCGATATAGCGAGTGAACCATGAGTATTTCCCGTCCTTTTATTTTGCGTCCAGTGGCTACCTCACTGATGATGTTTGCCGTATTGCTCTGCGGCATTTTGACCTATCGACTCCTGCCGGTTGCCGCACTGCCACAGGTCGATTATCCGATCATTCAAATTTTTACCTTTCACCCTGGGGCACATCCTGAGGTCATGGCGCGCACCGTAACCGCGCCTCTTGAGCGCAACCTCGGCCAGATTCCGGGGCTTAAACAAATGACATCGACGAGCACCACAGGCGCTTCGATTGTTACCTTACAATTTGCGCTCGAAATCGATTTAGGGGTTGCCGAGCAGGAAGTTCAATCGGCGCTTAATAACGCCCAGAGCCTGCTTCCTAACGACCTCCCCGCGCCGCCGCTTTACCGCAAAGTGAATCCGGCGGATACGCCCATTATGACGCTTGCAATCACAAGTGACGCGCTACCGCTCTACAAAGTTTACGACCTTGTAAACAACCGCATGGCGCAGAAACTCGCCCAATTGCCGGGCGTGGGGATGGTGACCATCGCCGGCGGACAAAAGCCGGCACTGCGAATAAAAGTAAACCCCAACGCCTTGGCAGCGGCGGGCTTATCGATGGATAACGTTCGCACAGCAGTGGTTTCGGCCAATACCAATCAGCCTAAGGGCAGCTTCGACGGCCCGACTCGCTCGACCATGTTACACGCCAACGACCAGATCCAAGCGCCAGAGGAATACGAGCAACTTATATTGCGCTGGATTGATGAATCACCGCTGCGTTTGGGCGATATCGCCACCGTTGAGCATGGCGCCGAAGATAATTTTTTAGCCGCTTGGTCGAACACTCAGCCAGCGGTTTTGGTAAATATTCAGCGCCAACCTGGCGCTAACGTCATTGAAGTTGCTAATAACATCGCCGCTTTGCTGCCTCGTCTTCGCTCGACTATGCCGCAGTCGGTTGAAGTGACAGTACTGGCCGACCGCACCGAAAGTATTCGCTCGTCGATTCGCGACGTGCAAAAAGAGCTGATCTTCGCCATTTCGTTGGTGGTATTCGTCACGTTCATTTTCTTGCGCTCAGCGGCTGCCACCATTATTCCCAGTTTGGCCGTTCCCTTATCGATCATTGGCACCTTTGTGGCCATGTACTTTTTGGGCTTCTCGATCAACAACCTCACTCTGATGGCTCTCACCATCGCTACCGGATTTGTGGTGGACGACGCCATCGTTATGCTGGAAAACATCGCCCGTCACCGTGAGAAAGGCGAAAGTGCGCTTAGTGCCGCGCTTAAAGGCGCGAAAGAAATAGGCTTTACCCTAGTTTCGCTCACGGTATCGCTTATCGCGGTGCTGATTCCCTTGCTGTTTATGCCCGATTTGGTCGGCCGCCTGTTCCAAGAATTTGCGATCACTCTCGCCGTCGCCATTGCCATTTCGTTAGTGGTTTCACTCACGCTCACCCCCATGTTGTGCGCAAAAATGCTGAAGGCAGGCACAGTTCCGGAGCACGACAAACGCGACTGGCTTTCAAGCACCATCGACGCCTATGCGCGCGGCCTTGAGTGGGTGCTGGCGCATCGCACCCTGACCATGAGTGTCATGCTCGGCACTGTGGCGCTGACCGGGCTGTTGTATGCGATAGTTCCGAAAGGGTTTTTTCCGGTACAGGATTCCGGCGTAATTCAAATTATTACCGAAGCGCCGCAATCCATTTCGTTTCAAGCCATGGCGAAAAAGCAACAGGAAGTCGCCGCCGTTTTGGTTGAAGACGAAGCCGTTGCGAGTCTCTCGTCCTTTATTGGCATCGATGGTAACAACACCACGCTCAACGCTGGGCGCATTCAGGTCAATCTAAAGCCTCACGAAGAGCGCAGCGATAAAGTTCTCGATATCATCGCGCGAATGAAGGCGAAAACCGATCAAATTTCGGGTATTACCGCGTGGTACCAACCGGTTCAAGAGCTTTCCATTGAAGATCGCGTGAGTCGAACCCAGTACCAATTCACGCTCTCAGCGCCCGAAGTTAAGGTACTAGACGCTTACTTGCCGCAGGTGATCGATCGTTTATCACAGTTGTCGAGCATCAGCGATGTCACGTCCGACCTACAAACCAAAGGGCTACAGGCTTACATCGAGATTAATCGCGATGCCGCGAAACGCTTGGGCGTTGGCGTGGCCGATATTACCAACGCGCTGCAATCCGCCTATGGTCAACGACAAATCACCACGCTTTTTACCCAAGCCAACCAGTACCGAGTGGTGATCGAGGCCGATCCAGAACTTTCACGCGGGTTAAACGCCTTGAATAACGCCTACGTTAATTCGAGCCAAGGCACGCCCGTCCCGCTCGCCGCGGTCGCCACCATTACCCAGCGGCCAACGCCATTGATGATCAATCGCCAAGCGCAATTCCCAACCGTGACGCTCTCGTTTAACCTTGCGGGCAGCGCCTCTTTGGGTGAAGCACTTGAGGATGTGAATCTCGCCATCGCCGAGATGCAGTTACCAGCGGCGTTTGAAATGCGCTGGCAAGGCGCGGCGGCGGCCTTTGCGGCAAGCTCCAGCAACACCTTATGGCTGATTTTGGCGGCCATCATCACCATGTATATCGTGCTTGGCATGCTATACGAGAGCTTTATTCACCCCATTACGATTTTATCCACCTTGCCCTCGGCGGCTGTGGGGGCATTTTTGGCGCTGTTATTAGTGGGACGTCCACTCGATATGATCGCCATTATTGGAGTCATTCTCTTGATTGGATTGGTCAAGAAGAACGGCATCATGATGGTCGATTTCGCCCTCGCTGCACAGCGCGAGCGTGGGCTTACACCGCGCGATGCCATTTACGAAGCCGCTCTTCTGCGTTTCCGCCCGATTCTCATGACAACCCTCGCCGCGCTTTTTGGTGCGATTCCCTTAATGCTCGCCAGCGGCTCCGGCGCTGAATTGCGTCAGCCACTTGGGATCGTGATGGTTGGCGGATTGTTGGTGAGCCAAGTTCTCACCCTTTTCACAACGCCAGTGGTCTATTTGTTCTTCGATCGTCTGGTCGGTAAGTCGCCAGACGCTACGCAAGAGGAACTGGTGTAATGAATGCGGCCCGTCTTTTCATCGAGCGCCCCGTCGCTGCAAGTTTGATGGCGATTGCCATTATTTTGCTCGGGCTGCTGGGGTATCGATCGCTGCCCATGGCACCGCTGCCGGACTTGGATTTCCCCGCCATTCAAGTGATGGCCAGCCTACCCGGCGCCAACCCTGAAACCATGGCAACCAATGTCGCCACGCCACTCGAGCGCGCGCTTGGCGCCATCCCTGGGGTCTCGGCGATCAACTCTAACTCAGGGCAAGGCAACGCCAATATTTGGGTGGAGTTTTATCCCGGTCGCGACCTCAACGAAGCCGCCCGAGAAGTTCAAGCTGCGATCAACAGCGCCATCAGCCAACTCCCATCGGGTATGCCGCGCCCGCCCAGCTTTCGCAAAATAAGCCCGTCACAGGCGCCAATTATGGCTTTGGCAGTGTCGAGCAGTACCCGCGCACCCAGTGAGCTTTACGATATTTCCTCCACTTTAGTTGCCCAGACCATCGCGGCGGTCAACGGTGTAGCGCAAGTGGGTGTTGAAGGCTCCTCACTGCCGGCGATTCGCGTACAAATTAATCCACTGGTGCTCACGCGGTTAAATATCGCCATCGATGAAGTCCGCAACGCCATCAGTAATGCCAACCCTATTAAACCTTTGGGTCTTGTTGAGGAAAACGATACCCGCTGGCTCATCACACGCTCACAAGATTTAGTCACCGCCGCGGATTATCGCGAGCTGATTATCCGCACCACCGAAAACGGCATAGTGCGCTTAGGCGATGTGGCCGAAGTGTTTGAATCGACCGAGAGCCGCTTCGCCTCGGGTTATCACAACGAAAACCCCGCGATTTTGCTATTTGTGAACCGCCAATCCGGCGCCAACATCGCCGCGACCATTGAGGCGATTAACCTCACCCTGCCGCGCCTGCGCCAATTAATTCCAGACGACGTAGAACTCAAAGTGGTGATGGATCGCTCGCGCAATATCCGCGCCTCTCTCGCCGCTGCTCAATCGACACTGGTGATTTCCGCACTATTGGTGGTGGGCGTGGTGTTCCTTTTCTTGGGCAATTTGCGCACGGCACTCATTCCCAGTGTGTCGATTCCCATCGCTATCATCGGTACCTTCGCCATCATGTATGTGGCGGGCTTCTCGTTGAATAACTTATCACTCATGGCATTGATTGTGGCAACTGGCCTAGTCGTCGATGACGCCATCGTAGTGCTGGAAAATATCAAACGGCACCATGATGCTGGACTGCCATTACATGAGGCGGCCGTTAAAGGCGCGAAAGAAGTGGGCGCGACCCTTATCGCGATGAACGTCGCGCTTATGGCGCTGTTTGTGTCGATTTTGTTCACCGGCGGCATGGTGGAAAAATTATTTAAAGAATTCTCCCTCACGTTAATTGCCGCCATGGGCATCAGCTTGGTGGTGGCTCTGAGCCTCACTCCCAGCCTTTGTGCGCGCGGCTTGCCAAAACTCAAAGAGCCGAAACCTACACCGTTTTTCACCGAGGTATTTAACACCTACAGCCGCTGGCTCGATTTCGCGCTGGATCACCGCAAGCTCATTATCTTGTTATTGCTTGGCGTGATCGGTGTGAATGCGTATCTCTATGTGAAGGTGCCACGCATCATGCTACCGGAACAGGATAACGGCCAACTGGGCGGATTTATTCGCGGCGATGACGGTTTTTCATTCCAAATCATGCAGCCCAAAATTAACGCGCTGCGCGATTATTTATTGCAAGATCCGGGAGTCGAAGATGTCTTCGGCGCAGCGGGCGGTGGCAACGGTTTAAGTAATGCGTGGGTGCGCGTCAATCTCAAAATCGACGGTGAACCGCGAGAAACCGCGCAGCAAGTGGTCGACCGTATTCGCCGCAACATTCCCACTATCGCCGGCGCTCGCTTGATGATCGGGCCCGACCAAGACATTCGCCTAAGTAGCCCAGGCTCCAACAGCAATTACGAAGTGATGCTGCTATCGGACGACACCCAACGGCTGCGCGAATGGGGCGTGAAACTTACCGATGTGATGATGGAAATGGACGAAATCACCGAAGTAAATGGCATTCGCCTGGGAGGAACCCAACAGGTGGAATTGGTGCTCGACCGCGAAAAAGCGCAAACCCTCGGGGTCGATATGAACTTGGTAGCGAGCCTCCTTAACAACGCCTTTTCTCAGCGACAAGTGGCCACACTGTATGAAGACATCAACCAATACCGCGTGGTGATGGAACTGGCGACCAACTTTACCGAAACGCCGCAAATCCTCGACGAACTTAAAGTGCTTACCCGTGATGGCCGCGCGGTGCCCTTGTCACTCATCGCCCATGTGGAATATGGCGTAGCGCCGGATCGTATTCGTCGCAGCAATCAATTTGCCTCGGCCAACATCGGCTACGCACCGGCGGAAGGCGTTCTGCCAGAAGAAGCTCGCGCGGCTATCGAGGCGAAAGTGGCCGAAATTATGCTCCCTGCTGACGTATTTCTCGCGCCTCCCGGCGGCGCACGCTCAGGTTGGGGACCTAGTCAACCGGGCGCAACCTTGGGTCCAGTCGCCATAGGTTTTGCCGTAGCCTTAGCCATGTTCCTCATTTTGGGCGTGCTCTACGAAAGCTTATTGCACCCGCTGACCATTTTATCGACGCTGCCTTCGGCAGGCGTAGGCGCTCTTATTGCGCTGCAATTAAGTGATACGCCCTTCTCGCTGATTGCGCTTTTGGGCTTGTTTTTACTGATTGGCGTTGTGATGAAGAATGCGATTTTGATGATCGATTTCGCCCTGGTGCGCGAACGCGATGGTATGAGTGCGCGGGACGCAATTTACGAGGCAGCCCGCATTCGCTTACGCCCAATTCTCATGACTAACCTTGCGGGGCTTTTGGGTGCGGTACCGCTGATTGTCTCTATGAGTCACGGCGCCGAATTGCGTCAGCCCTTGGGCATCGCCATCATTGGCGGATTGGCCATCAGCCAAGTGTTAACACTTTTTACCACGCCTGTAGTGTACTTGTGTTTGGCCAATCTTAAAGCGCGATTCACGCAAGAAAAATCGCAATCCATGACACCGCGCGAAATCTAATTCGTAATATCTTGGTAATAAAAAAGGCGCTTTGATAAGCGCCTTTTTTATTTAAAACATCAAGAATTTTTTATCTAAAACATCAAGAGTTACAGCTCAACTACTGATTCAATTGCGCATCCATCCACGCAAAACGCTCGCGCTGCCAGCGCAAAAGCTCGGCTGCTTCGGCCGCATAACTTCCGGTACCGCCATTCTTACCGTGCTCGATGAAAGGATCAAAATCCGTTACCGACCAGACTTGATAATTGCGTTGTTGTTGCAATTCGAGCCATTTAATTCGCGCTTCGGCATAAGCAAAAAAATCGGCAAAAACACCATCCTGCTTTGCTTGATTCCAGCGTGCGGTCACTCGTGCTTTGAAAGCAGGATCTTCAAATAAGCGCGCAAACCACGGACCTTTACGCGTTTGCCAGCCTGCCGTTTTTTCGAGATCGTTGTAACCTGCGTTGCCGAGCGATAAGTCAAAATCCCAAACCGGGCCGAAGATAATTTTTCCATTGCGTTTCTTATACAACCAGAAACTCGTGATAGCGCCATCGGGATTTTTTACAAACTCATTAACGATGTAATAGTTAATCACTGAATCGACATCGACGTAGGCGGCATAACCCGTTTGGGGATCGGCAAAATCCTGCCCAAATAGCGCAGACTCGAAATCGTTAATGTATTGCGTGATGTACTGACGCTGCGCCGACCACTCAGGTGTTAGCAAACTATCAGGCGTATCCACGCAGACAGGTTCCATTCCATAGGATGAATCAATACAAAAAGTTTCCTGACGCGCTTTATTCACAAAACTCCAAGTCGACGGATCAAACTCACAGTTGGCTTCAAAGAAATTTCCCGCGCAGAAATTGGTATTCATTCGAAAATCTACTTCCATCAAATAACCACCTGAGATGGCATCCGCGCTTACATCACTCTCACTCATCTCATCGATATTCACACGATGAGTACCCGTGCGAATATGTTCAGTTAATTGATAAAGGCCTTGGTATTCACCATTTAAATAAATCTCCAAATGGCGACTGCGCGGGGTGTATTCCATGCCCAGCTTATTCGCTAAACGAAAAGTCACACCGTTACGCACGAGCGTTTTATCGGCATAGTTGGCCAATAGCGCCCAATGACGGTTGGCCGGCATACCGAGCAGTTCCGTCGAGTTCGCCAAACGGAGCCGATAAGGCTTTTTCACCCAGTTCCAAGTCGAGTTACCGCGGCCCCGAATTTCAGTATTGCCAGTGATAACAGCGTCGCCATTCTGAAGCTCGAAGGTTGCTTGCAGATAAGTCTCTTTTGTTTCGATGGGCGCTGCGTTTTGGGTGTTGATGCGAAGGCTCGGCAGCGACTGCGCCACACCTTTCGGATGTTCATCGAGCCAGGCAGCCGGAATTTGGCCACTAGTCGAACTCCCCCCACCCCCAGAGGACGACACAACCGACGACGCCTCGGAAGACACAATACTCATCGCTGAGCTTTGCACCACCGCCGAGCTTTGCTGAACCGAAGACATTTGAGAAGAAATCTGAGACGAGAAAGTTTGGGAAGACGAGGCTTGCGAAGGAGCCGAATAAGACGCCGAATGCAAACTACTGGCGGGTTTGTCTTTCACATCAATGGTGACAGTGGCACCACCACAGGCACTTAACAGTGCAATTGCCGATAGCGCCGCGAGAGCGCGAATTTTTATATTCATCACATTATCCTTATTGATTATTGTCGTTGAGCCGGAACTTCCCGCGACGACGTGATGAATACCGCGACTACTTCATCTCACACGATCCTGCCGCACCGAGAGTAACAAACTTTTGGTGCGGCGGCGGCAAGAAGATCACAAAACTTGTGTTCTAGAATCCTACAACGTCATTGACGCGCTGGAGACTCTCATAAACGGGTGAACCCGGTGCGGCGTATCGCAAACCTTGCTCCACGAAACTGCGCGCGCGATCTGGCTGACCCAGTTTTAAATAACTTTGTGCCAGCACCAAATACAAATCGGCCGAGCGACGATTAATGCGAAGGCCGCGTTCGGCCGTTGCGATCGCCGCTTGATAATCACCGTTACTGTACTCACGACCCGCCGCGACAGCCAGGGAGTCGATCGCCTGGGCACCGCGCGCTACCTGAGGCTCTGGTGTTTCGGCAGGAGCGTCGGGAATATGCAACTTGGGCGTATCGCGAATGACTGGCGGCGTTTCTTGACGAGGCGTTTCACTGGGTGCTGGGTAGCGTGGGCCGGGGCGGTAATCCGGCTCACTCGGATCGTAAGACACGCTGCTACAACCGGTGAAAGCAACCACAAGACCTGCGAGCAACATTTGTTGGGACGATAACCAAAGGCGATTTTTCAACATATTTCCTTACTCAAATAATCGATCGAACGAGTTTACCCTAGTGTAGGTTGATTTCCTGAAAGCTAATGACAATTTCATACTGAATGCGGTCCTGAGCCGAAACCAGCAGGGTCACATCACCGTCTAGGGTTAACAAAAGCGTACAATGGGCGGTCGATTAATCTTACGAGCAACTTATGGCCAACTCATCTCATCCTTACGAAGCGCTCACGCCCGATTTTGTTCTCGACGCGATCGAGTCAACCGGCCGACTATCCGACGCCCGTATCCTCACGCTCAATAGTTACGAAAACCGTGTATTTCAAGTGGGAATCGAGGAGTCAGTACCCGTTATCGCCAAGTTTTATCGGCCCGGACGCTGGACGAAAGAGGCAATCATTGAGGAGCATGACTTCACTCAGCAACTCATGGACGCCGACATCTCGGTAGTGGCGCCGCTGCGAGACGAACATCAGCAGTCGTTATTCCATTATCAGGGCTTTGACTTTGCAATCTATCCTCGTCACGGCGGTCACGCCCCCAACCTCGACGACCTCGACACTTTGTTTAATCTGGGCAGAAGCCTTGGGCGAATTCACGCCGTGGGCAGAAACCGCTCGTTCGTCCATCGCCCAACGTTGAATGTGCAAACTTTTGGCGAAGAAAGCGTTACGTTTTTGTTAGACAATCAATTTATTCCCGCTCACCTCGAAGATAGCTACCGCGATCTCGCTCGCCAAGTGCTCGATATGGCACAAAAGCGCTTCGACGACACGCCTTTTGCGCCGCTTCGTCTCCACGGCGACTGTCATCCAGGAAACATTTTATGGCGCGATGACACGGCGCATTTTGTTGACTTCGACGATGCCCGCATGGGCCCCTCGGTGCAAGATTTCTGGATGCTGTTGGCCAATGAGCGCCATGAACAGGCCAGCCAGTTAAGTGAACTTATCGCCGGATACGAAGAGTTCGCCGAGTTTGATCGACGCGAGCTAAAACTCATCGAACCACTGCGCAGTTTGCGGTTATTGCACTACAGCGCGTGGCTTGCGCGCCGCTGGGAAGACCCAGCATTCCCACACTTTTTCCCGTGGTTTAACACGGAACACTATTGGCAACAGCAATTATTACAGCTGCGCGATCAAGTCATCGCCATGGACGCCGAGCCGATTCGACTCTATTAATCGCCTGACAAACGGATTGCACTTAAGTAAAATCCCGCGATTACTGCGAGCGAGGTCGTTTATGATTATCCCCATCAACTCTATATCCAAGGCCGACTTGTGGGATTCGATTTGCGCGCAAACCAAACAACAAGCCGAGAGCGAGCCGGTGTTGGCGAGCTTTCTTTACACGACGATTCTCAATCACCCAACGCTTGAGGGCGCGCTGAGTTACCACCTCGCCAGCCGCCTCGACAGCCCCGCTTTGCCCGCCATGCTACTGCGGGAAGTTATTCAAGAAGCCTTCGACAAAGACCCGAGCATCGGCGATGCCGTTCGTGCCGATCTGATCGCCATTAACGAGCGAGATTCCGCGTGTGATTCGCTCGTCACCCCATTTTTGTATTACAAAGGCTTTCACGCACTTGAGGCTTACCGCATCGCGCATTGGTTGTGGCATCAGGGCCGAACGTCAGTTGCGCTTTATCTCCAAAACCGGATTTCCACGGTTTTCGCGGTGGATATTCACCCTGCCGCACGCATCGGCCAAGGCATTATGTTCGACCACGCTACGGGTATCGTGATTGGCGAAACCGCCGTCATTGGCGATATGGTTTCGATTATGCAGTCGGTCACCCTTGGTGGTACAGGTAAAGATTCTGGGGATCGTCATCCGAAGATTGGCTCAGGCGTGTTAATCAGTGCAGGTGCCAAAATTCTTGGCAATATTCACGTGGGCGACTGCGCCAAGATTAGCGCGGGCAGTGTCGTACTTAAAGACGTCGCCGCCCGTACCGTCGTTGCGGGTGTGCCGGCAAAAGTGATTGGCGAACATGTGTGCGGCCAGCCAGCACAGGACATGGATCATTCGCTTTAAATTACCACTCTTGGTTTCTGCATCGAGAAAAGGCGCTTTGAGGCGCCTTTTTTATTCTTGCACCACAAAACGGCAAATCAGCCTACTGCACGCTGCGATTGGCCATTGTTCTCTGGCGTAAAATTTGCTCGATCTTATGGCACTACGTATTCCTGCCGAGGTTGAGGAACTGCCATGAATTACTCGCGCCCCATGATCGATTTAGTTTACGAAATTCGCCGGCGCGTGCCGTCCGAATATAAACCCGGTGTGAAACTCGCCAATCCCGAACTTCTCACCGAGCTCACGCAACTGGTTAACGAACATCAAGATATTATTCTGCACGCACTAGTGCGGGAATTGTTGTCACTCGCGGGAGAGGAATGGATTAGCCAATTGGACAAACCACCATCGCCAACGGCGCATACAAAAGCCGACATGACTTTGGCTTATCGTGGCCAACTGGCGGCAAGTCCCGAATCTTCTCAAACAGTGGCGAGTGCCGAAACAGACGCTCACAAGCCGGTGCGGATTTATCGTGGGCAAATCATCAGCGACTAATCTCGTCGCTGATTTTTAAGCAGATCGCGGATTTCGGTGAGCAATAACTCTTCTTTGGTTGGCTCGGCATCAGCGGCCGCAGCTGGGCGCTTTAATCGGTTAATGACTTTGATCATCACGAAAATCGCCAGCGCAATAATTAAAAAATCGATCAGCGTTTGAAGGAAACTACCGTAAGCGATCATCACAGGTTCGGCGCCTTCACGAAGTGCCGGCAAAGCGATCGCGAGATCCGTAAAATCAACGCCGCCAATCATCCAGCCGATCGGAGGCATGACGATATCGCTCACAAACGAGCTGACGATTTTGCCGAACGCCGCGCCGATGATAATCCCCACCGCCATATCGACAACATTGCCTTTAACAGCAAATTCTTTAAATTCCTGCGCTAAGCCCATGCCTTGCTCCTTGTAATCTACAGACAATCTTCATCTACAGATAATCTTCAAATGGGACGATCCGCTTAAAAGCATCTTCTGCTCGGGGCGATCCTGCCTACCGCTCGATGTTTTTTTCGCGGGTATAAAAAAGCCAGCAAAGCTGGCTTGGGGGTTAGTTAATTGTGCTTATCGGCGGTTTCTTCGATTTTCTCGCCACCTTTTTGAATATCTTTACCGAAGCCTTCAACAGTATTACATCCTGCTAAAGCCGATAAAGTGAAAAGTGAAGCCAAAATTAGAATCCAGCTCTTCATGGGCATACTCCTGTAATCGTTAGAAATAAGAGGCAGCCCAGAATGAGCCGCCTAATCAAATCCCAATTCTTGCCAGATGGCATCGATGCGAGATTTGACCTCATGATTCATTGTAATAGGCGTTCCCCATTCCCGTGTGGTTTCTCCCGCCCATTTATTCGTCGCATCGAATCCCACTTTCGAGCCCAAACCGGACACAGGTGAGGCGAAGTCGAGATAGTCGATTGGTGTGTTCTCGATCATCACGGTATCGCGCGCCGGATCCATACGGGTGGTCATGGCCCAAATCACGTCCTTCCAATCGCGCGCGTTCACATCGTCGTCCGTCACTATGACGAATTTGGTGTACATGAACTGCCGTAAAAAACTCCATACACCGAGCATGACTCGCTTAGCGTGCCCCGGGTATTGCTTTTTGATGGTCACGACTGCAAGGCGGTAAGAACAGCCCTCGGGCGGCAAATAGAAGTCCACGATTTCGGGGAACTGCTTTTGCAAAATCGGCACAAAAACTTCGTTAAGCGCCACGCCAAGCACTGCCGGCTCATCGGGTGGACGCCCCGTGTAAGTGGAATGGTAGATAGGGTCTTTACGGTGAGTGATGCGCTCAACGGTAAAGACCGGGAAGCTATCGACTTCGTTGTAATAGCCTGTGTGATCGCCAAATGGCCCTTCCGGCGCCATATCATTTGGTGCAATGTAGCCTTCTAAAATAATTTCTGCCGACGCGGGAACTTGAAGATCGTTGCCGATGCACTTCACCACTTCGGTTTTATCGCCCCGCAATAAACCGGCGAAACTGTATTCGGAAAGTGTATCGGGCACCGGTGTCACGGCGCCCAAAATGGTGGCGGGATCTGCTCCTAAGGCCACGGCGACCGGATAGTTTTTCCCGGGATTCTGTTGTTGAAACTCGCGAAAATCCAAAGCGCCGCCACGGTGAGAAAGCCAACGCATAATCAAGCGATTCTTACCGATTTTTTGCATCCGGTAGATGCCGAGATTCTGCCGTTCTTTATGCGGCCCACGGGTGACGACCAGTGGCCAAGTCACCAAAGGGCCGGCGTCCCCTGGCCAACAGGTTTGAATCGGCAGCATGTCGAGATCGACTGTATCACCTTCGAGCACTACCGCTTGGCAGGGCGCCTTACTTAACTCTTTAGGTGCAAGATTCAAGACCTGTTTAAAGATGGGTAGTTTGTCCCAAGCGTCTTTCAACCCCTTGGGTGGCTCAGGCTCTTTGAGAAATGCGAGCAGTTTACCCACTTCGCGCAGGGCCGCCACATCCTCTTGCCCCATTCCTAATGCGACGCGCTCCGGCGTGCCGAACAGGTTGGCCAGCACTGGCATGGAATAGCCTTTTGGATTCTCGAATAAAATGGCGGGCCCGCCGGCGCGCAATACGCGATCGCAGATTTCCGTCATTTCGAGCACAGGATCAATTTCTTGAGTGATGCGCTTTAACTGCCCGCGCGATTCCAGAAGCGCGATAAAGTCGCGCAGATCTTTATATTTCATAGGGCGATATCAAGTTGAGAAAGATGTCGGGGATTCTAACGGGTTTGCTCTAAAAGCCCAAACCAGCGACTCGGTTTAACGCTCTTGGCCGCACTCAGGCGCCAAAACCGCGACCAGGCGACGCAGGGCGGGCTCGTCCATCATCCCGCGAATCTTAACAATGCGCGCTTCTGGGCTTGGCAAAATCCAAGTGCGCGGCGTGGTTTCCATGTTACCCGCGAGCCGCAGAAATTGAGCGCTCGCTTCCCATGCAGGAAGGCTTGTGCCGTACCGCCTAACTTCTCGCACCAAGTCGGCACGGCGCGCGCCTAACCCGACCAGCTCAAAACTTACTGCAGAACACTGCGCCTGAATCCGCTGCATCACTCGGCTCTGCGTCTTGCAGAATTTGCAGTCGGGCTTAAAGAACATCACCACCAAGGGGTTATCGCGAACCAGCGTGGTCGCTCCTGCGTGAGTGAGCGAACTCAAGGAAACCTTGCCCCAATCGGGTTCCGGCTCGGCGGCATGAGTGCCGCCTGCAACGTTCAAAGCAAACAGAGCGATTAGCTTTAAGCCTTTAAGGCGCTTTTTTACATCGACCATTTAAAGCCCGCGTAAAATTCTCGCTCGTCCATGGGGCCGTAAATGTAGGCCACGTCGTAACCGCCGTTATACATGAGTGGCGACGAGGACTTACGAACCTGAGTGTAATTAAGTAAATTGTTTCCACCTACGTAGAAAGTAAAACGCTCGTCAAAAGCATAATCTAACTTCGCATTCCCTAACGCGTAGCTCGGCGCTTTTTGCGGTTTTAGTAGCGTTTGCGCTTCGTCTTCGTAAGCCTCGTAACCATACTGACGCAGGTCGCGACTGGCGTACCAAGCGACATCCACATTCAAGGATAATGCGTCGGTGATTCGCCAATCGCCACCCAACGTGAGTCGCTGCTCGATGGGCGCAATGCTGAACGACTCGCGAAATGCTCGATCGTAATCATAGTTTTCAAAACTCATTCGAAGATCAAGTTGATCGCTAAATGCATAACCCACGACGATATCTTGCACGGCAACCGCCGCACGCTCATCGAGTTGGTCCAAAACGGGAACGCCATCGGCGGTTTCCTCAAGCGAAGCTAAGTGGTCGAGCCGAGTCTCAGCCAAGGATAAAGTGGCATTTAATTTTTCGCCTTCGTAGCTCAACGCGTAGTTAACCGACACCGACTCTTCCGCCTTATCCACATCGATCAAAAAGCCTTTCTCGGCATCCAAAATACCGTGTTCACTTTCAAAAAATGACAAAGGGGCGCGGTAGCCACGGCCGACCGATAAGCGTGACGTGAGTGTGTCGTTGTGAAACCAGCGAGCGTCAAACCTGGGAGCCACGACAGTATCATCAATTTCGGTACCGAATTTGGACGGGGCGGTAAAATCCGCCTCGATTTGATCAACACGCAGCACGCTTGCCAATTCGAAAGGTGCATTGGGTGTCCAAGTATGCTGAATGAATAAGCCTTGAGTGCGATAGTCGAAGCTGTCGGACACAAAATCTTCAACATCCGATAACGCCTCAGTGTGCGATCGCAGAGTTTCATCGCGCATATCAACACCGAACGTTATTAAATGCTGGGCGTTAAGCTGCCAATCGAGCGTATAACGCGCGTAAGTCATTTTGTTGCGGGCGTCGTAATCGATGCCCTCGTAGAAAGAGGCTTGATGGTGATTGGAGTGACTGACCGCTAACTCGGACGATAACGATGCGCTCCACTCGGATAGCCATTTGACATAAATTTCATCGCGCGTGGTGTCGACCCATTCAAGCGTTTCCCAAGGTTTACCAATATAACGGCCATCTACGCGCCCAGTGTCAAAAAGTTGGTCGGAAGGCACGCCATCGTATCCGTCAATTCCCGCTTTAATGCTCGTGACAACATCGCCCAATACGGGCCCACCAAACACCTCTGACTCCACTCGCGCCACTCTTAGTTGCAGGTTGTTTTGCGAATTGAGGTCATGATTAATCCTCACAGCGAGGCTAGCGTTTTCTTGTAACGGCTTTTCGGAAACGCCGTTGTGATCGGCATCGGTCTGATCGTGGGTGTCGTATTGCCCCACTAAGCTCACGCCCGTGCGTCCATCATTCAGCACTGCGGTGGCCACCCCTTGTAGAGCCTCATAACCGTGCTGACCATAAGAAACGTCTAGCGCGATTCGATTCTCGACCGCGTCCTCACTCACAACATTTACGGTGCCGCCGATGGCTTCAGGCGCGACTAGAGAAGCGCCCGCACCACGAGCCACTTCGAGGCGCGAAACACCGGCCATCGACAAAGCATCTAGCGCGTAAAAGCCCGAAATCATGGTGTGAAGCGGCAAACCGTCGATCAAGATAGTGGTGTGCTCACCGCGCAAACCGTTCAGCAGTACTCTTTTGGCGCCACACATGGAGCACTCATTGGAAACACGCACGCCCGGCTGAAGCTGTATGGCTTGCGATAAATTAAGTGACTGGCGAGCATCAATAAGATCGTTATCGACCACCTCGGTGCGCTGAATAACATCCTGTAGTCGACCCGCGGTCGCCAGACGTTCTCGCACCCCCAAAATATAGGTTTCTTCCACTTGAGCAATTGAGCCTGTCTCGCGGCCCAAATTGCCATCGGCAGACAGTAAAGGGCTGAATCCGAGCAGACTCGTAACCATTAAGACAGTCCAGAGCGGGTGTTTGGCGTGTTTCATTCAAATTATTCTCGACATTAGTGAACATGCTAAATAATTTAGCACAGGCTAAACTAATTAGCACCCGCTCTATATTGAGCGAGCCGCCACCCGTCATGCCCTCAAATTGGGCAGAAAAATGAGATTTGCTCCCATCCCCCAGCCATAAAAGGTAAACTGTCGCTCAGCATCGTCGGCAACCGATACTTGTATTCGTCATCACAAGGAGCACCCAGTGCCCAAATCAATGGTAGATCCCCAAACTCAAGCAAGCTGGTTTTCGCGAATCCGAGAAGCGCACCGGACCGAAACCACTGAAGACTATGTTGAGTTGATCGCCGATCTCATCAATGCCAACCAAGAAGCACGATTGAGCGATCTCGCGCAGCGCTTCGGCGTGACCCACGCAACGGCCAGCAAAGTTTTAGCGCGTTTAAAAGAAGAAGGTTATGTTTCGAGTTTGCCTTATCGCTCGATTTTTTTAACTGATGAAGGCACAGCTCTGGCGGCTCGCTGCAAAGAAAGGCATCAAATTATTTTGGATTTTTTGATACGCCTTGGCGTATCGCGAGAAGTAGCCGAATTCGACGCCGAAGGTATCGAGCATCACATCAGCCCGGAAACACTTGAGCGATTTAAAAATTTCAGAAGCCAAGATGGCGATTTCTAATCGTTACTGACTCACAAAAAATTAACAAAAAAGGCCAGCAAATGCTGGCCTTTTTTGTTACGACAACTCGCGATTATTTGCGCTTCATCGACTGGAAGAATTCATCATTGGTTTTGAAATCTTTCAGTTTATCGATCAAGAATTCTGTCGCAGGAACATCTTCCATATCATTGAGCAAGCGACGCAAGATCCACACACGTTGTTGTTCGTCGTCTTTCATTAAGAGTTCTTCACGGCGAGTGCCCGAGCGGCGTACGTTGATGGCAGGATACACACGCTTCTCGGCAATTTTGCGATCCAAGTGCAATTCAAGGTTACCAGTGCCTTTAAATTCTTCGTAGATCACTTCATCCATTTTCGAGCCAGTATCCACAAGCGCAGTGGCAATAATCGAAAGCGAACCACCTTCTTCGATATTACGAGCAGCACCGAAGAAACGCTTAGGACGCTCAAGTGCGTGCGCATCCACACCACCGGTCAATACTTTGCCCGATGAAGGAATAACGGTGTTATAAGCGCGCGCTAAACGAGTAATAGAGTCGAGTAAAATTACCACGTCTTTTTTATGCTCAACCAAGCGCTTGGCTTTCTCGATCACCATATCAGCCACTTGCACGTGACGTGCGGGCGGCTCATCAAAGGTCGACGCGACCACTTCACCGCGCACCGAGCGCTGCATCTCGGTCACTTCTTCTGGACGCTCGTCGATCAGCAATACGATCAAATGGCATTCTGGATTATTGCGTGTAATCGCCTGCGCAATGTTCTGCATCATGATGGTCTTACCCGCTTTTGGCGGAGCGACAATTAAACCACGCTGCCCCTTACCGATGGGTGCGATTAAATCAATGATTCGACCTGTTAAGTCTTCGGTAGAGCCATTACCACACTCAAGATGTAAACGTTCGTTTGGGAAAAGCGGCGTGAGGTTTTCGAAGAGAATCTTGTTGCGGGCGTTTTCAGGTTTGTCGAAGTTAATATCGTTAACTTTGAGCAGGGCAAAATAGCGTTCACCTTCTTTAGGGGGGCGAATTTTGCCAGAAATACTATCGCCGGTGCGTAAGTTAAAGCGGCGAATCTGACTTGGCGAGACGTAAATGTCGTCGGGGCCAGCTAAATAGGAGCCTTCCGATGAACGCAAAAAGCCGAAGCCGTCTACCAAAATTTCTAAAACACCATCACCGTAAATATCTTCGCCACTCTTTGCGTGCCGTTTTAAGATATTGAAGATAATGTCTTGCTTACGTGATCGAGCGATATTATCCAAACCCATTTCATGGGCAATATCAATCAATTCTTCGATGGGTTTCTTTTTTAGGTCAGTAAGATTCATAAGAGAGACTTTGTGGATGTGAAAATATTGCAGATGTTTTCGCCAAGAGCGGATAGTGGAACCGGCGTATTGTTGCTGTTATTTGTCGCAAATCATTATTCATGGAAAACGCGTGATCGCGTTTTTCAGTACCAATCGAATATTCGAGAGTCATAACTGAACAAGTACAGGGTGGGTCACCAAGAAGCGTGGAGGAATCTTCTACAAGAGTGAACAGGAGAAGTTCAAAGAAGAACAAACATCAGACACGCTGAGTATAGCGGCTATTTCCCGCAAGTGCAAAAACAAATTGGGCCATAAAACACGGCCCAATTCGATGGATTAGAGAACGCTTTTAATGAATTCAACTAATTGCGGCTTAGACAGAGCACCAACTTTCTGAGCAGCAATTTGGCCATCTTTGAAGATGAGCAGAGTAGGAATACCGCGAACGCCGTACTGAGCAGGCGCTGACTTGTTCGCGTCCACATCAACTTTAGCGATAGTGATTTGACCGGCGAATTGCTCTGCAACATCGTCTAAGAGCGGGGCGATCATTTTACATGGACCGCACCAAGCTGCCCAAAAGTCAACCAACACAGGGATTGATGATTCCAATACTTGCTCTTGGAAACTCGCATCTGTTACATGAACAATTGCATTGCTACTCATATTAACTCCAACCGAATGGGGATTTTTGAAAGTTGGCATGATAAGGACTGACCCCGCCTCAGGCAAGCCTCATTAGGCTATTAAAAGCATAGTCGGCACCAATCTAAACATGTTGGTGAGAACTACTGCTCGCGAGCCACATTCAATACTTCTGCCAACACATCTCTAAGACGGTCCAAAGTGACCGGCTTGGCCAGGTGCGCGTTCATACCGGCCTCCATGGCCGCTGCCCGATGCTCAGGTAGAGCATGCGCCGTTAAGGCAACAATGGGGATAGCCGGCAAATTCGCGCTCTCTTCGTAGGCGCGAATTTGTTTCGTCGCCTGAAAACCATCGAGGATTGGCATTTCGCAGTCCATCAGTATAGCGTCTATGCCCTGAAGCGCTCCGGCTTTGATTCTGGCCACAGCATCGGCACCGTTAGAGACGAAATAAGACGTTATTGAAAGCTTGTCTAACAATCCTCGGATCACCATTTGGTTAACTTCGTTGTCTTCCGCAACTAGAAGCCGTCTGTAGCGTAGCTGTAATTCATTGGAGCCAGTCGCGTGAGCCTCTTCTGAAGATAAAAAAGACGCCTGCGTTGCCCGATAAATCTCATAGAAAAGGCGATTAATCATCAGCGGGACGCGAATCCATACAAGACGAATATTATCGTGGCTCGAAAAAAACTTACTCGCCGTATCTAAATGACCAATTACAAACACATGGATTGGCTGAGTACAGGCATTAGCAAAAGTCACTATGGCCTCAAGCGTTAACGTTGTTAACTGTTCGCTGTAGGCGACCACTCCAACAACACTATCGAGTTTTTTCGCAAGCGCGTGTCGACTAATCGCTAAATCTTCAAAGTTCTGTGCATAGTGCAGATCGAGCTGCCAGTGATTATTTTTTTTCGCAATTTCACTTCGAACAAGTGGACTCGCTCCCAACACAACCGCACTTTTGCCCTCTAACAAATTAGGCGGTAACAAGGCTACTTCGTAGGGTAGGACTTTTAAGTTCACTGAGAACCAAAACTGTGAGCCTGAGGCTCCTGGACTTTCAACCCCTATCTCGCCATCCATTAATTCGACGAGATTTTTACAAATCGCTAAACCGAGCCCCGTGCCACCATAGCGACGGGTAATGGAGACATCCGCTTGATTAAAAAATCCGAAAAGCTCGTCGATATACTGCTCATCAAGCCCAATACCGCTGTCGTAA
>JBJEWS010000002.1:0-88490 GCA_051885175.1 Cellvibrio sp.
AGGCACCGACACTTTAACGGGATCGAATGTCGATACTGTTTGGACGATAGGCACTGAGGCTAACACTATCAGTGCTAAGAAAAGTACCGATAGCGTCGCGTGGGTGGGCCAGTTTAGCGGCATCGATGCCTTGATTGGCGGCACCGGTGTTGACACCTTCACTATCAACACAGACTTTACCGGCCGCATCGATGGTGGTGCTGGGGATGATGTCTTTGTTATTAAGGAGAATGGATCAGTTACAACGATCGTTGGTGGTGATGGTCGAGATACATTAGAGGGCAAGAATAGAGACACTCTATGGTCTATTACGAATACAAAAAACTCACTTTCTGAAGTAGCTAATAACGTAAATAGTTATGTTGATAATTTCACCGGAGTTGAAACGTTAGTTGGTGGCGCATCTAATGATCGATTCTTGATCTCTGTAGTCTTAGACACGGATTGGATTATTGACGGTGGTGCGGGAAGCAATGATCTAGATGTATCTAATGTGTCCCATTCGATCAGTGTTTCACTTGATCAGAGCAAATACGCTAATTTTAGATTAATCAATATTGGCGATATCCTTGTCAACAAGGCATTTGGCAATACTCTCATTGCTCAAGACCAAAATAATCATTGGGCTATAACCGGCGAAAATATTGGACATGTAAACAATATTAATTTTAAACATTTTTCAATTTTTAAAGGCGGGAGTGGTATTGATCGAGTCGAATACCAAAATGATTCATCACGAATCATAGGCTCATTCGATTTTGGGGGAGGAGTGGATACTTTAGATACATCAAAATCCACACAAAAACACGAGTTTTTTTTAGACGATACTAGAAATAACATTAGTGGCTTAACAATAAAAAATTTAGAAAATATTACAGCTTCTGGGAGTAATGCTTATCTTTACTCTGCGGATGTGAGCAACCAATGGATCATCAATCTACGTAACTCAGGAACGCTGAGTGCCGACGAATATAGCGTGAATTTCAATGGAATTGATAATTTTGTTGGAGGCTCTGGAGATGACACCTTTATATTTGATACTCACGGCGTCGTGACCGGTAAAGTTGATGGCGGTGGACAAATTGACCGAGATGTTGTTGATGCGTCACGATCAAGTATTGATATCCATTTGTGGAACGGAGACGGTCACGGCTTCGATAATATTGAGTACTTTATTGGAAATTCAAAAACAACAGCATTTTATGGAAACAATATTAACAATCGATGGAATCTAGAAGGAACTAACGCTGGAACCATAAATGGAATTAGCTTTACAGGAATGCCCAATATTGTGGGAGGTAATCAAACTGATGTATTTAACTTATTGGGCGCTAGCATCGAAGGCTCAATACGTGGTCGCCAAGGATCAGACGAGTTTTATATTGTATCGAGTAGTGTAGCCAAGGGTATTTACGGCGACGAAGGTAATGATGTATTTAACATCACGATCAATAACGAAAATAGTCGATTGAGTTTATATGGTGGCGAGGGAACGAATCAGTTAAATATAAAAGGCGGAAATCAGACTGCCGTGGTTGATCATCGTTTAGGACAATTTGATTACAGGTTTCCGTTCGACACAAAAACCTCAATTTACTTCGACAATATATCGTCGATTGATGATCAAGTTCTCGCGAAAGAAATCAACATTTACTCTCATCCTAATTATCATAACGTGGAGTTCGGTAATGGATCCTATCAAATAACCGAAAATCCACTTATCACATATTCAAACAAGGATAGCTTAAGTGTTTTTAGTAAGGCTAATGATAGAGTCGTAATCAACGGTAACTTATCGATCAACAAGGATATTAAATTTCATAACGGTGCCATCGATTATCTTGGTGGAGTGATTAACTCAGATACCCTGCACTTTATTAATACCAGCGGTATTGGCTCAACGGACAATGCGCTAGTAATTGATACCAATGGCCTTGTACTTCGTAATACGTCAGGTGCGGCAAATATTCAGTCGCGATCAGATCTCAATATCCTTGAAATGGTAACCAATGATGTAAGCCCGATCACTATATTGGCTTCCGGTGATATCGAGTCTAGCACTGCCCTCTTCCATCAAGGAAATCTATTCTTAACATCGACACTCGGAAGTATTACTCTCGATAGAAATAATCAATTCGGTGGCGGTCTTTATTTAGATGCACTTTTCGACATTGATTTAATTAATAATATTGATATCAATTTGGGCTATTTAAAATCTCAGACTGCAACAATTAATTCGAAAGGTTCTGTTATTGCTGATGAGAATAATCAAATTATTTCAATAGCACATTTAACTGTTGAGGCCGAACAAAATATTCATTTACTCAATGAAAAAAATATTTTCACGGTTTTTTCCTCTCGGTCAAAGAACATCAAAGTTAACGAGTCGGATGGTTTTTTTGTGCAGGGTCTTGACGCGTCTGATTCAATTGAGATCACCACGAATGGCTCAATAACGTTAAATTCATGCATTACCTGTGAGTCGACGACTATAAGGGCAAAATATTTATCTATTGACTCTGGCATAGGCTCGATTATTCAAAATACCGATATTGATGTGCTAAACGAAATTGATATGAGATCCAACGGATATGAATTATCTGGAAATATGTCCGGTGGGAATATTTCTATCAACGCACAATCCGGTGATTTTACGATGAGAGGTAACGCCAGTATTTCATCGAAAAATGATGTAATGCTTGAGTTGTTTAAATTGAATCAAATGAGTGATATTCATGCACAAAGAAATATCACTATAAAAGCCGCTGACGATATCAATATGAACAGTGGGACTATCACTCGAAGTGCATCGGGATCAATATTGCTAGATGCTAAATCGATAGGTTTAAGCCTTCTCGAGGCTAAATCTGGTCAGATCAATACGCAGGCAAGTAAGAATATTTTCAATAATGGATCTGCATTCAATATTGTAACCCAACATTGGATTGCAGATGCCGTAAGCGGAATAGGCTCTAATGCTAACGCTGACCAAGCTATTTTCACTGACGTCAATCAACTAAGTTTAACGAATGCGGGCGTTATTAACGGTGGTTCTCTTTCGAGTATACATGTGAATGAGAAAGACTCGGTAATCGTAAATCGTCTGGCTAATAATGGCGATATTGCTCTACGTATCGGTGTAGGTGACATTGTACTGAATAAGCGAAATAACTCTTACTTCAATCCATCTGAAGTAGATGCGCGCAAACAGGGTGCTGTCTTTAATACCAATCAAGGAGAGTTGGGCGGAACCTTGGAGCTATACCTAACAGACGGCTCCATATTGCCAATGTTTGAAGATCCGAGCTTGGATTTGGCCGATTCAAAGAACCCCGATATTTTTGCTGAAAATGCAATTTTTTATTACGAAAACCGAGAGTTTTTAGGCCAAAGAAATCGTCGAATGATTATGTCAGTTAGAAATACTTACGACAATAATGCGCGATTCAGTTATATCCGGTGGTACAACGGAATACCTCCAATTAACAACAATGATACGTCTCAAAAAATTAAAGATTTTTCATTGTCAGAACAGCTCGTTTTAATCGAAGAAGTAAGCGATGTTAATCCGGCATTGTTCACTAATGTTAGAAACTATATCAGTGAGGACATTGGAATACTTTTGCCCCCTGATCAAAGATTTGATAGCGAGGATGAGGAAGAGGACGAAAGTAGTTCTATCCAAAATCATTTATCGTCACTTTATCCCTAGAACTAATGTAAAGGATTACGTAATTGAACAAGGTCGTAGCAGTTTTAGTATCGCTATTAATATCAGCAAATGTTCTTGCTGGCTTTTTGGAAATGCCTGATACCTCGGAGGTGCCTTCATACGAGAGAGACAGTCTCTTGCTGGATTTAGATATTCCGTCGGTCAAGCATCGTGATCCTAACCCCGATGCGGGCCCTCGGCTGAATGTTAAAGAGTTTCGAGTACAAGGCATAGTTGAATATCCAGAGCTGGGCATAACGCGCGCTTCAATTATTGATCGTGTCGAGAAAATTCGATTCGAAATGATGGATGAAAGTAAATATTTGGCTTCTGGCTACTCTCAAGAGGAACTTGCCCAAGTCTCCGATCTGATAGCGGAAATTGAGAAAGAAACAGTAGGACGTCACGTATCGCCAGTCGATGTACAGAAGTTGGTGTTTTTAATTCGCGAACAAAGACGTAGTCGTGGCATTACTCTGGGGATGATTGAGTCGGTTGCCGATATCATTACCGATCACTATCGAGAAAAAGGATTTTTCCTAGCGAAAGCTTATATTCCCAAACAGCACGTTCGTGATGGTGTGGTAACGATAACACTTCTGTTAGGGCATCTAGGTGAAGTGGATGTAAAAAACAATCGCCGTTATGACAGCAATGTCATTCAAAGGGTCTTTAACGGCGTATTGCACAAACCAGTATCCAATGAAGTTATAGAGGAAAGGCTTTATCTTATAAATGATCTTCCTGGTGTGACTGCAACAGGATATTTCGAGCCAGGACAGCAGGTTGGAGACACTAAATTAAATGTTAACGTTGTTAATGAAAAACCTTACTATTCGAATGTTCGAATAGATAATCACGGTTCTAAGACAACAGGAGCTTACCGAATCTACACAGATTTTTATTGGAACAATTTAACTGGGATAGGAGATCAATTTCAGTTAGGAGTTCTGGGAACTTTTGAGCCAGACAATACGCTTTACGGTATGTTTCGGTATAGCGTTCCAATATTCAGCCCGCGCTGGGTCGCTTCTATTGGTGCCTCGAATAACGATTTTGTTACTGATGAGGCCTCGACGGCATCAACAAGATTTAAGATAGAGGCTAAATCGACAGTTAGCGATATTAATCTTAACTATAAAATTGATCGCTCCCGCAAGCTCAATCAAAGTGTAAATCTCAATTACGCCAGAATCACTTCAGATGTAGAGTACGCTAGCATTGCGAACGCCGGTGTGTATAAATCTGTGAATAAAGCTGAGCTATCTTATCAGTTTGACTATTTGAATGAAGAAAAAAGAACTTTGCATCAAGGCTCTATCGCTTTTGCAGCGGCAGAAATGACCCGAGGTGTAGTTGATGGAATAGATGAGGAGTCTTATACCGTCTTAATAAATTATTCACATCTGTCTTTTCTAGATGTTCCTTTCACCGAGAGTAAGCTGCGATGGGTGAACCGTTTATCTGGCCAATACGGGGGAAAAGCACTGACAGAAGTTTTACAGTTTGGATTAGCCGGTCCCACCAAAGCACGTGCGTACAAAATTAATGAATACTACACCGATGATGGCATATATTTTGGATCCGATTTTATTTTTAATGGACCATTTTCGCCAGATGTAAAATTGTTTGGCGAAAATATAAAAAATGTTTTCCAGCCATTTATATTCTTTGATGGGTCATACGGTAAAAGTTATTCTTACATCGAAGGCGAACCAGATCTTGATGCTTATTTAATAAATATTGGTGTCGGCTTTAAAATAAATTTCAAAACCCTTCGAGGGGACCTGACTTTTTCTCATCCTGTCGATGGCAAGAAAATGTTTTTTGATGAAACATTAGATGATGGTTTTTACAGCGACGAAAAACCGGGTGATGGAACTACAGTCTACTTCAACATTCAGTACAGTTTTTGATGTGTTTGTGCTGTGCTTCACAATTTGATTTTCCATGGCAGTAAAATAAGACCGTATAATTGCAATTCCATTTTTAAAGTTTTTGTGATCAAGGAGATCCAAAAAGTATTTAGCTTTCAAAATCGGAGGCTAATTTTCAGCGGTAAATCAACTTAAGGAGAAACAAAATGGCAATTTATATTGAATATGATGGAATCAAAGGAAATACTACCGCCGATGGTTACAAAGATCATATTACTGTAAGTTCACTTCAATTTGGCGTTGGTCGCGGTATTTCGATGGAAGCAGGTAATCTTGCTAACCGTGAAGCAACTCGTCCTAGCATTAGCGAAGTCACCTTTACCAAGCTTGCCGATATTTCATCGACTTCTTTATTCAAAGAGGCAGTGACTGGTGCAGCAGGTAAAAAAGTTGTAATCAAGTTCGTTCAGACTGGCGCTGATAAGCTTGTTGAATACATGACTTATACTCTTGAAAACTGTCTTGTGAGTGGTTATTCAGTTTCATCTGACTCTGAGAGCGATCCATTAGAATCGATTTCATTGAGTTTCTCAAAAATCATGGTTAACTACAGCGATTACGACAAAACTAATAAGTCAGCAACTCCACAGCGTGTTGGCTACGACTTGGCAACTGCAAAACCGCTTTAATAAAAAAATCCCCTGCGTGTTCGCAGGGGATTTTCACTTTAGTATCATCAAAAACTCGAAAGGATATCGCGTCTTCTTACGAAGAGATAAAGGTTGCATGGAATGACAAAACTCTCTCAAGCAAACCGTTTGCTGTCTATTTCTGATATTTCTCTTGGAAAAGATACCTTCCTTCTAACTCAATTCGCTGGCAGCGAAGGTATTTCTGAACCCTTTCATTTTTCTGTTGAGGCGCTTTCCGAGAATTTGGATATTAATCCTAGTCTAATTGTTGGTAAGTCGGTAACAGTCGCTATCCAGAATGATGTTAAAAGAAAATTCAACGGAATTATCAGTAAATTTTATTTTGGAGAGATTCAAAAGGATAATCTTCGCTTATATAAAATGGAGATTGTTCCTAAATTTTTTCTTCTGAAAAAAACAAATAACAATAGAGTTTTTCAGAACAAATCTTCCAAAGATATCATCATTGAGCTACTTAGCGAGAAAGGCATTAGCGACATTGAATATCGAGCAGGTACTGGGAAACTTCGCGAATATTGTGTCCAATACAATGAGAGCGATTTCAATTTTATTTGTCGTTTATTAGAAGAAGATGGCATCAGCTATTATTTTACTCATGAAGATGGAAAGCACACGATAATATTCGTTGATAGTGCTAGCGGATTCATGCCGGTAGATGAGAAAGAGGTAGAGTATTCGAAAGGAACCTCAACACACGCGCAGATCACTTTGTGGGAGAACAGCCTCCAATACAGAAAAGGTAAATGGTCACTCAACGACTATAATTTTAAAGAACCTAAAAAAATACTACTCTCGAGTATATCCTCCCATTCAGATCTTCCGTCGAACCATGAATATGAGCATTACCAATATCCTGGTCTATATGATTTAGATTCTGGAGGAGAATTGACGAAAATTGCTCTAGAAGCGGAAGAGACTACTCGAAATATTTATAGTGGAGAGAGTGGTTGTTCGAGCTTTTTCGCAGGCGGAAAGTTCACTCTAGCAAAGCACGACACAGCATCTCAGAAGGGTCAGTACACCATTATTCGTGTTATGCACGAGGCTAAAGATAGCAGCTATTTCAGTGGAATCGAAACAGATACATACTACAAGAATAATTTTTCTTGCGTTCCTTTCAACACACCAATAAGGCCAAAAAAAATTCATAAAAAATCAATTGTTCCTGGTCCTCAATCGGCAGTTGTAGTTGGTCCTGCGGGCGAAGATATTTTCATCGATGAACACGGCCGGGTGAAAATTCAATTCATTTGGGATAGAGAAGGAGTTCATGACGAAAACAGTTCTTGCTTTGTTCGTGTTGTTCAGAGTTGGGCTGGTAACCAATGGGGAACTTCTTTTATTCCGCGAATTGGGCAGGAGGTTATTGTCAACCATTTAGATGGCGATCCTGATAGACCGCTAATAATAGGCGCGGTTTACAATGGAGATAATAAGCCCGTTTATAGTTCTAAAACTCAAAGCGGTATCAAAACACGATCCACTAAAGGCGGCACTCGCGATAATTTCAATGAATTGAGGTTTGATGATTTAAAAGGCGAAGAACAGATCTATCTTCATGCAGAAAGAAATTTTGATACACATGTGGAGAATGATCAAACATTACGTATAGATAGGGATAGAACCAAGACTGTCTTAGGAGATGAAAATTCTTCTATCGAAAATGATCGGAATAAAAAAGTTGGCGTTAATCAAAGCGAAGTGATAGGTAATGATAAAACTATAGAGGTGGGAAATAACCACAACGAGTCTATAGGAAACAATATGACGCTATCAATAGAAAAAAACAAAACATTAGATATCGGTAATGATATTTCTATCAATGTTGGAGGCAATCATAACGAGTCAATCGATAAGAATATGATCTTGACGGTAGGAAAAGATTTACGAGAGTCTATCGAAGGACAACATAGTCAGAGTGTCACTAAAGATTACTCCCTTAAAGCTAAAACTATCACTTTAAACGGCGACGATAAAATTACATTAAGAAGTGGTTCTTCAACCATTGTTTTGAGCAACAACGGAGACATTACAATATCTGGCAAAAATATTAGTCTAAAAGGCTCTGGAAATATTGTGCTAAACGGAAGCAAGGTTACAAGCAATTGATATGGAAAACATTATCGATTTTGAAACCCAGTCGTCTAGTGACGAAAAAGACAAAAAACTTGTAAGTCTTCCAAAAAATGTAATTTTGGTAGCAAGCTACCAAGGTTTAAACACACTTGATAAGCATGTTTTTAAATATTCCGCAGACATATCAATCTTTATGGTTCCTAATCTTATTATGATTGATGAGATTGATCTTATCGTAGGTGGTGATTATGGATTCATGGTATCTCCTGGAAATGATATAACCATAATCGCACCTATCATGACGGCAAAAAAAAGCATCATTGATGAGGTTATTAAAGAGACTAATTCCTCTAAGGCTCACTGTGACTTGGTGAAAATAAGCACTTCAAAAGTTACTGATGCCAGATCTACTGAAGATTTTTCATCTAAACAACATGAGACTGAATTTGCAAAGCGATCGCCCGAGGATAGTTTGTATTTTATAGCGGAAAAAGAAATTGTATTAAGCTGCGGAGATGCAAGTATAACTTTGCATCGTAATGGAACGATTTCTATACGCGGTAGATATATTTTAAATAGAGCGACCGGCACTAATCGAATATTAGGCGGATCGGTTCAGATTAATTAGTGATTTTTGGTTAGATTTAATGTTTAAGTTAATCAACTTAACCCCTTTTATTGTTGATAACTTTGTACTCAATGATCATCATAAACGTGAAAATATTTACGTCACTGTTAAAGCTACATTTGATTTGAGCCATGAATTATCTTTGTCAGAATTACAGATTCCAATATTTCAATCTGACGAATATATCGGGGTTCCGGGTCAATCGAGTTTAAAAGCTATTTCTGAAGCCCACACAGGAAAATCATCTTCAGATATTTTAATTTATGGTGAAGCTCGGTCACTCCTACGCCAGCCTACAAGAAGTTTAAACGTCTCCTTAAAAGTCGGGTCTCTTACCAAAAAGGCTATGATTATCGGTGGTCGTTCCGATAGCTACTCTGATGTGTCGCCAACGCTATTCATTACAATGCCGCTTATCTGGGAAAATACTTCAAAGGGCTCGATTATCCACAGTGATTCCTCGGGTGACAGCGAAAACCCTTTAGGTATCGATATAAAAAATAAACTAGGTAATCGCTTGCCAAACATTGTCTCGCCCTGTGGCAATGTATCGAAGCCAGTCGGATTTTCACCCGTTCCTCCCAATTGGATGTGGCGTCGCCAATATGCTGGAAGTTACGATCAGCAGTGGCTTGATAACGACGCCCCTTACCTGCCACGTAATTTTAGCACCCGATTCAATAATTCCGCGCCTCCAGACCAAATCTATCCTGGATATTTGAACGGCGGTGAGCAGGTGGTACTGGAAGGGTTTTGCGAGGATGGAACATTAGAGTTTGTAGTGCCGAAAATAGATTTGACAGCAAAGGTCAATTTTGTCACAGAGTCAAAGCGTCTTTCATTTGATTTAGAAACTTTAGCAATTTACCTGAATGATAGGCTATTCAGTTTAACTTTCCGTTGCAAAGTACCCGTGCCACGAGAGTTTTCTCAGTTGAAATCAATCACAGTAAGCGTCCCACGACAGTAGAGAAATAAGCAAGAAGATATGGATTATCTAAAATGAGAATAATCGAGCAGGATAAATTGTCCGATAGTCGGCTAACACAAATTCAGTTGGCTTTTGACAGTGCAGCGTTTCTCTGGTTGCTTCGTAGAGATTCGATTAATCAACCTGATTATTGCTTCAATGATGTTATCGAATTAGATAATAGGATCAACTCCTACATCGATGTGCTTGATTGCTACCCCGAGGTATCTTGGCATCTCAGTGAAGAAGCTATTGTCATTGGTCAACCTAGCGAAATATTTGTTGCAGGCATTATTGCCTTTAAAAGTCGTGACATGAAAAAAATTCAAACGGTAACAGAAATCGCAGTCAAACATGAAGAAACTTTTTTTGCGATTAGCCATTCGGTTGCCTGGCTACCCCCGTCATATAGCGATATCTGGATAAGTAGATTTTTCTCCAGTAAAGAACTTAATCACAAAAGATTGGCGTTGTTAGCTTGTGAGCTTAGGCAGGATAATCCTGGCGACCATCTTAAAAACATACTTGAAAGAGTTGATTGTCAAAACGATGAGCTAATCTACTCTCAAGCTTTGAAGCAAGCTGGAGAATTAAAGAGATTTGATCTTCTCCCACTCATCCGACAAGGTTTATCATCATTACATAATCGCGCGCGATACTGGGCCAGATATGCTTTGATAATGATGGGCGAAAACATCTATTTAAATGAATTGAAGCCATGGATGATGAAAGAAACCGACTTCAAAGCTACTGCAGCAACGCTGGTATTTCGGTTATTACCTATAGCGGATGCCAAAAATTGGTTGTTAGAAATCCTACAAGACGCTAAACAAATTCGATTCGCCATACGTGCATGCGGAATTTTAGGGGATCCTCAGGTTATTCCTTGGTTGATCAAGACTATGCAAGATCCTCGGTACGCTCAATTGTGTGGAGAAGCGTTTAGCAATATCACCGGCATTAATTTAAAAGAACAGGGTTTAACTTTGGAGAGTCTCCCGGATTTAGACGCAATATTACCGGAAATTGATGAAGACATTGAATTTCAAGTCGATCAGGATCAGCAGCTTGACTATCCTGATGCGTCTAAAATTGGTGCGGTTTGGCAAAAATATCAATACCGTTTCAAACCTCAAAATCGATATTTTTTGGGACATCTAATTGATTCTAAATATCAATATTTGAAAAATATTAAAAAGGATTCTCATAGGCTCAATATGCGTCAACTATCGAGGTTGGCCTATGAAACTGCACTTTCTAGCACTAGTCAGCCTCTTCAGTTGCCTAATAAAGTTGGACATTAAGAGAACCGGAAAAAAGGTTTGAATGTCCATACAACAAATTTCGATTTGAGGTAGATGTGTCGCAAATTGCCTACGTCCTTTCAAGTTTCATGATCAACTCGTTGGGGGAGGATACTGCGAGCGTCAATGCTGGCCTTAAAGCCAATATTAGCGGTGTGATTGAAACTCAATTTATTAGTAAGTCAGGTCTCCCCCTGAAGATGGCGATGCTAGACGATAAAACTTTATCGCCATTAAATCCCACCTTGAAAACGTACAGCTTACCTTCAATACAAACACGATTATTAAGATTAGCAAGTACTCCTTTAAACTCGATAAAACAAAGTGTTTTCTATCGGCCAAATATACCCATTGTGTATGTATTGCCCGAGTTAATTGTGCACTTAAGACAGCAATGGCTAGGCAATCCCCTTGAACAACTTAATGCTCAAACTAGTTTCAACTTTAATAAAGAACGAAGTCTATTTGCAGAGGTGGGGCGGGCCGGAGGTATTCATGCCATTAAACACGCAATAAATCTGGTTAATAACGGCGAAGATCTTGTCATTATTTTGGGGGTCGACACTTATTGTGATGAAATTCTGCTTAAGAAGTTGGACGCCGAAAATCGACTACTAGTAGCCGATAATGGAGATGGTTTTATACCTGCAGAAGGAGCATGTGCACTGTTGCTTGGGAGTGAAAAGCTTGCAAGTCGTATTAGCAACAAGAAGATAGGGCTTCACTTACCAGGGTTAGCTCGAGAACCCGCTCATCGATATGGTGAGGGAAATAATACCGGGTTAGGTCTAACCCAGTCGTTTAAGGCGGCACTAGAGTATGCCACAAAGCCCGTCACTTCAGTATGGACAAGTTACCTTCACGATCACTTCAGTGGCAGAGAGTTAGGGGTTGCGCTTACTCGGATATCTCCTTATCTAGACGAAGATGTTCAAATCAATCATCCGGCGGATATGCTTGGCGACTTAGGCGCCGCTGCGGGACCTAGTATAATTGGCGTTTTAAGCCATAGGTTATTAGGCTCAAAAGCTAAAGATGAAGAGCATTTGATTAGTTGCTCTTCCGATCAAGAATATCGAGCATCTGTATTAATAAAGGTGATTAGCTAAACAGCAGGAATTGCGCCAGCATTATCGATCGACTTTCTTGTTGTGACGGTTACGATGGGACGAACTCTACCGGAAATTCTATAGTTGTTGCGTGCTCATCATTGGTGGGTGCGAATGAAAAAGATTTGATTCGAGTGATCAGTCTTGCCTCAAGCTCTTGATGTTTCAATTCCGTCATCACGATTTTAACCTGACTTACCTTACCTGTTGGTAAAATCGTCAACTGGAACACAATCTTTCCTTTTAATGAACTGTCTTTTCGACGCTCCCTCTCATATAAAGCGTGAAGTAAACTTTTATTTTGATTAAATACCTGTCCTATATCGTTTCCTTTTCGACCCTTCGCGGAACCAAAATTATTCTTAGCGGTACCTTCTTCAAGATTCGAAACCGCAGTCGATAGTCGCGACTCTCGCTCTGACAATCGAGTTTTCTCTAATTCATTATTAAGAGAGAGTCTAAGCCCCTCTTCTTGATTAGGTTTGAGTTGGTCAGAGACTGATAGAATCCTACCACCTCCATCGCGTTCTTTTGCTGCTTTCAGTTGGTGTTTAGTATCTACGGGGATTGAGTTAGATTCAGTGGCCATTTCACCGATTTCACTTTTGAGAGCGAGCAAGCCTTTTCTTTCTAATCTTCCTGCAGTTTTCTGTCCATCAGCGACTGGCTGATTTTGATTTACAGGTTGATGACGAGAAACAGTGTCAATTATTTTGGAAGTGGGATCAGGTTGTGGGGTGTCAATAACCGGCGGAGTTGAATCTTCTGGAGTAAATGGCTTGATAATAAACTGAGCGACGTGTCTAGGCTTCAAGTCAGTGGGCGCTTTCTCTGCCAAAGAGATATTGATGTTTTGAAAAATGATACTTATCAATACCGCGGCCAATATCGACGGAATAGCAAATCGATGGAACTCGAAAGAAGAGTTTCTGTTAGGATCCCAATTGAAAACGATTGACCTGTAATTGAGTGCTTGGTCCATATAACTTGGTATTTCCTTGAATTAATTTCTCTGTATCAGATCAATATTCTTTTTGGTTAGCAGCAAAAGCGATTTGATAAAAATTCTGGGATTGTAGCGTTTCGAGTAATCTCTTTATTAAGGAATACGGGACAGATTCATCAGCAACGATAGTAACCTGTTGATTATTAATATCTGGGTTTAGTTTGATCAAATCAACAAGTTTATTTTCCAAGGATTTAATAACGATACCTTCATTATTGGATAGTTCATTGATATCGATTAGCTGTTCACTATCAATAAATAATGCCTTCTTTGTTACTGTGACAACAACCGACTCTGATGGAATTTCAGCCATTTTTGCTGTGGGAATTATGATATCTCTTAAGTTTGGTAGCTGATATGAGTCAGATGTGTTAACCAGAAGAAAAAAAACAAGAATAGTAAAAATATCCATTAACGAAACAAGATTAAGTGCTCCGAATTTATTACGGCTTTTCTTTCGCTCTTCTCGCTTTTGGCGCTTTGAAATTCTCATCGCGAGCTAATTTCCCTGTTACTGATGTCGCTGTCCCCTATAGAAATATTTGGAAATAGCTCTATATCAACAAGTTGACCCGATTGTATTAATTGCGTTGTTTTAATGTTGTCCATAATGCTAATAATCATTTTATAGGATGTTGAATCGGTGAATGTGATTAATACATCCTTTTCTTCGGGATATCTCGTTTTAATTTCCAGAAGAACATTCACTAGCGGCTGCCAATTGTTATCATTAATTCTTATAGGCTCGTAGATATTCCCGATATTTCTGTCTCGTAATGTGATTATTTCTTCTGAAACAGAAACTTCCAAATCTAAGTCGAGTTTTTCCTTAGATTGTTGTTGTGCTTTATCTAGCGTTGGTAAATTAACGTTTAACACTGTCATTCGAGAAAAAACAGCAGTGATTAGTAAGAAAGGTACTAAGATCACCATCAAGTTCATAAAGGTCGTGATGTTTAGCTCCGCTACATCGGTGAGCCTAGATTTTCGAATACGTCTCATGGGCTAATCATTCACCATAAGGTTTGAGCATTTAATGGCTGCTATCTCTATAGTGTCTGCAAGTTTGTTAGTGCGAGTCGACAAATAGGAATGTAGAAGCAATAGAGGTATTGCGACAATTAATCCGAAAGCGGTTGTATTCATCGCAACAGAGATACTGTTGGACAATAGGTTTGCTTTTTCCGAGGGATCAGCGGCTGCGACAGCGGTAAATGCTTGAATAAGACCAATGATAGTGCCCAAAAGACCGAGTAAAGTCGCTACATTCGCGAGTATCGCAAGATAGTGTGTGCGCTCTTCAAGTTCCGGTAGAGCTTCCATTATCCCTTCTTCCATAGCCGCTTCGAGTGTCTCGCGCTTTACCCCGGGTTTGAATCTCGAAAAACCATAGGCTAAGACTGAAGCGAGCGGACCTTTAGCTTCAGTGACGACCTGATTCGCTCTTGCAAAATCATTTACTTTAAGCATGGGCGTAATACGAGTCCATAGCGTCGTAATGGATCGGCTGACTTTAGACAGATAAATAAATCGTTCAATTACGATTGCAAATCCAATAGCCATTACAATGAATATTGGATACATGAATTCCCCACCCGATTTAAAAAACTCAATGATAATCATGGTTTATTTTTCTCTTTTAATGTTGATGAATAATATTTAAATTAAACTCTTCTGAAGAATAATCTTTGATACCGTTAAAATCCTCATCCATAAAATTAATAATTTTCTGCCGTTTATCTCGATATTGTTCTAAGGTTATCTCGCCGTTATTAAATTGATTTACTAACTGTTTAATTACAATACGGTAATCGTCTTCCATTACTTTTTCTCTTTATTGATTAATTTCACGTAGAACTCTAAAGCCTGTTTGTTGATTTATTGTCTCATTCATTTTAAATTGTGTATCGAAATTACATTCTGCTATGTCGGTCATGTAAGAGCCGCCTACAATTAAGTAATCCCCGCCTCGTCCAACAACGATTTCACTTGCATTTCCTAGTGTGTTCACAAGTCCCCAGTTATTTTTTTGGCCTATTGTATGTTTGATTAAGAGGCCGCCTTTGTTGATACCTCGGGAATTGAGCATGCAATTTCGGTTTGGATCAATCTGATTACCGCCAGCTCTTGCCGCGTGTTGCCATTCTATGAAATTAGGTAATCGATATGAGTAGCCTGTTTTCTGGCTAAGCCAACCTAGATAAGCACGAATACTTGAGATGGGTAAATTGACTATAGGGAGTGATGGGTCGAGTTCTCGTAGATCGCATGAATTGGTTTCTTTACAAAAGTAATTAAATTCTTCATTGCTTACTTCATATGCGCCTATCGCAAATGCTTTTAGATTACCTCTTCCTGGGATAACGACAAGTGGAGGAGTTTTAATTCCATTGGGCAGTTTATCTCGACAGCCGGAATTTATTCCCCTTGCGCCCTGACCGGCAAGAGCAACATCACATGGGTCTTTAGCTGCAAATGAAAGCCCTTGCAACGTTGGGTTTGCATGAAACAATCGAAGACTCTGAGTCTTTAAAAGATTTCCTCGTTCTGGATAATTATCCCCAACTTTCTGAATGCAGTTAGCAAGTGACTTTACAATCGAATTCTCTTCTTTAAGGTATAGGGAGGAATCGATAGATTTTAATTTATTGATAGCGATTTCGAGATCTTTCATGTCCACAGTTGTGGAACAAGATAACTGATGATTTACATTATCGAGCGCAACTTTAAATTCAGTTCTTTTAATATTTTCTTTATTTATATTGTTATCAGATTGCTGTTCAGCGGTTGGCTTGATGGTCGCTTCGATGACGATCGATTTTTGGCTGTCATTTTTTTCAATTTCATTCCTTTTCTGTAAATCCGATAGTCGATGAAACTCCTTTTCTAGATGATTTAAGCGTTCATCAGTTCCGTAACGTTTGGCATTTTCTAGCCATGAAAGAACAAACGTTAAATCTTTATTTTGCAAAGATTCATTAATTTTATTGATGTATAGATCATAAATTTCATTTCTTTTTATACTCACCCATGGTTGGTGTTCAGAAGGTAAAGATTGAAAGTCTTTAGCAATATCCCATAGATGATTTTCCCATGAGAGGTCAAATATTGATGAACTAATAAGCTCATCGAGTGACTTTTGCATCATCTCGATGCGGAGCTTTATTTCGATTTCATTTCGATAATGATCTTCCGAAAATAGACTAATTGGATTCTCATTTAGCTTGTAGTAGGTGAACGATGCAGCGGCGATTGCAAACAGCGAGGCCGTCAATACGCCGTAAGTTCGTTTAGGTTTGTGGCTAAATTGTTTCCAAAATAGATCCACAGATGCAATTCTGTTCTCTCGTTCGAAAGCCAGTGTGGCTTCGATGGCCTTCCACTGATGGCTCTTTATATTGGAAATTTTTTTTGGCTTAAGCTTCTTTTTCTTGGCTTCGTCGGCGTGTACACGATTGAACGGATGATTACCCGTATAAAGTTCATAGATTATGCAGCCGAGCGCGTAGATATCATCCCTAATATCCGGAATCTTTCCCTCCAGCATTTCGACACTCGCATAAGCAGGTGTCAATGCACCTAAATTCCCAGCATCGAATAAAGTTTTATCGTCGACGGATTCCGCACGGTTCTCGACCTTAGCTACTGCTCGTGCGATTCCAAAATCAATAACTTTAGCAACACCTTTGGTATTGACAAAGATATTACCGGGCTTGAAATCGGAATGGATAATCCTTTGTGCATGGGCATAACTCAGCGCAGCGCAAAGACCTTCGATAATTTTAAATACCTCGTCATGAGGTAATCCAATACTTCGATATTGAGCTATGATCTTATCGAGAGGACTGCCATCAAGATATTCCATCGTCATGAAAACAGTGTCGCCATCCCTGTCAAAATCAAACACAGTGACGATATTAGGGTGAGCGATTCGCTGTGTTTTTCTTGACTCCCTTTGGAGAGCAATGAATGCTTCGGGATGAGTTTTGAATTCGTCGGTTAATACTTTGATAGCGACATAAGGGTCTTTGTCTTGAGCCTCGATCTTCAGTAGGTCTTTGGCTTTGTAAACCACACCCATCCCACCCGCGCCTAGCAGTTGCTCTAAAATAAACCGATTTTTGAGCAACATCTTATCGGACGTGGGTTGTATAGCTTCCGTTGCATTTAGTATTTTGCGGTCATAATTGGCTAATTGTTTTTGATCAGATGACACTGGAAACTTTGGGATAAATCGAGTTCTTTCGTTTTGGCCGTTAATGGCTCTAGATGGCGCTAGTTGAGTTTGATCTACATGCGACAAGTCTTTCGAAGCCGCGGAATAAATTACCGTTTTGTCCATATCGGTGGATTCAGTCATGGGATTCCTTGCCCTGCCATTAGTCTTCTGATGAAACGAACTTTCCTTGGGTTCCTCGAACGATGACTAGCGATACATTATCTCGGGCCTGTTTGGCTAAAGATTCTTCTAGCAAGTAATTAGCAGCATCGTTTAAATTCTTCATCGCCAATCCAGTACAAATAACCTCTTCATCAAGCGTGTTATAGAGACCATCGCTACATAGAAGATAAGTATCACCAAATTGAGTTGAGAACAATGTGATATCTACCAATAAAGGTTGATCGACTCCAACCGCCCGGGTTATAACATTTTTATTCGGATGGGTTTCAGCCTGTTCAGCTGTGATGAGTCCAAGTTCGATCATTTCTTCTATCTGGCTATGGTCGCGGGAGAGCTGCTCTAATCGTCCATTGCGAAAGCGGTAAAGTCTTGAGTCACCTACCCAAAGGCATGCCCCTATTCTTCCACGAACCAGTGCACATACAAGAGTGCTGCCCATGGTATTACCGTCGAGGTGATCCTTTGCATAGTCGAGCATGGTGTCGTTAAGTTCGAGCAAACAGTCTTCGACGATGTCGACTGCCAGACCTAGTCGATCGCATCTTTGAATATTGTCAAGTGCGGATATAATTTTATTACTCGCCACATCACCGTACTTGTGTCCACCCATCCCATCGGCAACTGCCCATAATCCGATATCAGGTCTGTTAAGCACAGCATCTTCATTGAGGGTTCTTACCGCTCCGGTGTGTGTTTGTGCCATGCTTTCCCAAGCAATGGGGCGACGATAAGTGATATCACTCATATCAAGATGCTCGATAAATTTTTTGATTCGTCACAAGAGGGGGTATTCAATTGCGACCATCCTGATTGCTCCCAATTACCATCCAATAAAGCGGTTGCTTGACGAGCTGAAGGAAGTCCTTTGCAGATGGTAAGTGCGGGCGAAATTATTTGGGAGCCGTGCTCAGTTGCCCAGACGCTGTAAGTGGTTAATTGATTGCGTAGCAAGTTATCCAATATGGATGACATCATTCTCGCTGGTGTACTCAGCTCGTTATTGGTGTGAACCACGAGAGATGTGTAAGTAGTGACCTCTTTTCGGATTTGGTGCTGAGAGCACGCAATTTTGACACGGTTAATTTCGGCTGCCAATTGATCAATTTTTAATTGTCCATGCAGGGCGCTTATTGCGAGCTCTTCCATATCTTTAAACCATTGGTTGATTTGAATGATATGCAGAGGTGAGCTAGCTTTTGCCACCCGGGTCGCAATACAAAATGGGAAATAACGGCCTACTCGATCGACACTTGGCAACATTATTCCGGCCCAGTGAGCTGAGTCAAAGATGCCATCGGATATTGCGAAACGCCAAATTGGACTTGTTAAGTAGACGTCGAGCCAATGCTCACCAAGTTCTTTTTGACTATTGGCCATAAACGATTGGAGCCAGCCGTCCCATTGATTAACGAACGCGCTTGACAAATCTCGATGAATAAAATCCCCATGCGCCGGTAGCTTACCAAAAATCCCGACATCATTTAGTTGCATGTCAAATAGTCTCCGGGCAGCGAAATGAAGTTAGAAGTTCATTTTTAAACGGATTGTTTACACTCGTAGTACGTCCCTCAAAAATGACTTTTTTGCGTGTTTGAGACCTCTTGTTTTCATTGTTCAAGAAAGAAATTCGATAGATATTACTTTGAGGAGTAGGTTCGATATTGGCAGCGTCCATAAGTTTGAACCACGCCCACGGACCTGAAAACTCGAGCGTTTCTTGTTTTCCGGAAATATCCTGAAACACAAGACGAACACGCTGATTATTTTCTTTGCTAAAAAACTTTAGAGATCGCCAAAGTTTAGGACCATGACTATAAGACAAACGCTGATCTCCCAAGTCGAGACTAAAGATTGCATCGTCTTTACTCATAAAATACGGTTTTAGATCAAGCGAAAAGCTAGGATTTGATGGGTCTTCTTTAAAATAGATTTCTCCAACTTTGTGAGCTCGTTGTAGCTCCTTTAATAATTTATTGGATATACCTAAACTGTAACCTTCAACGCTTTTATTAATCCATTGATTTCTTTTCTCGATGAATGGCAAAAGATAATCTCTTTCAAAATTTTCTAAAATTCCTCCGGGTTTGAAAAAAGCGCTGAAATCCATTAGCGCGATCTCATCGGATGAGTTTTCAAAAAGAGGGTAGCGTCCGGCCAAGCCTTGCTGATAGGGCCTAAAAACTACTTCTTGCCACTGCTGGTTGACGTAAGCGTGAGCTGACTGCATAACGAGACGCCAACTTTCATCAGCTATCTGCGTCAACCAATTTTTAACTACATCAGGATTCGATTTTGCCTGAATTCTCAAGCTTGATATTGGGTTGGCAACATTGGATTGAAACCGAGCCTTGGCAATTTCGAAAGACTGCTGACCAACGTTGGGCGATAAATTAATTTCTTGCACGAAACTGTTAACGCCATTTATCTGTTGTAACGGTAAAGTTATGGGGGCTACCGATTGACCATTAGAATAAACTAGGTGATGCAAGTTAGAAAATTGCTCGTCTACCGAGCTCCTCTGGATTTTTTTCGCAACAGCGCTCAAGCTTTTATCAAGTTTACTACCGTCTTTAACCTTGTTGGCTGCGTCCTGTAGAAGCGTATTGGATAACTGAGTGTGCTCGCGGGTAAGCTCTAATATTCGCACTAATGGGGAATTAATAGGATCTATCGATAACTGGAGTACATTCGATAAATCTTGAAAATTATTCATTTTTTTAACTTTTATAGAGCTTAATAAGTTTTTCCAAACCTCCGAATACTCGTTTAGATAGATTTGTGTGACTTCCTTTTGGACTTGGTCCGGATTATCGAGTTTACGAATCTGGGTTTGATCTCGATCATGAAGAACCCAGTCATCATCGCCAACTGACGAGAAATAGGATGAGTCGATTGAAAGATCAAGTGAATGATAGCCTTGAAGTGTGAATAGATATGGCACTTCTAACGTAGCAGGATTATTTAAATCAAATAATGTGTATGCTGCTTGCCCTAATTGTTGTTTGAGGGATACTTTTCTTGAGAAGTGTTGGTCCGATTTTATCTGGCCATAAATTCTCTGGGCAACGGGTATATCGAGTAACTGTGCGCGAGTGGTGTCCACAAGTGTTTGATTAAGCGATGAAGAATTTAAGGATACTTTCTGCCAGTTATGGAAATGATTTATCCAATCTTCTTTGTGCTCTGAAAAACTATTGTCATTCGCAACCAAGCTTTCAAACCAAAGTTGCAATTCGGCATAGACAATTTTATCGGTTCGATCAAACATTCGATAAATTCTGAAGAGTTGATAAAGATCGTGATCAGTTGTTGTTTTTTTAATATCATTTTCTAAACGGTAGATCAGAAAAGGGGTGAATAGCTTTTCCAATTTATCCAAATATAGTTTTTTTGCGGATTCATCTACGCGGCCGTCATACAAGCCGAATCCAGATAGGCGCGGATACTGATTTTGATCATGGATTTGACTGGCAGCCATTAGCTGGTTCAATGCTAAAAGCAACGCTTGATAGTCTTGCCTAGTGTCTATTTCCGTGACATCGATGGATTTATAAGCCATAACATGTGTATTTACATCCTGCATGAGTAAATTGCTTCGTGTGGCGAATCCGCTCCAGAGTAAGATAGTCCCAAGGCCAATGATCCCAGCCGCTGCATAACCCACCACTCTTGTAGTACGCACGAGACGTTCATATCGTTGATTTGTACCCACTAGCTCTGATTCAGGGAAAATTACTTCATTAAATAGTCGATGTATAAAGTAAGCGCGGCCTTTGTATGGCGTATTATTATTAATATTTTTAGAAAGGCCAAAGTTGGAAGATACTTGGGCCATTAATCTATCGATGGGTGTACCATTTTGATTGGCACTCGAAAAGTATGCTCCCCTTAAATAAGGTTGCTGTTTAAATCTATTTTGATTAAACGTGTTTTTTAGAAAGCTTTCTGCAAGCTTAAATCCAAGCTCCATTTGCAGAGGGAAGTTTTCAATCGCAGAGCAACGTGTGTGATCGCGTTCTTGGTGCAATCGAAATATTACACGTTTGTGGAACCGCAATAGCATCGACTTAAATTCTTTTTTAAAGAAGGCGAAGTCCGGTGTTTGACCATCAGCTGAAGCATTAGGTAAAGAAACGCCAAATACCTGATCTCGTTCGTCTTTTGTCAAGTCTTCGAAAAATTCACAGAACCCAGGTATTAAGTCAACTTTTGTAAAAATAACGTAAACTGGAAAACGGATTTCAAGCTTATCCATAAGCTCATCGATTCGCATGCGAATTGTTTTTGCATGCAGCAAGCGCTCTTCTTCATTTTGAATTAATAAGTCTTGAAGGCTAATTGAAACGATTACGCCGTTGATGGGACGCCGAGGACGATTACGCTTCAGTAGTGATAGAAAACCGTCCCAAGCCCTGCTGTCGATCGTTTTGTGACTATCTTGAGTGGTGTATCTACCTGCAGTATCAATTAAGACAGCGTCATTGGTGAACCACCAATCGCAGTTTCGAGTTCCGCCTACCCCCTCTAAAGCCTCGCTACCAAAGTTGTCAGCGAGTGGAAATTCAAGCCCAGAATTGGCAAGGGTAGATGTTTTTCCTGCGCCTGGCGGTCCAATGATAATGTACCAAGGTAATTGATAAAGTGCTTTTCCCTTTTTAGATAATCCTGAACTCAATGATGTTAACGTTTTTAATGCGGAGTCAAATCGATCATTAATTTGAGAGATCTCCTCTAAGGATTGATCAGAAATATATCCATCGTGTTCACCAATTTGACTCTCTCTTAATTCATGGACTAAACGTGTGTTATTTTTGTTAGAAATTAGTTGAGAAATAACAATTTTTGCCAGCCAAATAACGAGTAAAAGAGTAATGATAAAAAGTCGACTGATAGGCGTTGATAGAGGTGCATTGTTGCTTTCTCCGAACTTAATGCTCGGTCCAGCGAACCAAATCAATAGCGATATCAGAAGAAACCCTATGACTCCAATAATTAGAGAACTATTGATTTTTCTAAATATATTTTTCATTTGTTACTCATGAATAAGGTCTGTCAAGAATTTTATTCTTAAATTAATTTCAATTAACTGAATTCTGAATGATTTCGCTGATGTTATTGACGATGGGTGTGGCGGATATATATAGCCAGTATTTCATTGCGGAATACGCGAAAAATAGTATTGTTGACATGGATAAAGCGACAAACCACATTGGTATGGAATCAGATAATCTTTTCTTATTTGTACGGAGCCCCTGCCAAGATATCGAAATTGAGCGATCCTGATCCCCTCGGTAGCGTCTTATAAGAGAAAACATTTCGTCTCTTAAATTTTGTAAGCTATCTTTTCCTCGAGGGGAAAAACGATATTTCCCCTCGAATCCTAGGCTCAAAAAAATATAAAAAAGCTCAATAAAGTCTAAATTTTCACTTGGGGATTGGCACAGCTTCTCAAGTAAAATAAAAGATTTTTCTCCACCTGAAGTCTCACCATGGAAAATGCTAAGCAAGGTTCGTTGCGCCCAAGGACTTTCAGTTCCCCAAGGAGTGTTGAGTACTGATTCATCTATCACTGAGCACATCAGATAACGCGCAGCAAGAACAATTTCCTGACGGCAGTTATGATCGCGAAGCTTTTTCTCAAATTCTTTTATTTCGTGGATTAATCGCTGATGTAATGAAGCGATATCCTTGTGTTGCGAAGTCACTCGAATTTTAGAAAATATCGAAATAAGTTTTTGAGCAGCACCAACTACGGGATTTATGGCATCCGTAGGGTCAAAGCTTATCATTTCGCTTGCCGATTGACGGGATATCGGCTGCGATGATGCTCTTTGTATATTTTGGGGGTAGTCATGCGAACCCCTTAACGAGGTGCTACTTGCTCGTTGGGAAGGTGAACCGCGAAATAACGTCTTGTCCCCGCCGGGTAAAGGTTGGCGGAATATAGTTCTGTCAGACTCAGTCATTCGAATGTCGTTCCTTGTTTAGTTCGCTCTGAACAATTTAATCATTAATTACGCTCTGATTGCCCAAAATTCCAATTCTATTCCAGGGAAGTCGGCACCGAGATGCATGGCGAAGCCGCCTGAATTTTGGAGGTCTCGCCAAAATTGATTGTGCTTATCCAACTCGAAATAGCAAAAACCTGAACGGTAGGGAATTTGTCGTGGAGCAACGGGGAGTGCTTTTAAACCTATTCCAGGAATCGCGGCATTAACCAATTCTCGGATACGTTCGACAGGGCCAATTTTTATTTGAGCCGGGAGACGGATACGTAAAAACTCATCAGGAACATCGGCTCTTACCACTAGTACAAATATTGCTGTATTGATGAGGCTCCGATCGACGATTTCTGAAACTCGAATGCCATATTTTTTTTCTTCAAGCTTTAAGGCAATCGCCGTTTGTTCATATACCATCGTCAGCTGTTCGCGCAATGTTGCGATGATCGGGTGATAAGTTTGCTGTAAATCGTCGTGAAGATATCCAGGCAGATCAGGAACGCGCTTTTTTACAGATAGAAAAGTTGCTAACTCGCCAACTAGTTTTAAAAGCTCGGAAAAAAGTAGCTCAGGATGGATGTTCTTGACATGAGATAAATGCCGGAAAAAAGGCTCTACTCGGTTAATCACTTGTAACAGAAGATAATCTGCAATCTCTGCAGTTCCACCTCGGCGAGAGTCGCCTAGACGACCGGCTATTGCTTCAGCTCTATGGTGTAGCAAGCCGACGAGCTCTTGCATAAAGTTACTTAGCTTGGGTGATGCACTCAGACTAAGGGCGGTGGGAATGTGCTGTTCGTCCAAAATAATGCTCTTATCATCTTTAGACTCATAAATTCGAGCAATAGCGATACATACGTACCCGCTTAGATCATCAGTTTCAAGAAGTAATTTGATACGCAGCTTAGCAACTTCGATAACGTGATCATCGCTACCTTCTCGTGAAGTATCGCGGGTTGAAAGCTCTTGCGCGAAAAATCGAGCGAGTACCTGTGTATTTTCAATTTTTTGGACATCGAGTGAACCGAGTCTTTTTACAGGGATAGCGAGATAAATCGTAGTGCTATGTAGGCCTGTCGGTATATCAAGTACGTTAGGGCAGTCATCAACGTCTGGAAAACTAAATGGAGTGCCATCAGGAAAAACTCCCTGAGCTCTTGTGACTGATATTTTCCCTAGCTTTAGCAATTGTTGATCTATTTCCAATAAGCTTAAACCCCAGGAAAACTGTCCATGAGGTCTGCAGCTTCTCTGTACAAAGCTTTCAAAATAGCGCTCTTGTTGCTGAAAGTGCTGAGGGTTAATAAACATACCCTCAGACCAGACGACTTTATTTTCCAATGACATTCTTAGCTTCCTTAGCGTCGAGTCTCTATTTTTTATCCAATGTCATTCTGTTGCCATTGATTAGGATTTTTTCCTTATTCCTAATAACGTTATTTTCGGTAATAGGAAATATGATTTTGTAGAGAGATTGAGGATATTGAGAAAACTCTGCATATAGGCCAATAAATCGTGTACCTGGTTTTAAGACGAAGCGCTCTTTTCTATCCTCTCCTGGAATAAACGGTGTAAGATCTTGTCGGTTAATGAGAGAACTACCTAATAATGTCTGATCTTTTTCGTAGAGATCGATAAAATCACTTTTTTCAAATTCAATGGTGTCATCAAGTTGATATAAGCGAATATACAATGGTGATGGTCTTCCGCTTTCATTGGGATTGATATTTTCTGCAATAATAAATTCTAATGTTAAATCGGTGTCGAGATTTAACATTCCTCCAACCCGACTTTTAGTCGAACAGCTCGTTATCACCGAAGCTACGATAAAAATCAGGACGATTTTTAGATAAATTCTTACATCAACTAATTTTTTCATTAACAGAATCCTTTTCTCTCGAGTTGACTAATCGACGTAATTGATCCTCATAGGCTGAAACAAATTCGTTTCCAAAAAGTTGTTGAAACGAAATATCAAGATTTTCGTGAAGGTACTTTGAATAGTCGACAAAGTTATTCCAATAACGCCCTTTGTTCATTCCAGTTAAAAGGTAGTTTTTCGTATTTCTAGAGAATTTTTCCTCGAGCGTTGGAGGATTAAAGTTGTCGATCATGGAGTTGAATCCTGATCTGATACCGGCGATCATCGCTATTTGATGATCCGCAATTTCTTGAAAGCCTTCTCTAAAGGCCTCTACAGGAGGCTTATACGCTTTAGATTTTTTAAGGAATATGTTTTCGATTGCGTCGTCGACATTAACCGAGAATTTTAGAGGGTTGTTTTCGACCGGTTGGATGGTGGTTACATTCATCCTAAACTCATTCTTAATACTTGCTCTCGATCGAAGCATGATCAGCATTCCATCGATTACTTCGCGTAACAGCAATCCACATAGGGTCTCTATTTCTCGAATATCATCATTGCTAAGACGTGATTTATCGATGCCGAGCGCATTTATAAAATTTGAGTTGTCAACAAGCGAACTATTTTTTTCTTTACGGGCTGGTGCCGGAGTCATCTTATCTGTTGAAGGGCTAACAGATTGTTTTATTTCATCTTGACTTCTTTCCATTGCAGCTAAACGCTCAGCAAGGCTTAATCGGCTACTAGGTTTTGAAGATATCGGGCTAATGTGGCTCGCTGCGCTACTAGCCTCTAATATGTGCGATCTTTCACTTCCCAATATGGTTTGTGATCGATTGAGGAGAGATTCTTCCTTGTTTGTATCCGAGCCCAGATTCCAATCATCGGGTATTAAATTCTGTTTGCCTATTTCAGGGAAATCGAACGATTGGTTCAATCCTAAATTGTTACTAACTGGTTGATGAATATTTTGCGTCGATTGATTCGGTCGGTTACCTAAGAGATCGTTTATGAGAGTCTCTTCTGATGAAGAATCGAGGTTAAACGGATCGCGCTCGATCTCATCAAAATAAGAATTTTCGATTGAAGAAATTTTATTCCCGTTAAATGAGCTAGCTGATGCCCAATAATTGTCAGTATCTGACTCGGCAGGCGTTTTGTTGAAAGCAGCAAAGGGATCAGAATTAAATGGATCCACATCGTTAAACGAAGAAGCGTTATTGAGGAGAGAGTCAGGCTCTGAGGGCGGTGCCTCAAAATAGCTACTACCGATATTCGTTTGGATTTCAATTTGAAAACGATAGTCGCCAATCTCTAAGGTGTCGCCTTGTCGAATAATAGATTGGTTACCGCGACCGATAGGTTCGATGGAATCGTTTAAAAAAGTCCCATTTGTGCTGCGATCGATGGCGTAGTAATTACCTTCGATATTAACAATTTCACAGTGGCAGGAAGAAAGATATTTTTCAGGATCCGGCAAAACACAGGTATTAGAGTTGGCTCGACCAATAGTTCCACCAGATGAATTTAGGGAAAACTCATTGGTGTCTAATCGCGTACCTGCGGGTGATTTCATCAAGCGTAGTCTTAACGACATATGATCCAAATCCATCTCGTTCCTTGAGGAATTAAACTGCTTATTTGAAAATTGAGTTTTAACTCCAGTAGGTATCTAACAGTGTGTCCTTCAAGTTGCGCATGGTAGCATGATGGCAAAATTGATTGCCACCGTAAGAAATGTGATGGACTTCTCTACTTGGGATCAAATGTTTAGTTTTATCTTGTGAGGCTCTTCAAATATTCTTTGTAGTTTGTCATCTTAAATAAGAACTTAAGTTGTAAAACATAAAAAGTATGGTATTCGGCTTGGATAAAATTTAAAATTTACCCAACAAATAAAAATTAAATTTAGGATTTATATAATTTCAGATGAAAGGGATATTTCGACATGGCGTCACCTTCTGTACTCGATATTGAAAGTTTACTCAGGCCAGTATCAGACACCTTGCCGGCTGGCGAAGATCCCCGTGATGACGTATCTCCCCTATCGATCTATCAGCAAATAAAAACCGCCCGCTACGCCGCGCGTGATGCGGAAAAAAATAGTCTTTATAGCGATAATGCGCAGGATGCTGACGAACATTGGCGAAAGATTATTGCTGACGCCCCTAAATTGCTGGAAAACCAAGCTAAAGATCTTGATGTAGCCACTTGGCTAACTGAAGCCATGACTCGCCGTTATGGCTTTGCTGGTCTTAGAGATGCGTTGCTTCTCATCGAGGGTTTGGTTTCTAATTTTTGGGAAGGCCTATTTCCCATGCCTGATGAAGATGGAATCGAGACCCGAGTGGCCCAATTAGCTGGGCTCAACGGACGCTCTGGCGACGGTGTGCTTATTGTTCCCATACGAAGAATTTTCATTACCCAAGGACATACACCTGGTCCATTTGCTTACTACCAATATCAACAAGCGGTTGAGATTGAGCGTATATCCAATGAAGAGCTAAAAGAAACTAGAATCGAAAAGCTCGGCTTTACGTTATCAACCATTGAGCAAGCTGTAGCCAACTCGGATACGCAGTTTTTCATAGATTTATTGGATGATATTTCAGATATCGTCGCTTGTTGCAGGCGATTGGAAGAGCTGTTGGAATCCCTCTGTGGGAGTGATGATGCGCCTTCTATGAGGGCCATAATCACAGTAGTGGAAGAATGCCGCTCGGCGATAAGTCATCTTACAAAAGATCGAGTTATCGAAAGCCCATCTCGAATCATGGAAAATAATGCTGAGGATTTAGAGGCTGCTGGAAATCATGTCACTACTTCTCAAGTTCAAGACCCCCATGTAATCGATAGCCGCGAAGTAGCTTTCAAAAAGTTGCTAGAAATTTCCGAATTCTTTAGAAAAACTGAACCTCATTCACCTGTTTCTTACGCTTTAGAAAAAGCAGTGAAATGGGGAAATATGGCATTGGACGAGTTGATCGTTGAGTTGATACCAGATGATTCTGCTAGACGACACTTCACCATGCTCACCGGTGTACAACATCACGACTGATTAACTCCAATTGATTAACAGAGGAATAGGGAAAATGTCCGATAGCATTCATGATAAATTAAAAAGGGTAAGAAAGCCGCGAGTTCATATTACTTATGATGTCGAGACTAACGGTACTCTAGTCGAAAAAGAGATTCCGTTTGTAATGGGTGTCATGGGAGATTATTCGGGCGACAATATTGAAGGAAAGAAGTCATTAAAAGATCGGAAATTCTCCCAGATCGATCGTGACAACTTTAATGAAATCATGAGCAAAGTTAACCCTCAGCTCAAACTGAAAGTCGAAAATTTACTCGAGGAAGATGGTAGTGAGCTTTCGGTCAATCTCGATTTTAAAACCATGGAAGACTTTGAGCCTCATAGATTAGTCGAACAAATCGAGCCTTTAAAAAAGTTAATGGATACTCGTAATAAACTAAGGGATCTTTTGACCAAAGCTGATCGTTCAGAAGATTTAGAAAATCTTTTAGAATCGGTGTTAAGTAATACTCAATCGCTTTCTTCATTGTCAGGTGAGCTTGGCATCGCTGAGAACCAAGGAAAGGAATAAGTTATGACCACTCAAGAAAAGCTATCTAGTCAGGATATTGTTGCTGAAGCACAAGAATTTAGCTTCCTCGAACAAGCGATCAGCGCAACAAAACAGACAGCGCGTAATGAAACAGAAGAGTTATTAAGAACTCTAACGCAGGAGGCAATGAAAGGAACAGTTAAGTGGAATAAAAACTTAACTGTAACTATTAATTCGGCCATTAAAGCAATTGACGAATTAATGTCGAAGCAATTGTCGGCAGTAATGCACAATAGCAAGTTTCAAAAGCTGGAAGGTTCTTGGCGCGGCCTTACCTATCTCGTCAATAATACGGAGACCAGCAGTCAGTTAAAAATCCGGATGCTTAACATCACCAAAAAGGAGCTGGCGAAGGATTTGGAGAAAGCCGTTGAGTTTGACCAAAGCCAAATCTTCAAAAAGGTGTATGAGAGTGAGTTTGGGATCGCAGGTGGGCAGCCCTACGCTGCTATCGTAGGTGATTATGAGTTTTCTACTCATCCGGACGATATTTCACTGCTATCAAAAATGTCCAACGTTGCCGCTGCTGGATTTTGCCCATTTCTTTCTGCAACATCACCGCAAATGTTCGGCTTTGATAGCTTTACCGAGCTATCAAAGCCTCGCGATTTAGAGAAGATTTTCGACAGCGCTGAATATGTTCAATGGCGCAGTTTTCGAGATACTGAAGATGCTCGCTTCGTAACCTTAACTATGCCTCGTGTGTTGGCGCGGTTACCTTATGGCCAAGAAACCAAACCGGTCGAGGCTTTCAATTTTGAAGAAGTTGCTCGCACTCAAGATGGACGTCATGCCGAAACTGCCCATGAAGATTATTGCTGGATGAACGCAGCTTATGCACTTGGTGCAACGCTAACTAAATCATTTGCCGAAAATGGTTGGTGTACTGCAATACGCGGTGCTGAGGGCGGCGGTAAAGTAGAAGGTTTTCCTACCCATATTTTCGTAAGCGATGATGGTGATACAGATCAAAAGTGTCCCACTGAAATTGGGATAACCGATCGCCGTGAAGCTGAATTAAGCAAGCTAGGGTTTTTACCTCTTTGTCACTATAAAAACACCGACTACGCTGTGTTCTTTGGTGCCCAGACGACTCAACGGCCAAAAAAATTCGACGATCCCGACGCGACTGCAAACGCGGCAATTTCTGCACGTCTTCCCTATATCATGGCGACATCACGTATCGCACATTTCCTAAAAGTGATGGCGCGAGATAAAATTGGATCGTTCATGGAACCTGGAGAAGCCGAAACTTGGCTCAATCGTTGGATTAGTAACTATGTGAATGGTAGTGAAGGCGCGAGTGCTGAAGCAAAAGCACAGTATCCTCTTCGCGAAGCTCGAGTTGAAGTGCGAGAGGTACCCGGCCAGCCAGGAGTATTTAATGCTGTGGTGATGATGCGTCCATGGTTGCAAATGGAAGAGCTAACAGCTTCTTTGCGATTAGTGGCAAACATACCCAAAGCGGGTTAGTACACATGACGGGGCGGGAGTCTCCGCCCCTAGCTCGGGTAAATGGATTATCTCGTGACTATCTCTATTGATCGCAAGCCATCTTCAACGACCCCCGCAACTGGGCTGAAGTTACTGCCAGGTATTTTAGATAAAAGCTCAAGAATGGAGCCCTTAGATGGTTTACGTCATGATATTGAGTTGGCTTCTATAATTCTTCATGGGTTAGCTTCAGGTGGCGATCAGCCAAAAATTGTTAGCCATGATGAGCTGATACTCCAGCTTAACGCGTGTATTGCTCATATCGATCATCTGATTAATGATCAACTCAATTTAATAATTAAACATAAAAAATTACAGAAATTAGAGTCCTCTTGGCGGGGGCTTTGGTATGTTACTTCTCAGGCGGATAGTCATCGCTCGATAAAAATTCGATTTTTGGATATCAGTTGGCAGGAAATTTGTAAGGATTTAGAGAAGTCTATCGATATCGAACATAGTCAACTATTCCATAAAATCTATAGCGAAGAATACGGAACTGCTGGTGGCGAGCCTTACGGTGCAATTATTGGTGACTATGAAATTAGCCATAAGCGATCAGCTAATCATCGTTATGACGATATGGCAGCACTGTCTGGAATAAGCCAGATTGCTGCTGCCGCTTTCTCTCCGTTTATTGCGGGTGCATCGAGTGAGTTTTTTGGTCTTGACGATTTCGCAACCTTAGGAATGCCTCTCAACTTTCAGGCAATTTTTTCTCAGCAAGAATATATTCCCTGGCGTAGTCTACGAGAAAAGTCAGATAGTCGTTTTGTAGGATTGGCTCTACCAAAAATAATGCTGCGTCCTGCCTATAGGAGAACTCCAGGTAACTACAAAGGCATATTTTATTACGATAAATCAGACCATAGTCGCGCCTCGACTGAATTGTGGGGCAATGCCTGTTATGCGTTCGCCGGAATATTAATTCGAGAATTTGCCAATGTAGGTTGGTTTGGGCACATAAGAGGCGTGCCGCGGGATCTAATGGGCGGTGGGTTGGTAACCGACTTTTCGAGTAGATCAGATGATGAAACCTCCTCACTCGCCACAAAACCGATAGTCGATGTGATAATTACGGATACTCAAGAGCGAGAGCTGAGTGATCTCGGGTTTATTCCTTTGTGTCATTGCTATGACACACCTTTTGCAGCTTTTTATAGCAATCAATCAATTCAACTTTTAAATCAATCGCTTTCTTCCGTTGATAGCACTAACGCTAAATTATCGGCAATGATGCAACACGTGCTTTGTGCATCAAGGATTGCTCATTATTTGAAGGTTATGATTCGCGATAAGATTGGCTCATTTATTACACCGGATGAATGTGAGCGATTTTTAATGGAGTGGTTGTTTCGCTATACCACCGGTCGAAGTGATCTGGAATGGGAGGAGCAAGCGCGATATCCACTAAGACAAGCGAAGGTGACTGTTAACGAACATCCTGATAAACCCGGTCAGTATTACTGCGTAATTCATCTGGTTCCGCAATATCAAGTTGATAACATGGTGTCGGAGCTTGAGCTAGTCACTGAATTGGTACAAAAAAGCTGATTAGCAAACTGACTATGAAAAGTTTCGATAAAAAAGAAATACGCCCTTCTATTCTTGATCGCTTGATAGACTTAGAGCCCCACATAAAAATCGAGCCGCAAATATCTCGACATCACTACCTGCGAGAGCTTAGAGCAAGTGTTAGACGTGATATTGAAAATCTCTTGAATACTCGATATCGGCTATTATCAGCACCTGATCATTTCATCGAGCTCAATCAATCCCTCATTAATTACGGGTTACCTGATCTGTCGACAATTAATATGATGGATCTCGATAAACGGCAGGAATTTATCAAAAGACTCGAAAGAACTATCGGTCAGTATGAACCTCGATTTAAGTCAATACGTGTTAACTATGTCGAGAACAAAGAACATTCGGATAGATCGCTTCGCTTTCGAATCAGTGCCACTCTCTATGCGGATCCGGCACCGGAAGTTATTGTTTTCGACTCTATTTTAGACCCCGTCTTTCGCACAGTTAAAGTGAAGGAATCACATTATGGCTGATGAAATACTAAGTTATTACGAAAAGGAATTAGCCTATCTCAGACAGCAGGGCGCTAGATTTTCAGAGGAGCATCCTAAAATTGCCGGGCGTCTCGGCATAAGTAATGACGTTATCGAAGACCCGCATGTGTCGAGGCTCATTGAAGGAGTGGCATACCTCAATGCGAAACTCCACAAGAAGCTGGATGATGACTTTTCCGAAATTAGCGATGCGCTACTGGATGTTGTGTATCCGCATTACCAACGGCCGATACCGTCATGTTCGATTATTCAATTTTCGCCTCACGAAGAGCAGTTACAAGCGTCCTATAAAATTCCGGCGCGAACAATACTTGAAACCCCGCAATTTCAGGGTGAAAAGTGTTGTTTTACCACGGTGTATGAAACAGAACTTCTACCTATCAAGCTGGTGTCGGCTCAGATGCTGGGACGACCATTTGCAACTCCAGGCGCGAATGAAGTCCGTGGGGCAAATAGCGTTATACATTTACGTCTGAAAACTTTCGATAACACCATAAAATTATGTGATTTGCTGCCAGATCAGCTACGTTTTTTTCTTAAGGGGCAAGATCAACATATCAATCCTCTTTACGAATTAATATTTAATGAATCCGTGGCTGTAGTTCTTGCTACATCAAGTGACGATAAAAAGCCCATTTATCGTAATAATAACGTGATTAAATCGGTAGGATTTTTGGAAGAAGACGGCCTTTTTCCTTATCCCGAAAACTCATTTAACGGTTACAGGCTCCTTACAGAGTTTTTTACCTTTCCTGACAAGTTTAAGTTTGTAGATATAACTGGGATTAGCGAAAACTTGCACGATTATGAAGAAGAATTAAACATTTATATCTATATTAAAAATTCTTCAACCGAGCTAGAGCGTCACTTGAGTGCCGCCAATTTTGTAATGGGCTGTACACCGGCGGTAAATTTATTTCCATATCAAGCCGAACCTATTCATGTTGATCACAAGACCAATGAGTACTCTGTCATTCCTGACTTAAGGCGTCCTACAGGCTACGAAGTTTATTCGATTGATGAGGTGATTGGTTTAAGTCCGGATGGGCGCCGCCATGATTTTCCAAAACTCTATGGGTTGAAACATCGCCATATTGATAAGACCAAGCAAGCATATTGGGCGATGAATAGAAAACATGCAAAGCAAGGCGTAGGCATTAGAGATGAAGCGACAGATGTTTATATTACATTGGTTGATTTGAATTTGGATCCTAATTTACCGCAAGACAAAACATTACTTCTAAAAACCACTTGTAGTAATCGAAACCTACCCGAGAAGCTGCCATTTAATTCTGAGCAACCCATTCTTCAATGTGTGGAAGGTGCGCCTCCTTGTAAAAGGATTAAATGTCTCACTCAACCAACTCGTTCATTGCGGCCTCCCATGGGGAATGGCGCACGCTGGAAGCTAATCTCCCATCTCAATTTGAATCAACTATCGCTGATGGGTACAGATGATGCATTAGAGGCTTTGAAAGAGTTATTGCGTTTGTATGATTTTAAGGACTCTCCGGCCACAAGAGCGATTATTGATTCGCTCGTTGGATTATTCGTACGACCTGCAAGTGCCCCCATTACTATTGAAGGCAAAGTCGCTATGTGTAGAGGAACTGAAATTAACATCACGATTGACGATTCTCAGCTGTCAGGAAGTAGTAGTTATCTTTTTGTTACCATCCTCGAGCATTTTTTCGCACTATACGGTTCGATTAATTCGTTTACGCGTCTTGTTGCAAAGCGTAAGAATAAAGAAGGGTTTTTGAAATTATGCAGTCCAAGATCAGGCGAAAAAGTAATTCTTTAATAGACGCTATTAAAGCCTCACCGAAAGAGTATCAATTTGAGCAAACAGTCAGAATCATTGAGCGTTTAAGTGTTAGAAATAAATCGGCTAACCGGCTAATCGGCCGCTTTAACCCTCCAGTAGACGAATGCATAAGATTTGTTGGCAAACCAACACTGGCCTATTTGGATAGCGATATTCAATCGACGCCCTATGTGATATCCAACGAAACGAATTATCGGATCCAATTCAATGGGCTTGGGCTTCTTGGGAGTAACGGTGTATTACCTTATCACTACACTGAATTTTTATTACAGAGACAAAAACAAAAAGACGATTCCTTTGCTCAGTTTATTGATTTGTTAAATCATAGATTTGTTTCCTTGATGTATCGAGCAAATACTAAATACGCTATTTCCAATAACATTGAATTATCAATAGATAAACCATTTGATGGTGAAGCGGGCGCTAATTTCACGAGAATAATTCATTCGCTCGTTGGGATTGGTACCAATAAACTTCAAAATCGTTTAAGCATCCACGATCATTCTTTGAATTATTACAGCGGGTTACTGATTCCAAAAGTTAGAAATGCAGTTGGCTTAAAAAAAATTTTATCGAGTTATTTTCGGCTGCCAGTAAAAATCGAACAATTTATAGGGCAGTGGCAAAACCTATTAGATGACGTTAAAACACGATTGAGCACCAAAGAATTTCCTAAAGGCCAGAACGCTCAATTGGGTATTTCGGCTATGTTGGGATCGAGAGTTTGGGTGATCCAGTCAAAAATAAAAATTGTTATTGGGCCATTGTCTCGAGAGGAGATGAATTTATTCGCACCCGGAACGACAACATTTAAAACGATGAATGAAATTGTGCAGTTATATTTAGGTATTGATCAAGACTACGAGTTCATAATGGAGATGAGAAGGGATGATTTACCCAAACAATTGGTGCTGAGTCGAGATAATCCGCCAATCATGGGATGGAATGCTTGGATCGGATCTACAGATGATAGGAAATATAATATTGATAAAAACTCAGTAAGAATAAAAATATCAGCAAGAAATAATTAAATCTAATTAATGTTAAGGAATGACTATGCTATCGCTTAATTTAAAATCACTTGTAAAAAAACTTAATGACGTTTGTCGAAACGCATTAGAAGATGCTGCTGGACTTTGTCTTTCAAGAACTCATTACAATGTTGAAGTAGAACATTGGCTTTTAAAGTTGCTGTCTAGTCAGAATAATGATATTCAATTTGTCTTATCCAAGTTTGACATCAATAGCAGCAATGTCGTTGCTCATCTTAATCGAGAATTGGAATCTTTACGAAGTGGTAACTCCCGATCACCTGCTCTATCGCCGACAATTGTTGACCTAATTAAAAGCGCTTGGATGCTAGCATCTGTCGAATGTAAGCAGAGCCAAGTATCGTCAGCCCATCTACTTTGTGCTTTGTTACTTGATGACAATTTACGTCGTTCGACTGATATCGTTAACGGTGAGCTTCGGAAAATTAATCCAGAATCCTTAAGAGAATTTCTTCCTTCTGTTGCTGGGAAAAGTGCCGAAGCGAATTTAGTTTCTGAGTTTAACGATTCGAGCGATTACCAAGACAACCCCAATAGCGAACCAAGCAAAACGCCTTTTCTCGATAAATTCACAGTGAATCTGACTCAGGCCGCACGTGACGGTAAGATTGACAAAGTGCTGGGGCGTGATCAAGAGGTTCGTCAAATTATCGATATTCTTATTCGTCGCCGACAAAATAATCCGATCTTAACCGGTGAAGCAGGAGTGGGAAAAACCGCGGTTGTAGAAGGTTTTGCGCTACGAATTGCAGAGGGTGATGTTCCCGACCAATTAAAAGGTGTAACGATCCGTAGTTTGGATTTGGGCTTACTACAGGCAGGTGCGAGCGTTAAAGGTGAATTTGAAAACCGTCTTAAATCGGTTATCGCCGAAGTAAAAGCATCTCTTGAGCCCATCATTATGTTTATCGATGAGGCCCACACTCTCATAGGTGCGGGCGGAAAAGAAGGCCAAGGTGATGCTGCGAACTTGCTTAAACCCGCATTGGCTCGCGGTGAGTTGCGAACTATCGCCGCGACTACTTGGGCGGAGTATAAAAAATATTTCGAGCGCGATCCGGCGTTAACGCGTCGCTTCCAAGTCGTCAAGGTTGATGAACCAAGTGAATCTAGTGCAATCAATATGATGCGCGCTATTGCTCCAATGCTCGAAAAGCATCATGGTGTACGCATTCTCGATGAAGCTATCATTGATTCTGTAAAGCTGTCGAGTCGTTACATCACTGCTCGTCAATTACCCGATAAATCAGTAAGCCTTTTGGATACGGCGTGCGCCCGCGTAGCATTAAGTCAAAGCGCCACGCCTGCAGCCATTGATGACACTCGCCGACAAATTGCGCAGTGTCAGTCCATCATTGAATCATTAACTCGTGAGAACGCCACTCACGGAAATCATGCTGAGGAAATCGAGACTCAGTGCGCACTCAAATCCACCTACGAAGAAGCACTCGAGAAACAGGAAGCTCAGTGGCGGGAAGAGCAGCAGTTGGTGGCAGAAATACGTCAACTGCAATCGACAATCGATAGTGGTTTTGCGGCGGGAGAGTCAAATTGTGTTGATGCAGACCTAGTTACGCAATTGCAGGAGAAACGCACACAGTTGGCTCTTGTGCAAAAGGAATCACCCCTCATACAAGTGAATGTCGATAGTCAGGCAATTGCTGAAGTAGTAGCCAACTGGACGGGAATTCCTGTTGGTAAAATGATGTCTGATGAAATTCAATCGGTTCTCAACCTTAAATCCACGTTGAGTGAGCGTGTCATTGGCCAAGATCACGCGCTCGAATCGATTGCACAATCGATTAGAACCTCACGCGCGGGATTGACCGATCCGCGAAAACCCATCGGCGTATTCTTTATGGTCGGCCCTAGTGGTGTCGGCAAAACCGAAACTGCGTTGAGCCTTGCCGACAGCCTTTATGGTGGCGAGCAAAATATTACCGTCATTAACATGTCGGAATTTAAAGAAGAGCATAAAGTCTCCATGCTTCTGGGTTCGCCGCCAGGTTATGTCGGTTACGGCGAGGGCGGAGTTCTCACCGAGGCAGTTCGTCGTAAGCCCTATAGCGTCATCTTATTAGACGAAATGGAGAAGGCTCATCCGGGCGTGCAAGATGTGTTTTACAACCTATTCGACAAGGGCACTATTAAGGATGGTGAAGGGCGCGATATCGATTTCCGCAATACGGTAATCATAATGACGTCTAACGCTGCTGAGGAGCATATTCGGGCAATGTGTGCGGCTACTGAATCACGCCCTGAGCCAGATGTGTTGTTGGATAACTTCCGTCCACAATTGATGCGCTATTTTAAGCCGGCTTTCATCGGGAGAACCACAGTCATACCTTATTACCCTTTAGGTGATGACGATTTATTAAAAATTTGCCGATTAAATATGAAGCGCATCAGTAAGCGAATAAAAGAATCCTATAACGCATCTTTTAGTTATTCTGATGACGTCCTCATTCATATATTGGCGCGCAGCCAAGAAGTCGATACGGGTGCGCGCAACATCGAAAATATCTTAAGCCATACTTTGCTTCCCGCTTTAGCTTCAGAGTGTCTCAGCAAAATGGCTGCAGGTGACGAAATTAGAGTGATAGACGTCGGTGTGTCGGAAGATGGTCAATTCACATACGCTATTAATTAATGGGAACAGGGGGAATTGACTCTCCCTTTATTGGATATTGCGCGATTATGGATATTCGTAAAAGCAATACACTGCTCTACGCGTTAGCCTTGTTAGTGTTGTTCTTTTTGAGCAGCACTAAAGCGACGGCTAGTAAATTTGACAGGTTGCAATCTGAATACAATAGCCTAATTAAACATGCTATTAACGAGAAAATAAGGTTAGGAGCGGTGAAAAAAGTCGCTGGTATTGACGCGCTCTACGATTTAGTCATGCTACACGAAAACCAGCATCCCGACGTATCACTTACGCTCATCGTCGGTAATCGATTTACAATCCTCGAAAACTCCAACCATCCAAAATCGATAACACTAGTGAAAAAGACATTGCACTATGGTTATAGCGAACTTTCCTATCAGCTTATACATGACTTTGAAAATGAATTTAATGATTATGGTGTGGCATGGGTAACCTTGGAGTTAGCAAGGTACAACCTTGCACAAAAAAATTACAAGGCCGTCGATAATCTACTACGTGATAGTCGCTTCTCCAGTCATCTAAAACCGGACCAATTAGCCGATTCAAAATTAATTCATGCCACTGCTTTGCAGTATCTAAAAGATCATAGAAGCGCAATAAAGATCTATGAAAATACAGAGGCGGATGGCGTATTAAAAAAAACAATATTGCTAAATTTATCGACGTCTTACATTAAGCAGAACTGGTGGACTGATGCAAAATTGTCCATAGATCAAGCCTTGGCAATAGCATCGTACTCTGATTTAGATAACCGACTTTACACTCTATTAGGTTACAGCCAAATTCAATTTGGATTCTATCGAGACGCAAGAGAATCATTTCGTAAAGTGGATTTAGACAGTTACTATGTCAATAAAGCGTTATTAGGGTTAGGTGTCGCGGCGCTTTATCAAAAAGAATTTGCTTCCGCACTACAAGCGTTTCATCGGCTTAAAAATAAAGATGACATTGATATGTCAGTGGTAGAGGCGCATTTATTGTTTGCTTTCACCCTAAGGCAATTAAATATGATTAACGAATCGGAGTTAGCTTATCAAGCGGCTGTCGATTATTTCTCGAAGATTTTAAACTCAGATGAAAAGAAGTTTTATCGAAAGTCTAATCAAACCGATAGAACAATCGCTTTGCTTATTCGCATGCAGCGTGTGATAGAAGAGTTTATGGGATCGGATAAGGATCGTCTCGCGAATATGCGATTAACTTCAATAAGAGATCATATTGTGAATACTAAGGCGGAAGTTAGCGAAAATCTTTATCAACAAGAGCGACATGATATCCGTAGTTATTTCAATCAGGCGAAATTCGGGTTGGCATCTCTATATGAACGTAACTAAACGCCACGGATGGCGACCAACGTCTTTATTTGTCTTAAGCACAATTTTATTTTCGACGGGTTGTGCAACGCAAAATAATAAAACAAACACCTTGGCTGATTGGGATATTCCTGTCGACGACTCGTCAATTAAAACGATGATTGCATCATATACACCGGAAAACGTCGCAAAGGTGACTTACGAAGATTTCATCAATAATGATGCTATTGACCCTAAATTACGACTAACGGCAATTAATCGATTATCAAAGCTTCAGCTTGAGCAATACAGAATTCTTACAGACAAAGCTCAGGCGGATTCTGTAAGTCTAGATGCCGATCAGAAAGCGGCATTAGAAAAAAGTCTGACGCTTCTAAAAATGGCATATAACGAGAATCCACAGGCGAAGGATGTTGATAAGATTGTTTATCAAATTGCCCAGCTTTATGAGAAAACGGGAAATATTTCTGAATCGATAAGTTGGCTTGGGATACTAACTCGAGATTTTCCACAATCTGTATATGTTCCGGAAGCTTATTTCCGTATTGGTGAAGAAGCGTTTTTAAACGAAGACTACTTTGCAGCTGAAGTGGCTTATACCGAAGTTTCTTCTCTTGCGCCTAACCATCCATTGTTCGAAAAAGCCATGATTAAAAGAGGATGGTCTCGAATAAAACAGGGCTATCATGCTGATGCGGTTAGCGATTTTACTCAAGCGATTAATGCTCGCGATTTTGGACACCATAAACTCATCCAAGATGCTGATAAGAATGATTTTAATCAATACTTCCGCGCATTAAGCATAGCTGTTAATCGCAGTGATAATTTCGATATTTTAAATACTGCTTTAAATAAAGATGACCATATTTTTTACACTTATTGGCTTGCATCTAGAATTTCTTTACAAGAAAAGCAATACGATAAAGCTGTTAATCTTCTCGATCGATTTATCGAATCATCCAATTCTGACCCTGCCATTGCAGACGCAAAATTACAGCAGTTAGCGATTTACCGGTTGGCTAATAAAAAAGATCAGCATAAATCGTTGCTGGCGACTATTTACGATCAGTATGGGCCGCAATCAGAATTTTATAAGAATCATCAGAAGCACGAGAATATTAATAATTTGATGGAATCCCTTCGACATCACATGTTGATTTTAGCTGAGAATCAACATGATGAATTTTTAAAAAGTCGATCAATCGATTTCTACGCCGAGGCTGATCGTTGGTATAAGCGCTATCTAGATAATTTTGGTTCCTTTGCGAACCAAGATAAAGTCTATCGCGCTTATGCCGAATTAATCGCCTCTAATAAAGAATATGATCGATCTGTATCGCTATTTGAAAAGGCAGCATTCGATGGCGAAATCGTTCTTGATAAGGATGCAGCTTATGCTGCTATCGATATTGCTTACAAACAGCTAAATTCGGGAGTCGACGAAGATCGCTGGTTTAATAAATTATTAGACTATTTTGAAAAGACTAATTCCCTTTATGGACATGATGAACGATATAAAAAAGTATCACTCTATCTTGTCGAAAAGGCCTATGAGATGGAAAGATATGATGATGTGTTTGCTATTCATCAAAAAATAGTGTCGACACTCAGTAAAACTGATTTAAACCGAGCGAGCTATATCCAAGCCTTGGCGATGATCAAGCTGGCACGGTCTGAGGAAGCGGAAAAAATATTGCTACCACTAGTTAAAGACGCTAGCACACGTGATCGGTCGGTTTACAGAAATGCGTTAGGTGTAGCCATTTACGAACAAGAAAAGCAAAATTTCGATCAGGGGAATTACGTTAATGGTATTAAGCACGCCGTCCGACTAGCTAACTTACTGCCTGATCTAGAGGTGGCGTCAAGCGGCTTATATGACGCCATAGTCGCGGCGATCGATAATCAGCTTTGGCCAGAAGCGGCAACAGTAATAGAGCTATTTCAAAGCCGGTTTCCTAAGCATCATCACTCTCAGCAGGTAGCCCGTCAACTATCCCAGGTTTATATGAACCTCGGAAATAACGAAAAAGCAGCGTTTGCGTTCGAGTCGTTATCTTCAAAGGATAGTGACGCGACAGTTAAACGAAATGCACTTTGGAATGCGGCTGAATTATATTTCTCCCAGAAACGCTACGCCGACGCCATGAGAAATTATGTGAGTTACGCTAATAATAATCCAATTCCATATCCTCAATTTATCGAAGCAGCACAAAAAATTATTGATATATCGCTGTTAAATAAAGATGTGCGTACAGCGAATACTTGGCGAAATAAGATTGTAAATAAAGACAAGCAGGTCTCGTCTGATAATAAAAATTCGAGAACCGATACTGTTGTGAGCCAATCGGCGATTGCTCTCGCTAATGATGCCCTAATTAGATTTGAGGCTATTCATTTGGTTGAACCTCTGGCCAAAAATTTAGCCATGAAAAAACAGTACATGCAGGAAGCGTTATCTTTGTATGGATTTGCGGCTAATTACGGAATTGAAAACGCCACGCTGGAGGCTACCTACAAAATGGGTGCCATTTACCGAAATTTCGCTGGAGCACTACTAGATTCCGAAAAACCCAACGACCTAACAGCGGAAGAGTTAGATGAATACATTATGTTACTCGAAGATCAGGCGTTTCCTTTCGAGGAAAAAGCAGTCGAACTCTATGAAATTAATCTATCGCGAATTGCGCAAAACTCTCAGGGTGAATGGATTGAAAAAAGCCTCGATCAGTTGGCTAAACTATATCCTTCTCGTTACGGACGGAAACCAAAATGGACTTCTGTTTCATGGACGGAGAACGACTAATGTGTTTGCGTAAGATAATCGTATTTGGATTAGCCTTTTTTGTTTTGAGTGGCTGCGGAACAAGCAATGTAAAAAAATCGGTTTCTAATAGTCCAGAAAAATACGCCGAGAATGTGTTGAATCCGAGCGATCATGAGCGTTATCGAATGGCGATTAAACTTATGAAAAGTGGTAGCTATGGAGAAGCTGCCAATAAATTAAAATTGGTTACTACCACCAGCAGTGGTTTCATCGATGCTTGGATTAATCTTGCAGTTTCTTTGGGTGAGCTCAATCAATTTGCCGAAGCGGATAATGCCATACAAAAGGCAAGTGCCTTAGGGGCTAATTCGGCTGAGTTTTATAACGTGCTTGGTTTAGTGGATTTGAAGAATCATCGTTACCAATTAGCAGAGCAACATTTAAAAAATTCTATTGATTTGAATTCTGACTGTGTGGAATGTCACTACAATTTAGGACTTCTTTATGATGTGTACTTTCAGAATATTCCAAAGGCTATTGAACATTACGAGATTTATCTTAGTCAGATCACGAATACAGATGAAGACACAGAGCGTGATTTAGAAGAGCTGAAACGGAAATTAGCGAGGTCGCAATCATGATAATGAGAAGCCTGATGCTCATGATGCTGTTATTTACTCACACTGCTTGGTCGGACGAAGATGTCCCGGTACCGATTGATGATAGTGAATCGCCGAATATTCTGTACGTAATTCCTTGGACCGATATCGAAAAAAAAGAAGTATCGGATCCAAAACTAGTGATTCACGATTTGATGGGAGAAGTCTACGAGCCTGTTATTTGGGATGAAGAACTTTCTGAGTAACGAACGCTAAAAAGAAAACTGCCGTTAAGGTTTTAAACCTTAACGGCAGTTTTTTTACTCACGTTTTTAACAAAGTTCGGTTACGGATTAATTACACACTACACCGCCACCGCCTGAGCCTTGACTATTACAGGTCGAGGTACCAATACAACTGCGATTGTTTTCCCAGCCCCAACCAGTGGTTTGGTTGTTGCACGAGGGGTACAAGGTTCCCCACCAGTTACATTGGCAAGCACCACCGGTTGATGGGGCGCTAGACGATGCTGCGCTAGAAGAATTTTCACCGCCTGTGTTACCGCCACCGGTGTTACCACCCCCAGTTCCAGGATTGCTAGTACCGGTTGGTGCGACGGCACGGCCAGTTGCAGGATCGATGCGACCTGGGCACAAACCTTTAGCGCGCAAATTGGCAGCGATTTGGGCAATGGCCGCGTTGGTATTTGCTTGGTAATTGGCGTCGTGAAGAAGAATGACCTGGCCGTTTTGCAATTGGTTAGCTGCGTTAGCAATTTGTTGAGCGCTGGCGTTGTTCCAGTCTTGTGAGTCCACGTCCCAAGTGATGGTGCGTAAACCTAACGCAGTCGCTGCTTGTGTGATGGTGCTGTTCACTGTGCCGTAAGGTGGGCGGAACAAGGTGGGTTTGGCAGCGCCTTTACTTTCGATAATTTGATTGGTGCGGCTCAATTGATCATAAATTTGCGCATAGCTCATGCTGCCCATTTGCGGGTGATCCCAACTGTGGTTTTGAATTTCGCCCACTGACAACATTTGTGAAACTAAGCTTGATGTCCCATTGTTTTGCATATAGTTGCCTTGAACAAACCAGGTTACAGGCTTGAGGTTGTGCTGGTTGAGCAGGCCGATCAAGGTGCTGGTGTTGCCATGAGGGCCGTCGTCAAAGGTGATACCCACATAACCGCTACAGCTAGTATTGGAACCGCCACCGGTGTTGCCGCCACTGCTGGAGCTACTTCCACCAGTATTGCCGCCGCTGCCACCTGAGCAATTGCCGCTAAAGCAGTCGGACGTAAGACCAAAACCAATCACGCCATTACAGTGCATCATTTGCGAGTGAGAACCGCCACCGCAAGAGCCGTTAGCATAATAGGCGGTGTTATATTCCATATCTTCGGCTTGGCGAGTCTCCCCGTTAACCTGAATGTAGTCCACCTCGGCATCGCGACCTGTCGCGTCATTGGTGTATTCAACTTGGATGTCACCCGTTGCTGAACCTGTGTACGAGTAGTTCTGCCATGAGGTTGTTAAATTCCAAGTGGCAACTGACGAACCGCCAACGCGCAAGTTGATAATTTCGCCGCCGGCAACTCCGCGAGCTCTTACAGTGATTCCACCCGAACCGCCAGTCGCAGGGCTTGAGCTGGCGCCGCCACTGCTATTGCTGCCGCCACCGGTATTGCCACCACCAGAGTTTCCGCCGCCAGTACCTTCACTTACGGTGATGTCGGAACTTCCGCGGCTTTGGTAGCCCTCGGTGGCGAATACCATGTAATCGTGAGTACCTAACTGAAGGCCTTTGCTTGCCCAGAAATTGAAATGGTTGGCTACTGTGATAGTGCCAGAGATTTGGCCAAAGCCTTTTTTAGGATTACGTACGCTGAAATATTGGTAGAAAGTGGTGCGATCGCCTTCGATCGAAGGTTGATTAACACGCTGGCAGCGACGGACGTTATAGGTCGCGCCATCACTTTGGAAGCTACCGTAGTCAACGCCACCTGAGCAACTGGCCGGGTTGTAAGAGCCGTAGCTTTCGATCACGTAGTATTCGATAAGCGGGCTGCGGGTCCAACCGTAAAGCGCCAAATACGAGTTTTGGCTGTTGTCGACGCTGTAAGTGCCCGAATAATTGACCACGCGTGGGCCGCCCGGATTCCAACCTTTTCCGCCTACCCAGTTATTGGTGTTATTCGTCCACTGAGAGGTATAGCGACCACCCGCTAAAAGCGACATGCTGGCACTGCCAGAATCTTTCCAGAAGGTGTAGTAAAAACCGTTGTTGGTTCCGGTACCGTTTGAGCTCAAGGTCTGAGCTTGTGCAATGGACACAGTGCCCATACACAGCGCAGCAGCCAAGAGCGACTTGCCGATTGTGTAGAGTTTCATGGATTGTCTCCTGATATAGCCTCTAAGACCTATACCGCTTAAACAGGTAGAAGCTTTTGAGGTAGACCTACTCATTGCGAGCAGGCGTTTATCGAGTACAGAGAGACTGCCACTTATTGTTAGAAAGAATTCAGACAGATCGCTGTAGGATCTCGACGTACTCAATGTAGATGTGGAGAATCTTATTGTCAATTTAACTATAATGATTTTTGATCAATTTTGGCGGTAAAAACATCGAATTACCCTGAAAATCCATAATTTGGCGCATTTTTAGGTGTTAACGAGTTTTGCCAATGCAGGGCGTCGAAGGGTTATTTGAACAATCTTAGATTGCTCTGGCGTTACAAAACCACGATATTGTCTGGCAGTTCATTGCGACGATTTGATGCGGGAAAGTGCTCGGAAAAATTTACACCGAGGCTATCGACAATTTTAATGAGACCAGAAGACGTGTGGCCTCGCTTAATTTCACTGCGCAATTGAGCGACCAATGTCTGCCAGTATTCGTCGGTAACTTTGGAGCTAAGGGCACGATCAGCGATGATCTCAATGTGATGCTCAAACTCTGAAATGAAAATGAGCAGCCCAGTGGCCTCTTGCGTATGGTGAAGATTGTTGGCCACAAACTGCACTTTTGCCATCTGGCTGGCTCGTTCATGTTTGATGCGCGATGGCGTGATAAGCCGATGGATAAACGGGATAAAGCCAATCGCGCACAGGAATAAAAACACCCCCCATTGCACTAACAAGATTTCAAATCCAGACAACCAGAAGGGACCGCTAAATAGTAAAAGTGGCGATAACAGCGCCACGAGAGCGGCGATAAGCACCGGTGTGTGGCGATATACGGCGGATTTTTTGGCGATTACCACAACGAATTCCACACTGGTTTTTTCTTCCCAAGAGGCGATGTGATCGGTCAATTGTTTTTGTTGTTGTTCGTTAAGTAACATGTCTACCAACCTCCCGAGGCGCCGCCGCCTCCAAAACCACCGCCGCCCCCACCAAAGCCTCCGAAGCCACCTGCGCTGCGGCCAGCCGAGCTGAGTACTATGGCGCCCAAGGTGCTTAAGGTATCCCATCGACCTTTACGCCCGCCCCCGCCTCCACCGCCGCCCAATGCCCAAAAGAGAATCACAATGATAAACAGCGCGAGTAGGCCACGTTTATCTACGCCTTCTCGCTGAGGATTGGCAATTGGTTGATATTCGCCTTTGACCGCTTGAAGGATTGCGTCTGTACCCTGCAGTATTCCTGCTTCAAAATTGCCCTGTCGAAAGGCGGGCAAAATCTGGGTGCCGATGATATTTGACGCAAGCGCATCGGTGAGCGCGCCTTCCAGCCCATAACCGACCTCGATTCGTACTTTGCGTTCAGTCGGTGCGACGATCAAGAGCACCCCGTTGTCGAGTTCCTTCTGGCCGATTTGCCAGTGGCGCCCCAACTGGTAGCCATATTCCTCGATGCTATAGCCTTGTAAGTCGGGAAGAGTGACCACGACTACCTGATTGCTGTGCTCCTGCTCGTGAAGCGACAACTTTTCAGTGAGTTGGGCGCGAGCGGGAGCCGAAAGCAGATTCGCGTTATCCACCACTCGGCCGGTAAGCGCTGGAAATTGAGGGGCCGCTAAGACCGAAACAAAAATACCGATAACGACTAACAAGACCCCCCACAAGGGGATACTTCTCATCAGAAGTTAACCTCCGGCGCTTTTTCGGCGTTGGGTGAGGTGGCCTCGAAATTCTCTTTCACGGTGAGATCCGAGTAGAGAATGGTGTGCCAAATACGGCCGGGAAAGGTTCGAATCTCGGTATTAAACGCGCCTACCGCTTGGATGAAATCGCGCCGCGCGACGGCGATGCGATTTTCGGTACCCTCAAGCTGCGACTGTAAGTTAAGGAAATTCTGATTAGCCTTAAGGTCGGGATATCGCTCCACTACCACCATCAATCGCTGGAGTGCACTGCTCAATTCGCCTTGTGCTTGTTCAAAGGCCCGAAGCTGCTCGGGGTTATTGAGCGTTTCAGGAGTCACTTGCATAGAGCCGACTTTGGCCCGCGCTTCGGTGACCGCTTGCAGTGTTTCGCGCTCGTGGCTGGCGTAGCCTTTTACCGTCTCGACCAAATTTGGCACTAAGTCGGCGCGGCGTTGATACTGGTTTTGCACCTCGGCCCACGCGGATTTTGTCTGCTCATCGAGCGTGGGAATCGTGTTAATGCCGCAGCCACTCAAAAGTAAAACCAGTGGCAATATCAGCCAACACCAAGTGCCTTGGGGGTGATGTGATCGAGCTTGCATAGCTGTTCCCTCGAAAAAAGTTTCCTAGGGTCAAGTATGGCTGAGCTTCGACAATTGTCAGGCGGAAGATGAATATTTAGGCTAAGGGATGCTTGATCGCTCGCTGGGAATAAGCCAGAACGATGAGTGACAGCACCAGAGGAATAAACGAAATCCATAGCACGCGTTCCCAGCCGTAGAGGCTCAATAGTCCGCCGGACGCAAACGAGCCGACCACCATACAGCTGTACACAATAAAATCGTTGAAGGATTGAACGCGGGTTTTTTCCACGGGCGAATGGCATTTTAATACCCAGGCCGAGGCGCCGAGAAAACCGAAATTCCAGCCTATGCCAAGAATGACGAGCATCCACCAATAGTGCGCGACCGAATTGCCAGTGAGGGCAATCAGCGTCGAGATAGCGGTAAGCAAAATACCCAACAGGCTCACTTTCAATGCGCCGAAGCGCGCAATCAGTTTTCCGGTGAAAAAACTCGGTGCGTACATGGCAATGACATGCCATTGAATTCCGCTATTGGCCGCTTCGTGAGAATGGCCTTCAAGATGCATCGCCAAAGGCGCCGCCGTCATGAGAAAGTTCATCAGCATGTAAGACACAGCGCCCAAAGTGGCTGCAGCGACAAAAGACGGCTGGCGAACAATTGTGCTCAAGGGGCGACCACTGCCCGCCTGTTCGGCAAGGCTTGGTTTGGGCAGGCGCACGCCCCACAAAATAATGCCGCTGATGCACGCGACGAGCGCCTGCAGAATAAAACTCGCCGCGTAAAGGTGATCGGGCCACAGATGCATACTGTGAGTCACTAACTGCGGGCCCACGACACCTGCGGCGATTCCACCCGCCATTACCATCGCCAGAGCATGAGGTTGCTTTTCGGGTGCTAGACCATCGGTGGCCGCGAAACGGAAAGAGGCCACCACTGCGGCATAGACGCCGCCAAAAAAGGTCGCCACATTAAAAAGCCAGAAACTGGATTCGATCACCGCGATGGCCGAGAGTAAACCCACCAACACGCCTGCACTGGTGCCTGTTAAGAAGGCCGCACGACGACCATAACGGCGCGCGATTACACCGGCAGGCAGGGTGCACACCGCCATACCAATCACAAATACCGAAATGGGCAAAGTCGCCAATAACTGGCTGGGCGCTAATTCATTGCCGACGATCGCGCCGGTCGCGAAGATGACAACGGCATTGGCACCCGCCAAGGCTTGAGCGATCGTAAGTCGCCATAAGTTGTTGCGTTGATCTCGTTCGGACAGCTGAGTGGGGGTGGTCGAGGCGGCAGTCATAACGTGGCTCTGATGATCGAAAAGAGCCGAAGTATAAGGTTGGGAATCTCTTTAGAACAAATCTAGTTGGGGCTTGCACATGGATTGCGTGTTGCTATGAGTGGCGATATGGCGCTTGACGGGCGGTGGCCGTAAGAATCGCGAGCAATCGAGACTTTGCCAGTGGTGACTCGGTTTGAGATTGAGTTTGCGAGCGGCTATAGCGACCCGTGTGGCGATCATATTGGCCCAAACACCAGTGCCATGGCGCCGAGTGGCGAAATTGGAGTCGTAGTCGGCGCCGCCGCGCATGTCGCGAATTCGGGCCATCACCCGGTCGGCACGATCGGGGAAATGAATGGCCAACCATTCTTTGAACAGAGGCGCCACTTCATGTGGGAGCCGCAAAATAACGTGACTCATTCCAGTCGCGCCAGCATTGGCAGCTGCTACTAATACTCGTTCGAGATCTTGCTCAGTGATGAAGGGAATGATGGGAGCGACGCTCACCGATACTGGGATGCCAGCTTGGGCGAGCTTTTCAATAGTTTTTAAACGGCGCCTTGGCGAGGCAGCACGGGGTTCGAGAATGCGCGAAATTCCATGGTCGAGCGTGGTAATGGTGATCGCCGCATGTACCAATTGGGATTTGGCTAAGGATTGTAAGACGTCGATATCTCGCTCGATCAGCGACGATTTAGTAATTAAGCCCACCGGATGCTGGTACTTCTCGAAAGTTTCTAATAAGCGTCGTGTGAGTTTTAGCTTTTTTTCGATGGGCTGATAGGCATCGGTATTTACGCCGAGTGCAATGGGTGTGACCGAATAGCGAGGTTTGGCAAACGCCGCTTCGAGCAGCTCGACGGCGTTATCTTTCGCAAAAAGCTGTGTTTCAAAATCGAGTCCTGGCGACAAATCCAGATAATTGTGGCTCGGTCGCGCATAACAGTAGATGCAGCCGTGCTCGCAGCCCCGATAGGGGTTAAGGCTCGCGCTAAAGGGTAAATCGGGCGAGTGATTGCGGCTAATAATCGATTTGGCAATCTCGTGATGAAGGTGGGTATCGAGGATGGCGTCACTGAAGGTTTCATCACCAGCGTGCGCCGAGTCGAGATTGGTTAATTCCACCGCTTCGATTCGCTGCACATCGAACCGCCCTAGAATATTTCGCGCGGCACCTCGGCCCTTTATGGGTTCCAGAGGTTTGGTGAGATATTGGGGCGATTGGTCAAACTCGTCGTGCATGGCGAACGCAACTGTATAAAAAACCAGTATTGTTCGCCGCTCTTATAGGAATGTCAAATACTCAGTTGGCTTAAAGGCACTCAGTTAACCGGCGTTTTTGAGCGCTTGTAATCGCTTGCCTTCGGCAATGAGTGCGTGAATTTTGGGTTCGAGCCAAAACACCATGGTTAAGCCAATCACCATACCGACCGGCAGCGCCATCACGGCGGCAGTTACCCAGCTCGTGAAAAAGCCAGACTGCCAGCCAAATTGAAGGCTGGTAAGCGCAAACGCGATCACCGTTTCCATCACCACAGCAATACAAAAAGCGGCAAAGCATTTAAAGGCGAAGTGGTCTTTGTTGGCGTTAAGTACCTTCGCCAGCCATTGCTTGAGATGCGGAATCAATTGAACCACAAACGGCACCAGTAAAAAGGCCAGCAAAAAAACCTTACTCCAATCGGCAATAAACTGATCGGTAAGACCTTTATTGATGAAGGTGATGGCTCCGCTCAGTAAAAATGCGGTACAGAATTGCACGGCTAAAAGCCGTAAATGAAACGATAAAGGCATAGCTGTCTCTCGTTGGCGGGCAACTTAATCCTTAAGTCGAACGCAAATGGATCCAGCTCCTCCTATGCAGCTGAATAAAAGGGGCACGGATTCTACCGGATTTATTCAGCGGGTTCGTCGGGATTTTTCACTAAATGGATGATGGCGAAGACCAAGCCGCCCCAAAGAAAGGCCATAGAAAACAACATGAGCGCTAAGGCTTCGTTAGTCATGGGGTTTCTCCTCGCGCAATTGGGTTGATTCGGGAAGGTGCCGGAAGCCAAACGCCGCTGCCACACAGAGTAGTACTGCGCCCCAACCAACCAAGAGCACTAACAAGGTGGGGTAATTGCCATAGCCTTGCACCAAAAGCGCTTTGATGGTTAAAAACAAGCTGACGATTAATACCGTCGGCGTCACGATTGTCAGCATGAATTTCCAAAGATTGCCAAGTTTTACACTCGAGATCGCGTTGTTGTGCGCAACTAGCGGGTCAAGTCGCGAACGCTTAAACCAAGACACCAAAATAATCGACATCAAACCGCCGAGCACGACACCAATGTTATTAATAAAGTGATCGATGATATCCACCAAGGTAATGGCGCTTTCGGTGGAGAACAGCGCGGTCGACAATAGGGCTGTAATGCCGCCGACCCAAGTCACGGCTTTGCGGCGACTAATCCCCATTTTGTCTTGAAAGGCGGCGATGGGAACTTGCATCACACTGACCAGCGATGTGACGCCGGCAATGGTGAGCGAAGTAAAAAACATCAAACCGAATAAATCGCCGCCGGCGCCGAGGCTACTAATAAGTTTTGGGAAGGCAATAAACGCAAGTCCAATCCCGCCTTCCACGACTTCATTCACCTTGACCCCTTGGCTAAAGGCCATAAAGCCCAGCGCGGCGAAGACTCCAATACCCGCCAGAATTTCGAACGATGAGTTGGCGAACCCCACCACAATGCCCGAGCCGGTTAGGTTGGTCTTGGGTTTGAGGTAAGAGGCGTAAGTCACCATGATGCCAAAGCCGACCGAGAGGGAAAAAAAGATGTGGCCATAGGCGGCCAGCCACACCCGATAATCCAGCATGGCGGCCCAATTGGGGGTGAAAAATGCGTTGAGGCCATCGACCGCGCCTGGAAGCATTAGCGCGCGTACCACCAAAATCGAAAACAGGACAATAAGGAGAGGAATAAAAATGCGGTTGGCGATTTCGAGCCCTTTTTGCACACCTAGGTACAAAATGGTTAATACAGCGCCCCAGACAATCACCAAGGGGTAGAAAAGGTGGGGAACAAAACTAAAACTGATGCCCTCGCCCGAAGCCTGTAGATAGGACGACATAAAAAACTGTTCGGGTTCTGTGCCCCACTGCTGGCCGATCGAGAAAAAGACGTAACTGCCCGCCCATGCTAAAACGCTCGCGTAATAGAGGCCGATAATTGAGGCTACGGTAATTTGCCACCAGCCCAGCGATTCTGCCGGTTTGAATAAGCGTTTATAGGCGATAGGCGCGCCGCCTTTGTATTTGTGGCCGACGTTGTAATCCAAAAATAACAGCGGTAAGCCTGCGGTCAGAAGAGCAATTAAATAAGGAACTAAAAAAGCGCCGCCGCCATTTTCGTAAGCGACATAGGGAAATCGCCAAATATTCCCAAGCCCAATAGCCGAGCCGACGGCCGCAAAAATAAAGCCGGAGCGCGCCGACCAGCTTTCTCTTCCTCGTGTCATTTAATCGTTCTCGTTTAGCATTCATCAATCAAAGGTGCTGATTCTAAACGATAGTAGCTGTTTATGATGCCTATCGCGGCGATAGACAGAGGTATTTCCGTAAATTGGGCGAATTTAGTGTCATTTTTACGGGTTTTTCGCGACATTAATGCATAACAAAACTATTTGATATAACCCGCTATTTCATTAGCTGATTAAGCGATCAGGCACTGGTTGATGCTCAAGAAGATAGTTATCGCGAATGTGGCCGAGCTTTTCTTTGATCTTAGGCATGAGCACCGCTAAATTCGGGTCGAAATGGGTGCCGCCATTGGTGACAATATAACCAATAGCATCATCGATCGACCAAGCGGCTTTGTAGGGGCGCTCGCTGCTTAAGGCGTCGAACACATCGGCAATGGCAATAATGCGGGCGCCTAAGGGAATGTTCTCGCCTTGAAGGCCGTGGGGATAACCTGTGCCGTCCCATTTTTCGTGATGATAAAGCGCTAATTCGCGGGCCAAAGTCATGAGGCTCGATTGCGGATGTTCGCCAATAATCTCTGCGCCAATGCGGGGATGCTCTTCGATTACGGCGCGCTCCTCCGGCGTTAATTTTCCGGGCTTGAGCAAAATCGCTTCGGGGATACCGATCTTACCCACATCATGCATGGGCGACGCTAGTTGTAATTGATCGCAAAAATGCTGGTCGAGGCCCGCCGCCTCGGCCAAGGCGCGGGCGTAATAGCTCATGCGCATTACGTGCATACCCGTCTCGTTGTCTTTGTACTCGGCCGCGCGCCCCAAACTATTGATAATTTCCAGTCGCGATTCTTGCAGCTCGTCCAATTGCACCAGCGACAGGTGGGTTTTCACTCGCGCTTGAACCAGCGCGGCATTGATGGGTTTGGTGATGTAATCCACCGCGCCCACGGCAAAGCCTTCGCTGCCGGAGGCTTCTTCGCTCAGCGCTGTGACGAAAATGACCGGAATGCGCGCGGTGCGTGGGTCGGCTTTGAGCGCCTGACAGGTCTCGATACCGGTAAGGCCTGGCATCATAATGTCGAGCAAAATTAAGTTGGGCCGCTCACTTTGTGCCAGTGTAATCGCGCGTTCGCCATCGCGGGCGAAGAGTAAGCGATAGTCCTTTTGCAGAACTTGCTTGAGAACTTGAAGGTTAAGCGGTTCATCGTCGACGATGAGTAAAGTTGGCTTGGGCTGGCCAATCGGGTCGTGCATCATAAGGTCGTCATTAAGAGGTGTGAGTTAACCAGTTATCAAGCAGTGCGGCTGCTTGCATCAGGTCGAAATTATCTGCCGCTTCGCTCACCGAGCGGTAAATGTCTGCGGGCAGAACCCTTCGAGCAGCCTCCATACGACTCTCATCAATCTCACCTTGATTAAAGGCAGCTACTAAAGCCGCCAGTTGTTCGCGCATATCCTCGGCCTTCACGCTTGTATCGAGCGGGACAATCTCGCCGTCTGTCGAGGGCGTGCTGGCGGGCACCATTCCGTCAATGGCTTTAAAAATAGCGTCCATTTGAGCTTTGAGAACCCGCAATTGGCGTGTGAAGGCTTCATCTTGGGTAGCGGATTCTGCCTCGGCAAGCTGCTGGGACAGTGCGCTTAATCCAAGATTACCCGCGGTGCCCTTTAATTGGTGCAGTTTAGCTTGGCGGGTGGCGGGGTCGCTGGCCAAGGCTTCCAGCATTGGCGGCAGGCTTTGGGTAAAGCGCGTGATTTTTTCGCGCAGTAGTGCGGCATCGCCCCAGCGCGACTCGGCGTTTTGCCAGTCGATCACCGGCGTTTCAGTCGCGGCAACTGTCACAGTGTCGATAGATTTTAACGAAAGGCAGCGACGAATTTCGGCGAATAAATCCACCACGTTTATAGGCTTAGAGGCAAAGCCGTTCATGCCAGACGCGGCGGCGCGGATTCGATCTCGCTCAAGCACGCTCGCGGTGAGGGCGATAATGGGGGTGGCTGGTCGGCCGTTAGCTGCTTCCCACTCCCGGATGCGCAAGGTGGCATCGAGACCATCGAGGTTCGGCATTTGAACGTCCATCAAGACCAAATCAAACGGCTCGCGCAAAAAGGCGTCGAAAGCGGCATTCCCGTCACTGGCGCTGACCACACGATGACCTTCACGAGCCAAAATAAGTTCCAATAACTCAAGGTTTTCCGGCACATCGTCGGCGATCAAGACGCGAAGTGGCGGCAAAGGCTCTTCTTGACGGTCTTTGCTATTGATTAAGGCTTCGGTTTCGGATAGCGGCAATTCGAGGGTAAATGTACTGCCTTTACCTTCAATACTGGCGGCCGAAATGCTGCCACCCATTAGCTCGGCAAGCTGGCGCGCAATGGTGGTGCCAAGCCCGGTTCCACCGAAGCGCCGCGCCATAGAGGCATCCGCCTGAGTGAAAGGTGTGAAAATGTGGGCGAGTCGATCACTGGGGATACCAATGCCGGTATCGATTATCTTGATGATCACCCGCTCGTTGCGACGACGAACGCGCAACACAACCTCGCCTTTTTCGGTGAATTTAATCGCATTTCCCAGTAAATTCACCAAAATTTGGCGCACACGCAGGGCATCACTCTGTACCCAATCGCCAGTGTCATCGGCGAAATCGACGAGCAGTTCAAGGCCTTTTTTGCACGCACCGAGGCGCTGTTCTTGAGCGATGTCTTCGATAAGTTGACGCAAAGAGAATCCGGCGAGCTCTAACTCCACAGCGCCGCGCTCGAGTTTTGCAGTATCTAAAATGTCGTTTAACAGCCCCAAAAGTGATCGGGCTGATTGGTGAATGGTTTTTAGCTGTTTGCGTTGGGTGGGCGCAAGTGGCGAGTCGAGCAAAACTTCGGTGAAGCCAATAATCGCGTTCATGGGCGTGCGGATTTCGTGGCTCATGTTGGCCAAAAATAATCCTTTCGCCGTTGCGGCCTGCTCTGCTTTGTTTTTGGCGATGAAGAGGTCGGTTTCCATGGCTTTACGCTGCGACAAATCATTGCCAAGGGCGACCACTTTCCACGTTTTTCCGTCGCTATCTAAAATCGGGTTGAAGGTTGCCTGCATCCAAATTCGGCGTCCATCGCAGCCTTTAAGGCAATACTCGCCAGAGTAAAACTCGCCTGCTTCCAGTTTTTGCCAGAATTCGTCCTGCTCAGCCGGAAGTTCGTGTACGCAAATTAGGTCGGCGAATTTAAGGTCGAGTAGTTCCTCGTGGTCCAAGCCGACAAGCTCAAGAAAGTTGCGGTTGGCATCCAGCACTTGGCCTTTAAGGTCGAATTCAACGAACAATAGCGAGCGGCCGATGGAGCGGACGATGCCCTCAAATTCGGCGTTGCGCCTTTTGGTGTCGGTAATATCGACGATCACGCCATCAATCCATTTGGCTTGGGTGGTCGGATCTACCACGCAACTGGCGCTTTGTGACACCCAATGTTCCTGCCCATGGCGGTCGATCATGCGAAATTCGATGGTGTAAGGCTCGTTCAAGCGAAGCGCTTCGTAGATGGCGCTGCGTACCCGCAAATAATCGTCTGGGTGAGTAATAGTGGCGAGGCTTTGTTTGTGCTGGGTGAAAATTTCAGGCGTCCAGCCGGACAAGGTAGTGATGCCGTCGGAGACAAAAATGGTGCGCCAAGGTGGCGTGGCTTCTACTCGAAAAGCCACACCTGGGATATTGCTGATGAGCGTGCGATACTGAGTCTCGCGCGCCAATATTTCGCGTTCCATTTCGATGCGAGCCGAAATATCGCTAACGAAACCGACGAATAAGTGCTGGTCGGGCAGATCGGCTTTGCCCACCGCAAGGCGAATGGGGACAAGGCTGCCATCTTTGCGTTTCGCGACAACTTCTCGGCCGATACCGATAATTTTGGGCTTATTCCCCGCAAAGTAGTTGGCAAGATAGGTGTCGTGTTGCGAGTGAAAAGGCTCCGGCATCAAAATATTGATGTTTTTGTAGAGGACTTCATCGAGCGTCCAGCCGAATAGTTTCTCCGCTGCACCGTTCATCGCCACTATGCGACCGCGACCGTCGATAGAGATAATCCCGTCAACCGCGGTTTCGACAATGGCGCGGATGCGCGATTCGCTCTGCATCAACTGGCCGTTTAACTCACGATAGCGCAGCAATAAATTCCCAACCAATACAAAGCTACTGATGATGAGCGTGGCACCGCCAATAAATAATACTTGGGAGGATAAATCCGTCGTGTCGGGTGCTATGGGTGGCTCCCCCGGCAGGCTGATTAGCCGAGCCGCGGCCATGCCGATGTAGTGCATGGCAGTAATCGCGGCGCCAAGAATACTGCCTGCCAATATCGACGTGTGGCTGTTGGCCAATTTGGGAAAATAGCGATGAATTTTAAATTTCACCCATAAGGCGAAAATAGACAGCATGATCGCTGCAATTATCGACAAAATGAAGCCAAAAGGCTCGTAAAGAATAACGGCGTGCGTGTGCATCGCCATCATCCCTGAGTAGTGCATCGCACCGATTCCGGTGCCAACCAGAACCCCCCAATCGCCAGTTGCGAGGCTTCAATCCGCTCGTTAGCGAGCATTGACAATGTCACCCAAGATGCAAAAAACGACGGCATAATGGAGGCGGCGGTGATGGTTGGGTCGTAGTGAATGTGTAGCCCGGTTTTAAGCGCCAGCATGCCGATAAAATGCATCGACCAAATGCCGCCGCCCAGTGCGAGGGCGCCGGTAATTAGGGCCACTTGTCGCAAATGCACGTGACGCGATTGGCGAGCAAGGCTTGCCACTTGCAGCGCTAAAATCGACGAAATGATGGCAACAAGCACGGAAATAACCACGAACTTGGCATCATAGTGAATGTTAAGCGGCGTGCCTTGGGTGTCGGCAGAGAGAAAGAAGGTTGGCATAAATGGCGGTCAGATTTGGGGGCAGGTACCGGAAAAGGCACCTGCAAGAGTGGCGCGATTATCCTCTTTTGCAGTACTCACAACAATGCTTAATCGGCGCCTTTGGGATTGGCTACGCCGCTTTTTAATGGCGTGATATCCATCATGGTGCCATCAATCCACGTGTGGCGCGAAATCGGATCACGCACATATCTCACACATTGCAGCATGGCGCGTTCCTGTCCGAATCGGTCGATTAAACGAAACTCGATGAACTGATCCTTTTTCGACTTCACCGCGCGGGCGAGACAATCGCGAAAGGGCTCCACATCCTCAGGCACAATCAAGGTTGAGAAGCGTTGTTTGCGCTGAATAAATTGCTCGGGCGCCCAACCGGAAATTTGCGTCATAGCTTCGGAAATAAATAATGGGCGCCAAGGCGATTGCGCCTCACAGCGAAAAATCACGCCTGGAAACGTCTTGATGAGCGAGCGGTAATGACTTTCGCGCGCGAGAATTTCTTGCTCCATGCGCACTCGCTCGGTCATGTCAGTGACAAACCCCACATAAAGGGTTTGTTCGGCCACGGCGATTTTCCCTACCGCCAAACGAATGGGGCGAAGTTGTCCGTCTCGGCATTTGGCGAGCAGCTCTCGACTTTTACCGCCTTGTAACTCTTGTACGGCTTCGGACTGGTCATCGAACCGAATCGGCGTGGCAAACAGCATTTGAACCGATTGAAACGCCACGTCCTGAAACGCCCAGCCGAAAAGGTGCTCGGCGGCCTCGTTCATGGCGACGATGCGGCCGTCGTCATCGACGGAAATAATGCCGTCGACCGCGCCTTCGACGATGGCGCGACTGCGCGCTTCGCTTCTAATTAACTGATGATTCAACTCGCGGTAGCGCAGCAGTAAGTTGCCCACGAATACCAAAAGGCTAAGGGCCAAAGTGGTTAAGCCAATTTGCATCACTAAATGAATATGTTCGTGGTTGTTGAATTGACTAGGTGTTGTGTCATGGGTGGCGATGATGCGCGCCGCCTCCATGCCGATGTAATGAGTCGCGGTAGTGGCAAGGCCAAGCAGTGATCCTGCCAGTACCGTACTTTGCGTCTCGCCAAGAGCCATAGTTTCAGCAAGTTTGAATTTCACCCAAAGCGCAAAAGTCGTCAGCATCACGGCCGAGAGGAGCGATAAGGCGAAAATCCAGGGGTCGTAGAGAATAACGGCATCTGTGTGCATTGCCATCATGCCGGAGTAGTGCATGGCACCTATGCCCGCAGCGACCAGTGCGCCGCCGCTCAGAAGTTGCCAATTGTCGATTCGATCGCTTGCCAACATTTGCAGCGCCACCCAAGAGGCGAACACCGAGGGCAAAATCGACGCGGCCGTAATGAGTGGGTCGTAGTGGATGTGAAGGCCAATATTAATGGCGAGCATGCCGATAAAATGCATCGACCATATACCGCCGCCTAAGGCGAGTGTGCCACTAATAATGGCGATGTGTCGCAATTGGGGTTTGTCACTTAGGCGAGCAACATCGGCAATCTTGAGCGCGATAATGCCACTTAGCATCGCCACCGCGATGGAAACTAATACATAACCGAGGCTGTAATCGTAGTGGATAGCTGCGCCGGATACGGCACTCGACATAAAAAACTGAGGCATGGGGGTACGCTAAAGGTTGAGAAGAGTCCCGAGCTAGGTGATTCGCTATCCTTACAGCATGGCGCAATTATCAACACTTATGCGTTGGCGGACAATGCCGCCCGACGCATTTATTCCTTGCTTACTTGAACTCAATCAAACATTGGGCGATTTTTGCTCCGTAAGTCGCAAGCTCACCCACACCCCCGTAAAACAAAAAACGGCGAAGACCCAGCCCGAGAGCGACGCGGCCATGATGCCCGATAACAAAGTTCCCACCGTGCAGCCGAGTGCGGTCATGCTTCCCCATCCGAGTAAAACTCCGCCAAGCAGCTTTTTAAAACCTACCTTGGTGTTCACCGGTTGCCAACGGAATTCTCGGCAGGCGAGCGCGGATGTTAGGGAAGCGAGGATTAGGCCAATGACAAATACGCCGTTGATGCTGAGGATCGCCTCTTTTACGAGAGTGGCGCAGCCTGCAAACCCATCTAGCCCCTCTAATCGTTCTGGCAAAAGATCGAGACGATTGCCAAGAGTTCGCGCAATACTGCCGATTTCGGCGGTAACGCCTAAAGGCGCCAAAGTGAAAAACGCCACACAGCCAAGAGCGCCGATTCCTAATCCAGCGCTTAGCGGCGACCAACGCTGAGTCAACCCATCTTTTATTGATTTTGGTGAAGCGCGGTCAATAAAGCGATGACGCTTAAGTAGTAAAAGCGCTAACAGGCTTAACACGCCGACTTGAAGTAAGAAGGTTCCAAAATAACCCATATGGTTCGGGAGCCAAACAATCGGCGCATCGATGAGTACATTAAGGTAAATCGGATTCCAAGTGAAAAACCCGAGCAAAAATCCAAGCACAACTCCGATCAAGGCGATTACCGAGCCGATGGCGCCTTCACCCAATCGATAAAGATGCGCGCTGACGCAGGAACCCGAAAGCGTCATCCCAATGCCGAACACCAAGGCCGCAAATGCCAATACCCAAGAAACCGGTCCTATGTGCGCATCGGGCGGCAATCGGCCAAGCGCCGGATTGGGCAAAATCGTCGAAAATACCAATAGATAGCCGATAGTTCCTACAATTAGCGCGACCAGAATGGCGAGCAGCCCTGACGCGTCGCGTTGGTTGCGATAATCGCGGGTTACGCAGAAAAAACAGAATCGTGAACGCTGTAAGACTACCCCAAACGCCGCGCCAAGCCCAAGGGCGATTAATAATTGCTGATCGTTATTAGACCATCCCAGAAAAATAGCGAACACGAGTAGTAAAGTGCCGGATATTCCGGCTGAAGCTAATGACATGCTTGAAACCTATTAAGAGGCGGCCTTCAAGGCCGCCCTGCCCCGATTATTTTCCGCCCCAAACGGTGCCTGCGTTATTCACCACAGGAACGCCCACGCTGTTGCCATATTCGGTCCAAGAACCGTCGTAGTTTTTTACTTGAAATCCCAAAATTTTAGTGAGCGCGAACCAGGTATGGCTCGAGCGTTCACCAATCCGGCAATAGGTGATGATGGGTTTCGAGCCATCCACGCCCACGGCGGCATAAACTTTTTGTAATTCTTCTTTCGACTTAAACGTACCGTCGGCGGCGACGGCTTGTCCCCAAGGCACATTAACGGCATGGGGAATGTGCCCTGCGCGGATGGCCAGTTCGGGAACGCCAGCGGGTGCGAATATTTTGCCGTTGTATTCGTCAGGTGAGCGAATATCGATGATGTGAGTGTCGGGGTTGTCGGACTTCGCCACCGCCAGCACATCGCTTAAATATGCCCGTACTTCGGGGTTAGGGTTGCCGACTTTGATATCTCCTTTGGGGAGGTTCGCAAGCCTTACCGAGAGCGGGCGCCCTTCCGCTACCCACTTCTGGCGACCACCATCGAGTAACTTCACGTTGGGGATGCGATAAACGTCAAACACCCAAGCGCCCCAGGCGGCAAACCAGTTGTTGTTATCGCCGTATAAAACAATGGTGGAATCTTGATTGACTCCGGCAGCTTGTAAAATGCGCTCAAGGTTGTCGCGGCTGACAATGTCGCGGCGGACGGGGTCAACCAAATCTTCATGCCAGCGAAGATTGTGGGCGCCTTGAATATGACCCTTCTCGAATTGGCCGGGATCAACGCTCACTTCAAAGATTCGGACATTAGGTGATTTGAGATTCTTCTCGAGCCAATCGGTTGAGACAAGGTATTCACTGGCGGAGGCGCTGATGCTCGAGGCAACGAGTAAAACGCCAAGCCAAATACGATGGGTTAGGTGGTGCATGGTTTCGATTCCTTTAACTATTTGGATGAAGTTTGCACAGCCTAGCTAAAAGAATTCATTTTTAGAAAGAATTAAAAATGATATTTATAGATCGAAAATATATAATGATCAGCAACATCATCCCTGCGAATTTAACTCGCAACAAGATGGATGCACCAAAAAAAGGATGTGCGAAAATCTGGGCGTTAATTTGGAATAGATAATCGAGTGTTAGCTTTCGCAAAGGCTCGAATTGAGTGCATTTCTGAGTTAAATTTGCCGATGCAGCAGTGATGATTTTTGCACCAATTTAGTGCCTCACCTTTAAATTTGGCAAAAAATTGCATTGACATAGTGCATTCTTAAATTTCATCATTTATAGTATGAAAAAATGCGCTTACCCTGCGCAAAAAACTGCTTTAGAGCACCATTTTGGTGTTGAGTAATGTGGTCTTTGCTCTCATAATGCGGCCGATGATGTGGCCTATCGTCTGAGCAAACTTCTCTACGGGTGAATCGCAGAAAGTTGTGATCCCCACTTCATCAGCGCTTGCCGCCTTCCTGTGATTGTCTATCGGCCTTGTCGATGCGACCTCTAGATTTTTCGATCTATATCGCTGTCATTGGAATTTTGATGCTCAGAGATGCGCTGTTGGCCCTATTTTGTTTGGCGCAATTAGCGATTGTAATTATCCCTAGTTAGGATTCAGAACATGACTGATGTGAATGCACGTTTGGAAAAAATTTACCAAGATGTGGTAAAGCGCAACCAAGGCGAAGTGGAATTCCACCAAGCGGTTAAAGAAGTGATCGAAACTCTTGGTCCGGTTTTGCAAAAGCACCCTGAGTACGCTGAGCAAAAAGTCATCGAGCGTATTTGTGAGCCAGAGCGCCAAATCATTTTCCGAGTGCCCTGGACTGACGACAAAGGCGAAGTGCAAATTAACCGTGGTTTCCGCGTGCAATTCAACAGCGCGCTTGGCCCTTACAAAGGCGGCATTCGTTTCCATCCTAGCGTGACTTTAGGCACCATCAAGTTCTTAGGCTTCGAGCAAATTTTCAAAAACGCATTAACTGGCATGCCTATTGGTGGCGGTAAAGGCGGTTCCGACTTCGACCCTAAAGGCAAGTCGAACGGCGAAGTTATGCGTTTTACCCAAAGTTTCGTGACCGAATTGTCTCGTCATATTGGCGAATACACCGACGTGCCTGCCGGTGACATCGGGGTTGGCGCTCGTGAAATTGGCTATATGTTTGGTCAATTTAAGCGTTTAACCAACCGTTATGAATCTGGTGTTCTTACCGGCAAAAGCCCAGCATGGGGCGGCGCTTTAGTGCGTAAAGAAGCGACCGGTTACGGCGCTGTATTCTTCTTAGAAGAAATGTTAAAAACCCGCGGTCAAGGTTTGGAAGGTAAAACCGCGATCGTTTCGGGTTCAGGCAATGTAGCGATCTACGCGATCGAGAAACTTCAGCAGTACGGCGCTAAAGTTGTGGCTTGCTCTGACTCTAACGGATTCGTTTACGATCCAGCGGGCATCAATTTGGCGTTGGTGAAGCAATTAAAAGAAGTTGAACGCAAACGCTTGAGCGAGTATGTAACTCACCGCTCGGGTGCCACTTACCACGCCGCTGGCAATATTTGGTCGGTGAAGTGTGATGTAGCGCTTCCTTGTGCAACGCAAAACGAGTTGAACGAAGAGTCGGCGCGCACCTTGGTGGCGAACGGTTTGATCGCGGTGAGCGAAGGCGCCAACATGCCATCGACTCCAGGCGCGATCCGTGTATTCCAAGAGGCAGGTATTTGCTACGGCTTAGGTAAAGCGGCCAACGCGGGTGGTGTTGCGACTTCGGCGTTGGAAATGCAGCAAAACGCCAGCCGCGATTCATGGAACTTCGAATTCTCTGAAGCGCGTTTGAAGAGCATCATGCAAGGCATTCACGCCGACTGCTATCACACGGCCGAAGAGTTTGGCTGCAAGGGCGATTACGTCACTGGTGCGAACATCGTTGGTTTGCGTCGCGTAGCAGAAGCAATGTTGGCATTTGGTGTGATCTAATTAAGTCACCCTTGTTGCGCGAAAACCCCGGCCTAGGCTGGGGTTTTTGTTTTTGCGGAACGGCTTTTTGAGAGTTACCGAATAATAAGAGGACGCTTTTGTGGAGTTAAAGGCCATCAAAACCGATCGACTTTACATCAAAGTCGCTGACCAACTCACTCGATTGATTGCCGAGGGTGTGTTTGCGGTAGGTGATCGGCTGCCTTCGGAGCGCGATTTGGCCGAGCAGTTAAACGTCAGTCGGCCGACGATACGCGAGGCGATGATTGCTTTAGAGTTGTCGGGCATAGTCAACATTCGCACAGGATCGGGCATCTATGTTCAGCAAAAGCCGGCGCGCTTGGAATGGATGGATCGCGGAGTGGGCCCGTTTGAGATTCTTGAAGCGCGCCTTTTGATCGAAACAGAAGTTTGTGCTTTGGCCGCCACACGCATTAGCGATGCCCAGCTCGATCGGTTAAGTGCGACCTTGATGGCCATGACCGAGGCTCAAACCAACCACGTGTCGTCTCAGGCAAGTGATTGGGAATTTCACCGACTTATTGCCGAGGCCTCGCAAAATACTGCCCTTGTAAGCATCGTTGATTGGTTGTGGCAATTGCGAGCGCAGTCGGAGTTGAGTCGAGCTTTTATGAAGCGATTGGAGCAAGAAGGCATCCACCCGTCGATTGCCGAGCACGGCGCAATTTTGGATGCACTGCGCGCGCGCAATTCAGCGCTGGCGAAACAGGCGATGCATGCTCACCTCATCAATTCAACTCAGGCCGCCGCGCACTATTTCGACAAACTCTAGTGCGCGACCTTTGCCCTTAAGCGAATTGCAGCCTATCGGGCAGTGAGTGGCGAAACCCGAAAATAATCGACATCGGCAAAGCCCTGTGAATTTTGCTTACCGCCAAGGCTGAACAGCCCAATCTGGCCACCAACCCAGCGGCCACGTTCGGCGCGGAATAGCCCACCGATGGGCGTGTACTCGTTACCGTCGGTGCTGTAGCTAAATTCGACCCGACCCTCTTCACGCATTTGCATTCTTACCAAGAGCTGGTTGGTTTCAATTGGGATTACAAACCGCTCCCGCTCGCTGCGGCCGGGCGAATTGGCGTCATGTGCGTTGGCATAAACTAGCTCATACCCCTTGGCATTTTTGCGAAGCCCGAGCCATGCATAGTGATAGCCATAAACTAATAACCCGGCACGATCGCCAACTTTGTCGCCATGAAGTGTAATTTTCGCGTCCACTTGAAACTCAGGGGCGGGTAACTTTTGCTTAAGAAGCTGCGGTGTATTCCACAGGTTGCGCGTTTTGTGGGTGATGTCGTCGAATCGGCTAAACAAGCGCAGAGCACCTGGATTCGCCGAGAGCGAATACCATTTGTTCTTCCAATTACTGTTCCACTGCCATTGGAAACCTAAGGTTGATTGGTCGAATTCATCACTGGTGGCGGGTACTGCAATGGGGAAACCCTGAATCGGTTTGGTGTGAACCAGAACTGGCTCACCCTTGCCTTGCACATCAATGTTTTGGCCAATCTGTGGCCAGTCGTCGACCCAGCGCATCGGCTGTAAATGCACAACGCGCCCGTAAACGCCCTTATCTTGAAAATGGAAAAACCAATGCTGGTCGTCTGGCGTGTCAACCCACGCGCCTTGGTGGGGGCCGTTAATGGGCGTGTTCCCCTGCTCTAAAACAATTTTGGCCTCATAGGGACCATAGAGATTTCTAGAGCGGAAAACACTCTGCCAGCCGGGCGCAACGCCACCAGAGGGCGCAAATACATAGTAATAGCCGTTGCGTTTGTGCATCTTCGGCCCTTCGGTCATCCGATAGCCAGGCAGAGAATCGGCATTAATAACTTCTTGTCCAGTAGCCTCAAGTGCCGTTTTGCCGTCGGCGCTCATGCGGCGCAATACTAGGCGATTACTGATCCCGACGCGGCTCGCTGCCCAAGCATGGAGCAAATAGGCTTGGCCGTCGTCGTCCCAGAAGGGCACCGGATCTATATAGCCTTTACCTTCGATGACAAGATGTGGGGGCGACCAAGGGCCGCGGAAATCCTTAGCTTGCACCATAAACACGCCGACATCAGGATCGCCCCAGTAGATATAAAACTGGCCTTGATGGTGGCGCAATGATGGCGCCCATACGCCACCGCCATGAAAAGGTCGAGCGTGGTTTTCTAACGGTAGCTGTTGAGCGAATGCGTGGCCGACAAGCGTCCAGTTCACCATGTCTTTAGATTCGAGCAGCGGCAACCCGGGCGCCACGTTAAAGCTCGATGCCGTCATGTAGTAGGTATCACCCACACGAATCACATCGGGATCGGAGTAGTCGGCATGCAGTATGGGGTTTTGGTAGCGGCCATCGCCTAAATCGGCGACCCAGGCATGTGTTTGCGACGCGGGCGTGGGTTTATCGGTGGCAAATTGGCATGCGACGAGACTTAGCGCACCGACGACCACCAGCGCACTTGCAAAAAATTTTAATGGCATAAGCGTACCCATTGTTATTGATATATTGGCAATCTAAGCGTCAATATATCAGCTAATACGAATTAGCAAAGTCAACTTGTGGGTTTTTAACGATTTTTAACCTATGAATAAAAATTCAAAGACGCGAAATTAAGGCCTAAAAAAAGCACCCGAAGGTGCTTTAACGCGTTAGTCGTTCATCTGCTTGGCAGCGTAAATAACGCCATGAAGCTCACCTAACCCTTTGAGGCGGCCAATGTAAGAGTAGCCGGGGTTAACCTTCGCGCGGCCAATTTCGTCAGCTATCAGGTGCCCGTGGTCGGGGCGGAATGGAATATCTAACTGAACATGTCCGTTTGCCGTGCGGCGCTTTTCTTCGTCGAGGATCGCCGTAATCACTTGATACATATTGACGTTGCCAGCCAAGTGATCGTCTTCGAAGAAGGAGCCATCGGCTTCGGTTTTCACGTTGCGAAGATGGGCAAAATAGATTTTATCGGCGAATTCGCGAGCCATTGCCGGCACATCGTTATCTAAACGCACACCATAAGAACCCACGCAAAAGGTAATGCCATTAGCAGGGCTTGGCGCTGCCGCCAGTAGGCCGCGAACGTCTTCCGCCGTGGAAACTACGCGTGGCAAACCAAATAGCGAAAATGGCGGATCGTCCGGATGGATACACATTCTGGCGCCAACACTTTCGGCCACAGGGATGATAGCTTGCAAGAACGCATAAAGATTTTTACGTAAACCTTCGACGCCCAGCGCAACATATTGGGCGATGGCTTCTTTGATACTCGCGCGAGTGTAGGAGCCCTCGCCGCCTGGCAAGCCGGCGATGATGTTTTTCTCGAGCAATTCTTTTTCAAGATGATTCATTGCTTCAAAGCGAGCTTTTGCGATTTCTAACTGCGCGTCTGTGTAGTCGTTGCGCGCATTTTCGCGTTCGAGGATAAACACGTCGTAGGCGATAAAATCTGTCATTTCGAAGCGCAGCGCTCGCGCGCCGTTGGGAAGCTCCCATTCAAGATCGGTGCGAGTCCAGTCGACCACTGGCATAAAGTTGTAGCAAATGGTCTTAATCCCGCAAGCCGCCGCATTTTTAATCGAAGTTTTGTAATTTTCGATTAGGGCTTCGTAATTGCCCGTACGCGATTTAATGTCGTTATGCATGGGGATGCTTTCAATCACCGTCCATTCAAGTCCGGCGGCTTCAATAATTGCTTTGCGCTCGTTGATCGCCTCTTGGGTCCAGACTTCTCCCGCCGGCACTTCGTGCAATGCGGTCACGATGCCAGTCGCTCCCGCTTGTTTAATGTGAGCTAATGAGATGGGATCTTTAGGACCAAACCAGCGCCAAGTAGATTTCATATAACACCTGCAAGAAAAAATGAGCGGCCAAAAGTGGCCTGACCAATTTAGTTTAGGGGAAACGCCGCTTGTATACAAGAGGCGATGAAGATCCGTATTCGGTAGACTGGATTTCTCGATCGAGCGCTAAGCAGCCTCATTAATGGTCGAGAATAAGATGCATATTCAAGAAATCCTTAACCCATCAGTGGCATTAGTGCCTCAAACATTCATTTAGACATCGAGAGGGAATTATGGTCGAGATAATCCTACCTATGTTTGCACTGGTAGTGCTGACTTTAACGGTTGGTGTAAGTCTAGCTGTTGCTGGCGTCAGGAGCGTAATGCAGCGTAAGGTGCACCCGAATTATTTCAAAATTATGCGAGGCGATCCGCCGCCCGATCATGTGGTGAGGCTTAGTCGTAACCTCATTAATTTGTTCGAAACCCCTGTCCTTTTTTACGCCGCCTCAATTTTGGTGCTGGTGCTGAGCTTTGAGTTTCCAACATTAAATTGGTCAAGCTTTGTGCTCCTTGCGTGGGCCTATGTGATTTGTCGTGTGGTGCACAGCCTTATTCACACCACCTATAACTACCCTATTCACCGCGGATTAGTATTTCTCGTTTCGTTGATTATTCTGTCGGCGATGTGGATTAAGATTTTATTTGTTGTGATTGATCGAATTTAAATTCTGCACTTAATTACTGTTTCTTAATGGTCATTGCCAAGGAGGCTCAATGAGATCTTTCCGAAAAAATATTCGACCTTATGTCACCAGCGAAATCCAACAAGCCCAAATGGCGCTTAACGAGAATCAACCTGCGATTGCATTTCAGCATCTGGAACGAGCTCATGTACTTGGGCAATCTTCAACCCTGGAGCATATTCGCGTTCACTGGCAGATGTTGGTATGGGGCATTAAGACGGGAAGTGGAAAAGAAATTGTTGGTCAGTCGATTCGGCTAATTGGCGCTTTAACGAAAACCGCGATAGGGCTTGTGCCTGCTGGTAATACGGGTGGAAGTAATGTGAGTCCATTTGCGCCTATGCCGATTGAACCTGAACTTGCATCCATTATTCACAAGGCCAAGCAATCTCAATAAAGGTACTGTCCGGTTTTTAAATCAAAACAAAAAGGCGAGCACTGCTCGCCTTTTTTTATAAATCGCCTAAACGTGCTCCATCGGTTGGGTTTTGCAACCAATTGGCAATGTCCTTACCCATCGCCTTTGCGGTGCGGCCCAAGACCGCGCACGAGCCCTTATAGCCTGCAAATGCACCGCCCATCGACTGACGACGAGCATCGAAAGATGCGACTTTTTGACCGTTTTCGTACAAGGTTCCGCGTGCAGCCGAGTATTTGTGATGACCGGTGAAGGCATTGCCCATGCTTACAGCATCGACAATTTCAATTTGCAACACACGCCCTTTTTGTTGAATGTCGAGGTTATCCACAAGCTCGACTTTCACATTAGATTTTTTGGTGTAATCGCGAGTGAATTGAGCAAGCTGCGAATTTAACTTAACGCATTCTGTGCGGATATTTTGTGCAACTTTACTGTCGGCAGCGTAAGGAATGGATGACTGCACAGCAACGCTGTTAGCAAAACTCACCGAGCTTGATGCAGCGAATAAAATGGCAAGCCCAAATAAAGATGGCTTAAGCATAAGAAAATCCTTGTTGATAATTATTTTTACGAGTAGTGGTGCAATGATGACTCATCGCAGACTCACTATACCCAATGAGGTAGATCGATAAAAGTCCTCGTCACATAGCGATAAACGCTCGGCTCTGTTTGGCCGAAACCTAGTGTGGCAGACGCTCTGAGGCAATTTAGTTACAATGCCGCATCTTTTTGCCAGAAACTCCCATGACAGACGCTCAGCACCTTCTCACCCAAATTTTTGGTTATCACGAATTTCGCGGACACCAGCAAATGGCTATCGATTCGGTCATTGCCGGTCGCGATGTTTTATTGTTGATGCCAACCGGTGGCGGGAAATCCTTGTGTTATCAAATTCCGGCGCTGGTGCGCCCCGGAGTCGCCATTGTCATTTCGCCTTTGATTGCGCTCATGCAAGATCAAGTTAAAGCTTTGGGAAATTTAGGTGTTCGTGCGGCCTATTTAAATTCAAGTCTCACGCAAAGCGAATGGCAAATCACACAACAGGCATTGGCGCTGGGCGAATTAGATTTACTTTACATCGCACCCGAACGATTGGTTCAACCACGCACACTTGAGTTGCTCAAGGAAATTCCCATTGCCCTATTTGCTATCGACGAGGCGCATTGTGTATCGCAATGGGGGCACGATTTTCGTGCGGATTATTTGCGGCTGTCGATATTGCCGGAACTATTCCCCGAAGTTCCCCGTATTGCGCTAACCGCAACGGCCGATATGCAAACTCGAGATGAAATTATCACGCGTTTGAAATTAGAAAATGCAGTGCAGCTGATAAGCGGCTTTGATCGCCCTAATATTCAGTATCGAATTGCGCAAAAAAATAATCCTCGCATTCAGTTAATGCGATTTTTGCGTGACGAGCAGCAAGGGAATTCCGGCATTATTTATTGTCTATCGCGCAATAAAGTGGAGCAGACCGCCGAGTGGCTAGTCAAAGAAGGCTTTCATGCACTGCCTTATCATGCAGGCTTAAGCCCGCAGATGCGCTCAAACAATCAAGATAAATTTTTGCGCGATGATAATGTCATTATGGTTGCCACTATCGCGTTTGGTATGGGTATTGATAAGCCCGATGTTCGCTTTGTTGCGCACCTTGATTTGCCAAAAAGTATCGAAGCCTACTACCAAGAAACCGGTCGCGCGGGCCGCGATGGAATGCCCTCAACAACTTTGTTGCTCTACGGTTTAGAGGACGTAGTGAAACTTCGCCAGATGATGGTGCAGTCAGAAGGGTCGGAAGAATTTAAACGCAAAGAGCAGCAGCGCTTGAATGCAATCTTGGGTTTGTGTGAGATCACCAGCTGCCGACGACAAAGTTTATTGCGCTATTTTGGCGATCATTTAAGTGAGCCTTGCGGCAATTGCGACAACTGTCTCCAGCCGCCGTTAACTTACGATGCGACCCAAGCTGTACAAATGGCATTGTCCTGCGTGTATCGCACGGGACAGCGTTTTGGTGCAGGCTATGTTATCGATGTGTTGCGCGGTTCGGCTAACGAAAAAGTTTTGAATAATCAGCACGAAAAATTAAGCACCTATGGAATTGGTAAATCGATTAGCGTCGATGAATGGAAGGCAATTTTTCGCCAGTTGGTTGCGCGTGGCTATCTTGATGTTGATGCTGAAGGGTTTGGCTCTTTGCGACTCAATGAATCTTGCCGGCCGATTTTAAAAAGTGAAGAATCTATTTGGTTGCGTAAAGAATTGCCAGCCAAGACCTCGGCCGTCAAAACTGGCTATCGCTCGGCGTCTTCCGATATTGAAAAAGAAGATATGCCGTTATGGCATGCGCTGCGCCAATGTCGACGGGAGCTCGCTGAAGAGCAAGGCGTTCCCCCCTATATTGTGTTCAACGACGCAACCCTTCGCGAGATGGTGGAGTTCAAACCTATCACCAAAGATCAGTTGGCCGACATCACAGGCGTCGGCCGAAGCAAACTCGAACGCTATGGTGACGAATTTTTAGAGGTGATTCGCCAATTCGAGTATTAATTGTCTTTGGAATTTTGGCTGCGCAAATGAAGTTGCCGCCGCGTAACGGATTTAGCGCGATAACTCAATAAATAAACGCCGATCATTCCCGTTAACATCATCAAGGCAAGCGGCATAGGTGTGCCTGTGTAGAAGAACGCTAAGAGCGGACCCGCGAACCCGCCGCCGACATAGCGAATCGTTCCCGTTACCGCGGTTGCGGTTCCGGTATTGTGCGGAAAATTCATGAGAATAAGTGCATCGGTGTTGATGCTCGCAATACTGATACAGGCCATGGTGACGGCGACAAAAAATAAAAATAAATATATTGATCCGTCGAGAATAACTACCAAAGTTAATGCTGACGTCATCGCAATTCCTAATGCAGCACTGCGCCTTAACATGCGCGGTGAGCCGATTCGCGGGCTTAGTCGTGAATTAATAAAGTTGCCCAATAAAATGCAAGAAATGGTTAGTGCGAAATACACACCGAATAAAGTTTCACTGATGCCGTAATAATTAATGTAGACAAATGAAATTCCGGTGACATAGGCAAACATCGCAATTGCACAGGCCAGCATACAAAAAACGAATACGCGCGCTTCGCGGTGGCGAAAAACAATTCCGTAATTGGTTAATGTTTTAAGGAGCGAGGCATTTCGCACTTGGTCGCTGCGAGGAATTTCGGGCAATTTAAATAGCGCGATAACCCATACAATGGCCGCGTAAATGGCAACTAGCAAAAATATATAGCGCCAAGAGCCAAGCAATAAAAGTGCACTGCCGATGCTGGGCGCAATCATTGGCGCGAGCATCATAATCATCGCCATGTATGAGAGCCCCTTGGCTGTGTTCTCTTGATAAAGATGGCGAACAATTCCGGGAACTACCACGGTCGCTGCAGCGCCGATAAACGCTTGTACAAATCGCAGCGCGACAAAATGCTCGATAGTGTCCGACCAATAAAGTGCAAGGCTCGACAGAAAAAAACCGCCCAAGCCAATTAGTGCTAATGGCCGGCGGCCAAATTTGTCGGCAAGTGGGCCAAACAGCAGCATGCCAAGCCCCAGGCCTACCAAGTAAGTGCTGAGGGATTGTTGAACCATGCCAATGTGGCTATCGAATTCGGTGGCGATTTTGTCCATCGCGGGCAAATACATATCGACCGACAATGGCGTAATCGCGATGATGGATGCGAGAAATACAATCATCCATCGGGGTGTAGCGGAAGACATAACATCACCTTCGGTCCGTCAAATGCTGACGGTCATTGGAATCGCGGCAGGCCGAAGCCTGCGCTCGATAAGCTTAAGGCGCGGTGTTGGCCGCGCTAGATTCTGTTGTAGACGTCGCGGAAGGCGCTGGCAAGGGTTGTTGGTTTGGGCAATTAGCGCGCAGTTGCGTCGCGGCTTCGGGGAAAACTGCGCTGTAACGGGTGAGTTTTGCCTCGCCCAGATATTTCTCGGCAAACTCCAAAGGTTCAAAGTGATTGCGCCAATCGCAGTGCATGACCGCTACCGCGGCGAAATGGTGCGCCAGCGGAATCGAGGCGAAGGGCTCGTCGGCCGTCACGGCGGCGGCAAGTTCATCTAATCGATCGCGGTAAAACTCGGCGCTATGCGCAAAGACGATTTCAAAACGATTGTTCTGCTCCATTAACACTTTGGTGTAAGTTAATTTGAGTGGCGCAGGTGTCGCTTGATAATCCTTGAGGTAAAAACCGCCCAAAGTTTGAGGCTTTTGAGCTTGGGCAAAGGCGCTGGCGATTCCGAGAAGGCCAACGAAAAGAACTCGATAAAAACGCGAAAAAGTCATAGTTACCCACCAATAACGCAAGACTGGGAGCGGCTATTATGCGCCCTTCGATTGAATCCTGCCTTAATTTGTCTGTTTTATTGTCTCGTAAGCCGATTGAATGAACTCCGGCGAATAGCGGCGCTCGAGCTGACGCACTGCAAAATGGCCGCGAGCCATGTCTTGGAAGTGGTCAATAAATAAGGTGTTTACCAAGGCACCACCTGCCGCCCCTATCGCGGGTACCGCTTGAGCAGCGAGTTTTTGGGTGACTTGAATGTTAAATGTCTCGGCGACTTTAGTTAAAAACTTCACAAAGATGGGTGCGCTTGCCGAGTGCAAGCCGTGTTCGGCCAGATAGGCCGCAGCGTCGGCTGCGGTTTTCGCTAAGCCTGCTCGAACCATGAAATAGCCGCTCTCTGAACCGTCGTCACTTTTACTGCGTCCGCCCAGCGCGAACACCTCCAAACAGGCCAGTTGCGTGCTGGGTGATGACAAATCTTCCCCGTAACTACGTGCAATATCGGCAATAGATCGCAGCATAATCGTGGTAGATAGCGGCAACTCAACTGCCAGCGCCGCCATGCCAAAAAAACCGCCGACGCCGCCCGAAAGCGCCACTGAAAATTTATGAAGCCCGCTTGAGGCTTTGGTGTGAGGCGTGGGCTTAAGCGTAGAAATTGCGACTTCGGAGGCTTTTACCAGCGCTTTATGGGTGATTTTCATCAACTGATCGGACGCGGCTTCGGGCAGAAAATCGATCGCTTTTTCGATAGGTGCGCCTAACACGTTCGTCAGGCGGGCGATTAATTTGGGGTTTTCAAGCCGCTGTTTGGCGTCGCGCAGCATTTCTAAATCGTCGGGGAGTAATTCCACAGGTTTTTCCTCGGTGGGCGATATTGTCAGTAAAGCAGATGGCTTGCTGTGACGCTTCTCGCTTAAGGTCTAAGGCACAAAAGATTCATAAGATATGAGGCTGGTGAAGCAATTGATCAAGGCATAACGAAAAAAGGCCACCCATTAGGGCAGCCAAAGCGGAAGGCGGATTCGCAATTTGGCGACTGAACCGCAGGGCTTAAGAATTAAGATTTGGAAGCGGGAATTCGCAGGTGAAAACGCTGCCCTTGCCCAGTTCGCTCGATATTTTCAGTTCGGCGTCGTAACGCATCAGCGTGTGTTTCACAATGGCGAGGCCGAGGCCAGTACCGCCACTCATAGAGTTGCGGCTGCCATCAACGCGGTAGAAACGCTCGGTGAGTCGAGGCAAATGCTCAGCACTAATGCCAACACCCGTGTCACTGACCGAGATGTACATTTTGTTACGGTCTTCCCAGAGCATCAGGCTGATTTTTCCACCATCCGGGGTGTACTTAATGGCGTTGGTCACAAGGTTAGAGATAGCGCTGTGCAGCTCTTTTTCATTGCCGCGCAATTGCAGTGGACGCGTAGTGTTGTTCAGCAAAAGCTGCAGCGTTTGAGATTTCTCCTGTACCAGCAGATCAGCCTCACTTTTCACCATCTGTAACAATTGCTCGATGTTAATCATTTCCAACTGATGATCTTGATTAGTGGTCTCAAGGGTCGAGAGGGTCAACAAATCGTTAATCAAAAGCGCCATGCGGCGGCCTTGGTGCTGCATTTGTTGCAACGGCTTCACCCATTTTGCGGGTGGTTCGTGATCGATCAATGTCTCTAAGTAGCCGTTGATAACAGTCAGCGGGGTGCGCAGTTCATGGGAGACGTTGGCAATAAAATCGCGACGCATATTTTCAAGTTTGGTGAGCTGAGTGACATCGCGCAGCATGATTAAACGTTCGTCGCTGCCAAAAGGTGTCACTTGTACGTGCAACGTTTTGGCGGGCATCCGCGGCCACGCCATTTCTAGCGGCTCGCGGAAATTCTCGTTGGCGATATAACTCACAAATTGCGGGCTGCGCACAAAATGGCTGATGGGTTGCCCGCGATCGGAGTTTCTAAGGCCCAACATGCGTTGGGCGGCGGGGTTCCAAAAATCTAAATGCCCTTGGTGGTTCAAGAGCACAATGCCATCTTTTAAGGTGCTAGAGATGGTTTCGACGCGCTTAATGACTTCGCGTAGTTCGTCTTTTTCGCGGTGACTTTGCCGACGTAGGCGGTAAATATCGGCATAAATATGCTCCCACAGGCCTTTGGCATCGGGCGGTGGGTTATCGATATTTTTCAGCCATTGACTAAGTTTGTGCAGCTGTAAAAACAAACCCGCAAGGTATCCAACGAGCGCGAGAAACAGCCCCAAGGCGAGATTGTCGAGCGCTATGCCCACTGCAATACCGATCAGGGCAAAGATCAAAATACGGCGACATTCACTGGCAATGCCGTTCATGGATACCTCGGGTTAAATCAGGTGAAAGCGAATAACAATCAGGCTTCAATTTGTGTCGAGAAACGGTAGCCAGTGCCGCGCACGGTTTGGATCAAACGATCGTGTCCGCCGCGGTTAATGGCTTTACGCAAACGGCGAATATGGACATCGACCGTGCGCTCTTCAACATAGACATTGCCGCCCCATACATGATCGAGTAGCTGGCTGCGAGTGTAGGCGCGCTCTTGGTGGGTCATGAAAAAGTGTAGTAGACGGTATTCGGTAGGGCCGATATCCAATGGCTGGCCGTCGATACTCACGCGGTGACTGTCGGTATCCAAACTTAGGCCAAGCACGTTAATCACGTTGCTGGGGCCAGAGTTGTCCGAGCGGCGCAATACAGCTTTCAGTCGCGCGATGAGCTCGCGGGGCGAGAAGGGCTTGGTGATGTAATCGTCGGCGCCAACGTCCAAACCTTGAATCTTGTTATCTTCTTCGCCTTTTGCGGTGAGCATGATAATAGGGATTTGCGCGGTGATTTCTTCGCGGCGCAAGCGTCTTGCCAATTCGATGCCGCTTGTGCCGGGCATCATCCAGTCCAACAAAATCAAATCGGGCTTTTCGTCGATAATTAGGCTGTGCGCTTCTTGCGCGTTAGCCGCGTCAAAGCAGGTAAAGTCCGCCATCTCCAATGCAATTCGCAACATGTCTCGAATCGCGATCTCATCATCGACTATGACAACCTTTTTACTTGCCATGGAATTATCCTCAAATTCTCCAGTTCTCGGGCTATTTAAAACGTGAATTGTGACAATTCAATGACAATTCTGTGATGGTCTCACAATTGCAGATCGGCGAGGATCCCGACGAAAATCACAAAACCGGGCCAGGTGTTATTTAAAAACGCTTTAAAACAATCCTCACGGCGGCGATGGCGGATCAACCATTGTTGGTACACAAAAAAGCCTGCCGCGACGAATAAACTTAATAAAAAGTAGTTACCGAGTTCGAAAAGGCTACCTGCCAAATACAAGGTGTAAAGCATCAAGGCTTGAAGTACACCGGTAATGAGTCGATCTTGGTCGCCAAACAATACAGCAGTGGATTTAACCCCGATTTTTAAATCGTCATCTCGATCGACCATTGCATAAAAAGTGTCATAAGCGACGGTCCACAACAGGTTTGCCAAAAAGAGCAGCCACACCCCTTTGTTAAGTTCGCCCGCCTCGGCGGCAAATGCCATAGGAATGCCAAATCCATAGGCCGCACCCAGCACTACTTGCGGTAAATGGGTGTAACGCTTCATAAAGGGATAAGTGAAGGCGAGGGCAAGAGCGACAAATGACAGTTGAATGGTTAAGGCGTTGGTGGCCAAAACCAACAAAAACGCCACCGCGCAGAGACCAGCAAACAACAGCAAAGCTTCTTTGGCGCTAACGATTCCTTGCGCGAGTGGCCGATGTTGGGTGCGTTTTACGCGTCCATCCACTTTGCGATCGGCGAAGTCGTTAATGACACAACCGGCCGAGCGCATCAGCAGTACGCCCAGAGTAAAAATCACTAAATTTTTGAGTGACGGCGTGCCTTCGGCAGCCAGCCAAAGGGCCCAGAGTGTTGGCCAAAGCAACAACAAGCTGCCGATGGGTTTATCCAATCGCATAAGTTGGCTGTAGGCTTTAAGGCGCTCTGGTAGCGTGAGCGATGCAGGTTTCGATTGCGTGTTCATAACGAGTGTCTTAGCGAGATTGGCGCAGCGTTCGGCACCAAGTGTTTAACGAATGCGGGTAAATATACCTCGCTCACTAAAATGTGGCGATGGTTGAAGCTAAAGATTGAGCGGCGACCGTAAGCTATTGATTGATCGAGAAGTTCGGCTGGTGCATAGCGGGAATTTGGGGAAATCACCGCAATCTCGAACGGCGAGCGAGTGACTACGCGATGGGAAAATAAAAAGTGTCCAAGCGGCGTAGTGCCTTGTTTTCCAAGCCGCCGAAAATCGCCCGACATATGGCTGGTTGGTATCACGCTGCGAGCAAAAACCCAAGGCTCGTTCTTGCCAATCAAAATGACTTCGCGGATAAGACATAACTGATTAGGGCGAAGTCCGAGCCTGCGAGATTCTTCAAGTCGCGCTCGCCGATAAGACTGATTCAACACCTGCACGCGAAGCGCGCCTTGGGCTTGCTCGCGCAGTGCGTGAGTGAGCGAGCCGTCGAGCGTTAACCATTGCCAGAGTCGGATTGATGGCCGTTTTCGCGGACTAAAGCGGCGATAGTCCTGCCACTTAAGGTGGAAGTTAGGCGCGGATGACAGGTTCAAAACGAAAAATCTCCCAGTGCGACATTGACTATCTACACTAGCTATAGGGCTGCAAATACCAATTATATTTATGAAAACGCGATAGGTTTAGATACACTTCCGTCCGGGACACAATGACATCCAAATTTAACATAATAGGAGCATTTTTCCGTGCATAAAACCGATATTGTCGTAAGAGTTGCCAATGAACTCGAGTTAAGCGCTCACAAGGCCGACTTAGCCGTTTCGGCGGTGTTTGAGCATATCACCAATGCGCTAAGCCGTGGCGAGAATGTCAATCTGATTGGATTTGGTTCTTTTAATGTTAGCCCCCGCGCAGCGCGTATCGGCCGCAACCCACAAACGGGCGCGGAGATTAAAATTCCGGCGTCTAACGCAGTGACGTTTAAACCCGGTAAGGCGCTTAAAGAGGCAGTTAACGCGTAAAGCGTAATTGAACGGACTCAGCTTTTGAGCCTCACCTATCCCAATAATTGTTAATCGAGAGTGATTATGTCGCTTACAACTAAAATTTTGATCGCCATGTTGTTGGGTTTCTTGGTGGGTGCAGGCCTCAACGTTTTTCTGGCGGTAGGGCCGGATGAAACCCTATCCGCCAGCCAAGCCTGGGTACAAAACAACATTATTAATGGTGTTCTCGATGCGATCGGCCAAATTTTCGTCGCATCGCTAAAGCTGTTGGTGGTGCCCATGGTATTCGTTTCGCTGGTGTGCGGTGCGGCGGCTCTGGGTGGCCATGCGCGAATGGGGGTGATGGCCGGTAAAACCATGTTGTTTTACATGGTCTCAACGGCCATTGCTCTCACACTAGCCATTACTATCGCGCTTTTTATTCAACCCGGTGCGGGTATTCAGCTCGATCTGGCGGCCAATTACATTCCTCCAGAGTCGCCTTCAATCAAAGAAATGCTCATCGACATTTTCCCTTCCAACCCAATAGTGGCGATGGTCGAAGAAAATATGTTGCAGATCATTGTATTTGCGTTGCTATTCGGTATTGCAGTCTCGCGCACTAAGGGCGAAGCGGGTGCGAGCATTCGTTCCTTTTTCGAGCATCTCAACGAGGTGATCGTTAACCTTATTATGATTTTGATGCAGGCGGCACCTTACGGCGTCTTCTGTTTATTGGCCAAGCTTTTTTCGAACATGGGCGTTGGCGCCATTCTGGATTTGGCGAAATACTTCTTCACCGTGCTTTTTGTTCTTCTGTTGCATGGTTTTGTCGTCTATGGCGCACTCCTAAAGCTTTTTTCTGGGTTGAACCCCGTCGCCTTCTTTAAAAAGCAATGGAAAGTCATGTTGTTTGCCTTCTCGACCTCGTCGAGTAACGCCACTATGCCGGTGAACATGCGTGTCAGCACTCAAGAACTGGGTGTCGACAACAAGGTATCGAGCTTCGCCATTCCGCTGGGCGCCACGATTAATATGGATGGAACATCCATCATGCAGGGTGTTGCCACAGTCTTTATCGCCCAGGCTTTTGGTGTGGATTTAGGGATAAGCGGTTATCTCATGGTGATTCTTACGGCTACTTTAGCTTCGCTGGGTACCGCGGGTGTGCCAAGTGTGGGACTGGTGACTTTGGCGATGGTTCTTCAATCCGTCGGCTTGCCCGTCGAAGGGATTGCTCTCATTATCGGTGTGGACCGTTTATTGGATATGACGCGTACAGCGGTTAATACCACGGGAGATTCGGTGGGCGCACTCATGGTCGCCAAAAGTGAAAAACTCCTAGACATCGACGTTTATAACACCCCATCAAGTCAGCTAAACCTCGACGATCCCGTTGCCGAAAAACCCTAAGAATTATTGCAGCCCAGTTCGAGTGCTGGCGAAACTTAAGGTCAACCCTAAGTTTTCCGCCAGGCTCGGCCACCGGGCTAGTACATCTTCCCAGCCAATAGCGGCATGCGTTTGGATGTAATGGCGCATCGCTTGGCTCGACCCTATAGACGAATTGTTGAATACCGTGTCCGAGGCAAAGAGCGCGGCGGCGTCCAGTTCATTAGCGAAGGGTTCGCCAATAATGTCGTGCACAATGAGATTCGCGGTGGTCGAATCCATTGGCAAAAGTGGGGCGCCTATTTGCGCCATCAGTCGATCATTAATTTCTTCTAGCAACCGATGGGCGAGATAGGCTTCATCGAGCAACCCGAGCAGGGTTTGACTCTCGGGAATTGCCGAAGGCGGGCTTAAAAAATAATCGGTGGCAAGATTGATCAGCAATTTGATATCGCGTAAAAATCCGTTATCCAGTGCGATTTTGTAGATAATTTCGATAAATTCGGGAATTTGCGCAATGTACCGCAGAATAAACTCATGCAGCGAAATATGCGCTCGAGTCGCGCTAATCGCGTAATGCAATTGCGGCAGACGACGATCCACAAATAGCCGAAGATCGGTATTTTCGGCATCTTGATGGCAAAGTGCGTCTATTTGTTCGCGAACTAACCTAATCTTGTGCGGAATCGAGACTGACATATTCGGCGTTTCTTGAAGGTGTCATGTAATTTTAATGTGAGCTATGGGCTTTTCCACGGCATCGCTGGACCGAGTTCGTCTAAAGAACCGCGGAGTTAGTCTTCACGTCTATAACTGAGCTATTTATTGTGCGAAATTTGTACATAGTAGTTGCTCGCGGTTAAAATTCAAACAATTAATCCCAACCATGGGCGATATAGCCGCGCCTAGGCTGAATTCCCCCACTCAACCCTATATAATCGCGCCTTAATTAAGCGATTGCAGACGTCGAATTTGGCCAACCCGCCCCGACGCTGCCAGATGGAGATAGTCATGACTGAGCGTATTGCCCAAGTAAGCCGAGACACCCTCGAAACCAAAATTTCCGTTACCGTTAATTTAGATGGTACGGGTAAGGGTGTTTTCAATACTGGTGTTCCATTTTTAGAGCATATGTTGGATCAAATTGCCCGTCATGGCTTGATCGACTTAGATGTCACCTGTGATGGCGATATTCATATCGATGATCACCACACCGTCGAAGACGTGGGGATTTCATTGGGTCAAGCGTTCGCCAAGGCAGTGGGCGATAAGCGCGGCATGGTGCGCTATGGCCACTCTTATGTACCCCTCGACGAAGCCTTGTCGCGCGTTGTGATCGACTTCTCTGGCCGCCCCGGCCTCCACATGGATATTCCTTTCACTCAAAAGCGTATAGGCACATTCGATACCGAATTGTTCTACGAATTCTTCCAAGGATTCGTGAACCACGCGGGCGTGACTTTGCACATTGACAACCTTCGCGGACGCAACTCGCACCACCAAGCCGAGACCGTCTTTAAAGCATTTGGCCGTGCCTTGCGCATGGCGTTAGCACAAGATCCACGCATGGAAGGCATCATGCCGTCTACCAAAGGCTGCCTGTAATACGTGGCCTGTTTGTAAGTATTTGCTAACCTCATAATCGAGTATTTTTAATGACTCAGCAAACCGTTGCTGTTATCGACTATGGCATGGGCAACCTTCACTCGGTTGCCTCTGCGCTTTCTAAGGTCTCTCCAGAAACCCGCGTGATCGTCACCTCCGACGCCGCCGAGGTCGCCAAAGCAGACCGTGTGGTATTCCCGGGTGTCGGCGCTATGCGCGACTGCATGAAAGGCATCAAAGACGCTGGCTTCGACGTCCTACTTAAAGAGCAAATCGCTACCGGAAAACCGGTACTGGGCATTTGCGTGGGCATGCAAGCGCTGCTCGATCACTCGGAAGAAAACGGCGGTGTGGATTGTTTATCGATCATGCCGGGCGCTGTGAAATTCTTCGGTGCAAAGCACCAAGACCAGCAAGGCCGTGCGCTTAAAGTGCCGCACATGGGGTGGAATACCGTCACCCACAACGACCACCCGCTCTGGGCGAACATTCCCCAAGACAGCCGCTTTTACTTTGTGCATTCGTTTTACATTCAAAGTACCGATGCGAGCTTAGTCGCCGCCACTTGCGAGTACGGTGTTGAGTTTCATGCGGCGCTCACCCGTGGCAACTTATTTGCGGTGCAATTTCACCCCGAAAAGAGCCACACCGTAGGCTTACAACTCCTTAAAAACTTTTTAGCGTGGGATGGCCAAGCCGCCTAAGCGCACACACTTACTTTTGAACGAGATTTCACCATGCTGATTATTCCTGCAATCGACTTAAAAGACGGCCAATGTGTACGCTTGCGCCAAGGTTTAATGGACGATTCCACCGTATTTTCGGACGACCCAGTGGCCATGGCGGCCCAGTGGGTCGAGCAAGGCTGTCGCCGCTTGCACTTAGTCGACTTGAACGGCGCCTTCGAAGGTAAGCCCGTGAACGGCGGCGTGGTGACTGCCATCGCCAAAGCCTACCCCAACCTGCCAATTCAAATTGGCGGCGGTATCCGCTCGGCCGAAACTATCGAACATTATTTAGACGCCGGCGTTAAGTACGTCATCATCGGCACTAAAGCGGTGAAAGAGCCACAATTCGTCACCGACATGTGCAAACAATTCCCGGGCCACATCATCGTGGGCTTGGACGCCAAAGACGGCTTAGTCGCCACCGACGGCTGGGCGGAAGTGTCTAACGTGAAAGCCACTGAATTGGCCAAACGCTTCGAGCAAGACGGCGTGTCGTCCATCGTTTACACCGACATCGCCCGCGACGGCATGATGCAAGGCGTGAACGTCGAAGCGACTGTGGCCATGGCACAAGCTTCTTCTATTCCGGTGATCGCCTCTGGCGGCATCACCAACATGGACGACATCCGTGGCCTATGCGCGATGGCGGATAAAGGCATCGAAGGCGCTATTACTGGCCGCGCGATTTACGAAGGCACCTTAACCATGGCAGAAGCGCAGGCTTACTGCGATGCCTACAAGGGGTAAGACAATGGCATTGGCAAAACGCATCATCCCCTGCTTGGACGTGGACAATGGCCGCGTCGTAAAAGGCGTTAACTTTGTTGGCATCCGCGATGCGGGCGATCCGGTCGAAATTGCCAAACGCTACAACGACGAAGGCGCCGACGAAGTCACTTTTTTAGATATCACCGCGACTCACGAGGGCCGTGCGACCACCGTACAAACCGTCGAGAAAATCGCGAGCGAGGTTTTCATTCCTTTAACCGTGGGCGGTGGCATTCGCACGCTCGACGATATCCGCATTATGCTCAATGCCGGTGCCGATAAAGTTTCCATCAACTCCGCAGCGGTGTTTAACCCAGAGCTTGTTAAAGCGGCCTCCGACCGTTTTGGTGCTCAGTGCATTGTTGTAGCGATTGATGCGAAAAAAGTCTCGCAACCGGGCGAAGCCGACCGCTGGGAAATCTTCACCCACGGTGGCCGCAAACCTACCGGCCTCGACGCGGTTGAATGGGCGGTAAAAATGGCCGAGTTCGGTGCTGGCGAAATTCTTCTCACCAGCATGGACGGCGACGGCACTAAAAAAGGTTACGACTTAGGCGTAACCCGCGCGATTAGTGATGCGGTTTCTGTTCCGGTAATTGCCTCCGGCGGCGTGGGTAATTTGCAACACTTGGTTGATGGCGTCACCATCGGCGGCGCCGACGCTGTACTCGCCGCCAGTATCTTTCACTTCCGCGAATACACCATCCCCGAAGCCAAACAATACATGCGCGAGCGTGGAATTGAAGTGAGATTGTAAGAAATCAAAAAAGCGCCGAAAGGCGCTTTTTTATAGTTCGAAAATAAAAATAATTAAAAAACGAGGTTAAAGGAATATGATCAATTTAGGTTCAACCTACTTTAAGCTTAACTTCCCTACTTTGAATAAAGATGAATTAAAAGCGTATGCGGTTAAATTATTCGAAGAATGGGAGTTGGAAGGGCAAGAACTTGTGTTATCTGGAAATTATTCCCTTAAATTAGAAGTTAGAACAGGATCTCTAATAGCCTGTGGGGTTATTTGTGCAATTGCATCTGCAGTGTATACGGCAATAGTGAAATATCCAGATTTTTCAAAAGGGATGAGGGCGCTGATTGAAGATGTCAATGCACTACGAACAACTTTTCGCAAAAAAGCAGCAGCACCCTACAAAAACCTAAATGAAGAGCCATTGATAAGAGATTATTCGGTAGTCTTGAGAAAAGTCGGGTATTTAGTTAATGAATTGCAAGCAGGCAGAATGTCGTCTGATCATGTTTGTGATCAACTGAAAATCGTTTTTGGCGATGATCGGGGAGAAATAGATGTGTACAGGGATCAACTAAAAGCCTGTTTAGATAGATTGCCTGTGCAAGGTAATCTTGATCTTGGAGATGTTGCTTTACCTAGTAAAAGACCCAAGGAGCGAAAGGCTCTAAATCATAAACGACAACCCAAAGAAAAAGAGGAAAAATATCAAGTAAGTGTGAGTAGAGATTCTTCTAACAATGAGATTTCTGTGAGAATTAAAAAAATATAAATTTCAATTTATCTTTAGTAGATATGTAAAACCATTTCTTGACACTGGAAAGGTGACGATTGTTTTTAGTAAAGAACGTCTTTTTTCTAGTAATTTTCACCAAAAATAACTCATTGGCTTGGATCTTTTTTATTCATTTATCTATTGGAAAATGGTGAGCAGTCTTAAGTAATACTTCAGTCTTTTTGCCACGTGTACTCGCGCTCAATCTTCACTATTCTTGTCTTGAACCACTCATACCATTTTTCTTTACCGAGCTTCTGCGCGATCAAATGCTCAGAATGATTTTTCCAAGCTGCTATCGCTTCCAAACTTTCCCAATAAGAAACGGTAATACCAATCTCGTCTCGAGCAGATTCAATACCAAGAAAACCCGGTTGGAGTTTGGCAAGCTCCACCATCTTTTCGGCCATGTCGGCGTAGCCTTCGTCAAGGTCGGTGCGTTTAGATGTGAAGATCACAGCCCAATAGGGCTTATCTCTGGTTTTTTCATTGGTATTCATAACTGCCTGTTCCTTAGCGTTTATTCTTGTTTGAGAAGCATATCACGGAACATCGGGAATTATGCTCTGTTATATAGGTATAATCCCCACAGGCCACACACCATGAAGCATACGGATTTGCTGGATTAAACCTCCCTCATACTTCTTGCATGCTTCATCCAATTTTCTAATGAGATGACATGTATGTCTTTTAAGAAAATCACCTTAATTCTTTTATTATCGATCTCTGTACTTTCCACGGGAGGATTTGCTATGGGATTTTTCGATGCAGGTAAGGTTTGCTTGTTTTCTGGAATATCGGGCGTCATTACCAAAGATGGAAAGCCTGTGGCGAACGCACGGGTAGTCCGAACTGCTGATCGTGACGGGGAGCGGAAAGATGAAACCACCACTGACGATAACGGCTATTTCGAATTGCCGCCAATGTTTGAAAGGACGGTTACGAAGTTGTTACCGATGGAGTTTGTGACTTTGCAGAGAATTAATGTAATTGATGGAGAGGAGCAGTATGAGATCTGGCGATCGATCAAGCGTGACCCTAAAGAAAACACCGAGGCAAGAGGAAAGAAGTTAGAAGTGGTCTGCGAAATGTTACAGGAAGAAAAAGGAATAATTGTTGATGGTGTAGTGATTCACAGCAAATGCACGTGGGATGTTGAAGTAGATGAACCAATAGATTGGACTGTAAATTAGTTAAGGATGACTTGTGATGAATGAAATTACACCGCTACTTTCTGCTAAGTTAGCTCAGGATGTTTACGGGCTTACAAAATTTGATAGCATTGGAGAGGCAATTAAAGATCTAAATGTGAAATTTTCGGGAATTTTTGATTTTTCCGAAAACGTAATAATTAAAGGTAAAACCGGTGGCGTTGGGCCCATCAAATGCCGGACTGCATTTGGATTTTTTTGTTAGGTAAAGGTGTTTTCGCAGGACATGCGTTCTTTCTATTTAGGGGCACACAATATCTTGCAGACTGGCTGACAAATCTCAATGTCGGCGTTTCACGATCAGCTTCAGGTTTTCCGATTCACGATGGATTCCATACTGCATTTCAATCCATGAAACCGCAATTAAAGGAATACATGGCGAGTGTCGCCAAACATAAAATTACTCACATTCACTGTATCGGTCACAGCTTAGGTGGTGCTTTAGCCACAATATGCGCTGACTGGATACGCTCTGCTTATAATCGAAGCTCCTATCTTTATACTTACGGAAGTCCGCGAGTCGGTCTACAAGATTTTGCTGCTCATTGCACGCACAATCTTGGGTCTAATAAAATATTTCGTGTGTACCATTCGACCGACATAGTTCCGTGTATTCCGATTTGGCCCTACTATCACACGCCGTATCAAACACAAGATTATTGGATTCATTCTCCTGGGTTTTTACCAACACCCGAATATCACGACATGGCTAAGTACGTTAAATCCGTTGCCGGAAAGCCGTGGCCAGTGTTAGCAAGTCTGCGTGAACAGCACACCAAATTTAGCATTTTGCAGTGGCTTAAAAGTCAGACCGTCTCGGGGTTTACGATGAAAACATTGGAGCTTTTAAACCGAGCGATAGTTTATGTTTTGGAAAAATGTTGGTCAGGCGCGTCTTGGCTAGTTTCTAAGGCGGCAACAACAAGCTTTACATTGCTGGATAGACTTGCATACATTCTTAGTCACCCTAATGTCACTATGCGTTCCGCATCTGATTTGGTTATCTCGCTGATAAACAAAATTTTGAAAATGGTCGGTATTATTCGCAAAGTCAAAAAGGAGCACCTTACGCGTGAATACATTCGAAATGTGCTCCTCCTCTTACAGCAGAAGGCAAATGCATTTGCTCGAGATGCGCTAGGTAAAGCTATGGTTTCAGGACGACACATCTGATTTTTAGATGCCTAAATAAAAAGCGCCGAAAGGCGCTTTTTTAATTACTACTTAATCAGTTGGATAAATATCGAGAGTTCGGATTACACCATCCTCGCCTGCGGTAATAGTAAAGATTTGATTGGAGCTCCAACTCCCACCAATTAGAACAGTGCGTAAATAGACTAAGGAGTCTTCATATCCATCTCCATTGAAATCGGCTCGAACAATTTCACTGAGTATTTGCTCTTGCTCATCTTGGGAGAACTTTAAACGATTATTTCCTAAGTCAATGGTATCTGTAATCTTAATGCCATCAGCCCAGCGTGCTGATGGTGGCATAGCATCTAGCGCTTCTTGCTCGGATTTAGATACAACGGAAATAAATTCTTTTGGAAATTTTTTTGGGCTTTCTTTGTTAACGATTTGTGGACTTCCTAGATTTCACTAGACACCTAAAAGCCTCATAATCTAACTCAATTATGAGGTGTCTATGTCAGGCAAACGATTTACCGAAGAATTCAAGAAAGAAGCCATCAAACAAATTACCGAGCGAGGGTATTCCGTTGCGGAAGTTGCTGAACGGCTGGGAACCACTATCCACAGCTTGTACAACTGGCTCAAGAAATACAATAAACCACAACCTCGCCAAGCGGCTCAGGCAGATGAGCAAGTTGAGATTGCCCGCCTTAAAGCAGAGCTCAGACGCGTTACCGAGGAGCGCGATATTTTAAAAAAGGCCGCGTACTTTGCAAGGGAGCACGAATAAAGTACGCCTTTATCCGCGCCCATAGTAAGATGCATTCAGTTCGCGCGATGTGTCGCGTATTAGAGTTTCACCAATATTTTCCTTAAAAGCGTTGATGGGTATGGGAACTCTATCACGGAAAACTACGAACTAGGCCCTGCTATATAAGTATAATACCCACAGGTTACACACCATGAAGCATACGGATTTGCTGGATTCAACCTCTCTCATACTTCCTGCATGCTTCATCCAATTTTTCTAATGAGATGACATGTATGTCTTTTAAGAAAATCACCTTAATTCTTTTACTATCGATCTCTGTATTTTCCACGGGAGGATTTGCTATGGGATTTTTCGATGCAGGTAAGGTTTGCTTGTTCTCTGGAATATCAGGCGTCATCACCAAAGACGGAAAGCCTGTCGCTAGCGCACGGGTAGTCCGAACCGCTGACCGTGATGGCGAGCGAAAAGATGAAACCACCACTGACGAGAATGGCTATTTCGAATTGCCGCCGATTTTCGAAAGGACGGTTACGAAGTTGTTACCGATGGAGTTTGTCGCTTCTCAATCTATTTTCGTTACAGATGATGGAGTCGAGTATGACATTTGGTATTCGGTGAAGCGAGACCCGGCAGAGAATACGGAAGCAAGAGGAAAGCCATTGAAAGTGACTTGCGAATTAAATTCAGAGACGGTTGGAATTTTGGTGGAAGGAGTTGGTATCTTAAGTAAATGTACTTGGGACGTAGAGCCTGATGCACCAAAAATAAGGATGTGAGTTATTAAATAAGGAGATTTACTGTGAGTGAACTACAGCCGGATATAACGTCAGATTTGGCAAATCAAGTTTATGCTTTGACAAAAACAGAAGATATAAAGCGCGCGATTGGGCTTTTAAATATTAGTTTTAAAGATGAATTTGAATTTTCTGAATCTTCTATGCTGAAGGGAAAATCTGGTGGGCCATGGAAAATTAAATGCAGGACAGCATTTGGATTTGTACTAATTGGCAAGGGAAAATACGCTGGGCACGCAGTATTTTTATTTCGTGGAACCCAGTATCTTGCAGACTGGCTGACTAATCTCAATGTTGGGGTCTCACGATCAGTGTCAGGGTTTCCGGTTCACGATGGATTTCATACCGCATTCCAATCCATGAAGCCGCAACTTAAGGAATACATGGCGGACGTTACAAAGCAAAAAATCATCAACATCCATTGTGTCGGTCACAGCTTAGGCGGAGCGCTTGCCACAATTTGTGCTGACTGGATACGATCTGCTTATAATCGAAGTCCTTATCTTTATACCTACGGGAGTCCACGAGTCGGATTACAAGATTTTGCTGCTCATTGCACGCACAATCTTGGGTCTAAAAAAATATTTCGTGTGTACCATTCGACCGACATAGTTCCGTGCATCCCGATTTGGCCTTACTATCACACGCCTTACCAGACGCAAGATTATTGGATTCATTCACCTGGTTTTTTGCCGACAGCCGAATATCACGATATGGCAAAGTACGTTAAATCTGTAACCGGAAAGCCGTGGCCGGTGTTGGCGAGTTTGCGTGAGCAGCACACCAAATTTAGCATTTTGCAGTGGCTTAAAAGTCAGACAGTCTCGGGGTTTACGATGAAAACATTGGAGCTTTTAAACCGAGCGATAGTTTATG
>JBJEWS010000003.1:0-21022 GCA_051885175.1 Cellvibrio sp.
CGGGAGGATTCGAACCTCCGACCGCTCGGTTCGTAGCCGAGTACTCTATCCAGCTGAGCTACGAGTGCGTCGTTGAGGCGCGCATTTTATGGAGAAGTGTAACGCGCGTCAAGCATTTATTTAAATTTAAGACAGGTTTTAGCGAAATTAATATCTTAAAAATCAATGAAATACATTTTTTGTGCAAAGCGAACATTTAAACCGCACCTGCGGCACCACTTCGTAAATAAAACACCTTAGAAGGTTAAGTAGTATTGGTCGGCTCGCAAGAAGATCAAGCCTGTGATTAGATGCTTCTTTGCTTTCTCCCCACGAGCCACTTCTATAAGGCAGTAAATAATGTCGTTTGGCGCTATTCCACCAACACTTCTTCTCGCCCTCTTATGTTTGGGTCTAACTTGGTTGATGGCTCGCTTGTACGATCAACGACAAAACAATCCATCTGCCCGACTGAGCCAACACTTAGGCGATGTCGCTTTGACAAGCCTGTTAGGGGCGCGTGCTATTTATGTATGTACGCATTTTAGCGAATACCTTCAAACCCCCATCTCCATAGTTGCAATTGGCGATGGCGGATTCTCATGGATAGGCGCCCTCTTAGGCGCCTCCACTGGCATAATTTGGAAAACCCGCAAATCCCCTGAGTTGCGGAATTCGCTTTGCATCTTCTCAATGATTGGCCTTTTACTCTATTGGGGAGGTCTAAAATTACTTCACCAGCCGAACAGCCAACTACTTGCGGAATACGCGCTCACTACGCTTGATGGTAACGAAGTATCTCTGGGAGCAAAGGGGTTGAACCTTAATCCAATCGCGTCCACATCGTCCGGCTCTTCTAACACCATCCGGCAGCCAATGATTATCAATCTTTGGGCAACCTGGTGTGGCCCCTGCCGCCGCGAAATGCCCGCATTCGCCCGCGCGGAGCAAGCTTTTGAGGATATCGATTTCGTCATGCTGAACCAAGGTGAGTCCAGCGATGTTGCTAGGTCTTACCTGGTGGAGAAGTCGCTTAACTTCAACTACCCACTCCTCGATCCAAACTCCGCAATGCTACGAAGCCTCAACGCACAGGCGCTGCCGACCACCTTATTCGTGAGCAGCCGCGGCGAGGTGCTTCACACCCACATGGGTGAACTCACCTACGCCCGCCTCCAGGATCTTGCAAATCAGCTTTTTGGCGAAACACAAACCCGCAATCCGACCAAGTGAGCCGCTATATTCGTCACCTCAGCTCTCTGGGAACCAGCGCCGCGTGCGATTAGCAAACCACACGAGGGACAACATGACAGGCACTTCAACTAAGACACCCACAACGGTCGCCAAGGCCGCGCCCGAATGAACCCCAAAAAGCGAGATGGCGACAGCGACAGCTAGCTCAAAAAAGTTCGACGTACCGATCATACAAGCCGGTGCGGCCACCGAGTGGCTTAATTTGAGGCGGCGAGCAGCCCAATAACTCAGCGCAAAGATTCCGTAGGTTTGCACCAGCAAGGGAATAGCAATCAACCCTATAACAGCTGGTTTCTCGACAATAGCGTCAGCCTGAAACCCAAAAAGAAGCACCACAGTGCCCAAGAGCGCGACTATAGAGATTGGCTTGCACCCGGCAATTAACTCACTAAGCTGGCCTTGGGCCTGCTTGCGGACGAAGTGATGACGTGTGATAACTCCCAGCACCAACGGAACCACCACATAAAGCCCTACCGACGCCAGCAATAACCCCCAAGGCACTTGAATATCGCTGACCCCAAGTAGCCATCCAGCAATTGGGGCAAAGGCAAATATAAGAATTAAGTTGTTAACTGATACCTGCACCAAGGTGTAGTTGGCATCTCCTCGCGTAAGCTGGCTCCACACGAATACCATCGCCGTACAAGGTGCCACCCCCAACAAAATCATGCCCGCGATATATTCACTGGCCGATTGAGGATCAACCCAGTCTACAAAGAGCACTTTAAAAAAGAGCCAGCCTAGCAAAGCCATGGTAAAAGGTTTGATCAGCCAATTAACGACGAGCGTGAGCGCGAGCCCCGCTGGGCGCTCTCCAACATGCTTAACCGCACGAAAATCAATCTGGGTCATCATTGGATAAATCATGAGCCATATAAGCACTGCGACCACAAGATTAACCCCGTAGACTTCAAGCGCTGACAGAGCCTCAAACACCTCGGGCAACCAGCTTCCTAAACCAACGCCAACTAAAATACTCGCCCCAACCCAAAGGCTCAGGTACCGTTCAAAAATGCCCATAACTCACTCAAATCTCTAATAGGAAAGCTCAGTACAAAAAGATGTCGTAATCTCAATTCACGCTTGCGTGTCGGCAGTCAACCCGCGCAACGCCTCGCGCCAACTTTCAGGCTCCGACTTCGCAATGCCAAGCAAGACTTCGACGCGGGCTTTGATGATGTCGATGGTCTGATTAAAGGCTGCAGCAAGCTCCTCATCGGTTCCATCCAATTTAGATGGATCACTAAGGCCCCAGTGGATCACCAAGCTATCGCCGAACCACAAGGGACAGGCCTCGGAAGCCGCACTATCGCAGACGGTAATCACCACGTCGGGGGCGAACGACTCGAACTCATGCCACGACTGGCTTTGCAAATTTTCGGTAGCGATTCCCGCTTCAGAAAGATAGCGAAGACTCAGCGGGTGAACCTCCCCGACTGGAGAACTCCCAGCAGACCGAGCCGTAATCCATGGGCTAGCAAAATGATTGGTAACAGCTTCCGACAAAATGCTGCGGCAGCGGTTGTGGGTGCATATATACAAGACTTTCATCATGGTACGAGGCTCATAATCAAAGGGCTAAATTATACCTTAAATAAAAAGCCCCATCTCGACATTTGAAATGGGGCCATTGGTGCGCAGACTGCGCAGTTGAAGATCAAACTCACGGCAATAAAGGAAGCACCCGCACCAACATGACGCCCGCAATGGCAATGCAAAGCAAAATAAATACGGCATTCACCCAACGCACAGGGATGTAGCCAGAAGCAATTCGCCCCGTCATCATTCCGACGAGCGTCACCCCCACAAACAGCCACAAAGGAATGGTCAGAGAGAGACCGCCACCGCCTGCAGCGAGCGCAATGGCGACACTCGAGTTAAACATGATTACCGTAAGCGATGTTGCAACAATGCTCTGCATCGAGAGCCGGGTGAGACTTGCCAGCGCAGGCACAATAACAAAGCCGCCTCCAACCCCCAAAAGCCCTGTAAATAAACCTGCGGTAGCACCAACCATGGACATGGCCACAATAGCCCGTAGCGTCCAGACCAGTCGTCCTGTATCTGCAGAAACTGCGATGAAAGCATCAGTTAAGGAAATATTTTCATCGACCCGTTCGCGCCACTTGAGAAACATTCGGTAAGCTGAAATCAACATCACCACGGCAAATAAGCTATTTAAGGCGGGCTCGCTCATGCCCGCCGCGATAACTCTTCCCAAGGGGACAAATACCGCCCCCATGGCTGCGAGCAACACAGCCGCGCGATAGCGTACTAATTTTCGTAAGAACCCTTGTACCGCACCGAAAGTCGCAGACAGACCCACGGCGATTAGGGCGACAGGGCCCGCCGCCGCAAGACTCAACCCCATACCCGACATGAGCGCAGGTACAGCCAAAACACCGCCGCCCGCGCCTGTTAATCCCATCATGAGCCCAACACCGAAGCCCATGGCGATACCCAACAACATGCTTATTTATTCCACGGCATCTTCATTAGGATGCGAGCCATTCCGCAAAAACCGGTTAACCCCGCAACCAAAAGACCCGCACCAACAAATCCCGACAGCACATGGAATCCGGGCGATACAGTAATCCCAAGGATAAACCCAAGGAGCGCGATAGAACCTGCGCCAATCTGCACCTGACGCTGCAGCTCAAGCGGCTGGCTCTTATCTTCAACAACTGGCAATGCAGCCGCCTTCCAGCCGTCGATGCCGCCTTCCATAATGAACGCATTATCGCTACGCAGCGCAGCGAGCTTGCCTGCGTTCGTTTGAGTACGCATACCCGAACGGCAGTGGTAAATCACCGAGGTTGCCGCCGCAATTTCGCTCGCACTGGCCGACAAATTATCTAAAGGAATATTTCGCGCAACGGCGATGTGTTCACGCGCGTGCTCGTCCGGACTGCGAATATCCACTAAAAGCGCTCCTGCTTTAACTTTCGCCTCAACTTCTTTCGCTGTGATAGTTTGCAATGGCATGTGTCGTCTCCTGTCCATACAGTTACTAAGGACAAAAAATTGTCTTAAGGGTTGCAACCAAGGTTAATACCTGGGGGTTTTCAATGCGGTAATAAAGTGTCTGAGCTTCGCGGCGGAAACTAATGAGCCCCTCTTCACGCATTTTCGCAAGATGCTGCGATAACGCTGGCTGGCTTAAGTCCAAATAGTCGTATAGAGCACCGGCACTCAGCTCTTTGTGCTGAATCAGTAGGCACAAAATAATCAGTCTATTCTCATTGCTCAGGAGTTTTAAAAAGGCAGCCGCCTTTAGGGAACCTTCGCGCATGAACGCTTCGACTCCACTCTCAACCTGTTTCATTGCATTCTTTCTCGCAATTGGGCTTACTTGTATTTAAGGTAATACTTATATAATATATTTCTTAATTAATCTGTCAACTGGAAAATGCCACATGTCCACCAACATCACGGTCACCGCTTTTTTTGATGAACCGACTAACACCGTCACCTACGTGGTTCACGATAACACCACACGCATGGCCGCTATCATTGATCCCGTACTCGACTACGACCATCCAAGTGGAAAATTTTCTACCCATTCGGCCGACGCTTTATTGCAATTCATTGGAAAAAATCAACTTAAAACCCAATGGATTCTCGAGACCCACGCCCATGCGGATCACTTAAGTGCGGCGCCCTATCTCAAACAAAAAACCGGTGCGCCTGTCGCCATCGGTGAACACATTCGCGATGTGCAAACCATTTTCAGACCGGTATTTAATTTAGAAAATGTATCAGGAGACGGCAGCGAGTTTGATCGCCTGCTTAAAGATGGAGAGAAAATTCCACTCGGGAATAGCAGCATCGAAGTAATCCACACACCAGGTCACACGCCTGCATGCGTTTCTTATTTGATTGAAGGGAATCTATTCGTCGGCGATACCTTATTCATGCCCGACTACGGCACCGCCCGCGCTGACTTTCCAGGCGGCAGTGCCGAACAATTGTATTACTCGATTAAGAAAATATTAGCCATGCCCGACGAGACAAAAATTCATCTCTGCCACGATTACAAAGCCCCCGGCCGCGATGAATACATCTGGACCACAAGCGTTGGTGAACAACGCAAATCAAACATCCATGTTCATGAAGGAATTAGCCTCGACGAATTCGTCACCATGCGCCAAGCACGAGACGCAAAACTCGGCGCACCGCGGCTTTTGCTACCATCCATACAAGTCAACATCCGCGCCGGCAAGCTCCCCGAAGCGGAAGCCAATGGAGTGAGATATCTCAAGATTCCCTTGTCACAGTAAGACTAGGTGTTGATCGACAATTAAATAAGGTCTGTTGGGTTTTTATAAAAAGTAATACTCATTAATCATCAGAAAATTCATTACAAATTTTGATCGTTTGAAAACTAAAATTACTGATTCAAAACGTAATTTTACAACTGAGTTGCATTCGATACAGGACGCCTGAATTTCACACTGCCCTCAATAAAAAAATATCCAAGAACTTTCTATATGAGATAGGTTCTATGTGGGCTTTACCCACTAAATTTATTATGATTCCCAGCTGCTAAGCGACGCTCAGCAACAACAGCGCAACATTTATAACAAGGATTAAAAAATGAAAAATTTTATCGCTGCACCCTTATTTGGGCTTGCGGCATTACTTATCGGCTGCGATTCGACCAAGACCACAAGCGAGATATCAAACTCTTCGGTAGCAGCAGTCACTGCTTCCACCGCCGAGAAAACAGCTCGTTTCACGCAATTTACTTACCAAGGTGAGTCTCAAGAGAAAGTCACCGTTGGCGAGGGCGAATTCCGTAACCCAATTCTCTCTGGCTATGCACCCGACCCAACGGTCGCGCGTGTGGGCGATGATTACTACGTAGTTCCATCTACTTTTACTCACTTCCCTGGCTTGCCAATTTATCACTCAAAAGATTTGGTCAACTGGACACATATCGCCAACGCTATCGATCGTCCTGATCAAATGAACTTTATGGATATCGGCGTTTCACGCGGTATTTTTGCACCGGATCTTTCTTATCACGACGGTCTCTACTACATCGCCACCACCTGTGTGGATTGTGGTGGTAACTTTGTCATCACCGCAAAAGACATCAAAGGCCCTTGGTCGGAGCCTCACTGGTTAGGTTTTGAAGGTATCGACCCGTCAATCCATTGGGATGACAGCGGCAAAGCCTACATTGTTAACAATGGCGCACCTAATGAAGAGCCACGCTACGAAGGCCACCGCGCGATTTGGATTCAAGAATTCGACTACAAAAACTTGAAGATGGTGGGCGAGCGTAAGCAATTGATCAACGGCGGTGTCGATATATCGACCAAACCAGTTTGGATCGAAGGCCCGCACATCATTAAGCGTAACGGTTTCTATTACATCACTGCAGCAGAAGGCGGCACGAGCATCCATCACTCGCAAACCATCTTCCGTGCGGATAACGTAATGGGTCCTTACGTTCCTGCTGAGCACAACCCCATCCTCACCCAGCGTGATCTTGATCCGAACCGCGAAGATCCGATCATCGCCGCCGGCCACGCTAAGTTTGTGCAGTTGCCAAATGGCGATTGGTGGGCAACTTTCCTTGCAATTCGCCCCTACGATGGCGATATGTTCAACATCGGCCGCGAAACCTTCCTTTTGCCGGTGTACTGGGAAAATGACTGGCCTTACATGTTGCCACCGGGTGAGCGCATCCCGTTCACTCACAAAAAGCCTGCGCTGCCTGAACAACCCGCGCCCGAGATCCCAACCTCAGGTGACTTTGGTTACACCGATAACTTTAACGGCAATGCCTTGGGCGTAAGCTGGATGGGAATTCGTAACCCAACTAAGCCCTTCTACGAAGTTAAAGACCAAGGTTTAAACCTCGCGTGTCACGGCGGTTTGGGTGATCTTTCTAAAGTACCAAGCTATCTCGGCCGCCGCCAACAGCACCACATTGCCGAATTCACCACCACCCTAAGCTTCAATCCAGTCGCGGAAGGTGACGCAGCCGGCCTTGCAGCCGTACAGGACGACAGCCACTTGATGTTTGTTGCTCTAACTCGCTTGGACGGCAAAGATCAGATTGCGCTTTTCAGTCGCCGGGGTTCTACCCAAGACACGCTGATCAAAGCCGCACCTATCACTAAAGCGCAAGATGTGAAGTTGACACTCGCATTCAACGCAGGCAAAGCTAAGGCTTACTATGAGATCGACAGTCAGCGCCAACTGCTCGTTGATAACGTAGACGCAACAAACTTGAGCACTAATATTTCCGGCGGATTTGTCGGCACCATTGTTGGCCCATACTGCACCAGCAACTGATTCGATAATTGATAGAAAACAAAAAAGCCCCGCCTGAAATCAGACGGGGCTTTTTATATGGCGGTGAGAGAGTCCGCTATTTACAGGTCCATAGGAGTCCACAATTATTTATAAAACCTTTATAAATCAATAATTTACAATCTTTCGATTTCCACCGAGATCCATGATATTCTTGTTTTATTGGGGGACTGATTGGGGGATCAAATGGCCTTACATCGATTGAGCGCAAGAAAAGTCGCTACCGCAGGTGAAGGTAAGCACGAAGATGGCAAAGGCCTTCGCTTAGTTGTATCAGCAACCGGCGCAAAGAAGTGGGTATTTCGTTTCACCTTTAATGGCAAGCGTCGCGAAATGGGCCTGGGAAGCTTCCCTACAATTTCGCTTGAGCGCGCACGCGCACTCGCCCACGATGCTCGCGTGAAAATCGTCGACGGCATTGATCCGATTCAATCTCGCGAGGATCAACGCAAAGTCATTCCATCATTCCAAGCCTACGCGCTTGAGTATATCGAATTAAATAAAGCGGGCTGGTCTAACGAGAAGCATCAAACCCAATGGGTTAACACACTCGCTACCTACGCGTTTCCCATCATCGGCAACTTACCCGTTAATAAAATTTCTACCGATCAAATTATCCAACTACTCAAGCCGATTTGGATTGAAAAAAACGAAACCGCCAAACGCGTGCAGACACGTATTGCAAAAATTTTGGATTCCGCCAAAGCACGCGGGTTACGTACCGATGAAAACCCTGCTCGTTGGCAAGGCCATCTGGATACGTTGCTCCCGAAACCTTCGTCCATTCAGAAGGAGACGCACCACCCGGCCATGCCCTATAAAGAGCTGCCCGGCTTTTGGCGAAAAATCTCAAGCTCGCAGAGCATATCGAGCTATGCGTTGCGGTTACTCATACTCACCGCCTGCAGAACCTCGGAGGTTCTGCAGGCTAAGTGGGATGAATTCGACTTTGAAGAGAACCTATGGGTTATTCCTGCAGAAAGGATGAAAGCGAAGCGTGAACACCGAGTGCCGCTCTCGAACGCTGCACTAGCGCTGCTTAAAAACCTACCAACAGAAGCTGGTAGCCCTTATCTGTTCCCAGGCGGAAGAGCCAACAATCACCTTTCCAATATGGCGCTACTCAAATACATGCGCGATCTCGGTTATGGACCGAAAGGCGAAAAAGGCCCATACGTTCCCCACGGATTCCGCTCGACATTTAGAGACTGGGCGGGAGAAGAATCACACTACCCACAAGACGTGGCAGAAATGGCACTGGCACACACCATCAAGAACAAAGTAGAAGCGGCATATAGGCGTGGCGATCTTTTGGAAAAGCGTAGGGAGATGATGGAGGATTGGGCTGGATATGTTTCCTGAGAAACACACTTAAGCGATAATCAGTAGAGCCAGAAAACTATAATTTCTGACTCTACATGAAGAATGGTGATTCAACTCAACATCAGCGAGAGCAAGCCTCCACAAAGCATGCCCCATCTAGCCACGCTTGCTTTGATTTACAAGGATCGTATTTCTTGTAAATCGAAACGACATCATCTGACGCAGAAAAATCGAAACACTTCATACTTTGAATCTGAGTTCCGCTTTTGCTGGAGTAGTCTTTAGCAAGCCAAACCTGAGTAAACACACGAATTTCGTCATATGCTTCTAACGACATATTTCCTCTATCAAGATAACCATTTAGCGCTTTATTAACATCGCTTGCCACTTCACTGCCAGGAAAGGCTGCACCCAAACAAACCCCCAGCGCGTAATTCCGGAAGTTTTCAAACTCTTTAGTATTTTCGGGCTGAACGGTCGCACATCCGGGTGCTAGTGAAACACCAAGCGCTAAGACTATTCTTTTAAATCCCACAAAAATCCCCTTTTAGCCCTGCACGCTTTCATAAGCGTGAGTTGGGTATAGCGATCGTCTATGGCGCCCCTATATCCTAAACTCAATCATCATAAGTACTGCTGATATTAAAAAAACTCCAAAAGCAACGCAGAATCCCCAAAAAAGGAAAGTTGCGATCCAAATGTACCACTGAGGCAATTCCTTATAGACCTCGGTGAGTTTTCTCTTTCTGCCACTGGACGGATTTGCAGCCAATCGCGCGAAGATTGCACCGCGATACATAACTGTAGGGAAACCAGAATAGAACGTCACAAAGGCCTCTGAAAAATAAGGAGGCCTGAAGTATTTTTGAACAACCGCTTTGGGAGTAAATGGATACAGTATCGACATGCCAAATCCAAATACCAGTGAAACGCCTAGTGAAATAGCGCTTGTCAGGCCAACAATCATTCCATAGTCTAGCTCCATATACTGTCTCGACTAATATGCTTTTAGCTTCGCAAACTATGCGGGCACAGCTACATCCCAAACTTAATTATTACCGGTACTGTTAATACCAAAAAGCCACTTGCGCATATCAGAAAACCCCAAAATAAAATTTTGGCAACCACGATGTACCACTGAGGAAATTCTTTGTAAACATTGGTGAGATTTCTGACTTTCCCGCTCGACGGATTTGCGGCTAACCGCGCAAATATAACCCCTCGGTACAGGACGGTCGGGAAGCCAGAATAAAAAGTTACGAAGGCTTCCGAAAAGTACGGCGGCCTAAAATATTTTTGAACAACCGGTTTGGGGGTTAAGGGATACAGGATGAAAAGCCCTATCAGGAATATTAGGCTAACGCCCAATAGGCCCAAGCAGGTTAACCCTACAATTAGCCAATAATCTAATTGCATACTTTGTCCACTCCCAGTCCCGACACGAAATCGACCTTTGCCCCTGTTGCCGTGTAAATACCCTTGGCGCCTTTACCTAACCCATAACTCAATGCGGCTGATCCCGCGCCTATCACCAACGCAGTACCCCACCCTACGGGATTAGAAACTAGGAAAATGGATATCAGGCCTCCAACTACCAGCCCTGCGGTGGTGCTAGATAACGTCTCTACAAAAATCTCGTTTTTCTCCTGCGTGCTGTCAGTGTCACCAATTTGGATGCAACCTGCGGCTAACCCTACGCCCGCCAACACATAGCCACCGTTCTTTCCGACGGCGGCCAATTTTTTATGCTTGAAGTGTGCTTAGCAATATGCTGGGTCGCCGGTATTCCCCCGCCCCGGGCAATTCTCACCGCACTATTCACGCTGTTTCCAAAAAGAAGATTGTCAAGTGGACCCACTTGTAATTTGAGCTTGTTTAAAAGTAACTTTCTTCTGTAATCATACTGGCCTTTGGTGTACTTACCGGCTTTATAGTCAGCGTACAGCTCATTTACCTGCCTAAGGCTTGCCTCAACACCATTACCCACAATGTCACTAAACATCCCACTTAATGCATTTGCGCCCAGTAAAGGATTCTCCGACCGCGCAGCTAAATAAGAAAGCAGGTGGAAGTTCGCTTCATCCTCAGGCGCCACAGAATCAAGTATTAAATCACCACCATAGGCAGGCGATGCTGCGGAAGATCTCTTAAGTAAAGGAGGAATATTCGAAGTACGGTTAGCCATCGACGAGCTTTGCGAGCCCACAACTACCTTGGACGAAAGATCTGGCATCAAGCGTAAAATGGCACCTGCCTTAATCATATTAGGATTTTTGATATGCGGATTGATGGCCATTATGCCGTCGATGCACTTTTTGTACTGATGGCTACGCGGGCCTATGCCGTAAAACTTAGCAATAATAAGCGAGAGGCTTTCTCCAGCCTTAATACGATATTCGTAGTAACTCGGGGTAATCATGACCCATCCCTGAAGTTAAAAATAAGCCAAGGATATCTTTTATCGTCAATATCGCAGGAGAACTAAATCGCCATCTGAAATATGAGGCAACCTAATCGATAAGAATGTAGATCTCTTAAGTATGCTATCTAAGACCAATCCACATGGGCGAGCGGGGTTCGATTTAGAAGATCGCAGCGCTCTCGCCAATCAGGTAGAAAAGTATCCAAATGGTCTTTAAACGCATCATTGTGATGGCGCTCTATCAAATGCACGAGCTCATGCACAAGAATATATTCCAAGCACTCCACTGGCTTTTTTGCTAATTCCAGATTAATCCAAATGCGCTTAGCATCGATATTACAGCTACCCCATTTGGTTTTCATTTTCTTAACACCCCAATCCGCTGCGATAACGCCGAGCTTTTCTTGCCAGACGGGTAGCAAACTTGAAATGCGATCCTTGAGCACTGTGCGGTAATATTTCTCCAGCAATTTTGCCCGGTTGTGAGGGCTCGTATTCGGATTAATTAGCAACTTGATACGGCCGCCTTTTATAGTGACCTGATGCTTGCCTTTACCTTCGATAATTTCGAGACGATAGCGCCCCCCCCAAAGGTAGTGACATTCGCCCGTTAGCATCTCTCGCTCAGATTGACGAGCTTGCTTTGAAAAACTCTGTTGCTGTTTTCGTATCCAAGGAATTCGACTAATAACAGCCATCCTAATGGCAGTTTCTGACATAGCATCAGGAGCCGCTACCCGAACAGCTCCATCGGGTGGTAATACGCTGATATGTAAATTTTTAATCGCTTTACGGTGAAGCTCGATGTTTATCGAACCGATTTTAAGGTCGTGCATTAATGGTACTCTTTTTGTGCCCGCGCTAAGTCCATTATGCTTTGAATGTCGACATTGTACCCCGCCGCTTCTTCGCGTATCGCATTAGCGATTTCTCGTTCTTTAAAGCGATCCCCTACCCAATCGGCTTTTTTAGTGTACCGAATCGCACTGTCAATCTTGGTCACTAAAACTTCGTCACGACCAAAATTATCGTAAAAGGCACGCTTGGGTGCGGTATCAACCGACGCTGGGTAGTGAGATGCGGTCTGCGAAGGGTGCAGAACTTTACGGGATAAATCGCGAATTTTCTCTAAATATTCTTTGTAGTCGATGGCCTTCTGGCGGCGAAGCTCGATGATCTCATTCAGCAGTATCGACATCTTCTCGTAATACTTAGGGTTGATCGGATTTTCGTCGACGATGGTTTTTCGCACGTTATTTTCTATCGCCTCGGCCATAGCCTCAGGATTTTTGCGAATACTCTCAGGCAACACACCTTCTGCGTCAGCCCCTTTTTGCACGATCAACTCAATAAGCCCCATCTCCTCGAAATCGATGAGCTTTTCACTTTCGTCTGCACGAATATACATATCAAGTAGCTGTCGCATACCCGGCTCGAAGCGCTTCATATCAAGACCGTCGCCACTGGCCTGTTTGATCTCATCGCGAGCTTTTTCAAAATGGACAACGTCTTCGCGGATACGGGCTATTTCAGCGGAGGTATAACCGGCCTGCGGCATCTCGTTGGCGACACTGGCAAAGGCGCGCAATAATTTAGCGACGCCTTGATAAAACCTTAATCTTAGAGATTCTTTTTCGAGCAAAGTATCTTGATTCTCACCCGAAACACCACAGAAATAATGCTGGTACTCGAGCAGTCCACGCGGCGCTTTTACAGGCTCACAGATGGCTCGCACCATCTCTAGGGCGTCATCAAGGTCTTGTTTGGCTAATTCAAGGCGGTCTTTTAATAATCCCGCGACATCCTCCGCATCGTACTGATCAAACGCACCTTGGGTGTAATCCTTTACCGCTTTATCGAGAGATCGGAACAAATCCTTGTAGTCGACTATGTAGCCGTACTCCTTGTCCTCACCGTCTAGGCGGTTTACCCGGCAAATCGCTTGAAAGAGATTGTGATCAGCCATCTGTTTATCGATGTACAGATAGGTCGCGGAAGGAGCATCAAAGCCAGTTAAGAGTTTGTCCACTACAATCAATAACCGCATCTGAGCGGGTTCTTTAATGAAGCGCTTTTTAACTTCAATCTCAAACTCTTCGACCCGCTTTGCCGCATCCTCTATAGGCTGCTCAAAAAAGTCCGCCAGCATTTTGCGATAGGTATCGTATTTAAATAACTTTTCAGTGAGGCCCTCGCCCGTTTCTTCACCTTTTATGGCGGCTGCCACTGGCTGAAAACTGGTAACAATAGCGACCTTTCCAGCCAATTCGGTGTGGGTAAACATCTCGTAAGCTTTACAAGCTTGATAGACACTTGAACAGACGAGCATCGCATTACCGCGACCGTCGTTTAGGCGCGGTTTAGTTTGCATATCGAGCATGATGTCATTAACGATTTGCTGCATGCGCGAGCGACTGCTGAGCACCGCTTGCATACTTCCCCACTTTTGCTTGAGTTGTCGTTTGGCCAGATTACTAAGCCCTTTAGTCTTAGCCTCAAACCAATCGTCCACCTTTTTCTGCGAGGTAATTGCCTGGTCGATGTCGCGCGCTTCATAGCGCAAATCAAGAACCACGCCGTCAGCAACCGCTTCGTTAAACTTATAGGTATGGATAAAAGGTCCGAAAACCTCAATAGACCGCTGTTTATCCTGTTTTAATAAAGGCGTACCGGTGAAACCAATGAAGGTCGCCTGCGGCAATATCGACTTCATGGCCGCGTGCAACTTACCTGACTGAGTACGGTGACACTCATCAACGAACACCACCAGCTCACCTTTAGCTCGAAAATTAGCCGGCAACGACGCCTGTAAGTCTTTAATAAAATCATCGGTGGCGACTTGGCTTTCGTCATCAGTGTTACGACCAAATTTGTGCACCAGCGAACAGATTAGCCAAGGTATGGACTGGTTAAGTTGGTTAATTAAATCCGCACCACTTTTGGTTCGATAGATAGCCTCGTTTACGCCGCTAAATACTTTTTCTATCTGCTCATCTAATTCTGTGCGGTCAGTAATTACCAATACTCGCGCATCTTGAATGTTCTCGCGAATCCATTTAGCCAGCCACACCATGGTCAAACTTTTACCCGAGCCTTGGGTATGCCAAATAATGCCGCCTTTACGCTGCTTTAAAAAATCTTTAGCGGCTTGAATACCAAAGTATTGATTGTGGCGGCAGGTCTTCTTAGCACCCGAGTCAAACACAATAAAGTCGTGGATAAGCTCAAGGAATCGCGCTTTATTGCAAAGCTGAGTGAGGTGATAATCGAGCACATTGCCAATTACTGGCTCGCGTTCATTTTTCCATTCCAGATAATGTTTTTCGGGAGTTTCAATGGTGCCGTAGCACAAGCCTTGGGCATCGTTACCCGCCATCACCAATTGAATGCTGGTGAAAAAGCTACGAATAAAGTCTTTCTTTTGATTGTCGAGATTCTGGTGAATACCTTCCGACACGGACACAGACGAGCGCTTAAGCTCAATTACGCCAAGCGCTATTCCATTCACATAAAGTACAAGATCAGGCCGCTTTTTATTTTCGCCTTTCATCGACACTTCTTCAGCGATGGCGAAGTCGTTGGCTTCCGGATTTTTCCAGTCAATGAGCCATACCGTCTCGTTAAGCTGGCCTGCGCCTTCTTTTTCTTTTACGCCATAACGCAATAGGTTGTACACCTCTTGATTGGCGTAGTAGAGCTTTTTACCTTCGCCCAGCGCTGCCGCTTTATCAAGCTGGCGAACAGCCCGATTAATCAGCGCCTCGCTCACGCCGCGCGATTTAAGCCAACCGGACAAAATATCGACCTCGATATTTTTATTGTTAGGCCGCTCATGCCAATCGCCAAGGTACCTATACCCCAAGGTAGATTGAAATAATCTAACCACACGTTCCTGAGTTGCGCGTTCGCGCTGGCCTATTGTGATCATGGCTCATCCTATCGATTATTATTCGCTGCCCCATTTCTTAATGGTCGCCTAGAAATTCCACCTAAATGCTATCGACTACAGCTTCCCACTGCTCTTGGTAGCCCGCTTGCTCTAAATAGCCCGAAATACTATTCATAAGCTTTTCATTCCAAAATTCTGCCCCTTCGGGCCAGGGCAATTGGAGGCCGTTACTTTCATCGACGATAGACGCATCCACCATGCGCCAAAAGAATTCGCTCAAGTAAGTTGCCTCATCCGCATTGTCGACTTGCTTACGCGCAAGAATCGCCAAGGCTTTTTGATCGTCGAGTTTAATTGCGTAGTAGTTTATGTAGGCGGATTCTTCACTAAATCTGTAGGTAATCATACGACATTCTCCGCGTTGCGAATCACTGACATGTGCTGGGCGATATGAGCTAAACATTTCACCAAGGTTGATACATGCATTTGTTTTGTAACCGTTAAAAAATAATGGCCTTTTTTATTTCTATCTGCTTCGAACTTGAGACCCTCCGGAAGATCACTTTGCTCGAGCACCCAAAAAATGTCGATTCGTTTTCCCGGATTATGTCGCTCCTTCAATTTAAACACCTGCTTCAGGTTGCTATAGCTCGATGAAAACGATAACCCCATTTGGTCGTGGGGCATGACCCATTTCATGTCAGAGGAAAACAGCCAGTCCTTGACCCGAACGCCTTTAACCAGAGATTCACTCTTACCCACATCGCGCCTACGATAAAGTGTCGGATGACTCATGCGTAACGTTGGACGCATAAGCATTCCCTTGTAATCCTTAATAATTTCACTTAAATCATTTAGTGTTTTGAACTGCTGATTCATGTTCTTCCTTGTTGTTAACTGTTTAAAAATCAACTCCTACCGGCCAACAACTCCTGCATCATGCCTTAATTGAGTTGGCCGGTTTTGGCTAAGCGATGTACCGACCTGGAAAAGTTCTCACCCTTAAAGACGATTTGGCCACTCAATCAAGCAACGATCAAGCAAATTTTATTATTTAAAATCAACGACTTACAGAACAACCAAGTCTTTTTAACGTCATCCAATCAAGCAAATTAAGCCCAGTGGGGGACGTATCGCATTGCCTTAGTTCCAGCATCTGGATCATAGGCTTTGATATACCCTGCAGTAACCGCGTCTCTAATGACTCGACTCACCTGAGCCTGGTTCTTCTGTTCGATGCCAAAACGCTCCCGTAAGGAGGCATTATTCATGTGCTCTCGGTTCACGTAACGCAAACAGCAATGCAGATAGCAGGCACGAATGCGATCTTCTTTATCCATCTGCGCGAATTCCTTATGGCCGAAGAGCACCGTGCGAGTATGGTATTCTGTCACTTCAAAAATAGGGGCTGGCAACTGGTAAAGCTCTGTCTGGAAAACCACTTTGTCGATGCCTGAACCACGTTCCTCGCAAATATTGATGCGTCGCATAAACGATGCTATTGCCTCGTTGCGGCTTTGAGGGGGTGAATCCAAGAATCGCTCTGTGGCAACCAGAGGCAGTCCCGGATTTACAATTTCCATCCGTGCATCGAACACCTCTATTAACGGGCCAGTACCCGTTAACGAGAAGTCTTGATGAATAATGGCGTTAGCAACTAATTCCCGAATAGCCAGCTCTGGATACATGGGCACTTCTTTACGAAAGGCCTTCCCAATTTCTTCGTTGGAAGGTAGCAAAGTTTTGAGATAATCAATCAACCCTTCAAAACCAACTGCATAGCCTTTATTACCTTCCAACTCACGCACGGTTTCTATGCGACTATTGCCTTTGTATTGAATTAATCGCACCGCTTTACGGCCAAGGTGGGTAAAATTTTTTAGCTTTTTTGCAAATAAAATAGCGCCTAAATTGGTGATATCCCAATGACCACCAACCGCCGGACGAATTAAACCGTCTGCCTCCAACGCCTGCATAATACCGTTGCGATTATCCGGCAAGGGCAAACCGGTTAGATCAAAATATGCAGGGTATTCCAGCAGCTTTAGCACTTCATCGGCAGACACATTATTCGCCGCCAACTGCTTCTCAAAAGGTGTTCTATCAAACGCGCGCCACAAGGCACGCTCTTTTTCCGGCAGCTCTTTGAGCCTTTTTTTGTAAGAGCCACTACGAATAAATTCGATACCATCAAATTGAACCGGATTATGCGTTGCAGGCTGTATCTCTAAAATAACAACGGGTAAATCGCTATTTTCACCCGCCATCAATTCATAGAAACGAAAATGAATTTTTGGCTGTAATTTTTGCAACAACCAATTTTCGATTTCTTGCTGTTTATGCTTTTGCTGCGAAGGCTTGAATGTAGTACCCACGATATCATGGGTGGCATCATCGACACCGAACACCATAAATGCGCTTTGCTTACCAATTAGCGCTGCCGAGTTGGACAAAGCCGAAATGTATTCGCCAATTTTTTCTACATCAGCATTATGTTTAAATTCTACCCACTCTGTCTCCGCTGGTAATGAACACAGCTCTTTTAACAGCGACTGTTGCTGTATGGTCGTCATATCAACGGGCATTGGCAACTCCAGTAGCTTGCGCCTTAACCAACCGAGTTTTACCAGTCAACAACTCCTGCATCATGCCCTGCTTGAGCTGGCGGGTTTTGGCTAAGCGCTGTTCCAGCGCCTGAATCTCGGAATCCATATCGGAGAGGATGGTGGCGATGGCGGTTTGTTCTTGTTCACTCTGTGGACAAAAAAACTTAAAACTTCTGATATCCTGAGGACTGATGTGAGGAATTGCTGTAACTGTTTTTACAGAGTCACAGTGTTCTGTGAAAAACTTACTGCAGACCCATTCTCGTAGATAGCTTTGAGAAACATTCAATCCTCGTAATCTAGCAACACGCTGTAACAACACAGCAGGCAAATCAGATTTGGACAACTGGGCAAAACTTCGCCCTACTAACGAGCCGTCCATCGAAATCACAATATCACCGTCCTTCAGTTCATATTGAGCAATCGTTGAGGTAATTTCTGGCCAGTATTGAGTGATTTCTTCGCTCCAATCTGTGCGACCTCTTTTGACATTAGAACCACGCAATAAGCGAATCCCAGAGTCAGTATACGACTTACTTGGAAATGGGTATCCCGTCAATAAATCGCACCTATCTCCAACTCGCACAACCTCCCAATCCTCCGGAATATCTCCCAGCTCGCTGGATTTATAGCCCTTGGGGCTGCCGTCGGGGTGGTGGGCGAATTGGGGGAGTCGGGTGCGGCCGGTGAGCAGTTGCTGCATGCTCGCGGTTTTAATGGCTTGTTTTTTAGCGATGAGTTTTTCCAACTCGCTAATCAAAGCATCGACGTCGGAGAGTGCGTTGGCGATGGCGGTTTGCTCCTCAATCGTCGGAAGCGCTACGAATGATGATTTAATAATTCCGTTGTAAAGTCTTGATATTGTGCTTCCTTCAGAAGAAGCCCATTTAATAACGTTATAATACTGATACAAATATTCATTCTTAACTTTTTTCTTATCCAGAGAAAGCCAGACTATATTCGAGTCTTGAAAATATGCGTTACTGCCATTGTAAATTACTTTTTTTCCTAGCGTTCCAGCAGCTGATATAAGAACATCTCCCGCCTCAGGAAAAGAAAACTTAGCTCTGTAGTCTTGGTAAAGAGACCCTGGAATATAGGCATCTGGCTCCCCACCGAAGGTGCCAATTTTGAAAAATGGAATCCCACCACATTTAACCGTCTGATGTGAAAGTATTCGCTTGCACATCTTAACGTCGGCGACGTCACCAAGTTTAACTGCCTCCCAATCCTCCGGAATCACGCCCACTTCAGTCTGCTTATAACCCGCTGGCACGCGATCTTGTTCGCCCACTGCAGGGTAATTTGTACGTCGGCTATCCCTGCCTCCGCCCTGCGGGCCGCCGCAAGCGGCGTTCCCTTTGGTTGAAGGAATAGGGTTTCCCGAAAAATTTGTCATACCGCCCACTCCAAACCCATGGCTTTTAGGTGCTCGGCCACCTTTTCACTTAAGTTTTCAACCGAGCTGGTAATGGCAGGCAGTGGTTCGGCGTAACGTTCTTCTAATTCTTTAACGCGGTTGGCTAGGGTTTGGGTTACCCGTTCAATTTCTGCTGTTATGGCTGCCTCTAAACTTGCGAGCCATTTATCCTCCACCACCAGTGTTTTAATCTCTGCTTCGCTTAAGGCGGGGTATTGTTTAAACACCAATTGGTCGAGTTTTTCTTGCGCGTCTTTTAGGTTTTTCTTGGCCTCGATTTCCGTCTCAAATAATTTGCGCGCTTGTTTAAGCGTGGCGATTTCGTCTTTGTCGGTCGCGAGCTTTAAACGGGCGGCCACACTTACCTTGGTGACTTTGTCTTTATCGTTTAGGGCATCGGCCAAGAGCCCTTCTTCACCTGAGTGCTCTTCAATAAAACTCTCTAAGGTTTGGGTGGCGTTATCCAGTTCTGCTTGCAGCGCGTCAACAGCTTGCTGCTCGGCGGCGAAGTAACGGGCAATAATCAAGGCAGGTGGAATCACTTCGGCTTTGTATTTCGCTTTACCGATGACAAGATCGGGCGTTTCTTTGATCTTTTCACCTTTGTTGGCGACAAGCTCACGCAGGCCTTTCGCGGCCAGCCAGCCGTCTTGGGTGATGACGTAGACATCGTCTTGCAAGGTGTCTTGCCAATAGTCCATCAGCAATTGGAAAACATCGTAAGCGTCCAGCAACGGATTAGCTTGGTAGTGCTGCAATAGGCTGTCGCCCATGCGGGTAATAATTGCGCGGACATTATCGCCTTGGGCGATGCCATTTAGGTTGATCTCATTCGCCCAGTCGCTAAATGGGGCGAGGCTCACCTCGCGAAAGGCGGTAAATTCCGGGTGGTTGAGAATGGTGCTTTTCACCTCGCCGGCTTTTACCAAGCCTTGGCTGTAACCCTCGCGCGCGGGTTTAAACAGGTGTTGGCGCAAATTGGGGAAGACATCCCAATAGGGTTTGAGCGCGTCTATATCGCGGTTGGGAATGCCGCCTTGCAAGTGGGCACTTAAGTCGTGCAAGTCTTCTGGCTCGCTCGCGTCTATGTAGCGCGGAATATTCAGGTTGTAATCGTTTGCGGCAATCTCGTCCAAGCTCACCCTACGGCTGTAACGCGCCAGCGTGAGCCCTTGGGTATACACATCGACAATTTTGCGAATGTCTTGCTCGCGCAGGCGGTTTTTATTGCCGTCTTTGATAAAGCCTTTGCTGGCGTCGATCATAAAAATGCCCTGCTTATCACTGGCTTCGCCCGTTGCGCTTAAGGCTCTTTGCTGCGCGTGTTCTTTGTCGATAATGATGATGCAAGCAGGAATACCAGTGCCGTAAAAGAGGTTAGCCGGCAAGCCGATAATGCCTTTGATGTAGCCTTGTTTGATGAGGTTCTCGCGAATGCGCGCCTCGGCATTGCCACGGAAGAGTACGCCGTGCGGCAAGATCACCGCGCCTTTGCCGGTGCTGTTAAGGCTTTTTAAGATGTGCAGCAAAAAGGCGTAGTCGCCGTTTTTCTCAGGCGGTATGCCCCACGTAAAGCGGCCGAATGGGTCTTCTTGCGGGTTTAAGCCATTAGTCCAGTTTTTGTTAGAGAACGGCGGGTTGGCGACGGCGAAGTCGAAGGTTTTAAGCTCGCCATTGCCGTCTTTCCACTGCGGGTCGGCCAGGGTGTTGCCCTTCCAGATTTTGGCCGTGGCGTTGTTGTGCAGAATCATGTTCATACGGGCCAAAGCGCTGGTGGCGTTGTCCATCTCTTGGCCAAAAAT
>JBJEWS010000004.1:0-98487 GCA_051885175.1 Cellvibrio sp.
TAAAAAACCGGTTAGCGCTTCGGCTCAACCGTGGGAGGCGCATTATACACACCTCGAATCTTTTGTAAACCCTTAATTTTATTTAAGTTTTTACTTCACTCAACTTGCCTTCCACTTTCGCTTCGCTGCGTTGAGGTGGCGCACTATAGGCTTGCTAAGCATCGATAGCAAGCCTTTTTTGTGTTTTTCCGTAACATTTTAAAAAAACGAATAAACACAAACCAAAGCGCCCAAAATTTACACCACCTCAAACAGGTGGTACTTCTTTTTGCCGAGCCTACACACAAAAAACCGCCCAAAATAGGCATCATCAACACTAAAGCAGCCCGCAAGATTCATGTTGTCATCTTGGGTCTTTGCGCGACCATTAATGAAAACAGCCGAGCGCTGCAACGCATCTTTAACTTGCTTGCCACTAGACGCCATATCAGCATCCACAAGAACCTGCGTGAGAGTACCTTCGGCGAAAGAATGACGCTGAAGCTGAGTCGACGGCAGTCCATCTTGCTTAAGTTGCAACAAGTCTTCCTCACTTAGCGAAGACAACTCATCACTAAATAATGCCTGGGTGATTCTTTGTGCAGCCGCAAGCCCTTCATCACCATGAATGAGCTGGGTCATTTGCTCCGCAAGAATTCGCTGAGCCTCCGGCTTAGCACCACTGACCAAGTCAGCGCTCTCAATCTCTGCAATCTCCGCAACTGGTAAAAACGTGAAATATCGCAAAAAACGGTACACGTCAGCATCTGCGGTGCCCAGCCAGAATTGGTAAAACATATAGGGTGAGGTTTTCGCAGGATCCAACCAAACCGCGCCGCCTTCCGTCTTGCCAAACTTGGTGCCATCCGACTTGGTGATTAACGGCACGGTTAACCCGTACACCTGTCCACCGTGCAGTCGACGGGTTAAGTCCGTACCGCCGGTAATATTCCCCCACTGATCGCTTCCACCAATTTGCAATGTGCAGTTGTGACGCTTATACAGTTCAGCAAAGTCGAAAGACTGCAACAACATATAAGTGAATTCCGTGAAAGAAATCCCCTCACCTTCTCGATCAATACGTTGCTTAACCGACTCTTTATTGATCATGTTGTTGACAGAAAAATGCTTGCCGATATCCCGCAAAAATGTGAGCACATTCATATCGCCAACCCAGTCGAGGTTGTTTACTACCTCAGCAGAGTTTTCACCAGCATTAAAACTAACGAATCGACTTATTTGGCCCTTGAGTTTTTCAACCCAAGACGCGACCGTATCGGCAGTATTTAACTTGCGCTCTTGCGCCTTGAAACTTGGATCACCAATAAGACCTGTCGCGCCACCAACTAGCGCGATTGGACGATGGCCGGCCAACTGGAAACGGCGCAGCATTAAAAGAGGGACTAAGTGCCCAATGTGTAAACTATCGGCAGTTGGATCGAATCCACAATAAAGGGTACGACTACCTGAGCTTAGATGCTCGTAGAGGGCGTCTCCGCCAGTCATTTGGGCAACAAGCCCTCTGTCGTGCAACTCTTTAAGAAATTGTGTGTCTATCGACGTCATAAAAGAACCAACCAATCGTTTACAAGGACTCGGATATATAAAAAGGGAGTCCAAGATACCTGACTGAGGGGCAATTTCAAGGTTCATTTAATGCATTGATTAAGAGATTTGCATTTTTGGGTGTCATCTCGGCAGTTTTCTGCTATAAAAGCCCGTTAATGCTAATAATTTGCACCTAAATCCACATTTGGCGAGAAATTTTTATGGCTAGTTATAAGAGCCTCGCCAAAGCAATTAAAAGCGCAATATTGGAATATTTTCCACGCAAACATTTAATTGCTTTGGGCGTCGCTGTGCCTGTGCTCGCGGTTTCGGCTTTTTTGCCTACAGATTCGACGGATAATTCCGAATCGGAAACCCAACATAGCGCCCAGTTAGTTACACATGCACAACCGTTATTACCTGTTTTAGGCACTAACTTACAAAAAGCACCGACACCTCTACAAGTTACAGCGGCTAACCCTCATCCTGCGCCCATTGCCTTGGAAGAGAGTGCAGCCCCCAAAGAAGCGCCTGTCGAGAAACAGCCAAGCGCCAAAGAATTTATCGTTCAATCTGGCGATAGCTTGTCATTGATTTTTCGTCGTGCGGGCCTTAACGACAAAGATCTTTACGAGCTCTTCAACGCATCTAAAGAAGCCAAACAATTACGCAATATTCGCCCTGGGCAAAAACTCGCGTTTACACTCGAAAGCGATAAACTTCAGCAGCTCACCTATGTAGCCAGTGACTTAGAGCATTATTCTTTTGTTCGCGCCGAGAAAGGGTTCGACACGAAAAAGATTGCTATCGAGCCTGACGTAAAACAAGATTTTGGATTCGGTACGATCGACAGTTCACTCTATCTGGCCGGAAAGCGGGCTGGCATGAGCAGCAATATCACCATGGAGCTTGCCAATATCTTTGCTTGGGATATCGACTTCGCCCAAGACATTAAAAAAGGTGATTCGTTTAAGGTGATGTACGAACGTCATTACGTTAACGGCAAAGTAGTCGGCACTGGAAAGGTGCTTGCAGCTGAGTTTATCAATAACGGAAAAACCTATCGCGCAGTACGCTACACCGATAAAAATGGTGAGTCGCGCTACTACACTCCGGATGGTCGCGGAATGCAAAAAGCATTTTTACGCTCACCGATTGAGTTTGCCCGAATTTCGTCGCACTTCAGCCTATCTAGAAAGCACCCCGTACTCCATTCCGTAACGCGTCCGCATAAAGGCACCGACTACGCTGCCGCACGTGGAACGCCAATCATGGCAACTGGTGATGGTCGAGTAGAGTTTGTCGGCTCGAAAGGCGGTTATGGGAATACAGTGATTCTGACTCACAGCGGTGGTTATAAAACACTTTATGCCCATATGAATGGATTTGCTAAGGGTCTGCGCCGGGGCAAATCTATCAATCAAGGTGACATTATTGGTTACGTTGGGTCGACCGGTTTAGCATCAGGGCCACATCTTCATTATGAGTTCTATGTAAATGGCCAAGTTAAGAATCCCGTCACGGTTCCTTTGCCGAAGTCGATCAGCATCGACAAAGCTCAACTAGCGCACTTTAACGCCACCACGCGTCCGCTTATCGCCAAACTCGCTGAGCTTAATGACAGCACTCAAGTGGCGATGATTAAAAGCGAGGCCAACAATAATTAATCGAGCTTAGCATTCATGTCTTCGCTTTATATCGGCATCATGTCCGGCACCAGTGCCGACGGCATCGATGCCGTTCTTATATCTACTGAGCCTCAAATAGAATTACTGGCCTGTCACACCCGTCAGTTAACGCCAGAATTGCGCGCTAAAATTTACGATCTCTGCGAGCCAAGATTCGGCGAGATTGATCGTCTCGGCAGTTTGGATGTGGAACTCGCTTACGAGTTTTCATCATGCATCAATGAACTGCTCGAAAAGACGTCTTTCAGTATGAAGGACATAGTCGCCGTTGGTAGCCATGGCCAAACCATTCGCCACCGCCCTCCCGTTGAGTCGCAATGCAGTGCACTAGGTAGCTATCCATTCACACTGCAAATAGTCGACCCTAATACAATCGCAGAAAACACTGGCATTACCGTAGTAGCTGATTTTCGGCGCCGCGATATTGCCTGTGGAGGCCAAGGCGCACCTCTCGTACCTGCCTTCCATCAAGCGGTTTTTGGTAGCGCCAATGAAGCGCGAGCAATTGTAAACATTGGCGGGATGGCAAATATTACTTGGCTAGAGCCCAATCAAAGCGCGCTAGGTTTCGACACAGGGCCAGGGAATGTTTTGATGAATGCATGGGTCGAGCGACATCTCGGTAAGCCTTACGACCACAATGGCGACTGGTCACTAACGGGAACCCTTTGTTCTGAGCTTTTAGCTCGCTTACTCGATCATCCTTTTTTAGCTTTGCCACCCCCCAAAAGTACAGGGCGAGAGGATTTTCATCTTGAATGGCTAGACCAGCAGTTGCAAGGTTTCCCCAGTATTACTGCCGCAGACGTTCAGGCGACGCTAGTTGAGTTCACAGCCAAAACCATTACGGATCAAATTGATGCTTTAGCATCTGGCACGAGCCTGCCCGTATCTATCGTTTTGTGTGGGGGCGGCGCCTACAATCAAGCACTTGTGAAAGCAATTGAACGACACCGGACGAGTGACAGAGTGATAACAACAAGTACCTTCGGGATAGCGCCGGAATGGGTGGAAGCGGCGGCATTTGCGTGGCTGGCTAAACAAACCTGCGAGAGGAAACCGGGAAATTTGCGTGAAGTAACTGGCGCCAGAAGAGAAACAATATTAGGAGGCATCTATTTAGCCTAGGTGCCTCCCTCAATAAAATCAGATGGAAAAAGAAGAACCGCAACCACAGGTGCTAGAAGCATTAGGGTTTTGGATCACAAATTTGGACCCTTGTAAGCCCTGCTCGTAATCGACCGTGGCACCAACAAGATAAGGATAACTCATAGCATCCAGCACGACTTGTATGCCTAAGTGCTCCACAACAGTGTCATCTTCGGCCAAGGCTTCATCGAAAGTGAAACCATATTGGAATCCTGAACAACCGCCACCGGTAACATACACTCGCAATTTCAAATCAGGATTTTCTTCTTCCTCAATTAGGCTGCGTACTTTTTGAGCGGCTTGGTCAGTCACATTTAGTACTTGCGGGATAAAAATCTCAGCAACCGACATTTAATACTCCTAAAAGGGACAATAACGCGGCCATTATCCCGTTAGCGGCGCAACCCAGTCAACCAAATAACTCTATGGGGCGCTGGCAAGGTTAACAACCTTCGCCGCCGCGTCACCCTCGTTTGGCGCTCGACGTATATTTTCGGCGTCTTCTCGCACCAAACGTCCATTAATGGCCGCACCTTGTACAACCTGCAGTTCACAATAAGTGAGCACACCTGTAAAAACCGCTTTTTTTGCCAATTCAACCTGACCTGTCGCATGAACATCACCGGTCACTTGGCCATTAATGATCACCTTAGGGGCATAGATATTACCTTCAACAATGCCCGTTTCAGCGATGACCACACGACTAGCTTCAGTAGCGTCAGCGACAACATCGCCGAGCACCCGGCCTTCGATCTGCAAGTCACCGACGAAAAAAAGGTTGCCCTTAATCTGTGTGCCCTTGGCGATTAGAGTGTGATTATTTGAGAATGCCATTTATGCCTCCGAACATGGACAAGCTACCAACTTTCAACTTTTAGCCATTCCAACTGCTGCTCTACGACGAGAGGTTTGCGCGCATTGGAGCTTAATTTAGCCGCTAAATATTCGGGCTCAAAATTATCAGGGAGACGAATATTCGCCTCGAACGCTTGGAAATATTTGAAATCCACGGGCACTTTAATTGCGGTAAGTGTCGATTTTGGGTCGTCAATAACAATTTCACTAAGAGGCAATCGAGCTGGTGCCCCAGCTTGCTTGCCAACAAGATAAGCCTCGAGAGTGCCCTTAAAATTCCCGCCCGTTTCCGAAAGCTTGTGCACAACTAAGCGAAATTGATATTCCTGAGGTTTTGGCAGCGGCTTGACCGAAAACAATCCGAACCCAACGCCCTGATCGTTAGTTGAAAACTTTGATGACATTAAACGGAGCAGCGACACTTCCCGCTCCATTTCAGCAATTTGCTCGCGTCTTACTAAAAATTGTTGACGCAGCTCCTCAAGCGCTCGCCGATCAACTTCCGACGCAAGTTGCGAAGCCGCGAGTTGCTTTTTTAAATCCGCGACTTCTGCTTTCAGTTGCTTTTCTCGATCTTGGAGAATCTTGGCCTTTTCGACTGAAATACTCTGACTTTTTAAGCGCTCCTGTCCCAAATGAAAAGCAAGCGCACTGACCGCCAGCAACAGCCCAATGAATAGAAGATAAAATAGAAAATTTCTCCAAGGCCGATGGGGAACCACCTTCATCGCATACTGCGGAGATGCTTTTATTTTATTCATACTCTCATGTGAAAAATTTGGCTGCGAATGCAGCCAAATTGACTCCGTTTATTAAGGTAGTAACGCCACCACGTCTAGGCCTTCGGTCTCGTCAAATCCGAACATGATATTCATATTCTGGATTGCCTGACCCGAGGCCCCTTTTGTTAGGTTATCAATGGCAGATAAGACCACGACTTTATCGCGATTCTGGGGTCTAAATACGGAAATACGGCACATATTTGAACCTTTGACACTGCGAGTTTGCGGTAAGTCGCCAGCGGGCAGCACATCAACAAAAGGTTCATTCGCATACCGTGCCTCATAAAGCGCCTGCAAGTCGATTGAAGCATCCACGTCAAGCAAATTTGCATAAAGCGTCGCGTGAATACCGCGAATCATCGGAAGCAAATGCGGGACGAAGGTTAATGAAATCGCAGCAGCACCGTCCGGCTGTACATCCGCAAGCCCCTGCTCAATTTCGGGTAAATGACGATGACCTTGAACACCATAAGCCTTGAAGCTATCCGTAAGCTCAGAAAGCAGGTTATCAATTTTTGCCTGGCGTCCGGCACCACTTGCTCCAGATGCCGCATTCGCGATGAGCGACGAAGGATCGACCAAATTATTTTCTATAAGCGGCAAATATCCCAGTTGCGTAGCGGTCGGGTAACAGCCCGGACATGCGATCAATTTCGCGGTGCGAATCGCCTCACGATTCACCTCTGGCAAACCGTAAACGGCTTGGCTTACGAGTTCAGGAGCGCCGTGCTGCTGCCCATACCATTTCTCCCAAAGCGGGACGTCGCGAATACGGAAGTCGGCAGACAAGTCTATAATACGAGCCTTCGTTTTCATGAGTTCTGGCATCATATTTTGCGCAACGCCGTGTGGCGTAGCGAAGAATACGACATCCAACTCACCTAAAATGGCAACGTCCGGTTCGGTGAAAGCAAGATCCACGTGCCCACGTAAGCTCGGATACAACTGCGACACTTTCACTCCCGCTTCTGCACGAGAGGTAATTACAGTCACCTCAACATGGGGATGCTTCGACAACAGGCGAAGTAATTCGACACCTGTATAACCTGTTCCACCAACAATACCCGCCTTAATCACGACAACCCCCTACACCAGGACAATTTTTAATAAGACATCGAGTTTGAAGATTTTACTCAACGAAAACGGCTATCATAAAAGCCTTGCGCCAAAACCGAAAGCAAAAGCGGCGCTCAAGTCGCCAACCCGAGAATTAACAGGGGATTTATTACATGCTTTGGCTAAAAGCCTTTCACATTATCGCGGTGGTATCTTGGATGGCAGCGCTGTTCTATTTGCCTCGGCTATTTGTGTACCACGCCATGAGCGAAGACACCATTAGTCGCGAGCGATTTCTTATTATGGAGCGCAAACTCTATCGAGGCATCGCCACTCCCGCCATGTTGGCGAGCTTCATCTTCGGGTTGGGCATGGTGTATTTGGCTTGGGACTATTACCGCACTCAACATTGGTTTTGGGCCAAAATAGTTTTGGTATTTTTATTGGCCGGATACCACGGTGTCTGTGGCAAGTTTTATCGAGAGTTTAGAGACGGAACTCGCGCAAGAAGCCATGTTTTTTTTCGATGGTTTAATGAAATTCCTGTTTTAATGCTAATCGGAATCGTAATTTTAGTTGTAGTGAGACCCTTCTAATGACCGCTTTGCTCTACGCGATCACGCCAGATGGCCTAACCGATCAGTGCTTGGTTGACAAGGTGGAAGCCGTCTTGCGCGGTGGCTGCCAGTGGATTCAGTATCGAGATAAGTCCGCCGACACTGAACGGCGCGAGCGCCAAGCGCGGGCTTTAAAAAATTTATGTGCAACCTACGATGCTAAATTAATTATTAACGACGATCTTGATTTAGCCATCGCCATTGATGCCGATGGTGTGCATCTCGGTCAGGGTGACGGCGATCATGCGCGTGTTCGCGAAGCACTCGGTCCAACAAAAATTTTTGGCATTACCTGTCATGACTCATTAGCGCTTGCTCAAGACGCCATCGACAAGGGAGCGAGTTATCTCGCCTTTGGGCGCTTTTTTCCATCGAAAACAAAACCCGATGCAAAACCAGCCCCCTTATCGCTAATTAAACAAGCGCGCGAATATTTCGAAAACGCACACATTTGTGTTATTGGCGGCATCGACCTGTCGCGTGTCACCATGCTTCTGTCAGAAGGAGCCAACATTATCGCCGTGAGTGAAGCGTTGTTTTTATCAGAACACCCTGAACAAACGACACGCGAATTTTTAACTCACATTGCACAGTTTCATTCATCTTCTACTGACCAAACCGGTAAGGATTTTTCATGAGCCGATCTGAACAACTTTTTCAACAAGCACAACAACATATTCCTGGCGGCGTTAACTCACCCGTGCGCGCCTTTAAAGCCGTCGGCGGCTCTCCCGTATTTATCGAAAAAGCTAAAGGCGCTTATGTTTGGGATGCAGATGGAAAACAATATGTTGACTATGTTCAGAGTTGGGGGCCAATGATTGTTGGCCACACGCATCCAGAGGTCATCGAAGCAGTTGTTAAAACAGCCCAGAATGGATTGAGTTTTGGCGCGCCGACGGAAAAAGAAACTACGCTCGCCGACACCATCTGTAACGACTGGCCACATATCGATATGGTGAGATTTGTGAGCTCAGGCACCGAGGCCACCATGAGCGCCATTCGTCTCGCTCGCGCTTTCACCAAACGCGACACCATCGTCAAATTTGAAGGCTGCTATCACGGCCATTCAGATTCTCTACTCATTAAAGCAGGCTCGGGCGCATTAACATTTGGCGTTCCCAGCTCGCCCGGCGTACCTGCCGTACTTGCCGATCACACCATCACGCTCAACTACAACGACGCGGCACAAGTGCGCGAATGTTTTGAAAAGAACGGCGATAAAATCGCCTGCATCATCGTTGAACCTGTAGCTGGCAACATGAACTGCGTTCCGCCTGTTCAAGGTTTTCTAGAAACACTTCGCGAAATGTGCGACCAATACGGCAGCGTTTTAATCTTTGACGAAGTGATGTCTGGATTTCGCGCAAGCCCAACAGGAGCCCAAGGACACTACGGTATTCGTCCTGATTTAACGACTTTAGGTAAGGTTATCGGGGGAGGCATGCCGGTGGGGGCGTTTGGCGGACGCCGCGATATTATGGAGATGATTGCGCCTTCTGGGCCTGTTTACCAAGCTGGCACCCTTTCAGGAAATCCTGTCGCCATGGCCGCCGGCTTAAAAACATTGTCGCTCCTTAAGGCTCCCAACTTTTACTCTGAGTTGTTTCGCAAAACAAAAGATTTAATGGAAGGCTTACAACGCGAAGCCGACGCTGCTGGAATCCCGTTCACCACCAATCATGTGGGGTCAATGTTTGGTTTCTTTTTCACAGAAGAGAAATTAATTACTAACTTTAAACAAGTTATGGCGTGTGACACTCAGCGCTTCAATCAATTTTTTCATGGAATGCTTGCGCGTGGATTTTATTTCGCTCCAGCGGCATACGAGGCAGGCTTCATGTCGGCCGCACATAGCGATGGCGACATTCAAGCAACGATTGATGCCGCAAAAGAAGTGTTCGCCACTTTATAAGCTCAGCATGATGCCGCGCGCGATAAATTAGAGCACCAAGCGAGATAAGTGAGGTGCTCTAATCCTTTCAACAGGTGAAACTCAATTCCATTTCTGCAACGCAAATTTTACGTAGATAACTATCCTCTCCGTTGGGGATCAAGCCATCTACCGTATATTGAACTTACTTCCTGAAAAATAATGCCTTGTAATTTTTTTACATGATCTTGAAGAAGGTTACTGTAATTAGGTTCTAATTCGGTCGCAACCAGCTGTAACGTTTCTCTAAAATAGCGCTCTAAATTTATTACATTATCAATATCTTTAGTTATTTGAGCTATTCTAATCTGCTCCCTCAAAGCTGATTCAGTTGCCTCTTGAATCGATTTAGATTGTTCAAGAGCCTCTCTTGTCAGGCGAACTTCTTCTTCGGCTCTCTTAAGGGCATCTTTCGATTGCTGCAATGCTATTTGGTTTTGCTTTAGGCTTGTGGCCAGTAGCAATATGGTGATTAACCCTATAATGGGATTGACCATTCCACCAAGAAAATCACCTAGCTGCCCCCATGTTTCAGGATTGGGGCTTAGATGGGGCAAACCCCAGATGAACTGAATTGCATAAATGCCTAACGCCAGTACAAAAACAATGAGGGCGATCCAAATTGCCCAGATTTGTATCAGGGGTTCTTTAACTTCCTTCTTGTTGCTCGCCTCGCTCATATGTCGCTCCTAGCTTGATGATTGAGGCGATAGTTTACTCTGTCCAGTTAGTCGCCGTCTTGCCAGCTAATACCAGCAATGGCGATGTTGTCTATCGGATCGAATCTTTGGCCATTTACAGATTTGGGGAAATAATCTGTCGTTATTAGATAGCCGTTACGATCCGTCACTTTTACAGTGAATTGAACACCTACGAAGGCTATTTCAACTTCCAGATCGTTAAATACGTTTTTTAATATCATGACGTTTGATCTCTTAATGAATGGGTTGTCGGTTGCAACCCCCACTGCATGATGGCGTCACGACTACGGCAAGAGCTACCTCTAATTAGGAAACAGGACGGTCTACCGTAGGAATTCCCCAACTATTGCCAAGATTATCGATGGCGAGGCAATAAATTTCTTCGGACTGCATTAGATTCACCTCGAAGCTGTATGCACCAGAGAGATTGGTCAGAGTTTCACCCAATATCGCGCCACTTGCCCTGTGGTAGCAACGGACGATATAGCCTTCTCCAACTGCAACACCTAATGGATCGCGGACTACTCCCGCCACTACTCGTGGCCCACCAGGAAATGATGATGGCGCTGAGTCCCCGTCGGTACCCACTGACACGAACGCATGAGTCATGCTTATCCCATTTCCGCCCAAATATAAAACAACGTCGCCACTTGAGTGCGCACTATGGGTCAATGAGCCAAGCCAGACAGCCGGTTCTTCGTCTGTAGAACGCCATGCTTTATAACTTATAGTTGTGCCGTTAGCGCGAAGTCTAAGAAACGTGGATTGTAAATAACGGCTTCGACTAGCGTTCGCTGCGAGCGCATCAGAGTGAGCTGCAATAGCCGTCCCAAAAGAACCATTATTCATGCTAAATACGTTTACATGTCGCTCGGAGACACCTAAATCAAGACCTCCATTCAGGGTAACTAGATAGCCATTTCTGGCAGTCGAACTAGCATAATTTACAATCTCTGCTCTAACCACGACACCCGCGGCAGTGTTGCCGTAGTTAACAACTCCCGCTGTTACGGACAAAGAACTTTTGATCAATACTTCGACATTGGAAACCCCCTGAACGGCTGGGTCTTTTAGTCGGGCGACTGTAAACGCTGCATCTGCGATTACACTAAAACCGTCTCTACTGGTCGTCCATCGGTGAGTACTCGGTTTGCTATTCCCACCTCGATCAAGCCAGTAAGGTAGTTCACCCGGCTGTCCAATTGATAAGTCATAAAAATACTGAGCCATCTTATTCCACCTCAAAAAATTGCATGTCTGCCGCGGCTGCGGATGGCGGCGTGTAGTCGAAAAATTGCAAGATATTGACTGCGGGCAAGTAACCGCACTCGTGAACAATTTTTGTATAGCTGTCGTAGCCGTCTCGGTGGCTAAAAACCTCTATGCGAATTGCGAGTGCGCCCCCTAATTGCTCGCTGGCGATTGAATGAGAGCCAATCCACCCAACCGCGCTGTAAGTCAGTATGTTGGTCATGGCGTTATAGATATTAACTGTGTAAGTCACTCCGGCCTCGCCGGTCACCGCATTATCAAAAAAGCCAATATGTGAACCGCCCGTTTGCTGCAGGCGATTGCGATCGGCAACTGTAATCACCAAGTCGCCGGTTAGCTGTAACGGAAAATAATGACCATTGAGCCGGACTTGTCCTGGTGGATAAGGCCGAATAGCTCGAGCGTTGAAATTCACGGGTATGGCTGGTGCAGCTGAAATATCTAGCTGGCCCGATGAGGTGATGGGCATGGCTTTGACTTGAATCGTTTCGCCTTCGATGAACTCTGTGCTGCTGCCTGACAAGACACCACCGATAACAAAAATTCGGGTTTCTGAATCGTGCAACGCAGGCACTGTATCCAAAATGCCGCGAGTAACAGTGATGCGGTGCGTCTCGTAATCGATGTGGGTAATGGCCACGAGTTCATTACCCATCTGAGCCACTTCTTCCAAATCATCGTTGTCCAACTCACTCACATTTGCACACTCAAGTACGGTATCCATGTAATCGACGGGTGACGTTAATACTGCAGAACTGGCGAATTCGACTATTTCGGCTTCTTGATATCCGCCACCAGTATCGAGTGCGATTCTTGCATTGATGGCACTGCCGCTGGGCCGTGCGCAGCTTGCGCCGATAAATCCTGCTTCTGGATTGGAAGCCAGTAATTGATTGATCGCCGCCTGACCTTGTTTTTGACATAGTTCAAAATAAGGCAACTCGATAGCCAGTGTTTCGGCGGGTGCGGCTGGAACGGCAGGGTCAATCCAGCCGGGGCTTTCATTGACCACGGCATCTTCGGGCAAGGTAAACGAATCTTGGGTTGCGGTAATCTTGATTTGATTTTCACGACCATCCCCCCAGTCAATATCCGCCACACGCATAATCATTTTATGAATGTTGAGCTCGGGCCATGTGAACAAAAATGCGCTGCCGTTATTGAGATTTTCCGGCAAGCGATTGACGACAATCTCACATGAGAACATTGAGTTGCTCAGAGTTTGTAAATCGCTTTGTAAGCGGCGAGCCACAATTTCTGAATTCGTAAAGCCAGGATATTGGAGCGTGGTGGATTTAATGCGCCCCTGCATTTGCACCAGCGCAGGATCACTCACCGTTATGGATGCATCTTTGCCCGTTTTAGCATCCCAGAAAACGCCGGTCACTGAGTTAATCAGTTCAGTAACGGGCGTAGATTGTGCCGAGAAAACATCGCAAATATTGGATTCGTCTAACTCTATTAAAGAATTAACATCGTGATCGTCTCGAATCAATTTTATTGTCAGTAAGCCTTCTTGGTTGACGTAAAACGAGGCATCGATGTGGCGACAAATCTCATCGACAAAGTCTTTCAGGCTCATCGAGTCGGAATCCCACAGCAGTGAAATCCCCATACGTTCGGCATAGAGTTGATCGGCAGCGGCAAAAAAAGCTGCGTCATCGATATCGGAATCTGACAGCTTCATACCGAAGATTTTAGAAGTCGCGCACTCACGTAAAATATGCGCGGGGTTCATGTCCAACTGGAAGTTGTATTGACGGAGAAAGACATTAATTAGCTGTACCGGCGATCCGCCCTCGACAATAGCCACACCGTCGGTAGCGGTGTTATCGACAATACTGGTATAGGTAGTGTCGGTGGTATCGATGTTGACCGCGTGAAGTGGCACGCCCACGCTACTTACCACTGCTGCTGCCGCGTTCGCATCTGACAAGGATGTTTCGCCATCGGTGATAAGAAAAGCTCGCTTCACGGCTAAGGCGTCAGTGCTTGAGAAAAAGCTCGACAAGCTCGATACGCCGGTTGCAAACGAGGTGCCGCCCACGGCAGTTAGAGAATTCACCCACGCTTTAATCGCATTAATATCGGAGACCGTGGCGTTTCTTCGCGTAATACTGGATGAGCTTGTCGACCAACCGACGACACACACGTCGAGCGGAAAATCGGTCAGTGCGCCGGCGATATAGTCGAGCATGATATTGATCGCCGTCTTGGCATTCTCTAGGCGGGTTTTGCCGCTTACCCAACCGCCGGTACCGATCTGATCCATAGAGCCTGAACAATCCAATGCAATATAAATCGCTTGGGCTTGGGTGAGTTTGCCGCTATAGATAGTCGCAGCATCGGGATACCACTGAGGTTCACCATTATCGCGTTTTAAAATGCGGGTTGCGCGTATCGCCAAATTTTTAAGATAAGGCGAATTACCGAAATAAAACTGGTTGAACACGAGCGAAAACACGCCCCGAAATGCTGGAATATTCAAGCCTAAAAGGGATTGGAGATAACTGTTTTTAGTTTGTGTGGGGCTGCCCATGAGCACATCGACGGTGCCGGACACTCCGCCTTCGCCATCATCTCCACCAAACAGCGACTCAGCTCGCACATACATGGGCGCTCCACCAGAGTTGCGCCCAGACCACGCCGTTTTTTCTTCAAAGGTTAGTTTAGATACGTGATCAATAGGGCCTGCACAAAATACAATGTGCTGGCCCATGGCATATTTATGCCCGACTGTAACCCGTTTGCTACTCCCCATTACGATCAGCCTCGCGAGCGATTGCAACCACTTGACGAGCCATCGCATCGTTCGTTTTTAATAACTCATCTGCATCGATGCCATTGCGCATGAAATCTTTAAAATCCAATTGATGGTGCGCAAAAAAATCACGAACACCGGGAACAAGACACATACCCGCCGCACGGCAATGTTGCGCAGTGATTTTTATACTCATCGCTAAGCCTTTTTCTTGATAGGAGTGACTTTCAGATCGCCGTAATACACGACGTTACCGCCCTCTAAATCGCGGGTACCAAATAAGATCGGGATACAGCGGCCATCTTCGGCGGTGGGTACATTGAAATCTCCAAGCCCCGCTGGTTTTGCGCCTTTTGGTTTGGGACGCGTGGCATAACTAATGGCCATCGAAATGACCATCATGAGAATTTGCGGCCAGATCATTGCTCCACTCCTTTAGAAAACATTGGACGATCCGTAAGGATTAAAGCTTGGTATCCAATAGAAGGCACCGTTGTTGTCGAGGTTATTGAATCGGCTGTGGCATGTGTTTAAAGAGCCATCGCATCCTGGGTAAACCTCAAGCGCAATATCGGTTGCGGCGAGATCAAGGGCAGTTTTGATTTCCGGTGCAGCTCGCCAAAGTGTCAGGGTGTTTGAAGTACTTCGCGTGACGTAGCGATAAACACCGCTGGGTAAGCGAATCATCCCACCTGCAAAATAATTAATGGGGTACGACTCCAAACCGATGCAGGTGATAGACGATAGTTGGAGGTCAATCGCTGTGATTGTTGCCGCCACGGCAAAATTGTTTTTATTGACATTGCACCCGTCGTGATAGACAACATGACGGCAAAACTTTTGTGTTCTGGCGATCAGGCCACTATTTTCAACCGCGTTCATCAAGCTTTGAAACACGATATCAATAACACCATTACTGACCTCACAGTCCGCCGCTGCACCTTTCCAAAACACGTAAAAACTGTCGCTATCGTCAAAGCGGTTACGGCGCAGTGTGAGCGTTGTTTTTTGTTCTGGCCCATACCCCAAAAACTGCATAGCAAATGCATGACCGATAGGAAAACTTAGGCGCACATCGTTACGAGCAGACTCGGATGATTGGGCGACGGCACTGCGTCGCATGGGCGATGCAGCCCATATATGGCCGGCAATCACAATATCTTCGGATTGGGAGGTGTAACGCCAAGTGTCATCGCCCGTTTTAAATTCAAATAGCTCGATTTGATGGCTCATTGGTCGTCCCTCAACGAATAAAAATTTAACTCGCAGATCACGTGCTGATCGGTTTGGTAAGTGAGTTCAACAGAGTCGGACGAGAGGCGCATGAGTTGTAAATAGCTGGCCATTTCAATAGCGCTCGCATTTAACGCTACACCCAATGCACTGCTTAATGTGATGCGCTCACGAGTACTATCGACTATTTCGATAGCACTAATTTTGCGGCGATACACGGCGCCGGCTGTGGTTTTAATTTCGATGTGATTACGACCCGGCTCTTTAAAGCTAGCGGCATGGCCATGGTTCTCGACCAAGAGTTGAGTTGCGGTTGCACCAATGTTTTGCTTAATCACAAAATCGGGCTGCTGCGTTGAGAACCAAAACGGAATGCTTCGGCCTTTACGGCTCATGACAAAATCGAAAAAGGTTTTTATTTCGGTAATGCCGGATAGCACGAAGCGATGCGCACAGGTACGCCGTACCTTATGGCTTAAGTCCTGAAAACTGCGTAAACCCATGGAGTTGTCGAACACACGAATATTACGACTCACTTTTTGTGTAAGGCGCGAGCTGAACTCTGGACGTTGTGACAAAACAGAGAAGCCGCTATATAAGTCGGTTTCTGTGTGGGTAGATGTCCATTCGTCTAAAAAATCCACGGTTATTTCGGCGGTGGCCACGCAATCGGTTAATCGCTCAATAACTTGGTCGGCAGACAAACGAGCAGTTAAAGCTTTAGCCACACGAGTACCCAGCGGCCATGTGCGAGACGTTATTGTTGTGAGCGTAAGTGCATTGCCAGTGAGTGACTCAACAGTCACTTGCTCTGCCGTTTTACCATCGGTAAGCAGAAGTGAATCACCCGCCGAAAAATAATGGCTGGCATCCGTATTGAGTGCGAGGTTTTGACTACCCGCAACAACCACCGCAGACAACCACGCACTCTCGGTAAAGAGTGGGACAGTCAATGTTTCCGCTTGAGCACTTAATAACGCATTGATGAAGGTGCGATATTCGTCGGTATCACCCGCTAGATATTCATAGGTCAGTGATGCACGAGCGCCATTGCGCAGTTGAAAGCGCTGCTCGGTATCATCGCGGCTGGTGATAACGTCGGTAAGCCAGCTAAGTGTGACCGTGGGTGGCGTCGCCCAGTTAGGAGAAAGTACGAAATACATTAGCCGCCACCCATAACCGAGCGGCGGATCACCGTGGCATTTCGGCTCATCACGTTTAAAAAGATTTTCTCGGCAGACGTGCCCTTGAGGTAATCATCCAATACCGATGGGTCGAGCACGTTCACAATGCGGTTGGTCATTTCGCTGCCTGCCGCGTCGGCACCAAGGTCGAATGCCGGCATGGCGGGCGATGCCATTGCAGGCGCGGGGTAACCCGCCAAGCCGCCCGTGTTGTGGCGCACAGGCGTATAGGCAGCTAATGCCGCCATACCGACACGGTTAAAGTGATGCAAAAAATCCAACGCGCCGGGCTGTGCTACTACCGCCGCGCGAGTCACGTATTCGTTATTGGAGAGCATCGCGGGGATTGAATCGCTAGTGCTGGTGCCGGGCCCCACAATGTGGCCGCCGTCTGCAGCGAAGTAACTGACCACCGCATTAGCGGCCATGCCCCAAACGCTGCCACCGCCCGATGAACCTCCGCCACCACCAGAAGAGCTGCTATTGGCCGCCGCTAATGAGCTGGCAGCCAATTGGATTTGTGCAGCCACGGTTGTCCAAATTGCGCCCGATGCGGTCATAGCAACAGCCGCTTCCTTCATGGATTCGCCGGAGTCTTTGCCGTTTTCGTCGCGATTAAACAGCGCACCCGTTGCCCACTGGGCAATGTCTTCTGCCGTCATGCGGATGATGGCGTCGCTAACGGTGGTGGCGAGTGAATTCACGGCGTCACGAAACGACATAGTGCCTTTGGCAAGGCCCTCGATGGCACTGGTTAATCCGCTTTCGATGCCGTTACGCAAAGTAGTTTCGATTCGGCTTAAGGTGGTTTCTAGCAACAGGGCTTGCGCGTCCAACTCTTGGAGCGCACGTTTAGCTTCATCGCCCACCACGCCACCTAACGCAGCTAACTCTTCCAATACGCGGCGCTGTGCCACGAGTTTGTCATAGGTGTCGCTGTGCAATGCGATAATCCGGCGCTGCGCCTCAGCCTGAGTGATTAAGCCTGCTTCGCGCTGGGCGTTGATACTGCTCTCGCCAATGTGCTGTTCCGAAAATGCCTTTTCGATTGCCTCTTGGGCTTTCTTCAGTTTGGTGTTCAGCTTTTCCAGATCGAATAACTCGTCAAGCAGGGATTCACCCGATGCACGATTGGCTTCACTTAATTGTTCGCGAAAGGTTTTATAGCGGTTGATAAACTCTTTTTCGGATGCCTCGCTCTCGCGGCCTTGCGCACGCAGCAAGGTAATATGCAGCTCGGCTAATTTAAGGTTTTCGGCTTCGATTTTTTTGCGGTCTGCTTCTACAGCCATTAACTTTTGTGCCGCTTGTGCACGGGCTAAGAGAGCGCCAGTTAAACCCTTCTCGGCATTGGTGTAAGCATTTTGCTGGGTGGCATTAAGGCCAATCATGGCAGCTTGGCGCTCTAGGCCTTTTACGTATTCTTCTGTCTGGCGAGCACGCGAGGCGGCTTCTTGTTGGCTGCGCTTTTCATCGGCCTCTGCTTTGGCTTTAACCTTGGCGTTTTCTTGCAATGCGTGAATTTGTTCGTACAGCGAAACGATATCGTCGTAGCGCTGGTCGGTAGCATTCATCGATTGTGCGACATAAGCACCCAATTCCGCACCGACTAAGCCGTAAGTATCGGCTTGTTCGCGCAGGCGCTTGATGAGGTCATCGGCGGCTTGTATTTCTTGCTCTAGGTCACGGCCTGCACGAATGTTCTCAATCTCTTGCTCAGATAGGCTTAGTTCCTGATTTTGGGTGGCTAAGTCACCGCGTGCGACCACTAGTTTTTGTTCTACGCTCAAAATGCCTTTTTTGATTTCTTCTTCTGTACGGCCACCACTGCCCATAACTGATGCAGTAGCACCATCAACTTGCAACGTGCTTGTGCGCTGCCAATCTCGTAATGCCTGCTCTAAGCGTCGAATCTCTTTTTCGGTCTCGGTAATCGATTTACGGTAGTCGGCTTGTTTAGCTTCCTGCTCTTGAATAAGAGAGTCTTTTTGCGCGCTGTTTAGGGTGATGTAGCTTTCGTTAAGCGCTCGGATTTTTTCGTTGAGCTTTTCTGCCGCATCACTACTGCTAAATAACGAAGGCAATAGCGCGCCGCCCAATGCACCGGCTACCGCAATGGCAGCACCCGCCAAGGGGTTAAATACCGATACCAACTGCGAACCTTGCTGGCTCAAGATCACCATAGGGTTTACGCCCATTTGCGCCTGCACGGCGATATCTTGCAACTGCCAACCAAAGTTTTGGGCGATGCCCCGTGCGCTCTTGGCTCCGCCGCCAGTGCCTGCGGCTGCAGTCTCGGCGGCTCTCACCCGCGCCAAGGCAGCGGCGTATTGCTCTGCGCTCAGTTTGCCTTGGCGGAATTGCCGTTCGAGGTTGCGTTCCTGCGCAGCAAGCGTATTGGCCGTACCCGCCTGCGCCTGTTGGCTGGCTTGCAAACGCCCAGTAGCTGTGGCATTAATTGACGTTTGCTGTGCCACACCGCGCAGGCTATCGCGCAGCGAGAAGTTAGCCCGCCCAGCATAGGTAAACGCAGTAGCCGTGGAGTTGATCTGGCGTTGCGATTGGGCAAAATCGGTCGCGACTTTATTAATGGCTGCCGCCGTACCACTCATAGCCGCATTGGTTGTTTGTGCGGTTTGCTCTACCGCTTTAACGGAATCGACAAATTGCGAAACCTCACGCTTCGCTTGCTCAACGTCGGCTTTAATCCGTAAGGCAATTTCGAGATTGTTAGACATAGTGAAACCAGCGCAGTAAAAGTTATGCGTAGTTTCATGGTTGGAAAATAATTTGTATTTTGACGGGTGTCAAAATGGCTTATAGAAAAAATTCACGTTCAATCCATAACGATGGATATGAAAGTAACTGGTGGAGAAAATATGATAATTACAACCCTCAATAAAACTCAAAATCGAAAGATTTCGTTACCATGCGTCAAATGCTTAGGAAAAACATCCCATATCGTCCTAGTCTCAGCAGATGTTGATGGCACGCAAAAAGATGAATACGACACTTACTATTGGAGTGACGCATATCAGATCATCCAATGTGAAGGGTGCGAAAGTAAGTCTTTTCGCAATGCTAGTTCTAACAGTGAAGATTACTATCAAGTATCTGGTGATGAATGGGAGTATGAGGAAAGTGAAACGTTGTATCCCTCCCGCATTGAAGGACGTAAATCTCTAAGAAATGAATCACATTATCTTCCCAAAAATGTACAGCGCATCTACCTCGAGACACTATCTGCATTAAACAACCACTCACCTGTTTTAGCTGGCATAGGGCTTAGAGTATTGATAGAAGCGATATGTAAGGAAAACAACGCGGACGGTGGAAATCTATATAGCAAGATTGATGACCTTGTGATTAAAAAAATTCTCACTCCCGGAGGGTCTACAATACTCCATAAGATTCGGACGCTAGGAAATGAAGCAGCTCACGAAGTTAAGCCGCACAATGAAAAACAGCTTGGGCTCGCAATGGAAGTTGTGGAACATGTATTAAACGATGTTTACATTATACCCAAAAAAGTTATAGCCGAGTTTGGCGAGTAGCCTTCATCACCAATATAATCATGCGATTACTAAGCTGGTCAACATCTTTAAATAGTTTTTATAACTTTGAAGACTAATTTATATATCTGCAATTATACATACTCAAGACACCGAATCATAAACAGGGTTTTATTCATGCAAAGTTTATCCATAGAAGATATGGCAGAAAAAATTCATTTTGGAAAAACAAAAGAGTATTTTAAGGAGGCGCTATCTTCATACCATAATGGGAATTATAGGTCTTCTGTGGTAATGCTATGGTCTGTTGCCATATGCGATATCGTTTATAAGCTTCAAAGTTTGATAGATCTTTACAATGACGATTCCGCAAAAAATATTCTCCAATTAATATCCGACACTCAAGATAAAGATCCGAAATCAGCCACTTGGGAAATAACTCTTCTTGATGAGGTTTTTAGTAAAACCAACTTAATAGATACTGCAGAATATGAAAACTTGCGATATTTACAAAAACAACGTCATTTATCGGCTCATCCAGTACTAAACAAAGAAAGAGAGTTACACTCTCCTCGCAAGGAAACTGTTAGATCGCTACTCCTAAATGTATTGGTTGATCTTTTGATTAAACCACCTTTCTATACTCAGCATATTCTCAATGAACTATTAATCGACATTGAAGAATCAAAAAGCTTCCTAAACACAAAATTATTGATAAAGAAATACGTAGAGCATCGCTACTTTCTCAGAACAACCCCAAAAGTCGAAATGAGTATATTTCGCTCTCTTTGGAAAATGGTTTTCAAACTGGAAAACGAAAAATGCAATGAAAACAGACTAATAAATCTTCGAGTTATTGAAATTATTGCAAAAAGAAACCAGAACTTACTTGATTCAACAATTCGCGGAGAAATTGACTTTTATAGTAATATTGCTAGCTCTGGTGAGGCTCTAAGCTACTTGGTCTATTTTCTATCATCAAACAGCCATTTATATAACCTATTATCAGAAGATGCCAAAATAAAAATTTCTCACTGCATCGCTAATGACCCCACTGGAAAAAAAGTAGGTTGGTTCGTCAAAAAAAGTCTTGGTCATCATGCAAATGATCTCAAGGAATGGATAACAAGTGAAGATAAACCCATATTTACCCCAGAACAATTCTCTTTCGTATTGGATATTTCCGAATCTGATGATTGGCATAGGAGCTTTTGCGAGATCATTTCGGAATATTATGCTATTAGCAGTAGTTTTGATCAGGCAGACTCTAGGTTTCAGACTGCAATACCGAAGTTTATTCATCTTTTCGAGAAAGACTCACTAATATATTTGGTAAATAAAATCGAAAATAACGATCAATGCCACTCCAGAAGACAAGCGAGGCAAGACTACACAATAATAAAAGAAAGAATTGAGTCAGTGTTTGAAGAGAATGAATTCAAATACAAAGATTACTTCTGGTTTAGCAGACAACTCGGAATAAATGATTAAATTATTTTTTGATGAAATCTTTTGTTAATTATGTCTTAATTACGCCGCCCTGAACGTTTTGTTCGAGTAAATAGTCACATGTTTCTGACCTGGATGCGTTTACCAGACCCCAATGAGCATTCAAGGATTTAAAGTGAATTGGAGCAAGAGTACGGATCAATCTAAAACATTTATCCCATCCAAAAATCTTTTCACATCCCCCCACTTGGCCTTCGCGATGCGAAGGTCAAGAATCCTTTCCTTTCTGCTTCGATTTATTCTGCGTGTAGCTGCTTCGTAAAACAGCAGCATTTGTCGTTCGGTGTAGTTATTGATTTGCTCGCGGCTGTGGCCTTGGGCGATTAATTCGGCGTAGATGTCTGACCAGCGTGATTTGTGGCGCGGTTTAGGCTCGCTATCGCTCGTCGCTCCGATAGCGCCCGTAAGAAAAAAGGGCCGTTAGCGATCCACCATGCCGACAAGAGTTGTTCGCCGTCCCGCGTGTTTAAGGTGGTCATAAAATCTGGTTCTACATTTGCCGCCGTGGCGATGTGTGGCAATAGCAAGTCAATATGCACTGCGATCAAATGCAAATAGGCATCTACATCTAAAGTGCTTTGTTCAAAAATCCCGTACAACTCGTCTATGAAAGGTTTAGTGGCGGCGCGCACGCGTAAGCCTTCGATAAAGTTGTATTCGCGCACGGTGATGGTCTTTTTACCAATCGTTAGCGTCACGTTAGGGTGAAGAACTTCGAGATCGTCCGCCTTGGGTAATTGCTTGGTTGCCTTTAAGGTCTTCGGCGTTTTGGTAGCCATAGTCTGCCTTTGGGTTTATACATTACAGGGTTTTAAAAAAGGCTTGGGGGTTACCCAAGCCAAGCGCTCACCAATTGTTAAAACGCGACTAACCGCCCGTATTGCCCAAGGCTGCCGCTTTCCGGCTTTGCCGTATCCAACAAAGCTTCCATGGTGACAGGCGCACTGGCCAACTGATTGCCATTGGTAATCATGCTGAGGGTTTGCAGCAAGCCTGCACTCACTTTATACAGCTCTAAAAATACTTTGCTTTCACCCTCGGCAAGGTTGATGCCTTCGTAGTAAAGGGTGTAATCCTTACGCGCGGCATTAAGCAGTGCCGCTTGGTCGTACTTTTTATGCGAGTAAGCCGCTTTTAGGGGCATTGTGGGTAATGGCGATGTTGGTAAAGAGTTGAACGTGATAAACCCAAACTCGCTTACCGAATAATGACTTGCAGCAATGGTTGCCGGCGAGCCTGCGGAGTCGGTAATCACTAAATCAGAAATGCCAAAATGCGCTAAGCGGATCTCATCACCTACGGCCACAGTACCGAGTGACTCTGCCGTAACAGTGCCGGCTGCCACAGCGGTTAATGCGCCTTGAGTAAACCGAGCAATGTTTTCTAAGCTCAATTCGTGCATGGTCATGCTCCATTCCATTTTTTTGGAAAGGTAAATCTTGCGGGTCGTCGCTTTTTTGCCACTGAAGGATTCGGCATGCGTGAACGACTCTTCGGTTAAATTCCCACTTAACTCGCTTACGTCACCCAACCAAATGCGCGGCCCTGTGCCATTCTCTAAACGTTCGGCCAAATAGACTTTACCTTGGCCGTATAAATAGGTTTCACTCATGAGATCGCCCTCAATTAAGAATTAGAAATTACATTCATCGCCAATAACCACTCGCGGTCACTCGCGCTTACGCTGATCGTGGTGCTTGCGGGGTATGAAATGCCCTCGTGCGTGTGGTCTTTTAACAGGGTGACCTCGTACAGTTCGCCTTCGCTTTTTTTAGCCATTACTCGCTCCCATAACATAAGTGGTTGAAAACGCATCCGCCCATAAAATGTGCGAGCGGTCGTAATCTTGAATGCTGCCTTCCTCCCATGCGATGGGTGTACAACCTTTAGGGGCAAACCCCATCAAGGCACTGCGCACTCGGCTAATTAATTGTTGTGCATCGCGCATGGCCGCTTCACCGCGTGCGTCTTTGGCATTTTTTGCGGCGCTGATAACGCCAAAGGTGACTTGCACTACACGCGAGCGAGCAGTAACGCCTTGGCCGGATTCGTTAATCAATACCACGTAAAGCGAGCCCGCCCGAAAGCTCGGTAAATCTTTAATCGCCGCGTACTCGGCGGCACCTTCGACTACCTCGAAATTAAACTGTGGCTCGCGCAGCCTTGCTTGAATGAGCTCGATATCAAAGGCGTTCATTCAAAACCCCTTGAGTGCGTCGCGTATGCGAGATGAACCTTTGGTGAATTGCGGCATGCCAAGCCCGGTTTCGACAAGTTCATCTTGTAAACCTAGGGATATTTTCCCGTCGGCGATTAGCTGCAACTGTTTTAGTGCGTCTTTGTAATCCCGCACCAAGGTGTCATCGCTGTCTAAATTGGCGCGATCCTTATGTAAGAAGTACCGCACAATGGCGCGAGCCAAACTGGTGAGTAATCGTGGCACCTGACCAAAAGGGATTTGATAACCCCGCTTGAGTAGGTGCGCATCTATTACGCCTTGCGCATCGGCAATAGCATCATCAATTCGCGCCATTGCTTCATCGGCAATCGCAATATCATCACTTTCAAATTCATTGCGATCTGCCCCTAATAGCGTGGCTTCCATCAATTCGTAAGACACCATGGGCTTGTGCTCAGGTGCCGCGACTTGTGCAAGCTCGCGCGCACCGGGGCGATCATTTAATTGAATGTGAGTGATGTAGTGCATGTCATGCATCCGGTGAAACATCGGCGATGGCTTTAATCAACGAGGCCTTGCTCATATTCGCAAAACCTTTAATACCCAATTCACCGGCCTTTGCTTTTAAGTCAGCAACCGAAATCTCACTCACGTCTTTAACGGGCTTGGTTTCGGTATCGGTATCGGCTTTAACTGGCGAGTCTATTTGGGGCTGTGTTTCTGCGTTGGCTTGTACTTCTAACGCGGCCTTAGCTTGTGCTTCTGCGTCGGCTTTCATTTTTGCTTCGGCCTTGGCTTTTGCATCAGCCTCTGCTTTAGCTTTTTCATCGGCATCCGCTTTAGCCTTCGCTTCGGCTTTCAGATCGGCAGCGGTAGGCTGCACTTCTTCGATAGATCCATTGCTAAGAAGCTGTTCAAGCAGCTCGGGTTTTATATCGGTAGGTAACGGGTTGGGCGGTGTAATCGTGCGTTTACCCAATGCGATACAAATCAATGCTCTGTAAGTCTTTTTCATGTCACACCTATGTAGGAAATACGCGAAGAGGTTGTCATCAGCGCGCAATGGCACGCTGATGACACAACGGTGATTAATTAATGCGGCGCACCGGCACCAATAAATAAGTAGCCTGCATCGGCACCGGCAATCACTGGCTCGTATTCGTTATTGACGGGGTACATAAATGAGTTACAGCTTTTGTCGAACCAGACTTCTTCAACCACCGGATTACCATCCATTTGATAGGTGTAACCGTAAGACGGTAATGCATTTGAGGGCGAACCTACCGCTGTGTACGCGAGCACTGCATGCGTACCCCATACCGCACCGCTTGCATCTTTTAATCGTCCAATAACAACTTGGGCTACATCCAATTTTGCGGCGAGCATGGCAGGCGTGATGATGAGGTTTTCCACCTCGCCACGCGTAAACAAACCAAGTGTGTGCGGGTTGGTTGAGATTGCAGCCCAAGCGGCACCCGATAGCACTAGCGTATTTGGTGAAAAACCACAGCTATCTTCAATCGCCAGCTTGCCATTTTTGATATCCGTCACTGGGTTGCGATCTGGGTCATTCCAACTGGATGCCGTCAAATCGATTTTGTTGGTAGCCGCGTATTTGCTGGCATCGGTCGCGAGTGTTGCTTGTTCGGTTTCTTGCCCGCGCTTGATCATGCTCATGGTGGTGTTAACGGCGATGGTTGCATGGTTAATGCCAGGCACCACGGCACCGTCACGCAAATGTTCGCGCGGCACTTTGCCTCGCAATGAATCTTGCTTGAGTGAAAACGGCTTACCCGCATAGCCGTATTCGACAACGGCAATGTCGCCACCGGGCGCTCGGCGTGCATTCACTTTCTTCCAAGAAGATTTATCAAACTCGATAATCTGACCGCCGCTCGCATGTACCGGCACCACAGGAAAAAGATAATCGCCTACGAATTGCGGGTCGCTATAACCACGTGCAACTGTTGAGAGTACTGGGTCGATCACGCGCACTTGTTTTGCATTCATACTCATTGTTTGGTTCTCCAAAAATTCACATTCGATCAATTAGGAACGGCAAAAAGCGTTCACTCGGAATTAGCTGGTTGCTGGGCGCTTCTCTAAAAAGATTTCAATCTTTTCATTTGCGGCACTGGCTGCATCTAAGGCCACCCCAATGCTGATGCCCGTAGTGGCAGTTACCACTTTTCCGTCACTGGCAACTTGCACCCGCGCGCCTTTGGCAATCGCTGCACTTGAGGTTCCTGTAGCAGTACCCAATGCAACAACGGCGACTAATTCACCACTGACTGCATCGTGCTGTGCAAAGCCGATGGCATCGCCTGCCGCCGTAGCGACAGCGCCTGCGGCTGTAATGGGTTGGTCGGCCAAAATGGTGGCAGCAGCCAAAATGGATAAAGTCAGAACGGGACGTTTTTGAATGCCCATGTGTATCTCCAAAAAAGTTAACAATCAGTAAAATCAGATAGGTATTGGCGGTAGACGATTAGCCAACAGCAATCGCAGCATCTGCGTAACTCATGTTGTTGGCTTTGGCGTGCGCCTCAATTTTTTTATGAAGCTCCATCCGCGAGGTCGAAACAGAGGTATTGGCGGGTGCAGCAAACGATGCGACATCAACATGATTTTTATCGGCGCTGTGCTCCGCAAAATCGACCAACTGTGGCTGCGCCGATAAAAAGTCACGCAAGGTTTGCGCAACGGGTTTTTCGATTGTGTTTTCACCTTCGGCAAAACTGACGGTGGTTTGTGCATCTAGCGAAACAAGTACGGCGGTTATCGCGGCTTGATCTTTAGGGAGCAACTTGCCTTCTTTCACCAAACCTTCAACAAAGCTTGCGGTTTCGGTGTTGGCTTGTTCGCGCTCTTTATCAGCAAGTGCCTTTTCTTTTGCCGCTAGGGCTTGCTCGCGAGCGGTCAACGCTGCTTGTTGTTCAGCAAAATCGGCTGTGGCGTTTTGTTGTGACATGGTGTTTAGCTCCGGTTCTGAAAATGAAAGACCTGTGTGCGTTTGGTTACGCAATGAAAATTCCGCTTCTTCTGCCGAACGAACGAGATAATCGGGAATAATCTTGTCGGCTGTTTCGGCATTAGTGGTCGATAAAAAGTGATCGCGTAAATTGCGAAAAATACGCGCAGCGCTCCACCACATTTCACGCCCCGAATCCGAAAAGTCGATCGTGATTAAGGAGTCGGTTTCTTCCGTAAAGCTCGCCATCGCCAAACCTTTAACGGCGGGTGCTGCGCCACCCAAAAAGCCAACGTGCTTTAAGTAGTAAACACCGGGGACGGGATTGCTTGGATGATTGGGTGGATAGAACGAGGCCGAAATTTTTGGATAGGTACCGGCGTTAACCAGCTCGGCAAATTCCGCATTGACTTGTTCGGGTATGGCGGTAACTTTTTTTGTATCTTCAGAAAAAGAGAGCGATGCAGTCCAGCCATAAGCTGGTGCGTCAGTTTTAGGATGGCCAACCACCAACGGGGCTTTAAATGTTTCAGGATTGTAAGCAGCAACCGATGCACGTACATCGTCTTCGCTAAAGGAATAGGTTTGCCCATTCTCGGCAACGAAGGTTCCTGCTTTGAAAATTTCTAGTGACATGGTGCTCATCTCAAATCGATATGAGGCCACCATAACGGCAAGCTATTTTTTTGTATTTTGACGCGCGTCAAAATGTAAAAGGCAGGATTGGGGGATTTTCTGCGAGTGATTGAAGAAGCAGTCGAGAGATAGCGCCTAAAAGCGCTGGAATCGTTTTATAAAACAGGTCTACAAGCGAAATGGAACATCCGTAGCCAAAAACACTTGCGTCAACCACGGCGCGTTACAGGGCCGATCTTTATTCTTTACTTAAATGTCTCATTACGATGTTATTGAGCTGATTTAAATCAGCAGCCGATAAGCCTAAGAATGGGCGAGCAATATGTGTTGCGGTATGTGCACCAATGTTAACGTCTTGCGCAAAGTTGCTCGACTTCTTTTTTGAAAAGCGATTACCAATGCTGCCATCTCGATGTTGTTTAAAGTAAACCGTGGCTTTGCGAGACTGACGCTGAATGGTTCCACCTAATTGCATGAGTGCAGCATAAGGTCTATCGCTACCAAACAATAATTCGTCGTTGGTGAATTGCCCGCGCAAAGTACTTTGCAAATGACCGCGAAGCGTAAGAATGCGATTTGCATTTTTATGTTTTCGCTTTTGATAACGCGGTGACAATGGTGCCCACTTGGAACCGTCGGGGGCAACCTGTGTTAAAAAGCGCTCGCGAGTCGATTGCAGCAAGTACTCGTTCATCTCGGCAAACATGGGCGCGCGCTGAGAAATACGCGCAAGCAAACTATCAAGGCCATCTGTGTGCGAGTCGAGAGTAATGTTTACGCCTGCCATAGTTGCTCCTGTAATGTTACTGCCTGCGATAGACTCTGACACCCACCCGCATATCATTCACATCTTGCTCAGATGGAAACACCGTCATACCCGACCATCCACTATTGCTGTGTTCCCATACTGCAAGCGCTGGCGTTGGTTCACCCTCCACTAAAAACCGAGCAATGTACCTGCGCCTTACTACCGGTTTTGTCGCGTTGTGCGGGTACTCTAAGCGCACCCAAATTTCATCTGGTTCTTTTACTGCTTGGGCTAACAGCCGCATAAATCGATTACGGCTAGGCGTCACCACATTTGAATCTTCGGCTTTTTCACGCACTCTAAATAACTCTGCACCTACAACCAATCGCGAACCCGTTATGTCTGTAAATACAACGGGGTCATTCACGCTTGCACTAAAGCGATTTAAAAAGTCGTTCGTGTAGTCGTCATCGGGTAAACCTGCGGGTAACAACTTTTCACTAAACGTGCGGGCATCGGGCAGTTCATCTATCGGGCGAGTATTGGGCAAACCAAAACCACCTGCAGCACCACTCATGGGCGGCTCTGGACGCTCAGGTGGAATGGCATTGTGCAAGCGTGCTTGCCCCGGTGCATATTCAAAGCCGGGTTCTACGCCTTTGGGCACGCGCACCATAATGGGGCCATCGGGGTGACGCTGGCCGATCACTCGGGTTTCGTATTCGATAGCAGGTGCCGTATCGGGTTTGGTTTTACCCATTTCTTTAAGGCCTGCTTCACTCACGCCCACAACATAACACTTACAACCCCACGCATTTTGCGGGAAGTGTGTGTCCCACCACGGGTCGTCAGCACGCAAGATCAAGTTGTCCCACGCGAGGTGATTAACTCTTGGGTGCTCGCTGATATGGCTGTGGCGATACTGCAAATAAGGCAGTGTTGCACGGTTCGCTTTAAGCTGCTCGTAACGGCCCGCGTTGTAACTTTGGTAGAGGTTAGTTTCGTAAATAACGCGCGTGCGCCATTCACGCCCGCCGTTGTAATCCCAACCGTGTTTCGCAACGATCACATCAAAGTCTTTGCGAAAGCTCTCAATGGTTTTGCCTTCTGCAATCATGCTGTCGATCGCGCGGCGAAAATCGGCAAGTAGATCATCGCGGTTAGCGCCAGCCACCATGAATGCCCAGTCGTGTTCTTTGCTGTAAATATCGCGCCAGTGGTTGGTGGGGATATTTAATTTTTTACGAAAGAAACTGAGCTGCTCATTAAATGGAACGCTGCCGTAATTCACCGCCATTAGTTTTGCTCCTCTGCAACATCGTTGCGCCCTGCAAAATGGGCGGTAGAGGTTGCCGTGGCCATGGCTGCTGCGTACTCATCCAATGTGAGTTTGGGGTATTCGGCTAACAACAAATCTTGTAGCTCGCTCAAACTGGTAGCGCTTTTTGCAAGTGCACGAATCTGTTCAATCCATGCATTGGTTGCTGGCTCAAGATTTGTGCGTGCTTGTTCCAATAGTTGATTGGGCGCTGGTATTTGAGCCTCACTAAAACTCGCCACAGCCGCATGGGTGGATGCAGGTTGCACGGTCCGTTCAACCCACTGCCCACCATAGGTTTGGTTGATGTATTCCACGGTTGGCTTAAAACCCATCTCGCAAATGCGTTTGTCGCGTTCGGCACGTTTATCCATGTCGTCGGCTGGGTCTGTCACGCGATAAACGCGGGGTAATGCAGCAGACGGGAAGTTATATTCAATAAGCCACTTAACCACGGATTTATTGAATGACTCGCACACTAAATCCGCATCGGCACGCACAAGATCTGCGCGCACATCCCCTTGAAGATCATCGCTACCTAAGCGCCCAGGGGTGCCTTGCATCGATGCCGTTTGGCCGAGAATTAATTTTGCGATGGCTTTATCCATGTACTCACAGAGTTTTGAATAATCGCCAGTGCCGGAGCGTGCCGCTTCTAAAAATTCAATTTCCATTCCCTGTGGGATGGTGATGCCTGTGTCGGTAGCAATTGCCTCTAGCGCGTTGAGTAATTTATTGCGCTCTGCATCGGTGGCGTTGGTGGGGTGTTTACCGACTGTGGTGGGCTGGCCAAAGCGCTCTAAAAAGGTAAGCCAAAACTGAATACCGCTGCGCTTGAAAAACACCGGCCAATAAAGCCAATGTGCAAGGCCTAACCCGTAGTGTTCATCGTCGTGATCGGCACCGGTGGAGAACGCCCAAAACTTGCGGTCCGGCAGCAACTCGCCGTGGTAGTTGGCTTGGGTTTTCAACCGCAGGCGGCCTTCGCCATCAAAACCAAAGCGACGGCGGTCACGCACTTTAATTTCATCAATCACAATGTGTTTTCCATCGCGCGCCCACAAAATCTCGGCAGCGGCATAGCCGTAAAAAATGCCGTAAAGCATTCTGTCGGTGATTCGGTCAAACCCGATTCCGTTAATTTGCTCGCGTAGAAATTCGGCAGCGGCTTCATCTTCTGGTTTATCACCGCCAGCATCGACTTGCCATTCACAACTCACCACTGCTAATCGGCGCTGGCTAAAACAGGCAGCGACTTCGTTATCACGCAAGAGTGTTTTGTAAACGGTGTAATCACCGCCTTGAATGCGCAATACATCGTCATTGGGGGCGTGGATACGCAGCGGTGATAAAAAAGGTTGCGTAATATCGCGGCCATCACCGGTGGTGGCCACCTCGCGAAACTCTGGTTTCTTTGAGCGCGGCATCATCACGCCGCCACGTGTCACTTCATAGTCGCTCATTAGTAGCCTCGAAAATTCATGCGTGATGTTCCACCAAAACCGGTGTTGGACGATACGCGGGAGCCGGTTGATTGATAGTCGATAACCGTGCCGGGTTGCGATGCGGCGTGCACGGCTAGACCCAATGCCCAAAAGTGGTCGGCGTGGCCATCGGGTGTGCGCTCCGCTGTAAACCGAATATTGCCTGCTGCGGTGGTCTGCTTGGTGACCATGCGTAAATCGGCACGAATTTTTGGATCATGTGGAATACGTAACGTGCGATCTTCCATGCGCCCTTTAATGGGGTAAGCCAAGGCTTCTTTTACGCGTGCGGTAAATGTCACACATTCAACTTTGTGCTCGCCGAATTTGTCTTGCGCGTCATCACCCCAACCAATACCTAAACCTGTATAGTCAATGCAAATACGTTCGGCTTTCTCGAACCATGGGTAGAGGATTTTTTCTTGATCGGACTTACGCATGCTTTTGAGGCGTTCGATGTGCCGCGTGTAAAGCACGTCACCCAGTTGTTCGACCACCCACAACACAGTCAAATCGCTTTTACGGCCAATATCCACACCGCAAAACAAACGGCGGCCTTCGGTCTGTTGCCAGTTTGTATTCACTGGATACTCAGCGCTGGCGATAAGGTCGTATTCTAAAAACGCCACATCATCATCGGCTGGGTTGCACATGTATTCTTGCTGAAAGCTTTCTTCATCTGCACAGCCACTGCGCACGAACTCAAAATAAGCGGCCTCATCCATGGCTTGGCGCTCGTCATCGGCTGGCAACATTTGTTGCAACTTGTACAAAAAACCTTGATCGAGTGCATCTTGTAATGTGACGCGATGTAAGCTGATATTTTTCGGGTTATTACTTTCGCGTGCCTCTCGAATGAGTTGGTTAAAAAAGTTGTGGCTGCCACGGTGCGTGCTAATCACTTCCATATTGCCGCCCCATGTAATACCCGGGTAGGCAATGCTCCACAGCTTGCGTGGGTCCGGGTGTAACGCAAACTCGTCCAGCACACGACCACCGCGCTTACCGGCTTGGGCATCGGGGTTAGAACTCATGGAGTGAATGCGTTTTCCGCTGGTAAATTCCAGCACATAGGCGCTGATTCTGCTTTTCTCGTCCAGCATGACTTCGCCTAAGTCTTTGGCTGCCATGTTCATGATATTTGCCCAGTGCTTGCAGTCTTCAATAAATAAACGTGCTTGTAAGTCGTCGCGGCTCGATACCCATTGATCGTGCCGCGCACCTTGCAATGTCGTGCGCTCGTTACAGGCGTAAGCGGTGCTCCAACTCAAACCAATCTGGCGGGATTTTTCCATCAGTTTTAAGCGCGAGTCATCCATAATCCATTTAGATTGGAAAGGTAAAAAGATGGCATCGGGGTCTTTAGGAATGCACTTAGCGTTGCCTTTTCTCATTAGCTAATCCCCAATGCAGCGCGAATCGCTTGTTTGGTTTCTTCGGTCACACCGCCAGCAACCGGCATGGCCGCGAGCTTTTCTTTTTGTTCAGCGAGGAGCTTTTCACGAGCGGCACTTTCAATCGCTAAGCGCTCTTTTAACGAAGCTGAGCGAGCCAAGATTGCATCTTTAGCAGCACGGGCCAGCTTGCCGATATCAGCAATACCTAAATCTTTATCTTGTGCATCAAACACCGCTTGATTAACTAATGTCGTGAGTGCCTGAACCATTAGCGCACCGGCGCGATCATCGGGGTTTTCACCCAATTCACTTACCAGCAAACGGCTCATGGTTTCTTGGTCGCGCATTTTGGCAACCATCGAATCGAAGTTCTGACGGTAGCGACCCAGAGCGCTGCGGCTAGGCGTAGATTTATTGGGGAACTGCGCACGCAAGTCGGTAATGAGTTCATCCAGCGTGAATTGGTTTTCGCGCAGACGCCGCTCGATATGGCTGCGCACTTCATCAGGCAAACGGTTAATGCTGCTGCGAGTCATATTATGCTCCCGGCTTTTTGATGCCCGGAACGATTACACGCGCTGAAGCTACGTCTGATCCGCGCTCAGTAATTCGGGCAATGAGCAAACCGTTAACATCATCAATCGTCACCAGCCCTTGCTCTTCTAACCAGCGCAATTCGGTTTTAACTTGATCGCGACTCGGGTTATGGCCGAAGCGTCCAAGCAGGCCGTGCAGTACCGAACTATTAGCGGTATAGCTCGGCATCTCGTTTAATGTACGCAACATCACGAGGCGCTGGTCTTCTTTTAAATATTGTGCGTAACTCATGGCTTACCTCTGATTTAACAAAAATTCGTTAATGCGATTAACGCTGTGCTGTACCGAATCTAATTGTTGTTTAGTGCCTTCGTTGTAGGCCGTTAAGCGCTCAAGCCTGCCGATTAACTCCCGCACACTGGCTTCGCTTGGCATGTTGCGCATATCTACCTCAAGTGCGATTAACCGCTCGCGAAGCGCTACCACCTCGGCGTTGCTCGCACTGGCACGGCGAACCATCCACGCATAAACACCGATCACAACACTAAGAAGCCATTGCACGTCTGAGAATGAAAAGCCGAGATCATTGATATTCATTATTTATTTCCTCGGCGTCAGTATCTTTAATTACGTTGGTGTAACCCGAAGGCTCTCGTGTCCAATACCCGCTTTCATCGATCCATAACACCGTGAACTCTCGACCTATAAAGCCGTGGTACCAATACAATGGGTCGCTGCATTTTTTAATTTTTACGCGCATATCCATCACTTTGTTTTTTGATTAATTCCCAGTGCTTAGCCGCACACTCTCCGTAAAGGTCGTACATTTGTTTGAGCGCGAGCTCGGCTGCATCGCAACTGTTATTGAGTGGACGAATCACCGGCGCGCAAGGGACTAACAAAACCGCTGCTTGCGGCTTGGTCGGCGCGATCTGCCGCTTGGTGTAGCTGCTGCATGACGTTGTCATCAAACACGCAATCGAAACGAAAATGAGCAGTAGCAGCGAGCGCATTGGCAAATACCTTTGTTGATTCTGCATCTGACTTTTTACGGTCACTGATTGTTTTTGAAAGTTGAAGGTTGATTTTGTTGGCCTCGTGAGTTTGCTGAGCTAGATCATCTAATGATTTATTTAGCGAACTAATTTCATCACCCAAACTCTTCTGAGTGGCAACAGCCACGCCTTTTTGGTACCCGATAAAATATGCTGCACAAACCACGGCACATCCGATAATCCAAGGCGCTAGCTGTTTGAGCAGCATGGTTAACCTCAAAATTTAACGCTCGAACAAACCCCATTACCCCATCCGGCCTTCGTATAGAGGCTCTCCCATTTAAATAAAATGACGCGGGGGTAATGGCGGTTCTCTTTGAAATTCGCAGAAGATCTTCCTGCATTAAATTTTTCGACTGAATTAAACCAAGCCAGCGGGTCTGCCCCTGAAGCAGATGCCAGCTTTTTGTCGCGGTTAACCCAACCTTGTCCGCCGTTGTAAGCAGCAAGAACCATTGCCCAGTGGTCGCATGGGCTGCGGGCTTGGTTTCTTTTATGTAAGTGAAGGTTGTATTGCACCATGGCGCGTAACGACCACGCAGGGTTGTACGGCTGCGCATTACCTAAGTGCTTGGGGTATGCCGCTGCAATCCATTCCGAAGTTGATGGCATAAACTGCGTTAGGCCTTCTGCACCCACGGGCGATTTCGCGTAAACATTCCAGCGGCTCTCTTGGTGCACTTGTGCTGCGAATGTTGCGATAGGTGCATCTAACCCCCAAACCGAGTGCGAAACGCGGACTAAGGTTGCGCGATGCTTGGTTGCTGCCGCAGGGATTTGATTAGCCGATGTGTTACTACCAGCCACCAACAAAATTATCAGCAGCAAGAGTGTAGTAATGGCATCTTTCAAAAAGTGACGGCGATGAATGGCGCGGATGCTCTTATCGAAGCTGCTCATGATTACAGCCCCAACGCGAAGCCAATAACAACCGCCGCCATAATGAGTGCACGACGCAACATGGCCGCTGCAAAAATCTTTTGATAGCCCTGTACCACTTCATAATCTGCTGCCCCCAAAGGTTCATCCGTGCCTTTTTGCCAAAAATCTTTTAAGTAGCCATCGGGGCGAGCATAGGGGAATGCCGTTCTATCGAGCCAATAGCCAATAACAGCAGCAATAACAATGAGCGCGAGCTTATAAAGTGCGACTTCAAACTGAGTAGGATGGAAGTGATAAAGCGCAGCAAACGCAAGAACGGAAAATACAATCCAAGCAATAAAACGCGGGAAAACTACGTGTAAGAGTGGCATCTGCAATCCTCTGTCTAGTAGACGTTTGTGAGGGTTGCAGATTAAGAGTTAGGGAGATTTTTGTATTTTGACAGGGGTCAAAATAAGCAGACTACTAGGTGGGCTGTTTGGAAGATTCTGGCTTTTTCAGGACGCATCGACAATATCGACAAACTTTTGCAGCCTCACGAATTGGCTCATCGCATGCAGGGCAGTTTTTTAACACGATATCAGGCACATTTTCTAACCCTCTGCGTTTTAAGCGTATGCTTTCACCAATTCCATCAAGAAACAGTTTTAAAATAAAGGATTGGAAAACTGCTGCGATAGCTAAAAATATATAACCCCAAAGAATACCGTTTTCACCCCAGCTATCAAAGCTGTATTTTTTTGTGGCTAACCCAGCATAAATAGTCAATACAAAGGCGATAACTAAGCTCAGTAAGAAAATAATCATCCCCCACATTTCAATTCGCTCTTCTGTTTTCACTCTGTAATCCTTTAAGATGTTTTCTTAAACTACTAGTTTTGACTTGTTGATTCTATTAAGTCCTCATAACTGCCGTAATTGGAATCGGGCGTCCAGAGGCTTTCATAGAGGCTTTTCAGCTTTCCTGCCGCATTGCCGACTTGCACCAAACAAATAGCACAATCCTCAGCCAATTGTTCATCATCCGTATTGTCCACAACATGCTTGAGCTCATTAAGCTCTTTTTGCGTTAACTCGATGAGAACTGTTAAATCAGAAAGATTTAATTCCATGCTATTTCTCCACTACGAAACTTTGTGCCAGTTCATCGAGCAGCATTAAGAAGTTGATCAAAACGGATATATCCTGTCTTTCCCTTTCCCATAAATCTGCGGGCAGGCCTTATTTGCCTTTTGAAATACAGACTTTGCCTCCTTTATTCTTCCATCCTTGATATAAAGCTCAGCAAGAGCACAATAAAAATCAGCAGTGTGTCGCTCAACTTTATTGTAAAAATTGCCAAAAAAACCTCTTTTGTTTATATCGCTCTGAATGTATTCATAACCAAGAGAGCCCTTCACAACGGAATCGACCAATGGCAAAAAAATCTCATAAATAGCGATAATATTTTCTCTATCTGGCGCCCTTGAGTTGAATTCAGCCACTTGAGTGTACAAGAGAAAAGCTGGTGCAAAATGCGGGTTTTGTTTTAAACATTCACTTAGTAGCTGATAGATTTTTAATTTAAATATATTTTGTAACCGAATTCTTTCTGCTGCACTTATAGTAGTTTGGCAACGCTCGCCACACTCATTTATGGTCGTCCTGTAGGCACCTGAGATAATCGTCATGAGCTCATCATCAGCCCTGACTGTTTTGGACACATCTGATGGGGCTTGATAAGGCAGTGAGTACAAAGAGGCTGATATATCCCATGCCAATTGATAAATTTCCATAGCGGTGTCACTCATTACGTTTCCGTTTCGCTCCTTCTTGGTATTAACGAGTGGGCTTCATTTTCAACAAAAGCGCCAACATTGGCGTTTTCGATACAGCATTAATCTTCATTTGTTGCATCGTGTCTGCTTCTTAACAATCCTTGTGTGCTTTCTACTGCTTGCTAGCCTAAATCGTCGTTGTTACGGCAGCTGGATAGCTAATGCAGTCACGAAACTATCGCTCGTGATTCAGGACACGTTGATCAATTAAACTTTTTCATAAGCTCATTATTGAGCTTGTCCACTTCCCCATGGAGGTATTTGGCCTTGAAATATATGGCAAACTCTCTGAAATAATATTTTTTCAATCTATTGATAAGAAAGCCATAGAATCCAAAAAAACTTCCAATGACGATAAGAATTTGCCACCACTCTATTTTTGGATACATGGAAAGAGCTACCAAAAAGCTGCCCCCAATATAAGCAACGATCATCAGGAATAGTATTTTCGCGATAGATGCTGCGAAGGCAATTTTATTTGGCCTAACAATCAATTTTCCGCTAACGCAATAAGCAACATGAAAACCATCAATCAATGGTTTCAATTGCTTTGTATTAATATTAAGCGAGAGAATTAGACGATAGGCGATTCTCTCGGGAGCTGAAGTCCGAAGTCCCGTAAGCTCGAAAAACGCCTGCTCATCTGCTTCAGGTTGAACTTTGTGATGAAAATGGTTTTCAATATTTTGGCCAGCTGCCTGTCCATGTATCGCAACAATTGATGTATTACCCAAATCCGCACCCTTGTAATTATTATTACCGCTCACGGTTACTAACCTTATTTTTATATCAATTATTTCCCACCAAAATCATTTGTAATATTCCCATTTGCCGCCTGTCCATGAATGGCGATTATCTTCGTATTGGGCGGTGGCGGTGGAGTGCCGCTGTAAACCATTGCCAATGTACGTCTCTTAGTTTCCGCATCCATTTGGCGGAACCCCTTTAACAGCAATTCTTCCTCACCTGAAATTGTGGCTTCTGCACGTTTGCCCGTAATCACAAATAAAACATCTACGCCCACACGCTCAATGGCGGCCAAGTAGTTTAAATCAGGCGATCTTTCACCACTTTCGTAATTCGATTGGGCACGCCTAGAAACACCTCCGATGGCACCAAACGCGTCTTGAGTAAACCCAAGGCGTTCGCGCTCCTCTCTAATTCGCTCAAAAATATGCACAAATACCCCCACAAGATGTTGACATGAGCACAAACGTGCTCAATAATCACCTCAACAAAACACAAACATCTCTCAATTATCTATCAGCAACCAAAGGAGCCACTGCCATGGCGAAGTTACTGACAGGTGAGCAAGTTAAAGCTCGCTTTCGCGCCGCCGGTAAGACGGTCACTCAATGGGCCAAAGAGAACGGCTACACACGCGGCGCGGTATACCGCGTTCTCAATGGCTTCGATAAAGCTCATTACGGTAAGGCACACGATATCGCTGTTGCCTTGGGCATGAAGTCCGACGAATCCCAAGCGGCCTAAGGATAACAGCCATGAGCCCATTTACTCAGTTTTTAGGTCGTTTAGTGGCACTGGTTGGCACTGAAAACGCAGCTGATCTTGTGCGAGAGTTTGCAGGAAAAACGCTTGAGTTTCCAGCTACCGGCCACTTCGGGGTCACTCGGAATGACTTTGGCTTTCCTAATGAGGCCCCTGTGATTGATGCGCGCCTCGCTGAATTACGCGCAGCCTGCACCCGCCGTAACGGGAAGGTATTGCTTAGTGATCGGCAGCTGGAAGAGATCCTGCAATCACAAGCATCCGGTAAAGCACCTTGCGCGCCTCAAGCAGATCTGGCGAGTCCTCAGACTCCATCTGTGGATCAGCCTCTAGCTGATCAAACTCAGCCGCAACCTTGCTCCATCTTGCAGCCAAACGTTTCGCAATCTCAGGGCTGCTCAGAGCAACTTCATTCACCACGTCATGTAGCGCCGCATACAACCCGTTCGCCCAGTCGTCTAGGCGGTTTATTTCGTCGCGTAGCTGCTTGGTTTCAGTGCGCATCAGGTCGGTGATTTGAGCCATGTCTTCTTTCGTCAATGCCATGTTGGGTCTCCTATTTGTGGAATCACTGCTGCCCATTATCCAGAACAGCGCCGCACTGCATAGCTGCAAAAACGGTTTTTGTTTGGAAGCGGCAAAAGCATTGGTTGCAGGTGCTTTCCAATGACTCGCAGGAATTGGAAGCGCACCCAGCCAACCAGCCTGCGCAATGCGTTGGAGCTGTGTAAGGACTACGCGCGGGAGAAGGACAACCTGAGCGTTGAGCGCATTGCGGAGCGTATGGGTGAGGCGGATCACTGGACGCTGTACAAGTGGATGCAAACAGGCCGCATTCCTGCGGTGGCAATACCCGCGTACGAGGCCGCCTGCGGAATTGATTTTGTAACGCGCTGGCTCGCTGGCACAAGCGGCAAGTTGTTAATCGCGGTACCCAGTGGCCGCAAGGCAAACGCAAAAGATGTTTCAACACTGCAAGAAAACCTGCACAGCACAGTGAGTGCACTGATGGATTTTTACAGCGGTAAGGCCGAAGTGGAAGCAACGCTGGCCGCCGTTAACAACGCCCTGGAAAACCTGGCATGGCACCGGGGCAACGTGGAGCAACACAACCAGCCGCAGCTGGACTTAGGAGAAAGCAATGATTAACCAACCACATGCGTTTAAAGACGTGAAAGGCATGACCTGGACGCTGACCGCACTTGCGATGTCCGGTACTCACTTCGCGCTTGAGTCTACTGATACCGCAATTTGTATCGTCGCACAAAAAGCGATTCTCACACTGGATGAAACTCATCACGAGAGCCCCTTTGTTTTAGAGCTGGATGCAAATACGAGTATCCACATTGATGCACCGACAATGGAAAAACTAAACCAATTTTTACAGACGGTGGCGGCATGAGTACAGACAAAGGCCGCACCACAGAAAGTGGCGCAAAAGTTTTAGAGGTGTTGAAGGCACTGAGGGGGCATTCATTAACAGGATTAAGCAATGGCCAGTTGGCCAAAGCACTAGGCGAAAGCCCGAGCACGATCAATCGCTGCCTCAACACGTTAATCGAATCAGGTTTAGCGACGCGGTTAGACAGTGGCCTATTTGCTCACAGCGTAATGATGCTGCAAATCGCAACAGCCCACGCTAACGAAATGAGCCGTGCACAAATGCACATCGACCAATTACAACAACGTGTGCAAGCCGGTGCACGTAATTAACTTAACCACAACGCAGGAATAAACCATGGCTCGTAAAGCATTAAATAAAAATATTGATGTACCCGCAGAGTTATCACCCGAAGTAGCTGATGTGCTAACGCAAAATCAAAACACTGTGGCGTCGTTACAAAGCGCTCACAGTGAAGAGCGCGACCTTGTAAACCAATTACTCGGCCAAGCTCAAATGGCGGATGCCATTTCTAAATTTAGCCGAACCGTTCGGCTTTCAAAACTAGCATTTGTCAAAGAAAACAAGCTTTACAAGGCGTTAGCTGGCAAGCAGGCGCCGGACGGTTCGGCATTAACTGGCTCATGGGAGGAGTTTTGTCAGCTACTCGGCTACTCGAAAGATAAGGTCGATACGGATCTACAAAACTTGCGTGAGTTTGGCGAAGAAGCCTTAGAGAGCATGAATCGCATGGGCATTGGCTACCGCGAAATGCGTCAATACCGCCGCTTACCCGAAGACGAAAAATCAGCACTGATTGAAGCCGCTAAAACGGGCGATAAAGAAACCTTTTTAGATTTGGCTGAAGAAGTTATTGCCAAACACGCCAAAGAAAAGGACGCGCTCACTAAGCAATTAGAAGAAGCCAAAGCCGACATTGAAACAAAGGATGCGGTAGCAAAAGACAACCACGCACGCATTAACCAATTACAAGAAAAAGCAATGTTATTGCAGAAGTTACCCGCTGATGAGCATGTAAAAAAACTCTGCTCAGAAATCGCCGCACAGCAAACCGGCATTGACGAAGAAATCCGCACCAACTTTTACAACGCCTTGCAAAAGCTCGTCGACCACAGCGGTGACAACCACCAATCATTCATTAACGCCCAAATTCAAATGCTGCAAGACGCCGTGAAAGTGTTGCGCGATGAGTTTGGTGGCCAAGGCCTTGAGTGGGAGAACGCCGAGTAATGAACCCCGCCATGATAGAGGCTCTACAGTCCGTTGCCCGCGCCGCCGAGGCAGCGGGCTACGGACAAAAGAATGCCGTTTATCAGCAAGCGGCCAAACAGATGGGGATGTCGGTTGCAACCCTGCATCGAAAATTAAAAGAGGTGGTCATTGTGAAAACGCGTAAACAACGCTGCGATGCAGGCACCAGCCAGCTCACATTTGATGAAGCCAAAATTATTAGCGCTTACATTTTAGAAAGCGCGCGTAAAAATGAAAAGCGACTTGCCAGCATTAAAACTGCATTAGAGGTTTTGCGATCCAACGGATTAATCCGTGCCGAAACAGTTGATAAAAATACAGGCGAAGTGCGCCCGATGAGTATTGATGCCGTAACCCGCGCACTCTATGCGTTTCGCCTGCACCCAGAGCAAATAACACGTCCAGCAGCCAAGCAAACTATGGCCAGCCTGCACCCAAACCATGTATGGCAGATCGACCCGTCGCTGTGTGTTTTGTATTACTTGCCGAGTAAAAAAGGCGAAGCATTACAGGTGATGAGCGAGAAAGAATTCTACAAAAACAAACCCGAAAATATTGTGCGTGTCGAAAAAGAGCGCGTATGGCGCTACGTGATTACTGATCATGCGAGCGGCTGGATTTTTGTGCATTACGTACCGGGTGCCGAAACCGGAAAGAACTTGGTCGACAGCTTTATTTTGGCAACGCAAAAACGTCACATCAAAGATCCTGTGCACGGCATTCCGCGCATGGTGATGGTCGACCCAGGCAGTGCAAACACCGGCGCAGTTTTTAAGAACCTCTGCGAAGCTTTGAACATCACATTGCAGATTAACCAACCGGGCCAGCCTTGGGCAAAAGGCCAAGTTGAAAAGGCGAACGACATTGTTGAGTGCGAGTTTGAACACCGTATAAAAATGATGGCCAATCCTCCCACGTGCCTCGACGAATTAAATGAGAGTGGTGCGGCATGGATGCGTTGGTTCAACTCCACACAAGTTCACACCCGAACCAAAGAAACGCGTTACTCGGCGTGGGCGCGTATAACCGAATCGCAATTAATCATTGCACCTGCAGCCAATGTGTTGCGCGAGTTGAGTTATTCCGCACCGGAATCGCGAGTGGTTTCTGCGCAGTTGACGATTGATTTTAAGGGCAAAGAGTACAGCCTTAAAACAGTGCCAGACGTTAGCGTAAAAGAGAAAGTTATGGTGACGATGAACCCATGGCGTGAGGATGACAGCATTCAATTAATCACTGTGGATTCAGATGGTAAAAAAATCATTTACGTATTGGAAGCAATCCCTAAAGACGATTTTGGATTCCCAATCGACGCCCCAGTTTTTGGTGAAGAGTACAAGCGCCATGCGGATTCAACCATCGACACCAATCGTAAGGCTATCGAACGCTTGGTAATGAATGCTGCAACTGATGAAGATGCCAAGAAAAACCGCAAGGCCAAAAAGACTCCATTCGCTGGCCATATTGACCCCATGAAAAATATTCACGAGACCGAACTGGTTGAGTACCTGCCGAAGCGTGGAACAGAAAGTGATTTGCTTGCTCCGCGCATCGAGTTCAAACCGCTGACTGTTGCGGCAGCCGCAAAAAAATTAGCGGAGCACCCCGAAAGATTCTGGAACGGTCGCAATCATTTCGAGTGGTTGCAACAGCGTTACCCAAACGGTGTACCAGAGGAAGAATTGAGCAGTATTGCTCAACAGTTGCAGCAAGCGCCTGTAGCGCCGCTGCGTTTAATTAAATAAGCCGAGGCTTATCGTTAAATCCGGAGTTAAAGATGCTTGCACTTAAGAAAACCCTAAATGAATTGGGGCTGCTTCAAACAAATTTGGCCATTCACTGTGATGTGAGTGATGCAACAGTGGCTCAGCTTTTAAATCATGGGCTTTGGCCTAAGACGGAAGTCAAAGCAAAAACGTTACGCGAGAAAATTTTAACTTTTCTACAGCCGTATAACGTCGCTAATGATGCAGTTTTCGAGATCGTTAAAAACGAGCCTATGAAACATTTGCAAACCATACCCAAGGCAATAAAACCAACCGATAACAACTCCTATGAGGATGAACATATGTTACTGCGTCGCCAAAGCTTAACCCCAAATGCCAAGCAACATTTTGGCTTGGTAAGAAACCCGTTTTCCGATCTTAACTGCGCTGATGACATGTGGGTTAGCTCCGACATTCGTTATGTACGTGAATGCATGTTTAACACCGCAAAGCATGGTGGATTCTTGGCTGTTGTTGGTGAGAGCGGCAGTGGTAAATCAACAGTGGCGATAGACCTAGAGCAACGCATCAAAACGGAAGCGCTACCGATCACACTCATAAAGCCATATGTCTTAGCCGCAGAAGAAACAGACCACAAAGGCACTATGTTAAAAAGTGCGCATGTGGCGGAATCTATCTTGCGAACTCTCGCCCCCAATTCACCCGTAAGAATTAGCCCAGAGGCACGTTTTCGCCAAATTCATAACGCGCTATTGGATTCACATCGCAGTGGTTACAGCAACTGTTTGATCATCGAAGAAGCCCACGCGATGCCTATTACTAGCCTGCGTCATTTGAAGCGAATTTTAGAACTTAAAGATGGATTCACCTCATTGATCAGCGTGATTTTAATCGGACAGCCCGAACTTATGACCAAGCTCAGTGAACGTAATGCCGAAGTGAGAGAAGTAGTTCAACGGTGCGAGGTTGTTCGATTGCAGCCCCTTCGACCTGAGTTACTAGAAGAGTTTTTAAGGTATCGCTTCGCTCGAATTAATAAGTCTCTGGATGACGTAATCAATCGCGACGGTATTAATCAAATCGCGGCGCGTTTGGTTTCTAAAAGTGGTGCGAGCCAACTTTATCCTTTAGCAATTGGCAACTTTATGTTAGCGGCAATGAATATTGCCTCGAACATTGGTCAGCCCGTTATTGATGCTGCAATCATTGATGAGGTGATGTGATGCCTTCCACTCTTTTAAAGCAAGTCAGCGGTCTCACGCGTTGTATTACAGAGCTAGAAAAGAATCAGCTTTGCATTGAAAAAGTTTGCGTGACCGAATCTTACTCTCAAGTTTTTGTTAAGTACTCACCCCGATTAAAACAATTTCACGGGATTGATCGCGGTGTGATTAATGATGTGACGGGTCGTTTTATAACAAAAAGTATTTCGTTACATGGAGTCGCTGTGATGTGGTTTGAGCCTTTTTATTTGGCAAAAGGAGGCGCACATGTGCAACTTCACTAGTGACATTGTTGCGGTTCAAAACCAGATACAAGCACAGTTTGCGCGTTTTAACCGTGCTACCGATAAAAATAATTGGCATGAGGCCCGATCTGCTTTGCGAGTCATTTTAGAAGAGTCCGCAAACGCAGAGAAGCTTCTCACACAGCAGCTAGAAAGGAGTTGATTTGATGAGCACTATTCCAGACGGTTACATGGAAGACTCTACCGGCGCACTGCGCCGGATGGAGTCTATCAAGCAGATTGATCTCTTACGCGATGAAACAGTTAAGAACATTATTACTAAGGCTCAAACGCTTAATGAGCAGTTAGTGGCACTAAAAAATGATGCTTTATCTGAGATTGATGCCTTTGTGACATTGAGTGCAGCCGAATACAACGTGGTGCTCGGCGGTAAAAAGGGCAATGTTCAGCTCACCAGTTTCGACGGCAAGTTTAAGGTGATGCGAGCCAAACACGACTACATGACGTTTGATGAAAGGCTGCTCGCGGCTAAACAATTAATCATTGAGTGCCTAGAAGATTGGAGTGGTCGCCCAGGCGTGCCTCGCGGACTGATTGTTATCGCTGAGCGTGCGTTTCGTCGTAATAAATCCGGTGAAATCAGCGTAAGCCGCGTACTCGATTTACGTAGCCATGAGATTGACGATGTGCGCTGGAAGCAAGCAATGGACATCATCACCGATAGCATTCGCGTGCTCTCAACGGTGACGTATCTGAGATTGTACGAACGTATTGGCAACACCGATCAATACCGACAAATCTCATTAGATATTGCGGGGGTGTGATGTGGCCGACTGTGCAGATTTAGCAAATGATTTAGTTGCAGAAACCTTAGCTCGTGCCTTAGCAAATCGCCCTCAGCTAAATCCAATCGAGGTGATTGATTGCGTTGAATGCGGAGATGAAATTCACCCTGAGCGCCGTCGGTTACTACTCGGTATTAGCTTGTGCATTGATTGTGCTGTTATTGCAGACGATGAACAAAGGCGAGGGATTCCACGTAAGCGAGGTGCTATATGAAGGCAGCATTGCAAACCAACTGGTCACCCAGTGATGAGGTTCTAGCAATACTGGAACAAAACAATATTCCTCGTGAATTCTCTGCCGGCCAAGTGTACGAGTTTAAGTTGTATTGGAGTGAGCGTGGTGAATCACATTTTGGCTGGAACGCAAAATTCATGAAGCATGTTGTACGCGAGTATCGCTACAAACAAATTCATGATGCCAAACAGCGAAACTGCCACTTCATGTTTAATGAGTGGCAGCCCCAAGAGCGAGCATTTTCTATCTTGGCTAAAGAAGGCATTACGTATGAGTTTGCAATGTCTCATTTGTCGGCATTTATTTTGTATTGGTCAGATCGGGGGGATTGGGCAAGCAATTGGAATACGCGCTTTATTGAGCATGTGCGCTACAAAGCAAAATCAGTAGGCACTCAAAAAAGTAAAGATGTTGCCATTGCTCAACAACTTGTTGACCGCTCTTGGGCTGCATCTAAATCGGCAAATACGGGTGAAATTGGCTATGACGAAGGTTGATCAAGTTGCTCAGCGCAAGCGGTTAATTAAATTAATTCATGTAGCTCGCCGTGAATTGCAGATTCAAGACGATGATTATCGGGCAATGCTAGCCAATATGCAGGGTTTGGAAGGGGCTACAAGCTCTGCTCAACTCAGCATTCCAAAACTGACACTCGTTTTGGAAGCACTTAAAAAGAAGGGGTTTAAGGTTGTTCCAAAATCGCCCAAACCTGCACTGACCTTAGCAGATGACCCCCAAAGCCGACTAATACGACATTTGTGGCTCACCTTGTATAAAGAAGGAAGAGTGAGGGACTCCTCCGAATCTGCATTAACAAGTTATGTTCGACGAGTCACTGGCATAGAACAATTGCAGTGGCTAGACCGAGGTCAGGCATCTAGGGTCATTGAGTCACTGAAAAGCTGGGGTAATCGATAGGAGTGAATAGTATGAATTCGGTGATGGAGCAGCGCCGTGATGGCTTCTTGGATGATCTGGCAGCTCAGGTTACAGCAACACTTAAAGAGCTTAACATTGATGAGTCTAAGGCGGAGATCGCAGCTGCAGAAGTGTCCGCCAAAGTCGTTTCTAACTATGGCGGACAACAGCTCTACATTCCTAAGGACTATGCGCACAAATCACAAGATCGAGCACTAGCGATATATGAGGCGTGTAATGGCAGGAATTTCCCTGAAGTGGCCACCCAATTCGATATCTCTGAGCGCTCAGTTTATCGCATCCACAAACGCATCAGAGCTCAAATAATCGCCCAAAATCAGTCGGACATGTTCAATTCGCCCTGATTAGGGCGTTTGCCCACAATGAAACAAATTTCCTCATTTCATCCCACTCCATCCCTGCACATCCCTCAATATCCCACTAAATATCTCACTTATGATTCATACTTATCTCAAGTCCCTACATCAGCAACTTCTAAATAAAAAAGGGAGCTTCTGCTCCCTTTTTTATTTATCCGTATGATTGCAATACGAATAATTAGAAACGCAAACGTGCGTCAATATAAAACCCATCAGCACTATCAACATTGGTATATGCTAAGCCCATGCTGAATTGATTGGTGAAGAAATTTCTAGCGCGAATCTCGTAGCCAGTAAAATCGTCTTCGTCAAAATCGTAGACAGTAGCCAAAGCGCCTAAACTTAAATTTTGGTCAAAGAAGTAGTCGCCACCAAAATTAAATTCATTGCCGTGATCGTATTTAACAACGTAGCCTTCAAGATTATATGCTGTGCCGTTATCGAGCGGCTTAACGTATTTCGCATGAACGTTAATCGCATCATCGTAGTCGAGGTCTTCTTCAAATTCTGTCCAAACCAGTAAACCTGGCGCCAAAGCCAGACCAAGACTTGCATTCCATAAGGTATCGTCGAAGCCATTAGCATCGACGCGAGTTAGGCCTGCACCCAACATAAACATAGAATTTGGAATGAACACGCGAGCTTGCGCTGTGAGAGCATCAACATCGCCATCGGCACTTGCGTAACCTAGCTGAACATAACTTTTATGTTGATAAAATGCCGCCTCAGAACGCGGCAATGAGCTCACTGCAACATCTGAGAAATAATAAGTACCTTCGACAGCAATCGCATCAAACGATTCGATTTCTGTATATGATAATCCCGCTTCAAAGCGGTATGAATCGTTCGCCAAAACATTCGATGCCAAAAAAGCACTTGCTACGACCAAACCTAATACTGACTTTTTCACAACGATCTCCATTTATTGTCTATCATCCTAATCTCGTAATCGCGCGATATTCGGCAATTGAGAATTTGCTAGTTTCCATGCCCAAAAGGCGGCGCGATTATGCCTAGGAAGAATCCTTGATGACACTTAAGCAACATCAAGACGTGAACCAAGTCACATGATTTAGTGAAAAAGAAAATTTCGCCAGAGTAAATAGCGCTTAACGGTTAGTGTGTTTACTCGAGGTCATTGTGAGCGGGCTATTCGCCGGACAACCACAACTAATGCGTTCACAACTATCTAGGTTAATTGCGGTCAGGCTACCGCCCCACACACAACCCGTGTCGAGTGCTATCGCGCGCGGATTACTGCTTTTTCCATTAAGCGCTGCCCAATGTCCAAAAACAATTCGAGGATAATTGTTGGGCAAAAAAGTGAACCAGGGCCGAAACCCCTGTGGGGCATCGCTAGCGCTTTCTTTAGTTTGAAGGTCAAGCTCGCCCTTTTCGTTACAAAAGCGCATCCGTGTTAAGTAATTAGTGATGCAGCGATAGCGGTCAAAACCTGCTAAATCATCATTCCAGATTTTAGGCTCGTTACCGTACATGTGTGCGAGAAACTCTCTCACGGATTCTGATGCAAGGATATTCGATACGTCGTTAGCCAAAGTCACTGCTTTTTCGGGGCTCCACATCGGGGCCACACCTGCATGACAGAGAATAAAATCGGATTTCTCGTCTCGAATTAAAAGCGGCTGACGACGCAGCCAATTTACCCATTCGTGCACATTGGGCGACTGCAATAACTCATTGAGCGTGTCGCTAGGGGACGGTTCGCGAACCCCATAGTAGACCGCAAGAAAATGGAGATCGTGATTGCCTAAAACCGTTTTAACTCGATCTCGATGCGAATATAAAAACTCCAAAGTTTCTACACTTTTGGGTCCGCGATTAATTAAATCACCGACGCACCAAAGTTCGTCACGCTGCCAATCAAAATTAACTTTTTTCAACAAGAGCTGCAGTGAATCGAAACACCCTTGAATATCGCCGATTGCGTAACGCGCCATAATTGCTCCTAATGCAAATTACTCGGCGCGACAAGTGCGAACAGTGGGATAGGTACGTCGAAATGCTCGCCCTCGTCAGTCACCATGCCATAACTTCCTTCCATAGTTCCTGTTTTAGTCTCAATCACGGCGCCACTGGCATACGAATAAGTCTCACCTGGCGCTAGTCGTGGTGTTTCACCCACAACACCTGCACCTTCTACGTACTGAACCGCGTTATTAGCATCAATAATTTCCCAGCGACGCGTCTTAAGGGTAACCGCTTGGTTACTAAGATTCTCGATAGTGATGGTATAGGCGAATGCGAAGCGCTTGTCTTCCTCGCTTGATTTCACAGGGAGAAAAGTCGCCTTAGGGAATACTCGAACATCCAGAGCCATAATTAATCAGCAGTCCCCTGCGATGGCAGCGTCAAATCTCCTAGAATATTACTCATTTTGACGTAGTCTTCGATGCTAATATTTTCAGGTCGCAAAGATAAATCCACCGGCATTTGAGCTAACTGCTCTTCCGTTAATATCTGCTTTAGGGTATTGCGCAAAGTTTTCCGACGCTGCTGGAATGCGGCATTCACCAAAGACTCAAGCGTCTTCACATTATTGGCAACGAACGGCAATGTTTTATGAGGAACTAGTCGAACGATGGCCGAATCAACTTTAGGCGGTGGATCGAACGAGGTCGGCGGCACCTCAAACAAATCTTCTGTTTGACAATAGTATTGCACCATTATGCCCAACCGCCCGTAAGCACCACTACCTGGTTGCGCCGTCATACGCTTTACAACTTCTTTCTGCAGCATAAAGTGCATGTCTTTAACTTTTCCTGCGTAACTGAGCAAATGAAAAATTAACGGCGTAGAAATGTTGTAAGGTAAGTTACCCACGATTCGCAAGGGTTGGTCATCAACCATGAGATCGTTGAAATCAAAACGCAAGGCGTCGGCTTGGAACAGTTTGAAATTAGGATGTTTTTCAAATTTAACTTTAAGCCAAGGCACCAAGTCCCGATCTAATTCGATAACACTGAGATTGTCGCACTCAGCGGCAAGCAGCTCGGTAATCGCACCTTTTCCAGGACCAATTTCAACAATCTGATCATCTTTCTTGGGGTGTACCGCCCGGACAATTCCGTTAATGATTCCGTGATCGATTAAGAAGTTTTGGCCAAAACGTTTACGCGCTTTATGTTGGCCTTCATGATTTAAGATTTTTTTCATAGAGTCATATCGCTTAAATGGGGTGTGCGATTCGCTTCGCCGCGATCATATTCGCGGCGTAATCAAGTGCAGTTTGCAAGCTGCCGGTATTGGCCTTTCCTGTTCCCGCCAAGTCCAAGGCCGTCCCGTGATCGACCGAGGTGCGAATGATCGGCAAACCTAAGGTGATATTCACAGCCTCACCAAACCCTTTAAATTTTAAAACGGGCAAGCCTTGGTCGTGGTACATCGCGAGTACCGCGTCAGCGGTATCGAGATATTTTGGTGTAAATAATGTATCCGCCGGCAACGGTCCTATCAAATTCATGCCCTGATTACGAAAACGTTCAAGGACGGGCTCAATAACGTCGATCTCTTCCATTCCCATGTGACCTCCTTCACCCGCATGGGGATTTAACCCACACACGAGAATTTTAGGCGCACCGATACCAAACTGAGTTATGAGGTCTCGATGCAAAATAGTAATTATTTGGGAAAGTTCATCTTGCGTAATAGCTGCACTCACATCTTTTAAGGGCAAATGAGTAGTCGCCAGGGCCACTCGCAATCCTTCAGTCGCCAGCATCATGACAACTTTTGAGGTTTGCGTTTTTTCGGCAAGGTATTCAGTGTGTCCGCTGAAAATAATTCCCGCATCATTAATGATGCTTTTTTGCACAGGCCCAGTAACGAGCGCATCAAACAAACCAGTGCGGCAGCCGTCGATGGCCGCATCCAAAGTGCGCAAAATATAATGCGCATTATTACGGTTAAGTTGACCAGGGACAGCAGGCTGAGCCAAAGAAACAGGGCATACGAGAAGCTCGCCGGGAGCCGATATATCGACGTTTTCTGGATCGAATTCGATAAGCTTGACCTTCAAATCTAGTATGTGAGCCCGCGCCTCTAGCATGGCGGGATCAGCAATGGCGATTAACTGGTGCTTTTGTTGAGATTGGGCGAGCTTGAGTATTAAATCAGGGCCTATTCCCGCAGGCTCCCCTGGTGTCACCGCTAATCGAAATGGCTGATTCATCGTTCTTCTCCATTAAAAACAAAACGGCCAAGATCGAATTCATCAATCTTGGCCGTTCATGGCACTTGCAAGTAATTTTACACTGCATCAGTACACAAGGTACGATTTATTGTTACCGCACTTTCGATATCAGTCTTCCTTATTTGAAGACGATTCACCGTCAGACGATTTTTTAGGTGCGGGCTTGTTTTCAAGCCCTGGTAATTTGATTTCAACATAAGCGTCTTCACGGATTTGAGTAAGCCATAATTGAAACTCTTCATCAAATCGACGCGAACGAATAGCATTTGCTGCCTGATTGCGTTTAACCCTATCGCTCATATCGGTATTGCGGCGCTCAACAACCTGCATAATGTGCCAACCAAACTGACTCTTGAACGGCATACTGATTTCATTAATCGCCGACTTTGTCATAGTTTCCTCAAACTCAGGAACGAACATTCCCGGGGTCGCCCACCCTAAATCGCCGCCAGCTAACATTGAACCAGTATCTTCTGAGTGCTCACGGGCAAGTGCAGCAAAATCATCACCTTTCAAAATTCGCTCGCGCAAGGCCAATAGCTTTTCGCGCGCTTGGCGATCATCCATGATTTCAGATGTTTTCACCAATATGTGGCGCGCTTTTGTCTCTTGAATCATCGTGGCTCCGCCACCGCGCTGCTCAAGATTTTTAAGCATATGGAAGCCGGCATCACTCCTAAATGGCTCAGAGACCTCACCCACGGGAAGATCAACTAAACGCTGCGCGAACAACTCTGGAAGCTGCGCTAATTTTCGCCACCCCAAGTCACCACCGTTCAATGCAGCCTGATCCTGAGAATGTGCAATCGCCATTTGCGAAAAATCAGCACCCTCTTTGATCTGCTTATAAATGCTCTGCGCTTTCTGTTCTAACTCTTCAATTTCGCTGGGACCTGCTGACGACGGCAGTGCTATCAAAATATGTCCGACGCGAAAATCCGGCGACGTGGCGAACTTACCATCTGTCGAAGCTAAGAAATTGTCGATATCTTGATCGGTGATTTTAATTCGACTGTTAACAACGGCCTGTTGTAACTGATTGATAGTCAAATCGCGACGTATTTGCTGGCGCAATCCCGCCATCGTCATACCTTGTTGCGACAAACTCTCTTCCAGTTGTGCGGGAGTGATTCGATTATTTTGAGCAATTCGGGCAATCGCCTGATCAAGCTCCGCCTCTGTAGGTTCAATCTCATAACGTTTAGCTAAACCAAGTTCAATTCGCTCGATAATCAATTGCTCAAGAATCTGCTTATTCAGCACATTTTCGGGAGGCAAGTTTTGGTATTGCCCCTGCAACCTAGCCAAAATAGCTTGCTTACGCTCATTAAACTCAGATTCAAGCACAACATCTTCGTCAACAATGGCGACTATACGATCTAAAGCGACTGCCGATGACTGAGCATACGACCAAGAAGCAACACCCATCATCAGACCCACTAAACCCAATTTTATTGCTTTGGGTAAGGTCAACAGCTTTGATTTTTCACTCATTCATCTATCTCGTATCGCGAAATTGTTATTGTGCAAAAACACCTTATTGCAAAGAGGCTTCTCGGTCTGAATAGCCATAGACGGCCTTATCGAGTAATCGACCGATCTTACGGCTGATAGTTCCTATACCCTTCAGCTGCAGCTCTAAAAATACGCCACGGTCGTAGTCACTGCTGCTCAGCTCTTCAAGCATATTGCCACTGAGGTCGTAATCTACCCAGCGCCGCGCCATCAGCCTTACTCGGTAGCAGCAGTCATCATACTCCAAGCCGACAAATGTATCTAAATAAGCATCGTAGTTAATATCATAATTAATTCGGGCAATGGCCGCCCACTGATCACTCACTGGCCATATAGTGGAAAAATCAATTTGGTTAAGCTCGCTGGTACTCATCTGTCTATCGCCATCGAGAGGCGATAGTGATTGTCGATCAAGACTGTACCTATAACCTAAGTTCACAATGCGATATTCATCATCCATATATCGCAAGGTAGTACTTAACGTATGAAGTTTTGAGTCCTGTGGGTCGACAGTAATGTCATTAGAGAAGGTAAAATGATCGCCAATTTGGCCGCCTATATAACCGGCCAACATTGATGTGGTATCACGATTGCGCCGGTATTCATCGCGCGCCTGTTTTTGCGAAGAGTTGAGACGATCCTCCTCGATGGTCCCGCCTACCTCTGGGTCCCAATGATATAAAGACACATCACGATCATTAAAATAAATAATCTGGCCGACACCCACTCTCAATCGCTCGATGCCCGTTGAGTTTTCGATAAAGCGACTAGCCAAGCCGATGGTGATTTGGTTGGTGTCATCAAGTCGATCTCCACCAGCAAAGCGCGAATCTCTAAATAGCTGTTGGTAACTTAGCGTTAAAATCGACGTGTCGAAATTCACTGGCCGCCCATTAGCGTAGGGCTGTTGAAGGTCTGATTGATCTTCGTAATCACGCCACAGATAAAATAAGCGCGGCTCAAGTGTTTGGGTATAGTGCTGATCGAACTGAAATAGCTCGCGCTCAAAAAACAACCCAGCATCGAGCGACGCCTGTGGCGTCACATAAGTAAGATCCGTCTCAATGGCTTGCGTCATATTGACATCATCGAGTTTAAAACTCAGTGTTTTCACCCCCACACGAGGGCGAATAAACCCGGCGGTGTATTCTTTGTCTAAGCCGACGTTATAGTTGGTAGAGAATCGCTCTCCTAGGATAATGTTAGCCTTTGAAGTCTTTTCATCTTCTTCGTAATAGCTGTTAAGATCGAAGCGAACGTACTCGTTTTTCAGGTCAACTACCCAATCCCCAACACGATAATTACCGTCTGCATTCACGCGAGGCATCTCGCTGTACATGACCTGGCTGCCATTAAGCAACATAAGCTCTTGGGCGTAGGCACTGAGGGCCCAATTATCGGTGCGATAGCTAGTCGCCACTTTTTGCCGAAGATAGGGTGATCGATGAAGATCAACCGAGCCACGATCAACATCGCGAACATAATCAATATCACTGACGTCAGCATAATCAATTTCAGTACGCCACCGTTTACCTAGCCCACCCTTTTGAGCAATGTGATATTGCCAACGCGACTCGCCCTTGTAGGCATACAAACGATCGTAATAATCCAGAGCTTCAGGCTCATTATCGCGTTCACGTTTAACAAGACCAGTTTGGTCGTCAAATAAATAGCTTCCCTCTATCTCTGTATAGAAATTACGAGACATGTGCCTAAACTCGTTATACAAAAGATAACCGCGCTCTTCCATGTAGCGAGGGGTGATGATCATGTCCATGTTGGGCGCAATATTCCAATAAAACGGCACCCTGATGTCATCGATTCCATCACTGTTTAGGCTCAACGAGGGAAATAAGAAACCACTTAAACGATCCGGTCCAACAGGAAACCGTACGTAAGGAAAATAGAAAACGGGAACATCTTTAATGTTCAAACGCATGTGTTTGGCAACGCCATAACGCTCATCGTTATGGACCTCGATACTTTTACCGTGAATCGACCAAGTATTGTCGCCAGGCTCACACCCAGTCACCATGCCGCCATTCAACACTACGACGTTATTTTTAAATTTTTCTAAACTCTCGGCTTTACCGCGCACACGAGTTTCATACATGACAAACTCAGCGTCAGTTAACTTACCTTCGCCGTTCTGAATATTCAGCGCAGCATGCTCGGCCCGAACCAGCATACCTGGCTCGCGCATCTCAATGTTGCCTACCAGTTCAGCATCGGAGGTTTCTTGATTAAGTTTGAAAAGGTCGGTCGATATTGAGCGGCTGCCTTGGCGTAACACGACGTTATCACGCAAGATCATTGACGATTGAAGGTCGGACTCGGATGAATCCGCCGAGCCGAATAAATTAGCCTCTTCCGGCTCTAAGTCAGCTTCTTCATCGGTACGCTCGGGCGCAATGTAAGCGCCGCAGCAAGCGGTTGGAATATTGGCGCGCTGTTCCGGCGTGAGTTGCTCAACAGGAATCCAATCCAATTTAGACGCTGCTGACTGTTCAGATTGACCGGCGACAGCAGCAGGAATCATCATTGCCAAATAAACGCTCGGCAGAAAACGGATGGAGGGCACACTCAACCGGCGCACCATGACTGATAAAATTGAAGGCTGCAATTTCACTCGTATTCCTTGGTTTCTTGCAAGTGCGTCACATCTCGATTCAAGATGTACTCGGTGAGCAAATGTTTTTTAAGTTAAAAATTGCGCAGATTCTACTGCATCGAGTCATAACAGGGAATGAATTCTCCCGATATGTTCACGTACAATAGCGCTCTCCTCGCGCTATTATCTCCAGCCATGTGCTGGTTAACCCTATTTCGAGTTGTTATGTCCAGTCTAGCCAATTCTTCCAATAATGAACGTCTTATCGCACTTCAAGCCTGGGCGAGTCACGTCTTACGCTCTACATCACCTTTATCACTCAAGCCACTTAGCGGTGACGCGGGCTTCAGACGCTATTATCGATTCGCTCCCACAGGCGCAATGAGCGGTAAATTTTCGTCGTTATTAGCGGTTGACGCCCCACCAGCAACGGAAAACTCTCTTCAATTTATCGCCATCGCACAAACGCTTTCGCGCCGAGGCATCCGTACACCCTCGATATTATTCGCTGATACCGATAACGGCTTTCTCATTATCGAAGATTTTGGAGATGAGCTTTTTGCAAACTCCGCGTTAGATAACATTGACGTCAACTATAACCAAGCGCTCAATCTGCTCTCGCAATTACAACAGCTCGAGCCTGCAACGGCGCTTCTGCCCAACTACGATGGACAGTTACTGCGACAAGAGCTCGGAATATTTAGCGAATGGTTTGTCTCCCAATTTTTGGCCAAAGAACTCACAGCTGCCGATCAAGAGCCTATTGAGCAATTATTCCTAACATTAGTAGACGAAGCCTTAACTCAACCAACGACCTGGGTTCATCGCGATTTCCATTCCCGTAATCTCATGTGGTGCGACGACGGCCAGCTGGGAGTTATCGATTTTCAAGGCGCCGTATTAGGCCCTATCACTTACGATTTGGTATCTCTTCTTAAAGACTGCTATCTCAAGCTCCCCAACAACTTAGTTCTTAAGCTGGCACTTGACTATCGAGCAACACTCATCGACCAAGGCTCATTGCCAGGTACGGTTAGCGAGACTGCTTTTATTCGCTGGTTTGATCTTATGGGGCTTCAAAGGCACATTAAAGTTCTTGGCATTTTTGCGCGGCTCGCCCTTAGAGATAATAAACCCCATTACCTCAATGACCTTCCGTTGGTGATGGATTACGTACTCGATGTACTAAACCGTTACCCAGAGTTTTCACAGGTCTTACCTCTTTTTGAGAAAAACCTGGCGCCCGCACTTGCAGCTCGCCTGGAAAAATAGGTGCACGTTTTATGAAAGCGATGATACTCGCGGCAGGCTTAGGCCAGCGCATGCGACCGCTCACAAACTATGTTCCGAAGCCCTTACTGGCGATTAAAGGGGTTTCACTAATTGACTACCATCTACACAAACTAGCCGACGCCGGTTTTTCCGAGGTCATCATTAACCATGCCCACCTTGGTCACAAAATCACCGAGCATTGTGGAAATGGCGATCGATACGGCCTCTCTATCACCTACTCCGCCGAATCACCACCGTTGGAAACGGGAGGGGCGATTCTCAAGGTTATGGATATACTGGGTAATGCTCCCTTCGTCCTTATCAATGGTGACGTATATAGCGACTACCCACTCGGACAGTTAAAACACATCATTCTCCCCGAGACGTCTCTTGGGTGCCTCATTATGGTAAACAATCCCGATTTCCACCCTTTGGGAGATTTCGCCATCACGGCAAACGGAACACTCAGTACAGAGGGAAGCAAATTGACGTACAGCGGGATAGCGGTTTTAGACCCCGATATCATCAATAGTTATCCACAAAAGCGCACGCACCTGCCGCTCGGCGAGGTTTTTCGATATTGGATTACAAACGGACGTCTCTGCGGTCAGTTTTATGACGGTCTCTGGAGCGATGTAGGCACGCCACAGCGACTTGTAGAGCTTGCGCACCGGCTGACCACCCTAAAGAAATTCGAATAAAAACGTGGCTTGTTATAAGGCCCAGCTTGACCATTACATACATCTTTTCATTACCGTCGCTATGCCGCATTAATGAGCATTAAACATTGACAACAATCGAGAAAACGGGATAATGTCGCGTCCTTGATTCTAGACCCCACATTGGCGGATATCCGCCTTGGTTGTTATTTTTAACTGAATTTGATTTTTATATATTTACAGGAGCACCACGGTGGCTAACTCTCCCCAAGCAAGAAAACGCGCGCGTCAAAATGAAAAAGCTCGCAAGCACAACGCTAGCATGCGCTCTATGGGGCGTACTTACCTCAAGAAAGTATTAAGCGCTATCCAAGCTGGCGATAAAGCTGCAGCAGCTGCCGCTTACATCAATGCAGTATCAGTTATCGACCGCATTGCTGACAAAGGCTTGATCCACAAAAATAAAGCTGCTCGTCATAAGAGCCGCTTGAATGCAAAAATTAAAGCAATGGCTTAATTAGCTATCGCTCAAAAAACCGGCTTTAAGCCGGTTTTTTTATGCCTGTAAGATTTGATTTTATACGGTTCCAACTTCGCAATTAATATAAGAAATACATAAGAGACTATACACTTAGGCTAAAAAAGATTATCTTCGCTGCAATTTTGTGTAGGAAGATGATTCTTTCGTCAAGTGATAACAAATATAAGTGCAGCAATTAGGCTGAAAGTTCAGCCAATGGTGCAAGCCTCTGAACAACACAATTGGAACGGAGAAACGCGATGTTGCCTCGTGAACATTATTTAAGACAAACGTTTTTAGATGGTGTGAACTTCCCCGACGGCTTTGAAAAAGGCGGTCTGTCCGACATTCAGGCGCGTCTTATCAAGAAAAACGGCGTACTTATAAATGCTCTGATCGCTGATGAAGTGTCAGACCCCACCCCTGAAGATTTACACATTCTTAAAGTGGTTGCCAACCAAAGTGTTCCGCGAAGCCCAGTCGAACAAGCTTGGATGAAATACATGAGTATTGTTCAGGCTAAGACCACAGAAACCACGGGGACCAAAAAAACAAAAACCGCCAAAAACGCTCCAGTTACCCAAAGCTCTATTCAACAAGCGATTCTAGCAGCCACTGCCAACCGCTCAAATGGAGCTGCATCCGAAGCGACGCCCACGGACAAGCCTGTAAAAGCCACCAAAATAACAAAAGCCAAGGCTACTGCTAACGAGAGCAAAGCAGTAGAGTCGCAAGATGTTTCGGTGGAACCTGCCAAAACAACCAAAAAGGCACCAGCCACTACCAAAACCAAGGCAGCAAATGACGAACCCAAAGAGCCCGTCGCCGCTAAAGCAAAAGTCGCTGCTCCAAAAGCTAAGACCGCAACTAAAGCAGCAAGCACCAAGATAGAGAAAAAAACAGAAGATAAAAAATCGACGGCGAAAGCTGTAACAAAGGCCGAACCTAAAGCAAAAACCACAGCAACTCCTAAAAAGGCAGCCATCAAAACAGCTGAAGTCAAAACGAGTCCAACCGCAAAAAAAGCGCCTGCCAAAAAAGTTGCTGCTAAAAAATAAAACCGACTCTACGTCGGTTTTATTTTTCTAAGTCGGTAATTTAACGACAATACTGTAGCTCTTCCCTGCCTGAATTTCCCGCACAAGATTGCCTTCGAGCAAAGTATCCTCACATCGAATTTCAACATCACCTCTAACTTCGCGGATGTAGTCAACATTGAAAGTCGCGCCACGGAAATATCGAGTTGCACTCACACGCTGCCAAGACTGCGGCAGTTGCGGATCAATCATCAACCCCTCTTTGCAACCTTTTAACCCAAACAAACCCTCAATAACGCAACGATAGAACCAAGAAACTGTTCCCGTATTGAATAATTGAGACGAGCGCCCAGCCGTTCGCGGAAATTGGTAATAAGCACCGCGATAATAATTGGGAATATAGATGGGAAGTTGTCCACGCTGTAAATAATCAGCAACGTCTGGCCCAGGAATCATTTGGCGTAAAAGCTTATTGGCCCGCTCACTCTCACCACATAAAAATAAACTGAAAATATAAAATACAGCCGCATGGTTATATACCGAGCCATTTTCGGCCGCACCAGGATGTTTCTGAGTTACGCGCCCGACATCGTCGCGCATTGCAGTATAGGCTGGAGCCAACATAGTTGGCCCGTAAGGCGTTTCTAATTGCTGCTCGACTGCAGCAATCATTTTCTGGCGCTGATCAGCATCGGGAGTATTAGCCATAATGGCCCAACTTTGAGGATTAAGGAAAATACGCCCTTCATTATCTTTTTCAATTCCGAAAACAACATCGTCATCAGTGATCCCACGCGCATACCAATTCCCGTCCCACAAATGCCGATTGGCCGCGGCGTTAATGTCTTTAGCCGCTTGAGAAAATTCATGGACACCTTCGTCATCACAATTAATTTCAGCCCATAAATTAAGTGCATAAGCCGTTGCAACCGTTAGCCAACCGGACACGCCTTTGCCTTTATATCCCACCATGTTCATGGGATCACACCAATCACCCTGAGCAATGAAGCTCAGCCCTCGTTCGTCTCGCGAATGAATCAACCACCGCATCGCTGCATTAATACACGCTCTAACCGTACGTCGAACACCGGTATGTTGGTTAACAACATACTCGTCAAGGATGGCGTAATCATCTGTCTCGTCTAAATAGGTTTTCAGACAAACTGGAAGCCATACACAGTGATCGGTATGTGGTATTTGATTGATATATTTGAGCTCGGCACCGGGAACCAGCAAAATACCGTCTGGCATTGCTCCGCTCTGCTCCTGCTGAGACAGCGCGAAAATAAATGCACGCCGCGCCGTTTCGGGATGAATGTAAGTCATCCCCATATTATCTTGGAGATAGTTACGGGTTTGAGGATCGGTGGTGAGTCGATTCACATCACCGTGATAAAAAACTTGTCGCGGTAACCAGTGATTCACGAAGTGATTTAACGTTTCATCAGGAGTCTCGATCTGAAGACAGCCTTTCCCCTGCGTGATATAGGCTGAATAGTCGGCGGCAGCTCGCGCAAACCCTTCCTCCGATAAAAATTGTTCCGACAAGGCTTTAATTTCAGCAACATCAAATGCAGGGCCAAATAAAAAGCGATACGTTTGTCGTTCACCCGCTTTCAGGTCCTCACGATATTGGACACTTGCAATAGGCAATTCATAAAGTGCATCGCCACCAGACAAATATTCATCGTTAATAGCTGATGGATTATGTAATCCGCCCTCCCCTTCAAATGCCTCTTGGCGAGTCTCCCAAGCAATCGGTTCACGCTCACAGGCAAAAAAAGTCAAATCTTTAAGATGTTGATTTTTAAAATAATCATCGAGCTTTTGGTAGGCCGTCACAGATGTCGCCACTACCGACTTTAACTCTGGCCGATAAGAAGCTCCGTGATTCATCCAAGACATGTAGCCAATGGGAAAGTATGAATAAATACTAAGATTTCGCGACTGCTCGCCATTATTTTCAACATTCAGTTCCCATAATTCGACAGCCGAATCTACAGGCAATGAACAGGTTAAAGAAAACCTGAGGCCGAGCGCTTCTATTTCCCAACGAAGATCATGTTTACCCACTGAAAATGTAAATTTTTCAAATTCGCTACGCATTGGCTCGTAGGGAATTGAGATAACCTTTCCGGATGCTTCGTCCTTGATATAAAAAAAACGACCCGGATGATTCACATAATAAGGCTGCTCTGGGAGCATGAAAGTTTTGCCTTCTACCAGCGGTGCATGCGCATATTTTGAAGGTTCTGGCTGCATATGCTGCGCAACGGCGTAACCGCGACAGGTGATTTGCAGCATCATTTTTTTATTCCATAAGAACCCAGCGGCCTTGGGCATAGCTTTGGGTGAGAACAAGTCGTAACGCTCACCATTTTGACTTGCGCTTAATAAATCTGCTGTGAAAGCAACTGACATAACCGACCCCTAACTACACCGATTTCAAAGAGAGTTCATGCTGAATCCGCTCTAGCTTTTTATTATTGAGCGGATAAAACAAAATTATAATTGCAGCAATTAAAGCAATGACGCCTGGATAAATCGTTTGCAACATTGCAATGCCTTCTTGAGAGGCGCCCGACTGCGCTTCGCGAGCGACATATCCAATTGACGCAAGAACAGCAAGCATAAGTGCAGAGCCGAGTGCACCCCCGAGTTTTTGCGCAAAGGTTGCAGCAGAAAAAGTCATCGCGGTTGCGCGTCGCCCAGTGCGCCATTCGTTGTAATCTGCTGCATCTGCATACATCGACCATGCCAAAGGTGATTTAGGGCCAAGTGCCAAACTGATTAAAATATTAAAGGTGAAAATGATCGTAATATTTTCTTTAGGAACGAAATAAAGGCCAATAGATAAAACACCCACAATCACCATCAATAACGCGAGTAAATTTTTCTTGTCCATAAAACGCGTTAGCAATGGCGTAATGGCAGCCCCAACACCTAACGCAATCGCCTGAAGCGACAAGTACGCTGGTATAAGTTCCTCCATGTTCACGTAATACTTTAGAAAATAATAACTGGATCCAGCCCGCAAAGTGATGGTCATCATTATCACGAGCGCTAAGACGATAAGGATTAACCAAGGCTTATTTCCTAGAAGATCTTTAATGTCTTCCAGTGGTGAGGTGTTTTGGTGTTGCGGGGGAGTAATGCGCTCTTTCGTTGTCAGGAATGTAATGTAAAACGCGATAGCGGCAATAGTACCGTATAACCCCATGGTGAGCTGCCAGCCGAGAGCTTCATCATCACCGCCGAGATACTTCACTAACGGCAAGGTGTAGTAATTGACAAACGCTGTCCCTAAAAACGCAGCAATGAATCGAAAGCTCACTAACTGATTTCGCTCTTGCGGCTCAGCAGTCATGACTCCCGATAAAGACGAGTAAGGCGTGCTTAGAATGGTGTAAAACACCATCATGAGTGAGTAGGTGATGTAGGCGTAAATAATTTTTCCCGTCTCGTTAAGGTCGGGAGTTGTAAAAGTAATTACAGCCGAGCCCGCCATAGGAACACCAGCAAATAGCAAGTAAGGCCGAAACTTTCCCCATCGTGTTCGAGTGCGATCGGCGACGGCCCCCATAATCGGATCCGTCATCGCATCGATCAATTTCGTTACAAAAAACATTGTGGCCGCAGCGGCAGCGGGAATCCCAAAAATATCGGTATAAAACACCGCAAGAAATGAGGACATACTGGCCCAATATAGATTGAAGCCAAAATCTCCCAATGCATAACCCGATTTCTCTTTAATACTGAGTTTCGCTAAGCGATCTGAACCTTCCATAGATGTGTCTCGTTATTGTTATTTGATAAATAATTTTGAATTATTTTCCCGATGTCGATTGCCGAATATTAATTTGATAGGGGGTTTTAATAATTTTTTTAGTGATGGCTTCGCCATTGATCGCTTTGAGAATTAATTGCGCCGCTTTCACCCCCATATCGTAGCGTCCCACCGATACCGACGTAAGCGATGGATTCACATAAGCCGACGCTTCAACATCGTTAAATCCGCAAAGTGCTAACTGCTTAGGCACTTCGATTCCTTGCCGTTGCGCTTCAAACAATGCGCCCAAGGCCAAGTCATCGTTCGCACAAAAAAGCGCTTGAGGTAACGCCATTGTTTTTGCTCTTAGACGTTCAATTAACCGTCTGAATAATTCTCCTCCCATTGCGATAGACGAAGGCTCTTGAGTGAGCTCGATAAACTCCTCTTTGAAACAGCCTGCTTTAGCAATGGTTGAGCAAAAACCTTCCTTCCGCTGAACAACACGTGGGTCTAATCGAGCTCCGATAAAGCCAATTCTTTTTTTGCCAAGTGTTAACAAGTGATTGGCAACATCCTTACCCGCCTGAAAATGCGAGAAACCGATGTTCATATCGATTGGGTCGTCGACTAACTCCATGATCTGAACTACGGGAATGCGCGCGTTGGTAATCAGTTGTCGTACCGACTTAGACTGAGTTCCACCCGTGACGATAAGTGCTTCGGGCGACTGACTCAAAAAAGTTCTGAGCATCTTTTCTTCTTGCTCATCGCTGTAGCGGGTATCCGCCATCAGCACACGAAAGCCTGCCTCATCCATCACTCGGTTGATGCCATCAAGCACGTCGGTGAATACGGTATTGGTGAGCGATGGAACAGTAACGCCAATAATCTTAGAACGAGATGATGCCAGTGAACGCGCAAACTGGTTGGGGATATACCCTAACGCTGCGACCGCAGCTTCGACCTGTTGCCTGAGTTCGGGGGATACTTTTTCCGGAGAGTTAAGGCAGCGCGAGACAGTGATTGCACTCACTCCTGCATATTCACCCACTTCTTTTAATGTAACTCGCTTGTTCGCAATATCTGTAGCTCGACTTCTCATAATACTGTGCCACGTTTATTTGAATGATTAACCATACCATAAGCGCCATGGTTGCGCTATCATTGACGCAATTATGTTAACGCTTAGACAACGGAGTTTGAAATGCCTACAGATGTGTCGACAACCACCCCGAAACTCGTCGTGGTTATGGGTGTCTCGGGTTGTGGAAAATCGACGCTTGCCGAACGGCTGGCGGCTCATTATGAGGCAACCTTTTTAGATGCCGACGACTTTCATAGTGATTTAGCCAAGACAATGATGGCCGAAGGCATTCCCCTCACCGACGATCTTCGTCTGCCCTGGGTCGATCGAATTCGCGAGCATCTCGACGCTTGTTATCGGGCAAACCAATCCTGCGTATTGGCTTTTTCTGGATTGAGACGCGCTCATCGACTTCGTCTACGCCAAATCTCCTACCAACCAATATTTATTTTTTTAGACGCGACCCCTTCGTCAATTCAGGCCAGAGTCCGCAATCGTGAAAACCATTTCATGAATCCCACGCTGGTCGAAAGTCAATTCGAGGCTCTTGAGCGCCCCTTCCAAGAATCGGATATTATTCCTTTGAACGCTGATGCCAATGGACAACAAGTGTTTGAGCAATCCATTAAACTGCTCGATCGCTATTTCACTCCAAACATGGCAAACGCTTGGGGCGCCTAGCCCTTAAATCTGTCGATTCAAGGAGTGCAACACTATGCCGAATAACCGATGGTTTGGCCGCGCTGCGATAGTTCTCGGTGCAGCTTTGTTAATATCTGCTTGTACCGGAAAGACAAACTATAAAGGCGCGTGCATGAGCGAATTAGACGCGGCTTGGAGCGAGCTATCTATTGCTAAAACCGCTGGGTTTAGCGGCTCGATTAGCTACACAAAAGCGTTGAGTCTGATTACTGCCGCCAAAACCATGCAAACGGTAGAAAATTTCGATAATTGTTACAACAACGCTAAAACAGCGCGATTCTACATCCGAGAATCGCAACAAGGCCGATAAGACTCACGCTTTCTAATACCGTAGAACACGAGTATTGCTTTAGGAGTATGCACTATGCAAACCGTCGTTATCACCGGCGCTAATCGCGGAATAGGATTAGCACTCACCAAACTTTATCTTAATCTCGGCGCAAATGTAGTTGCACTCTGCCGAAAAATCTCTCCAGAACTCGCTGCAACGAAAGCCATTGCGATCGACAACATCGAACTTAGTGATATCGACTCGCTCGCTATGCTTCCCGAAAAAATTCAGTCGCGCCTTGGCGATACTCGCATCGATTGCCTAATCAATAATGCGGGAATATTTCTCAATGAAACATTGCCGCAACCCGATCACAACAGCATCCAGACGCAATTCACCGTTAATGCTCTCGCTCCAATCTCGTTGACCGCAACACTTGTTCCGCTAATGAATACATCAGCAAAGGTGGCTTTTATTACCAGCCGCATGGGGTCTATTGCCGATAATGGATCGGGTGCTTATTACGGTTACCGCATGTCGAAAGCTGCTCTCAACGCAGGCGCAGTTTCCTTGGCTCGCGATCTGCATCCCCAAGGTATCGCCGTTGCCATTCTTCATCCAGGATTTGTACAAACACAAATGGTGAATTTTTCTGGCGATATTTCTGCCGACGTGGCTGCCGAACGCTTAGCGCGTCGCATCGACGAGCTCACACTCGAAACCTCCGGCAGTTTCTGGCATTCAAATGGCGAGCTTTTGCCTTGGTAACTCTTTGAGAAAAACTTCATGAAAAAAATTCGTTGGGGCATTTTAAGCTCCGCTAATATCGCGCAAAAAAAAGTCATGCCTGCAATTGTTAAAGCGCACAACAGTGAGCTTTACGCCATCTGTTCTCGCACGCCCAGCATTGCCCAAAAAGTTGCGCAAGAGTTTTCCATCAATCACGTTTACGATAGTTATCAAGCGCTCTTAGATGACCCAAACGTCGATGCGATCTATAACCCGCTTCCCAACCATTTGCATGTGGATTGGTCGTTAAAAGCACTCGCTGCTGGCAAACACGTTCTTTGCGAAAAGCCCTTGGGAATGGATACCGAAGATACCTTACGCCTTGTTAATGTGACCATCAGCCAAGACAAATTAAAAGTAATGGAAGCCTTCATGTATCGCTTCCATCCGCAATGGCAGCGCTTGAAACAATTGGTTGAAGCCGGCGATTTAGGCCGAATTCGCACTATTCACTCGCACTTTTCTTATAACAATCGCGATTCGGCGAATATCCGCAACATCAAAGCCATGGGTGGCGGCGCGCTTTTAGATATCGGCTGCTACTGTATTTCGCTTTCTCGGTTTTTATTTGGTGAAGAGCCCCAGCGAGTTATCGGCGCCATGACAGAGTTCGATGGTGAAGAGGTCGATTGCCTCACCTCAGGGATTCTGCAATTTGCTCACGGGCAGGCAACCTTTAGTTGCGCAACCAAAGTCGAGCCACGCCAATACATCGAAATTTATGGTGAAAAAGGTTCGGCGACGATCGAAGTTCCTTTTAACCCACCTCTAGACCAACCCGCGCGGATTCACACGCGAATTAACGATCGCAGCGAGGTCATTGAGCTTGAACCGCTCGATCAATATCAATTAATGGTCGAAAGTTTTAGTGAGTCTATTCTGAACAACACTCCAGTGGCGACTCCATTATCTGACGCTGTGGCCAACATGCGCGTTATTGACGCAATATTTACCAGTCTTGAGGAGCATTCTTGGGTTAAAATAGGGAACTAAGAATTTACTTGTGGGAGTATCACCATGTCGGACGAAGCAGTCCTCCCTCGCATCGTGGTTGTCGGCGGTGGTGCCGGCGGCCTCGAGCTTGTGACCAAATTGGGTAAAAAGCTCGGACGGAAAAATAAAGCTACCGTCACACTCATCGATCGCAATACTACGCATCTTTGGAAACCCCTCCTTCATGAAATTGCGGTAGGCAGTATGGATGAAGGGATAGACGCTGTTAGTTATCGTGGGCACGCGAACACTAACGGCTTTTATTTCCGCGTCGGCACCATGGAAGGCCTTGATCGCGATACGCAAGAAGTCATCATTGCGCCCATATTGGATGATGAAGGTCGCGAAGTTTTACCTCAGACCCGCATTCCTTACGATTACCTCGTCGTCGCCCTAGGCTCAGTATCAAACGACTTCAATACTCCCGGAATTAAAGAGCACTGCTTATTTCTCGATAGCCCGAGTCAGGCGTATAAATTCCGACATCGCTTAATTAACCGTTGCTTACGCATTCAACGCCTTCAAGGTGAAGACAAGAACGTTCGCGTTGCCATTGTCGGCGGCGGCGCAACCGGCGTTGAGCTTTCGGCAGAACTGCACTACGCCGTTCACGAGATTCACAATTACGGTTTCAACGAAGTCTCGAACGACCACTTACAGGTGACTCTTGTAGAAGCCGGCCCGCGTATTTTGCCTGCACTTCCGGAGCGCATTTCAGGTGCAGCCTTGGCGGAACTTAAAAAGATAGGCGTGGATGTGAAGCTGAGCACCATGATCACCTCCGCCGATAAACAAGGGCTGCATACCAAAGACGGTGAACTCATCGAAGCCGATTTAATGGTTTGGGCCGCAGGTATTAAAGTGCCCGATTTTATGGCGAACATTGGCGGCCTTGAAACCAACCGCATCAATCAATTAGTTGTGAATGAATATTTGCAAACCGGTGACCCTCGGATATTTGCTATTGGCGATTGTGCGCAATTTACCAATCCCGACGGCACCCGTGTACCGCCACGCGCACAATCGGCGCATCAAATGGCCAGCATCTGCCTTAAAAATATCGTTGCGCTTTTAGATAACAAGCCGCTTACCCATTACGTTTATAAAGATCATGGCTCGTTGGTTTCACTCGCCAACTATTCAACCGTGGGTAACTTGATGGGCAATTTGGGTAAAAACAGTTTGTTCATTGAAGGGAAAATCGCGCGTATGGTTTATATCTCGCTGTACCGCATGCACCAGATCGCAATTCACGGGCCGATAAAATCTTGGTTAGTCATCCTCGCGGGGAAAATTAATCGCTGGGTAAGACCTCGACTTAAACTGCATTAATTTACACAAATAAAAAAGCTCGCCTAGCGAGCTTTTTTATTGTTACTTAGATTTTGGGTTCGGCCGTCATTATTCGTCGCAATAAATCTTCACCACCGACTGTAATTAATCGCCACGACGAGATCATTTCTTTTCTTCCCGACACCTTATCCGGGTTTGACACCAACACACTAAACTCACCACTTAATCCGTCACTCGTCAAAAACGCACTCGGCCAAGGCGCCCGCACGACCTCGTCTATTCCAATCCAGCTCTCACCCACCTTTACCACCGACGGAAACGCCCAGCCTTTACCTTCGGCCGATTCACTCATAACGGGCAAGATGGCGATAGACTCATTTTTTCCGTCATCAGATGTTTTCAACCAAGCTTGCCCATTAGGCGAAAATTTGAAACTGGTTGTCTCTTTAATGAGCTTCCCGTAATTCTGTGTTTCATAGCTGATTGCCACCGCATGATCACTCACGCGGATTACAACATTTAGAATGTCATTTTTCCGCGTGAGCAATTGAATTGTTTTCTGATTAGCATCTTCGTCTATCTTTCCAAAAAAATCTTTACGATTATTTTTGGCTTTAATTTTTTTAACTCGGCTGATCTCACCAAGGGTAATGCCTTGGGTGAAGTTAGCACCTTCGAATTCCAATCCCAAATGCGATTCACCCACAACCTGCTTGCCTTCGCGGCTCACGTAGTAAATCAAACTATTGTTGTGATCGATCTGAAAATAAACTTGGAGGTTTTTCGAAGGGCTATTGATAACATACGGCTCGTTGGGAACGCAGCCTAAAAGAGTTAAAAAACTTATCGCAAAAACAAAAAAGCGCATAATTATTCCTCTTAAATGATCCGCTTTCACAATATCTAACGCACAAAATGTACCGGAATTTATACGATCAGATAACGCATAATATTAACCTTAGCGCCGCCGAGCTTAGTTTGCCTGATCACACACCAGCCACGTTTTAAATAGTATTGAGTGTAATCACTGGCAGACAACCAAAGTTCTTTTATCCCATGTTTTCGCGCGTAGTCGGCACAGGCATTAATTAATTGTTGTCCCACGCCGCGATCACGATAATTCGGCTCCACATAAAGATTACTCAGCCAAACAGGATGCTCCAAACAATTTGGTTGGCTCGCATCCACTTCTGCTTTATAGGTATAGTTCACAAGACTAACGCAGCCGATTGGCTCGTCGTTCACGCTCGCAATAAAACTTTTAGGAAGAAGCTGATTCTGTAAATGAAGCGATAACCGCGAGCGCCGCAAATGCAAGTTAGATGTTAAACCTTGCCGCAAACACTCTTGATGGTGCCAGCTCGCGACGCGCTCCAAATGAGACTCGCAGTCAGTAAGCGGGCTTATGCTGACATGATCGAAAGACACAAGCCGTTTCTTAGTCGGAGAAATTGATTACTGAGCGCCAGCAAACCACTGCACGTCTTCGCCGTGCGCCTGCTTATCGGCGTGATAGCTTGAACGCACCAAAGGACCACAGGCGGCATGTTTAAAGCCCAGCTCTTCAGCGAGGCGGGTGTACTCTTCAAACTCATCGGGATGCACATAGCGGTCGACCGGTAAGTGATCTTTAGACGGCTGCAAATACTGACCGATGGTGATCATGTCGATGTCGTGTGCGCGCATATCGTGCATCACTTGAATGATCTCTTCTTTAGTCTCACCAAGCCCTACCATAAGTCCCGATTTGGTTAACACATCAGGGCGACGCGCCTTGTACTGTTTAAGCAGCTCAAGCGACCACTGATAGTTAGCGCCTGGACGCGCTTGGCGATAAAGGCGAGGCACTGTTTCGAGGTTGTGGTTAAACACATCGGGCGCTTCACCTTCTAAAATATCCAGCGCAATCTCCATGCGACCACGAAAATCGGGAACTAAAACTTCTACCTGCAAGTTCGGGCTCAAGGCCCGCGCCTCACGAATACAATCGGCAAAATGCTGGGCACCACCATCGCGGAGATCATCACGGTCTACCGAGGTCACTACGACATATTTCAACCGCATTTCGGCAATCGCTTCGGCCAAATGTTTAGGCTCGTTTGGATCAAGAGGGTTAGGCTTGCCGTGGCCGACATCGCAGAAGGGGCAACGTCTAGTACAAATATCCCCCATAATCATGAAGGTCGCCGTACCACCGCTAAAGCATTCACCTAGATTCGGGCAGTTTGCTTCTTCGCACACTGAGGAAAGTTTGTTTTTCCGCAAAATGGATTTAATGCGATCCACTTCCGGTGACGCAGGAATACGTACACGAATCCAATCCGGCTTGCGAGGAAGCTCTTGGCGATCGGATGCGATGACTTTTACAGGAATTCGCTCAAGCTTATCCGCATCGCGCAGTTTTTCGCCCTGTTTGTAACGCTCGGTGCGTTTCACAGGCTGTAATTCGGGCACCACAGTGGCGGTTGCATCGATGAACTTTGGAGTATCAGACATATATCGCTCGTTACCGGTGTCTTAGGCGTCAAACACGCCGTCAAATGGCGCTCATTGTACAGGAATCGAACCCCAATTGGCGGGCGAATTCTTTCACCAATACGGACTGAACCTCGGCAAGACTTGGAGGTTTCTCGCACAACAGCCGCATCTGAGTCATTTCTAACCCCTGATAACCGCAGGGATTAATACGTAAAAAAGGCGATAAATCCATATCGACATTAAGAGCCAAGCCGTGAAAGCTACAACCGCGCCTCACGCGTAGCCCCAAGGAAGCAATCTTTTGCTCATTGATATAAACACCCGGAGCATCAGGCTTGGCATAGCTTTCGAGCTGAAACTGCCCGAGGGTTGCCACTATGACTTGCTCGATGTCAGTCACCAGATCACGCACCCCTCGCTTGAGTCGCCGCAAATCTAACAATGGATAGGCGACCAACTGCCCCGGGCCGTGATACGTGACTTGCCCGCCGCGATCACTCTGGACTACAGGAATATCGCCCGGAACCAATAAGTGTTCGGCTTTGCCGGCTTGGCCCTGAGTAAACACCGGATCGTGCTCGACCAACCAGAGCTCGTCGAGTGTGTCTTCGCCACGAGTGTTGGTGAATTCGCTCATGGCATCCCAAGTAGTTTGATAGCTCTGGCGCCCCCAATTTACGACGCGCAGCGTACGCTCGGACATCACATCACCATTCGCACAAGACGATGGGTGCGCAGTGCATCGTGAATCGCCTGTAACTGCTCAACACCCGTGGCGGTGATGAACACAGTCACAGCTTGGAAGGTGCCTTTACTACTGACGTTAATGCGAGTACGGGTGATGTCATAACCGTTGGCGTGAACATTCATTACCGAATGCACAAGCGTGATGAACTCTTCACCGGTCTCGCCTAAAACTTTAATTGGGTAGTCTTTACAGGGAAATTCAATTTTGGGGGGTTCTTGCTGGCTCATTTCATCTCCTCGTAAAAAATGTGAATTATACAACGAAGCGATTAAATAAGACTGAACAATCAAATTTAAAGGGATGCGTTAAAAAAGGTATAAAAAAGGCTCCCGAAGGAGCCTTTTGTTTAGCTAAATAAACCGCGGAAAAAGAGCTTAATGCTGTCTACAATCCTTGCGAAAAATCCAGCGCGCTCAACTTCGTTCAGTGCAACAATTGGCGTATTCACAATGAGGTTGCCATCAAGTTCTACCGTTAAATTACCCAATTCTTGCCCTACCTTGATAGGTGCTTGAATAGTTTCGTTAATGTGCATGTTTGCCTGCAAGTCTTGCTCGCGTCCTTTAGGCAGCGTCAGTACGATGTCCGAACCAATGCCTAAAGTTACTGAATCCGTTTGCCCCTTCCAAACACGCTGCTGACTCAATTCTTGTCCCGCGTTGTATAAGCGAGCGGTTTGATAATAGCGGAAGCCGTAAGCCAACAATTTTTGCGTCTCGGCCGCGCGCGCGCTTTCCCCCGAGGTTCCCATCACCACAGCAATCAGACGCGTATCATCTCGCTTCGACGATGCGACTAAACAATAGCCCGCTTCGTCCGTATGGCCTGTCTTTAAACCATCAACGGTATCATCCCGAAATAACAACAAGTTGCGGTTGGATTGTTTGATGTCATTGAAGTAAAAATATTTCTCGGCGTAAATGGGATAGTACTTGGGATGATCATGAATAATGGCACGGGCCAAAATCGCCATATCTTTTGCGGTTGTTAGATGCCCTTCTGCTGGCCAGCCCGTCGAGTTTTCAAAGTGCGTTGATGTCATTCCCAAACGCGCGGAAGTTTGATTCATCAAATCAACGAAGGCGTCTTCGTTTCCTGACATATACTCAGCCAATGCAACTGTTGCATCATTGCCCGATTGGATAATCACACCACGCAACAAATCCATAAGAGATACTTGCGTACCTTCACGAACAAACATCCGCGAACCACCCATGCGCCATGCTTTTACGCTGATTGGCACCATTGCATCTTCACTAAGACGGCCTTCATCTAATGCTTCGGTGATGAGATAACTACTCATCATTTTGGTTAAGCTCGCGGGTGGGAGGCGCTCATCGGCATTGTGTTCAGCGATAATGCTACCGGTAGTTGCATCAACCAGAATATAGCCGCTCGCAGCTAATTGAGGCGCTTGAGGAATGACAACTGGCTGGGGTTTTGCGGCTTGTCCGGGGACGGGTTTAGGTAATGCATTTGGCAAACTGGTCGCCGTTGGTTGTTGAGCGAAGCTCACAGATGCAGCTAAAAAACTTACTGCCATCACAATTTTTTTAAACATGAGGGTTAACTCCTCTCTCACTCTCAAACCCAAAGATAATTTAAAACAGCGCGTTTTAAATTTTGAAAATTGTATCAGTTCGCGGTGTGACCGACTCAAACAAATCCTAAGTTTTGTTGTTATTGGTAAACCACGTGCGCGTCGTAAATTTGTATGCGCGCTAATTGCGTGCGCGATTGCTCAAGCGCCTGCGTGTTGGCAAAGGGGCCTACGCGAACTCGGTGAATAGATTTCGGCGTTGTCGCGGAAGCGACTATTACATTTGCCGATAATTTTGCTCCAATGGTTCGCGCAAAATCTTCGGCGGCAGCACGCGTACTAAAAGCTCCTACTTGCAAGTAAGTACCTTTTGGCAATGCACTACTCACCACTTGTGCGCTGGTTGCATTCTTTCTTGGCACCGACACAGCATCACTCGGCAAAGCAATTTCCACTTCAACTCGGCCTGTGCCTGCGCGATGAATTCCAATACGCTGCGCCGCGGCGTAGCTTAAATCGATAATTCGACCCGCATGAAACGGACCTCGATCGTTCACTCGTACCACGACAGACTTGCCGTTATCTAAATTGGTGACTTTGACATAAGAAGGTATTGGCAACGTTTTATGTGCGGCCGACATGGCGTACATATCGTAAATTTCACCATTGGAAGTGCGATGGCCATTAAATTTGTAACCATACCAAGAAGCATATCCACGCTCTTTGTAGGAGGTTTCGTCTTCAATTAAGTGATAAGTTTTACCCAGCACTGTGTAAGGGTTTTTATTACCTGCACGTGTGCGAACTTCGTGACGAGGTACGGCGTCGGGTACGTGTGACAAGTCGATGTCGTTTTTAGGTCCAAAATCTTTATCGTGCTGATAACGCCCATCGTTTTCGTTGAACGGTGGTTTTGGTGCTGCTGGAGGCTTGGTGGGTGATGGGCTACAGGCGGACAATAAAATTCCAGCACCCATTAAAAAAAATACCGCCGAACGGCGGAAAGCGAAAATTGTGGCTGATCGCATGAGTTTTTCTCTTTTTAATCGCGAGGCTCACACCTCGCGTTACTCGTTTGGTTATTTTTTAGCGGCTTTAATGTCTTGGGCCAATTGATAAACTGCCATGGCATACATGGGGCTGCGGTTGTATCGTGTGATGGTGTAGAAATTCTGCAACCCTAACCAGTACTCCAAACCGTTTTCTCCATCAAATTCAATCGCAACCGCTTTTGCAGTTTGAGGATGCTCCACTTGCGCGGTAAGCCCGAGCTTACGCCAATCAGCAAGCGTCTTATTAGGCACTTGAAGATCATTGAATTTAATAGTGTCACGCGCAGCCGTTAATGTCGCAGGCAAAATCACGGCTTCGCCGGCTTGCCAGCCATGCTTAACAAAATAGTTAGCCACACTGCCAATTGCATCGGTTTTGTCATTCCATATATCGGCAAAACCATCGCCAGTAAAATCGATAGCGTAGTTGCGGTAGCTTGATGGCATGAACTGACCATAGCCCATCGCACCCGCGTAACTACCTTTAAACTTAAACGGATCCTGATCGTGTTCGCGCGTCAAGATTAAATAATTTTCCAATTCCGAGCGGAAAAATGGCGCGCGTGGCGGGTAATCAAATGCCAGAGTACTCAATGCATCGAGTACATGATAACTACCGGTGTTGCGGCCGTAATTCGTTTCAACACCAATAATAGCCACGATAATCTCGGCTGGCACACCAAACATGCGCTCGGCACGATCTAACGCTTCTTGATTTTCTTTCCAAAAGGCAACACCACCGTTAACACGCAGCGGCTGAATGAAAATGGGACGATATTCTTTCCAGGTACGAGTTTTCTCGGCAGGACGAGACATGGCATCCAAGATACCCTGGCGCTTTTCGGCACCTTTTAAAATTCGCTTCACTTCCGCTTCGGTGAAGTTGTGTTTAGTCACCATATCTTTAATAAACGATACCGCTTCAGGATGCCGGCTATAATCGGCCGTAACATTTGCGGATAACAAGAATGAACAACCGAGAAGCGCTAATGATTTTGACAGATTGGCGGACAACTTCTGTAAACGATGCATCGATGAAAATAAGCGGCTCATAATTTATTCCTATCCTCAATAAACTTTCGTGAAGGCGATGTTAAGTATCGGGCGTCATAACCCGTTTTTTCTCGGTCGAAATCGCCATTAAAACGCCAAATCCTGCAAATAAAGCAACGATAGAAGTCCCGCCTTGGCTAATTAACGGCAGAGGTACGCCCACCACCGGCAGCATTCCCGACACCATTCCCATGTTCACAAACACGTAAACAAAAAATGTGGTGCTGATCGATGCGGCAAGTATGCGGCCAAAGACATGTTGCGAGCGCAGCGCAATGACTAATCCCCGCCCTATTAATAAACAATACAAACTTAATAGAAACAAAACACCCAAAAGTCCAAACTCTTCCGACATTACCGCGATGATGAAATCCGTGTGACCTTCCGGCAAAAAATCTAATCGCGACTGGGTGCCTTCCATCCATCCTTTACCCGATAAACCGCCTGAACCTATCGCCGTTTTCGACTGGATAATATTCCAGCCCGCACCGAGCGGATCCTGTGTGGGGTCGAGCATTGTCAAAACGCGACGACGCTGATAGTCGTGCATCATGTAATGCCAGATCGGCCACAAACAGGCTAAAAAAATCACCACGGCTGCGGCGATATAGCGCCACAACAGGCCCGCAAAAAACAGCACCATTAATCCAGACGTCGCAATCAGGATAGAAGTTCCCAAATCTGGCTGCTCAACAACTAGTGCGGTAGGAACACCGACAATAACTAACGTCACCATCACGTGAATAAATTTAGGCGGAAGTTGTTGCCGAGAAAGATAAGCCGCCACCATCAAAGGAACCGCGAGCTTTGAAATTTCCGAGGGTTGAAAACGGAACCCTCCAATATCCAACCACCGCTGTGCACCCATGGAGATTTCCCCGAACACCGCGACTCCCACCAAAAGGACAACTCCGCCTATATAGGCGAAAGGCGCCATGCGCCGCATGAAATCAACCCTGAACTGCGCCACAACAAACATGGTTGTGTAGGCAATTAGAAAAAAGACAGCCTGCTTTTTAACACTGGGAAGATAATGTCCGCTGGCACTATAAAGAACTAATATTCCAAGTGTAGTTAGTGCAAGAAGCACCGCCAGTAGAAAAAAGTCGATATGCAGCCGCTCTGCCAGTGCAGCACGGCGCGCAAACATTTGCGCCGCATCCGGCATTCGACGCAGAAAATCACGGCTCATGGGTTATTGCGCTCCCGATGTGACGAGTTCGCCATCGGGCGATACCCTAGGGCGTTTAGATTGTATATAAGCATTGGCGCGGTCGATGATGGCATCAGGGTGATAGCCTAACGGCGGCACCGGATCGGTGGCTTTTAGCGTGTAGCCATTAAGATAAGCATCCATCACTCGACGCGCTACGGGCGCAGCCTGAGACGATCCTCCCTCGGCGTTCTCTAGCATAACGGCCACCGCGATCTTGGGATTTTCCAAGGGCGCAAAGGCGACGAAAAGCGCATGGTCTCGATGCCGCTCTTTAAGTGCTTTCGAATCGTATTTGGCATTCTGGGCAATACCAACTACTTGAGCTGTACCTGACTTGCCCGCCATTTGATAATTCGACAGCACACTGGCCCGACGCGCGGTACCGCGGGAACCATGCATCACATCGTACATACCACCAAAAATAACGTCCCAATGCTCTTGGGGTAATTTCACTTCGCTCTCTAATTGCGGCGGCTGGACCACACCATCAATAGTGCGAATGAAATGCGGCTTAATTCGCTTGCCCTTGTTAGCGATGGTTGCGGTCATAACGGCCAACTGCATAGGTGTGCTTAGAACATAACCTTGGCCGATCGACATATTTACTGTATCGCCCGGATACCAAGGCTGACCGCGCGCCGCGCGCTTCCATTCGCGCGAAGGCCAAATACCGCGACGCTCATGAGGAACGTCGATTCCGGTAAGCTCACCTAAGCCGAATAGGTTACCCACTTCATGCAAGGTATCGACTCCGGTGCGCACGCCCATGTCCCAAAAATAAGTATCGCAAGATTCAGCAATCGCCCGACGCAAATTGATCCTGCCGTGGCCGCCACCAGTGACGGCCAAAATCCAGTCTCGATAGATACGCGAACTGCCTGGCAGAGTGAAGTAGCCAGGGTCCCAAATGGTACGGTCAGGATCGGTTGCCCCTGAATGAAGCCCCGCCAAACCAATCAATGGCTTAATGGTCGAACCGGGTGGATATTGACCCTGTAAAAACCGGTTAATTAGCGGCGTGTCGATATCTTCATTGAGTGCTTTGTAATCGGCAAAGCTGATTCCGGTAACGAATAAATTGGGATCGAACCCCGGATTACTCAGGGCCGCGACCACTCCACCCGTTTCAACTTCGATCGCTACCAAGGCGCCGCGGCGCCCCATCATGGCTGCCGCCGCGGTTTCTTGAATGGCGGCATCAAGATGAAGCGAGATATCTTTGCCCTTGATGGGGTCGGTCCTATCCAATACCCGCATGACGCGGCCGCGCGCGTTCGTTTCTACGTTTTGCGAACCTACCTCACCCAGCAATATCTCTTCGTAACTGCGCTCAATGCCGATTTTCCCAATGGAATGTGTGCCGGAATAGGCTTTAATTTGCTCTGGCGTAAACGCCTGCATTTCTTTTTCGCTGATACGCCCTGTATAGCCGACGACATGGGCAAATAGTGTGGAGGAGGGATAAGAGCGAACTAACTCAGCTTCTACTTCTACGCCTTCGAGCAGATGCTGGTTAACCGCGATTCGTGCAATTTCTTCTTCGGTGAGCTTGGTGCGAAGTGGAACGGGGTCCAAATAGTGGCGAGCCTGCTTTTTTAGCCGATGAAACTTGGTGATATCGGCTTCGCTAATGGTGATGATTTTTTTAAGCCGCTCAATGGTTTCGTTAAGACCAGTACTGTCGGAACCGACCACAGTAAGAGTATATATGGGCTTGTTGTCGGCCAGTATTACCCCGTTGCGATCAAAGATAAGCCCTCGTGTAGGCGGAACTGGTTGGACGTGAATGCGATTACGATCGGACTGAGTGGCGTAGGTTTGATAGTGATTAATCTGCAGATCGTAATAACGGTAAATCAGTGCTCCCATGAGCAAAAGCAACGCTACAACCATGACGATGACACGGTTGCGAAATAGGCGCATCTCTCGCTGATAATCTTTAAATTGTTGGGAAGTTTCCATGCAGGCGCCAATTAACGACGTTAATATTTAGAACCTATAAAGACGAAAATAACGTCACCAAGTTCCCTAACTTCACCCCTTATTTATGGTATGGGTGATTTTGCAAAATGCTGCAGGCGCGATAGAGCTGTTCGATCACCAGTATCCTGACTAACGGATGCGGCAAAGTTAAAGGCGAAAGCGACCACTTGATAGTCGCCAAGCGCTGTACACTTGGCGCAAGACCATCCGGACCTCCAATTAGCAAGCAGTAATTACTACCGCTCATTTTCCATCCGGCCAGTTCGTTAGCCAACTGCTCGGTTGACCACGGCTTACCTAAGACCTCCAGGGCGATGACTTGCTCACCCTTGCCAATCGCCGCCAGTATGGCTTCGCCTTCTTTTTCCATGGCTTTGGCGATATCCGAATTTTTACTGCGCTGAGCCAGTGGCAACTCGACCATTTCAACTACCACGTCGCGCGGCATTCGCTTGGCGTAATCGTTGTAGCCCTCTTCCACCCAGCGTGGCATTTTGGTGCCCACGGCAATAATTCGGATTCGCACTTTGTAAACTGTCCTTACAACTTCAATAACAACTACTGACGGCTTTGTGGCTTCATCGACCAAAGTTTTTCGAGTTCGTAGAAATCGCGTGTTTCCTGCTGCATCAAATGTACAACCGTGTCACCAAAATCAACAAGAACCCAATCGCCAACCTCCAGACCTTCGATACCCATTGCACGAAAACCTTGTTTCTTTAGATCTTCCACAAGGTTTTCAGCCAAAGCGCGCACGTGACGGTTAGATGTACCACTGGCGATAATAAGTGTATCCATAACATCGCTGAGCTCACGGACATCCAAGGTCACAATTTCTTTACCCTTCATGTCTTCAATGGCGGTAATAACGGCGGAATTTAAATCTGACATTCAATAATCTCTAAAAAATAAATAAAACGTGGTTAATCCCGGTAAATTGCGTGCGCCGACAAATAGCGGTTTACGGAATCTGTCACAAGATAATTAATTGGTTCACCGCCAGCCATTAGCTGACGTATTTCAGTCGCCGAAATATCGAAGCAACGCTGGGTCATAATGTGGATAAACCCGTGAGTGTGCTTGCTAAGCTCCTCAGCAGCGGCACGCTTAGCCGCAACAAATTGTGCGACCTCCTTTGGCAACTGCTGCGCATCCAGTGGATATCCCGGGCGGGCTAAGACCACGAGATGCGCATAATCGGTCAGTGTTTGCCAAGAGTGCCAAGAGTCGAGTTTAAGTAGGCTATCGGCGCCCATCACGAAATACAGGCGAATAGTCTCTCCCAGCTCTCGACGTAATTCGGCAAGCGAATCCACCGAATAAGTGAAGCGATCTCTAACGATTTCACGAGTGTCTATCGTTAAATCACGGCAATCCTCAACAGCCAGCTTCAACATGGCCAAGCGCTGCTCGCGAGTTGCTTGGGGCGCATCACGATAGGTTGGCATAAAGCACGGCATTAACCGCATTTCATCCAAGTTAAGTTTACGTTTAACGTCGAGCGCCAAACGCAAATGCCCCAGATGAACAGGATCGAAAGTGCCGCCAAATATGCCAATAGACTTCGCCAACGACGACTCCGATCTTACTGACGCACGTGGCCGTTGCCGTAGACAATCCACTTTTGCGTGGTCAAACCTTCTAGCCCTACAGGGCCATAAGCGTGGATTTTGTCGGTTGAGATTCCGATTTCGGCACCAAGTCCATATTCAAAACCATCGGCAAATCGAGTCGAGGCATTAATCATCACCGATGATGAATCCACCTCGCGAAGGAATCTCTGCGCGTTGGTGTAATTCTCGGTAATGATAGATTCGGTATGCTTAGAGCTATAGGTTTGGATATGCTCGATCGCCTCATCCAACGACTCAACAATTTTAATCGATAAAACAGGTGCCAAATACTCGGTCTGCCAATCGTCATCGGTGGCAGCGTTAGCGGTAATGACGCTGCGAGTTTTTTCGCAACCCCGAAGCTCGACGCCCTTCTCAGTTAGAGCTTCGGCAAGACGAGGCAAAATCCGCCCAGCCGCCGCTTCGTGAACAAGCAACGTCTCCATGGCGTTACACACACCATAACGGTGAGTCTTGGCATTCATGGCAACGTCGAACGCTTTTTGCTCGTCGGCCGATTCGTCAATATAAACGTGGCAAATACCGTCGAGATGTTTAATTACAGGGACTCGGGCGTCGTTAGTAATACGTTCGATCAGGCTCTTTCCGCCGCGAGGAATAATCACATCGACATAGTCCGTCATAGTAATAAGCTCGCCGACAGCCGCGCGATCGGTGGTCGCAACAACCTGAACAATATCTTCGGCTAAACCTGCCGATTTGAGTCCTGCTTGAACGCAAGCTGCAATCGCCCGATTGGAGTTAATCGCTTCACTTCCGCCACGCAAAATCACAGCGTTGCCCGACTTGAGGCAAAGACTCGCGGCGTCGATGGTCACATTAGGGCGCGACTCATAAATAATCCCGATCACCCCCAACGGAATACGCATTCTGCCAACCTGAATACCACTGGGCAGCATATTCATATCGGTAATTTCGCCACAAGGATCGGGCAATGCGGCCACTTGGCGCAGGCCTTCGATCATGGCATCGACCGTCGCCGACTTAACGGTTAAGCGATCGATCATCGCCGCATCAAGCCCATTGGCGCGACCGTTGGCTAAATCTTTTTGGTTTTCGGCAACGAGCATCTCACGAGCGCGATTTAGCTCGTCGGCAATGGCCAAGAGCGCCGCGTTTTTTACCGCGGCGGGGGCAGACGCGATGATCCTAGCCGCCGCACGCGCTTTCACGCCCACGTCGTTCATGTATGCTGGAATATCGGTAATGGCTGCATTTGTCATAACTACCCCCTAAGGCACTTACTTTATCGATTCACTATCTTTGGCAGCAGGATCTCTAGAATTAACCGAGTTGACGACCAATATCTGCCTGCAAAAATGAGGCGATTATAGCTCGAATCCACCTCCAAGAGTCGGTTCATTTGGTTTTTATTTCTCCAGCCCTGATGGGTTATTTCAGTGCCTATTCAGAATTATCTCATTAGAATTCAAGCGAAATTTTCTATAAAAATAAAAAGACGAACGCGTTACAGTGTTTAACAAGTAAAATCTTTGATATAGCCACGCTCGATGCTCTACGCTTCACGGCCCGAGCCCATTTGAAGATACCGCTACTGGATATGTTGTTATGAAGTTGCTATTTCGCTCTATTTTAGCCGCTCTCATTGGCCTCTCGAGCTTGGCAAGTGTTGCGGACACTAGCAGCCCGAATAACGCCCAATCTTCGTCTTCTGCCCCCATTACTTTGCCGGATGAGCCCGCCCCTCAAGGCAATGGTGCCCGCGCTGTCGCGCCCACTAAGGCGCCTACGCTATCGCAAGCCGATGCCGCCAACATCGTTCGCACCCAGACGGGAGGGCAGGTGATGGCTGTGCAACCACGACAAATGAGTGGGCGCACCTTTTACGCGGTAAAAGTCCTCAGCAACGGTCGCATGCGCACCATCATGGTCGATGGCGACACAGGCCGGACCCGCTAACCAACATTTCTTAAACCTTGCCGATAGCGTCTGGCGAGAAAAATCGTGTAGAGTTGACGAATTCTGCCAACGCGGCATGGACTTAATAACTATTTCTGAGGATTGGCCTAATGCGCTTACTCGTTGTTGAAGACGAACAAGGGTTGAGAGACCAAATTGCTACCATAATCGCGAACGATAAATACGCGTGCGACACGGCCGCCGATGGCCGAGACGGCCTCTTTCTTGGCCTCGAATATGATTACGATCTTGCCATTATCGATTTAGGCCTCCCCCTGATGGATGGCACTTCGCTGATCAAAGAGCTTCGCGCGAAATCTCGCAATTTCCCGATTTTGATTCTAACGGCGCGCAGCAACTGGCAAGACAAGGTCGAGGGGCTAGAGTCGGGTGCCGACGATTACCTCACCAAACCCTTCCATCCGGAAGAGTTACGCGCGCGCATCCATGCACTACTGCGCCGAGCGAACGGTCATGCCTCGCCAGTATTGTCTTATGGGCCGATCACTATCGATACCAGCGCCAAACGTGTGTATCGAGACAACGTTGAAGTGGAGCTGACTGGATTTGAATACAACACCCTCACCTACTTGGCGATGAACGCGGGCAAAAACATTTCTAAGTTGGAGCTTACCGAACACCTTTACGCACAGGATTACGACCGCGACAGTAACGTCATTGAAGTGTTTGTTGGACGCCTTCGCAAAAAGCTCGACCCCGACGGCACGCTCAACGTCATTACCACTCAACGCGGCCTTGGCTATCGTTTTAATCTCGACAAAAGCCAGTGAGAGAATTTGTAAAACAAAAGTTAAGCTCGCTCACCACGCGGTTAATCGTTGCCTCGGCGACACTTTTGCCCGTCTTCTTGGGCGTGACGGGCGTCTTTCTTGATCGCGCCTTTAACAACAGTTTAGAAGTTGCCGAGCACGCGCGTCTTCGCGGCCATATCAATTTAATGATGACGGTCGCCGAGCCAGTCGATAACGCCGATGGCTCTTTACGAATTCTCCATCTGACTTTATTTGATGCCGATTTCGAACAGCCAAACTCAGGGCTTTACGCCTATATTTTTAATCCGCAAAAAAAACTGATTTGGAATTCCAATTCTGCTGCATTACACACGCCGCCCAATTACGACGCTGTTTCGCTCGATAGCAAACCAGGGCAATTAATGATTGATCGCATCGAATTGCGCGAGCAAGAATTTTTCGTAGCCCACTACGATGTGCAATGGGAAGATGCCAACGGTCGGCCGCATCCATTCCGCTTTCTAATTCTTCACTCGGCGCAAGAATACGAGGCTGAACTTAAAGCTTATCGTCGGCAATTATGGCGCTGGCTCGGCACCTCGGGCTTGTTACTCATTCTGGCCCAAGTGTTAATTTTACGCTGGGGCTTGAGCCCTCTGGGTCAATTCGCTCGTGCGCTTAAAGCCATGCAAACTGGCGAATCTGCCCACATCGAAGGGGAACACCCGCGCGAACTGCAACGAATTATTAGCAACCTCAACCAAGTACTCGCGCGCGAGCAAGCGCTGCGCCAACGCTATCGCAATAGCTTGTCGGATTTGGCACACAGCCTTAAAACGCCACTCGCCGTTTTAAAAACGAATCTCTATAGCAGTTCGCCTGAAGAGCTGCGCAACATTGCCGAAGAGCAAGTCGCGCGCATGAACCAAGTGGTGACCTATCAATTGCAGCGTGCGGTGTCGAGCCAACAAACCGGCGCTGCCGTTCGCACCGATATTGAGCCAGTTGTGACACGCTTAGTGACAGCGCTTCAAAAGGTCTATAAACACAAAGATATTCAAGTCGAAACTTTTATTTCGGCACAGGCGAAATTAATTGGCGACGAACAAGACGTCATGGAATTTATGGGCAATATTCTAGAAAACGCCTTTAAATATGGCCGCAGTCGCGTGCGTGTCACCGCCAATGAAGACAGCATGTATTTACGGGTAGATATTGAAGACGACGGTGCAGGCGTACCAGAAGATGAACGCGCGAGAATTTTTCAGCGCGGCCAGCGGTTAGATACCAACAAACCCGGACAAGGCATCGGCCTATCCGTCGCTACGGAAATTATTTCGAGTTACAACGGCCGCCTTGAACTTACTCAATCCGACTTAGGCGGCGCGAAGTTTACGATATTTATGCCAATGTTCTTGGCTTAACATCAATGGCGCATGCGAAAAGTTAAATCATGGTGCTCACGTAAGCGCAGTAGGCGAGCACCATGATTATCCCCTTCCATCGACCAACCTTCCGCCCCATCATCATAAAAACGACTAGACCTATCGCGACAGCCAACATCACCCACTGATCAATCTGGACGATACGCCCCGCGAGTGGCAATTGAGTCACCAGCGATGACAAACCTAAAATACACAAAATATTAAAAATATTACTGCCGATGATATTACCGATAGCCAAATCGGTTTCACGCCTAACAGCGGCCATTATCGTGGCGGCCAATTCCGGCAAAGACGTCCCCACTGCGACCAAGGTCAGCCCTATCACCGCCTGAGAAATACCAAACTTTTCTGCAATCGAAATCGCCCCCCTTAAAAAGACCTCTGCCCCCACGATAAGCGCAGCGAAACCCGCTAGTAAAATCGCAAGGGTTTTAAATAGAGGCTCCACATCGGGCGCCGTTATCGACGATTGAACATCACGTTCGGTGACACGCTCTGTACAGTATGCCCAGGCAAGATAACCGCCGATGGTAATTAAGAATATGAGTCCGTCGTACCACTGCAAGAATCCATCCATCGCCAGCAGGATAAACATAATGCTCGCCACGATCATGGTGACACCATCACGCGTGATCGAAAGTTTGGTAGCCCCCATAGTGGTAATGATGCAACACACCCCCAAGATCAGCAAAATATTGGTGATATTGCTGCCTACGATATTGCCTATCGCAATGTCAGGGCTGCCTTTAAGTGCCGCCTGCAACGAAATGACGAGCTCGGGCGATGAGGTGCCAAACCCGACAATAACCAATCCAGCCAGTAAGGGCGATACGCCGAACCGCGTTGCCACCGCCAGCGCGCCTTTCACTACCCAGTCACCGCCGAACGTTAAAAGAACAAGACCAAGCGCCACCAAACCCCAATCAATTAACATAGTCGTTTCCCCTTCGTTAATGTCAATCCTAGCAGCTAACGGATAAAGGCAAATGGCGAATGACGATAACCAACACTTGGCCACAAAAAAAAGCGAGCCTAAGCTCGCTTTTCTATTCAGGGTATCCCATAGGATTTTGCGATTGCCAACGCCATGTGTCTTGCATCATGCGTTCGAGATCGAATGTCGCCTCCCAGCCCAATTCCGCCTTGGCTTTATCAGCTTGGGCATAGCAGCTGGCAATATCACCTGGGCGACGCGGCACAACTTTATAAGCGATACGTTTGCCGCTGGCTTTCTCGAACGCGGCCACCATTTGCAATACCGAATAACCTTTCCCGGTACCGAGGTTGTAAGCGCGGCAACCGGGTTCTGTGGTAAGAATTTTTTCGAGCGCCGCCACGTGCCCACGCGCTAAATCAACCACATGAATGTAATCGCGTACACCTGTGCCATCGACTGTGTCGTAATCATCGCCGAACACGCTCAACTCTTTTAATTTCCCGATGCCCACTTGAGCAATATAGGGCAATAAATTATTCGGAATACCTTGCGGATCTTCACCAATTAATCCGGACTCGTGCGCACCTACAGGGTTGAAGTAACGCAGCAGCGTAAAGTTCCATTGGCTATTCGGTGCCTTGGCAATATCGCGTAGCATTTCTTCCACCATCAGTTTGGAGCGCCCATAAGGATTGGTGGCCGAGGTTGCGAAGGTCTCGTCGATGGGGACCGAAACTGGATCGCCATAAACGGTGGCAGACGAACTAAAAATAAGGCGCGTAATGCCCGCGTCTTCCATAGCCTCAGTCAGCGATAAGGTGCCCGCTACGTTGCAGCGGTAGTAGGCCATTGGAATTTGGCTAGATTCACCCACGGCCTTGAGCCCCGCAAAATGCATCACCGCCGAAATAGAATGATCATCAAAAATGGTTTTGAGCAGCTTTTTATCGTTGATATCGCCAAAATAAAATGTCGGTTCAACGCCGGTAATTTTTGCCACTCGAACGAGCGACTCACGTTTCGCATTGTGTAAGTTATCAATCACAACCGGATGAAAACCCGCGTTAATCAACTCCACACAGACATGGCTACCGATATAGCCTGCACCACCTGTCACCAATACAGAACGCGTATTATCCATCACTTCTTTCACCTATTTTGTATTCCGATATCAATAGCGCGAAAGTATACTCGCTAATGGATGACAAATTCGATTGGCAATAAAAAAAGCGAACCCGTAGGTTCGCAAGTGTGGGAGACATACTGCAGAGAAAGCCAGACACAACGGGCTTCGCTCAAATTTCGACAATATCACTCGTCCCTGAGCAACGCAGATTACAAAGGTAGAGAAAGCGTCACCACAAATTTAGTGTCCGCATTGGGGAAGTAAGAATTGTCATTTTCTTCGACTACTTGACCAAGGGTGAATGACAAGTTATCGCTGTAGTTATAAGTGAGATCGAGGTGAGATGAATCGTCTTCGTGTAAACCGTAAAGCACCGTGAATTTATCGGCACTGTAGGCAAGAGTCGTGTAAGTGTAATCGCCGCCAGTGATCGCTTTGTAATGGGTTAACTCTAAACCGGCGAACCCAGCACTGAGATACGCCTCGGTATATTCACCCGGTTCTTGGCTAACTTCAGGGTAGTTGTAGCTAATAAAACCGCCGCCGTAAGTAAAATTGCCAGCTTCTCCCGCGTATCCCGCGTAAATATCGTATTCGGTCTCTAAGGCTTCATCACCCGAAGTGGTCCATACCCCCACAGTAAATCCACTCGCGCTGTAATTAACGTCGGCAGAAATCGCTGCGCCGCCACCCATATCCATACCACGGAAGTAGTACATGTTAGACGCTGCAACCGAGGCCGATACTTCCGCTTGCGCAGTCGGAACCGCCACAGACAAAACACCAAGCGCACACACAGCTGCTACGTTGATTACGTTTTTTACTTTCATGGATTCATCCTCTATCTTTTTTTGAGAAGTTTTTTGCGCCGAACAGTGTTTTGCTCAACTTGATAGAGATATTGCGAAGACTAGGCCAACAATTAAAAGTGCATGAAAATCAACAAGATAGGAAAATCTCAGCAATAGAGATACTGGCGCCAATTATTCACTTGCACCAACAAAGCGCAATCGAAGATCAGAATTTAATATTCATCGCACCAATTTGCGACAAACTCGTCGTAAACAAATTTTTCGATTAGATTTGGCTTCCCATAAAAAGCCATCAGTAAAAATAATTGCGTAAAAATCACAATCGAATCGTGCAGGACAGGAGAGAAAAAATTAACAATCGGCAATCTATTCAAAAGCTCGAAAATTTTTTCGATGACAACAGGCTCCATATCTTCCACGGCACCTAACAAGAAAGCCGTGACATAATGGCCAAACATAGTTACAGAGTTAAATAAGATGCCTTTTATTCAGCTTCCTCTTGGTGAAGTATATTTAGTCGGTGGCGCGGTGCGCGATGCTCTTTTAGGGGTGCCTTTTTCTGAGCGGGATTGGGTGGTGGTGGGCAGCACGCCCGAAGCGATGGCGGAAGCAGGCTTCACACCCGTGGGCAAGGATTTCCCTGTGTTTTTACACCCTAAAACTCACGAAGAATATGCTCTGGCCCGCACCGAGCGAAAAACAGGCCATGGCTATGGTGGTTTCAGTTTTTACTGCGGGCAAGATATTAGCCTTGAGGATGATCTTGTTCGTCGCGACTTAACCATTAATGCGATGGCACAAGATGCTAGCGGCACGATCATCGACCCCTACAACGGGCGCGCCGATCTCGACGCCCGGTTACTTCGCCACGTGTCAGACGCCTTTTGCGAAGATCCAGTCCGTGTATTACGCATCGCCCGATTTGCAGCGCGCTACCATCGACTAGGGTTTAGTGTCGCCCCCGAAACTAACACCATCATGCGACGCATGGTGGATGCCGGTGAAGTAGATCATTTAGTTGCGGAGCGAGTTTGGAAAGAAACCGAGCGAGCGCTGCGCGAGCCTAACCCCGAAATTTTTATTCAAGTGTTGCGCGATTGCGGCGCGCTCGCTCGCATAATGCCGGAAGTAGATGCACTGTTTGGAGTTCCTCAGCGCGCTGAACACCACCCCGAAATCGACACCGGTATCCACACGCTTTTGGTGCTCGCGCAAGCGGCTAAACTCTCGCCTACAAGCGAAGTACGATTTGCCGCTTTGTGTCACGATTTAGGTAAGGGGGCTACACCTCCAAGTGAATGGCCAAGACATATCGCACACGAGGCTCGCAGCAAACCCCTTGTCGAAAGTTTATGTAAACGGCTAGCAGTACCACGCGATCATAAAGATTTAGCGCACCTCGTTGCCAAGTTCCACACGCATTGCCATCGCGCTCTCGAATTAAAACCGAGCACCGTGCTCGAACTATTTAAAGCACTCGATATTTTTAGACGACCAGAACGATTGGAGCAGTTTTTACTGTGCTGCGAAGCCGATGCACGAGGCCGTACCGGATTTGAAGATCGCGATTACCCTCAAACCGATCGCTTGCGTGAATACGCCGCAAGCTTAAAAGGTATTGATAACGGCGCTATCGCCGCTCAGGGTTTTGTCGGAAAAGCCTTTGGCGAAGCTGTCGATCGCGAACGCATCGCTCGTATTACTGGTGTTAAAAAAAATTACACAAACTCTTCACTAGATTAATTATTAAGGTGCCCCATGAATTCATCTCCTGTTGCACTTATCACCGGCGGCGCGAGGCGCGTCGGTGCAGCCATCGCCGAAGCCCTACACCAACATGGATACCGCGTCATTATTCACTGCCGCCACTCTCGCCATGAAGCGGTTGCACTCGCGGAATACCTTAATCATCAACGCCCCAATTCTGCGCGCGTGTTGCAAGCAGATTTAAGCCAACATCAGGAAGTTATCCAACTTGCAAAGCGAGCTATGGAGGCTTTCGGTCGACTCGATGCGCTCATCAACAACGCATCAAGCTTTTACGCCACTCCTGTTGAGCTTGCTGATGAAACCGATTGGGACGCGTTATTTAGCAGCAATGCCAAAGCACCCTACTTTTTGTCGTGCGCCTTAGCAAACGAATTAAGACAACAACAAGGCAGCATCATTAACATTAGCGACATCTACGCCCGTCATCCGCTTAAACAGTTTTCTATCTACAGCATGGCAAAAGCCGCGAACGAGATGATGACCAAAGCATTAGCAATAGAATTAGCACCAAGCGTCCGCGTCAATGGCATAGCACCAGGTGCGATCATGTGGCCAGAAGGCGAGTCATCTAATACGGAAAAACAAAAAAATATTGTCGAAAAAATTCCATTGGCGCGAATTGGCGACACCAGTGATATTGCCAAGGCGGTTTTATTTTTATTGAACCAAGCCCCTTACATGAATGGACAAATTCTCACGCTCGACGGCGGTAGAAGTTTGAGCGTTTAATCTTTAAAAGGCATTTTATGATTCGCACACAATTAACGCTCGCGAGCGGCGAACGACACGAAGGCGGAACCGAACTGATTAGCCGTTGGCGAGAAAATACTGGCAGCTTTTTATGGATGGACATTCAAAACGAGCCTCAAGATATTGAAAGCCACTGGCTACTCGAATTCCATTGCCACCCGCTCGCCATTGAAGATGCGCAACGTTTTCGCCACCCACCAAAATACGAAAACTTTAAAGATCACGCGCTTTTTATTTATCGCGGCATTACCGAATTTAATAGCGACCTTTCCATTAGCCAGATGAACATCGCACTATTCGCAGGCGAGAACTTTTTAATAAGCTGTCACTCGCAGGCATCGATGAGCATTAACTACTATTGGATCCATGCCGCCGAAGAAAACCTACTTAAAAGCCCAGGGCTTTTAGCTACGCGGATTATTCGCTTCTCCGTCGGGCGCTATCTCGACAAACTTCTTGATTTCGAGCCGCACCTTAATGAACTCGAAGACGCTATGCAGGAAAGGCCCAGCGACGATGTGATGCGCGATTTAATTTTGCTGCAATCGCGACTTCGAAAATTAAAACGCGTTTTTGATTATCACGAAACCATGATTGACGATCTTCAACAAGATATTCCTGCACGCTTCCGCCAGGAATACGGAGACATCGACCACGCTATTCATGATCTTTATGAACGCTGCGAAAGGCTACACAGTTTGTGCACTATGTATTATGAAATTTGCGGCGATCTTATAAACGGCTATTTATCGTTAAGCTCACACAAACTTAATAACACCATGGGGTTGCTGACTGTTATCACGGCCATTTTTGTACCCCTCACGTTTATCGCGGGCATCTATGGAATGAACTTCGATAAAATGCCTGAACTGCACCATCCCTACGGTTATTTCTATACGCTCGGCGCCATGGCAATTATTGCAGCTGCATTTGGCTTTATTGCGTTTAAGCGCTGGCTAAAATAGAAAGCATTAAAAAAGCGGCTAACTGCCGCTTTTTTAATGCTTTAATCGCTCAGGCGACGCCTTGAGAAATTAGCCGACCGCCCCATTCAAATTCAATGGGCCACAATTGCTGTGAGCTTTTATCGTATTCCAACCAAAGCTGCGCGTAGGTTTTGTTCGCTACTGGGTGAATCTCTCCAGGCGCCATTTCGGCCATCGGCCACAACACAAAAGCGTTTTTTAAAATTTCCGCTCGTGGCAATTCGACACCATCAACAACACCGACAACATCTCCGAACAATAAAATATCGATATCCAAAGTACGAGGACTGAATTTTGGGCCAGTTCTCACTCGACCATTATCGTCTTCGATTTTTTTTAGCTGTTGAGTTAATTCACCCACACTTAACGAGGTATTACCGCCCACAACTAAATTAAAAAAATTACGTCCTGCGAAACCAACGGATTCACTTTCAAAAATACGGGAAATCACCATATCGGTTAAAAGTGAAGACAAGGCATCGAGCGCGGCGGCAATGTTTTTGTGTCTCTCCACATTACTGCCAAGACTCAGCCAAACATGCGTCATTCTGGTTTAGCTCCTCGCTCGATGATTAATCCCACATCTTGAGCACCACGCACCGCACCGGGCTTACTTAAGCGTAATCGCAGCCACGCCACATTAAATTCGTCACGAATAATCTGCGCCAATTCTTCGGCCAAGGTCTCGACCAAAAGCGCGTTACGTTCTTCAACATATTGAATCAGCCGTTTAGAAACGGCTTTATAGTTCAGCGCATATTCGATGTTGTCTGTCGCAGCGGCTTGTCGAATATCGGTGGCCATTTCTAAATCGATACTCACAGTCTGGCGAACTTCTCGCTCCCAGTCGTAAATACCAATAATGGTATCGATGCGCAAATCGCGAATATAAACAATGTCCATAGGAATCTCGGTTTTAGATTATTGGCCGACGGGTTGGAGTTGCGCTAACGGCCAACGTGCTTTGACATTGATGGCCAAGCCATCGTGCTCTCCCGCTAGAAGCCGCTGACATCCAGCATAGGCGATCATGGCTCCATTATCGGTGCAAAATTCGTGTCGGGCGTAGAACACTTTTGCACCAATTGTCGCAAGCTCTCGATCAAGCTCGCTGCGCAGATGTTTATTGGCCGAAACACCGCCCGCAATAACCAAAGTTTTCATACCTGCCTGCTCGAGTGCACGCTTGCATTTAGCCACTAGGGTATCTACTACCGCCGCCTGAAAACTCGCGGCAATATCGGCGCAGGTCGCATCATCCGGCAATCCGTTTTCGCCCGCGACCGCCTTGATGGCCGTTAAGGTTGCAGTTTTAAGCCCACTGAAACTGAAATCTAAACCAGGTCTGTCCAGCATCGGACGAGGAAATTTAAAGGCTTTTGGATTACCCTTCTCGGCAAGCTTGGCAATTTGGGGGCCGCCGGGGTAATCAAGATCGAGCATTTTGGCTGCCTTATCGAACGCCTCGCCTGCCGCATCGTCGATGGACTCACCCATCAATTCATAGTGGCCGATACCATCAACACGCACCAACTGCGTGTGCCCACCGGAAACTAACAGCGCGACGAAAGGAAATTCAGGTGGAGTAGACTCAAGCATCGGCGCCAACAAATGCCCTTCCATATGATGAACACCTAACGCAGGCACTCCCCAGGCATAAGCGAGTGAGCGACCAAAAGACGCCCCCACCATTAACGCACCAACAAGCCCTGGGCCCGAGGTATAAGCAATCGCGTCGATATCCTTGGGAGTCGAGCCGCTTTTGGCCAAAACCTCGTTGATTAACGGCAGAAGTTTGCGAACGTGATCGCGCGACGCCAGCTCAGGCACAACGCCGCCATATTCCGCATGAAGTTTGATTTGAGTGTAGAGCACATGCGCGAGAAGCCCTTGCTCGCTGTCGTAAACAGCCACACCGGTTTCATCGCAAGAGGTTTCGAGACCTAAGACCCGCATACTAGCCTCAACGACCGTAAAAAAGACGCGACATCATACGTTTTTTGTCACTTAAGAGCTATTCACAAGGCAAAATTAGTATGATTTTTAAACAAAACAACCGCTTATTCGCTGTAACTCGCCGCCCGTCAACTTGCGCGCTATTTTAGAAGCGTATAGAATTCGCACCCCTCGGACGACTGTAAAGCATCGGCTTGGCAGCGCCCTAGACATCATTTTTGTATCATTAATTGTATTGAGCACAGGAAACAACATGCCTTCAGTAAAACTTAAAGAAAACGAACCATTTGACGTAGCATTACGCCGTTTCAAGCGCGCTTGTGAAAAAGCAGGCATTTTGGCTGATGTTCGCGCTCGCGAAGCCTACGAGAAGCCCACTACTGTTCGTAAACGTGAAGCAGCAGCAGCTGTTAAGCGTCACGCTAAAAAGGTTCAACGCGAATCTAAAAAGTTCACCCGCTTGTACTAATCGCTCGATTAGTCAAGATCAGGTTATCGCTTAAGTCAGCTTAAGCTCGCGTGTCATTTGTATTTGACCTATATCTTTAGACCCTGTGTCTTATCGTCGATGCAATACAGCGCTCTGACCACAAAATGATGCCTAAAAGCCGCAATTGCCTCTGGCGTTGCGGCTTTGTGACAGGCGCGGTCCTCTGGAGGTGAATTCTTCCGCAGCTAGTCACCCTGTTTGCCCCTCGCCCCAAACGGCGATTTTGTTTTACATATCCTATCCCCTGTATATGGATTAGAATGTCGGCTTTTCCTGACGCATATTCTCCATGGCCGGTTTGATTCCACAAAGTTTTATTGACGATCTTCTCGATCGCGTCGATATCGTCGACGTGGTGAATAGTCGCGTCAAATTAAAACGCTCCGGAAAAAACTACGCTGCTTGCTGCCCCTTCCACGAAGAAAAAAGCCCGTCGTTTACCGTCAGCCCCGAAAAACAATTTTTCTATTGTTTTGGTTGCGGCGCCTCGGGAAATTCTCTCGGCTTTATCATGGATTACGAGCGCCTCAGTTTTCCCGAAGCGGTCGAGAGCCTTGCCCATGTTGCCGGCCTTGAGGTGCCCCGCGAAGTTCAAACCGAAGCCCAAACAAAGCGCGAGCAAGAAAAGAAAAGCATCTATACCCTGCTTGATCGCGCCGACCAGTTTTATCGCGCGCAACTTCGCTATCACCCCAGCAAACATCTAGCAGTCGACTATTTAAAAAGACGTGGACTCGACGGCAAAACCGCCAAAGCCTATAACATCGGCTTTGCACCACCGGGCTGGGACAACCTGCTGAAAGCATTAGGCGAAACCGAAGAAGACAAACGCCTTTTGATCGAAAGCGGAATGCTGATCCACCAGCCGCAAGACAACAAACTCTACGACCGCTTCCGACATCGAGTGATTTTCCCGATTCGCGACACTCGCGGCCGCGTCATAGGTTTTGGCGGCCGAGTGCTGGGCGACGACAAACCCAAATACCTTAACTCGCCCGAAACCCCCGTATTCCATAAAGGCCAAGAACTTTACGGCCTTTATGAAGCACGCTTGGCTTACCGCGACCTACCCCGCTTGCTGGTGGTCGAAGGCTATATGGACGTGGTGAGCCTTGCGCAGTTCGGCATAGGCTATGGGGTTGCCACCCTTGGCACTGCATGCGGGCCGGATCATCTAGAGCGCGCGTTTAAACACACAAACGAAGTGGTGTTTTGCTTTGACGGCGACAAAGCGGGAAGAACCGCGGCACTTCGCGCCCTCGATGCCTGCCTTGAATCCATGCAGGACGGCCGCACGGTTAAGTTTTTGTTTTTACCCGAAGGCGAAGACCCAGACACGCTAGTTCGCTCGATCGGCGCCGACAAATTCGAGCGCATGATTGAACTGGCCGTACCATTGGAAGATTACCTGTTCGACGCCGTAGCCGAAGGCCTTAACCTTCGCACCATGGATGGACGAGCAAGTTTTAGTCGCCGAGCCGCGCCGCTTATTCATCGCCTTCCTAAAGGTGTTTTCCGCGAACTCATGTTCGAGAGCCTGGCGACGCGCACCGGTCTTAGCCGACAAGTATTCACCGAACTTATTCACGACGAGCAAGCCGAAGAGCGCGATTTTATCCGTCGACAAACGCAAAGCCCCAGCAGCTCTGCCGAGTTACCCACCTATGCCCGTGCCGATGTAAGCCCCACTAAAGCGCCGCCGCTGCAAGATTGGCAACCCATCGACGCACCCGACACCCCGGCACCACCGGCGGATTACGACGAGTATTTTAGCGGCTATCAGCCGCGCGCTTTCGATCGTCTAAAAGATCCAGAAGCCGCCGCACAATCTTTTGCAACCTCGGCTAGCTCGCTTAAAAACCGCTATTTACTGCCACCGGCGAAACGCGCACTCACACTGCTTATTACTCACCCGCAGCTGGCGAAATCGAGCCGCGTGAGCGATGAAGAACTTGCCCAATGGTGCGACCATGGCGACAGTGATTTACAACTGTTAGCGCAATTGCTAACACTTCTCTACGAGCGCCCGCATTATCAGCAAGCACATATTTTTGGCCACTGGCGAAGCGCCTATGGCGCCGCCGCAACTGAAAAACTGGGTAAAATCGCCGGCCACGACCTTATCGAGGCCACCGCCGACATCACCAAACCTCAAGCAGATCGCCCCGCTAAAGCCGAATTCGATGAAGAGCAAACCTTTCTCGATGCACTCAACCGTATTCGCGAGCTGCTGCGTGACGCCGAAGCGCAAAACGCACTCAATGCGCTAAAAAATATTGACCCACGCGCCCTTACCAAAGAAGAGCTACGCCGCCTAGTAGAAAAGGCGCTCAAACGCTCGTGACTGCTTGTAATCTGCACTATAACCCCCATTATTAACTTCACACGCCCAGTTTCACACCCCGCCTTTCGGTGCCACCGTAGATACCTTGGGGCGATTTGAGGTATAATCCGGCGCTTTAATTTTCTCTATATTCAGGGTAAAAGAATGTCCGACGACGCCCAACATCAACAATCTCGCATCAAAGAATTGATTGCTCGTGGTAAGGAGCAAGGCTACCTTACTTACGCTGAGGTAAACGACCACCTCCCCGAAGACATCTCTGATCCGGATCAGGTTGAAGACATCATTCAAATGATCGGCGACATGGGCATTCGTGTTTACGAAACCGCGCCCGATGCCGACACCCTTTTGATGACCGACGGCGATGCCTCGGCCGACGAAATTGCTGCCGCCGAAGCGGCCGCGGCGCTTGTTGCCGTAGAGACCGAAACCGGACGCACCACCGACCCAGTGCGCATGTACATGCGTGAAATGGGCACCGTAGAACTTCTTACTCGCGAAGGCGAAATCGTTATCGCCAAGCGCATCGAAGAAGGTATTCGCGAGCTAATGCACGCCATGGCCTACTGGCCGGGCACCGTTGAATACATTCTCGATGAATACGAACTCGTTCAAAAAGAAGAGCGTCGCTTAGCCGACGTCATTATCGGCTGGCTCGATCCTGTCGAAGACATCCCAAGCGCACTTGCTGAAGAAGCCGAGATTCCCGTTGTTGCTGCACCAGGCGCGAAACCTGCTGCCGACGACGAAGAGGAAGAAGAAGCCGCTGCCGAAGAGGAAGAAGAGACCGTTAGCGGTGTCGACCCCGAAGAAGCAAAAGTGCGCTTTGGCGAACTCAAAAAACAATGGGAAAAAGCCAGCAAAGCAATCGCCAAATCGGGCTTTGGCAGTAAAGCTGCAGAGAAAGAACTCAAAGCACTTGGCGACATTTTCATGTTCTTCAAGTTGCCTCCACGTCAGTTCGACCCACTTTACGAAAACGCCCGTAAAGCGCTAGAAATGGTGCGCAAAAACGAACGTCGCATCATGGAATTGGTGATTCGTCGCGGTCAAATGGATCGCAAGCATTTCATTAAATTCTTCCCCGGTAACGAGACCGACCTTGAGTGGCTCGACACCATGATGAAGAGCAAATCCGCGAACGTGGAAAAACTTCAAGCGGTTGCCGAAGAAGTTAAAAGCCTGCAAAAAGAATTGGCCGACCTCGAACAAGAAATGGGCATCACCCTTAACGGCATTAAAGACATCAACCGTCGTATGTCGATTGGCGAAGCACGCTCACGTCGCGCTAAAAAAGAAATGGTTGAAGCCAACTTGCGTTTGGTAATTTCGATTGCGAAAAAATACACCAACCGCGGTTTGCAATTCTTGGACTTGATTCAAGAAGGCAACATCGGCCTTATGAAAGCTGTAGACAAGTTCGAATACCGTCGCGGCTACAAGTTCTCGACCTACGCCACTTGGTGGATTCGTCAGGCGATTACCCGCTCGATTGCCGACCAAGCGCGCACCATCCGTATTCCGGTGCACATGATTGAGACTATAAATAAACTCAACCGTGTATCGCGTCAGATGCTGCAAGAAATGGGTCGTGAGCCTACGCCAGAAGAACTCGGTGAGCGCATGGACATGCCAGAAGATAAAGTTCGCAAGGTGTTAAAAATCGCCAAAGAACCTATCTCTATGGAAACCCCCATCGGCGACGACGAAGATTCGCATCTTGGGGATTTCATCGAAGACACCACCATTATTTCTCCGGTGGAGTCGGCGACTATGGAAGGCCTCATGGAAGCGACTCGCGAAGTTTTGGCGGGCCTTACCGCAAGAGAAGCCAAAGTGCTTCGTATGCGTTTCGGCATCGACATGAACACCGATCACACCCTCGAAGAGGTGGGTAAGCAGTTCGACGTAACTCGCGAGCGTATCCGTCAGATCGAAGCTAAGGCACTGCGCAAACTGCGTCACCCTTCTCGCTCCGATCACCTTCGCAGCTTCCTTGATGACTAATTCATCAATAAAAAACCCGCTTCGGCGGGTTTTTTATTGCAATCTATTTCGCACAAGCGCCTCATTTCTCACGAGTTTTTATCAGAAAGACTAGGCATAAGCCCGCAACCTACATATAATGCCGCCTCTCATTTCTCGTGGGGCCTTTAGCTCAGTTGGTTAGAGCATCCGACTCATAATCGGCAGGTCCTGGGTTCAAGTCCCGGAAGGCCCACCATACTCTATATTCCATACAATTCCTCATACGCCCACACACACCAAGCCCCCTGCACCTACTGGGCTGAACGCGGCTTTATGCGCCCATATATTTTTGTATAGCATTGACCATTGTGTATCCCTCTTTGTATCCTTGGGCATTCTTTGAACCCGAGGGATACAAACATGAAGCGATCCCAGATTAAGCGCCGCCCGCTTGCCGACTCTGTCTTAGCTAGCCTTGAGCCTGAAACCAAGGAGTATCGTGAGCTGGATGGCGAGGGCCTCTATTTCAGAGTTAAGCCTGACGGATCAAAGTCGTGGCAACTGAGATACAAGCGTAACGATGGTAGTTGGTCCTGGTTGGGGCTAGGAGGTTACGGCAATGGTGACCACCAACTTACAGGTGAAGCCGCTAGGATCAAGGCCAGAGAGCTCAAACGCCAAGATCGGGACGGAAAAGATCTCCTCTCCGTCAAAAGGAAGATCGGGGGCCGATCAACCAACAACACTTTTGAAGCTCTAGCCCGCGAATGGCTACAGACGAAGCAGCCCTCCTGGACTCAGGGTACCGCCACTCGAACGGAGGGCGCCCTCGAAAACCATGTGTTTCCCACATTTGGAAAACGAGACTTCAGCACCATCACCCCCATGGAGTGGATGTCCCTGTTCAGACAGATGGAACAAAAAGGCATCATTGAACAAACGCGAAGAACGCGCGGCACCTGTAAATACATTTATGACCTTGCATTGGTTACAGGCCGAGTTTCATTCAACCCCATTGAGGGGCTGCACCGATTTCTGCAATCAAAACCATCTGAAAACTACGCGCATGTGTCTTTGGCAGATCTGCCAACGCTCATCAGAGCTATTCACAACTATCAACACGCTCAAGATGTTGGAATAGGACTCAGGCTGCTGGCCATACTAGCGTGTCGGCCGTCAGAGTTACGCGAGGCAACCTGGTCAGAGTTCGATCTCGATGAAAGCGTCTGGACAATACCCGCTGAACGCATGAAGCGTAGACGTGAGCACATAATCCCACTGCCCAAGCAAGCCGCCCAACTCCTGCGTGAATTAGAGATGCTCACCGGCCAATATAAGCTTTTATTTCCTGGCCGAAGCGATAAGACAAAACCACGAAGCGATACCGTTTTTTTGATGGCATTGCGTAGGCTCGGTTATCAGGGGCTCCAGACAGGGCATGGATTTCGCCATATCGCAAGCACCATCCTTAACGAGAACGGATTTGACCCCCAACACATTGAGGCGCAGCTGTCGCACACCAAAGAAGGTGTTCGTTGTGTTTATGACAAAAGTATTTATTTGCCCCAACGGCGCACCATGATGCAGTGGTACGCTGACTACCTCGAAGGACTAGTGAATTAAATGACAAAACGATCACCCGAGACGAATGTGGAGGAACATCGTAAAGATGCACCCGAAACCTACTACACCGCCGATTACAGGTTTACGAGCATGGACGACAAAACACTTGAAAATTTGATCACGATATTCAATTCCGACGAAGACCCAGTCATCGCAATACTAATTTACAAGGTGTTTGCTAATAAAATTGCCTCCGGCACGGAATTCGACCCCAGACTCTTATTTAACTTTGTGAGGTACCCTTTCATTCAAATCGCACTCCATGGAAAGGAGGTCAGCGCGGATGTTGTATTTGGCTTAAAACGTGGCAAAGGCAAACATGCTCGCGAGGATAACCTTGAACGAGACTTTCGTATGGTTGCGCACTACTTTCAAGCCAGGTGGGCGGGCAACAATAAGGAAAACTCGGTGGCTATCGCCGCCGACGTGGCCGGATGTAGTGAGCGTACAGTTCGCCGAGTGGTGAAATACTACGAGCGTCTGGCCGTAATTACCCCGGACAACATCGAACACTTCTTGGCGGATCCCCTTCCCAGATAAGTCCAACCCCGTTTTAAGTCTATCCATTTACGATAAAGGGAATCTAACAGGGATTGCCGGCTATTTTGATAATTTCCCACTAAGAGGCGCCCCCTTTC
>JBJEWS010000004.1:98587-276606 GCA_051885175.1 Cellvibrio sp.
CAAACCCTTTCCAAACCCTTTCCAAACCCTTTCCAAACCCTTTCCAAACCCTTTCCAAACCCTTTCTAAACCAATGATGGCTGCGCGACTTACTCTTAAGTCTGCACGTTATCGGCGCAACTCTGCGCCAATGGTATAAGTGGCCGACTCCTAGCTAAACCTCTTCAGACCAACACCGAAAAAGCAAAACTCAATCTGCAAAAAAAGAAATGTGCGCCAAAATTTTTTTTGGCCACCTTATTCTCAAGTTTCTGGCCTCAACATTTCCAATCCACTGCCATATTTTTGCCCCAACAACGTTTGGAGGTATAAGTATGTCAACAGATACAAATAAATCCTTAATTCCGCTCATCGATACTTGTAAGCTCATTGGTGTTTCTCGATCTGGCCTCGACAAGCTCAGAAAAAAAGATCACACATTCCCTAAGCCACTCAAATTCGGCACAAGCCGACAAGCGAGTGCCTACTTCGTTTCCACAGAATTGCAGGCCTGGATCGACACAAAAATTGCCGAACGCGATTCGCAGTAGGTGCGTGAGAAATGACACCTCGCCAGATGTTCGAAAATAAGCTAACCACCGCGCCCGATACGAATTCGTGGAAGGATAAAAAACGTACTCTTTGCGAATTCCTATTGAGCGAAAGCTCTAACTCCAGCACGCGATATTTTGAATATGTCGGCTACGAGACCCTGCACGCAAAAGGAAAGTATGCGGGCATAAAGCTAATGTTTATCGATATCAGAACTAAGGAATACCACTGCACATTCTTCAATGCCAAGCTCACTCGAACACGCGATACAAAACATGGGAAAGCAGGGGAGCCCTTGAAGGACAAGCAATTTCAAGTAGGAATAAAGCACACGTTTTACCAATTTTGGGTACGCAACAAATTTGACCTACCCAAGTCTTTCTCAAAGTTCCACGACCATATGGGCAAGCTCAAAAGAGGTTTTTTTAAGGGTGAAGTACAAAAAGACAATTTACTCGACAAACGCTCGTTGATATTCGTTTGCGCACTATCGGATTCACAACCAGTCGGAATACCAACACAAGATAAACTACCAGTCGATCCACCCGCGATCGATGTAACAGCGGCGGCAACCCGTTATGCCGACCTTGAGGACCTGCCTTACCAAAGCACCGGGCTCCTCGTCGATAGCGTAGAGCTAGCGGTCAGTGAGAGGCCGACACCAGCAACTGCCGTAACGGGCGTAGAAGCACCACAAAATCAATCCGTCGAGGAATGGTTGGCCGATTACGACAGCGCACCCACAAGCCAACGCAGCGCATTAACGACGAAGCCATCCGCTCGCCTATTTCACTCCATGCCCCATCCCTTCCGATCCCCCTAATCTAGTGCCCGAGCTACCGCATCGAGAACTCGGCATCTTACGTTCAATCGGGCACCAGCCGACTCCCAGTTAGTAATCTCTTACCCACTCAAGCCTTAAGAGCGAGAGCCTAACCCCTCCTTAGATAAATCTATCGCCCACCCTAATTGCTTCCAACCAACCGCATAGACTCAGGGTTTTGAGTCGCCGTTCGTTCTGCATGTCGGCTCAATATTCAGTATTTCAGCACAACAACGAGATCAACTCCTCGCTTCAAAACATTGAAAAAACCTGAAATTGCCGACGAAATCGTCACGCCAATTCGGTGGAAAAATCTCTCTAACATAACCATCACGATCCACCGCTAATTCCCCACTAATTCGCCCTCAAAACGCCCCTAATTTTCACCTAAGATTTCACACAAGATTCACCGAAAGCCTTGTCACGCAAGGGCTCGAAAGAAGATCCACCACGGGCAAAAAAGTGCGTACAAGTCATAAGTAAGCGTGTAAGCTCCCTCCCCTTGTGAATAGTAGCGCTAAGCATCCGTCTCGTCTCGTCTCGTCTCGTCTCGGCTCGGCCAGGCCCACTAGCCACAAATCCGGCTCATGGATCAAACACGCCGCGCATCCATATACTCCCATTTGGTAAATCCCGCCGGTCAGGTTACATTACCCGCCAAATAATTTTCTCGCGCGCTATGCTCGCGCGCATCTGAATTTGCCCCGTCGCAAGGGGTGGTTATTGCGCTTAGGAAAGCCCATGAACTCCGCCGAACAACAATTTCTTAACGATTTAGACACCAAACTCTGGAAAGCCGCCGACAAGCTGCGCGCCTCTTTGGATGCCGCCAACTACAAACACATTGTGTTGGGGCTGATCTTCTTAAAATACGTGTCCGATGCCTTTGAAGCGCGCCAAGATGAACTGCGCGAGTTCTTTACCACCGAGAGCGACGACAACATCTATTACCTGCCCCGCGACGATTACGATGCGGACGAAGACTACCAAGCCGCCATCGCCGCCGATTTAGAAGTGCTGGATTTTTACCGCGAAGTGAACGTGTTTTGGGTACCAGAACCCACGCGCTGGTAGTTTATTAAAAACGCCGCCGCTCTACCGGCGAATACCCCAATCACCCTACAAAATGGCGAAACCATCCACATCAAATCCGTCTCTTGGTTGATTGATAACGCCCTCGAAGCCATCGAGAAAAACAACGAGAAGCTCAAAGGCATTCTCAACCGCGTTAGCCAATACCAATTAGACGACGAAAAACTTCTCGGCCTGATTAACACCTTCTCGGACACCTCCTTCACCAAACCCGTATACAACAGCGAAACCTTGGAGTTGGCGAGTAAAGATATTTTGGGCCACGTGTACGAATACTTTTTAGGCCAATTTGCGCTCGCCGAAGGCAAACAAGGCGGCCAGTACTACACGCCAAAAGCATAGTGAACGTAATTGTGGAAATGCTGCAACCCTTTAAAGGCCGCGTGTACGATCCGGCCATGGGTTCCGGCGGATTTTTTGTGTCGAGCGATAAGTTTATCGAAAACCACGCCCACACTCACCACTACAAAGCCGCCGAACAGAAAAAACACATTTCCGTTTACGGGCAAGAATCCAACCCCACTACTTGGAAGCTCGCGGCCATGAACATGGCCATTCGCGGAATTGATTTTAATTTTGGCAAAAAAAATGCCGACACCTTTTTAGATAACCAACACCCCGACCTGCGCGCCGATTTTGTGATGGCCAACCCGCCGTTCAACATCAAAGACTGGTGGCACGAATCCTTAGAAGGCGACGCCCGCTGGCAATACGGCACCCCACCCAAAGGCAACGCCAACTTCTCGTGGATTCAGCACATGCTGTATCACCTTTCGCCCACCGGCAGCATGGCGCTTTTGCTAGCCAACGGCTCCATGAGTTGACTGACCTATCTCCCAAAAACTAGACCATGACGACGATGAGATTTCCACTTATCCTACCCTGAGGAGATCTCAGCATGAGGAAGCGTTACACCGAAGAACAAATCATTAAAGCAATCAAAGACCACGAAGCAGACATTAAGGTTGACGATATTTGCCGGCGACTTGGCATTTCCAAGGGCGGCCTCTACAACTGGCGCAGCAAGTTTGCAGCGATGGAAGCCAATGAAGCCAAGCGTATAGGAGAGTTTGAAATCCAGAACAATTAGCGGAAAAGAACCCTCGCTGATAAGTTACTCGACGTCGAAGCGCGCAAGGGTGTAGCCTCAAAAAATAGTGAAGCCTACCGGCAAGCGCCACATAGTAGATCATCTAATTAATGCGCTTAGATCGAGCGAGAGAACGAGCTGTCAGTTGATGGGTATGAGGCGAAGTTTACATCGCTACGCATCTACGAAATCTAGTACGATGAATTACGCGGTGAAATATCCAAGGTACGACTATCTCATGCTACATAATTTACTGCGATGATCCGGCTTGGTGATCAATAAAAAACCAACTATAGTATTTACCGCAACGATGGCCGCAACCTACGTGCTAAGCACCGCGCGACTGAGCTGCTCTGCAGTAAAACAGGAGGTGCAACGTGTGTACACAACGCTCGGTCAAAAGCGCCGTCGTATGCTGATACACAGGTCAACCTGTAGTACCAGGCCATACACAAGCTGCGCCTAGTAACCTTCACCGACCGCAACTCTTTGGAAAATTAACTCTTCGACAATTATGGTGCTGCCCAAGATTTACTTCTGCAACACCCGTTACAATCCGACGATGCCCGCAGATTTCGCGCGCACCTATCCGATAGAGATTTCGAAGGAATCTAATTGAGGTGCCCATTGCATTAGAAACCGTACAACCAAGTTCATTCATGGATAGCCCGTTATGCAATTTTCAATTGGCCCTCAACGCTTGGAAGAATCAGGCAAAAAAATTAAAAAAGGACTGATCGCCCTATATAGGTAGTGGCATAATACAATAACCATACCTAACGCTAGCTGCGAGAAGCAACTTTTGTTATACCGTCTCTAAAGCGAGAGCTTTCGCTGATTCAGTACGTTTTAATGACTAACCGAAGGGCCCGCATCTTATGGTCAGACCCTACCGCTTTAGATGAAATAATTACTCACTTTACCTGCCCATTTATGATTCTCGGATGACATAGAAGGGGGTGCCAAAACAGAAAAATCAAATCCTGGTAATTACAAAAATCGACTTTTCATCAATCGACCTTTCTCGGTGAAGACAATAAAAATATTAAACAACCGATCCCCATAACCATTTTAATAAAGATATAAAAATAAAATTCCACCTCACTATCCTGCCTGCTCACCAAATGTGCTATTGATTTACTAGTGACAGAAAATGCACATCCGGTATAGAGCTCCACTGCAGACCAGATTAAGAAAATCACCGCAAAAAAAGTGGCCGACGCTTTATTCATATTAAATCTATTTCTGTCATTTTTTAAAACTCTCTGTCTCAGAAAAAAACAAATAAGCTATGCTAATGGCTATAATCAATACTAGCTTTACCCATGAAATAAGATCTACGAGACCAACAACAATAACCACGGCAATAGCGGCGTATAATGTGTGCATCTTTTTTATTGCCTGCTCCACCCCACAGTGATCACACTTACCATGGCCTTTTATACTTGTATTTAAATCTAACCTATTTCCGCAACCGCAACATTTCATTCCCGCACACCTCTTTTACATGAATCAATCACACCACCCGTGAAAAGACCTACCAGAGCTCCTGCTACAACCCCGGCAAAAACCGCACCAATCCCCATCAGCGTTAGTGCGATCAATGCCCACGCCATCCCCAGCATGAATAGCAGAATGGGTAGCATCACCACATAGACCTCGATCGGGCAGTTGACCAAAATCCCTTTTATTCCCAATCCGGTATCGATCACACGCGATACAATCGAAAACATTTTACTTGCAGCGCCGAGCAGGATCCTAAAAGCATCCATATATTCACCGACGACCTCTTTGAGCAGTTCGCCCATGATATCAATGAACGTCCCCGCAACACCCAATACTTGGGAGATTAACTCAAGTATTTTGCCGCCAGTTATTTCGGAACCGTTTCCTCCTCCGGAGATCATATAAGCACCTGCCCCAGTCTTGGGATCGACTAGAACATATCCCTCCCCGATCCAGCCGTGGAAGTTGATCCTCGCTTCGTGTGCTGTTGCCTGCTTACCTGCATTCACTGCATTACGGATATCGGCTTCTGCATCGGAGCCAAGTTTAATTCGGCTGAGCGCTAGTTCTAAATTATTTTTATCGATTGTCCAAATTTTTTGCCCTTCTTGTGCTGCTATAGCCAGCGCTTTAACCGCAGAAATACCCTGCGCTTGCGCTGTTTCGATTGAGAACACTTGTTCCGGGACTAGGTGCTCCATTGCACTCATTCGCACCCCAGCTGCCAGGCTGAAAGCTACGGCCTCATCGCTGTCATTACTTTTGCTCACCCGATGCATTTTCACCCTGTCAATATCCATCGAGAGACCTGCGAACGAAACGTTCCTAGGCAGTCCGTACCAATACTGCGGCTTTAAATTAGTGCTAAAGGTGCCATAGCTTGGCAATCTGTACGTAATAACATTCGACCCTTGCGCAGCGATTTCATCTTGAAGATCATTCATAGCAAAGTAGGTGAAGATAGTCGCGTTTTTTAATTTTGTAAAAACCACCTTCACCAAACACACGAGTGTCGATAGAAAAATCGCACTAGAAGAAAAAAACACGCTGCTTAAGCAGATTTTAGATAACTCGGTGATTGCCGATGGCGTGGTGAATTTGCACGCACACTTAGGGCTCGATCAACCCAATCTTGCGCTCTTGTCGGATGAGTTCTTAGAAGACATTCGCCACATGCGCCACCGTAATCTGGCGGTCGAGCTGTTAGAGAAACTCCTGCAAGACACTATTAAAACTAAATCGCGTAATAACCTTGTGCAAGAAAAGTGCTACAGCGAACGCCTAGAGGAAACCCTGCGCCGCTATCACAACCGTTCCATCGAAACTGCACAGGTAATCGAGGAATTAATCGCGCAAGCACAGGATATAAAAGTAGATATTGTCCGCGCCGAGGCACTCGGGCTCACGCCCGATGAAATCGCCTTTTACGATGCCCTAGCCGACAACGAAATCGCAATGCGCGAAATGAGCGACCCCATACTTAAAGCGATTGCTGTTGAGATTACCGAGAAGCTTCGAAAATCCACTACGGTGGATTGGCAAAAGCGTGAAAGCGTGCGAGCTCGCTTGAGAATTTTAGTGCGCCGCACACTGCAAAAATATAAATACCCGCCCGATAAATCGGACGCCGCGGTGGAGTTAATTTTGCAGCAAGCCGAAACACTTTCGGATAGTTGGACCCGATGACTCGGGTCTAAAATATTGGCCAGCCAAAGGCACATGTATTGGGTAACTGCTCTTGCAAGGGGCGCCCTCAACCCATCCTAAAACTTCTAGCGCGGCTGCAGGAGTTTATTTTTTAAAGATATTAATACGCATAAGGTATGCGTTGGACAGACAATTAATCATCACCACATTGTAGTTATTCGAGGAGATATTTACCGTGGTTGCGCCAATGGGCAAGCGGGGACTGAGCCCCGCTGCAAGAGATTGATGACTGATGATAATCAGCAATAGAGAAAGGAATTCTAAGTATTCGTTCATTTTCTCAAAACTACGACCAACGCCACTTAATCTTTGCTCTTCCTATCTTCTTTGCTTTGCAACTTTAATCCGATAAATGCAAGCAGGCTCCACGAAAGTAAACTAGCTCCAAAAACTGGGGAAATCCTCAAAGGTCTTAAGACGGTGTAATCGTTCACCAAATCAGCTAGAGAATATCCCTTCACGGCAGCAGTAAACAGACTAATCATGAGCACCATAGGCCCAAGGCCAAGCCCAGCATATACTCCCGCAATCGAATATAGCCCTTGTATACGCTCATGAGTATTTCTAAAAAAATATCCGATCACATATAGAATCATAGTGAGAAAAAATCCCATTGCGATCGGATTTTCCAAATCTAACCACATAGGGAAAACTGGTATAGATATCACAATAAATAGCAGGTACGCGTATAGCTTCATGGTTCCTCTCAGCACACTTGATCGCGTGCAGTGATCTTTTTACCGAAAATCAGCATTAATTCGATGTATACTTTCATTTTTAGCATTGACTCGATGATTGTTGCAGCCGTATTCGCAACTGATAACGCTATGCTATTCATAAGCTGGCATTCGTTAATAATCCTAGTTACGGTTAAAACTAAATCAGTCCAAGTGTAAACAATCAAAGCATATGAAACGATTGCGGCACCACCGAAAACTGCTACGAAATAACCGATAAGTGCCAAAATTGCAGACATAGCGACTACTGCCAAAATTCCCAATGCAATAAAGCCGATAATGGTGACAGCTTTACTATTGCCTGCATTGACCAGCTCGCCCCCGTTCCCGCCACCGGAAATCATGTAAGCACCAGCCCCAGTCTTGAGATCAACTAGAATATATCCCTCCCCAATCCAGCCGTGGAAGTTGATCCTAGCTTCGTGTGCCGTTGCCTGCTTACCTGCATTCACTGCATTACAGATATCGGCTTAGGCATCGGCCCCAAGTTTTATTCGACTAAGTGCTAGCTCTAAATTATTCTTATCAATTGTCCAAATTTTTTGCCCTTCTTCTTGTGCTTGTTGAGTAGCTTAGGCGTGTCCACTAGAGTCTGGGAAGTCCACCATTATCAGTGGCCACTGTTTACTTGTTATTACTGACATTTAGAGTCATGACCCTGGCCATTCCAGCTGCTTGATATTCGGCAGCCTTGTATTCGCTCGTGTACAAAATAGAATCAGTAAAGTGCTGAATGAGAGCACCATAGCCTCGCATTGATTATTGGAATCAAGTAACTGAACATGGCGACTAAACGTAACTAGGGTTCGTGACAACTTATGCCTACCGATTCCCGCCAACTTTTGCGCACACTGACACCCTTACTTATTAGTGCAAGCATAAGCTGTCATTTTGCATCCACCTATGCATGCTATAACACATAAACTCATTCTCTCAAAATCGAGTTACTTTCAGCATTGATGACGTATTATTGTCGCGTATCGCTGCAAACCTTATTCATGTGTTGTCACTCTTAATATTCAAACCTCTCTAGGCTGGGAGCTATTCATAATGATAAAAATTTTTGTCGTACTATTCCTATCGGTGCCTTTGCTCTCGCTTGGGAAAGATGGAGCAATGGGTGACCAGTCAGGTCTAATCACGGGCTCGGTTAATTTAAATAAAGATCATTTGCTGCCAGCTCAAAATATGGCAATGCAACGGTTCGCTTTATATCCCGAGGGGGCGATACCCAACTCAAAACCTTCTGAAAATATCGAGGAGGGGGAAGATAAAGGCTGGGTGCAAAATGTCTCCCAACCAACAATTGATGTTTACATACCTAACAATAATAAGGCCGCTGGCACTGGGATTATTATTTTTCCAGGTGGCGCTTATTGGGGGCTGTCGTACGATCATGAGGGAAAGCGGCAAGCAGAGTTTTTTACCAACCTTGGCATAACGGTATTCGTGGTTAAATATCGCATGCCTAACGATAACTGGATGATCGACAAAAGCATCGGTCCGCTGCAAGACGCGCAGCAGGCCATTAAATTTGTGCGAGAGAGAAGCTCAAATTGGAATTTAAACCCAAATAAAATTGGTGTGATTGGATTTTCGGCAGGCGGACATCTTGCCTCCACGCTCGCCACTCGATCTGATAAACATTACATTTCTAACGAATCCACAACCAACCTTCGCCCGGATTTTTTAATTTTGGTTTATCCAGTTATTAGCATGGCTGATGGCATTACCCACCCGGACTCCCGTAAAGCATTGCTAGGCGATAATCCTACTAAGAAAGCTATCGAGAATTTCTCGAGCGAGATACAAGTCTCTACGGCCCATCCACCCACACTATTACTTCATGCCGTGGATGATAAGCTCGTCGATATTGAGAACTCGATACTTTATCTTGAAGCCTTGAAAAACAAGAAGGTTTCTGTCGACGCGATTTTTCTAAACAAAGGTGATCACGGATTTTTTACAATTCCTCGCTCTCGCTGGCAGACGCCTATTGTAGATTGGTTGCGAGAAAACCAATGGCTATCTGATTGATATGAGTTTTTAAGCTGAAGTTTGCTGATACACTTAGCAGCAAGTAATTCACCTGCGAAACCTTATCTTTAGGAAGCCCCGTGCACGCGCCAACATTTAGCATCGTCATTCTCACCTTTAACCGCCCGACTTATTTACGGCGGCAAATCGATGCGCTTTACAGTGTGGCAAGCTGCGAAATAATTGTGGTCGATAACCACTCCGATACTGACTACGTTAAAGTCATCTCCCAAGAGTATCCCAATATAAAAACTGTTTACTGTGAAAAAAATTACGGTGCAGTTGGGCGAAATTTTGGTATGGCCATCGCTTGCGGTGAAATTATCGTAACGCTCGATGACGATATTTACGGATTGACTGAATCCGATTTACATCAGTTAAAAAATCTTTTTGAAAAAGACAATCGTGTTAACGCTATCTGCTTCAAAGTGAAAGATGAAGTCTCGCTGAAGATTTGTAATTGGTGCCACCCACGCGATCTTGCGCTTTATGCCGAAAGCAGTTTCGAAACTTATAATATCTCGGAAGGTGCAGTAGCCTTTAAACGATCGCTCTTTAATGAAATTGATTTGTACCCGATCGATTTTTTCATCAGCCACGAAGGGATCGACTTAGGCTATCGCATTATCAACGCGGGTTATTCCACTGTATATAGCCCCGCAATTGAAGTCATTCACGCCTACGCACCAGAGGGGCGGAAAAATTGGCGGCGCTATTATTACGATACTCGCAACATTATTTGGCTCGCCTATCGGAATTACCCCTTCGCCATGCTAATTAAAAAATTGCCCATACAGTTAATTGCTATGTTCGTTTACAGCCTGCGCGACGGCTTTCTTCGTTATTATTGGCGAGGTGTCTGGCATGGTATTAAAGCCCTTCCGTCGATGAAGAATCAGCGCAGCCCGCTGAACAAAGATGCCTATCAACGCGTTAAATTAATCGATAGCGATAAACCGTCGATAAGCTATTATATAAAACGAAGGCTATTAAAAAAGGGCGTAAAAATTTAATTTTTTACCAATTTAATAAGCCCCAACAAACCTTTGTATAAAGGCCAACATTATGAATAAGCAAAATTTACTACGAGTTTTTGCGATTGGTTTTTTGGTTGGTTCGCCCTTGGTCGTAGCGGCACCCAGCATCTCCCATATTGATAACAACCATCCCGAAAAAGTTACTATTCATGGCTCTGCATTCGGCCCCGCTCCGCAAGTCATTTACTTCGATAACTTTGGAGATAATCATCTTTTTCCCAGCGCCCTGTCATCACCCTTTTATACTTTAGGTTCGCCGCCTGCAGGAAGAATCATCGCCACCGAAGCCGATGGCAACCGCGTACATAAAGCGAAAGACCCAGTCCGCTTTGCACAAAACAAACGCTCCGACGCACCAATAACCATTCTCTTTGGTCAACATTACCAAGAAGCACTCATCGCCTTTTCGGTAAAAACGCCAGCAGGCACCACTTTCGCGGGCGCCTCCAGCGAGCGACAATTCCCCTCGGTTAGTTCGTGGAAATTTAGCTGGCTAATGTCGACTGGCCGAGGTTTTGACGACCCAACTCGCTTTGATGTTTGCTTGCCTACTCATACGGGGCGCGGATCATTCTCTTTGGCGGGAAATTCCGGCTCTATCGGCTATATCAATGCTGGGAACGAGTGGTGGGATTGGGATAACTTCAACCACATGACCAGTTACATCAAGATCGGTGAGACACCACTCGATGGTAAAAGTATTGAGTACATTTGGTCGGTGAACAATTCAGTAACCTCGCTCACGCTCGACGGCGTGGTACCTGCCAGTAAATTTGCAGGTACCGATCATCAATTCGATCGAGTACTAATTCCGGGCTGGTGGGGAAATGGGGATAACACTTTATTCGACGGTGTTTATGACAACATTTATGTCGCCGTCGGGCCACATGCCAAAGCGCGTGTGGTGATTACCGATAAAAAACAAATCGTGCAAAGCCATTATCGGGTTACGCTCATGGCATCACGCTGGACTAATAGTGAAATTGATCTCGACAAGCGATACCTTCCCAATTTTGACGAATTATATATCCACGTTTTTTCAAGCGATGGGCAAAAAGCGACTATCGCCTATACCCATTAATCACTCAAATAATGGTTCAACACCGCTCATCAATTAGCAAGGAGTCGCCACAGTCACGCAACAATTACGGCCGCCGCGCTTGGCGCTGTATAGCGCCTCATCAGCGCGGCGCAGAATTGTCTCAATTGAATCGTCTTTCGCGCACAAATGAGTAACTCCAATACTCACTGTTACGTTGATAGTGCTGTGCTCTGAAAAAGACATTTGTGCAATTGAGCGGCATAGCTGCTGAGCAATTAGATTGGCTTCATCGGCGCGAGTGTTAGGAAGAAGTAGCGCGAACTCCTCACCACCAAACCTCGCGAATAGGTCTTCCTCACGAATATTTGCTATCGCATGACTTGCCACGCCGCGCAGCACTTGATCACCAACAATATGACCAAATCGGTCATTAATACTTTTGAAGTGATCCACGTCCATCAACATTAATGACGACGACGTGAGTTGATCGCGAACCGATACAAGCGATTGACCGAGCGTCTCCAATAATTTTCGCCGATTAAACGCGCCAGTGAGTTCGTCGGTTTCGCTGAGGAATTTAAGCCGCTCTTCTAGCTGATGGCGCCGGGTGATATTGCAGGCGACCCACACAACCGCACGCTCATTATTCACCAGTGCCGGCAGCGGTTGAATACGGCCTTCAAACCAAATTTCACCTTCAGGGCCAGCCCTAGTATCAAGGCCATCCACATCGCTACCAGACAAGCCATATTCCACAATGCGTAGCCGATTCTCAGCAAGAGTAAGGTGAATTTGTTCGAGAAACCACTCAACCTTTGCGCGTGGCAAAACGTCACTCAAAGAGAAATCCACAAGAAACGAGCCGTTATGGTAATGGCAACGATCACCCCCACCGATTAGCGCCGCATAACGCCCCGTCTCGGTCAAGACGAATACCGGATCGGGTAAAGCCGATAACATATCGAGCAGCAAATCTAATCGGTCTGTCACTGGGGAAATTCCGTAAAGGCTATTGAGAGTGATGGCGTCTTATACGGAAAGGAAACCGTAACTTTGGCGCGGTAATTCACATATTACAGGAATCTTGATGAGCCGTAATTAGCTTCTCGCGAATTTTCGGGGCGGGCGAATTGATTAATTTGTGTGCGAGTCGATTTTTAAGTAAGCGGCGGATAAAAAACGGTGTAGAGGAGTTCGATTAGAAGAATTTGACCAATTTCGCTGTAAAGAGCCGAGTACCAGCTCGGCTTAATAGGTCGATTATTCGTCGAGGCCAGTAACGTCCATACCATCAAAATCGCGCACATTAAATTGTTCAGCGATTTTTTCTAACTCTTGGCTCAACGCATGGAGGCTCTCCGGTGTATGAGTCTCGACACAGTCCACTTGCAAGAAAAAATCACCCACGTTTTCGGCTTCATCAATATCGACGACTTCGTAGCCTTTTTCTTCTAAATGCTTAGCTAGCGCGACAAGATTATCTTGGGATGCATCTAAAAAATAATACGACCAGCGACACTGCTCATCGATGCTCCAATCGCTCTGTTCACTGAGATTGACAGAGCGAGTGTCGTTAAAAAATTCGGTAATTTGTTCTAATGAAATCGACATGATTATTCTCGAAAAAAATCTATAAAAAATTGCAGAACGTTAGTCTTTAGGCCCACAAACATCCATACCGTCGTAATCGGCAACATTGAATTGTTCGGCCAACTTTTCAAACTCCTCGCCACGCTTAAACAATGAGTCCGGCGTGTGTGTTTCGAGCTTATCGACCTGTAAAAAATATTCGCCGTCATCATCGCTCTCGTCGATAGCGGCAATGTCATAACCTTCCGCTTCGAGGTGATCGGCAAGCGGAATCAAATTCTCCCTCTTTGAATCGATAAAGTAATAAGACCAGCGGCATTCGCCATCAATGCTCCATTCGATACGTTCTTCTTGGTGAAGTGCACGCGTCTCTTTAAAAAATTCGTCAATTTGTTCAAGGGTAATCATGTCGCTGTTCTCGTGGAGGAAAAAGTGGGCGGATAATATCATACATATTGTGCAGCTCCGGCAGGGTCAGCTGGATTGGACTTAACATGAAACCGATCTCATTCAAAGCCAACAACTATCAGTTGCCGACTTGTCGCGCTAGATTGCAATTTTAATTGAGCGACTCGCCATTTCGTCATACTATCTGACAGTCCAACGGTGGTTCTTTTACAATAATCAATAAGAGCAAACAAACTATGACGTTATTCAATCGGCTAATACTTACCGGTCTTTGCTTATCCGCCCCTATGGCTCTGCTCGCGAAACCTTACAAAGGCGGGGAGGTTTATTCCCAACAAAGTTACCTTTACGGCAAATTCGAAATGCAGATGCAGGCGGCTCCCGGCAGTGCTGTCCTTTCGACATTCTTCACGTATAAAAATGGCTCGGAAGTGGGCAATACATTTTGGGAAGAAATCGATATCGAAATTTTTGGACGGGGCGAAGGGCGCGAATGGCAGAGCAATATTATTTTAGGCTCCAGTCGCCCAACCATTCACTCAGATGCAGTGCACGAAGAAGATTTTTCGTTGACCAATAGCTATAACCGTTATCGTCTGGAATGGACTCCTGATTATGTGGCTTGGTTTGTAAACGACGTAGAAGTCCGTCGAATTATCGGTACAAGTACCGTAACTAGCCTAACTAGCCCACAAAGCCTACGTTTCAATCTATGGGCTTCCGACGCACCAGGATGGGTTGGTGCTTGGGATGATAAAATCCTTCCTACTCACCAGTTTATCGACTACTTCAGCTACGCCCCCTACAACTCAGCCACCAAAACCTTTGATGAGAGTGCCGGTTGGCGCGACGATTTTAATGCCTTCGATACCTCGCGCTGGGGTAAAGCCGACTGGACGTTCGACGGCAACCGCGTCGATTTCTCGCCCGCTAACGTCACAGTTCGCAACGGTGTTTTAATCTTGTCGTTAACCCATGAGAACCAAGAAGGTTTCACAGGCGTTCCACCTGCACCACCCGCGCTTCCCGTAAGTTCATCTTCTGCGAGTTCAGAACAAGCGGTTTCGAGCAGTAGCCTGTCAAGCTCGGTACCGAGCCAATCATCAAGCGCTCAATCGAGCGAGGCAAGTTCGTCTGTTGCAGTGGCAAGCTCATCTCTTGCAGTAACAAGCAGCAGCGCAGCATCAAGCTCACCAACAATTAAAGTCGATGTTAAAAAATCCGGCGGCGCCTTCGCATGGTTCGGTCTGATATTTTTATTGGCTGCCGCGCTTGTTAAGCGCAAGCCCTACTAGAGTAAAGATCGTCACCCCCAAAAAAAGCCGAGCATTGCTCGGCTTTTTTAACTTCTCAAATTTTTAACTTCTCAAAGATGAGTCGTTGATTACTCGTGGTGATGTCCACCGACGCCGTGCGCATGTCCGTGGGCCAATTCTTCGGCGGTCGCGTCTCGAACTTCAACAACTTCTAACGCAAATTTCAGCGTTTTACCGGCTAACGGATGGTTGCTATCGATATCCACGTTGAATTTTCCAACCTTTAAAACAACCGCATCCCATGGGCCATGAGGCGTGTTTACTTGTACTGTCATGCCTACTTTGATTTTATTTTTTAATTTTTCGTGGTTGTGCAAATGCTTAATCGGAATGCGCTGCACGGCGCCTTCTTGGCGCAAGCCGTAGCCTTGTTCAGGCGTTAGCGTAACTTCGATTTTATCGCCAGCCGCTTTGCCTTCTAATTCGCTTTCGAGCGCAGGCAATAAATTGCGGTGCCCGTGTAAATAAAGAGTTGGATCAGATTCGTAAGAGGATTCCAACAAGGTGCCATCCACATCGGACAATTGATAGTGAAAGCTCACCACTTTATCTTGCGTTACGCTCATAATTTGCCTCGTCAATTTTAGAAAGCCATTCAGGCCGATAAAAGAAAGAGATTTTACCCGAATTCACTCAAAACTCTATGCTAAAGTGCCTCGATCAAATTTGAACGACTTTCCTTTATGCAAAAGCCTTCAACGATTGACGTCTGGGTTTATCAACCCACGGTTTGCACTGAAGCCACCGAGCCTCTGCTTCACATGCTATCTAGCGACGAACAAATCTCTGCCAAAAACTCACGCAGGCGCGATGGTTACATCAAACAAAAAGCGGCGCTTCGTCGCATTCTAAGTTTGTATCTGGCTGAAGCGCCTCATCAAATCAAACTGAGCAAAACCGTAGAGGGTAAACCCTACATTGAGGGCGAGCCATTGCAGTTTTCTGTGAGTCATTCTCAAAACCTGTGGGTGTGCGCTCTAGGCTATACCGACTCACTAGGCGTTGATATCGAATGTGTTAAACGAGCGCGAGATCTCTCCGGCATCGCAACGCGATACTTTCACCCGGATGAATCAGCAGCATTCCAGTTACTGGGCGATGCAAAACAGCCTTCGTATTTTTATTCGCGCTGGACACTCAAGGAAGCTTTTTTAAAAGCTCTTGGCTGCGGCATTGCGGGTGGCTTACACCACATCAACATCGAAACAACTGAGCGAACAAGTCGGGCAACTTTGTCGGCCGCTCTTTTAGAGGCGCACGAGCGACACAAAACGCCTTGGCATTTTTACTATCAGCGCCTTAGTCACCACACACACTTTTCTGTTGTTTACCAAAGCACGAGCAAGCAAGCGGTGATTTATAAAAATTTTTCTTTTGCGAACAACGCATAGGCTTTACAGGGGTTTTACTTGACTCTACCTGCCCGACTGCTAGGATTGACCGCATTTAGTTTGCTGATAGATCCTTGAGTTATGTTGCCATTTCATGCTGCTGTAAAATCCGACTTCGCCGAAGTCAATCAAATGATTCTCGACCAACTTCATTCAGACGTTGGTTTGGTTGAGAACATCGGTCATTACTTGATCGAAGCTGGTGGCAAGCGCCTACGCCCACTTCTCGTGCTTTTAGTCGCGAATGCACTTAACTATCGTGGCAAACACCACATTGATCTTGCAGCAATCATCGAATTTATTCACACCGCGACTCTATTGCACGACGATGTTGTCGATGTATCGTCGCTTCGCCGCGGCCGCCCTACCGCCAATGCCCAATGGGGCAATGCGCCCAGTGTGCTTGTAGGAGACTTTCTGTATTCGCGCTCATTCCAAATGATGGTTGCACTCGGCAACATGGACATCATGGCAATTTTAAGTGAAGCGACTAATCGCATTTCAGAAGGCGAAGTTCAGCAACTGGTGAACGCGAAAGACCCAAGCATCAGCGAAGAAAATTATTTCAACGTCATCAATAAGAAAACCGCTGTCTTGTTCGCCGCCGCTTGCGAAGTCGCTGCGGTTATTGCCGGCGCCGATTCAGCTACCCGCGATGCCATGAAGGCTTACGGCTCGCATGTCGGTATTGCTTTCCAGTTAGTTGACGACGCGCTCGATTACTCGGGTACCGCCGAATCTCTCGGAAAAAACGTGGGTGACGATTTGGCAGAAGGGAAACCCACTCTCCCACTGATTCACGCTATGAAAACCGGCACGCCCGAACAAGCAGAAATCATCGCCAACGCCATTCGCAATCAAGACGCGTCGCAACTAAACGATATTTTGACCATTGTTCAGTCTACCGGCGGCATGGATTACACCCTCAACGCGGCTCGCGACCAAGTGAATCTTGCGCTTGCAACGCTAAGTGACCTGCCCAATAACTCTTATTTAGACGCCATGCGAGAATTAGCCGAATTCGCTCTCGCTCGCAGCCACTAGCCGCACACTTTCTAGCCAAAAGCGGACATGAATCCTCCTGTCCGCTGGACAATCGAGCCTAAGCAGTTAAAATGTCGCACCTTGCGCGGCGTAAAATCCTCGCCAACGAATAAATCATCTATCGGATATCCACAATGACTTTTGAACCTAAGAGCGCTTATAGCCGCGACGAACTTATTGAGTGCGGCAAAGGCAACCTTTTTGGACCAGGCAACGCACAACTTCCTTTACCCAACATGCTCATGCTCGATCGCATCGTGCACATCAGCCAAACTGGCGGTGAGTTCGGCAAAGGCGAAATCATTGCCGAATTGGATATCACGCCCGATTTATGGTTCTTCGATTGCCACTTCCCTGGCGATCCCGTTATGCCTGGCTGCTTAGGTTTAGATGCTATGTGGCAATTAGTCGGCTTTTTCCTTGGCTGGAAAGGCAATCCTGGTCGCGGTCGCGCACTAGGCTGTGGAGAACTTAAATTCACAGGTCAAATCCTTCCTACCGCTAAGAAAGTGACTTATCACATCAATCTGAAGCGCGTAATTGAGCGCAAACTGGTTATGGGCATTGCCGACGGTCGCGTTTCATGTGACGGAAAAGATATTTATTTTGCTCAAGACCTCCGTGTAGGCCTTTTCCAAAATACCGAGACCTTCTAACCTTTTAATATTTGCAAAACCCTTAGTCGCGTAACGGCTAAGCGACAAGCGAGGTAGTCTATGAGACGCGTTGTTGTAACAGGAATGGGTATCGTCTCCTGTATTGGTAATGATCAAGCGGCTGTATTAGAGTCGCTACGCGAAGGCCGTTCCGGCATTAAGTTTCAAGAAGCTTACAAAGAAAAAGGTTTCCGCAGCCATGTTGCCGGCTCAATCGATATCGATTTGTCAGAGCACATCGACCGCAAAGCTCTACGCTTTATGGGCGACGCAGCCGCATACGCTTACATTGCTATGCAACAAGCCATAGTCGATTCAGGCCTCACTGAAGAGCAAGTTTCCAACGAGCGCGCCGGAATCATCATGGGCTCTGGCGGCGCATCTTCCGCCAATTTAGTAGAAGCTGCGGATATTTTGCGCGAGAAAGGTTTAAAGCGCGTTGGCCCTTATCGCGTCACCCAAACTATGGGTTCAACTACCTCTGCGTGTCTTGCCACTCCTTTTAAAATCAAGGGCGTTAACTACTCCATTTCATCGGCTTGTGCCACCTCCGCCCACTGCGTGGGTAACGCCATGGAGCTCATTCAACTTGGCAAACAAGACGTAGTCTTCGCTGGTGGCGGTGAAGAAGAGCATTGGACTCTCACAGCGTTATTCGATGCGATGGGTGCCCTCTCAACCAAATACAACGAAACTCCTGGTCAAGCCTCTCGCGCCTACGATGCTAATCGCGATGGTTTCGTCATCGCAGGTGGCGGCGGCTGTTTGGTACTTGAAGAGTACGAGCACGCTAAAGCTCGCGGCGCCAAAATCTACGCCGAACTGGTTGGCTATGGCGCAACTTCCGACGGCTACGACATGGTTGCACCATCAGGTGAAGGCGCTACTCGCTGCATGAAACAGGCTCTACAAAATGTTGATGGCGAGATTGATTACATCAACTCTCACGGCACCTCGACTCCGGTTGGCGATCTTGCAGAGTTACGCGCTATCAAGGCGACTTTCCCCGAAGGGAAAATTCCTGCCATTAGCTCGACCAAATCTTTAACTGGCCACAGCTTGGGTGCAACTGGCGTTCAAGAAGCGATTTACAGCTTATTGATGATGAAGCATAACTTCATCGCCGCTTCGGCCAATATCGAAACACTCGATCCAGAGGCTGAAGGCTTGCCAATCGTGTTACAGCGCCAAGATAACGTGACGCTAAATCGCGTCATGTCGAATAGCTTTGGATTTGGCGGAACTAACGCGACATTGGTATTCCAACGCGTTTGATCCCTACCCTAGAAAAAAACCGCACTCTGTGCGGTTTTTTTTCGCCTTTATAAAACTCACGTCTCGCTCAACCTGCGATCTAGCCCGCCATTCCAACATTTCCTGACAGTTCTTTCCGTGAGGTCGTATATACACCCTCCCCCACTTATGGTTTAATTGACCACAACAATAATTGATAACGCTAAGCAAGGACTCTACCCATGAAAAAATCGATCGGCAAAATTCTTTTATTAAGCAGTCTGACTACTGCTCTCGTCGCCTGTGGCGGTGGAAGCGGCGGTGGCGCCAAAATAGTAGTAACTATTTCGTCAAGTTCAGCTGTAACATCGTCGAGCCAAGCCATCAGTAGCGCTACTCAATCAAGTGCCTTGAGCAGCTCCTCGATTTCAAGTGATTCCACCTCAAGCACCTCATCAATTTCGAGCGCCCCGGTCTCCAGCTCTTCAAGTGTCAGCAGCGCGGGTGGATTGTATTCAACTCCGCTCAAAGATCTTGCAGACTTCCCAATTGGGGTGGCTGTGGAGCTAGACGGTACCGAGAGCTTATTCTCCAGTACAAAACAGCAGGAAGTGGTAGCACATCACTTCGATCAGCTGACTGCGGGCAACCACATGAAGATGAGCTATTTACAATCATCGCAGGGTAATTTTCATTACACCCAGGCCGATCGAATGGTCGAGTGGGCAGAGGAAAATGGGCTGGGTATCCACGGTCACGCCTTAGTCTGGCACTCTGACTACCAAGTTCCACAGTTCATGAAGAACTTCAACGGAACTTCCGAACAATTTTTAACACTTATTGACACACATGCTCGCACCGTAGCTACCCACTTTGCTGGTAAGGTAAAGAGCTGGGATGTGGTGAACGAGGCCTTTTTAGATGATGGCCAATATCGCAATACTGGAAATGAGGGTTCGATCTTCTACCAAAAAGCTGGCGGCAAGGCGTTCATCGCCAAAGCCTTTAGAGCGGCACGCGAGGCAGATTCGGTAGCCGACCTCTACTATAACGATTACAGCACCGAGCAAAATGGCCCCAAACTGAACGCCGTCATCCAAATGGTCAATGAACTTATGGCCGATGGTGTCCCGATCGATGGTATCGGTTTCCAGATGCACGTCATGCTCGATTGGCCAAGCACTGCCAATATTAAAGCCTCATTTGAAAAAGCAGCGGCGACAGGCCTCAAAGTAAAAATTACCGAGCTCGACGTACCGATTAACAACCCTTACAACGGCACTTATAGCTTTGAGAACGGCGTGTACGAAAAAACCTTTACATCCGCGCTTGCGCAGAAACAAAAAGCGCGTTACTGCAATATTGTAAAAGCCTATTTGGAAGCTGTTCCAGCAAACCAGCGCGGCGGCATCACAATTTGGGGTGTAGCGGATGATCAGTCGTGGCTCATCTCTCAATTGTTCAAAGGCAAGCATGACGATTGGCCACTACTGTTCAACAAAGATTATGAAGAAAAACCTGCTCTGCTCGGCGTTGCTGACGCATTGCAAGGGAAGCCATGTCAATAACGTAGGTTAATAATGAAAAAACTCGCTCTTCTAGCAGGAATATTAAGTTTAAGCAGTCATCTTTTTGCGGCACCGGATTCACAACAAACCGCAAATGTTTCGATGAAGTTTTTTGAGTTCCGCTACGAAGGGCGAGACCCCATCTTTCAAGCGCCCCTCAAGAAGGGCGAATTTCAAAACCCAATTATCGCGGGGTTTTATCCGGATCCGACCGTCGTGCGTGTCGGAGAAGATTATTACCTCGCCACCTCTTCATTCTCTTATTCACCTGGCGTTCCGCTTTTTCACAGCAAAGATTTAGTGAACTGGCAATCGATTGGCCATGCGCTCGTGACTCACGAACAGCTTCCACTGTTTAATCAAACAGTCTCCCGCGGTATCTACGCTCCAACGCTTCGCTACCACGATGGGACGTTTTATCTCATCACTACGCTTGTCGATATAGCCGGAAACTTTATTGTCACCGCAAAAGATCCGCGTGGGCCTTGGTCCAAACCCATTCATTTACCCGAAGTTGGCGGTATCGATCCGGACATTTTTTTCGATGACGACGGCCGTGTTTACATTTCCCATAACGATGCACCACCAGGCGAACCTCTTTACGAGGGCCATAGAGCCATCTGGTTATGGGAGTACGACCCAAAGACACAGAAAGTCATTCCTGAATCTAAAACTTTACTTGTCAACGGTGGTGTGAACATCGACGAGAAACCTATTTGGATTGAAGCTCCTCATATTTACAAAATTAACGGCTGGTATTACCTAGTTTGCGCGGAAGGTGGAACAGGCATGAATCACTCTGCCGTAGTCTTTCGCAGCAAATCACTCAAAGAGCCTTTTGTACCCTACGAAAAAAATCCTATTTTAACTCAGCGCGATCTCGATCCTAGTCGCCCTAATCCTATCACTACAGCTGGGCACGCTGACTTTGTTCAAACTAAAGAAGGTGAGTGGTGGGCGGTATTTTTAGCAACCCGCTCGTACGACAATATTTATTTTAATACTGGCCGCGAGACGTTTTTACATCCCGTCACCTGGACGGAAGATAGTTGGCCTGTGATTTTGCCGGCAGGTGAAACACTACCCTATCGTTTGAAAAAACCGAACATTGCACTCACCACGCCAAATGCCGATCCGACCACCGGAAACTTCCGCTGGTTCGATTCTTTCGAAAACTCAACCCTCAATCATGCTTGGGTTAGTTTGCGAAGTGGCAATACGGCTTTTTATCAACTCAACCCCGATCAAGGCGCGATATCCTTAGTGGCTCAGCCGTGGAGCTTAAGCGAAACACATCAACCCAGCTTCCTTGCCCGCCGCCAACAGCACACTCATTTTTCGGCCGAAACCTACATGGGCTTACCATCAAGTGATGATATTTCTGGCGGCATCAGCGCCTTCCAAAGCGAAAAAGCGCACTACTATTTTGGCGTGAAACGCGTGGGCAAATCGCACCAATGGTTTGTCGAACAAACCGAAGCCGGTAAATCAAAACTACTGGCAAAAGGCGAGCTCGATTCTGCCTACCATCTGCAAACTTTACGATTAGGCATTGAAGGCGATGCGGGATTAATCAGTTTCTATTACATCAACCCTAAGGATAAAAAAATTACCGTCGTCAGTGACGTGGATGCCAAACTGCTTTCAACAGAGAAAGCCGGCGGCTTTACCGGCGTAATGCTGGGCATGCACGTGCGCGTCGACCCTCAAAGTTTTAATTCATTATTTAAATAGACCATCGGAAATATCACTATGTTTATCAAATCCTGTTGTAAATGGATTGGAACAGGCTGCTTAGTAATAAGCAGCCTTTTTTCTTCTACGGCATTCGCACTCGGCGAAGAATCTTGGTTAGCCAAAAATGCGAAGAGTGGCAACTTTGTACTGGTAGGTGCAAAAACTGAAGCATCACTTTACGTGGGTGAAAATGATTGGCCGGGGGTGATTCGTGCCGCCAAAAATCTTCAAACCGATGTTACCAAAGTCACTCAACGTGAATTATCGCTCGCTTCTTCAGCCAAAATGCTCAGCAGTAGTGCCGTGATCATAGGTACGCTGGGTAAAGACGAATTAATCGACCAACTCGTAGCCGAGAAAAAAATCGATGTCAGTGAAATTACCGGCAAGTGGGATGCCTTCAGCGTACAAGTCGTTAAAAACCCATTACCGAATGTTAAGAATGCACTGGTGATAGTCGGTGCCGATAAACGCGGTACTAGCTATGGCATTTACAGCCTGAGCGAACAGATTGGTGTCTCGCCTTGGTATTGGTGGGCCGATGTACCGGTAAAACAAAAAAAGCATCTATTCATTCGCAGCGATTTAAATATCGTCGATATGCCCACAGTAAAATACCGCGGTATTTTTCTTAATGACGAAGCGCCAGCACTAACTGGGATGGTCAAAGAAAAATTCGGCGACTACAACTCAGAGTTTTATGTACACGTTTTTGAACTTTTACTGCGTTTAAAAGGCAACTTTTTGTGGCCCGCCATGTGGAACAGCGCCTTCGCCGATGATGATGTGAATAACATGATTTTGGCTGATGAATTCGGCATAGTGATGAGCAACTCTCACCACGAACCTATGATGCGCGCAGACAAAGAATGGAACCGCTACGGCAAGGGCGCGTGGGAATATTCAACCAACCCCAAAGAACTTTATAAATTTTGGGAAGAAGGCGCTCGTCGTCACGCCAATTACGAAAGTATTTTTACACTCGGCATGCGCGGTCAAGAAGACACGCCCATGAGTGAAGGTGAAAACGTCGATCTTTTAGAAACCATTGTTAAAGATCAACGTAAAATTTTGAGCGCACAATTTGGTGAAGAAAATTTAACAAAAGTGCCACAAGTTTGGGCGCTTTACAAAGAAGTTCAAGGATTCTACGAACGCGGAATGCGCGTCCCTGACGATGTTATTTTGCTGTGGTGTGACGATAACTGGGGCAACTTACGCCGCGTGCCGACTCCTGAAGAACGCCGTCGTTCTGGTGGTGCCGGTATTTATTATCACTTCGACTACGTTGGTGGCCCACGCTCTTACAAATGGATCAACAGCACTACCACCGCCAAAATTTGGGAACAAATGCACATTGCTTACACCTTCGACGCCAATCAAATTTGGGTCGTTAACGTTGGCGATCTTAAGCCAATGGAATACCCCATCGAATTCTTCCTCAATATGGCGTGGTCACCGAAATCCTGGACGAAAGAGCGACTCCCAGAATTCGGCGTGCTTTGGGCCGAGCGAGAGTTTGGTACAAAGTACGCAAAACGAATTGCAGCCATTGTTGAGGGTTATACCAAGCACAACCAACGTCGCAAACCCGAATTGCAAGACGCCTCGGTATACAGCTTACTTAACTACCGTGAAGCAGAGCGCGTGGTTGGCGAAATCAACGCTTATGCGGCCGAGGCCGAAGCTATTTATCAAGACTTATCACCAGAATATCGCGATGCCTTTTTTCAGCTGGTACTTTTCCCAACAAAAGCTAGCGCAAACTTGACCGCAATGTATTACGCGCAAGCGCAAAACTTACTTTACGCTCAACAAGGTCGCGCCAACGCTAACCAATACGCTGAGCAAGTTCGTAAGCTGTTCGACATTGATGCTGCGCTAACGGAGCAATACCACAGCTTACAAGGTGGAAAGTGGAATCACATGGCGTCGCAACCACATATTGGCTACGTTTATTGGAATCAGCCCGAAGCGAATACACTGCCAATGACTGCCAATTACGAGCCTCATGCGAAAGCCGAAATGGGTATCGCCGTGGAAGGAAGTGCTGCTGCCTGGCCGAGCCCCGGCCGTCATCAACTGCGCTTCGATCCCTACGGTCAACAAAGCCGCTTCATCGATATTTTTAATCGCGGAAGCCAACCGTTTAACTTTGTTGCCAAAACGACAGCGCCTTGGATTATACTAGACAATACTAGTATGCAAGTTAAGGATGCCCGTCGAGTTAATGTGTCCATCGACTGGCGCAAAGCGCCTAAAGGCGAACATACTGCACACATTTTGGTAAAGGGTCCGAGTTGGGGCGAGGCTAAAATCGCCGTTTCAATTCTTAACCCAAATGTCCCCAAAAAACTTCGTGGACATATTGAGGGTGATGGCGTCGTCAGTATCGAAGCAGAGCATTTTGCTCGCTCTGGTGGAAACACCAACTTTACTTGGCAGGTTATTCCGCAGCATGGACGTACACTGTCATCGATCAGCCCTTATCCGCTGACCGATTTTAGCTTTGAAGATACGACCAAGGCGCCCTTCGTCGAGTACGATTTCCATCTGTGGAAAGGCGGCGACATCGCTATCGATTATTACTTCGCACCAAGCTTAGGATTTGTGCCTAATCGCGGATTGCGTGTCGCTGTATCGCTTAACGGCGAAGCGCCACAAATTCTCGATTTGACTGCAGACACCTCTGAAAGCACCTGGGAAGAAGCGGTTAAACAAGATGTACGTATTTTAAAGACGTCTCACCTCAAGGTACCGGCTGGCACACAAAGCCTGCGCGTATTTATGGTAGACAGTGGTATTAGTTTGCAGAAAATTGTAGTGGATGCCGGTGGTCTTAAGCCGAGTTATCTCGGCCCAGAAGAAAGCCTGCGTTTTTAATTAGCGCCTGTAAGAGTGCAATGTATGAAAATTGTTGATGCAAAAGTTATCGTAAGCTGCCCCGGCAGAAACTTCGTCACTTTAAAGATCGTGACAGATCAAGGTATTCACGGAATTGGTGATGCGACACTCAATGGCCGCGAAAAAGCCGTAGTGTCTTATCTTGAGGACTACATCATTCCCGCCCTGATTGGCCGCGATGCTCAGCAAATTGAAGACATTTGGCAGTTTTTCTACCGTGGCGCCTACTGGCGTCGCGGCCCTGTCACCATGACAGCGATTGCCGCCGTCGACGTTGCTCTCTGGGATATCAAAGCGAAAGCGGCAAATATGCCGCTTTACCAACTACTAGGAGGTAAAAGTCGCGAGCACATCCTGACTTATACCCACGCGAACGGTAAAGATCTTGAGTCAACGCTTGAGGCCGTACGCAAAGCGAAAGAAAAAGGTTATAAAGCCATTCGCGTTCAATGCGGAATTCCCGGCATTGAAAAAACGTATGGTGTGGTCACCGGTAAAGGCGCTTATGAGCCTGCGAATTCGAGCTTGCCGTCAACCGAAGTTTGGTCAACCGAAAAGTACATGAACTTCATCCCTAAAGTATTTGAGGCCGTACGTGATGAATTCGGTTACGACATGCATTTGTTGCACGATGTTCACCACCGTTTGACCCCAATTGAAGCAGCACGAGTCGGTAAAGACTTAGAACCCTTTCGTTTGTTTTGGATGGAAGACGCGGTCGCCGCCGAGAACCAAGAAGTTTATAAACTCATTCGCCAGCACACCACCACGCCTCTTGCCATAGGCGAAGTGTTCAACTCGATTCACGACTGTCGCGAGTTAATCCAAAATCAATTGATCGATTACATCCGCACCACCATCGTACACGGCGGTGGCATCAGTCACGTTCGTCGCATTGCCGATTTCGCCGCACTCTTTAACGTGCGCACCGGCTTCCACGGTGCGACCGATTTATCGCCTGTGACCATGGGCGCGGCCTTGCACTTCGATTACTGGGTGCCAAATTTCGGTATTCAAGAGCACATGGCGCACAGCGAAGAAATGGAATCCATTTTTACCCGCGACTACGTCTTTAAAGATGGCTATTTCACTCCTGGTGAAAAGCCTGGTCACGGTGTAGACATTGACGAAAAGCTTGCCGCGAAATACCCCTACGAGCGTAAAGCCCTTCCGGTCAACCGCTTAGAAGACGGTACACTTTTCCACTGGTAATTAATAAAAAACCCGCGAAAGCGGGTTTTTTATTACCTCTAATTTTAAATTTTGCAACCACTAAACTTTAGCAACAACCATAAAAAAACCCGCCGGATGGCGGGTTTTTTTATTCGCGTTACTTAGAACTTAGCACGTAGTGATAAGGTGTAACGACGGTCCATTACGAACCAACTACGACCAGCAGTCATACCTTCATCATTCAAAATCATGAGAGTCTTAGTCTGCTCGTTAGTTAGGTTAGTACCTTGTAAACCAATAGTGATGTTGTCGTTAATGTTGTACATGATAGATGCATCCAACATACCGATATCATCAGACCACAATGGGTACTTAGAAATCACGTCACGAGTGGTTAACAAGTACTTCGAACGCCAGTTATAGGCCGCACGAAGTTGCCAATCATACTTCTCATACATCAAGGTGAAGTTGATGGTCTCGTCCGATTGCCCTTGAAGTGGAACGTTGTTCAAGTTAACGCGCGCACCTGTATCGTTCTCACCACCATCTGCCCAGTCAGAGTTTTCGTAGTCTTCCTCATTATTTGGAACACCGCTTGACTCGATTTGGGTATAAGTTGCTTGGATACCGAAGCCGTCATATGGAGAAGGCAAGAAGTCAAAGAATTGCTGATAAGCCAATTCAAAGCCGTACATTTCACCTTCGCCACCATTGCGAGTGGTTGTAACTTCTACGTCACGAACTTCTTCAGGATAGATTGGGTTAGCAACGCGCTGAACTGCAGCACCTTGTACGAAGAAGTTAGACAAATCTTTGTAGAACAAAGTAGTGGTCAACGAACCGCTTGGTGCGAAATACCACTCCAAAGATAAGTCAAACTGATCAGATTCCATTGGCATCAAGTAGGTGTTACCACCCGAACCACGCCACTCTTCGATTTTCATGGAGTTAGGTACTCTAACAGTAACCGTCTCACCATTTTCTTCGACTGAATACTCGTCGTAAGTGATGCTGTATTGATCAGTGCTCATGGTGATGTTATGACGCACATCGCCCATGTCAGGATAGGCAACTGCCTTGGCGTAAGCGAAGCGGGCAACCAAGTCATCAGACAAATCCATTTTTAAGTTCAAGCTCGGCAACCAGGCGTCGTAATCGGCGTTAGCAGTTGAGACACCAGCGTTAGTGTTACCGTAGTTTTTATCTGACTGGCTTAACCAGTTGTAACCTTGACTCACCCAGTTACTGTTAGCTGTCATGAATTCAGAAGCATTGGCATAAGTACCATCGCTGATTTTCTGATCCATGTAAGCCTTGACGCTAGCACCAGTTAACGGCAACGCAAGCTCAGCCGGAGGCGTCATGGTATCGGGCAAGTAGTTCTTATCAATTTCAGCAGATGTTACGTAGCCTGTAGACTCACGCTCGAGTTTTACATAACGAACACCAACGTTACCTGCGATTGGGAACTTCACATCGTCGAAGCCGAAGTCTACGCGCACGAATGCGGCATTATTGGTTTCGGTAGTCATTGCCACTTCATTCGGCTGGAATAATCCGAATTTTGCATCATTGTTGGTACGGCAATGGTAGGGTTCGTAGGTTCCGTTATCAGACAATTGAGGGAAGCCAGCATCACCAGGGCATAGACGATTATCGATGATGTTAGACACTACACTGCGCTTAATGCCTAATAAGTTGTTGCCACCATCGATAGTCATCACTCCACCGCGATGGAAGTGATCCCAATTATTAACTTCAACCCAATCTGCTTGAGCAGGTGTGTGGTCAACAAATAGCGCACCTTCTGAGTACTCAGGTGCGATAGCGCCCCAACCCCAGCTGGTTGAACGCACAGTTTGATCTCGCTCTGCCCAACGTACACCCGCTTTCACTTCACGGATCGGACCTAAGTCAGTAAACGCACGAGACACGTCGAAACGCACCGCGTTAGATTCACCTTCTGAGCGTTCGTAATGGCTCATACCTGAACGCCACCAGTAGCTAGTAGGATCGGTAAAGTAGTTCGCATCTCCCGCAGGATCATCCGAGAAGCCAGGAACACCATTAGGGTATGCAGCAACCCAGGCATCACGATTGGCGTCACGTACACCACCCCATGGCTCTTTAAGATGCAGAGTTGGAGTCGAACCAGTCAAGTCAGCGTCTTGCAACGCCGCAACAGCCAAATGTAATGCCAAGTCGTCATTTGTAGTTTCGGCTTTAACATGTTGTAAATCGAGCTCGAAAGTCCAGGCATCATCCGGTGTCCACTTCACATTAGCCGAGAAGTCTTCAACCAATGTCTCGCCACTTACGCCACGAGTATCCAACTGGAACTTCTGGCCAAATTGAGGCATTGAAACAGGGTTAGTATTACCCCAGGTCATTGGATAGCGAAGGCCGCGAGCTTCTTCCCATACTTTATTGCCATCGGCATCTAGTGTGTATGGACCATGGTTGGTAAACCAACGGCCGTCGCCGTCAGACATTGAACCACCTAAGAAACGACCTTTCTCGTCAAAAGCAAAAGAACTGTCACCGTAGGGACGAATACGACGATCAGAATCTTTATATCCACCTTGATATTTCATGGCGTTTTCCCACCAATCAAGGTTTGATTTTGAACGAATATATTCGGTAGTCACTAAGAATTTATCGTCTAAATCTTTCCATTGGAAAGATGTGTTAAAGCCTTCACGCTCACGCTGGTCTTCCTTAACTAGGAAGTTCATGCCAGACGGCATCCATACTTCGCCGTAAGTTTCATAATCGGTTGCTTCAGCATCCATACCTGGACAATCTGGGCCCTTAGCAAAGGCTTCTGCACCCGAGAGCCAGCAAGGGTAATAACGCTTGTAGGCGTCTGACTGAATATTATGGTTTTCAGTCGTCATTTTTGAGCTAACAGCATTAATTAAGAAACCGAATTCACCTAAATCGGTCTCCCAGCGGTTGCTGAATAAGCCAGAGAAGGTGGGTTTAGTTTCTTCAGAAAGATCGCCGTAAGTCGCTTCTGCGCTGAAGGCAGTCATCATGCCATCTTGGTCAAAAGGTTTACGGGTGCGAAGACTTACAGTTCCACCAATACCGCCTTCAATCATGTCAGCAGTTTGGTTTTTATATACGTCAACGCCTGCCATCATTTCTGGCGAAACGTCTTGGAATGACAAACCACGGCCAGAGTTAGCGGTGAAAGAATCGCGACCGTTAAATTCAGAACGAGTTGCGGTCATACCGCGAATTACCGCGCCTGAACCTTCGGCAGACATATGGTCTGGGTCGTCAACCGCGGCAAAACGCTCGATAGATACCCCGGGAATACGTTGCATTGCTTCAAGCACCGAGCGGTCTGGTAAAGCGCCGATATCAGATGCAGTGACCGAGTCAACGAAAGTACTGGAATTACGCTTGATATCTTGCGCGTTCTGCAAGCTCTGGCGCATGCCGGTTACAACAACTTCTTCAATTTGATCGTCTGAAGTCGATTGAGCAAATGCAGGTGCACTCACTGCCATCACACAAAGTGCGAGGAGTGACTTCTTGAAAAAGTGCCCGTTCATTTGCGGCTTAGTGTGCTGGTTTTTTTCAGAACCCATAGTAAACCCCAAGTATTATTAAATTAATTGCAAGGATCTTTTGAGTGTGTCGCACAGGGAATCCACGCACAACAACACTTGTATACCATGCTAGGGCATCGAAAATCATTGTGTCAATATGACTACAAGAGCAGTAATTCAGGGCGTTACCTAGGGTGACGAAAAATTCATCCTAAGATTTAGATTAATATGAAATAGTTTTTCTATAATGTCGGATATTATCGAATATTATAATTTTGGCGAGAGCTATATTTTTATATATGAAAAATAATGCAGCTATTTACTGCTTAGCACATCAAATAGGTCAATCTTCGATCACAATAAATTTCTTTTCAGTGTGAATTTAATACCCATTTGCGAGACAGAGTTCACATAAATTCGCCAATTAATGGCATTTTTACAAGGCAATAAAAAACCCGCCAAGAGGCGGGTTTTTTATTTAAACGTGAAGTTACACAGAGAAGGGGTGGCGCAGCACAATGGTTTCTACGCGATCTGGACCAGTCGAAACAATATCGATAGGCGCCTTGATCAACTCTTCTAAACGCTTTATGTAAGCGCGCGCATTGGCAGGAAGTTCTTCTAATGTTTTTGCACCAACAGTGGACTCACTCCAACCCGGCATTTCTTCGTAAACTGGGCGAACTTTAGCCCAACCTTCCGCATCGTAAGGAACAGCCAAGGGCTTGCCGTTATCGTCTTGATAAGCTACACAAATTTTGACGGTTTCCAAACCATCCAATACGTCGAGCTTAGTAAGACAGATTCCGCTCATCGAGTTGATTCGATTAGCATGGCGAACCGCAACCGCGTCGAACCAACCACAGCGACGCTTACGACCGGTCGTTGCTCCAAACTCGTGTCCTTTGGTTCCTAAATGATGGCCAATCTCACAATCAAGTTCGGTTGGGAAAGGGCCTGAGCCCACGCGGGTGGTGTAGGCTTTAGTGATGCCTAACACATAATCTAAATCTAATGGACCAACACCGGAACCGGTTGGCGCGCCGCCAGCGGTAGTGTTAGACGATGTGACGAAAGGATAAGTACCGTGGTCGATATCGAGCAACGAACCCTGAGCGCCTTCGAACAAAATGCTCTCGCCGTTTTCACGCGCTGTGTGCAGCACATCAACAACGTCAGTCATCATAGGCAACAGTTGTTTCGCCCACTCTTGGCAGTCAGCTAAGGTTTTCTCGAAATCAACTGGCTCAACCTTGTAGTAGTTCACCAACGAAAAGTTATGAAACTCAAGAATGGTTTTTAATTTTTGTGCGAAAGTTTCCATATCGGCAAAATCGCCCAAACGAAGACCGCGACGTGCGACTTTATCTTCGTAAGCTGGGCCAATACCGCGACCAGTTGTTCCAATCTTCGCATCACCACGCGCAAGCTCACGGGCTTGGTCGAGAGCAGTGTGGTAAGAAAGAATTAGCGGACACGCAGGAGACAAACGCAAACGGTCACGCACTGGTACGCCAGTAGCCTCGAGTTCTCCAATCTCTTTCAACAAGGCTTCGGGTGATAACACAACGCCGTTACCAATTAAGCAGGTTACGCCTTCGCGCAAGATGCCAGACGGAATCAAATGCAGAACGGTTTTTTTACCGTCGATCACTAAGGTGTGACCGGCATTGTGACCGCCTTGGAAACGAGTCACCAGAGAAACCTGATCTGTTAACAAATCAACGATTTTACCCTTGCCTTCATCACCCCATTGGGTGCCTAACACCACGACATTCTTACCCATGACTGGTTTAACTCTCTGTGCTTGAAAAAGATTTACTGTAAACGACCAACCAGATGCTCACACTTAAAGCGGAACAACTCGGTACTGGTCATCGATCAAAACTAACTGGCGGTCACATCCTAATTCATTGAGTAGTCCCGCCTGAGTCAAACTGACGACTCGCTCACCCTGAGCTCTCAGTGCAGAAATCGCTTCCCATTGTTTTTGCGTCTGATCTTCCACAACGGCAATGCTCGCCGTGGGTGATTCCTTTAAAACCCCCAATTTACTAAGCGCGGTAACATCCACAGCAAAACCTGTGGCAGGACGTGCACGCCCGAACACTTCGCCAATGTGGTTATAACGGCCACCACTGGCAATAGGATTACCACAACCTGGCGCAAACGCCGCGAACACAATCCCCGTGAGGTAGTGATAACCACGCAGCTCGCCTAAATCAAAATAGAGCTCTGCTTTGGGATAACGCGCTTCGATAACATCGGAAAGATTTTCCAACTGCGTAATGGCGTCGATGACCTTATCGAGTTCACCGAATAATGTTTTCGCTTTAGCGAGAACTTCTCGACCACCAGCCAAACTCGCTAACGCCAAAAGGTGCTCAGCTTTAGTTGTCTCAGCACAGTTTTGTGACAGCCACGCATGAATTTCGGCCGTCGCCTTACGTTGCAATAATTCGAAAAACTCTTCTTCTTGAGCCGATGTCAGCCCCGCGTCTTCGGCAAGCGCACGATAAATACCGACATGACCAAGATCCAAATGCAAATACTGCAAACCTGTCGCTTTGAGAGACTCGATGAGTAGCGACACCACTTCGATGTCAGCGGCAAGGCTTTCCTCGCCAAAAAATTCGACACCCGCTTGAATGGGAATGCGAGTCGCTAACGGGTTTTTGGGGCGAGCGTGAATCACATGTCCCGTATAGCACAAACGATTTGCGCCTTGTCGAGCCATGGAATGCGCGTCAATTCGCGCGGTTTGAGGGGTGATATCGGCACGTAGGCCTAAGGTTCGGCCCGATAACTGATCGGTCACCTTAATTGTCAATAAATCGACATCGCGCCCAGAACCAACCAATAAAGAATCTGTATATTCAAGTAATGGTGGGATTACCATCTCGTAACCCCAGGTACTGTACAAATCCATCAATTGACGGCGCAGGCTGTCTATTGCTTTTGCCTCTAGTGGGAGAATTTCTTCAATCCCATCTGGCAAAAGCCAACGATCGGCATAGGTCATAGTGACTCTAACCATCCTGTTTCTAAAGTAGGTATAACAACCCAACCCCGATGATCATGGAGACCAGCCCCATAACGCGCAATTGACGCTCAGACAACACGGCTAGATGAATAACGAGTCGTCGCCACCGAGATGGATAAAGAAAAGGAAGCAGACCTTCGAGTATCAAAACTAAGCAGATGGCTCGGGCTAACTCTTCCCACATACAACCTCCACACCAGCGCCTGCGCATGCAGACACTACAGGCATCAAGGTCAATTGAATTCAACACCCATAAAAAAACCGAGCTTTCTGGCTCGGTTGCGGCATTTTAACACCTTTTAAAAATAAAGTTATAGGGCTTGGGTGATATTTCTGTTTATATCGCCCAAGCCTTTTATTCTCAGGCATTAAGCACGGAGCATAGTCAACCTTTTACTTGCTGCCTTGAGCATCTTTGAAATAGCGGAAGAAGTCGCTGTTAGGGTCAACCACCATCAAATCTTCTTTGCCTGAAAAGGTGTCTTTGTAAGCATTGATGCTTCGTAAAAAGCTGTAAAACTCTGGGTCTTGATTGAACGCCTGAGCGTAGATAGAGGCCGCTTTAGCATCACCTTCACCACGAATTCGCTCGGCATCACGGAAAGCGTTAGCCTCTAAAATAGCGCGCTGCTTATCGGCATCTGCACTAATCACCTCGGCCTGCTCTTTACCTTGAGAGCGGTATTCACGAGCCTCTTTCTCCCGATCTGCCGCCATACGCTCATACACCGAGCGACTCACCTCATCAGGCAAATCGACGCGCTTTACACGAATATCGACAATTTCGGCACCAATCAGCGAACCCGCATCTTTATTAGCGCTTTCAGTGATTTCAGCCATCAACTCGTCACGCTTGCCCGACACCACGTCATGCAAGGTGCGACGACCAAACTGGTTACGAAGACCATCCGCTGCACGCTGCGCAAGACGATCTACCGCTAATGCTTCGATACCACCAGTGGCTTTATAGTAGGCTTCAACATCGACGATGCGCCACTTGATGTAGGAATCCACAATCAAACGCTTATTTTCGACGGTGTAAAAGCTCGCTTTTTCCATATCCGCTGTAAGCAAGCGGCCATCGAATTTACGCACGGTCGCCCAAGGCTTTTTAAAGTGGAGACCAGGCTTAACATCACTTTCAACTAGACGACCGAATTCCAATTTAACCGCGCGCTCACGCTCGGTAACCACAAAAACTGAGCTGTACGCCAACAAACCAATTACGGCAACCGCAGCCAGTGTCAATAAACCCTTATTCGACATTAACGTAACCCTCTTACCGGCGCTTGATTAGTTGATGGCTGAATGGTGCTCGACGAGTTATACACCTCTTGCGGCATACGTGTCGGCGCCGTCGCTGGTTGCGCAGGGCGATTTTCGTTGAGGCGATCAAGTGGTAGATACAACATATTGTTGCCACCCTCGACGTCCACCATCACTTTCGATGATTGCTTCATCACTTGCTCGATGGCATCCAAATACAAACGCTCACGAGTGACTTGCGGAGCCTGCTTGTACTCCGCCCATAAACTCACAAAGCGATCTGCCTCACCCTCTGCACGCGCGATAACTTCCGCACGGTAGGCTTCAGCTTCTTCGAGCATACGTTGCGCACGACCACGCGCTTCAGGAATAACGCCATTGGCGTAAGCCTGTGCTTGGTTTTTGAAACGGGCTTCGTCTTCTTTCGCTTTAATAACATCGTCAAACGCATCACGAACTTCCTGCGGTGGACGAGCCTCTTGAATGTTAACGTTCATCACGTTAATGCCCGCACCATAGGTGTTGAGGTAAGTTTGTAGGCGAGCCAAAACCTCACGAGCAATTTTCTCACGCCCTTCCGACAACACTTGGCTAAGCTCGGTAGAGCCCACCACATGACGGACCGCCGCGTCGGTTGCGTGGCGCAAACTGGCTTCGGGATCGCGAACATGTAGTGCAAACGCGCGCACGTCAGCGACGTTATATTGCACCGTCAACGGCAACTCAACGATACTTTCATCCTGGGTTAGCATCAGACCACGAGATGAATACTGGCGAGTAGTCGTCACGTTTACGACGATTACCTGATCCACCATAGGGATGCGCCACTTAAGACCTGCACCTTCGATTTTAGAAAAGGCACCCAAGCGTAAAACCACCGCTCGTTCTTTTGCATCTACCTGATAAAATCCGCTGGCTACAAAAATCACCAACGCAATTGCGATCACAACCGCCGCCAAAGGCCCGAAACTACTACCGCCCGAACGGTTGGAGTTACGGCCGTTGCCACCGCCAAACATACCACCTAATTTATCTTGAAACTTTTTCAGCGCTTCATCCAAATTCGGTGGCCCACTGTCGTTACCACCATTATTGTTGTTGCCGCCACGACTGCCCCACGGGTCTTTGTCGTTGCCGGGCTGATTCCAAGCCATAGCTTTTCTCCGATGTTTTATAAGTAAGAGGTCTGAATGTTTGTTTAACACCTGCGCCAATCAACTCAGGCTATTCGGGGTGGGACCACCGCAAGTCATCGTATGCGTGATCACACCCGCTTAAAATTCGTAACAAATCGTCTTTAGGAATGCGAACCCCTAGCAGACTTGCCCCGTCTTCATTAAAACGCTCTGCGGTAACCGCCTGCTGAGCGTAAAGCTGAGCGCGTAATCGCCCATCTTTGTGCCCCAATATGAGCTCACCGCTGACAATATCACGCCCTAATAATTCCGAGATGGCCTGATGTAATAATTCTATACCCTCGCCCGTCTGCGCCGATAACCAAACGGCGACCGGTTTGCCCTGTTCATTACGATCAATCATCGGGGGCATTTGATCGAGCAGGTCGATTTTGTTGTAAACCTTTAATTGGGGTAATTGTGCAGCACCGATTTCGGCTAACACTCGCTCAACTTGATCGATATTGCGCAGGCGATCTTCGGCCGCTGAATCTATCACATGTAACAGTAAAGTTGAGTTACTCGCCTCTTCTAATGTCGCGCGAAATGCTTCAACCAACTTATGAGGAAGATTACTGATGAAGCCTACTGTATCCGCCAGAACTATCGCGCCAATATCATCGAGATCGAGGCGACGCATGGTCGGATCAAGAGTGGCGAACAATTGATTCTCGGCGTAAACATCAGCGCCTGTAACCTTATTAAATAAGGTGGATTTGCCAGCGTTGGTATAACCCACAAGCGATACAGTAGGAATCGAGGAGCGCTGCCGGCTTCGACGCCCTTGGGCGCGGGATGAGCGAACTTTTTCCAAGCGCGATTCGATTTGCGATATACGCGCACGAAGCAATCGGCGGTCAGTTTCCAATTGGGTCTCACCCGGACCGCGAAGACCAATACCCCCTTTTTGCCGCTCAAGATGCGTCCAGCCACGAATCAATCGTGTCGCTTGGTGGCGCAACTGCGCCAACTCGACCTGAAGCTTACCTTCGTAAGTACGAGCACGTTGCGCAAAAATATCAAGAATGAGGCCAGTACGATCTAACACGCGACACTGGAGGGCGCGCTCAAGGTTTCGCTCTTGGCTGGGAGTCAGTGTGTGATTAAAAATCACCAGTTCAGCTTCATGCTCATCAACCAGTTGCTTTAACTCGTCGAGCTTGCCGGAGCTGAGAAAATAGTTTGCCGTCGGAGAAGATCGCGAACTCGTTAGAAGGGCAACGGGGTCGCCGCCAGCGGATAACACTAGCTCTTCAAATTCACGGGGATCTTCGGATTCTTGGCCATGAGAAAGGCTCAGGTGAACCAGCACCGCCAGTTCACCCGATTCGGGGCGATCAAAGAACAAAAAACGTCCTCAGTAATTGAGAGTGAATATTACTCGACTTGATCGTCTTCTTCGCCATCCACGCCACCAGCTTCATTAACAAGCGGAACGCGTACTGCACGAGAGGGAACAACAGTAGAAATAGCATGCTTGTAAACCATTTGGCTTACAGTATTTTTTAACAAAACCACGAATTGATCAAAAGACTCAACTTGGCCCTGCAACTTGATGCCGTTAACTAAATAAATAGAAACCGGTACACGTTCTTTGCGCAAAACGTTCAAGTAAGGGTCTTGTAAACTATGCCCTTTTGACATGTTTATTCTCCTTCGGGAATGGAAAAGCATTAATTTACCCTCCTAAGTCTCGGCGAGTTGCAGACCGAGGGGGAGGAACAAGCATGAAAAACTGACTAGGAATCTCACATGGGTATTATATGGTTGCGCCCACTACATAATTCAAGGCACAAAGTACAATTTCTTCCCGAGACAGTGAAATTCCCCGCTCATTTTCCGTGTATATCCAGTGTAGATGACTATCGGCTCTTGTCGACCAACCATTTAACCAAGTGAATTGTCGCTTAGCTAATTGTCTTGTTGCGATAATCCCTCGCTCGATCATATCGTCATACGAAAGCTCACCGCTAAGATATTCCCACACTTGGCGATAGCCGACAGCCCGCATAGAAGGCAAGTCTAAATGTAAATCGCCTCGCTCGTATAACCGGCGAACCTCATCAATCAAACCTGCGTCGATCATCTTTTGAAATCGTGTTGCAATTCGTCCGTGCAGTACATCGCGCGAACGAGGCGCAATAGCCAATTCTAAAATCGAATAGCGCTGCGAAAATTCACCAGATCGGTCGGATTCGTGTTGAACACGGCGAAGCTCACTCATTGTTTTACCGCTAATCCGATAAACTTCAAGTGCTCGGCTAAGTCGCTGCGAATGGTTGGGGTGTATGGTCGCCGCCGTCTCAGGATCGACTTTCTCTAACTCGGCGTGGATATAGGGCCAACCAAATTGCGCCGCCTCTTCCTCAATCTGCGCTCGAACAGTCGGGTCCGACTCGGGCATTTTTGCCATACCATCCAAAAGTGCGCGAAAGTACAGCATAGTTCCGCCGACCAGCAGCGGAATGTTCCCGCGAGCATGAATCGCCGCAACCTGCTCCTCGACATCGCGGACAAAATCGGCGACGGAGTAAACCTCTGCAGGGTCGCGAATATCGATAAGCGCGTGGGGCGCAAGCGCACGCTCCTCAGGCGTGGGTTTCGCCGTGCCTACGTCCATGCCGCGATAGACCAACGTTGAGTCCACACTAATGAGTTCGACCGGCAACTGCTGCTTTAAGGCGATCGCAAGATCTGTTTTACCGGAGGCCGTAGGACCCATCAAAAAAATAACCGGTGGCTTGCCAGGTTTTAACCATGGGAAAGCAGGTGAGTAATTTGCCGCCATGAATTATTGACCTCGCATAAACGCTTTATCGAGATCATCAAGACTCTGCAAAAACCACGTTGGGCGGCCATGATTGCACTGCCCACTTCGCTCGGTCGCTTCCATATCGCGCAAAAGTGCGTTCATTTCGGGGATTGAAAGTCGACGGTTCGCCCTTACCGAGCCGTGACAGGCCATGGTTGCGAGAATTTCGTTGATATGATGCGTGATGCGATCACTTGTGCCGTGTTCCATCAAATCCGAAATTACATCGCGCACAAGTTGCTCAACCTTTGCGCGATTGAGAATCACCGGCAACTGGCGAATCACGAGCGACTCAGGGCCCGCGCGCTGCAATTCGAAGCCTAACGAATTGAAAATATCGGCGAATTCTTCCGCGCAATCCGCCTCGCGCTCGCTCACTGCAATACTTTCAGGCACCAAAAGCGGCTGCGTTTGTAACCCACCTTGAGCGAATGCCGTTTTCATCCTTTCGTAAGTGATGCGCTCATGCGCCGCATGCATATCAACGACCACCAGCCCCTGCGCGTTCTCAGCCAAAATATAAATGCCTTTAAGCTGGGCGATGGCATAGCCCAATGGTGGGATGTCCTCACTAGGCGTCTCGGGTAATACTTGGGGCGTATGCAGCTCACCGTAAGTTCTCACGGCTTCTTGAACGCCAATGGCGCCGCCATAAGCTGGGCGAGGTGCCGTATAAGTATTTGTACCTGTGTAAATCGGCGCTCCACCCATAGAGGTCGGCCGCTCTATATCCACTGAAGAAGGCGCAAAATTGATTGCATCTTGGCCAGCAAACTCGCCTGCGGCCACTCCAGTCACCAGTGGTTGAGCTCGCAGAACTTCGACTTCTTCTTTGCGAGCGATCAAGTCCGACGGGCGAACCCCGGCCAAAGCGTGATGCAAGCTGGAATAAATAAAATCGTGCACGCTCCGGTTATCGCGAAACCGCACTTCGTGTTTGGTGGGGTGAACATTCACATCCACGGTTGAAGGATCAAGTTCGAGATACAAAACAAACGCAGGATGACGGCCACCATACAGAACATCTTGAAACGCTTGACGCACCGCATGAGAGACTAACTTATCGCGAATGGCTCGGCCATTAACATAGAAAAACTGCAAATCTGCTTGTGAACGTGAAAACGTAGGCTGAGCCACCCACCCCCACAAGCGCAGGCCAGAGCGCTCCATTTCGATGAAGACGGCATTTTCGATAAAAGCGGCCCCACAGACTTGCGCGACTCGACGTTCACGCTCTAGTTGATCGTCGCCAGCGCGCCAAGAATATACGAGGCGATTGTTGTGTTTGAGGCTAAAGGCAACGTCGAACCGTGAGAGGGCAAGCCGTTTGATTACATCCTCAAGATGATTAAATTCGGTTTTTTCGGTACGAAGAAACTTTCGCCGCGCAGGAGTGTTGAAAAATAAATCACGCACCTCGACCGTAGTGCCGCGCGGATGGGGCGCCGGAGAAACCTGAGTTTCCATGTCGCGACCTTCTGCAACAACTTGCCAACCGGCATCCGAGTCATCGGTCGAACTAATAAGCGACAAACGGGATACGGAGCTAATACTGGCGAGCGCCTCGCCGCGAAAGCCGAGGGTTGCCACCGCTTCTAGATCGTCCAACTCGTAGATTTTACTGGTCGCATGGCGACTTAGCGCCAAAGGCAAATCCTCATAGGCGACGCCCGAACCGTTGTCGCGCACGCGCAACAGTTTGATGCCGCCTTCTTCGACATCGATATCCAAACGAGTGGCGCCGGCGTCGAGGCTGTTTTCCAACAATTCTTTAATGACCGATGAAGGCCGCTCCACCACCTCGCCGGCCGCAATTTGGTTGGCAAGCCGAGGGCTGAGTAATTTAATTTTCTGCATAGGGCGCCCTATTTACTGCGCTGGAATTTTTAAGGTTTGCCCCAATCGCACTTGGGTATCTTTCATGTTGTTGAGCGAAGTGATGCTCCGCGGTGTCACGCCGTAACGCGCTGCGATACCCGATAAAGTATCCCCACTGACAACTGTATGTGTTCGCTCAATCCCTTTTATTTGTCCCGATTGAATGCGTGACGCGAGAAGCGTTCCGGCCGGTGGCGACTGTAAGAAATGCTGCTTGATTCCTTTGAAAACCGCGCGAGCCATTTGACTGCGGTACGCCGGTGTCGCCAACTTACGAGACTCTTCTGGGTTAGAAATAAAACCCGTTTCGACCAAAATCGAGGGAACGTCCGGGGACTTAAGCACCATGAAACCCGCTTGTTCGACGTGTTTTTTGTGCAAGTGCGCCATAGTGCCCATCGAACGCAACACATGAGCCCCCACTTGTAGGCTGGAGTTCAAGGTGGCCGTCATAGATAGATCCACTAGTACACCTGCGAGAACTTCGTCTTTATCGTCGAGAGAGATATTGCCAACACCACCAATCAAATCGGCTTCGTTTTCACGCTGGGCTAAAAACCGAGCGGTCTCCGAAGTCGCCCCCGTGCGAGACAGAGCGAAAACGGATGCGCCGCGTGCCTGCGGTCTCGTGAAGGCATCGGCATGAATAGAGACGAATAAATCCGCCTTCATCTGGCGCGCAATATCTCGGCGCTTTTTGAGTGGGACAAAATAATCGCCGGTTCGCGTCAGCTTAGCCGTAAAGCCCGGTTCTTTATTAATCAGTGCGACCAACTCTTTCGATATCGCCATAGTAATGTCTTTTTCACGCACTTTATTGGGGCCAATCGCGCCAGGGTCTTGTCCACCATGACCAGCGTCTATCGCAATAACAATGTTGCGCTTACCAGACACTTCCTTCACGGCAGGCTGAGTGTTTACAGGCTGAATATTGACAGGATGTGAATTGGCGGTTGGTGCAGCAGGTGTAGGCTGAGTAGCGGTTGAAGCGGTTCCACCAGGGCGATCAAACAAATCGATCACTACCCGATCATGCATCCCACCGCCCGCATTTAGTGCAAAAACTTTTGGCGTCACTTTCTCGCGCAGGTCAAACACCACCCTAAGATCACCATTGGGCTGCTTCGATGAGCGAACTCCCGAAATAGGCGTATTCTCGAGTGCCAGCGACGATAAATTCGCCGTTAAATTCGCCCGTTTGAAATCAACAATGACTCTATCGGGATTGGCAGTTTGTGAGTACTGATAGGTGAGCGGCGCCTTGAGATCGAAAACAACGCGGGTGTGATCGGGCGCCCGCCAGACTCGCACGCCATAAATGTCGGCAGCCTGCGCCCAAGTGGTGAGGAATAAGCCGATGATCGATAGAATCCCGAGACTGAGAGTGCGTAGCGTCATAAAGTCATAACTAAAAAGGATTGATGTTATTGTGCGGTACAATCACACGCTGTAATGCCATCAATTAGGCTGATATTTTGGGCCGTTAACTGGCCGATCAAAGCCAGTCCTCGCGGCGATAGTGCGCGAATTCGGATGCAGCGCCCGTCACCCCATGGCGCGAGTTCAATCTGAACGTCCGGAGAAGGCAGTACGCCCTCGCCTCGAACAGACCACTCAACTAAACAAAGGTTCTCGTCGCCAAAATAATCGCGAATCCCCATGTATTCCAGCTCTTCCGGATCGTATAAGCGATAGAGATCAAAATGGTAGAAGCGGCGCCCTTGCAGCTGATACTCCTCCACCAGTGTATAAGTGGGCGACTTTACCGCCCCTTGGTGACCAAAGGCTCGAAGCACGCCCCGAGTAAAGGTCGTTTTCCCTGCGCCTAAATCGCCCTTCAAGTCGATAACGACTCCCTGTGAGCTCGCCTGTAACGCAGCGCCGACAACTTCCCCAAGCGCCACAGTGGCGGCTTCGTCATTCGCAATATATGAGCAGCCAGTCGTCACCATTACCCCTCCACCGACGCCAAGATGTCACAAGCGTACGGAAGTATATCCGTGGCTAACAAAGAGCGCTCACCCCACTCTTGTACTGCCAAATCGGCGGCCGCGGCGTGAAGACTTGCGCCCAAGGTGGCAACTTTGTCGAGCGGCAGGTTCTGCGCCCAAAGCCCGCCCAAAATGCCCGAAAGCACATCGCCCATGCCTCCAGTGGCCATACCGGGATTACCTTCCGCGACCACACTAAGGCGCCCTTCGCAGGCAATGACACTACCGGCGCCTTTTAGAATTACCGCGGCTTGATAACGCTCGGCAATAGCGAGCGCCGCGCCATAGCGATCTGCTTCAATGGCCTCGATGGTAACACCCAGCAATCGCGCCGCTTCGCCAGGGTGCGGCGTTAAAATCCATTGGCCGCAACCATTGGCATTCTTAACGACACGGCCCTGCGCCAAGATAGTTAACGCATCAGCATCGATGATCGTAGGCTTACCAAGGCGAATGACTTGTTGCAGCATCTGCTCCGACCAAGGCGTCTGCCCAAGCCCTGGACCGAGCACGAAATGGGTTGACCGCTCCAACCAAGGCTCCAGCTCTTGACCTGAAGTGACGCCAACAGCCATTACTTCTGGGCGACGAGCCAAAACCGCAGGGACATGTTCTGGCCGCGTGGCGATGCTCACGCAACCCGCTCCGACACGTGCGCCAGCTTCGGCAGCCATCAAGGCCGCCCCACCAAACCCTTGATCACCGCCAATAACCATCAAGCGACCAAAGTGCCCTTTATGCGCATCGCGCTCACGCCGTGGGAGCCCGTCGAGCAACCGGGATAATTGAATAACTTCACCGAGGCTTGGCTCCGACGCCAAGATGGCTTCATCGATGCCTAATCGGTCGAGCTGTAGCTCGCCGACGTGGGCTTTTCCACGCCCAGTTACCAAACCGGATTTCAATCCGAGAAACGTGAGCGTAAGCGTTGCTTTAACTGCCGAACCCACCACGGCACCCGTGCTGGCATCCACACCCGTTGGAACATCTAGCGCAACCACCGGCAACCCAGCTTGGTTAATTTGTTCGACCGCGCTTCGAATACTGTCGCGCAGCTCACCTGTACCACCGATACCTAAAAGCGCATCTACAATCACACCGCGATTTGGTGCATCGGCCATTTCGGTCAATGTGACTTCCATAGCGCGCGCATAAGCATGTGCGTCAACCGCAAGCCCTTTAAGCTTGGCGGGTGGAACCACACAAATGATTTGCACCGCCACACCGCGCTCTTTGAGCAAAGCACCCAACATAAATCCATCGCCAGCGTTATTGCCGCTGCCCGTGTAAATGGTGACGAGCTGATTAAGGCCAAATTGCTCGACAATTAGTTTTGCCGCTGCTTCGGCAGCACGGCGCATAAGCTCACTTGCCGAAACGCCTGAAGCAATCGCCGCGGCATCTAAAGCATATGCCTGTTCGCGCGAATAAAGTTTGGGAGAGTGGGGAAGAAAATTCATAGCTACCATCCAAGTCGCAGGGCATTACGCCATACAGTAGGCGCGATTATACGCAAACTCACACGCCGGATGCGGCGCGAGCGAGGAAAAGCCACATTTATCGCCGACCGCCAAGCGAGCGGCAATAAATGCTCGGGGCTGAATTAATCTAAAAGGTAAATTGCGGTGATCTCGCCATCGACTCGCAACACCCCCGACTCGAACACATCATTCGCGGGCGCTCGCGATGTTTTCAACATGGCGGCTTGCGGCGCCGCATCGGCCATCATTTCGAAGCGCGCACTGCCACCACCGAAGGTCGCGTTAGCCGACCAAAGCCCAGTAACTTTTCGCCCTTCTGCAGCCGCTAATGCCTCGGCACGTTTGCGTGCATCTTTCATAGCAGCCAATTGAACTTGATTGCGAAGCTCATCTTCATTGGTGAGGAAAAATTCCGACCCCTGAGTATCGGTAATCTTCGCGTCGACAAGGGCAGCCGACAATTCAGAATAACGCTTCAAGTCGCGCAGGACTAAAGTGATAGTGCGCGAGACATTTACACCAAGTAACTCTCTTGGTGATTTGCTGTAATCATAATCCTGCTGAATTGAAAGCGGTTGTGTTGTGATATCGCGCCCTGCTACACCCAACTTTTTTAGCGCCTCGACAAATTGTCGTGTGCGCGCTTCGATAGTTGTTTTCGCCGTCGAGACATCTTGGCTCAATTCATTGATGCGTACTGTCATTCGTAGCGCATCGGGGGCAACCTCTACATTCGCCGCGCCGCGCACTTGAACATGAGGCTGAGTTAGACCATTGGCCGCCACACTCGCGGTTGCTCCTAAAAGCCCGAGCGCTAACAATGGCACACTCAACCAAGTCGAAAATACTGTATGTGACATAAATCGTTTCCTTTGTGATGGCAAAAATAAATACGCGAACAAGTTTATTGGTGGTTGTAATTGGCGAGTTTGCCCTTGGCGGATTAACCCTTCCTAAACAAACATAAATTTACAATGTGTGCCTAACGCTTCGCTCGATTCAACAATTGATGAACCGAGACTATCAGTACGCAAATTGATAGACAAAAACAGTCTAAGAACTAGTTCGCAAATTATCCACGCTTAATTACGCTCATAGTAGCGCTATCTGAATCTCTATCAGAAAACGGCGTTATCTCGAATGAAAGGACGTCAGGTGAATTATGAAGCAAGCAATCAACTCCAAAACAACGTTATTCAATCGTCTGGGCATGGCGATCTTGGTGACCGCAGGCGCAGGACTATCTCTTTCTGCACAGGCGGCTACAGTAACCGGTAATATCGGCGTGACGATCGAGCTCGGCTCAGGGTGCCAAATTAACGGTCACGCGGGACAAACACAGCCACTCGATTTTGGCGATATCGATTTCGGTCAATGGATGAGTCTTTCGACCAACTCGCCCAACATCGACGCCAACACCAGTGGCAGCGCGGGCGGCGGCGTTGTAATCGAATGTAATACCAACATCACTTACAACATTGAAATCGACGAAGGTCAAAACCCCGACGGCGGCGCCATGCGCATGGAAAACACGACAATTGCCGACCAGTATGTCGTCTACCAATTATTCACCGACGCCACTTATGGCACTGCATGGGTACCGAATACTCCGATTCCCTACGCCTCGTCAGGAACTTCTGGAACGCCTGTGGCAGTCACGCATCATTTCTATGGCCGAGTCGCGCCGCAGGCCCAGACCAACCCCGGTATTTACCAAGACACCGTTCAAGTAACGGTGACTTGGTAACGCGTTTGCTCAAAGGGAGCTTGAACTCTCTTTGAGCATTCATGTTGGGCTTTTTAGAAAAATAATCTATATATCTTTAGAGTCATCTTCTTAGGTAGCGTCATGAACCGGCTGAAGCCGCCAATAACCTTGGCGACCCTAACGACACTATTGTTCGTCTTCGCCATAAATTTTCACGTTCCGCATTTGCTTGCACAGACCAGTGTATCGAGCGCGGCGAATACAACGGTGATCAATCTAATCGTCACCAACGGATGTCGGCTCAATTCATCCAGCGCCATAACGGGTGTTGCACTTGGTGTACTTAATTTTGGTCAATCCATGACAACGAACTCGGCCATCGATGCCGAGACAACCGGTGCGAATAACGGCATTTATTTAAGGTGCACGCCTGGCACCAATGTGGCGATTAAAATCAATGCTGGACTTTATGGAACAGGCACAACGAGAAACATGCGCCGCTCAGGCTTTACAACCAACCTCAATTACCAAATTTATAAGGATGTGATGCGCTCACAGATTTGGGACAACACGACCGGAGTTACTCACACTTTCGTTAACGATAGCGAAGTGTACTTTCCCATTTACGGCCGCGTGCTGGCTCAGACAACACCGCCGGCAGGGATCTATACTGACACACTCTTAGTCACCGTTGAATATTAATTAATAATTTTGCCGTAAAAGGAGTTTTTATGGCCGCCGACTTAAATAGCAAAACGACTTTATCGCGTTTATTTTTGTTGATCAGCGCCACTTTTTTAGTTTTGATCGCCAGTAACGCCACTGCCAATAAAGTTGGCATATGGCCTATAGATCCGGTCGTAAAATTCGGAGAAAACCATTCTAAAATTCAAATCCGTAATCTCGATTTAGCACACCCGGTGCGAATACAAGCAAAAATTCAGCGATGGGAACAGATTGATAACCAAGACGTTCTAACCGATCAAAACGAACTCGCGATAAGCCCACCCCAAATCGAAATTGCGCCGGGTGTCGAACAATTATTTAGAATTATCGTGAAGCAAAAAAATGGAGCTCAAGCAGGCGAAGCAACTTATCGCATCCTGATCGATCTAGTTCCTAACGATTCGCCTGCAGCGAAAACTACGAGCGGGCTTAACTTAGCTATGCGTTATTCACTTCCCCTTTACGTTCATAACGAAGCGAATAACAGTCAGAACCGAGCGCACATAGACCACATCGAATCGCTCATGTCGTATCGTCTTGAAACGCCTAGTAAGTTAGTCGTAACCAATCGCAGTAACTGGTCGCAACGGTTAAGTAAAGTTGCACTGAAAAACTCGGATCAAGAAACGCTTGGAGTCATTGCCGACGGATTAATGGGATACGTGTTGCCAAACTCAAGCCGACGCTTTGATATTACTGCCGAGCAGTTTGCACTGTTACAACGATCGCCCTACCCAATTGCGTATACCTACAAAGATAAGGAGTATAGGGTTGCGCCCCAACAATAAATTGGCGAGCACAATCACCTTTTTTTTAGCAGGCCTCGGCTCGGCAATGAGCCACAGCGCTTGGGCTAACGATCATCTTTTTTTAGAGCTTGTCGTCAACAGTACCGCTAAGAATTATTCGGTTATCGAAATTAAAGCAACCGAGCAGGCTTGGTATGCAAAACGAGAAGAGCTTGCTTCGCTAGGGTTCTCTTGGATTCTTCCAGATCGGGAATGGGTTTCATTGGATGAGCTTCCAGACTCATCATGGAAGTATTATGCCGTCACTCAGCGGCTACACCTTAGAGTTGCGCCAAAATTTTTACCCTTACAAGATTTGCGCACACCTCGCGTTGAGCGCGAACCTGCCACGCGGGATTCGGGCGGTTTTTTAAATTATTCCATCGTTCACAATCATTCGGAAATTGTTGGAGAATCTACGAGCGTCTGGCACAGCGTAAATGCCTTCACGTCCAATACGTTTTGGAGCACTTCTGGAATTTATCGTCACATGCCCGACGGTAGCGATGATTACATTCGCTTCGATACACGATTACTACTGGAATTCGAAAATCCCCAAATTGGCGTCCAGCTGGGCGACGTGTTCAATCATGGTCGACAATATCTACCCAGCTATCGTGTGGGTGGAATTCGTATTGCACGCGATTTTTCTCTCGACCCCGAAAGAGCTTATTACCCGATTCCGCAATTTTTAGGTGAAGCGGAAATTCCCTCTAGTTTAGAAGTTTATTTGAACGACCAGCGTGTGCAAGCCATGGGGATAGAAAGCGGCCCCTACCAATTATCGCTAGATCAAACGTCGGCGGGATTTAATTCAGCAACAATTGTTACTCAAGATATCCAAGGCCGCCCGGTCACTCAGCAAGTTGATTTTTATGTGGCGACCAATTTGCTACGCAAAGGCCTCGTGGATTTTGATATTAGTGCAGGAAAACTTCGCAACCACTATGGTATTCGCAACGTCGACTACAGTAATTCATTGTTATCCACGGGTCGCATCACCTACGGATTAACCAATTACCTGACCACCGAAATTTTCGGACAACATTATGAGAGTCGGAGCAATCTTGGTGGTGGAGTTGCGCTACGCTTAGGTAATTTTGGCGCGCTCAGTGCAACACTGGGTCAGTCACATACTGACGACATCGCCGACGGCGCCGAGCTGGTTCATTACAACTACGATTATTATCGGTACGGATTTGGTTTTTATATCAATCATCTCGAGCGGGATGAACACTATGCCGATTTAGTCGAATCGCAATATTCAAATTTTTTAAAATCCCAGTCCTCCGTTGGGATTAGTAAAAGCTCTGAAAAATACGGACAGTTTAATTTTTCGTACATCGACAGGCGTTACTGGAAAGAACCCGCCGCACCCAGCCATCTTCCGGTGTTCGATCCGACCGTTCCCATGCTGCCGTCTCTTGGCAATATACGGATAACCCAAGCGAGCTGGCATAAAACATTGGATAGAGATTTAACATTAACCGCGCGCTGGCAAAAGTTCGCACCTCTCGATTCACATTCTTTCTCATTAGGACTAACGTATTTTTTTGGCGAGCGATCAGCCGCATCAGTGCAAACCCAGCGTCACGATGACTTTACCAGCACCTATGCCAGTGTCACGCGTAACACACCTTATCCCTATGGTGTCGGTTGGTCGCTCTCGGCAAGCGATTCACACAACAATCCTCGCTATGCTGATGTGCGTCTTCGCCATAAATACGGGAATGGGATAGTGCGTTATATCCAAAATAATTATGATCGAATGACCTCGGCAGAATGGTCTGGCAGCATTGTGGTGATGGATCAGGAGCTTTATTTATCGCCCTCGATTTACGACGCCTTTGCGATAGTTGACACCGGGCGAACAGGTGTGCCGGTTTATTCGGGTTTTCAAGATTTCGGCATTAGCAATAAGCACGGGCGGCAAATTATTCCCGATTTATCTGGCTACCTGACTAACACCATTAGAATCGATCCGCTCACGCTTCCGGAAAACACCCTAATACCTGATTTTGAAAAACGTGTTCGGCCAAAACGCAATGGCGGCGTTTATGTGAACTTTGACGTTCAGACGGTAACCCAAGTTCTAACTCGAGCCATATCGAGTGATAACAAACCTCTACCCGCAGGCACGACGCTTTACGATGTAAATGGCAACAGTATCTTTGTTGGTTGGGATGGTGAATTGTTTATCGCTAATGCGTTTTCACATCAATACTGGGATTGGCCCGACGGCAAATGCAGGCTGATCCTACCTGAACTTCACATCGACGAAACCAATCAATTACCGCCCATCGTTTGCAATCCTTACGACAAAGCGAGTCAATAATCATGTCAAACATATTCGCGAAACTCGTTTTATTCTTGTTGATATTCTTTGCAATCTGCGAAACGTCAGTAGCCCAAACTGTTTGCCAATCGGCCATCACGCCGACGCCATCCACTTTTACATTTTCAACAGCCGCATCAACGCCACCCAATTTAGCCACATCATATGTGGGCACCGAAAATAGCCCCACCGCCGTACTCGTCATTGAATGCAATGTGGCACTTCAATTAAATTTGATTTCCCTAACGACCAGTGTCCGCTATGAATTGCTGCAGAATTTAATTATTTATAACGGCACTCGATCAATTGGTTTACAACTTTCTCATGAAGCGTCGTTTTCGCCTGCGCATTCATCGGTTGGCAATGGCTCAACACTAAACTCGGCGACCTTGCTGAATTTATCGTTGCTGTCTGGACAGAACTTACAAATTCCCATTCACGTTCGCACCATTCCAACCAGTGTTTGGCCCAAACCCGGCCTTTATACTGGCTCTTTTCAATTGGCGGTAACTGGCAATATTTGCACTGTAGGAGTCATAGCCTGCTTGTTGTCGGTACCCATCTCTCCGAACACTACGACCACGTTCACCGTTAATCTTAACGTCCCGAAATATTGCCAATTCATTACGGTGCCCTCGACGATTGCGATGGGTTCGGTGAGCTTTATTGAAGACGTGACCAACAGCCAAATCCCCGTCACCATTCGGTGCGGTCAAGACGAAGATTTTAAAATTTACGCCACCAGTGGCGAAAATTTTTCAACAACACGACGACTTAAATCATCAGCCAACAATTTTGTTGGTTATGAAATATTCCATCCAGGTTCTACGACTCAAACCCTTAGTCAGACGACGGGCTTCGACGCAGTCGCCACTGGCCAAAACCAGAGTTTTAATTTCCCACTTAGAGTCAATTCTGGGCAAACCACACCACCGGCGGGAACTTACACCGATACCGTCCGATTTGTAGTGGAATACTAGCAGCGACAGTTAGCCTTAATTGATGGCATAAAAAAAAGAGCCTTTCGGCTCTTTTAAATCCATTATCGACAAAGGATTTTAGAAATCTGTGATGACGCTCGTCAGTAAATTACTAAAACTGCGATAAGTGCGCTTCTGCTTTTGAAGGACGAGATTTGATTTTCAGCTTTTCGGCCTCACGCTCGAGCGCCATGCTGCCGTAAAACACTATCGCCACAATAACGCCGAATCCGAATACTGAACCTATGAGTTGAAGAGTCATAATTGGTACCTCACCGCATTAGTTATTCTCAACATTCACCTAGTTAGTTCCTGCTCACCAACTGAATAGATCAACAAACGAGGTGATTGCACATGTAAACTGTTTAGGCCCGTTCAGAATTTCCCTACTCAAGACAACAGTTTTGATACTAGCGGAGTGGCCAGACAACTCAAGTAAACTTAGGCCACAATTTTAAAAGTTTTATTAAATATGCCAGCTAACCCCATGATTCATCAATGAAAAACGCTAACAGCCAGAGCGATTAGATATACCTATCCCCCCGTCAATCCCAATAGCTTTCCTGAACGAGAGTTGAATTTGTCGGCGAACTTCGCTTAACGGCGTCAAATTCATCCTGTGTAATCGGTAACATACGCGCATCCTTAATTTTCGGTGACAAATGTGTTACGAAACTGCCACTTAGCTTTTCGCGAGTTTATTGGCTTATCGAGCAAAAAATCGTGAAAAAACAGGCTTAAGCGGGCTAACACACTGTTTTTTTTCGATATAAAGATGAATAATAGGCGCCCCTCAAATGAGCGTGACCATAGAAGTTACGCCTAAGCATCGTGTGCTAATGAACTCGGTCAAATACTGTTGGCGTTTTCCACGGCAACAGAAGCCCTGCACAGCAGGATTATGTACTCGCAGATCCTCTCGATAGGATATCAACCTCAACGACAGGCTATTTATTTATGAAACCTCTTTCCGATATAGGCTTAGTTGGCTTGGCTGTAATGGGTGAAAACCTCATCCTCAATATGGCAAGCAAAGGCTATACAGTGACCGCTTATAACCGCTCTGTAGAAAAAGTAGACAACTTTTTAGCGGGTCGTGCGCAAGGCAAAACCATTCGTGGCGCTCGTTCAATTGAAGAGCTGGTCCAGTCATTAGCAAAACCACGCAAAATCATGTTGATGGTAAAAGCCGGTCAAGCCGTTGACGATTTCATTGAGCAACTGATTCCTCACTTGGAAGAAGGCGACATCATCATTGATGGCGGCAATACTCACTATCCAGATACCGACCGTCGCACCGCTTACTTAGCGTCAAAAGGCCTTCGTTTCATCGGTACCGGCGTATCAGGCGGTGAAGAAGGCGCATTGACTGGCCCATCAATCATGCCTGGCGGTTCTCCAGAAGCATGGCCATTTGTGAAAGACATTTTCCAAGACATCTCTGCCAAAGTAGATGATGGCTCACCTTGCTGTGATTGGGTTGGCGAGAATGGCGCTGGCCACTTTGTGAAAATGGTTCACAACGGCATCGAATACGGCGATATGCAGTTGATCTGCGAAGCCTACCAAATCATGAAAGACGTTCTCGGCATGTCAGCTGACGAAATGCACGAAGTTTTCGCAGAGTGGAACGAAGGTGAACTCGATTCTTACTTGATCGAAATCACTCGCGACATCCTCGCGTACAAAGACGAAGACGGCGCTCCATTGGTCGACAAAATCCTCGACACCGCTGGCCAAAAAGGTACTGGTAAGTGGACTGGCGTTATCGCATTAGATTTAGGCGTACCTTTAACGCTGATCTCTGAAGCGGTGTTCTCGCGCTGCTTGTCTTCACAAAAAGCAGAGCGTGTTGAAGCAGCTAAGGTCCTTAATGGCCCGGCGGTTAACTTCACTGGCGACAAAAAGGCGTTCATCAACGATTTGAAAAACGCGCTTTACGCTTCAAAAATTATTTCTTACGCGCAAGGCTACTTGTTAATGCGTGAAGCGGCCAAAGAGTACGGCTGGAACCTCAACTACGGTGGCATCGCGTTGATGTGGCGTGGTGGCTGTATCATCCGCTCGTCTTTCTTGGGCAACATCAAAGAAGCTTTCGATAAGAACCCAGACCTCAACAACCTGTTGCTCGACAGCTACTTCTCGAAAGTCGTTAACGACGCGCAAGCGGGCTGGCGTAACGTTGCAGCAGCGGCGATTGTGAATGGCATTCCAGCCCCAACTATCACCTCCGCGCTTAACTACTTCGACGGCTTCCGCACTGCGCGCTTGCCAGCGAACTTGTTGCAAGCACAACGCGACTACTTCGGTGCGCACACTTACGAGCGTATCGACCGTCCACGTGGTGAATTCTTCCACACCAACTGGACTGGCCGCGGCGGCAACACAGCGTCATCGACTTACAACGTTTAATACCTAGCAAAAGAAAAAACCGAGCAATGCTCGGTTTTTTTGTTCTTGAAATTGTCTCGGCAATTTTGCAGTAGCACATTCACACTAACTATAAACCACTCGGTATCAACCATGTCCATCATAAAGCAAGCCCTACCACTCGCTGTACTCAGTACCATCGTATGTCACACACAGGCGAGCACTTTTCAGTACGAAGTTAGTGCCAACTTTGACCACTATCATCTAGACATCCACAAAAAAATTGAAGTTGAGGACGACGTTTATAACCTCACCGGCACTTATTACTTAGCGCCGGTAGAAACCAAGGGTCACCCATATGCCGAGGCGGGGTTCATGGCCCGCACAAACAACTTATCGCTGCATTACGCGCATACCACCACTGAAATCTCATCCTACTCATCTCTGGACGCTAACGAGCACTACCATGACGACTCCACCGACAAATCGCTGACCGCCATGGCAAGTTTTTACTGGTTCGATGGCTGGCTATACACGTCGGTTGGCGCAACGGAATCCCGCGATAAGTACACCTTCATTACTCATTACAACGGCGAAGTCACTGACTCGGGGCGCGGCGAATATCACGATCATTGGCGCGGTCAAGCAAGCATTGGTATTTCTCCTTTTGCTGGCCTCTTGGTTTATACCAATTTTTATGAAGGCACAAATTTCAGCGATAGTCCTAACTTAAATGTTCAGTATCTGCACAAATTTGAAACAACAGCTTTGGCAACACATATTCGCTACGTCGACTTTTACGACAATCAAGTCGTCCATTTCGATGTCGATTATTATTTAACGCAAGCGTTCAGTATTGGCGCGAGCTACGAGTACACCGAGCACTTCCCTGTGAATGAAGACTGGGCAATCAACTCACGCTACTTCATTACACCGAGCTTCTCGATCGAAGGAGCTTATAAAGATTATTCAGGTGGCGAGGCCTTTGTGTTTGGCGGATCTTTCCGCTTCTAAACAAAAACCTGCTTAAGGTCACCGCATATTGCGGTGACTGGTTTTCGTTTAATCTTGGTTTTGTGCGGGACACACTTCAAATCAGTGCAATTTTTAGGCAGAATGGCGCAACAACAATAATCTTCCCGGTATTTTCTCTGCATTCGGTAAAGGACTAATAATGAAAAAAACGCTCCGCTCCTATTCTCGCTATATGGTATTGGCACTTTTGCCACTGATGTCGGTTGGCTGTAAAGAATCGTCGCCAAGCGCGCAAGCCGATGCCTCATCAACATCGGCCACCACCAGCGGCTATGCCTATAAAGTGAATCCTTCGCTACCCGATCAACTCAAAAAACGTACGCCAGAACTTCTCATCGTTAACGAGCAAGCGCAATGTCTACACTACTCTACTGGCTATTCGCCCGGCTTTTTTGGAGAAGCGCTTGAGACGCTTTTTAACCAAGTGCAAAACCCAGTAGGGCCACCACTGATTACCGATGAAATTCGCGCAGACTTTATCGAACGACACCCGAATGAAGTCGCACAACTCAAAGAAAGCGTTAAAAACTTGCCCGATGAGGTGCGCGAAAACTCGTTCAATAAAGTTATTGATGACGCTATCGCCCAAGAAATTAACGCCCAGCAAAGCCGCAAGCCTTTTGCGTATTGCGATCAACATCTCGATGAACACTTGTCATGGATTGTCGATGCAAAGGGTCAACCCGTCACACGAGACCAAGTGCTAGTGCCGCGTATAGTCACCGTACTTCAATATCGCAATGACGACTGCGCCGACTGCTTTGCACAACAGCGCGAAATCGACGAATACATCGCCAATCATCATTTATTCGTTAATTACATCTTCGTCGAGCGCAAACCGCAAAACCAATAAATCTAGTTCCTCATGCTTAGGGTCGTTGTACATGCCTTCTGTGGCCGCTTTTAAGCGGCCACAGTTTTATCAGCAAGCTACAGTCGCATCACTCTTGTCGCCCTCAAAAAATAAACTTTTCTTACGCCCAATCCTCTGAACTTTAATAGCCGAATCTGAATAGCCCTATATGTTTGAGTTATTCCTCTGACCAATAAAAGAGATAAGTTCGATTTAACGGGATAATCAAAATCAACATCAAATGGGATGTTATAGTGCGAAAATGCACTACACTTTTCGAAACAGGAAGAAAAGCGATGACGACTAAAAAGAACGATGCCATCAGCAGTCTCTTTATTTTAATTATTGCGAGCTTATTTGCTGTAATGGGCGTGCGGGAACTTATAGAGTTTCAGTCGAGTAAAAATCATAAAGTTTATCCTAGCGACACAATTGCACTCACCTACCGAGAAGTTCGAGATTTCGTGAAATTCTTGAATGATAACGTCGGCACTCGAGTGATTATCGATGCCCAATTACGGTTCGACGTCGCCACCTCGGAAAACATGTTAATTAGTGATGCCTGCGGATACGAAGAAATCCTGGATAAGCTGCAAGATGACCCGCGAAAATTTAATGACCTTCGCATGGGCCTTGCCAATATCTCAGGAGAAGAAGGCGAGTTGACTCAAAATCATATTGCTTGTAACGAAAGTTTTTCCTTTACTAATTTGCCGGTTTACCAATTGAGTTTTATTTATGGAGGAACTGGCACCGTCAGCCTACCCATCAACGGGTTATTCGACATTAACGTTATCCGCTCGCCCAGCGGTAACAACCATTACACTTTAACGCGAGTTCCAGATGGAGTTTTGTAATATGTTGGCACGTACGCTTGCTCTCGTAGGATGCTTTTTTATCATTAGTTGCAGTCAAGAATCTCAACAATCACCCAGTTTTCCTAAAAAAACCGGCAACGCTTATGAATTGCAAGTCGATCCTAAGTGGACATTCGAACTGCGCCGCCCGTTACCGGAAATTTTGATTTTCAATAAAGATAAGCAGTGCGTTTACTATTCGACAGGTTTTTTCAAAGACACGTTTGCAAACGATCTAAAACATATTTTTCAGAAAACTCAGATTGACGAATTTGATATTAAAAGCTTTGAATCGGAGCATCCCGATCATGCCAAGCGCATCCGCGAGGCTGTGCTAAAAAACTTAACCGACCACGACAGCGAAGCTCAGCAAGACGCTTATGAAGAAGCCCTAGAGAGTATCGCCTCACAAATGGAACGAGCCAAACTCGCCAGTCACACATCCTGCTCATCGAGTATTAGTCAGCATTTAAGCCTTCTTCAAGATTTAAACGGCAACCCCATCAGCTGGGATATTCTCGAAAAAGAAACCTTCACGATTATCGAATATTGGGCCGATTGGTGTTTACCTTGCAAACAGCAACGAGAAGTTATTGATGCGTTTATTAAAGAACATGATGTGAAAGTGACTTTTCTACACGTCGAGCGCGATGCCAACAAGCTAAATAAAGTTGCAACGAAATAAAAAAGCGCCCTAGGGCGCTTTTTTTAAAACTTAAAAAAAGTACTTCGATAATGCTTAAGCTCATTGATGGAATCTTTAATGTCATCGAGCGCCAAGTGTGCACTCGATTTCTTCACCCCCTCAAGAACCTCGGGTGCCCAACGGCGAGCCAATTCTTTAACCGTACTCACATCAAGATTACGGTAATGAAAATAACGCTCGAGCTTTGGCATTCCTCGAACTAAAAAACGACGGTCCTGACAAATTGAATTGCCACAAATCGGGGACTTACCCTTAGGAACCCAATTTTCTAAAAAGGCGATAGTTTCGCGCTCCGCATCTTCTAAACTGATTTTGCTGTCTTTAACTCGCTGAGTCAGCCCAGATTTGCCATGCTGATTGGTATTCCATTCATCCATAGCGTCTAAAATAGAATCAGGTTGATGAATAGCGTAGGTTGGGCCTTCGGCGAGGATGTTGAGGTTGGCATCGGTGACGATGGTCGCTATCTCAATGATGACGTCAGAGTCTGGATCAAGACCTGTCATTTCTAAATCAATCCAGATCAGGTTGTTTTCATTTTGCATTAGGGCATTCCTCGTTAAATCAGGCACAATGTGCGCAAGGCTACCCTATCTGATAACGCCTGCCAATTAACTCGTCCAGTCACGCCATTTGCGCGTAACCCTTCCAACGGTGATGAATGTCTAAACGAAAATTGACTCGCCGCCAACAATGGCGAATCGAAAAGATCCAAGAGGAACGCTCGGTGCGTGCCGCGAAACGCGATAAAGCCACCGAAGAAAAACTTAACGAGTCAGACCTCGGGCCTGAGCAACATGGCCTTATCATCACGCACTTTGGTACTCAAGTGGTTGTTGAGGCGACCGAAGGCGAATTAGCCGGCACTCAACATCGCTGTCATTTCCGCAGCAATCTCGGTTCGTTAGTAACCGGCGATAAAGTCGTATGGCGTCACGGCAATCCGCTCGGTGTGGTCGTTGCAGTGCTCCCGCGAACCTCTGCTCTTCAGCGGCCCGATCCACACGGCGATATGAAAACAGTGGCCGCCAACATCGATCGATTGATGATAGTGGTCGCCCCTTATCCCGAACCTCATGCCAACTTGATCGATCGATATCTTGTCGCTGCCTATGTGACCGATTTAGAGCCTGTGTTAATCATCAACAAGAGCGACCGGATCGACGAAGCAACCAGCGCCAAAATTCACTATCTCGAGACAACTTATCAGGCGCTGGGCTACAAGGTGCTTAAAGTCTCCACCAAAACCGGCGACGGCCTTAATGATTTAGTGGGTGAATTGGCTGGCCACACCAGTGTTTTCGTAGGGCAATCGGGCGTAGGAAAGTCGTCGCTAGTAAACGCATTGTTGCCTGAATCGAACTTACGCGTAGGAGGCTTGTCGGAAAGACAGCAAGGCACGCACACCACAACCAGTGCAACCTTGCAGCATTTTCCTCAAGGTGGCGATCTTATCGACTCGCCGGGCATCCGCGAATTCGGCCTGTGGCACATGGACGAAGCCAGCTTATTGGAAGGCTTCATTGAGTTTCGTCCACATTTGGGTCACTGCAAATTTCGGGATTGCTCACACCGGCACGAACCGGGCTGTGCGATTTTACGAGCACTTGAGGAAGGCAAAATAAGTCAGACGAGAATGGACTCGTATCGATACATATTAAGCACGCTGGAGCCTTAGACCATTTTGTCTAGGCTCTTCCCCTATAACTCTAACGAGGGCGAGGCTATGTCATTACCATTTGTCATCGAACCGCGTGAACTCGCGGGCTTGCTTGCGCAACCCGCAGCGCAAAAATTACTCATTTTGGATTTATGCCGCGATAGCCAATACGCGGCAGGCCATATCGACTCGGCCATCCATGTGCCACCACAAAAGATTGTCGCTGGCACTCACCCCTACCCTGGCAAAATCGCCAGTGCCAGCCAACTGTCTCGGGTTTTCTCTTTTCTTGGTCTGACACCAGACACCCATGTCGTGGTTTACGACGATGAGGGCGGCGCATGGGCAGGTAGAATGATCTGGACACTCGATGTGATTGGCCACAAACAAGTGTCTTATCTCAATGGCGGATTGCATGCTTGGGTCGAATCTGGCTTGCCACTGTCAAAAGAACCGCCCGTGGTTACGTCGGTAGAGCGTCAATTCACCATCGACAACCAACAAGTCATTGAGCTAGCAGATATCCTCAACAGCTTTGATCGCGCCGATAGCCTTATTTGGGATGCAAGAAGCCCTGCCGAGTTCTTGGGAGAACGCATAACGGCTTCGAGAAATGGGCACATGCCGCGTGCCGTCAATGTGGAATGGACAGAGCTGATTGATTTCAACCAAGGCATGCGAATTCGCAAAGATGCGCGAGAGTATCTCGCCGAGCGCGGAATCACTCAAGACAAACAGATCATCACCCATTGCCACAGTCATCACCGCTCGGGGTTTACCTATCTGGTCGGGCGCGCCTTGGGGCTTAATATCAAGGCTTATCATGGCGGCTGGGCGGAATGGGGCGATCAGCCCAACACCCCGATTGAATCGCCACGCACGCAAGAAGCGGTATAATAGCGTCATTTTTCACGAAGCGCGGAGCGCTTGAGGTAGTCTTAGAGCTATGAGTGCCCCATTTATCGCCGAACGGCCCCTGATCATATCGCCTTCAAAAGCGCGCGAACTCGGCTTAGAAGAAGCCTGTCTGCTCGCACTCTTGGGCGATTACGGCCAATATTTTGGCCGCTGGGATAACCAAGGCAATCTGTGGCTTAATCTCGACAAGCCTATTCTGCTCCAGCTCGCGCCTTTCTGGAACGATTACGATATCCAGAGAATCTCGCGCAGCCTGCATAATCAGGGCGTTATTCAGCTTAATTCTGCGCCGTTTATCGAATCGCAAAAGCTCGAATTACTACTCTTGGGCAACCCTCAATCTCAGGTCGTGTCGACTCACCCCTATGCGCCAACCATCACGACGCCCATGCGGTCGCAAAAGCCTCAGGGCATCGCGTTAGTCGACAGCACTTGGCAGCCAGACTCTGAGCTTCGTCAACGCATTAACGAGCATCACATTCCAGAGTATTTCATCCGTCAACACCTGCCCGAAATCGTGCTACAGATGCGCGAGACACAAACACCGGAAGCCGGTGCAGGCGGGAAATTTTTAAAAGAAATTCTTCGTCGCTGGCGCTACCACCAAACGCAAATCGCGCGCGAGACTCGCGAAACGCCGGTAGATCGCGATACCGAATTTTTATCGCAAGACTTAGCCAGCCCCATGCACACCAAATGGCGTCCCAACCAAGATGCGCTGGAAGTGTTGGTAAAACACGCGGGCATTAACTACGCCTTCGTTGAAGACGCCATTCCCGAATTTGTGGTCTATTGGCGAGAGCGCGGTGACATCAGCAAAACTTGGAACACGAAATTTATTAATCACGTTAAACGTCAATGGCACCGCTTCAAAAGCGCGCTTGAAAACGATACCGAGCCACGCCGTATTCCTGAGAACTGGCGCCCTAGCCGCGAAGTTTACGATGTCTTGAAATTGGCAGAAATCGACCTCAAATTTGCTGAACAACAATTACCAGAATTTATTTTGTTTTGGCGAGATTCCAATCAGGTTTACGCCAGCTGGAATACAAAATTTTTGCAACACGTGAAATACCATTGGGCCAAGCAACATGCGCTCGTTACCGTTAATTCATCACAAGGTTTAAGCGATGCAAGACAGCAACTCATTAACCCAACAACTCGTACAAGAGATGCAAGCCTCACGCAGCAACTCAACGACCGGAGCTGGGCAAACTGAGCGCCTTGAACCCGAGGCGTCCGACGCGCATATCGATGCGATTAATCAGGTATTTGCGCTCTTCCGGATCAATTATCACAATCAGTATTACAGCGCGTTTAGCCAAGTCGATTTAGAAAACCAAGCTAAGCGGTTATGGCTGGCTTCGCTCAAACATTTTGCTCCAAAAACTATTTTGCGCGGGGCGAAAAAAGTGATGGAGCAGAGCGAATATCTACCCACTATTCACCGCATGATCAAAGCCTGCCAAGGTGACCCTACCGAGTTTGGCTTGCCCGACGCACACAAAGCCTATGTCGAAGCTTGCACCGCTCCAAGCCCGAAAGCGGCATTCAAATGGTCGCATCCAGCTGTATTTCACGCCGGTTCAGCTGCGAACTGGTATTTTCTAGCCAGCTCCAACGAGAAAGACGCGTTTCCCGTGTTCGAGCGACACTATCTGAGTTTGGTCGAGCGCGTGGTCAACGGTGAAGAACTGCCATCACCCGAGGTGAAAGCGCTTCCGGAAACCATCGAACGCCCACTCACTCCAGAAGAAAATGCAGCGCGCATGGCTCAACTGCGCGCGCAACTCAAGTTGTAATTCTGTCGAGGCTTTATGCAAAAACAAACATCAGCTTATCTATTAGGGGTAGGACTGGCAGGCTATGCTGTCGCCACCTTCTGTTTAGTGGTTTTTCTGTCCTCTTATTTTCACACCACTCCAGTCACCAGCGTGCTTGATGACGAGTTGCAGAGCACAACACTGCTACCCGATTTTAAAAGCATCACAATCACCAAAACCCGTAAGGAAGAATTTCTTGGTTTATTGCGGCCGCTGATCGAAGAGAAGAATCAAAAACTGCTTAAATCTCGCGAGCGTTTATTAAAACTAAAAGCGGAATTCGATCAAACCGGCGAGCTGACTGGCGTGAATAAACGCAACTTTGAGGTTATGCGTCGCAAGTTTAACGTAAGCGAAGAAACCTATCCCGAAATGGAGCGTGCAATTGCCGTGCTCCTGCTGCGTGTTGATGAAATTCCTGCTGCCATGGTGTTAGCGCAAGCGGCGGCTGAGTCTGGCTGGGGAACCTCGCGCTTTGCCGAAGAAGCCCACAATCTTTTCGGCCAATGGTGTTATACCCCAGGCTGCGGCATTATTCCAAAACGTCGCGCCGCAAACGCCAAGCACGAAGTTCAAAAGTTTAGCAGTGTAGAAGAATCTATCACTGCCTATTATCGCAACATCAACACTCACTCGGCTTACCGTGCTTGGCGACAAATGCGCGCGAACCTGCGCAAGCAACCCGACCAATTTACGGGAGCCAACATGGTAGCAGCGCTCGATAAATATTCCGAGCGCGGTGAGGCTTACATTGCCGAATTACGCACCTTAATCCGCAGCAATAAACTCGAGTAAGTTAGGTCATCACTCACAATAAAAAAGGGATGCACTGCATCCCTTTTTTATTGGATTGTTTTTAATCTTGATATGTCCAATTTCCGTTTTTGTCGGTGACAAGCCACTGTTGGGTAAACCAATAAAACCGCCCCTTTTCGCCGGTGGGTGCTGTGCAGTTGTAGCGCATTCGCCCAGGTTTAAACGGCTTGGTTGCTTGCGCCCAAATAATGCCGTCGCGAACTTCGGTAGTAATCGCACCTTGACCGGTTGCGTAACAGCGAACCTCGCTGATACGAAGATCGCCATCCGGAGTTAAGGTAAGCCAAGGGCGCTCACCTTCGCGTACAATAACGTCGCTCAAAGGCGTCGAGAGCTGGTCGTACCATTGTATTTTTTTGAGTGGCATGGCTTTGCTGTTAACTTTGAGTTTGAAATCCGCAAGATCGGTAAAACTTCCACCGAACGGAAAACGTGGAATGATGAGCGAATCAGCATCACTACTCATCACACCCGAATGCTGACCAAATCCAATATACCCTAACTCACGAACTACTGACTTTGCCACTTGGTTATATTCTCCAAACGGATAAGCGAAAATATTGGGCGCGCCACCTAAGTTTTTTTTAATCGCTTGTTGAGCGCGGGTAATGTCGGAGGCTAATCGCGCTTTCCAATCGTCAAGAGATTCATTCGGCCGTTTTCTCACCATGTGTGCGTGAGTTGCCGTGTGGTTGGCGACCGTCACGCCATGCTTCTGCATTTCTCGAAGCTGCTCCCAAGTCACAAACGATGGCGAAGTTCCGACTGCATCCGTGTTGACGAAAAATGTAAAAGGTAAGTTCCGTTTTTTCAAAATCGGGAATGCATTGCGGTACACACTCGCATAACTGTCATCAAAGGTGATGGCGACCGTTTTTTCTGGCAAAGGCTTACCTTTCTCCAATAGCGCTACAAGATCGGTAAGTGGAACAACGCTAAAGCCCGCTTCGCGCAAATAATCAAGCTGCGCTTCAAAAGCCGCTGGTGAAATACGCGTTGAAGCTGGGCCGGAGTCGCTCACATGGTGGTATTCGAGCACAACTGCGCCAAGAGCCGAACTGCAAAAAACCAAACTCAATATTGCGCTTACTCTCGCCAATAATCTTTTCACAACTTTTCCTGCAAGATTAAAAACTGGGTTCTGGCTCGTTAAAATGGAGCCCGACACCTTCGTTATTGGTGCGCGCGACCGTCATCGCAAGTTGGGGTGAATCGTCACTGAGGCCCAACACTTGCACCAACACTTGATCGCCAACCGAAAAACTCGCGGCCGTATCTGTTTCGATAAAGACACCAGTGTCCGACAGATCTCTAAGCATCAATTCCATTTGACCTAGCTGCGGGTGAACAACACTCACTCGACAAGCTAGCGACGTACGAATAGATAAGCATTGTTCTTTTCCCATAACTATGACCGCTCTCGTTATTATTAAAAAAAACCCCCAGCGCGAGCTGAGGGTTAGCAGTTATTTGTCGATAACTTCTGCGCCATCGACTTTTTGGAAACCGCGAGGCAATTTATTTCCTCGGCGCCCACGTTCTGCCAGATAATGCTCGATGTCATTACCTTTGAGTGTGATTGATCGTTTTCCTGAATGTAAAACCAAGTGCTGATTAGGATTAATCACTTTTAATGCGACGACATATTCCTCGCGACTCGCCGCACGAGCCGATGGAATATTCATAATTTTATTGCCTTTACCTCTAGCCAATTCTGGCAACTCACGCACCGAGAATATTAACAAGCGACCATCATTACTGACCGCGGCCAAAAGTGAGTTCTCAGGATCGGTAATGAGTTGTGGCGGCATCACTTTCGCATTTTCGGGTAAAGTGAGAAGCGCTTTACCGGCTTTATTTTTAGTTGCCAAGTCTTCCAATTTAGCAACGAATCCGTAACCCGCATCCGAGGCGATCAGCACACGCTGATCATCGCTGCCCATCAAGGCTCCTTCGAAAGTCGAGCCACTGGGCGGACTAATTCGACCACTTAATGGTTCACCTTGACCGCGTGCGGACGGCAAATTATGCGACGGCAAAGCATAACTTCGGCCGGTGGAGTCAATCAAAATGACACTCTGATTACTCTTACCGCGCACCGCAAATTTAAATTCGTCGCCCGCTTTATAGCTCAAACTGGTTGGATCTATATCGTGACCTTTGGCCGAACGAATCCATCCCTTATCCGAAATAACCACAGTGATATTTTCAACCGCAACCAGTTCGGTTTCGCTTAGCGCTTGCGCTTCGGCGCGTGCGACTATGGGCGAGCGGCGATCATCACCGTAGGTTTCGGCTGCTTGCTGCAATTCTTTGCGAATGAGATTTTTCAATTTAACCGCAGAACCTAAAACGCCTTGCAAATAATCACGCTCTTTTTCAAGCTCGGATTGTTCGCCGCGAATTTTCATCTCTTCCAATCGCGCCAATTGGCGTAATTTGGTTTCGAGAATATATTCGGTTTGCTCTTCGGTCAGACCAAAGCGTTCCATCAATTCTTTTTTCGGCTCGTCTTCTTCGCGGATGATGCGAATCACTTCGTCGAGATTCAAAAAGGCGATGAGTAAGCCGTCTAATAAATGGAGTCGGCGCTCGACCTTATCGAGTCGATATTGTAAACGGCGACGAGTGGTGACCGTCCTAAAGCTCAGCCATTCAGCCAAAATTTTATCGAGCGACTTCACTTGCGGCTTGCCGTCGATACCGATCATATTCATGTTGACTCGGTAGGTACGCTCAAGCTCGGTGGTGGCGAATAAATGCTGCATCACTTGATCGCAATCGACACGATTGGAGCGCGGCACAATGACCAAGCGTGTTGGATTTTCATGATCCGATTCATCGCGCAGGTCGGCCACCATTGGCAATTTCTTTGCCTGCATTTGTGCCGCGATCTGCTCGAGCACTTTAGCCCCACTGACTTGGTGCGGTAGTGCAGTAATCACAATATCGCCCGACTCGTCTTCTCGCGTCCAAACCGCGCGCATCCGCAAACTGCCGCGACCGGTTTCGTACATTTTCGCCAGCTCTTCTTTTGGCGAAATGATTTCGGCTTCGGTAGGCATATCAGGACCTTGGATAAATTCCATCAAGTCGCGCACCGACGCTTGCGGGTTATCCAACTTATGAATACAAGCGGCGACCACTTCACGCAAATTATGCGGAGGAATATCGGTTGCCATACCTACCGCAATTCCAGTGGTGCCGTTTAGCAAAAGGTTGGGGACACGCGCGGGAAAAACGCGAGGTTCGTCTAAGGTGCCGTCGAAGTTGGGCACCCAATCGACCGTACCCTGCCCTAATTCTTCAAGCAAAACTTCGGCGTATTTCGTCAGGCGCGATTCGGTGTAACGCATCGCCGCGAATGATTTCGGATCGTCCGGTGAGCCCCAGTTGCCTTGTCCATCGACCAAGGTGTAACGGTAAGAGAAGGGCTGTGCCATCAGCACCATGGCTTCATAGGCAGCCGAGTCGCCGTGTGGGTGAAATTTACCGATCACGTCACCGACGGTGCGTGCCGACTTTTTAAATTTCGCGCTCGATTTTAAGCCCAGCTCGCTCATGGCATACACGATACGACGCTGTACAGGTTTCAATCCATCACCAACGTGTGGGAGGGCGCGATCTAAAATGACATACATGGAGTAGTCGAGATAGGCCTTCTCGGTATACTCCTTAAGGGAGATGCGTTCTTCTGCATCCGGCATTGCGATTTGATTCATCGTTTATCCTAATGCTGTCTTATTAACGACTGTCTATTGAGCAAGAGAGGAAAGGGAAAACACACCTTTTTCGGTCACTGTGTACGAGGGTAGCCACGCGCTAAAGTCGAGCTTCGCGGTGAAGTTGTAATTAATATTATTCACAGCATTTTTCCGGCTCATGTGCTGAGCCAATTGCAATATCTGAATCACATTTGCTGATACCACTACCGAGACAGGCGTTTCTTGGTAAGCGGGCAAACTCGGCAAACGGCTCTCGACACCGCTTAACACATCGAAGTCTTCAATGCCCACGGTGTAAGAGATTCCGCGCAACGTCAGCTCGCGATCGTTGGGGTTGGCGATCAGTAAATCCAATTGGATCGGCTGCACAAATCCTTGCATGGGTAAAAGCGCGATGTTCGCAACTTTAACGGTGGGCTCTTCGAGCTTAGGTTTAACCGCTGCGCAACCGCCCAAAAAAAACACCGTCAGCAGCGCCATCAAAGGTAGCAGTCGAGTGACAATCGCCATGATTTACTCCGGCATTTCTTGATCGAATTCTTCCAACAAATCTAAGGGCTCAATCTCTTCGCCGATCAAATCTGCATCCCAGTTGATCCCAGCAAGAATGAGATCATCGTGCATGCCAGGCAGCCAATCGTCGAGGAACTCCTGAACATCAACGGCTAGAGGCTGATAATCGGCCCAATCGTCTTTACAGTGAATTTCAGCAAACTCGCGCTGGGACCAAAAGGGCATTACATCCATATCGTCGTGATTTTCTGAGCCGCAAACTGCATAGCCTTCGCCCGCTTGCAATACCCACACGCAACCCTGCTCGAGGGCTTCAACGATAAAACGGTCAAAGTTCTCGTCGAGATCGTCACTTAAAGGTTCAATTTGATCAGTCATAGCCTTACCTTGAGTTGCTTTGTTGGGTATTGAGTAGTGCGCAATTAAGCTATAGCACTAATTGACCACCCTGCTGTTTAAGCCAACGGCGCAGGGCGAGATAATCGGGACAAATACGAGCCACTTGCGCCCAAAATGCAGGGCTGTGGTCATGATGAATCAAGTGACTCACTTCGTGAGCGACAAGATAATCCACTACTGGCTCAGGGGCTAGTAATATCTGCCAATTATATTGAATCGCGCCACGGGAGGTGCAGTGCCCCCACTTAGTCTTGGTCGCCTTGATGGTGATTTTACTCACCGACTTGCCCAACCGAGCCGCGAGCGCGAGGGTTTTACGACTTAAGATTTGCATTGCTTGATCGCTATACCACTTAATTAGCTGAGCGCGGATCTTTTCCGTTCGAGCCGCCGCACCGCGCTTATTGATCACCACCATCAGCTTATCGCCCACTTGCGTCACCGCATTAAAGTGAGCTTCCTGAACCACAAGCGTTAATTCTTGCCCCATAAAAGGGAGAAGCGCACCAGTGTCCCATTCGGGTTGCACCGGCGCTAATGCCAAGCGCGCTTTTTGTTCATTAAGTTTTTGCAGTACCCACGAGGATTTAGTCGACGCGAAGGCTAGCAAATCCCCCAAGGGCACGGCGGTGGGCGCCCGCAAAAAAACTTGAGCGTTTTTAATTTGGATACAAATGGATTTACGTCTGGCCGAGCGAACAAGCGTGTAGGTGAAAGGGAGATCAGCCATAAAACCTTTAGCCAAACAGTTTATCGGCAACAAAAGGATTGCTCGCGCGTTCAGCACCTATGGACGACACAGGGCCATGCCCCGGAATAAATTGCATATCATCCCCCAAGGGGAATACTTTGGTGCGAATCGCATGGATAAGATCATCATGGCTGCCGCGAGGGAAGTCGGTACGGCCAATTGACCCCTTAAATAAGACATCCCCCACAAAAGCGACACGTTCAGTTTTCTCGACAAAAATAACGTGTCCGGGCGTGTGTCCAGGGCAATGCAATACGTCAAAGGTCAGCTCTCCCAAGGTTAATTGCTCGCCCTCCTCCAAAAAGCGAGTGGGCAGGAACGCCTGCGCCGGCGGGAATCCCATGCGATCGGCCGCTTCGGGGAGCGCATCCAGCCAAAAGGTGTCGTCTTTATGTGGGCCAATCACCTCTACCGAGAGAGCATCGCGCAATTCCACTACGCCGCCAACATGGTCAAGATGCCCGTGGGTGATCCAAATCGCGCTCACAGTTACCCCGAGTGCTTTCACCGCATCCAAAATTGCTGGGACGTCGCCACCAGGATCGATCACCGCCGCTTGGAGCGTCTTATCACAAAAGACGATGGAACAATTTTGTTGATAATGGGTGACAGGCACAATCTGGGCTTTTAACACGGCGAAAACCTCTTGAACAAAACCGCAACCATACCATAGGCATCCTCCGCAATAAGCGCACATCTGGCAAAATCAACGCGCTTTGTTACACTGCGCGACGATTCCCACACAGCGCCTTTATCGAGTTCGAGGCGCCAACTCGACACATATTTCAGGAAATTGCCGTTAATGAACGACAAGTTGTTTATAAAATTACAAAAAATCGTACCCCAACATGGCCTATCCCGTTTGGTAGGTGCACTGGCCAAAAGCGAAGTGGGATTCATTAAAAACACCTTCATTCAGTGGTTTGTTAAACGCTACAACGTCGATATGTCACTGGCCATCGAAGAAAACCCCAAGGTCTACAAGAGTTTCAACGATTTCTTCACCCGCGCCATCAAACCGGAAGCGCGCCCTATCGATCAAAACTCGCTATCGATTGTCTGTCCCGCAGACGGAGCTATTTCGCAACTGGGCGATATCATCGATGGACGAATTTTCCAGGCGAAAGGCCAGGACTACACCAGCCTCGAACTCTTAGGTGGCGATCAAAGCCTTGCCGATGAATTTGAAGGCGGAAAGTTCGCAACTGTCTACTTATCTCCCCGCGACTACCATCGCGTCCATATGCCTTACGGTGGAAAGTTGCGCCGCATGGTGTCGGTGCCGGGTGAACTCTACTCGGTTAATACCACCACCGCGGAGAACATCCCCCGACTCTTCGCTCGTAACGAGCGTGCTGTGGCCATTTTCGATACAGAGATTGGTCCTATGGCCGTGGTGCTGGTCGGCGCCATGATCGTTGCGGGTATCGAGACTGTGTGGGACGGTGAGGTAGCACCGTTTGCCAGCCGCGAAATCGCCGACTCAAATTACCCATATCAAGATATTCAGTTAGCCAAAGGCGACGAAATGGGTCGATTCAAGCTCGGCTCAACGGCGATAGTGCTATTCGCCAAAGATCAGGTGGAATGGAGCAAAAAATACAGTGCCGGCACTCCCACCAAGATGGGGCAGATTTTGGGCCGAGTCCGCCGCTAGTAATTCGCCTCACTTTTCGAAAAGTAAATCGCTGGCTTAACTTAGATCTGAACAGCGACTAATACAATAAAAAAGGCCATCTTGCGATGGCCTTTTTTGTTATAGCACCATAAGAAATTAGCGGCGCTCGAATTTAATTTTAGCGTCCTCTTGAGAAGCATAAATTTTAGATCCGGGCGGAAACTTGCCCGCGAGAATATCCTGCGCCAGTGGGTTTTCGATGTACTGTTGAATCGCGCGCTTAAGCGGGCGAGCACCAAACACAGGATCAAAGCCCACATCTGCTAACTGATTCATCACCTCGTCAGAGAGCTCCAACTCAAGTTCTCGCTCAGCCAATCGTTTACGCAGCAACGCCAGTTGAATATCGGCAATACCACGAATTTGGTCGCGCCCAAGAGGATGGAACACCACAAGCTCGTCCACACGGTTAAGAAACTCAGGTCGGAAATAGCCGCCTACAACATCCATCACCGCAGTTTTCATCGCGCTGTAACGTGCGTCTTTGTCACCTTGGAAACTTGTGTCGTTCGCCACATCCTGAATACGGTCGGAGCCGAGGTTCGAAGTCATGACAATTACGGTATTACGGAAATCTACCGTACGCCCTTGACCATCTGTTAAACGGCCATCGTCCAAAACTTGGAGCAAAATGTTAAATACGTCAGGATGCGCTTTCTCAACTTCGTCGAGCAAAATGACCGAGTAAGGTTTGCGTCGCACCGTTTCGGTGAGATATCCGCCCTCTTCGTAACCCACGTAGCCCGGTGGCGCACCAATGAGGCGAGCAACCGAGTGTTTCTCCATAAACTCCGACATATCGATACGCACCATGGCTTCAGTGGTATCAAATAAAAACTCCGCGAGCGCTTTACACAATTCGGTTTTACCGACACCGGTTGGCCCCAAAAATAAAAACGAACCGTTAGGGCGATTGGCGTCACTCAACCCAGCACGCGAACGTCTCACCGCGTTAGAGACAGCAACCACTGCTTCTTGTTGACCGATCACTCGCTTGCTTAACACTTCTTCCATGCGCAGCAATTTATCGCGCTCACCTTCTAACATTTTTGAAACAGGAATGCCGGTCCACTTAGAAACAACTTCGGCAATTTCCTCGTCGGTCACTTTATTTCGCAGCAACCGCATCTCCATCATTTCGGCTTGACTGGCCATGTCCAATTGTTTTTCCAGCTGTGGAATAATTCCGTACTGCAATTCCGACATGCGAGCCAAATCGCCTTTGCGGCGCTTTTCATCTAACTCTAAGCGCGCTTGCTCTAATGCGCTTTTAATTTCGTGCGAACCTTGAAGCGCAGCTTTTTCTGCTCGCCAAATTTCTTCAAGATCGCCGTATTCGCGCTCGACTTTTTCGATGTCTTGATCGATTTTTTCTAAACGTTTTTTACTCGCTTCGTCTTCGTCCTTCTTAACCGCTTCGCGCTCAATTTTTAATTGGATTAAGCGGCGCTCCAACCGGTCCATTTCTTCAGGTTTGGAGTCAATTTCCATTCGAATACGACTCGCCGATTCATCGATTAAATCGATGGCCTTGTCGGGCAATTGACGGTCGGTGATGTAACGTTGCGACAACTTGACCGCAGCAATGATCGCCGAGTCGGTAATGTCGACGCCGTGATGCACTTCGTAGCGCTCTTTAAGTCCGCGCAAAATGGCGATGGTGTCTTCTTCTGTTGGCTCGTCCACCAAAACTTTTTGGAAGCGTCGTTCGAGCGCGGCATCTTTCTCGATGTATTTACGGTATTCATCTAAAGTAGTCGCACCCACGCAATGCAATTCACCGCGAGCTAAAGCAGGCTTTAACATATTGCCCGCGTCCATAGCTCCTTCACCTTTACCGGCACCGACCATAGTGTGCAATTCATCGATAAATAAAATCACACGGCCTTCTTGTCTCGCCAGCTCATTGATGACGGCCTTTAAGCGCTCCTCAAATTCGCCGCGAAATTTTGCACCTGCCAAAAGCGCGCCCAAATCGAGTGACAACAACCGTTTGTTCTTAAGGCCTTCCGGTACTTCGCCATTCACAATCCTCTGGGCCAAACCTTCGACGATGGCAGTTTTACCCACACCAGGTTCACCAATTAATACGGGATTATTTTTGCTGCGGCGCTGTAACACCTGAATGGTGCGACGAATTTCATCGTCACGGCCAATAACAGGATCGAGCTTTCCCGCTTCAGCACGCGCGGTTAAATCGAGTGTATATTTTTCCAGTGCCTGACGATTGCCCTCGGCATCGGCATCGTCAATTTTTTCTCCGCCGCGCGCATGCTCGATCGCTTGTTGAAGACGCTGCGCATTACCAGCCGCCTTTAACGCGTCAGTGGTTTTTCCTTGCATTTCGTTCATCAGTGTCAGTAAAACCGCATCTGACGAAACAAATTTATCGCCAACTTTTTGCGCGTGACGATCGGATAAATTAAGCAGGCGAATTAAGTCCGGTGACATGGTGACTTCGCCGGTGGGATTGCTGATTTCAGCAAAAGTATCGAGCTGTTGAACCAGCGCTTGCTTTAACGCGGCAACATCGAATCCCGCTTGCCCTAACAACAGGCGAACGCTTCCGGCGCCACGCTGTTCAAGCATCGCTAATAATAAATGTGCGGGCTCAATTTGATTGTGATCACGCCCCAATGCGAGTGATTGCGCATCGGACAAGGCTAACTGTAATTGATTGGTGAATCGGTCAATACGCATGGTGTGCCCCAATAATCATTTGAAAAGAAAGCGCATTACGCTAATGATTAAGTAATGGGGGGCTGTGCGAGGAAATCAAGCTCTGAAGGGAAAATTACCCGAGTTTAGAACCGCAAGTTGCGACAGATCAAACTTGCGGTTCTATCCAGATAAGGCTTGCCATGCGGCCAGTTATTTTGTCGCGACGATAAGAATAAAAACGAGAATCGGCAAATGTGCATTCACCACCGCCGTAAATAGACTCAATGCCAAGAGCCTGCAATTCTGCACGCGCCAGCGCATAAATATCGGCGTGAAAATGCAGTGGCCGTGGCGCAGGTTTAAAAGCAGCGGCGATGGCATCGGTGTAAGTAGAATCACGTGAAGCGTCAAAAAAAGCTTCGAGAACATCCACCCCCACTTCAAAATTCGATTGGCTGATCGCGGGCCCCAAATAGGCCATGAGCTCTTGCGAATCAAGACCCATTTGTAGCAGTGCCTCACCGCAAATACCTTTGGCCAAACTTCGCCAACCACAGTGAAGTGCAGCGACGCGAGTACCCGCCTTATCACAGAGAAAAATGGGCAAACAATCTGCCGTCATTACGGCACACACCACTTGCGGGTGGGCAGTAAAGGCGCCATCCGCCGTGCGAACTAATCCGTCGGCAAGCGCCTCAATGACTTTAATGCCATGTACTTGTTCGAGCCATTGCGGCTCTTGAGTTAGACGGAGCGTTTCGCGAAGTATTTGACGATTTTGTTGTACAGCTACTGGATCGTCCCCGACATGCGCACCTAAATTAAGGCTATCAAACGGCGGGAGGCTAACGCCACCTGCTCGCGTCGTGATGCATGACTTAACCTGTTTGGGTGCAGGCCAATCGGGAATGATCCAGTCGCCCATCATTAATCTTCATCCTCGTGGCTATAGCCGTTATTTAGCGCCTCTAACAATCGTACAAAATCCTCGGGCAGTGGCGCGGTCCACTCGGTGTATTCACCAGTACCGGGATGCTCAAGGCCCAATTTCGCCGCATGCAGCGCCTGACGCGGAAAGCCTTTTAACGTATCGATGAGGTGCTGATTGGCGCCTTTAGGAATTTTGAAGCGGACACCGTAAGTTTGATCGCCCACGAGAGCGTGACCAATGTGTGCCATGTGCACACGGATTTGATGTGTGCGGCCTGTCTCGAGCTTACAGCGAATATGGGTGTGGTGCGGGTAGCGCTTCACCACTCGATAATGAGTGACCGCTCGTTTTCCGCCTTGTTTTAACACGGCCATCAATTTGCGCTGAACTGGGTGACGCCCCATAGGCGCGTCCACTTTACCGCCGCCCGTCATGGTGCCTACCGCCACAGCCTCGTATTCCCGGCTAACCGAGCGATCCGCCAATTGCTCGACTAAATCGGTATGCGCTTCGAGGGTTTTCGCCACCACCATCAATCCGGTGGTCTCTTTATCGAGGCGATGCACAATGCCCGCACGGGGAAGATTAATCAGATCAGGAATATGATTGAGAAGTGCATTAACCAAGGTGCCGGTGTAATTGCCAGCCGCCGGGTGGACGACCAATCCGGCCGGTTTATTGATAATCAGCAGATCATCATCTTCATGCACAATATTGAGTGTGATTTCTTCTGGCTCCCACTCGCCTTGTGCTTCAAGCTCTGCGTTGAGCTCGACGAACTCACCGCCAATCAGTTTGTCTTTCGGTTTCGCCACTCGGCCATCTAGGGTGATTTTGCCGTCTTTAATCCACGACTGAAGGCGCGATCGCGAAAAATCCGGGAACAACTCGGACGCGACTTGGTCGAAGCGCATGCCATGCAGGGTGACAGGCACTCGAGCGCTCAGTTCATATACATCTTTCATTCATCTGCCTCTGTAAGGACAACAACCTAGTGACGGTAAAAAAGGTGCTATTGTAGCTATTTGCGATTCGACTTTGTGGGCTTGGCTCGAAAAAACCTTGGCCACACCTTGCATCGACGATAAAAAGGTTTCATAAGCGCCACAATGGGTTATGGTCGTTGGACAATTACCCACTGGGCTATATTTTGACGTCTAGGCTATGTTTAAATACCCGCACGCGTTCGTGCGAAACATTTACCGATAAGAGTTTACGACCTATATGCAAGTCTTGCCTTCTTTGAGTACCGCTCGCTGGTCTCGTCTTTGTAGTTTAATCGCGCTGAGCTTCACCCTTGCGATCTATGGTTGCTCCTCGTCTTCATCCAAAAGTGATGAACCCAAACTGACGACCGAAGCGGACCTCTATCAACAAATCGAGCGTCAACTTAAAAATAGCCAATGGGAAACCGCTATTCGCAACTTGCAGCGTATGGAAGAACACTTCCCCTTTGGCACTTACGCTGAGCAAGCGCAACTCGAACTCATTTACGCGTATTACCAATCGAATGAGGCCGACGCCGCCATAGCGACTGCCAACCGCTTTATTCGTCTTCACCCTCAGCACCGCAACGTCGATTACGCTTACTACATGCTTGGCATGGCGGCTTACGCGAAAGACCGCAGTATGTTCAACCGTGTGTTGCCTGTTGATATTACTCAACGCGATCCAGGTTCGGCACGCGACTCTCTGGCGAATTTTACCCAGTTGCTCAACCGCTTTCCCAACAGCCCTTACGCCGCCGACGCCAAACGTCGCATGCTGTATCTACGCAACACTTTGGCACGCTATGAAGTTCATGCCGCTAACTATTACTTTCAGCGTGGGGCTTACATCGCTGCCATTGGTCGCGGCCGATTTGTGCTAGAGAACTTCTCTCAAACTCCGGCAATTCCCGATGCGCTTGCCGTTATCGTTCAGGGTTATCGCCTCATGAACATGACCGAACGTGCGAACGAGTATCAAGCCATTTTGGCCACCAACTACCCCGATTACCCCGCGATCAAAAAAGACGGGAAATGGGATGACAACTATATGTGGGATAACGGCCGCACCAAGTTGTTGCCATGGCTAACCCTAGGTTTATTCAGTAAGCGCGAACTGACAGGCTTTGATACCCGCGAGCTTTACGACAACACCTACCGCGATTCCCCACCTAAGTTTGCCCAAGCGCAACGACTCCAATAATTCAACAATAAAAAAGGGCTGCTACTGCGGCCCTTTTTCATATCTCGCAAATAATCGTCTTGCCGTTTAAACACCGAGCTTCCAGCCGGAAGTAATTGGGTAGCGTCGATCGCGACCAAATCCTCGCTCACTAATCCTTGGCCCTATCGGCCCTTGGCTACGCTTGTATTCATTAAGATCAACTAATCGCACTACCCGCTCAACCTGCTCGCGGTTAAAACCTTGCGCAATGATGGCCTCTGCACTCTGATCTTGCTCGACATACAAGGCTAAAATCGCATCAAGAATATCGTAAGGTGGCAAGCTATCTTCATCCTTTTGATCGGGTGCCAATTCTGCCGATGGTGGGCGCGTAATCACACTAGGCGGAATCACCTCACCTAATGTATTTCGATAGCGCGACAACTCAAACACCATGGTTTTGGGCACATCTTTGAGGACATCGAAGCCCCCTGCCATATCGCCATACAAGGTGGAATAGCCTACCGCCACTTCGCTCTTGTTACTGGTAGTCAGTACCAGCAAACGCTTTTTGTTCGAGATTGACATCAATAACATGCCGCGACATCTCGCTTGCAAATTCTCCTCGGTGGTATCGCGACCCAGTCCTTGAAATTGCTCGGCGAGTGCTGTCATAAAGGCTTCGTAAATTGGCTCGATAGAAATCGATGAATAAGCAACACCAAGTCGCTGCGCCTCGTCCTCGGCATCGTTGATGCTGAGCGCCGAGGTATAGCGAAAAGGCATCATGACCGCTTCTACTCGATCAGCCCCCAACGCATCCACCGCAATCGCTAAAGTTAATGCAGAATCGATCCCACCCGACAATCCAAGCACCACACCTTTAAATCCATTTTTGTTCACGTAATCACGCAAACCTAAACATAAAGCGCTGTAAACCGCGGCGAGCGAGCTGGGGATATCACTTAACAAGGCCTGTGACGAGGGCGAACCCGTAACGTGGAGTGGATAAGTAAATTGGCCTTCGGTAAATAAGGGCGCGCGAAAAATCACTTCACCTTGGCTGTTTGTAACGATTGAGCCACCATCAAATACCAGCTCGTCTTGCCCGCCGACCAAATTGGTATAGACAATAGGCAGCTGCACTTCGCGCGAACGAGCCGCGACAATTTCCTCACGAGTCTTTTGTTTGCCCACATGAAATGGCGAAGCGTTAAGACTGAGAATAACTTCAGCTCCCGCGTCCTTCGCCATTGCGACAGGTTCGCTATGCCAAAGATCTTCACAGATGAGAAGCCCAACTTTTATCCCTTTAAGCGTGAACACGCAAGGTGTGTCACCTGCCGTAAAATAACGCTGCTCGTCGAAAACCTGGTAGTTGGGTAATTTTTGTTTCGCATACTCGGCGATCAATGTTCCGTTTTGAATAACACCGGCGAGATTATAAAGTTTGCCACCGATTCGTCTTGCATAGCCGACAACGAGCGTTGTCGGTAACGCCGCCGCACAAAGTTGATTGAGCGCGTCTTGGACACGCACATCGATACTTGAGCGAAATAACAAGTCTTCAGGCGGGTATCCAATTAAAGTCATCTCAGGGAAGACTATACAATCAGGCTCGCCATCATTAAGCGCGTTCTGCGCGTATTCGATAACTTTTGCCGTATTGCCGGGAATATCTCCCACGAGGGTGTTTATTTGAGCAAGCACACAATGCAGTTGTGACATAATCGGTTCAATGTTCCCGTAAAAATAAGAAGTACATCAACAATCAAGCGTTCTTAAGGTTAAGAGCGCGCACAAATATGACATCATTATAAGATGAAGATGGAATCGCCGTTCAATTAATCGAGAACTTCTCACTGATAATCGGACAGCGAATTTCGACTTTGGCTAGACCATTTGGACATTCCCATGCCGTCGACCAATCAATCACTTTTCGCACACACCTACTACTCGCCCCACAATCGCTTCGATTTATTACGGGTATATACTTTTTATCGAATACTTTTGGGTGTGCTTTTGCTGCTGATGTTTCAATTGCGCATTGATGAACGTCTATTCGGCGGGGCTTCTCCCGAGCTTTTTTATTGGACTTCGCTAAGCTACACCTCAATCAACGTGGTGTTTTTGTTGTGGATGTGGCGAACGCGATTTCAGCCATCGGTGAGTATTTTATTCGCTTCGTTGATGATCGACGCAACGGCCTACATGCTTTTACTTTATGCCAGTGGCGGCGCCGCCAGTAGCTTGGCTTATTTATTATTGGTCGCTATTGCCGCGGGCGGAATCATGCTCAGCCGACCATTGGCAACACTTCAAGCAGCGATCACCAGTATTGCCATCGTGGGCGAAAGTATCTATCGGTACTTATTTCTCGATAATAATGCGCAAAGCCTGTTCGCTTCGAGTCTACTCGGCTGCTTTTCATTTGCGGTCTCGCTGATTTTTCAGTACCTCGCTCAAAAAATTCAAACTTCTCAAGAAGAGGCACAGAAGCAAGCCGCACACGCAAACCATTTGCAACATCTCGCCCATTTAATTATCGAGCGCATGTACACCGGCATCGTTGTAGTCAATCATAACCATCAAATCACTTTAATGAACAATGCCGCTGCACGACTTCTCGCGTTTGAACTTGATCCTGAAGAGCCAACTTCGGTCGACGACATTCACTCATTAAAAGATGGCTATCAACATTGGCGCAATCAACACGACGCTCACCCAGACAACCGTCAATACCGTTACACCAACGACCTCTACAGTTTCCACTTTAGTGAGCTAACGCCCGGTGTACCGAGTGATCTCATAATTTTCATTGAAGATGTCCGAGCGCTTTCACAACAAGCACAACAAATGAAACTAGCCTCGCTTGGACGCCTCACGGCAAGCATCGCTCACGAAATTCGCAACCCTTTGGGGGCGATTAGTCATGCGGCTCAGTTGCTTGGAGAATCCGATCAGTTGCCAACACAAGATGCGCGTTTGGTGCAAATTATCCAAACTCACTGCACCCGCGTGAACGGCATCATTGGAAACGTTCTTAACTTATCGCAGCGCAAATCTAGTCATCCGGTACTTTTATCACTCAACAACTGGATTCGCGAATTCGTTAACGACTTTGTTGATATCCACACGCGCACCCACCCAGAGCGTGAAATTCACATCGCGATAGAAGAGCAATTTGAGGGACCTATTTCAATTTATTTCGACGAATCGCAACTACGCCAAATTCTCACCAATCTGCTCGACAATGGACTGCGCTATACCAAACGCGCAAGCGGCCGGGATTTACAAATTGAAATAGGGATTGATCCCCACCTACAACAACCCTATATTCGGGTTGTTGATTTTGGCGAAGGAATAACAGAAGATCGTATCGATAATTTATTTGAACCATTCTTTACAACGGAATCTACGGGTTCAGGGCTTGGCCTCTATATTTCTCGCGAACTTTGCGAAGCTAACCAAGCACTCATCGCCTACAAAAAAACATCAGAAGGTTTTAGCTGCTTCGAATTAAAACTATCGCACCACAAACGCAGTAGGGCCCAGTATTTAAAGCCCATAATAACGACAGCATGATTATGAATACTCAACATAAATGCGCACTCATCATCGATGACGAGCCTGACATTCGTGAATTGCTCGAAATCACTCTCGGCCGAATGCAAATACAAACTTATTCCGCTGCGTCAGTTGCAGAGGCAAAAGAGCAACTTAAAGAACGCGAATTTGATTTTTGCTTGACCGATATGCGACTAGATGACGGCGACGGTTTGATGGTGGTTGAGCATATTCAACAGCATTATACCCAAACACCGGTTGCGGTCATTACAGCGCACGGCAATATCGACCTTGCTATTGAATCCATGAAAGCCGGTGCATTTGACTTCCTTTCCAAACCTGTTGATCTGACAGCACTTCGAAAGCTGGTTAATACGGCGCTGCAAACGAAACAGAGTTCCCCCAAAAAACCGCCAAAATATTTAGCGATTGTCGGAAAATCGGAATGCATAGAGACACTTAAAAAAAATATCGAAAAACTGTCCCGCTCCCAAGCACCAATTTATATTCAAGGTGAATCCGGAACTGGGAAAGAGCTCGTTGCTCGCCTTATCCATGCGCTTGGCCCAAGACATGACAAACCCTTTATCGCCGTCAACTGCGGCGCTATTCCGCGCGAATTGATGGAGAGCGAATTTTTTGGCCACAAACGCGGAAGTTTTACAGGCGCGACGCAGGATAAAATTGGACTCTTCCAAGCCGCCGAAGGTGGGGTTTTATTTCTTGATGAGGTCGCCGATTTACCTTTGGATATGCAAGTAAAACTTTTACGAGCCATTCAAGAAAAATCGGTGCGTCCAATTGGCGCTGCCGATGAAATCCCCACGGATGTGCGAATTTTGAGTGCGACTCACAAAAATCTTGAACAGGAAGTGCAGCAAAATCGTTTTCGACAAGATTTATTTTACCGGCTCAACGTAATTCAATTATCAGTACCCAGCTTGCGTGAACGCAAAAGTGATATTCCATTATTGAGCCAGCACTTGCTTAATAAAATCGCCTCCCCGCATCAAGCCGTTAAGCTAAGTAAATGCGCGATGGAGCGTTTATTACAATACGATTTTCCTGGCAACGTTCGAGAGCTTGAGAATATTCTTGAGCGAGCCTATACGCTCGCGGAAGGTGATGAAATTTCGGCAAGCGATTTACAACTGAATCTCAACACGCCGTCAACAGTAAGCCAGCAACATTTGCCCGTAGCACCTCAAAAACATAATGAGGGGGGCATCAACTACGCCAAACTGTGTAACGAATATGCTTCCATCGATGACTATTTAAGCGAGGTCGAAAAGACCATTATTATTAAGGCTATGGAAAACACGCGCTGGAACCGAACGCTTGCTGCAAAACAACTGGGCATCAGCTTCCGCTCACTCCGCTATCGCTTACAGAAACTTGGATTTGATGACGAGAGTGAATAGAGCGGGACTTAAGTTTCACTACTCGTCAATTGTTCTTCGTTAATCGGCGCACTTAACTAACGTCTGCATAGACTACCAACAAGCTGCAGGCGTCCGCTCGCCAGTACTGGCAAGAAACATTTCTTTGCAAGGATCATCGTTAAGTTGCGGGGTTTTGATCGCCTCTGCCTTCAATTGAAATTGTGTTGCCGCAACTGAAGCAAAGGTAATTTTATAAAACCCAGCACCTTCCGATATCACACCATCGACTGCTTTAACTTTTTCGTGAACGCCGCAATTAGCGCTGTTATAGCGGCCATAAGAAGAGAAGCAGCGCTGTAACCGCTGAGCGGTATCGCTCAGCATCGCTCGCGCTTCCGTCCGATTAGACTTAACCACCATCGATTGATAGGCCGGCAAAGCAATGGCGGCAAGCACGCTCACAATCAATACTGTGATAATCATCTCGATTAACGTGAATCCAGTTTGTGCTGCTCTCTTCATATAAATACCTCTTATTATTTAATTTGTCGCCAAGATTGACGGCCGATGTAGGCTTCGATCAGGGTTGCCGGTGTTTCGATAAGTTGAGCGTTAGTTGCGCTTCCCAAAATAGAGGCATTCTTACCGTTCAACACCAAACTCAAATCACCCAAGATCATAAAGTTGTTATAGAGGTTACCGCCGATAATGGATTCATTCACATAACGCTCGTCGTAGGAGGATCGATCGCCTACGGCAGCCATATCCATCATCCAGCTATTACCGCCAAACTCACAACTCACTTGCGATGGAATCACAGTAGTAAAAATTAAACGGTCTTGAATCAGTAAGGGTTTCGAGACCACTCGCTCACCAGCGATGCTATTAAAATGCACCATCCATCCTTTATGATTTTGCCAATCGATAGCGCCACCCATGGCATTGGTATTGTTCACGACGCGAGTTGGCGGTTCGGCACTCATATCGGTTTGCATATTGCGGACATGCAAGTCGGCGCGAGCAACTTCTTCCCCGTCATCAACAATGGCATAGAAACTTTCGATATTGACATTGCTGTTCGAGTTATCGCCAGCGTCAATATATTTTCCTGTACCAAAGTAAACCATAATTTTTCCACCCAAACTTAGATTTATACCCAAGGTTGGTGCACCGGTAATTGGCTGAGGATAAGCCGTAGTTCCGGTACGTGGGTGCTCGGCTTTAAAGAGTTTGTAATCAACATCCCAATCGTCAGAATCGGTCGAGGTTAAATCAAACTTCCAAAGGTTACCGTTGACATCGCCAGCATAGGCAGCAATTGCCTGCCCTACACCATTAGGCAAGAGTGCAGGTGTTGATAAACCCAAGCCTTGAGGAGCTTTCAAAACCTTGGTGCGCGATGGATCGAGAATATCCACTACAAATAGGGAAGATTCTTCTGCATAAACCCCATTTCCGAAAACAGCCGCGAAACGATTATTTCTCATAGGAACAATTTGTACCTGTCCCGTTACAAATCCTATACCAGGGAAATCTTGCTCGCTTAACTCCCAAAGCACACTTGGCGGTTCGGTTGGATTGGTGATATCTAGCGCATAGAGACCGCGGCCACCCGCGCCCAATGTACCGACTAAAACTGTTTTCCACTCTTCGGTTTCGGGATCGTAAATATCACTTACAGCGAGGTCTCCATCCACGGTGTAGGTGTGAGGGTTTTCAAAGCTACCGTAATTTTGCTCAGTTAATCGTGCGAGCTTATGGAACACTAAAGTTGGTAAGTAGGCGTACTCTTCGACAAAGCCGATTCCTTCTTTGTTAGGAACGCTAAAGGCGTGCATCATGCCGTCGTTGGCACCAACATAAATACGCGCTGGTTTCTCTTGTTTAGCTTGCAGATAGGCAGCATAGGTTGCTCCACCCACTGGCAAAGTTTGATAACGGTAATTATCGGCACCCACAAACACAGGGCCGGAATTAACGATATCGCCCAGAATATTACGAGCCGAGCCGCTACCACGCTCGCGCAGGCCGCCAGCACTTTCATTGGTCGCGTCGCCACGAATCCAACCTATTCGCTCTAACAACTTCTGATCCGTATCGACAATGTCGCCGGCGGCGTTTCGTCTCTTGAGCAGCTCTTTTTGCTCTTGCGTTAAATCGGTAGCGGTGAAGTCGATTAACACTCTTGAACCATTACTGATTTTCGACGTGTAAACCTCTCGGTTGATTCCTGCCGTAGGCATGACTCCACTGTCTTTAGAGGTGTATGTAGGAGTTTCTTTTAAATTTCCATTTGCGTCGAATTCGAAAATGTTCAGCGTTCCAGACCAGTTTTCGCTATTAAATTGTGCTTGGAAAACATAGTTACCATCACTGGCCCTCTTAGCATTGGTAGCCACCGCCGATGCCGATCCAATGGTGGTAGAAATTTCTTTAAACGCTTTCTCTAAGGATTCTTCCAATTTACGAGGATCGGTCGCGAAATAATAAGAGTTAGAAACGTCGCGATTTTTAACCAGCGAATCTAAATAATCAGGATCATAGTTTTCGCCACCAACTCTTTTGGCTTCTTTAACAAAGTCTTCGTCATATCCGCCCCATTTGGCAGCGTAATAAAGAGGCGTCTCGAGGAACTTAGCCTCACTAGTACCGACTCTGAATTGCTTGTGGGATATTCCGCCAGGTGATGAGTTGTTCTGCCCAAGATTACAACTAACGCAGTTAGGCGCATTGAAGTTGTTGATACCCGAGTGAACATGGAAACCATCATTATTGGTACCACTGATGACATAGCCAAAGCCCATAGGGTCGCCAGTAGAAACTTTTATAATTCGGGTAGAGATAACAACATCAGTATTTGAAATCGCATATTCGAGAATACCCCACATATCTTGGTCGTAGTCACCACCCTGCTCAGAGTCTTCCCAGTTGATGTATAAGCGCCCGCGATTTACACGCTGGCCATTCAGTACTCGACGAGGGTCATTGTTGTTATAAGCAGAATTTCCTAACAACACGTTTTTCTCGGCCGAGATCACTTTAAAGTCGACGATGGCACAGTTCATCGAACGACCACTGTGTGTATTTCGACAAGCTGGGAAAATCGTAATAGATGATTCTTGATTAGGCAGTGGAATCGTAATTTGTGGTAATGCCGGTGCTAAAGCCACACCAAATGTGCGAACGGTTTGCTCGCCACGAAGATCAGGAAGAATATCATTACGTCTCGCGAAATAGGCCATACCCGCAATGTGATAGCTGCCATCAAGTCGAGGGGCATCGGGACAGGTGCCTCGAACATTCGACAAACTGGAGATGAGCTTTGGTGTACAAAGCTGGTCGTTATTGGTTCCATTACTTCCAATAAAGTATTCACCTGATAAGTTCTCCCGATCAGCATCGGCAATCTTATTAGTAAATGTCGACAATGAAGTATTGGTGAGGCTGGCAAACCCACCCAAATTGTCGCCATCATATGAAGTGGTTGAGGCGTTAAATTGCAAAATATTAAGCGGCGCACAATAGTTTTGGCGATTAACTGGCGCATCCCCCCAATCCGCTGTTACCAGCCCATCAATCCGTCGTGAATCGTCAGCAGAAAATGTGGTACTCGCGGATTTTCCGGCTAAATAGCGGAGAGATTCCAAATAAATCTCAGCTTGCGGGTTACCCCAATTAGTACACTGTCCATTACTGAAGCTGTTTTGACTCCATAAACAACCATCGTGACTCGAATCATCTGGCACATTAGTCGAACCACTGTGGTAAGTACCATCATCAAAGCGATAACCATAAATAGTCAATAAATCTAATGTCTTGATGATACCTGGAGTGGTATCGGACAAGTCTTTAAAAGTACCGTCCGTACTCGAATTGATCTCATCGTCCATGCCGCCGATGGTTTTACGAAGCACGCCGCCATCTTTGCTGCGCATGTAAGAGCCTGTCATCAATCCAAATAGAATTCGATTTGACTCACCGTAGCGCTGTAACAGCCCCACCGGCTTTTTGTTTCCATCTGGATAGGTAAGACAGTTGGATTCTTCTAAGTTATTAACGCACACGTTTACGCGCACTTGAAATTCACCAGATGCCGATCCAGTGCCTAATTTTCGATTATTCGGCGGACTCTCGCTGTAGGCTTGAATTCCAGTCACGGCCGGATCATTGCCGTTAATTCCATTAACGCCCGAGACTTGTTCTCGCCATTTACATTGAAAGCGCTCGTTACTCGCCCACAACATATAGTTGCCGCGAGCAACTCGCATCAAAGGTGGCGCTGTGACATTTTGAGAATAAAAATTACTGCCGTTAGTGGTATTACAAATGGTGATGCCGGTATCCGGAGTATTCGTCTGAGAGTGAGTGACATTAAATGGAGTGAGCTTGTCTAAGTCACTCCCATTATAAAATTTAGCAAAGGAGTGGGCATCGTTTGGAAGCATGGAGCGCTGCAAAACTGTTCTCGTTTTTGTGTCAACATTGCGCATGCCGCCATATAAAATTTTGCGAACCGCGTCGATACGCGTCATTGTTGCCCAGTTTAGAAAATTCCCACTCCACTCGTTAGTAACCGATCCAGCATTACAATAGCCATTCACCATCATTCGGGAAGGGTGGAAATAATGTCGGCCTGTATTGCTGTCATAGGTGTAACATTTGTTTTCGTCAAAATAGCCGTAATATTTATAATTATTATTGTAAGTAGTGTCTGGTTCGCCATCCGGCGCACCGCCATTTGCATCGGTGATGTCTGCATAGTCATCATAAATCTTGAAGAAAAGCTGATGGTCTTTCGACATATTCAGCATCATGAGCGGCGTTACCGGATTCGATAAAAAAAGCGGAAATTGAGCTGGCTCTTGCGGCGTCTGTGCATGACCCAACTGACTCAATACCACACTGATAACAGCGACGGGAAATTTAATAAAATTTTTCAAATTTATCATTTTATTCATCCCAGATTAAAACTTGCGTAGAAACGTTGTTTGTAAAACTACTTCAGTAGTGTCGGTCATACCTGTGCCTCTCGCTGTGATGCGAAATGGATCGGCATCACCTGTAACGCTAAGCGATCCGATATCAATGCCACTGCCCTCAAGGCCCGCATTTTCGCCATGAACTATCGGTAATTGCTCGATGATATATCGCGGCTTGGCGTTCACTTGCTTTAGTGTTTCAGTGATCTCTTGAGCATTTGTGCTCCAGTCGGCAGCACTCCAATAGATAATCGCGTCTTGTGCTTTTTTCTCATCGCAAAAAACATCACTACAATCAAACACAGGTCGAGTCGCAGATGATTCAAGACGCGTTTCGCCAAACCGAAGAGCGTACTCCGCCGCTTGAAAACCAAGGTTTCGATCGCGCATGTTTCCGGCCATTAACTCTTGTAGCGACGACGATTTAATCGCGGAAATTCCAATTACAGTTAGTAGCAGCACCATCATCAGCGTTACTAAAATCACTGCGCCGCCTTGTTTTTTATATGCTTCGAGTGTGAAAGTCTGATGTCTTAATAGATTTTTTTTCATCACTGCAGCCCCCCTCTAACGCCGATAACCGTCGAGAAAACTTGTCGCTGTCTTCGATCTGTCGGTGTAATACTTTCGCCTTTGAATACGTAAACCTGCGGCTCTTCAACGAGGTTATCTTCCAGACTACGCACAACAATTTCTGCCTTTACACCTTTTACCTTCGACCAATTTGCCGAGGAAATCGCGCTCGCCTCGACATAGTCGGTGGAACCTTCGAGCAAATAAGTAAACGATAAGGCCTCAACGCCCTCTAATATTTCGACAGCCTGAGATTTAGAATTTTTTTGCCACAGACTCGGTTGTCCAGACGCTCCTTCAGCGACGTAATAGGCAATCGTCTCTATGGGGTAAACGTCACCGTAGGAGAAATAACCAAGCGTGTCGGCCACATCACCCCAGCCTCCATCATGAGCAACATCCAGCGTAGAGATCTCGGCACCCGGTGTGAGTGTAAGTGTGGTTATTTTGAAAAATTGGCTTTTAGAGCAGTTACTGGCGATGGCGATAGCGCCCTGACATAGACCGTTAATACAACCATCTGATAGCGTTAAATCTTTATCGACATAGACGTTTAGCAAGTTTTCTTGAGAGCCTTCGGATAGAGGGAAGGCGGCGTCTCCAGCACGCTTAATAACAAGAATATTGCTCGACGATGTATTAACTTTGGTTAAGTTGTGTCCCGAGGGTACTGCGGAGTGTGTCGTATAACCTTGAATAACCTGGTCAAAATTCTTGTGCAAGATGTCAGCAGTCTCGGCGTTGTTAATGTCCGCACCGAATAATTTATTGGTTTGAATACGGGTGTTCTGACAGCCGTAGAAGCCAGCCATACGAACATCTCGCGAAATAAACTCTACCGCGAGACGACCAGTCTCTTGAATACTCGACAAAGCTGTTTGTGCACTAAACACATACTTACTCGAGATAAATATCCGAGTAACGCCAAGAATCAACAGCATTCCGAGAACCACTGCAATCAAAATCTCAATAAGAGAAATACCTTTTTGTAATCGCATCACGCTAATCCTCAAATACGAGTGCTGTAGATCAATCGGTTAGCTTTATCAGCTTCCGCCAATTCGCCTGTACCAATTTGGTAATCCCAGAGGACTTCAATTTCGCACACTGCGGAGGCAGCACAAGTAATTCGAGCCTGAGCGTCGGGCACTATCGAAGCGACTCTGGCCAGCCATTCTCCAATATCGGCCGCAGCAACCGCTGCCAGTCCAGTCGGCGCGCTACCGCTTTGCCCACTCGCCCCCTCATCGGGATCGGCCGGATCTGGATCAGGCGAAACGGCGGTCAAGGCGAGGTTGTAATGAGAATAGCCATCGCGATTGATTCTAATTCGATCAAATAATTCCGCCGACAGAATATTCACCTGAGATCGCACGTATGCACTGTGGTTAAACTGAAGTGCCCGTGTGTGAAGCGCAGCCAGTGCTAGAAGCGCGGTACTAAAAATCAGCACCGACACTAAAACTTCCAATAACGAGGCGCCCTTTTGAAAATGTTTCGACAGCATCCTTCGCTCCTCACTCACTACTAGATGAACTTGACGATGAGCCGCCAGAGCATGATTGTTTAGTCATGGTCGTGACTCCCGCGGCGTTAATCTTGAATTCTCGAGCGGTTCCACCTTCGCAATTAACAGGAACGTACAAACCACTAACACCCTTCTGGAGTGGCCGTGTCAAGGTTCCTAAGCTATTGAAGCGAACATAATCGATAGGCGTAGCGGAATCAGTCTTTTTAAAAGTTAAATTGCTCGGAGCTTTTTGGTCGCTGGAGCGCATGATGACGCTACTAACTTGTACTGCGGCACTGTCATTTGCAGCGGCGTCAACTGTAACCAAATAGCCTTTGGTCCAATCGTCAGAGCAGCTGGTGCCATCGTCCGAAGCGCAGATACTCACGAAGCGGCCACGTTTGATAGCTTCCGAACGAGCAACACGGAAGGCATTCAACAGATCGTCTGCTGCTGCCGCCGCACGGCCTTGCTCGATCTGCTTTTGAAAGCTGGGTAAAGAGATGGCGGTAACTATGGTCAACAAAAGAACCACAACCATAACTTCAAGAAGGGTAAAACCCTGTTGGTGGTTAGTTTTATTCACACAAAGCCCTCGTCGATCAAACAACTATTTTAATTTTGTAGTTATGCAAGACTAACAAGACTTATTTAGAATATCTGCTTGATGTAGACGATCGGCCTATATGGAGTAATAGGCGGCAAATCAAGAATGCTCGCTGCATCAAGACAAGCCATTGTTCAAGGAGTGAATAAATGCGTAGAAATGGATTTTCTCTATTTGACTGCTTACTGAGTGTGACAGTGCTCACAGCCGCCCTGTTAACTGTTATACCCTTTCTCAATCGAAATATTCTTGATTGGAAGTTTGAAGAAGAATCGCGAGCCCTGCTCGAAGATTTAAAACTCACCCGATCCACCGCTGCCCACCACAACCAACGGACACTTATTCAACCGCTCACCCACTGGAGCGATGGTTGGATTATTTTTATCGACAAAAATGATAATCGCGTTTATGACAGCAACGATCAGTTAATCAAACGGCACACATCGATAGAACACATGCATATTAAAAGTGTGAATACACTTCGTCATTACATCGCCTACACGGGTACGGGTGAAGCAAGATTTATCTCTAACCACTCAGCGGGAGCGATGATGATTGGAAGCCTAACTCTGTGTGCGAAACACGATCAGGCCTTGAGGAAAAAAATTATTATTTCCAAGGGTGGCCGAATTAGAGTCAAAACCAATCCGGCAACGGGTTGTTCTTAGCCAACTATCTGGTGAGCAACCAGCTTTAGTTACGCAGCGCTTTAGGTAACGAAAAACTTATATTTTCTTCCGCGCCGGATAATTCTTGAGGAACCTCTGCGCCCATCTCACGCAACTTTTCGATAACCTGTTGCACCAATACCTCGGGCGCTGAGGCACCAGCCGTAATGCCAATCGAGCGACGATTCGCCAACCATTCATCCTGAATGTCATCGGGACCGTCGATCAGGTAGGCCTCTGTGCCGCATCGCTCTGCCAACTCGCGCAAGCGATTCGAGTTAGATGAGTTAGGCGATCCAACCACTAATACCAAATCACATTCCAACGCGAGTGTTCTCACCGCATCTTGACGATTGGTAGTGGCATAGCAAATATCGTCGCGGCGCGGCCCTTGAATTTTAGGGAATCGGTTGCGCAAAGCCTCAATAACTTTGGCCGTGTCATCCATCGACAAGGTTGTCTGAGTCACATAGGCAAGCTCTTCAGGATTATTAACTTCTAAGCGCGCTACATCTTCTTCGCTTTCAACGAGATAAATTTTTCCACCTTTGGAGCAATTGTACTGCCCCATGGTGCCTTCGACTTCTGGATGACCTTGGTGGCCGATCAAAATACACTCTCGCCCTTCGCGACTGTAACGAGTGACTTCGATATGGACTTTTGTGACCAATGGGCAGGTCGCGTCGAAAATTTGTAGCCCGCGATCTTCCGCCTCTTGTCGCACCGCACGGGAAACACCGTGAGCACTAAATATCAGAATAACGTCATCCGGAACTTCGTGAACTTCGTCGACAAAAATGGCTCCGCGTTCGCGCAAGCTATCCACCACAAATTTGTTATGCACGACTTCGTGGCGCACATAAATGGGAGCTCCGAATACATCGAGTGCGCGATTAACTATATCAATCGCGCGATCAACACCAGCGCAAAAACCGCGTGGGTTAGCCAATTTAATCTGTGTCATTTTTTAATCCTGCTGCGCGTCTACTGCAATGATTTCGACTTCGAACTCGATTTCACGTCCGGCCAAAGGATGATTGAAATCGACCACCACACATTCGTCGGAAACGCTATAAATTACACCAGGTAATTCGTTTCTTTGAGCGTCCGCAAAAGAAAGCATGGCGCCCACAGTTAAGTCTATATCTGGACCAAATTGATCGCGACTAAACTCTTGCAAATTTTGATCGTTGCGCGGCCCAAATGCGTTCTCGACACTAATAGTTTTAATGGCTCTATCGCCTTCGTGCAGCCCCAATAAGGCGCGCTCAAATCCGGGCAAAAGGCTTCCATCACCCATGACAAATGTCGCAGGTGATTTGTCGAACGTGGAGTCAATGACACTACCGTCCGACAAGCGCAAAGCAAAGTGCAAAGTCACCTTAGAGTGAACGCCTACCATCTTTTGAGTCATGACTGCTTAATCTCTTTTCCAAAAAATACATCGTACAAAATAATAATCACGCCTAAAGTGATGGCAGAATCAGCCAAATTAAATGCAGGCCAATAGAAATCTTGGTAATGAAGTACAAGAAAATCTACCACGTGTCCCAATACTATGCGGTCGTACAAATTGCCGAGCGCGCCACCCAAGATAAACGCATAAGCGAATGCCATGTAAGGTTTGCTACTCGCTTCTTTTCGAATCCAGCTCACCAACAATACGCTAGCGCCTATTGCAATCGCAGTAAAAAACCAGCGTTGCCAACCACCCGCATCCGCCAGAAAGCTAAACGCTGCACCGGTGTTGTACACCAACGTCAAATAAAAAAATGACGTTACCTCTTTAATTTCACGAAATTCAAAATGACTCTCGATGGCGGCTTTGGTTAACAAATCGATAATGGTCACGGCTATTGCAACCAAATACCAAAACACCGGCTTACGATAGATCGAAGAACTCATAGCGTTATCCTTATAAGCAAAGCGGGCTTTCGCCCGCTGACATTATGCAAAATGACGTTGCTCACCCGCTCCGTAGGCATTGTCGACGCAGCGCAAACAAATCTCAGGATGAGCCGGGTTACTACCCACATCCGCACGGAAGTGCCAGCAACGCGCACACTTAGTGGCTTGAGATTTAATTGCTTTAACTTTAAGGCCCGCCTGTTCAGTTGCCACCGCATCCGCGTCAGCATCCGCGGCTGCGCCAAGCGTGGCCGCCGAGGTGATCAGAACAAAACGCAATTCATCCTCAAGTTTTGCCAACTGCGCCTTTAGCTCCTCGTCACAATACAAGGTCACTTCTGCTGTGAGGGACGCACCAATCACACCTTCAGCGCGTTTAGCTTCGAGCACCTTGTTCACTGCGGTCTTAACATCGGCAATCAAGTCCCAGTAGCTATCGCTAAATTCAACACCATCGATTACTGGCAATTGGAACCATTCAGAAACGAACACATTCGCTTCGCGCTCGCCTGGCATTACTTGCCAAATTTCGTCAGCAGTAAAACTCAGGATGGGCGCAATCCAACGCACCAACGCCTCGCTCACGTAGAACAGCGCGGTTTGCGCAGAGCGACGTGGAAGAGCATCCGCTTTAACGGTGTATTGGCGGTCTTTAATGATGTCGAGATAGAAACCACCTAAGTCGACAACACAGAAGTTGTGCAGTTTTTGGTAGATCAAGTGAAACTGGTAACTATCGTAAGCGTCGATAATTTCCTGCTGCAACTTGGCAGTACGCGAAATAATCCAACGATCCAACTTCACCATCTCATCAACAGCCACGCAGTCGGTTGCAGGATTAAAGCCTGCAAGATTCGACAACATGAAACGCGCGGTATTACGAATACGACGGTATGAATCCGCTGTGCGTTTTAAGATTTCATCCGAGACACTCATTTCAGTCGAGAAGTCCGTTGCAGCAACCCACAAGCGCAACACGTCCGCACCCAAATCGTTCATAACTTTTTGTGGTGGAATCACGTTGCCGACGGATTTCGACATCTTACGGCCTTGCGCATCCACGGTGAATCCGTGAGTCAAAACCGCTTTATAAGGTGGGCAGTTGTTGATTGCCATCGACGTTTTTAGCGATGACTGAAACCAACCACGGTGCTGATCCGAACCTTCTAAATACAAATCTGCTGGGAAGCGCAATTCCGGACGCGTGCGTAAAACGGCATGATGCGTTACACCTGAATCGAACCACACATCTAGCGTGTCGGTCACTTTCACGTAACTGTCGGCTTCATCGCCCAGCAACTCTTTTACGTCTAAATCAAACCAGGCATCCATCCCGTCTTTTTCGACACGTAGGGCAACTTCTTCAATAAGACGTGCAGTCTCTGGATGCAGTTCTTGGGTTTCTTTGTGAATGAATAGCGCGATCGGTACGCCCCAGGTGCGTTGACGAGAGACGCACCAGTCCGGTGAGGAAGCAAGCATCGCATCAATGCGTGCGCGGCCCCAATCAGGAATCCACTGCACACCGTCTACGGCTTCGGCAACTGTATCGCGCAGACCGTTTTTACTCATGCTCACAAACCACTGCGGAGTCGCACGGAAGATGAGTGGAGTTTTTGTACGCCAGCAATGTGGGAAGCTGTGAGTGATTTTACCTTGCGCCAGCAACGCATTCTTTTCAATCAAAAGCGCGATAACTTTCTCGTCCACTTTGTAGACGTGATCGCCTGCGAAGATTTCAACATTCGGGCGGTAATAACCATTATCGTCAATGTAATTTAAGGTCTCGATACCGTATTTGAGCGAGACGTTAAAGTCGTCAGCGCCGTGATCCGGTGCCGTGTGAACAAAGCCGGTACCCGCATCGGTGGTCACGTGGTCACCGAGTAAAATTGGCACCTGACGCGCGTAGAAAGGATGCTGTAATTTAAGGCCTTCGAGTGCGGCGCCTTTTACATGACCCACAACCTCTGCGCCCTCGACGCCCGCACGCTTCAACACACTCTCAACTAGCACTTCCGCAACCAACAAACGCTGGTCACCGACTTGAAGCAACACATAGTCAATCTCAGCGCCAGCCGATACCGCTTGGTTCGCCGGAAGCGTCCAAGGTGTCGTGGTCCAGATAACCAACGAAATCGCACCTGTACCGGTTGCGTCCTCAATTTTTCCAGCAATAGCCGCTTGATCGACAAACGCGAATTTCACGTCGATTGAGAAAGAGGTTTTATCTTGGTACTCGACTTCGGCTTCCGCCAATGCTGAACCGCCTACCACGCTCCAATAAACCGGCTTGAAACCTTTATGAAGATGACCGTTCTCGGCGATTTTACCGAGCGCGCGAATAATGTTGGCTTCGACTTCATAGGCCATAGTGAGATAGGGATTATCCCAATCGCCCAACACACCTAAGCGTTTGAAATCTGCCTTCTGACCTTCCACTTGTTTAGCGGCGTAGTCGCGACAAGCTTGGCGGAAAGTTTTGAAATCGACTTTAGTACCGGCCTTGCCGATATCTTTTTCAACCTTGTGCTCAATCGGTAGGCCATGACAGTCCCAACCCGGCACGTAAGGCGCGTCAAAACCGCTGATAGTTTTGCTCTTAACGATAATGTCTTTGAGAATTTTGTTAACCGCGTGGCCAATATGAATGTCGCCGTTCGCGTAAGGTGGGCCGTCGTGCAAAATAAATTGCTCGCGACCTTTACGTGCTTCACGAATTTGTTGGTACAAGTTATTTGCGTACCAGGTTTTCAACATTTCGGGTTCGCGCTGCGCCAAGTTTGCTTTCATTGCAAAGCCAGTACTGGGCAAATTGAGCGTCGATTTGTAGTCGATATCAGTCATCACGGTTAACTTCTGAAGTGAATTAAAAAATAATTAATGAGCGGCGAAATAGTGTTTAGCCGCAACTATGTCCTGCTGTAATTGAGCCTGCAATAAATCGAGCGAAGCAAATTTTTGCTCGTTGCGAAGCTTGAGACAAAACTGTACCTGGATGTGCTTTCCGTAAACATTGGCAGCGAAGTCAAATAAATGGACTTCTAACAATGGCTTCAAGGCACCGTCCACACTTGGGCGAGTTCCAATATTGGCGACACCTTGGAAAGTCTCACCATTTTCAAACGTGACTCGCACCGCAAACACTCCCTGAAGTGGTGAGCGGTATCGGCGCAAGCGAACGTTCGCTGTGGGTACACCCAGTTTGCGCCCCAATTGTTGGCCATACACGATCTTGCCTGACATGCAAAAAGGTTTTCCGAGCAATGCTTCTGCTTTCTCAAAATCACCTTCGGCGAGTGCATTTCGCACTCGAGTGCTGCTGACTCTCTCGCCCTCGATTTCAAACGTACAGGTATCACTCAAACCAAAGCCGAGCGTTTGGCTTAGCTGCGTGAGAAGCGCGAAATCTCCCGCCCGATCACACCCAAAGCGGAAGTCGTCACCAATCACTAAATGACGAACGCGCAACCGCCTAAGCAAGATTTCCCGCACAAAATGGTCAGCGGTGTAGTTACGTAACTGGTCGTTAAAGGCAAGGCAAACCACTTGATCCACACCAGAGGCGAGTAAGGCCTCGACCTTTTCCCGCATGGGAGTCAGGCGCGCGGGCGCTTTATCCCCCAAGAAAAATTCTTGCGGCTGAGGTTCAAAAATAATTACAACCGAAGGAACTTGATAGTGCGCCGCCAGCTCACGAAGCTGCTGCAAAATCGCTTGATGACCTAAATGCACTCCATCAAAGGTTCCCAAGGTCGCCACACAGCCGCCTTGGGGCACCGAATAGTTGATGAGCCCGCGCACCAATCGAGGGGCGACTGCCGATGATGAAGCGCTCTGCACGAAAGACCCTACCTTACCCACGTTTTGAAAACTTAAAGAGCCGGAAGTATACAGGATTCAAGCCCTCGAGGGCAGGCAACTTAACCCTGCGCTTGGGCTTTAAAATCGCGAATTCTAAATCCAAATAAGGCCAAACTCGCAAGATAAACGCCAAGCCCGACCACGCAAATGAGCGCAATGCGCCAGATGCGCTCAAACACAGAATAATCCGACCACTGCCCCATCAACATTACGAAACACACCAATACAGCCAACATCACAGCATTAGCCAATGTAAAACCGATCAATCGCCGCCCCCAATTTTTGCCTGGTGTATACACTTGGGCGCGGCGAAGCCCGCGATAAAGAAGCCCTGCGTTCACATAAGCAGCAAGCGCAGTAGTGAGCGCAAGCCCCACATGGCCGAGCGAAAAGAACACTGCCAAAGGAATCACCACAAATGGCTTCATGGCAATATTGGCGAGAATTGCACGGATACCAATTTTCACCGGCGTTTTCATATCTTGTCGCGCAAAGTAACCGGGGACGAGGATTTTTATCAGCATGAAGCCTAAAAGCCCCAGTGCATAAGCCCGTAAACTCCACGCCGACATTTGGATATCGATAATTTGCATTTTCCCGTGATAGAACAAGGTGTAGAGAATTGGCTCAGCCAATACCACCAAGGCGACGGTTGCTGGCAACGCAATGAGTAAAACAAATCGAAGCGCCCAATCGAGAGTTTGCGAAAATTGCTCGCGCGACTGAGTCGCTGCCTGGCGCGACAAACTCGGCATAATCACTGTCGCAATCGCCACTCCGAAAACCCCCAAAGGTAACTCAACCAAACGATCGGAATAAAATAACCAGCTCACGCTCGCATCACCCAATTGCGTCGCGATAATTGTGTCGAGCAGCATATTGATTTGACTAATTGACACTCCAAACAGCGCAGGTGCCATCAACAGCAAAATACGCTTGACCCCCTCATCCTTCCAGTCGATTTTGGGCGATGGTAATAAGTGAATGCGCTGCAAAAATGGCAACTGAAAAATCAACGAGAATATTCCGCCCGCCAAAATGCTCCAGGCCAATGCATAGGCTGGATTGGGGAAGTAATCTGCCGCGAGCAAAGCGCCAGATATCATGAATATGTTTAAAAATACGGGCGTAATGGCAGGAATTGCGAAGCGATCGTAGGCATTTAAAATCGCGCCCGCAAAACCGGTAAGTGAAATCAACAACAAATAAGGGAAAGTAATTCGAGTTAAATCCGTTAGGAGTGCAAATTTATCTGGATCGGAAAGATAACCCGGTGCAAAAACGGTTGCGACGCCAGCCGCGCCCAGCACGCCGACCAGCACTACTAAAAACAATGCAAGACTTAAGCAACCAGCGACTCGGTCAACCAAATGCTTCACCGCATCTTTACCGCGCTGGGTACGATACTCCGATAACACGGGTATAAAGGCTTGCGAAAAAGCGCCCTCAGCAAAAAGCCGGCGAAAAAAATTGGGGATTTTTTGTGCGACCGCAAAGGCATCCATCGCGCCACCAGCTCCAAGCACACTCGCCAGAACGATATCGCGTACCAGCCCCAGCACTCGGGACATCATGGTCATGGAGCCGGTAAGCAGACTTGATCGCAACAAACTTTTTCGTGCGGGCACCGCGTTAGGCGCTTCACTCATGATTAAATCCTACAATGCCCTATCACCGCGGTGAGTGATAAACGTTTTTTTAAATGACTCTTGACGCCCGCCCGCCGGACGAGTACTGTATAAAAAAACAGTACAACGAGGACAGAACGATGGCCGTAATCGCCGTATGGCAATGTGACCGGGATGGCAGTATGTTTGAAGACAGAAAACTTGCAGAAGAACACGACAAATATCTTGAACTCGCTGCGAATATCACCCAACTAATCGAAGACAATATTCCCGGTGTCGACGAAAAACATAGCGAAGCTATAGGGTTACTACTTGCTCAGCGCCGCGAATTATTGGCTCGAGCCTGCAAAGGCAAGCCAGAAGATCTGCTGCAAGAATTCACCTACGAACCGCCAGTAACTTTGGGGCGCCTGCAAAAAGACGCGTAACTGAATTCACTTTTCATTCGCTTTTGAATGATGAATCAAATTAAAAGGTGTAAGCCTTGAGCAGAATGGGTCACTGCTCGCTTCCCGCACAAAGTCAGCCGCTTTGTGCACAAGTTTCCCATCGCACCCGTTATGCTTGCATAACACACACCTCAGGTGCGATGGTTTTTTAACTATCCAGAAAAGTTAAACTCAGCTCGCATTAAAGCTTATAGCGACTCAACACCAAATTATCGCGGTGAATCAATTCCGCATCATGCTGAAAACCTAGCGTCGTTAATATATCGCCTGTCGCCTTACCCATAATGAGCCGCGCTTCTTCGGCGTGATAATTCACCAAGCCACGAGCCACTTCGCGTCCGTCTTTATCAACACAGGCCACCATATCTCCGCGAGTGAAATCGCCCTCGACACCAATCACACCGACTGGCAGTAAACTTTTCCCCTTTTCGCGAAGAACTTTTACCGCTCCGTCATCGATGGTAACTCGGCCCCTTGTTTGAAGATGCCCTGACAACCAACGCTTACGTGCAGCTTGGGGCGCCTGAGCGGCCCACAAAAAAGTGCCGATATTTTCGCCAGCCGCAATGCGCAGTAAGGCATTCTCAATACGGCCGCCCACGATTACCGTGTCGGCGCCACCTTTGGCAGCAACTCGTGCCGCTCGTACTTTCGTCATCATGCCACCGCGACCCAAGGCACCGCCGCTGCCACTCGCCATAGACTCAAGCGCTGGATCATCGGCGGCAACTTCACTTAATAGTTCGGCATCGGGGTTATGACGGGGATCCTTGTTGTACATCCCTTTCTGGTCGGTGAGAATGACCAGCAAATCCGCATCGATTAAATTGGCCACCAATGCGCCCAAAGTGTCGTTGTCGCCAAAGCGAATTTCTTCCGTTACCACAGTGTCGTTTTCGTTGATAACGGGTATGACTTTAAGATCAATTAGCGTCTTAAGTGTTGAGCGTGCATTCAAATAGCGCTCACGTGACGATAAATCATCGTGATCTAGCAGCACCTGAGCGGTCAGCAATCCATATTGCTGAAAGTCTTGCTCGTAGGTTTGTACCAAACTCATCTGTCCGACAGCCGCCGCCGCTTGTAACTGATGCACTTCTGTAGGGCGGGTCGCCCACCCAAGCTTACGCATACCCGCAGCAATGGAGCCTGAGGACACCAAAACAATTTCTATACCTTTGTGGCGCAGCTCGGCCATCTGCTTGACCCAACCGGAAATCGCCTGTGCGTCCAAGCCTTCACCGTCATTCGTTAAAAGAGCCGAGCCGATTTTAACGACCCAACGTTTTGTCGACGGAATAATATCGCGCTTCGCCATGAAACCTACTGACCCCCAAGGCCTTCAACCTTGCGTTATCCACATAAAACCCTATAGAACAAAGGGGTGCCAAGCACCCCTTCTCATTCCACTCTGTAATGACTTAGTAGTTTACATAAATCACTTCGACATCGTAATCATCTTCGTTGAAGTCGTCGTCATCTTCACCAGCCGCCAGACGCGCTTGACGGCGCATTTCACGCAACTCATCAATTCGCTCACGTGCTTCTGCTGCCATTTGATTTTGTAGCTCGTTTTCCTGCTCTTTAAGCTCAGGATTCTCAGCTTCTGCTTCCCAGATAGCTTCCAAATACTCCATCAATTGATGCGTTACCGGTTCCGTGCCCATGCCACTTAAGGCCGAAATTCGGAACACTGGTCCCTGCCAATTAAGTGCATCTGTCACGGCTTTACTGCGTGCTTCAACCTCATCCTCCGGAAGCAGGTCGATTTTATTCAATAACAACCAACGCTCACGCTGAGCCAAAGTCGGACTGAATTTTTCCATCTCGTCGATGATGACACGGGCGTTTTCTGCCGGATCAGATTCGTCTGCCGGCATCATATCAACCATGTGCAACAACACTCGACAACGGGTGAGGTGCTTGAGAAAACGAACACCAAGGCCAGCGCCATTCGACGCGCCTTCGATGATGCCAGGAATGTCTGCCACCACAAAGCTGCGGTGCTGCTGAACTTTTACCACACCCAAGTTGGGCACCAAGGTAGTAAAAGGATAATCAGCCACTTTTGGCTTGGCCGAACTTACCGCTCGAATAAAGCTTGATTTACCCGCGTTGGGCAAACCTAACATCCCCACATCTGCCAACACTTTAAGCTCGAGCTTGAGGTTGCGCTTCTCGCCCTCAGTCCCCGGCGTCGTGCGACGCGGAACGCGGTTGGTACTCGACTTGAATCGAGTATTACCCAAACCGTGGAATCCACCCTGGGCGACTTTCAAACGCTGACCATGCTCAGTCAAGTCACCAAATATTTCGTCGGTATCCATATCGATAACCGTAGTACCTACAGGCACCGGCAAAATCAAATCTTCGCCTTTGTGTCCGGTACAGTTTTTCGAGGCGCCTTTTTTGCCGTCTTCGGCACGGTATTTAGGCTGAAAACGATAGTCAATTAAGGTGTTCAGATTTTCATCTGCAACCAAGTAAACACTGCCACCGTCTCCGCCATCGCCACCGTCGGGGCCACCTTTCGCGATAAATTTTTCCTTGCGGAAACTCAAGGCTCCATTGCCACCTTTACCGGCTTCCACAGAAATAGGGGCTTCATCAACAAATTTCACAACAAGTCTCCGCAGGGAATAACAAACCACTCAATACTACAAAAAATAAAAGCCCCATCGCAAAACGACAGGGCTTTTATTGTTCTTCAACTCATCAAAAGATGAGTCTAGGCGATAGGTCAAACTTAAGCAGGAACGATGCTTACGTATTGACGACCAAATGCACCTTTAACTTCGAACTTAACGCGGCCGTCTGCTTTCGCAAACAACGTGTGGTCTTTACCACAGCCAACGTTAGGACCAGCGTGGAACTTAGTACCACGTTGACGAACAATAATGCTGCCGGCTGGGATCAATTGACCGCCGAAAGCTTTAACACCAAGACGTTTCGCTTCTGAATCGCGACCGTTACGAGAACTACCGACCCCTTTCTTGTGAGCCATGATTTATCTCCTCAAAATTAACCGTTGATAGCAGTGATTTTCACTTCAGTGAACCACTGACGATGACCTTGACGCTTCATGTGATGCTTACGACGACGGAACTTGATGATTTTCACTTTGTCCGCACGGCCGTGAGAAACCACTTCCGCAGATACAGTTGCACCTTCAACTACAGGGGCACCGATCTTGATGTCTGCACCGTTAGCAACTAAGTAAACTTTGTTGAACTCAACAGTAGCACCGGTGGCGAATTCGATTTTTTCGAGTTTAAGGGTTTCACCCACAACTACGCGATGTTGCTTACCACCGCTTTCGAAAATTGCGTACATATTTTTTGCTCCAATAAACACTTGGACGACACGAAGTAGCTAGGCGACATGCCTTGGCATTTGAGACTAGCGTCGTATACAGGTTTTAGGGGCGGCGATTGTACGTCAAACGATCATCGCGACGCAACCAATAACGTCGCTCATGTCACCCATTTTTCATTGAGCCTTAGCTGGGAGTATGTCGAGTCCTATGAGCCAGTTCTCCAGCACATCCGGCCATGCCGACACGCTACCTTGCCCTTTAATCATGCCGACACCATGTATATGGGTTTGATAAACGTGCAGCTCCGAGCGCTTATTGAATCTCTGGACAGCGGCAAAGAATGCCAAACTGTTGGTTACAGGCACCGATTGATCACCCACGCCATGCATCATGAACACTGGCGGAATATCTTCCCCGACTTGAGTTTCGAGCGAATTTTCACGGACAAGCTCAGCGCTTGGCGCCTCACCTAAAAGTGCCTTTTTCGACCCTTGGTGCGCATCCTCCCCCTCAAGAGTAATAACGGGATAGCCCAAAATAACGAAGGCAGGTCGAGCACTTACATGTGAATAGGGATCACCCTCGATGGCCAGATCGTCATGACGAGTCGTTACACTTGCGGCCAGATGCCCACCGGCGGAAAAACCCACCACCCCCACCTTATTTGCATCGAGCCCCCACTCTTCAGCACGCGACTTGACCAATTTGACAGCGCGCTGCGCATCCAAGAGTGACGCTGGGAAGCCGTATTCCTGCATTCGATACTTGACGACAAATGCCGCCACCCCGCGCGACGCAAACCACTTTGCAATGTCATAGCCTTCGTGATTAATGGCTAATCGCACATAACCGCCACCGGGAAAGATGACCACCGCAGCACCATTTGCCGATGATTTTTCGGGAAAGAATGAAATCATCGAAGGGTTGTCTACGTAGTAAACGCGCTGATCTTTAATGGCTTCTCGATCCGGTGAAACGAGCGGCCGCTCGTGCCATAAGTAGATGGGGTCGGTGGACGAGGTTTGCGCCATAGTGAGCGATGCTCCCAAGAAAAAGGCAACTAATATAGCCACCTTGGATTTCCAATATGTGAAGTTCATACATTACCTAGCATTGTTATTGTTAGTGTCTCTGCGGGTGGGATTTTATCTGATTTTTTAAGCTTTAAAGGGAAGATAATAAATGTGGCAAGCACCTCCTCTTCTGAGGGCGCCTCTAAGCAGCCGGATATGACGACGGAAGCCGTTAATGTAAATGCGAGTCTTCTGGCCCCCACCACTTGTATTTTTGCCAATTGACACGAGTGGGATCGGCCGCCGAAAGCAACCACGCACCAGTTGCGTTGGTTACCGTCAGCGGCGGCAATAACTGAGCCTCGAGCTCTTTTGACTCTTGCGCCGACAGATACTGCCAATCGTCATAGGCCGATTCAGGCGCATCCCCCATATCCACCATGCGCGATAAATAATCGTCATCGGTGGCTGCTGCCTCATTTTTTATGAAGGTTGGGGGAGTTCGTGTAATACCGCTATCGGTTGGAAGAGTTTCAAACATTATAACCTCCCATTGACGCATCTGATTTACATCTGCGTCAGTATTTGCGTAGATTGTGATACAAAGTGCCGACGACTGCCTCTATAATCACGGGTTTTATCCGCTCAACAAGAGCGTCAACTGCACATATTTTACTCATTAGTATAGGCCATCAATTCCAATGGAAGAGCAATACATTCCCTCTAAGGTCGAAGCCCAAGCACAAGCATATTGGGAAGCCGAGAAAAGTTTCAACGTGGTGGAAGATCCCAGTAAAGAGAAGTTTTACTGCCTTGCCATGTTCCCCTACCCAAGCGGCAAGCTCCACATGGGTCACGTGCGTAACTACACTATTACCGACGTTATTTCTCGCTACAACCGCATGCTGGGCAAAAACGTGCTCCATCCAATGGGGTGGGATGCATTTGGTCTTCCTGCCGAAAACGCGGCGCTCAAAAACAACACCGCGCCTGCCAAATGGACCTATTCAAATACCGATCAAATGCGCACTCAACTCAAAGCCTTGGGCTTTGGATTCGACTGGTCGCGCGAAATCACCACCTGCTCACCCGATTACTACCGCTGGGAGCAGTGGTTCTTTACTCGCCTGTACGAAAAAGGCTTGGTCTACAAAAAAATGTCGACCGTCAATTGGGACCCCATCGACCAAACTGTTCTTGCGAACGAGCAGGTCATTGACGGCCGCGGTTGGCGCTCTGGCGCATTGGTGGAGCGCAAAGAAATTCCACAGTGGTTTATTAAAATCACCGACTATGCCGAGGAGCTTTTAAACGATCTCGACAAGCTCCCTAACTGGCCAGAGCAAGTCAAAACCATGCAGCGCAACTGGATTGGCAAGAGTCGCGGCATTGAGATGCGCTTCGATTTAACCGACCCTGTTGGCGAACACACCTCCTTTGAGATTTACACTACTCGCCCCGACACGATTATGGGCGTCACCTATGTCAGCCTTGCCGCTGAGCACCCGATTGCGAAGCAGCTAGCCGCCAACAACGAAGCGCTGGCTACCTTTATCGCGGAATGCAAAGTGCAGTCGGTAGCCGAAGCCGATATGGCGACTATGGAGAAAAAAGGCATCGACACTGGCGTTAAGGCGCTACACCCAATAACCGGAGAAGAAGTCGCCGTTTGGGTGGCCAACTATGTTCTGATGGATTACGGCTCAGGCGCGGTGATGGCAGTTCCTGCGCACGACCAGCGCGACTATGAATTTGCTCAAAAATACAATTTGTCCGTAAATCAGGTAATCGCCCCATCCGATGGTAGCGAAATCGATTTGTCAAAAGCCGCATTTACCGACAAAGGCATTTTAGTTAACTCGGGTGAATATGACGGTTTAGACTTCAATGCCGCCTTCGATGCCATTGCCTCAACGCTTGAGGTCGCCGGTAAAGGCCGAATTAAAGTAAATTACCGTCTGCGCGATTGGGGTGTTTCACGCCAGCGCTATTGGGGTGCCCCTATTCCAATGTTTAACCTGCCAAACGGTGGTGAAATTCCCGTTCCCGCGCACAAGTTACCGATCTTGTTACCTGAAGATGTGGTTATGAATGGTGTGACATCACCCATTAAGGCCGACCCGGAATGGCGTAAAGACGAACTCGACGGCCAACCCGTAGAACGCGAGACCGACACCTTCGACACCTTCATGGAATCGAGCTGGTACTACGCACGCTACACCTGCGCCAACTTCACCGAAGGTATGCTCGATAAAGACGCTGCCAACTATTGGCTTCCTGTCGATCAATATGTCGGCGGCATCGAACACGCTATCTTGCATCTACTCTACTCACGTTTTTTCCACAAATTGATGCGCGACGAAGGTCTTGTGAATTGCGACGAACCTTTCGAACGCCTGCTTTGCCAAGGCATGGTCAATGCCGAGTCTTACGTCATCAAAAAAGACGGCCGCGAAGAGTGGATCGAGCCTGAGAATGTCATCGTCGAGCGCGACGACAAAGGCCGCTTCATTTCAGCCAAGCACAAAGACACTGGCGAGCCCGTCGAATTTGGTGGCGTGATTAAGATGTCGAAGTCCAAAGCCAACGGCGTTGATCCAGAAAGCGTGATCCGCGAATACGGCGCTGACACAGTGCGCTTGTTCACCATGTTTGCCGCACCACCAGAGCAAAGCCTCGAATGGAACGATTCGGGCGTTGAGGGTGCCAGCCGTTTCTTACGCCGTTTGTGGAAGGCAGTAGAAGGCCACGTAAATGCGGGTACTCCAGGCCGTTTTGACCCAGCGACACTTCCGGCCACACAAAAAGATTTACGCCGCAAAACTCACGAGACCATCGCCAAAGTGAGCGATGATTTTGGCCGCCGTCAAACTTTCAATACCGCTATCGCTGCGGTGATGGAATTGTTAAACGAAATTAGCAAATTGGCCGACCGCGCCAACCCAGAAGGCTTGGCCGTTGAGCGAGAAGCCTTAGAAACTGCTATTTTGTTGTTATCGCCCATTGTTCCCCACATTACTCAAGTGTTATGGCAAGCCATGGGCAACAGCGACATTCCATTAAATTGCGCTTGGCCGAAAGTCGACGAGAGTGCATTAGTGCGCTCCACCGTCGAAGTGGTTGTTCAAGTCAACGGCAAGTTGCGCGGCAAGTTGGACGCAGCGGTCGACGCCACTAAAGAACAACTGGAGAAAGACGCGCTAGCCTTAGAAAACGTGCAGAAGTTCGTTGAAGGTGTCACTGTGCGCAAGGTGATTGTCATACCTGGCAAATTAGTGAACATCGTTGCCAACTAACTACGTATGCGCTCGAACGCATACGAGCTGACATAAGGTGAATACAGCTGCGGTACCGAGTACCGCAGCTTTCTTATCGATAACCCATAAGGAATTTTCATGAAAACGCTAATCACGAGCTTACTGATCGCCGTTACCCTAAGCGCCTGCGGATGGCACTTACGCGGCTCAACGCCCGATGCGTCTTTATCGGTTAACGATCGCACCACCCCCATGTCACTGCACATTTCAAGCATCGACAATCACAGCACTTTGGTTGCGAACCTCCGTCAACAATTTCACGCGTTCAATACCACCGAAACCGATTCGGTCGATGCCAACACCCTGCACCTCACGCTTAACGAATTAAAAATCGATAAGCGAGCCGCAGGTGTGGGCGCTGATGCGTTGGTAAACGTGTACGAACTCACGCTCACCGTTAACTATCAAGTTGAACGCAATGGTGAACTACTCACCAACTCCAGCACCCGAGCAACCATTACTCGCACTTATAACTTCGAAGTGAATCAGGTGAACTACAGCGAGCAGGAAGAAGCCATCGTACTGCGCGAAATGCACCGCGAAATTGCACAACAAATTTTGCGTCGACTTAAAGTTCTCAATAACCAGTAATGGCAAAACTTCGACCCGAACAGTTAGATCAAGCCCTAAAAAAAGGGCTTGATTCGATTTATATCCTCTCGGGCGATGAGCCTCTTCTCATTCAAGAAGCGGCCGACTCCATTCGCGCGCAAGCGAGAAAGCAAGGCTTTAGCGAACGCGAGTTATTTCATGTCGACAATCAATTTGATTGGGGACAACTACTCAGCGCCGCCAACGCACTCTCTTTATTCGCCGAGAAAAAAATCCTCGAATTACGCATGCCTTCTGGAAAACCCGGAGACAAGGGCGCGAAAATTTTACAAGATTACGTCGAATCACCTTCGCCCGATAATTTATTACTCATTATCACCAACAAGATCGATGGCGCCACTCAAAAAACCAAATGGTTTAAAGCACTTGAAAGCCGCGCATCTTGGGTTCAAGTTTGGCCAGTACCACCAGCTCAGTTACCCCGCTTTATTTCACAGCGATTAACCACCGCTGGATTAAAAGCCGAGCCCGATGCAATCGCCTTGCTCGCTTCGCGAATCGAAGGCAACTTGCTCGCCGCCATTCAAGAAATTGAAAAACTTAAATTAATTGCATCAGACCAAATAATTACGACCGAGTTTATGGCGAGTGCTGTCGCTGATAGCGCCCGCTACGACGTATTCGGCCTTGCTGACAAAGCTTTAGCCGGCGACAAGGTGGGCGCCGTTAAGATGCTGCAAGGATTGCGAAACGAAGGCACTGACGCCATTACGATTTTGTGGGCACTTGCCCGAGAAATCCGCGCGCTTATCCAAGTTGCCGACGCTATCAACCAAGGTCAAGCATTCGAAGCCGCTGCCCGCCAATCGGGTATTTGGGATAAGCGCCAGCCGTTGTTTCAGCAAGCCATTCGACGCTTAAGGCCCAACCAATTACAGCAATTACTTCGCAAAGCCAATGGCGTAGATAAAGCCATCAAAGGTATGCGCAATGCCGAACCTTGGGACGAGTTGCTCGACATCATTTTGAATCTTTCCGGTGTCCAAAGCCTTCATCCGGCAAACGAAAAATTAAATTTAAAACTATAACGATTCACCACTTTTTGAAAAACACAATCAAGCGGTCACCCTTTAAATAACAACATTGAAGAGGACACGAAAATGTCAGCTTGCCGCACCAGTTTTACCAAAATCGCAACATCAGCTCTCGGCAAAATTTTACTTCTTCTCACCACCACTATCGGCCTTAGCGTAAGTGCAGCCGAGCCGCTCAGTCTTGGTGTTACACCACATAAACGCTCGCAAGATTTTGAGTGGATGAGTATCGCGCAATGGGATAAATATCACGCCGAAGACGTGCTCGTCGCCGAGCACGATCAAGTCGATGTTTTATTCGTCGGCGACTCTATTACTCACGGTTGGGATTGGGCAATTTGGGAGAAGAACTTCAAACCACTTAACGCCGCTAACTTCGCCATTGGGGGCGATAACACGGGAAATGTTTTGTGGCGCTTACAGCACGGCACCGTTGGTCAACTGCAACCAAAACTGATCGTTGTTTTAATCGGTGTTAACAATTTGGGCGCGCTTCAAGAAACGCCCGAGCAAGCTGCGGAAGGTGTACGTCGAGTCATCCAGCAACTTAATTTAGCCTGGCCATCAAGCAAAATCCTGCTCAACGCTGTATTTCCCTACGATGAAAAATCGAGCTCCCCCAATCGCGAACGCGTAGCAAAACTAAACGCGTTGATTAAACCCTTGGGTGACGAAAAAACCGTATTTTTCCGCGATTACACTGCAGTTATGGTCGAGCGTAATGGCGATATATCGCCGAAAATAATGGCTGATTTTCTACACCCAACCCCTGAAGGCTATTCTCGCTGGGCTGATGTTATGACACCCGACATTCATGCACTGTTGAAATAGAGGTGTCATCATGAAATTCACCTATCCATTACTAGCGGGCGCCGTTTTTCTAGCGGCGCTCTTAACTGGCTGCCAAACGTCTCAGGTAAAAATGCCATCCGTTAAATCGTCTGCAGATTCACTACACACTATCCCCGCCACCCATGCGGCTATTGCCACAATGGGTCGCACCGAACTTGACGGCGACGTTCAGCGCTTTGGTTTTCCAGGTGTTAGTTTTTTCGTCAATGCTAAAGGGACCGAACTTCGCGCTATTATCAGCAGCACATCCGCTAACTCTTGGCTTGATGTGATCGTTGATGACGCAGCACCGATTCTCATTCCTGTACCGCAAACCCCCACCTCGGTCGTGCTTTTCAATGAGCCCACAGAAGCCATTCGCCAAGTTCGTATCACTCACCGCACCGAAAACTGGCAAGGCCAAGTCACTTTGCATGGGCTGAAATTAAAAGGATCTGGCTTTTTAGAAGCACCATCATTACCTAAGCATCGCCTATTGGTATTGGGTGATTCTGTCACTTGCGGCGAAGCGCTTGATCGCGACGAAAATGCCGAAAAAACCAGCCGCTGGTGGAATGCACGAGAGTCTTACGGCCTACTTGCTGCAGACCTAGTCAATGCTCAGGCCCAACTCGTGTGTTGGGGCGGCCGAGGACTCATTCGCAGCTGGAACGGCATTACCACCGATGCCAATTTGCCTGAATTCTCCCACTTCACGCGAGGAGATCGAGGTGATGCAGCAGCATGGGATTCTCGACGCTATCAACCGCACGTAATCGTGAGCGCCATAGGGACGAATGATTTCTCCAAAGGCATTCCCGATCGTAGTGAATACGTCACCGCCTACAAAGCCTTCGTAGAGACATTGCTTAACGACTACCCAAACGCACAGATAATTCTTATCGAAGGTTCCATCCTTAATGGCGCAGCCAAATCCACATTGGTGGATTACATCGGCGAGGTTGTGAGCCTAATCAACAACCCTCGCGTTCATCAAGGAAGTTCACCCCACTACCCCGGGTCACCAGTCGATTCCCACCCAACAAAAGAACAGCACAAACTCATGGCGGAGCATTTAGCCAAACAACTTGCGCCATTATTTGATTAATTTTCCCTTCAACACCCCTACGGGGGTGTTTCCCTACGACCCAAGTTACACGAGTGTCACCTCACTCGTAAAAACAACTGACGATCATTTTTCACAAATAAAATTTGTGGTGCCATTTTTGGCAGGTAAAGCATTTTTTTCGAATAGTTATAGTCCGCATGAATATTTGCTGGTAATTTCATCACATGCTTAGTCGTCGACAAGCATGGCAGAACCAATAATAAAACGGCACCCGCTCATGTACGCTGGGCGGGGCGCTTCATTTAACGAAATGGAGTTACCTATGTTAAAAAATCTTTCCGTCATTCTTGCGCTTTCCGTTGTCGTGGCAGCCTGCGGTGGTAGCGACGACAAGAAAAAATCTAATTCATCGTCTAGCTCATCAATTGTGAGTTCAAGTAGCTCAGTGTCATCTGATACTGGTAGCAGTTCAGATTCTTCAAGTAGTTCTGATTCATCAAGCAGCGACAGCTCTTCGAGTTCATCTGACGCCCAAGATGAATGCCAAGAATCTGGAGTAATCTGTGTTGATGTGTCGGATAGCAGCCTCTGGGAAATGAGTTATCAAGCAGAATCCACTAAGACTCACAGCAACGACGGTGTTGTTGTTAGCTTCACTAAAGCCAATGAAAGTGTCGGCGCTATCGTTGCCAGCTCGGTAGATTTAGACAAAGTCGAAGTGACTGTATCTATTCAAGTTTCAGCAGACTTTAAAGCGTCTGGAGCATTCGTCGAAATTTTCGCTCAAGAAAAAAACGCATGGCAAGGTCAATGGATAGCGATTCCGAACGCGGAGCTGTCATCAGATGCTCCTATTACCAAAACTATTGTGCTCGAAAAAGCTGAGCTGAACGGCGACAACGGCAAAGCTAAAGTAGTGGGTGTGATGGCGAAAGCGGCTGAAGGGGAAACTCTGACCGGTACTGTAACGATAACTGCACTATCGTATAAGCCTGCGGCTCCCAGTGTGGATGAAGGCTCATCATCCAGCGGTAACTCGTCAAGCGAACCTGCGACTGAATCACTCTACTCTTCCAATTTCGCAGAGGGTATCACTGGCTGGAATGCAACTAACGGCAACACCGATTCGACAGAAATCTCAATCACTCACGACGCCGTTAACGGCGCCTTAGTGGTCACGCCTAAAGACTGGAGCAAAGATAACTATCTGTACTCCGTACGTCACAGCTTCACACCCGCGTTGACAACCGCTGCTGGTAAAACTGTTGAAGTGGTGATGTCTGTCCCCGACTCCTACGTAACCGATGGTTTGCAATTCCAAATTTTTGCAGTGTCGACTGCAGCCGCACAATACGGAGCGGATTACAGCAACCCTCTTAAACTCGAAAATGGTGTCGATGGTCGCTATACATTTACTTACACCATTGGAACTGAAGTCGGCGCTAAGTTAGATGGCATCGGCGTACAGCCCGCTGCGAAAAATACCAACGCCAGCAACTTAGACCCATTTAAAATTCATAGCATCGTCATAAAATAAATAATTCGGTCAATACCTCAATAAAAAAGCCACCCTAGGGTGGCTTTTTTATTGGTTATTCAAAATATCTTTACGATTTACCGAAGGGTTTTAAAATCAAGATCAATCTTGGCAATAAGGTTAATGATCCAAGTACTGCCATTAGCATTGCAAACGCTGTAAGGCCACCAAAATAAATACTTGGAATAAACTGCGAAAGCATCAAAATCGAGAAGCCAACCACGATTGTGACCGAGGTGTAATACATGGCGCGGCCAATAGACGCGTGAGAGCGATGCATGGCTTCCACATAATTTCGATCAATGGCGAACTCTTTCCGATAGCGGTAAAAATATTGAATCGCTTGGTCAACTCCCACTCCCACAACAATTGCGGCGATGGTTGTCGTCATCATATCCATAGGAATACCCACCAGCCCCATGAATCCTAAAACACTGGCTGCTGCTAACAGGTTGGGAATGATCGATATCAATGCCACTGTGAACGAGCGGAATAAAATCATAATCGCCAACATGATGGCCACAAACACAACACCAATGGTGGCGATTTGCGAATCAAACAAACTCGCCAACATATTGTTATACAGCACCAGCATTCCTGTGAAGTTCACATTTTCTTGTTTGTATCCCATCTCGTTAATGAGATAGTGATTAATTTTTTCGACAAGCTCGGCACGCTTAAGATCAGGTGTGGTTTCGATAACTCGCAAAGTAATACGTGTTTGCTGTTTTTCATCGTTAAGATAAGGATCGATCATGATCGCACGCAGATCGTCCGATAACATTTTGCGCATCACGTTTAATTCAAACTCATTAAGACGCCCCTGATTAACATCAGAAGCAAGCTGATGAGTTACCGCAAGCGAGTTTACTTTCCCTACTTCCGGCAAACTTTCGAGATAACGGTGAATTTTTACAATTTGCTCAAGCCCATCCATGCTAAACCAATAACTCGATTGACTCACTTGCTCATCGCCAAATGCATTTCCTTCTGCGAAGGGATCATCTTCGTCGACAATGGTTGCAAATGGATTGTCGGCAAAGGGGTCTTCGCCATCGAACATGCCTTCGGCATCTTGAAACGGTGTTTCGTCGATTGAGGCTGGCTCTTGAGTTTCCTCGATGTAGGCATTGTCGGCGTCGAGCACTATATCGAGCGACACTGTGCCACCTAGCTGCTGATCGATTACGGTGAGACCTTTGTAAATCTCACTGGAATCTTTGAAGTAATCGACGAAGCGGTTTTCCACTTCGAGCTTGGTTATCCCGACAACACTCACCACTAATAAGGCGAGTGAAAGAACGGTAATGAAGCCACCTCTGTTTTGCGTAAAACGAGAGAATTTCAACGTTGTCGCCGCCGAGTTATCGCCTTTGTCTCGCGGCTCACCTTTAGGCAACAGCATGAGTCCTGCGGGTAACATGATAAAAGTGACAACAAAACCAACCGACAATCCGATCGCCATCATCCAACCAAAATCGATGACGGGACGAATGCCACTCATCACCAGCGACATAAACGCCACCATGGTGGTCAACGCCGAATAAAGACAAGGCGTGGCCATATCTTTCATGGCCTTTAACACCAATTCACTTTGCGGCAATTGGGGAAACTGTGCGTGCACTTCGCGATAGCGCACGACCAAATAGATGTTGAAAGCGAACACCATAATCAGCAGCAGAGCAACAAAGTTGGATGAAATTACCGTCATCCGCCAGTCGATCCAGCTAAGCCAACCGAGCATCAGTACGACAGAAACCACGCACGCCGCCAAGGGCAATACCACGAAGCGCGCTTGGCGGAACAAGACAATGAGCATGAATAAAATAAATAAAATAAGTGCAGCACCAAACACCACTAAATCACTTTTAATGTAGCTAATCATGTCACTGGTGATCATGGTCACGCCGCCCAAAAATATCTGGGCATCGGTTTGATAGCGAGCCACAATGGAGCGAATTTCTTCTACTCGCTCAGTGTCGCGCTCGGCGGTTAGCGTGCGGTAATCTAAAAACTCTTTGGCGACTGCTTCTAAGCGCGCATTCTCTTCTGGTGTTAAACCTTCTTGCTTCTTCTTAAGGCGCAAGGCGTCTCGCTCACGGGCAAGCTCAATGTATTTATTGTTGACTTTAAGATTAATTTGCACCGCCGAGGTTTTTCCGTCTTCACTCAGCAAGGTATCGCGGTAGATAGGATTTTCTAAAAATTCTTTTTTGGCCATCTCACGATCGACACCTGGTGTAAGCAAGGTGCGGGTCGATTCTTTTTGCTCAGCCAAGGTACGCATTGGACTGTAGATAAGCGGTACCGAAATAATGGAGTTAATGCTGGCAACGCCTTCTACTGCTAGCAGTTCATCGCTCAAAGATTTTAATAAAGCGAGCGACTCATCCGACAACATATCCACTTTCGGGGTATAGGTCAGAACCAAAAAATCCCCTTGCTGATAACGCTGCGAGATTTCACGGTAATAATCGACAGATGCATCGTTTTCGAGGGTGAGGGAGTCGGCAGAGGCGTCGAGCTTGATGTAGCGTATGCCGTAAGCGGCAACCAATGTTAACAAGACGGTTACAACTAATAACGCAAGCGCATTTTCGATCACCAGCTTGCGATAAATGCGAGATAACAAGGCCATGGATTATCCTAATCAAGACGGTTAGGTGTAACGAATACACAAAGAAGAGTCGAGCATTATGCCAGCCCAGACAGGCTTATTCAGTAAAAGCCGCGCTACATTATGGCCGGCATTACAAAAGTCAGCGGCAATTATTCATTAAGTGAGGAATCGGACGACTTAGCAGCCCGATCGATGTGTCCTAAATCCCGATCTGGACATAAAAGGTCGCGAAGCCGCTGTTTTAGCGCCTTTGCTTCGGGAAAACCGCCCTCGGCGACTCTGTCCCAAACCAAGGTATCATTGAGCCAAATTCTGAATACGCCACCACTCGCGGGATGAAGGGCAATTTGGTCAATCTCGTCGGGAAACGTCGAGAGGACTTCTTGCTGTAACCAATTCGCTCTGAGTTGCCAACGGCAAAGCGTGCAATACTCAATCACGATTTTTTGAGCAGCAATTGGCGGTTTCGGCATCTGAATTAATCCTTGGGTATCACTCATCGTATAATCTCGGTCTTTTTCAAGGTTATCGGCAATTAACGGCCTACATAAGCATAGGAAGCATCCTATGACGGGAACTATTGATGTACAAACTACAATCCCTAACGGCTCCTTTTGACGCTTACTGGCTACACGAATCCCGCTATCTGCTTGGCGATCACGCTGAAGCCGATATTGTGATTGAAGGTCAGGGAGCCAACACCATCTTGGCGAGCATTCTTCGCGAAGGTGAAAGCTATGCTATCAAAGACCACCAAAGCCCTAAGGGGCTTTTTGTAAACGGTCATAGGGTCACTCATAAAACCTTGCAACTTGGCGATCAAATCACTGTGGGCGATTACCGTTTTGCCCTTCAAGCCCCTAAAGCCGTTGCCACCGACAAGTTTGCCGGTAACTGGCAATTGTTCTTAGAGACCGGATTGGCCAAGAGCTGCCATTTCCCACTCGCAGCGGATACGCAAAGCCTGCTGGGGCGAAGCCCCGAATGCGCTCTAGTCATTAATAATCCCCACATTGCCAGAAAACAGCTTAGCCTCACTCCCACATCACAAGGTTTAGAAATCCGCAATCTTGCGCCGCGGCAGACGCTTTTCGTCAACGAGTCAGCTGTGGAGTCGGCCATTTTGCAAAATGGCGATCGGCTGCGTTTAGACATATTCCGATTCTTCGTAGTTGCACCGTTTGATCATGCCGAACCGACCGCAGCGTCGCCCATGCAGCATCAGCCTACCAATTCACAAGCGAAGCCCAGCACCCTATCTCCACGGCGCTGGAAGACCAAACCTACCTCACCCGGCAATCGCTACGACTATCCACTTGAACAACCTCGCTCTTACAAAGGCGCAGCCCTCATGATGTTAATCCTTGTAGTGGCCTGCTGTGCCGGCTTATTGTTGTGGTAGAATCGCCCACTTTGTTATAGACCAACCGCACTGTGGTGCACATTGTTAGGATGCCAATATGAGCTTTGAAAAAATCCCCGCTGGCAAAAGCTTGCCAGATGATTTCAACGTAGTAATCGAAATTCCAATGAACTCTGGAATTAAATACGAAATCGACGCTGACACCGACGCCCTGTTTGTGGATCGTTTAGTTAGCGTAGCCATGCATTACCCATGTAACTACGGTTACATCCCTAACACCTTGTGCGGTGATGGCGATGCGGCCGACGTTTTAGTAGTATTCCCACAGCCAGTTCAAGCCGGCTCTGTTATTCGCTGCCGTCCACTCGGCGTGCTTAAAATGACGGATGAAGCGGGCGAAGATGCGAAAATCGTTGCGGTTCCTCATTCAAAACTCACCCCAATTTATGACAACGTGAAATCTTTGAGCGATTTGCCCGAGGTCACCTTGAAACAAATCGAACACTTCTTTGAACACTACAAAGATTTGGAAAAAGGTAAGTGGGTTAAGGTTGCAGGCTGGGGCGACTTGGAAGAAGCTCGCCAAGAAATTATTCGCGCTGAAGAAAACTTCAACAAGACCAAATAAGTGTTACGGCGAGATTACCTTAGGTAATCTCGCCAGCAATTCACTGCGAGTTAAGCACCCAAAACGCTTAGTTCGCAGCACAACAACAATAAAAAATCTGCTCAAAGAAGCACTGCAAGATCACAGACAATAACATCATCAACCAGAAGCCAAGGTGGAGATCACCTGCCCAATTACAGCGCGAAAATTCTTTCGCTTAAAAATTAACGCAAATAGTCTCGCTATTTGTATAAACACGGGGCCTTAACAATGCAAACCGCTTCTGCAAAACACCCGCTACTCTGGGTGCCAACCGGATATTTTTCGATGGCGCTCACCTACAACATGCTCGTCGCCGCCGCTGTCATCATGTTTTCCAATCTCGGCATGAGCAACACAGATGCCGCGCTTTATGCCAGCGCCTTCGGTTTAGCCTATACCATCAAGCCTTTGTTTGCCGCCTTCCTTGAGATGTACAAAACCAAAAAGTTTTTCGTCATTCTCACTCAGTTTTTATTGGGCGCCGGATTTGTTGGCTTAGCGCTCGCGATGAACTTACCTAATTATGTGTCGATTATGATCGGAATATTTTGGGTACTCTCATTCATTGGCTCCTCTCAAGACATCACCACCGACGGCGTCTACGTCACAGGGCTTAACGCCAAAGATCAAGCCTCATTCTGCGGAGTGCAAAGCCTAAGCTGGAATCTCGGTAAGCTGGCTATGATGAGCGTAATGGTCACTCTGTCTGGATGGTTACACCAACACTATTTTGGCCATGACCCGCACGTCAGCGGCGAAGAATGGAAAAGCTCATGGCAAATCGTATTTGTCCTCATGGGCGTCATGATGCTCGTTCTCGCACTATGGCACACCTGGGTGATGCCCGAAGGTGCGCGTGCAGAGCACACGCCAAAGAATCCTGTGGATGCAGTTAAAACCTTAGCTGATGCTTTCGTTACCTTTTTCCAGAAGAAAGGCATCTGGTTAATGATCGGCTTTGCGCTGCTATTTCGCGTCAGTTTTGGTTTTTTAAACGCGCCCAGTATGCTCTTTATGAAAGACTCGCTCGAAAAAGGCGGGCTAAACCTTACCAACCAAGAGTTTGGCTTAATTTACGGAACCCTCGGGCTAATCGCGTTATTGGTCGGTTCGTTAATTGGTGGCTGGTACGTTGCTAAAAAAGGGCTTAAACAAGCGCTATTCCCTCTCTGTGTGTGCATTAACGTACCCAACATCACTTTCTTATTTTTAGCGATCTACCAGCCTGACAGTTTTGGGCTTATTAGTGCCGGCGTTATGATCGAGCAATTCTTTTTTGGCGTAGGCTCGGTCGGTTTCATGATTTATCTTATGCAGCAACTCGCTCCTGGCAAGTACGCCACTACGCACTACGCCTTTGGTACCGCACTCATGGGGCTGTGTATGATGCTGACCGGAATGGTATCGGGACATCTCGTCGACCAAATGGGTTACATCAATTATTTTATTTTCGTTATGGTTGCGACCATTCCGTCATTTCTTATTTGTTGGTTCGCACCTTTCCATCACAACACGGACGAGTCCGCCAACTAAATTAAAAAGCCCGCTTTCGCGGGCTTTTTTCAATCCAAAATGCGCAGCACGTTTTTAAAACTTGTCGCCGCCTCAAACCCCAGAGGTGTTAAATAGCCACCATCCTCCTGAGTAATCAGCCCTTTCTTAAACAACCGCCTAGCGGCTGCAATAACGAGTGGCGACGCGTCGCTACGAATTTTAATTCCCGCCTGAGTCGTCGTATCGTCATACATTGCCAACACGGCCAATTCTTGTTGTGCTAAATGATTTAATCCCATGAGTCCTCCTCATTTGAATCGGCTATAAAACGGCTTCTTCATCATTAGTAACACTTGACTGGGTCAAGTTATCGTACGATTCTGCAGTCCAACGAATCTTATCGCGGTAGTGATAAATATCGTCCAATGATTCAAGAGGGATTTTCTCCTCATCTTTCCCGTTGAATAACCCTAGCACTAATCGATTGGGGTTGTTAAATCTCAACCGACAAATGGGCTTTCGATTATTGTCGTCGAGCAGTATCGCGCAATAAGATTGCGCATCTCTCATTACCACTCGTTTCACATCGATGGTTTTTCGTAACAACGATTTAACTATAAAGAACCCCTCGATCTCCTCCTGAGTCGTAATAATATCTTTAGATTGAATACTGGCCCCGTCACTCGCTCTCTCCTCAATGGGAGTTTCACTCATAATTGTCGAGCCCGTAGGTTGCCCTAGCGCCTTTTTGAAGCGGCTGTTTAGCTCATCATAGATGATTGATTGAAACGCGTTTTTAGTTAGATCAAAGAACTGCGCTCTGATTGCAGGAGTAAACCGCTTACCGTTGAGAAGCTCACCCGCGGCAAGTCTTATAAACTCGTCTGAGGGTTCGTTGATCCAAGTCGACAACGTAGTTTTAATGTGACGAGTCATTTTAAGCTCGCTCGCCACACTGACAATCGCATCGACATCAAAGGTTGATTTGGAGAACTTTTGCAATTGCTCCAAGTCCCGACTGGTGAAATCCAAAAGATCGAACTCAAAAAACGGAATACTATCCATTTTATTAGGCTCATCGAGATCACTGAAAAATCGGTAAACAGTGCCGTTGGTTAATACGGCGAATTTGGCAGAAGTCACATGAAAATAGCGGAACAGTTGAGAGGCGTGGTTAATTTTTAAATCTGCTCCGCTTTTTTTGCATTCAAAAATCAGCGCAGGCTGTCCCGCGTAATTAATAGCGTAATCGACTTTCTCGCCTTTTTTCGTGCCTATATCGGATGTAAATTCAGGCACAACTTCTAGTGGATCGAATACGTTGTATCCCAATAACTGAATCATAGGGAGCACAAGTGAAGTTTTTGTCGCCTCTTCTGTTTGAAGAATTTCTTTAGCTGCCTCGTATCGATCAGCAATCGCTTGTAACGCTCTTTCAAAATCCATGTGGTCATTCCTTATATCGTTTTCATTCGACTATATTGAGAAGCCACGTGTGAGGCAAGCGAGCATAAAAAAACCCGCCATTGGCGGGTCTTTTAGAAACAGTCCTGAAACAATTAGTCTTGTTTTGGCTCTTCTGCTTCGTTGGTAGCTTCAACCGCTGGAGCTGCTTCGCCATTTGCTTGTGCTTGGTCGGCAATGGCTTCTTTGATCGAAAGTTTGATGCGGCCACGTTGATCAACGTCTAAGCATTTAACTTTTACCACTTGGCCTTCTTTCAAATAATCGCTAACCGCGTTTACGCGCTCTTCAGCAATTTGAGAAATGTGAACCAAACCATCTTTGCCTGGCAAGAAGTTAACGAACGCACCAAAATCAACGATACGTACCACGGTACCTTCGTAAATTGCACCAATTTCGGCTTCTGCAACAATACTGCCAATGCGCAGTAGCGCCGCTTGAAGCGCGTCGTTGTTGTCGGCGTAGACTTTAACGGTGCCGTCATCGTCGATGTCGATCGATGAGTTGGTCTCTTCGGTGATCGCACGAATAGTCGCGCCGCCTTTACCAATGATGTCACGAATCTTGTCTGGATGAATCTTGATAGTTTCAAAGCGTGGTGCGTTATCGCTAACAGCGCTGCGAGATACCGACAAAACTTTGTTCATTTCGGCAAGAATATGCAAACGCGCTGCAAGAGCTTGCTCTAACGCGATTTCCATAATTTCTTCGGTAATACCTTCAATCTTGATATCCATTTGCAGAGCAGTTACGCCCGCGGTGGTACCAGCCACTTTGAAGTCCATATCACCTAAGTGGTCTTCGTCACCCAAGATATCGGTAAGAACCGCAAAACCATTGGCTTCTTTCACCAAGCCCATCGCGATACCCGCGACCGGTGCTTTTAGAGGAACACCCGCATCCATCAAGGCTAATGATGAACCACACACAGACGCCATGGAGCTTGAGCCGTTAGACTCGGTGATCTCGCTCACCACACGTAAGGTGTATGGGAAACTTTCGGGATCTGGAAGAACCGCTTGAACACCGCGCTTAGCCAAACGACCATGACCAATCTCACGACGGCCAGTAGAACCCATGCGTCCACACTCACCTACTGAATAAGGAGGGAAGTTGTAGTGGAGCATGAAAGCTTCTTTTTTCTCGCCTTCGAGGTAGTCGATAACTTGCACATCGCGAGCGTTGCCCAAAGTTGCAACCACTAAGGCTTGGGTTTCGCCACGAGTAAACAAAGCCGAACCGTGAGCTTTACCCAATACACCCACTTCAACAGTGATAGGACGAACGGTTTTATTGTCGCGACCATCGATACGTGGCTCGTTAGCAACAATGCGCGAGCGCACCAAGGTATATTCCAAATCGCCGAAGTATTTCTTAACGTCGTCAGCCGAAACACCAGATTCTTCAGTCGCGAGTTGAGCGACGGCTGCTGCGCGAAGTTCGCTCAAGCGGTTGTAACGTTCAGCTTTGTCGGTGATGCGGTAAGCATTACCAATTTCTTCACCAAAAGCAGCGTTGATCGCGTCTTTCAATTCTTGGTTAACCGCAGGTGCGGTCCAATCCCAACGTGGTTTGCCCGCGTCACGTGCTAATTCCGCACAGGCTTGGACAACCGCTTGTAATTCTTGATGCGCGTAAAGTACCGCACCTAACATGATATCTTCTGGCAACTCTTTCGCTTCAGATTCCACCATCAATACAGCGTCTTTAGTACCAGCAACCACCATGTCTAATTCTGAAGTGGCGAGTGTCGCGTAATCAGGGTTTAAGATGTAACCCGCTTCTGGCGTATAACCAACGCGGGCAGCGCCGATTGGGCCGTTGAATGGAATACCTGATACAGCTAGGGCTGCTGAAGTACCAATCATCGCAGCAATATCAGGATCTTGGGTTTTATCCGTTGAAACAACAGTACAAATCACTTGTACTTCGTTTAAGAAACCTTCTGGAAACAGAGGGCGAATAGGACGGTCGATCAAGCGTGAGGTTAAGGTTTCTTTCTCAGATGGGCGGCCTTCACGCTTGAAGTAACCACCAGGGATACGGCCAGCCGCGTAGGCTTTTTCTTGGTAATGTACAGACAGTGGGAAGAAGTCTTGGCCGGCTTTAGCTTCTTTAGCGCCAACAACAGTACATAAGACCGCAACTTCACCCATGGTCACCATCACAGCACCTGTAGCTTGGCGAGCAATACGGCCAGTCTCTAAGGTGACGGTTTGGTTTCCATATTGAAACTTTTTAATAATCGGATTCACTCTTTTATCCTTTACTTTTCATCGATAACAATGCGTTAAAGCGCTCTTTAACACAGGCTTATTTATATTTGCACTACACAAACATGTTTAACACAGAATAGGGGCAATTCCTGTTTCAGACGCGGAAATTGCGAACTCTTAGATCTAAATACCCTAAGGATCTACCAGGCCATTAGCCTTTATCGCCAGCAGTTTTATCTCGACTGGCGACTCTACTTTTCAAGAGCAAAACATGATGAAACAAAAATAAAAGTGCCCGCCTAAGCGGGCACAGGGCAACTCTTAACGACGTAAACCCAATTCTTGAATCAGCTTAACGTAGCGAGAAGCGTCTTTACCTTTAAGGTAATCCAACAATTTACGACGAGAGTTAACCATACGGATTAAGCCGCGACGTGAATGGTGGTCAGCTTTGTGGCTTGCGAAGTGACCTTGCAATTTGTTGATGTTGTAAGTCAACAATGCAACTTGCACTTCAGGTGAGCCAGTGTCGCCTTCCGCTTGTTGGAATTTTGCTACGATTTCTGCTTTTTCTTGAGCACTCAGTGCCATGGTATTTTCCTCATTTAATATGCAAAACAATTACAGCTACAACCGTGCATATTTACAGTTGAGCTAAGGCAGTGCTAACCTCTCACTGCCCATGGTTTATCCGCAAGCGGATAAATTAGTTAGCGGTCGCCGCAGGGCGATTCGCAATAATTCTTTTAGGCGCGACCCGACCATCGTCGGTAATTTCTGCCAGCCCTAAGAACTGTCGGGCTGATTGTGCAGTTTCTGCGCAGAAGACACGCACAATATCACCTTGATCGCCAATTCGATAGACCTCTGGATCCTGAACTGGATTACCTAAGCGAAAATAATAGGCGCTTGAGGCGGGCAGCTCTATGGCAGGGAGACTCGCGACAGGTGAATCGGCACTTGCAAGACACTCATCAAGGGCCTCGTAGCCACCATCTTCAAAGATCTCTTCAAGCTCTTCTAAGGTGTAGCAGTCATCTTCATCAAACTCACCAGCGTGCGAACGATGTAAGTGCAATACATGCCCGCCGCAGCCCAATAATTCACCCAAATCGTGGGCGATCGAGCGAATATAGGTTCCTTTCGAGCAACGAATATCAAGATCAACTTCAGCAAGCTCGCCTGGGCGAAAATCGAGAATATCGATCTGATAGATGGTAACGGCACGTGGCTCGCGCTCCACTTCTTCACCCTTGCGCGCCAACTTATACAAAGGCTGACCGTTGAGTTTTAGCGCCGAGTACATAGGCGGAACTTGTTTAATATCGCCGCGAAACTTCTCTAGCGCTTTTTGAACGTGCGCAAGGGTAATATTCTTAGCCGATGCCCCGTGAGTCACCTCACCCTCGGCATCGCAAGTGTTAGTCGCTTGTCCCAGTAATACCGTAGTGCGATAGCCTTTATCGGCGTCCAATAAAAACTGCGAAAATTTGGTCGCCTCCCCAAAACACAAGGGTAAAACACCCGTTGCTAAAGGGTCGAGACTTCCGGTGTGACCAGCCTTCTCAACAAAAAATAACCGCTTCGCGCGCTGTAACGCCTGATTAGAGCTCAACCCTTGAGGCTTATGTAATACCAATACGCCATCCACCGGACGGCCTTTACGACGCCTCATGCTTACTTCTCTTCTTCGCTATCTTCGTCATCACGCACGCGAGTCTGATCTTGTTTAATGGCGCGATCAATCAATGAAGATAATTCTTGCCCACGGACACTAGTTTTATCGTAGATGAACTGCAATTTGGGCACAGTCCGCATACTTAACTCTTTGGCAACGAAAGTCCGTAAAAAACCGGCGGCCTTATTCAAGATAGCCGCAGCCTCTAAACTTTTGGCTTCGTCTTCGACACCAACAAATGTCACAAAAACGCGGGCGAATGCCATATCACGAGTAACAGTGACATCGTTGATATTCACCAAACCAACCCGTGGGTCGCGCACTTCTTGTGGGATGATTTTCGCAAGTAAACGCTGAATGGCATCCGATACTCGATCGGAACGCGTAAATTCTCTAGGCATTCACCAACTCCTCTTGCCAAAACCTTGGCAACATAAAAACACAAACGCCCCACTCTTGAGCAAGAGCGGGGCGAGCTTTAGCTTACGAGACGATTAAAGCTGACGAGCAACTTCTTTAACTTCGTAAACTTCGATCTGATCTCCGACTTTAACGTCGTAATTCTTCACGCCGATACCACATTCGAAGCCATTACGAACTTCTTGAACGTCATCTTTAAAGCGGCGCAGCGATTCTAATTCGCCGGTGAAAATTACAACGTTGTCACGCAGAACACGGATTGGCTTGTTGCGGTAAACAGTACCTTCAACCACCATACAACCGGCCACTTGACCAAATTTCGGTGAGTTGAACACTTCACGCACGTTAGCGATACCTACAATGCTTTCTACGCGCTCTGGATCCAACATACCGCTCAACGCCGATTTAATTTCATCGAGCAATTGATAGATGATGCTGTAGTAGCGGATATCAACGCCTTCACTCTCGGCAAGACGACGCGTACTACCGTCGGCGCGCACGTTAAAGCCAAGAATGATTGCACCAGAAGTAACCGCAAGGTTCACGTCGTTTTCGGTAATTCCACCAAGACCTGATGAAATAACGTTCACTTGTACTTCGTCGTTACCGATTTCAGCCAAACTTGCGATGATCGCTTCTAATGAACCGCGAACGTCAGCTTTAATCACCAAAGACAATAGCTTCTTCTGACCAGCCTCCATATTCGAGAACATATTCTCAAGTTTAGACGCTTGGAAGCGAGCCAGCTTCTCTTGACGCTCTTTCTCGGCACGGAAAGCTGCAACTTCACGGGCTTTACGCTCGTCATTCAATACAACGAAGTCGTCGCCGGCGCTCGGTGGGTTGTCGAGACCTAAAATCTCTACAGGCGTTGATGGGCCAGCTTCGCGAACTTGTTCGCCGCGCTCGTTCATCATCGCACGGACGCGTCCCACGCTTTGACCGGCAAGAATCAAATCGCCATGCTTCAAAGTACCGTTTTGTACCAACAAGGTAGCGACAGTACCGCGACCTTTGTCTAAACGAGCTTCGATAACAACACCTTTACCCGCTGCGGTTGGAACTGCTGTCAATTCCAAAACTTCTGCTTGTAGCGCAACAGCTTCGAGAAGATCGTCGATACCTTGACCTGTGTGTGCCGACACTTGGATGAACTGAACGTCACCGCCGTAAGCTTCTGGGATAACGCCCTTAGCTACCAATTCGTTAGTCACACGATCTGGATCGGCAGTGGGTTTATCGCTTTTGGTAATCGCCACGACAATGGGTACTTCAGCTGCGCGAGCATGATTGATCGCTTCTTCAGTTTGTGGCATCACTCCGTCATCAGAAGCAACTACTAGGATAACCACGTCAGTTGCCTTAGCACCACGAGCACGCATTGCGGTAAACGCGGCGTGACCTGGAGTATCGAGGAAGGCAATATCGCCACGGCTTGTGCTGACGCGATAGGCACCGATGTGCTGAGTAATACCGCCCGCTTCGCCTGCGGCAACTTTCGCTTTACGAATGTAATCGAGAAGCGACGTTTTACCGTGGTCAACGTGCCCCATAACCGTTACAACCGGTGCACGAGTAACCTGCTCACCTTCAGTTTCGGTCGCTTTTTCCAAGGCATCTTCGAGTGCGTTAGAGCTAACCAAGTTAGCCTTGTGACCCAGCTCTTCTACAACAAGCGCCGCTGTGTCTTGGTCGATCGACTCGTTCATCGAGGCGATCACGCCCATCTTCATCAAACGCTTGATGAGTTCGCCCACTTTAATGGTTAGGCGCTGCGCAAGCTCGTTAACTGCGATAGTTTCTGGTACATCAATTTCGTGCACTATTTGGGCCGTTGGCTTTTTAAAAGCATGTTTGTTGTTTTTCTTGTGGTTCGCACGGAAAGTTGTGCGACGCGCTAACAAATCAGCACCGTCATCATCGGGGCTGAAATGACTTAAATCGATTTTGCTGGCTTTTTTAGGGCCCGCTGCTGCCGCATTTTTCTTAACGGCTTTACCTGCACCGCGCTTGTTGCGGCTTTCTACTGACTCGTCATCGTCAACATCGTGCTTGTAAGTGGTTTTCTTTTGTGGAACTGCTGGCTTAACGTCGTCGGTACTCTTCGCCGCAGGCTTTGCCACAGGTTTAGCGGTTTTCGCAGGCGCCGCTTTTGCAGCTTCTGGTTTGCGAGGTTCAGCCACTTCTTTCTTTTTGGCTTCTGCTGCCGCGCGCTTAGCTTCTTCTAAAGCCTTCAATTCAGCTTGACGAGCTAGCTCTTCAGCTTGACGACGCTCAATCGCAGCGCGACGTTTTTCTTCGATGCCGTCAGTAAAAGATGTGCGAATTGGCTCGATTGGCGCAGGCTCGTTAGTTTCGGCAACTTCCGGAGCTGGCTCGGCGGCTACTTCAGGCTCTGCCGCTTTTACAGGTTCTTCAACCACCGGAGCTTCTGCAACTGGCTCCTCTACAACCGGCGCTTCTACCTTCACTGCTGGCGCTTCTTCAACAGCCGCAACTGCAGGAGTCTCTACTGGCTCCTCGACAGTTTCAGGCGCTTCTTGAGTCGGCTCAGTCTCATCCAATTTAACGATAGTGCGCTTTTTACGCACTTCGACATTAACGGTTTTACGCGCGGCACCTGTACCTGTTTTTAAGGTAGTGGTGGTTTTGCGCTGCAAAGTAATTTTGCGCGGTTCAGCGTCGTTCTGACCGCCTTTGATATGGGCGAGTAAACGCGCCTTTTCTTCATCCGATACTGTATCAGTCGCTTTCTTGTGACTCAGACCGGCCTCTTGCATCTGTGCAAGCAAACGCTCGACTGGCGCACCAATTGATGTGGCGAGTTCGTTAACGGTTACTTCTGCCATTTGTATTCCTCAGACTTTATTGTTTGCCTAGCAATGGATTGACTCAAATTTAGGCAAACCAGGGCTCACGCGCTTTCATAATAAGTGCCGCTGCGCGTTCCGCATCAACACCCTCGATATCGAGAAGATCATCAATCGACTGCTCCGCCAAGTCTTCCATAGTGATAACACCACGGCCGGCCAAGGTCATTGCTAACTGCTGATCCATACCTTCCATATTCAGCAAATCTTCTGCTGGAGCGATTCCCTTGTTACGCTCTTCCGATGCCAGAGCTTGCGTTAGAAGCGCATCTTTCGCGCGTGAACGCAGTTCTTCGGCGATATCTTCATCAAAACCTTCGATTGCTAACATTTCTTCGATAGGAACGTAGGCAACTTCTTCTAAGGTTGTGAACCCTTCTTCCACCAAGACAGCAGCAATATCTTCATCAACATCCAATGCGTTGGTGAATAAGCTGATATAGCTTCCTGATTCTGCCGCTTGTTTTTGTTGCCAATCGGCAACGCCCATAACGTTGATATTCCAGCCAGTCAATTCGCACGCAAGACGCACGTTCTGACCGCCACGGCCAATAGCCATCGCCAGATTATCTTCGTTAACTGCGAGATCCATTGAGCGAGCATCTTCGTCGACAACAATGGATTCAATTTCTGCCGGTGACATGGCGTTAATCACGAATTGCGCCGGGTTATCATCCCAAAGCACAATATCGACACGCTCACCACCAAGCTCATTCGACACGGCTTGAACACGCGAACCGCGCATTCCCACACAGGCGCCTACCGGATCAATACGGCCGTCGTTGGTTTTGACCGCAATTTTTGCACGAAGACCCGGATCGCGCGCAGCACCTTTAATTTCGATCACTTCTTCAGCGATTTCTGGCACTTCGATTTTGAACAACTCAGTCAGCATCTTAGGGTTAGAGCGACTTAAAACCAGTTGTGGGCCGCGAGTTTCGTTGCGCACATCAAACAATAACGCACGAACACGATCACCCATGCGGAAAATTTCACGACCAATTAATTGATCGCGCGGCAACACGCCTTCAGCGTTATTGCCAAGATCAACAATGATGCTATCGCGAGTCACTTTTTTCACAGTACCACTAATTAATTCACCCAAGCGATCGCGATATTCATCGACCATTTGCGCACGCTCAGCTTCACGCACTTTTTGCACAATCACTTGTTTCGCCGTTTGTGCAGCGATGCGTCCAAATTCGGCGTTTTCGATTTTCTCGCGATAAACATCACCCACTTTAAGACTAGGATCTTTTTCGCGAGCTTCTTCGGTCGTAAATTCAGTACCCAATGCCGCTAACACATCGTCGGCAACAACAGTCCAGCTACGGAAGGTTTCATAATCGCCAGTGCTGCGATTAATGTTTACTTCGATGGTGGAGTCTTCATCAAAACGTTTTTTAGTGGCAGTTGCCAAGGCGATTTCGATGGCTTGGAAAATTAATTCCTTATCCACGCCTTTCTCGTTAGAAACTGCATCAGCGACCAGCAAAATTTCTTTGTTCATCGTTTGCCTCTGTAAACTCCTAAAGCCCGCAGCTGTCTGCTTGGGATTTGTTTCCATAGTGCCAGCAAGCTGGCGCTCAATAAGTTGAATTACGATTTAAGATCATGCGCACGCATGATTTCGTCATAACGTGGCTCTAAATTACCTTTATCGATTGCATCTATCGCAATGCTGACGCTTTGATTGTCGACCAAGATCTGTAACTGACCGGCCTCAATTTTTTCAACAACGCCTTTAAAACGACGACGTCCCGCTTGAGCAATGCGCAAACGCAAGCTGACAGTCTCTCCGAGGTAGCGCGCATAATGAGCTTCGGTAAATAAAGGGCGGTCCAAACCAGGAGACGACACCTCTAAGGTGTATTCGCCATCGATCGGATCTTCCACGTCAAGCACAGCACTCACTTGACGACTCACTTTTTCACATTCTTCTAACGACACGCCTTGGGCGCTATCAATATAGATACGCAAGGTGGTGTATCGACCTTGCGTGAGATAATCCAATCCCCAAAGCTCACAGCCTAATGATTCAACCACTGGAGTGATGAGTTGGGTTAAAAGCTCTTGCTTAGATGCCATAAAGTTACCAGTTCGCCAAGAAAGTTTGCTTACTCGCCGACTTAAAAATAATACCTACCTTTCGAAGTGCAATTGCGAAAACGCCACCCCGAAAACAAAAAATGGGCCCAAGGCCCAATAAAGATCATAACTCGTCGCCACAGGCCAGTGTGGCAGGTCGAAGCATCGACCTTGAAAACCGAATACAAAAAAGCCCCTAAAAGGGGCTTTCTTATAAGAACTGCTTGTTCTATTGAATAAGTAAAAGAACTTTTACTTATTTACTGCCCGCTATAACAGCCAACAGCGAAATTTGGTTGCGGGGGCTGGATTTGAACCAACGACCTTCGGGTTATGAGCCCGACGAGCTACCAAGCTGCTCCACCCCGCGACTGAACTCTGCTGCTTTAGATGTGTTTGCATCTGTGCAACTGAGGACGCGAATTATAGGGATGGGCAACACCTCGGTCAAGCCCTAAATGTGTTTTATTACAAATATATTTGTGATTCGCGAGATATCGTTCAAATCGACAACGATTCGACCAAAGCGCCACCAGCACTAGGCGCGATAGTTGAGAATCTCGCCCACATCAACTTCATCATGACTGAGCGCGATTTCGAGCAAACGCTGATTAAGCTGAATACTACGTCGTGCTACAAGATCCATCAGTTCGCGGCGCATACGCTCAGCCTCTTCGTCTCGCTCTGCACGCTCCCGCGCTTCTCGCAGTTCCAAAGCTGACGAATAGTTGCCTTCCTCCGCTAACGCACCTCGGGCTTCTAATGACTCCTGACCATATTGCACCTGTTTTAATACGTGACCGCGTTCAAACGACGCTTGAAACATCAACGGCTGAACGGCATCGTCCGAGTAGTCGTTTGGCAACTCGCCGGAACCTACTGGTGGCTCATTCGTGGCGCCATCGCGGTGAATACCCGCCCGAAACCGCATCAGCCTGTCGCGTTCGATTTCGAGATTACGTTGTTCATCGAGACTTCGACGGTTGAGAGAGTGCGCTGCCTGCTCTAATTGTTGCGCAGGAGGGAAAGTGGTGCGCTTGAGTTCAGTATTTTCCTCGCCCACTGCCTGACGCCCAAGCGACGCATAGGGCGCTGCATTGATTGCGTAAGTTGCAGGAGAAAACACCAACATACCAAGCTCCGTGGGATATTAGGCTCGCGTATTAATCAAGGTGCCGATCAGCTGATCAGCGGTTTTCATGACATTAACAGAGGCATCCGCGTTGTAAGACGCCACCCGTAATTCGACTAAGGCATCATCCAAACTAGTTGGGCGACGAGTATCGCTACGCTTTTCTGCGGAGAGTTCACCTGCCGCAGCAATACTATCCTTTGTTAAAAGCTCACCCGTCACTTCTCGAACCGGCTGAGAGGCAATCGTGTGCGCAGCCGCGTTGAGCGATTGCGTAGCGCGGTAATATCCCGATAAGCCTTGTGCCAATACCGAATCGAGCGACATGAGCCTCTACCTATAAGCTGAAGTCAATGTAAGTGTAGCGGCAATTATGCCTAGTTTTTATTCAAATGCAAAATTTAACGCTAGGTTTTTCCACCACTGTAGATGGGATGATGCCCCCACTAATCCATCTTGAGCGCTTTTTCGGCCTCTCGTTCGGCAAGAGTCGCTGGTAGCAGACCGCGCTTATTCTGCGCATCGTGAATTTTTTGCGCTTGGTTGAATACGGTTTCGGTGCGCACAAAATTTTCCCTAGACATGGGCAGCCCTGCCGCTTTTAAAGCGCGACTCACCCAAGTGTTGCAATTGTTTTTAGCACTATAGGTTTCGGCGCCCTGATAAAACACACCGGTATTCTCTTCGTAGGCTTTGAGACTCACAGGTTTCCCGTCATATAAGAGAAGGCTGTCTTCAATAAACGCGACCAATCGCCTCATGCCCTCTTCGGTAATCGCAACAGCGATTCGATCTTCCGGTGCGATTTGGGCAAGGCCCGAACGATAGTAGCCGAGTAGCTGCAAGGCCGAATACTCGGAGCTCACTAATGCTTTGATGGCCGTGGGTACGCTTTTATCCTTACCTGTAAAGTAGTCGCCGTCGCCCCAACCCACACAGATCTGCCGATAGGGCTTAATGTCGTCTTTCAAATGATGTGCATAAGGCAACATATCAGCGGCATCGATGAGGAGACTGCTATGCCATTTTTCACTCACCACATAAATGCGATGCACTGGTTCGTCGAGTAATTCGGCCGGAATTTTTTGTTGTGATGTACAGGCGGCCAGCGTGACGAGCAACACGCAAATCTGCCCTAATTGCTTCAACCAGCTAATGCGTTTCATAGCGCCTTTAATCCTCGCTCGAATAAAGGGCGCTATATTAGGAACACAAAACGCTTACGTCCAAATATTTTGCAGCCAGTGCTGGATTGGCAGGGGAAAGTTTTGGCACCTCGCCAAGACAAGGCGCCGGGATCATCTCGCGCAAACAGTCAAGCGTCTCTCGCAAGGCCAACATATCGTCGGCATAGCCATTAGCCACCCAACCGGCAATCGACAATCCATCGCGAATAATCGCCTGTGCCGTTAAAACGGCGTGGTTGATGCAACCTAGTTTCACCCCCACCACCAAAATCACCGGCAAGCCCAGAGTCTGGGCGAAGGTTGCTAGTGTCTCTTGTTTATTCAACGGAACGGACCAACCGCCCGCCCCCTCGACGATGGTGAAATCCGCCTCCCGAAGGCTCGCACGGGTAAACCCCACAAGGCGCTCGGAGCTGAGCCGTCGCCCTTCCCACATTGCAGCGATATGAGGCGCAGTCGGTGCCATTAGCGCGACGGGGTTGATTTGCTCGTAAGTTAATTTACAAGTGGCAGCATCCATCAAGACTTCGGCATCTTGGTTACGCCGGCCAACTGGGGTCTCGCGAGAACCCGATGCAATCGGTTTTAAACCTAAAGTTGAGCGCCCTGTATTTGCGGCAGCATGCAACAAAGCCGCACTGACAAATGTTTTACCCGCATCCGTATCTGTGCCGGCAACAAAAAATGCACGCTGATTCATCAATACCTCTTTAAAAGTTGCAATCGTCGGGTCGATCAAGTTCAGGCTTCAATTTTTCGCAAAAGCACGTAATGAACCTGATAGGTAACCGGTAAACCCGAATCGCAGCGGGCAGCCTCGTACGCGGATGCGAGCTGCTCGAATTGACGCTTACCCGCAAGCCCTTGCGCTTGACCTCGATTGGCATTGGTCACGCCGAGCGCCTTTAACTCGCGAAGTAATGTCGCAAGTGTTGGGTAGTGAAGAATTCGTCGTTCAGTGTATGCCCTATCTACGCGAAAATTACGCATTAAAAATGGCGATAAAAAAGCGGCTTCCGACTCGAAGCGATTAACATGTACAAACTTATCAATCTTGCCCCACGCCGTGCGCAGTTCATGCAACGTGTCCGGTCCCAAAGTGGCAATCGCGACCTGGCCATTTTTAGCAAGCACCCGATGTAGTGAATCGGCAAGCTCAGGCAATTGCTGGCACCACTGAAGCGCAAGACTTGAAAAAATAAAGTCGATCGAATTGGGCGCGAACGACAAAGACTCCGCATCGGCCGCGATGTAGTGAATATCCACGGAGCGGGTTGAACAGGATTCGAAAATACCGTGCTTTTGACGCGCTTTGCGCAACATCCCTTCAGCTAAATCCACTGCTACCACTTGATTTGAACAAGCCGTCAAGTAGTGAGTGAAATTACCGGTTCCACAGCCTAAATCCATCGTGCGTGAATAAGTCTCGCCGGCGCGACGCAACTGCCACAGCTGTTCGCCAACAGCAATTTGCAAATGCGCACAAGCGTCATAGGTTGTCGCCGCTCGGGAAAACGATGTCGCCACGCGCGATTTATTGAGCTTGTGAAGCTGCGCCGTCATTCTGCGACCTCGGTTTTAAGCGCACGTGATTCCACCAATTCGCAACACGGAAGTATTTGAGCATCCTGCATTTGTTTCACAATCAAATAAGGCGCGCTTAATGGAAAGTGATGCGCGCATCCCAATAGCAAACGCACCTCGTGTGAAGGGTTGAGATGTCGTAGCGCAACCGCCGCCGACTTAGGCACTAGCGCATCTTTTTCTGCTAACAAATGAAGACACGGCTTATCGAAACCTTTTAAAATTTCGCGATTATCCAATTGCGATAAAAGCGTTAAATAAGTTTGCCAATGAGGGTTAATAGAAATGGATTGGTCACGAAGATATTTGAGCCAATAACGCGCCCGCGAATCACCCTGCACCATTAATCCGTAAAAACGAGTGAGGGTTGCAATCGCGTTGCTCTCAAATTCACGGTTAAACGCAAAATTTGTTTCAACATCCATGGCCGCCGCGTAAGCACCGCGTTTAACAAAGCTTGCGTTAGTCGCGAGAGTGACAAGCGCTTTTACTTTATGAGGATGCCGCTGTGCGAAACATGCGGCCAGCATTCCGCCCAAACTCCAGCCGATTAAAAGGGACGGTTCAAGAATTTGCTCGTCGAGGTAGCGCATCAAACTCGCTAACGACAAAGGCTCCGCGGCAGGAGTATCACCGATTGCCGGCAGCTCTAGAATTTTCACCCTACCAAACGGCAGCAAGGCATCCGCCAAGGGTTGCATAAGCTGGCCAGAGCAGGCAAAACCCGGAATGAGCACGATATTAAAAACCATCTTGTTCGCCTACTTCCCTGGACTCTGCCCAAACACGGGCGAGAGCAGCGACCAAATCGCTCACCTGCTCGAAAGTATGCGCTGCGGTTAAAGTGATTCTAAGGCGCGAAGCACCTTCGGGTACTGTAGGCGGACGAATCGCCACTGTGAGATATCCGGCTTGCTGCATTCGCTTCGCGATGAAAAGTGCGCGCTCGGCAGATCCGGTCAACATAGGCTGAATCGGCGTGGAGGATGTGAGAAGTGGCAAGCCTTGTTCGAGTGCAAGAAGCCGAAACTGGTCGACGAGCGCTATTAATTTCGCACGTCGCCATTGCTCGCTATCAAGAATTTGCAACGACGCTAAAGTGGCAGCGGCGACCAGCGGCGGCATGGCGGTGGAGTAAATGTATGGTCGAGCAAATTGCACCAAGTAGTCGATAAGTGCTTGGCTTCCCGCAATAAAAGCGCCGTAGGTGCCAAGCGCTTTTCCCAAAGTGCCCATCAAAATCGGAACATCAGTTTGCGTAAGATTTAATTGGTCGGTAATTCCGGCACCGGTCTTACCCATCCATCCAAAGCCGTGTGCATCATCAACCATGAGCCACGCCTGATGTTTCTTGGCCAGCGCTGCTAATTCCTTTAGCGGCGCCATATCACCGTCCATACTGTAAACACTGTCGACGACTATTAGCTTTTTTCTCGCTGAAGAGCGCTCAAGACATTGAGCTAAGTGCGCAAGATCCTGATGGCGAAAACGCGTCAACTTCGCTCCGCTTAATTTGGCGCCGTCAATTAAAGACGCATGATTGAGCCGATCTTCAAACACCTCATCGTGGCGATTCATTAGCGCCGATATCACACCGAGATTTGCACTAAAGCCCGATGAAAATAATAGTGCGGCGTCGCGTCCGGTTCGCTTCGCTAACGCCATTTCGAGTTGGTGATGATAATCGTGGTGCCCCACCACCAAATGCGAGGCACCGCTGCCAACACCGGCATGCCCTGCTGCTGTCGATGCCGCTTCAATTAACGCGGGATGATTCGCAAGCCCCAAATAATCGTTGCTTGAAAAATTAATTAGCCTCTTGCCACCTCGAACAATAATCGCACCCTGCGGCGAGCTGAGTGACTGTCTCTCGCGGTAAAGCTGTTGCCGCTTACGCTCGACAAGTGCCCTATCGAGAAAATCCAATAGCGACGAGTCGCAATTTAACATCGGTTCCATTGACACTACGCGGGGTAAAACAAGGAAGAAGCAGGCGCTTGATTTACAGTCGACTCGGCCAACTCGCGCGCCTCAAGATTGATACCCAATTTATTGAATAACTGGCGATCTCGGTGGCTCTCGGGGTTGGCCGTCGTCAGTAATTTTTCACCGTAGAAAATTGAATTGGCGCCCGCTAAGAATGCCAAGGCCTGGGTCTGCTCATTCATTTGCTCGCGCCCTGCCGACAAACGCACATAGGATTTGGGCATAAGAATCCGTGCGACGGCGATGGTGCGAACAAATTCAAAAGGATCGAGATCGTCTTGCTGATCAAGCGGCGTCCCTTCGACCTTAACCAGCATATTGATCGGCACAGATTCCGGGTGCTCAGCCATATTGGCGAGTTGCTGTAATAAACCAGCACGATCGACTTGCTCTTCACCCATTCCCACAATGCCACCACAACACACTTTCATACCCGCCGCGCGAACGTGTCCGAGAGTTTCGAGCCGATCTTGATAGGTTCGGGTGGTGATAATTTCGCCATAAAATTCCGGCGAGGTATCGAGGTTATGGTTGTAATAGTCGAGGCCTGCATCAGCTAGTTGTTTAGCTTGCTCGGCATCGAGCATGCCGAGCGTCATACAGGTTTCTAGCCCTAGGGCTTTAACGCCTTTCACCATTTCGATTACGTAGGGTAAATCGCGCCCCTTGGGGGAACGCCATGCTGCCCCCATACAAAACCGAGTCGAGCCTTGATCTCGCGCTTGGCGAGCTTCTTCGATGACTTTCTCGACCGCCATCAACTTCTCGCGCTCAAGACCAGTGTCGTATCGAGCCGATTGTGGGCAGTAGGCGCAGTCTTCTGGGCAAGCGCCGGTTTTTATCGAGCAAAGCGTGCTCACCTGCACCTCATTCGGATTAAAATGCGCGCGATGCACCCACTGCGCCTTAAACAGCAGATCATTAAAAGGTAACGCGAGCAGGTCTAAAATTTCTTGCCGCGACCAATCGTGACGAAGTACAGGTTGAGCAAGCGAAAGCGGCGATGTGAGAGGAGCATTCATGGCAAGGTCCGTTTAAGAGCGCAGATAACAGGCGGCATATTAAACATGACAGCGCCACTGTCAACTTAATTGACAACAAAAAGTTTACTAAAGACCAATATTCAACCAAGGAAAGGTTTCAATGAGCGCGCGACTCTTCTCATTTTTTCACCCACCACAAATCTGCGTACTGTGCCTGATGCACTCAACTTCTCGGCTCTGCTCTAATTGCCAAGACGCCTTACCCTTTATTGTGGATCAGTGTCGACGCTGCGCCTTGCCCTTGGAGGATGGAGGCAAAAGCGTGTGCAGCGAATGTCACCAAGACCCACCTGCGTTCGAGCGCGCCATAGTGCCACTGCGATTTCGCTATCCTGTCAATCGGTTGGTTCATAGATTCAAAGATCGGCAAGACCTCACCATCGGCAAAGCGCTGTCTCAGTTCGCCATTGACTACTGCCGAGCCGCTAATCCCGCGCTAATATTTGACGCGGCGTGCCCTGTACCCACGATGGTGCAACGGCGGTTTAGCCGAGGCTTCAATCCGGCTGAATTTGTCGCTAGGCAAATCGCTCAAGCATTTAATAAACCCCTGCTCTCACTAATATCTAAAATTCGTCCAACAAAAGATCAGCGCCACCTTAATCGCAATGCGCGACATCGCAACATTCAGGGAGCATTTAAGGTCGATAGCCGCGCGGGTGCCTACGAGCATCTACTCTTAGTTGACGATGTGGTCACCACCGGTGCGACGGCACGACATTTGAGTGAACTCTTAATTGACACCGGCGTCAAATCCGTCACGCTCCTTGCGTTGGCGAGGACACCAAAACCTGGAGGCTAATTCGAGTTTTAGGAAAATAGTCCACGACGCTCTCCTTTTCTATTTAAAGCTGTGTATGATCAAAATCATTAATCCCACGTCACTTATTTATTCGTCTTTTTAAAAGGATTCACTGTGTTTCGATCGCTACCACCGCGACATTTATGGTCATTGTGCCTACTGGCTTCGAGTGTATTTTTCCCGCTTCACGACGCTATTGCTCAGCGCCTCCCGACTCCAGCGGACGCAACCAAAGCGACTACTGTGACCGCATCGAGTGATGCACAAAAGCTTTACGCTGCTGCGAAAGCCGATCTTCTTCAAATTCGCGTACTGACTCGTGGAAGCAACTCACGCTCGTCGGTGGGTTCGGGCTTTATTATCGGTGAAGGCCCCTACATAGTGACGAATTATCACGTGATTTCTCGCCTAGCGCTCGAACCCAATAGTTACGATGGCCAATACATTACGACCGATAAACGCGATGGCCGCATCGAGCTTATCGCAATCGACGTCGCGCGGGACTTGGCGATTGTGAAAGCGGATATCGAAGGCAGTGGCTTTTTTACTCGCGATAAAATTGCCAAGATCAACCAACTTCAACAGGGCGAAAAATTATTCTCTCTTGGTAATCCGCTCGACCTTGGATTCTCTATCACCGAAGGTAACTACAACGGTACCAGCAACCGCGGTTTTTTCAGCACACTTATGTATACCGGTGCAGTTAACTCGGGCATGAGTGGTGGGCCAACGATTAATAGTCGCGGCGAGCTAGCGGGAATCAACGTCGCCGCAAGGCGCGACGGCGAGTTGGTAAGTTTTTTAGTTCCCGCCGAATATTTAGAGCGCCTGCTCGACGAAGTGGAGCGCAATCCCGAGCCGCCGAGTGATTTTCGCCCCGTCATTGCTAAGCAACTGGTGGATTACCAAGACGTACTTACAGCGAAAGTTTTAGAGTCACCGTTTAACCTGCGCAAACTCGGAAATTTCGACGCGCCTGTTCGCGACTCCGAGCAAATGCGCTGTTGGGGTGGCAGCAATACCACGCACAAATCGATTAGCTCGACGAGTGTTCGTTGTAGCATGGAGTCTCGCGTGTTTGTCTCCAACGACATTCAAATCGGTTACCTCGACTTACAACACCAGCTGATAAAAAATAAAAATTTAAACAGCATGAAATTCGCCAAAGTACGCGAGATGATTTTTGATAACCGCGTATTCAGCACCGCCAAAGATGCCAACATCACATCGGCCATTTGCAATGAAGATTTTGTCGATCTGCAAGGCACTCCTGCACGCGTACTACTCTGCGCCGAGGCCTACCATAATTTTCCCGGCATTTACGACATGACTTTTGACGCAATCACGCTCGACACTAACGAAACAACGCTACTTAGCAGCATGCAGTTATTTGGAATCTCCTACGAAAACGGCTTAAAACTCGCGCAAGAATTTATGACCGGTATCGCACGTCGGACCGATTCAGTGAGCCATGATGAGGAGCAAGAATAATGAGTCAGCTTCCTCTTTTTGTCGAAATTCTTAACCACTCTGGCAATGTGTCGGAGCGAATTAAAATCACACAGTTGCCCGCTCGAATTGGTCGCGCTTACGACAACGAGATTATCGTCGACGATCCTTTTATGGATGCGCAGCACGCGCAAATCGAGCGCAATCAGCTCGATGAAATTATTCTGACCGATCTTAATTCCGCAAATGGGATTTACATTAAAAATACCAAAGTCGATCCGGGAATTATCAGCGGCGATGAAGTATTCGCACTGGGGCGCACACAGTTGCGCATTCGTCCAATCGACTACGCTGTGGGCGCCGCCAAAATTAATACGGCGAGCTATCGTTATCGGCTGTGGCCAATCGCGCTATTGTTATTATTTTTTACCGCTGCTTTCGAGTTTTGTCGCCGCTGGCTTTACACCTCAGAGCCGAGTGATGTCACCACTTATCTTTCGCAGATCATCACCATGCCACTTATCGTGTTAGCGTTCGCTTGCATCATAGCAATTATTGGTAAAACCTTTTATGGCCAAGCGCGATTCTTCCTGCAACTCACCATCGCCGCGGGTTTCACACTCTTAGCCGAAATCACTAGCGCCTTTGGTAATTTATTCAGTTACAGCTTTAACTTGCCCAGCTTTAATCTGGTGTTTGATGTCTTGGCGATTATCATTTCCGGATGGGGTTTTTATTTCCATCTTCGTGCAATGGGCGCAACTCGAAAGTGGCTGATTGGTTCTATTACTGCTGGCCTCATAGGGGTGATTTTGGCGTTTAGTGCGGTGAAGAACTATCAAAATAGTCACTACCTCACGAGCAAAATTTACATGGGTCACATTTTGCCGGAGTATCTACGCCTCTCCGGCGAGACCACGCCAGATGCCTTTATCAAACGCTCGAGCACACTTAAAGACAAAGTGGATGCCAAGCGGGAGCCGAAAGACCAAGAGTGATAATTCGAACTTAATCGACCTCTCGATCACCTTTGACCCTCTTCTAACAGACAGCGCAGGATTTTCTCCTGCGCGTTATCAACTCAAAGCGCAATCCTGTTATGATTGCGCGCATTGTAATTTGGCTCTTTCGAAAGCGCTAAATCACTCCACGAAATGTTAAAACGACAGTGTTAAGTACAGGATTCCCCCATGAGCGATATTCGCAGCGACCTCAAATACCTCAGCACCCACGAGTGGGCGCGCATCGAAGACGACGGCAGTATTACCGTTGGCATTACTGACCACGCGCAAGAGGCGTTGGGTGACGTTGTGTTTGCTCAAACACCCGAGGTAGGCACACGCATCAATTTAGGCGATGAGGTCGGGGTTGTTGAATCAGTGAAAGCCGCTTCTGACATTTACACCCCAGTTTCAGGCGTTGTAGTAGCGGTTAACGAAACCCTTCAGGATTCACCGGAAATTATTAACGAATCACCCTACGAAGAAGGCTGGTTTTTCCGCGTTGAACCTGACGATCTTACCGAACTTGAAGAGGCGCTTAGCGCCGACGACTACAAAGAACTCATTGAAAACGAGTAATAAAAAAGCGGCCAAGGCCGCTTTTTTATTACTTTGGCAACAACATTTTTAGCGCACAGCCAAGATATCAGTTTGAACCGCTTTGATCTCACGTGGCCATGGCCCGGCATCACGCTGTTCAGCCGGCAACTTCGCAATCGCCGCTCGGGCATCAGCCGACGTGTTAAAACGGCCCGTTACCACCACAAACCAAGGTTTACCCTGTCGTAACGAGCGGAATAACAATAAATCCTCACGATTACTTTGACTCGCCACATAACCTCGAGCTGCAGTCTCGCTCGACACACCCAGCAGCTGAATCGTGTAACCAGATTTTGGCCAAGCGAGAATTTTTTGCTCATCAGCCGATTTGCCTGCCAACGCTTTAGGTGCTGGTGTCGATACAACGGGTTTGGCAACAACCGCAGGTTTAGCCACAGGAGCTGGCGTTGGCTCTGGAGGCGATACCGCTTTTGGTGCTTGAGGAGGAACTTGCGGCTCTGGCGCTTGCTCAACCACTGGGGGTGCGACCGCTGCGACTTGCTCAGTTTTTGCGACTTCAACTGGCTTGGCGTTTTGCACACTTGCTCCCACAGGTTGTGTTGAACTTGTTGGTAGTGGGTTTTGTGTAGGCGCTGGCTGCGTCGGCGCTGTTTGATGCGCCGAAGGCAATCCGGTCGCGGGGCGTGGTTTTACAGTCTGAGGTAAGCTCGGCATCACCGGTTCGACCGGTGTTGTAGTGCGAGTAAGATCTCGCCCCAAAGTAGGGGCAACTGGCACCGCAGCGGTTTCAACCCTAGGCTCATCGTCTCCGAGATACAAAAGGCTAATGGCCCCCAAGGTGATTAACCCCGCGATTGCCATTATATGCAGCACCGGTAAACCACGATTTTTCGCGATAGCACCCGAAGGGGTGATGACTGATTGCAACAATTGCTCACGAGCACGCTGATGAATAAGCGTGAGATCACCGTCGGCCTGGCGATACCAAGGACTCACCATACTTTCGTTGAACACTTCCGGACCAAGATAGTCCGCCATTTCCATGCGGAAGTTCAGGTAATCCACTACTTCCACTGGCGTAAGTACCGGCAGCTCGAATGAATTGACGCTCACACCTTGCTGAATGAAATGGCTAAGCCGCAAACTCAACGCGGCCTCACCAAACAAAATAAAATGTAAGCGATTTTGGTTTGGGTGACGACGCAACAGCGAGACAAACAAATCGAGCGTTTCTGAAGACAACAGATGAGCATTGTCGATCACAACGCACGCCAACTGATCAGGATTGGTCGCTGGCATTGTAAGCCAATGATCGAGTGCAGCCACCAAATTCTCGACGATAGGTTCGCCATGCAAATCGAGTGCAAAATCTTCGACGATGGCGGCAACTATTACCTCGGTACTTGAGTTCGCATCGAGCGGCAAATAACTTACTAAATCTTGCTCGGATAACGAATCCATAAACCCGTGAGCAACTCGTGTCTTGCCAACTCCCTGACCGCCGATAACCGCTAACAAGCTGTCAGAAAATTGAGCGAGATGGAGCAACTTATCTAAAAGTTCGCGTCGCCCTGCACCGGTAAAAAGTGGAAAACTGTAATCGTTAGAAAACGGATCTTCTTGCAATCCGTAACGTTGGCGGTAATCCACCAACACGCCGGCATCTTCTTGAACGCCTAAAGAGTTTTCTGAAAATAATCCGGCCTGCAACGGCTCATCGCCACGTGCGACCAGTCGACTATCGCGCTCGGCACGTAGGGGAGTTTCAATAGTCATAATTTACCTCGATACACTCGAAAAATACCGCTCTAAACCGCAGCGCGGCAATGCGCAAAAGTTTCATCGAGCATGGCTCTATCGATATCACTTGTAATAATGGCTTGACCCATAGCCTTCAAAAGCACGAGTCGCAACTTGCCGTCGAGCACTTTTTTATCGACACCCATTAGCTCAACGAATTGCTCGGCGGACATGTCGGCTGGCGCTTGGCTAGGCAGTCCGGCGCGCTCCAACAGACGGTAAATGCGATCCAAATCCTCAGATGAGATATCGCCACGGCGATGTGATAAGTCGGCAGCCATGGCCATTCCGGCACCAACCGCTTCACCATGGAGCCAGTTGCCGTAGCCTTGTGCTGTTTCAATGGCATGACCAAAAGTATGGCCAAAATTGAGAATGGCTCTAAGTCCGCCTTCGCGTTCATCTTTGGCCACAACATCGGCTTTATTTTCACAGGAACGTTTAACAGCATAGGCAAGCGCGTCAATATCGCGAGCCATCAGTTTATCCATATTGGCTTCAAGCCATTCAAAGAATGGCAAATCGGCGATGAGGCCGTATTTAATAATCTCTGCAATGCCTGCAGATAATTCACGCACCGGCAAAGAAGATAGCAATCCGATATCGGCAAATACCGCATTGGGCTGGTAGAAGGCGCCTACCATGTTTTTACCAAGCGGATGGTTAACACCTGTTTTACCACCCACCGATGAGTCCACCATCGATAGCAAAGTGGTTGGAACTTGAATGAAGTCAACGCCGCGCTGGTAACTCGCCGCAGCAAATCCAGTCATATCACCAATCACACCACCGCCTAAGGCAATCAGCGTGGTGGTTCGATTATGTCGTGCGGTAAGTAAGGTATCGAATATCCGCCCCCAGACTTCGAGCGTTTTATAAGCTTCACCGTCGGGCAGCACGCAGGTATCCACTTGATAATCGCTCAGCACGTCCACCAGTGGCTGTAAAAAAAGGGGCGCTAGTGTTTCGTTAGTCACTATGCACACTTGGCGGCCGCGAATGTGTTGATGAAGGCGCGCGGGATCGGAAAATAATTGTTCACCGATGTAAATAGGATAACTGCGCTCTTGCAGATCGACGTGTAGAACTTGCATTGACATAGGAATTCCAGACTTTTGAAAACGCGACTTTACCATAGCGAGTAAACCCTCTCACTATAGGCAATAGGATCACTAACAACAAAAAGGCGGCGAGCCGCCCAGATCACGGCTGTTCGTTGCGAATCAGACTGATAATTTCTTGGGCAACCGCTTTGGGCGAACGCCTATCGGTATTCACGATGAAGTCGGCAGTCTCTCGATAAAGTGGGTCTCGAAATTCCAACAATTCGATAATTTTTTGACGAGGATTATCGACTTGAAGCAGTGGCCGTTTTTTATCCCGCGCGGTACGCTCAACTAACTGCTCAATTGAAGCGGTTAAATAGCAGACATAACCCGAGGACTTCATTACCTCACGATTTTGTTCGCGAAGAATAATTCCGCCACCGGTTGCAATAATATGGTCGTTCAGAAGTGCCAAGTCGGCTAATGCTTGCGCTTCGCGTTCACGAAACCCTGCTTCACCTTCCATATCGAAAATCCAAGGAATGTCTGCTCCTGTTCGCTCTTCGATCACTCGGTCACTATCACAAAAGGCATAATTAAGTTCGGCCGCAAGTAGGCGGCCGATAGTCGACTTACCGGCCCCCATGGGGCCGATAAGATATATATTTGTTTTAGACATTAATTGGTTAAATTATCCGCAATCAGCTTAGGCGTAACGAAAATCAGCAATTCTGACTTGTCTTGACGCGTAAGGGTTCTCTTGAATAGACGCCCTAAGAAAGGAATGTCCCCTAAAACAGGTACTTTACTCTCAGATTTCGCCGCGTCCAAGGAGAAAACGCCACCTAGCACAATTGTTTGACCGTTATTCACCAAAACTTGAGTATTTAAGTGGGTGATATCCAGCGTCGGCACACCGGCTGCTGTCAAAGATGCAATCGAATCTTTGGTCACATCCAAGGTGAGAATGATGCGGTTATCAGGTGTGATTTGCGGAGTTACTTCAAGCTTTAACACAGCTTCTTTAAAGCCCGTAGTAGTACCACCACTTGGTGCTGTCTCTTGGTAAGCCACTTCCGAACCTGTTTTAATTACCGCAGGCTGTTTGTCTGAGGTAATCACTTTAGGCTGAGAAACAATTTCAGCAAAACCGGTGCTCTCAAGCGCACTCAACTCAAGATCAAGATAGCTGTTATCAGAAAGATAACCTACCGCCAAGCTACCAGCCGGGTTACCCACGCCAAGGTTCACAACGTTGCTCACAGTAGGAACAGGGTCGCTCGCACCAGGAGTCAAGAAATCACGGATCGCCGTTTGGCTACCGGTACCGGCCACGATACGGCTAGAATTTTCACTCACGTCCAACGCGCCCCAACGTACGCCAAGTTCACGTTGGAAATCGGTATTGGCGACTACGATACGCGCTTCGATCATGACTTGTTTAACCGGAATATCGATTTGCTCGATAACGCGCTTAAATGCTTCGATACGTTCGGCTGTGTCGGTGAGGATGATCGAGTTGGTGCGATCATCGACCACAACCTGACCGCGCTCAGACAACATGCTGCCGGTCGCATTGCTACCACCACTTCCAGCACTACCACTGCCACCGCCTGAACCAGAACCGCCACGATTGCGGAAGAGTTCAAACAGTTCCTTCGCCTTAGCGTAGCGAACACGAATGTATTCAGTGCGAAGCGGGGTCAACTCTTCTAGTTGCTTTTTAGTTTCTAACTCTTGGCGTTCACGCTCAGCGATTTCAGCGGCTGGAGCAACCATCAACACGTTGCCGATTAATCGCTTGTCCAAGCCTTTGTTCTTTAAAATCAAATCTAACGCATGATCCCAGGGTACGTTTTGTAGGCGCAAGGTAATTCGACCTTGGACAGTGTCAGAAGCGACTAGGTTAAATTCGGTGAAGTCGGCGAGAATCTGTAACACAGCGCGCACTTCAATATCTTGGAAGTCCAACGATAATTTTTTACCGGTGTATTCGAATTCGCGTTTTTTATCTTGTTTCTCACGCTCAGTTAGAGGCTTAACACTCACAACGTATTCGTTATCAGCTTGATAAGCGAGATAATCGTATTCACCTTTCGCACTGATATTGATTACCGTATTTTCACCTTCTTGCGCTGTAGCAATAATGGAAACTGGTGTAGCAAAGTCCATCACGTCGAGACGACGACGAAGTTCCGGCGCAACCCACGCATCGCGAAGTGTTAAGCGAATGCCATTGCCGGTTTGAATTAAACTGCCGTTAACCGAGGTTTCTGAAAGCTGTAATATCACACGACCTTCACCAGCATCACCGCGACGAAAATCAATATTGTTGACGCGATTACCTTTAATTGCTTCGCTAGTTGATAACCCACCTGAGGCGGTGCCTACCATAGCGAAATCAGAAGTTGCCGCCACACGTCCGCTTGCCGCGGCTGAGCCTACTTCAATAATCACTTCGTGACCTTCAACTCGGCTGGTGTAATCGGTCAAGCGATTTAAGTTCAGAATTAACCGAGTGCGTTCGCTATCGCTAAGTACGAGTGCACTTTGGCCATTGGCAACCGACAATGGATAGCGTTTTTCGACCAAACTGGTATCGACATCAGGAAAGTCAAACACGATGCGAGCCGGACGCTCGATCGTATAACCCTTAGGCGCAGCAGGTGCAGTGTCAAAGCCAAGGCGCACTTCAAACCGCTCTCCCGGCAACTGAGCAAAATCGATTTTTTGCAATGTATTTGCTACAGCCGCTGGAGCGAATACGATTGCCAACAGACATAGGACTTTATGCATTTTCATCCCCAAGATTGAACGAGCAAACATGACTTATTCCTTTTCTACTAACTTGATTATTCTGGGGTTTTCAAGCCACCCTGTTGAGCCATCAGAAATAATTTCTAACACTTCAATTTGATCGCGCGCGATGGAGCGAATTTTTCCGTGATTGAGGCCAACATAGTGCCCCACCGTCACAGGAACTACATCGCCAGCACCCGAATCAATCAAAGCCCAAATACTTTTATCTTTCACAATGCTGCCCACCATCGTGAGCTGAGTAATATTGAAAGATTCCAAATATTCTTTAGGACGGTTGAGATCGGGCTGAACTGCACGGCCACCGCGTAAAGCAGACTCATCAATTTTGACGGGTTTCTCAAATGGGCTGCGCAACGTCATAGCCGCATAATTAAACGGTTGATAAGGATGGAACGTTGGCAAGGGTTCTATTTCACCTTTAGGTCGGCGCTTGGTCTCTGCCATAAAATCCAATATATCTTGGTGCTGCTGGGCCGGTTCACATCCGGTCATAAAAAATGCGCAACACAACAAAATAGGAATTGTTTTAGTTATTTTCATTTCTTAGAAGCCTCCTCTTCGGGAGATTTATAACGGTATGTTTTTGCATTAATTTTTAAATTGAGTGATTTATTTTGCGGACGCGAACTGATAGAAAAATCATCCAAGGTCACGATACGAGCCATTGCCGCAACACCGCTTACAAAGCTACCCATATCGTGGTAACCACCATGAGCGTCGATAGCAATTGGCACTTCGATGTAATACTCGGCAGCGCGATCTTTTTGAATACTGATTGAGTTGATATTTAATCCACTCTCGCTACCACGCTGCCCAATATCTTCAAGCAAGCCAGGAATTTCGCTTTTGGCTGGCAAACGACTCAATAAACCTTCGAAGGTTTTTTCCATCTCGACCATTTGTGCTTTGTAAGCCTCAAGATTGGCCGCTTCAAAGCTTTTGCGGGTGTAGACGTTACGCAACTCAACTTCTTTAGCTTCAACGCCGGCCAACTGAATCTTCAAATCATCAATATAGAGATAAAAAGTTAGGCCTAAAATAACAGCCGTGAGAAGCGCACAGACGAACACTTTCGCTGGTAATGGCCATACACCGGCACGCGAGAAATCAATGTCATTAACATCGAGTTCTTTTAGTTTTTGTAATGAATCTTGTATCGACATTATTCTTATCTCCCACGCGACGCATTAACGGCAGCGGTTTTTTCTGTGGCAGGTTTAGCTTGCTCAGGTTCAACACTCAAAAACGTCATTTTGAAGCTGTTTGCCTGCTCGCCATCGCGAGGAGATGCCACCACAGATGTGAGGTTGTGCCCAGTAAACCATTCGGAGTCGTCAATGTTGCGCATAAACCCGGCGATGCGGTTGTAGGATTCGGCTACACCTTCAACAGAAATAGTGTTGCCTTTTTTATCGAGTGAGGTGATCCATAAACCATCGGGAACGATTCTAACCAGCTCATCGAAATAGCGCACAATCAATGGGCGCGTGCCTTCGAGCCCTTGAATAACACGAATTCGCGCCAGTAAGTCGTCACGAGTTTTCTTAAGTTTGGCAATCTCTTGCACTTGCTTATCGAGAATAGCGATCTCTTTTTGCAGCAGCTGATTGCGCGCATTTTGGTTTTCGATTTTGGCTTCGTAATTACTTTTCCATAAAAAAGCCGCGACCAGAGCAGCGCCGGCGACCAAAGCTAACACCACAATGAATTCGCGGCGTTTTTGCTCGCGATAGGCTTGGCGCCAAGGTAAGAGGTTAATTTTGGCCATTAGTCGAAACTCCTCATCGCAAGTCCGGTCACTATCATGAGCGATGGAGCATCCACCGCCAACGATGCCGCATTAACTCGTGAAGACACCGACATACGGGCAAAAGGGTTAGCGACCAACGTCTGAGTGCCAAGCTTTTCTTCGATTAATCGTGATAAGCCTTCCATTGAAGCAACGCCACCCGCCAGAATAATGTAATCAACGTCGTTGTATTGGCTCGCCGAAAAGAAGAATTGCAATGAGCGTGTCACTTGCTGAACAACAGCTTCTTTGAAAGGTTCAAGCACTTCTGAATCGTAATCATCGGGCAGTCCACCTTGCTTTTTAGCCAAGCCAGCCTCTTCACGAGATAAGCCATAGCGGCGCTGAATTTCTTCGGTTAGCTGTTTACCGCCGAAGAGTTGCTCACGTGTATAAACGGTTTTCCCGTCGACCAAGACGCTCAACGTTGTCATAGTGGCACCGATATCAACAATAGCCACCACTTGTCCGTTATGCTCATCGAGCTGTTCCGAGACTAGCTCGAAGGCGCGCTCCATACAGTAGGCTTCGATGTCGACCTTTTCGGTAATGAGTCCAGCTTCGGAGAGTGCCTGCTCACGTGTCTCGACATTTTCGCGGCGGCACGCCGCCAACAAGACTTCGACCTGATCGGCATTACGCGGGGAAACGCCCTGAACTTCGAAATCGAGCATGACTTCTTCTAGAGGGAACGGAATGTATTGATCCGCTTCGATCGCGATCTGATTTTCCATCGCATCTTCGTCAAGCTCCGCCGGCATGTCGATCACCTTGGTGATGACCGCTGAGCCTGCAACTGCGACCGCCGCGTGCTTGAGCTTGGTTTTGGATTGCTTGATCAAACTGCGAATCACTTCAGATACCGCGGCGGGGTCGGTGATATTCTTTTCGACGACAGCGTTGGCGGGAAGCGGTTTGACCGCATAGGATTCAACACGGTAGCGATCGCCACTGCGCGAGAGCTCGATCAGCTTCACCGAGGTGGAACTAATATCGAGCCCCACGACCGGCTTAGCTTTTCGATCTAGAAAATTTAAGATGCCCATTTTTCTATCATTTTCCGTAACTTAGACGTTGTTTTTATTAAATCACTTTAAATTAGCCTGCGCTAAATTGCTGAATATGTAAACAGCTAAAAAATCCGTATAATGCAGGCCAATTCTTCTAGATTCGCTAACCCATTAATTTCTAAAAAAAAATGCTGAAAATTAAAACGATTCTTTGTGTGCTAGTGTGGATCACCTTCACATGTGCAGGTGTTACTTTGGTGACACTTGGCGGGCTCTATCTGTACCTGAACCCGAAATTGCCATCGGTAGATACACTGCACGAGATAAAACTTGCCACGCCACTGCGGATCTATTCTCAAGACGGCAAGCTCATTGGTGAATATGGCACTGAACGTCGCACTCCATTGCGTTTTGACCAGATTCCTCAGGATTACGTCAACGCATTACTCGCCGCAGAAGACGCCGAATTCTTCGAGCATCATGGCGTTTCTATTAAAGGCCTGTTGCGAGGTGTTTCACAAATATTGAAATCAGGCCACATCCAAAGCGGTGGTAGCACACTAACCATGCAGCTTTCGCGTGATTTTTATCTGCACCGTCGCCAAGAGTTAACACGTAAGTTCAATGAGATTTTATTGTCGCTTAAAATTGAACGTACCTATACTAAACAGGAAATTTTCGAACTATTCAACAATAAAATGTTTTTCGGAAATCGGGCCTATGGACTTCAAGCAGCGGCACAGATTTATTACGGCAAGAACGTCGACGAGCTCACGGTCGCACAACATGCCATGATTGTGGGGATACTTAAGGCGCCATCGAGCTATAACCCCCTTGTTAACCCGCGTCGAGCCATGATTCGCCGGGATTGGATTTTGGGGCGAATGCTAGAACTCGGCACCCTCGATGAGCACCGCTACAGAGCCGCGATTAGCGAGCCAAATACAGCGGCTTACCACGGCTCAAATCTCGATATGAGCGCCCCCTATATCTCGGAGATGGCTCGCCAAGAAGTGATTAATCGCTTCGGCGAATCGGCTTATAGCGACGGGCTCCACGTTTACACCACTATTAATAGTCATCTGCAAAAGCACGCTCAAGAAGTAGTTCGAAAAGGCTTGATGGATTACGACAACCGCAAAGGTTATCGCGCCCCCGAAAAGAATTTAGGCATGTCAGCGGATCCTTCGCGGGAAGACTGGCAAGAAGCGTTACAAAATATCCCAACACTTGGTGACCTAGTGCCCGCCGCGGTAATTAGTGTTCAACCCAAAAGCATCCAAGTGCTATTCGGCAATGGCAATCTTGAGATAATCGATTGGGAAAACGGCCTTAACAGTGTTCGTCCTTATATTTCTGAAAACAGACGTGGCGCCGCTTACAAAAGCGCTAGCGAGTTCTTAAAAGAGGGCGATGTTATCCGCGTTAGTCGCAACGACGATGGCGAATGGCATTTCTCTCAAGTACCAGCCCTTCAAGCGGCATTAGTGTCGATCGACCCCAATAACGGCGCGATTCGCTCATTGATCGGCGGTTTTGACTTTAAACAGAGCAACTTTAATCGAGCGACCCAAGGTGCTCGCCAGCCAGGTTCCAGTTTTAAAGCGCTTCTCTATTTAGTAGCCTTAGAAAACGGTTTTACCCCCGCTTCGATTGTTAACGACGCCCCGATCGTGCTCGAAAATACGCAAACTGGCGTGGCTTGGCGCCCGGAGAATGATGACGGGAAGTTCACCGGACCCATGCTTCTTCGTCGCGCTTTTTACCGTTCACGCAACCTAGTGTCGATTCGCATACTTCAAGCGGTTGGCATGCAGACAGCGCTCGATAGCTTTGAGCGATTTGGTTTGAATAAAAAAGATTTTCCCCGCGACCTAACGCTCGCCCTTGGCACCCACGAATTAACGCCACTGCAAATGGCGACCGCCTACGCCGCTATTGCCAACGGTGGCTTTAAGATCACCCCCTACCTTGTGAGCCGAATTGAAGATGGTCGGGGCAACATCCTGTTTGAAGAAAAGCCCGAAACTGTCTGCTACGAGTGCGAGAATACAAGTCTGGTGAGCACAACGACTGATGCCAATAGCACCAGTGAAGGTCTTCCGGAGAATCCTGCTAAGCGGATTATTGATAAACGTATTGCGTATTTAATGGACTCGATGCTCAAAGACGTCATTAATCGCGGTACGGGCTCGAGAGCAAAAAGCTTGGGTCGCTCCGACATAGGTGGTAAAACAGGTACCACCAATGGTCCACGAGACTTGTGGTTCGCAGGATACAACCCCAAAGTTACTACCGTGGTTTGGGCAGGATTCGACGCCAACACCCCCATAGGCCGCAATGAATATGGCTCTTCCATTGCCTTGCCCATGTGGATCGACTACATGCGAACAGCACTTGATGGGACGCTAGAAGAATTCCGCCGCCAACCCGATGGTATAGTAACGGTACGAATTGACCCAGAGACTGGAAACCCTGCGGAACCTGGCGACCCTAACGCTATTTTTGAGGTTTTCCTCGCTGAGGATGTGACTCGAACCTCATCATCCTCAGTAGATGAATCAATTGAAGAGACGCTACCCGATGAGCTTTTCTAACCGCTAATTACACCTAAAAACAAAAAACCGGCAGCTGCCGGTTTTTTATCCAAATTTTAAACATAAAAAAACCGAGGATGACCTCGGTTTTTTTACATCTAAGAAATTACTTCTTAGCGATGCGGCTGCCGAAACGCTTGGTGAAGCGATCAACACGACCACCAGTCGAAGCTTCTTTTTGCTTGCCGGTGTAGAATGGGTGGCATTCGCTGCACACGTCTACGTGGAAGTCTTTGCCCAAAGTAGAGCGAGTTTTGAAGGTGTTGCCACATGAACAGTTAACAGCAACTTCAACGTAATTTGGATGAATATCAGCTTTCATAATGATGCCTTGACGTTTTCTGTGCCGCCACCCGGTCTTTTGCCGAGCACCGCACAACGGTTAAATTAAGAGGGCGATTTTTTGGAGCCGCGATACTAGCAGAATTTGACATTCAGGCAAACAAAATTATTGTGCTGATTGGCCGCCCAGCTATGGCAAAATAAGCGCCCAATCACCAATTACCGCTTAAGTTGTTGTTTTCTCTAGGTCTATTTAGCGCAGGATATAAAAGATGACAATTTTAGAAATTGCGCTGCCAACACCTTTAAGGCGGTTATTCGATTATCTACCTCCCGAAAGTGCTACCGCCTCCGATATAGCATCCTTAAGTGCGGGCTATCGCATCAAAGTACAATTTGGCAAGCAAGAACTTGTGGGCATTCTTATTCGAGTAAAACCGACCACAGACATCCCTATTAATAAACTTCGCGCCGCTTTGGCCATTGTGGACTCGACACCCTGCCTACCGGCCGACCTGCTCTCACTTTGTCAATTTACGGCGGATTACTATCAATCGCCTTGGGGCGAGGTTTTAAACACGGCGCTCCCCACATTATTGCGACAAGGAAAAGACGCAGCACCCGTCCCCCAACAGGCTTACCGCTTAACGCTTACCGGCAAAGGCTTACCCGTTGGCGCATTAAAGCGCGCGGCAAAACAGGCGGAATTACTTTATCGGTTTCAATCAAGTGACTATCTCACCAAGCCGGAACTCGATAACGCCGGTATCAGTCGCACCGCCCTTAAAGCACTAATTGATAAGGAACTGGTTGAGGCATTCTTTCTCACACCAGACAGCTCACCTGCCATTTCTGGCGAGCTTCGCGAGGCGCCACTTACACTAAATGATGAGCAAGAGAGGGCTTTCAACGCTATTCCAGAGTCTGGATTCTCAGTCTCATTAATTGATGGTGTCACTGGAAGTGGTAAAACAGAAATCTATTTGCAGGCGATTGAATCCCAACTTCTGCAAGGCCGACAAGCCCTAGTATTAGTGCCCGAGATCGGCCTCACTCCGCAAACACTCTCGCGCTTCGCACGTCGCTTTAAAACACCGTTAGCCGCGATTCACTCGGGCCTGAACGATAGAGAGCGATTAGATGCTTGGCTTGCCGCAAAAAGTGGGCAAGCGGGGATAGTGATAGGCACCCGATCGGCGCTGTTCACCCCGCTTCACCGACTCGGCATCATTATCATCGACGAAGAACACGACCTTTCCTTCAAGCAGCAAGATGGCGTTCGCTATTCCGCGCGCGATTTGGCAGTAGTGCGAGCACAATTGAACGACGTCCCGCTCGTGCTTGGCAGCGCCACCCCATCGTTAGAAACTCTTTATAAAGCTCAACAGGGGCGCTACCAATATTTGCCGCTCACACAGCGCGCGGGCAACGCCCAGGCGCCGCATCTTAAATTAATCGACACACGCAATAGCCCACTTCATCAAGGGTTTGCGGCAACCAGCCTAAAAGCGATTCACCATACACTTGAGCAAGGCAATCAAGTATTAGTATTTCTAAACCGCCGCGGTTATGCGCCTAGCATTGAGTGTCAGCAATGTGGTTGGTTTGCGGAATGTCGCCACTGCGACATGCGTTTCACCCTCCACCAAACACCTTATGCGCTGCACTGCCATTATTGCGATAGCCAAATGCGCGTCCCTACCAGTTGCCCGAGCTGTCACAGTCGTCAATTAAGCCCTGTGGGTCAAGGCACTGAGCGCAGCGAAGAAACTCTCACACAGTTATTTCCTAAAACACCTGTGATTCGCGTCGATCGGGACTCTACACGTGGCCGTGAAGGGCTCGCTCAGCTTCTCAGTCGCGTTAACTCGGGAGAACCGTGCATATTAGTTGGCACTCAAATGCTTGCAAAAGGCCACCACTTCCCCGATGTGACATTGGTGGTAGTCCTCGACGCCGACACCGGACTATTCAGCACCGATTTTCGAGGAACAGAGCGAATGGCGCAGCTATTGTTGCAGGTAGCCGGTCGTGCTGGTCGCGAGCAGAAGCCCGGCGAAGTTTACATCCAGACGCACCACGCGGATCATCCGATTCTGCAAACCTTAACTCTGCACGGATACCCACAATTAGCGCAGGAAATCTTACGCGAGCGGCAACTAACTTTTATGCCGCCCTTTCGTCATCTCGCATTAATTCGAATGGAGAGTCCCGATATTGCCAAAGCAGTGGACCAGCTGCGGCAAGTGCGCCAATGGCTGGAAACCCAGATGCCAAGCACTCCGGAACTTAGCTATCTCGGCCCCCTTCCTGCACTCATGGAAAAGCGGGGCGACAGGTTCCGCTATCAACTTCAAATTAATACCGCCAATCGCAAATTACTTCAGCCGCTACTCAAAGCCGCAGCATTGCACCTAGAAAAGACAGTTCGCCCGCCATTACGCTGGCATATCGATGTAGATCCACAAGAGATGTAGGGTTTCGCAACCTTAAGGTGACGATGGCTTGCCAAGCCAGTACAATCGCTCCTTTTTCCGCTGTATCTGAGAAGCCATTCCATGAGTCGTGATTACGCTAAAAAACCTCGTTCCTCGTCTCGATCCGGTAGCCGTCGCACTAGCAAAAATGAGCAGACACCCGGCTGGGTGATTTTTATCGCAGGTTTTTTGGTCGGTTCTCTATTTAGTGGCTATATCGCCATGAAATATTTTTCGCCAGAGGAAGAGACTGCCAAACCCGAAAAGCCGAAACCCGCTAATAATGTTCCCAAGCCTCGATTCGACTTTTATAAATTACTTCAAGAAAGTGAAACCATTGTGCCCGCGAATGAAACGCCTAATCGCGAAGAATCTCAGCCCAATAAACCCGCGATCACTGACACCAATGAGTACTTACTGCAAGTTGGCTCCTTCCCCACGAACAGCGACGCCGATCGCCTGCGCGCCCAACTCATTCTGCTCGGTCTCGACGCTCGTATTGAAAAAGTTGAAATTCGTCGCGGCGAAGAGTGGCACCGCGTGATGGTGGGTCCGTTTAAAAACCAGACCGATCTCAACAAAGCGCGTGCAACTCTCGTTGCGGAGGGATATAACGCGCTCGTCTTAAAACGAGCAAAATCACGCTAATTTCATAGGCTAGGCGCAAAATTACTTGCTTGAAAACCGATTTTGCGCCCCCATCTTTACGACTTCTGTTAGCAAAAAATGTAAGGAAGTCGTGTGACTACTATCGTTTCTGTACGCCGCAATGGCCAAGTTGTAATCGGTGGCGACGGCCAAGTTTCTTTGGGCAATACCGTGATGAAGGGTAACGCTCGCAAGGTTCGCCGCCTGTACAAAAATCAAGTGTTAGCCGGATTCGCCGGTGGCACCGCCGACGCCTTTACGCTTTTTGAGCGATTTGAAGCCAAACTCGAAGAACATAACGGCCAACTCACCCGCGCCGCCGTAGAACTGGCCAAAGACTGGCGAACTGATCGCGGGCTACGTCGACTCGAAGCCTTACTGGCTGTCGCCGACAAAGAAGCCTCGCTCATCATTACCGGAAACGGCGATGTCATTCAGCCAGAAGACGACTTAATCGCAATCGGCTCCGGCGGCAATTTTGCCCAAGCGGCGGCTCGCGCCTTACTCGATAACACCGAACTTAACGCCGAAGAAATCGTGAAAAAATCGCTCACCATCGCCGGCGATATCTGTGTGTTTACTAACCAGCAACACACCATCGAAGCGCTCGATTATTAATTTCTCCTGACCTGGCTTATCAGCCCTCGTATGGAAGTACCTGTATGTCTGCTATGACCCCCCGTGAAATTGTTCACGAACTTGATAAACATATTGTCGGCCAACAAGAGGCCAAACGCGCTGTCGCCATTGCTCTTCGTAACCGCTGGCGCCGTATGCAATTGCCTGCCGATTTGCGCCACGAAGTCACGCCCAAAAATATTCTGATGATCGGCCCAACAGGCGTAGGTAAAACCGAAATTGCTCGCCGCTTGGCGAAACTCGCAAATGCGCCATTCATTAAGGTGGAAGCCACTAAATTCACCGAAGTGGGCTACGTTGGCCGGGATGTAGAGTCGATCATCCGCGACTTGGTCGAAATTGCCATTAAGATGCAGCGCGAAATCGCCACTAAAAGTGTTCGTCATCGCGCCGCTGAGGCCGCTGAAGAGCGGGTGTTAGATGCATTACTCCCGCCGCCGCGTCACCTCAGCGACGAAGAGACTAAACACCAGTCGTCAACACGCCAAATCTTCCGCAAAAAATTGCGTGAAGGTGAGCTCGACGATAAAGAAATTGAAATTGAGCTTCCCGTGGCGAGTGTGGGCGTGGAAATCATGGCACCACCAGGCATGGAAGAAATGACCAGCCAGCTGCAAAGTATGTTTTCGAATTTGGGCCGCGACAAAACCAAACCCACGAAAACAACTGTTAAGCAAGCTCTTAAACAGCTCGAAGATGAAGAAGCGCAAAAGCTCGTCAACGACGAAGACATTAAAGCCCAAGCAGTTCAAGCCGTTGAGCAAAACGGAATTGTGTTTATCGACGAGATCGACAAGGTGGCGCGTCGTGGCAACACCAGCGGCGCCGATGTGTCTCGCGAGGGTGTTCAACGTGACCTTCTCCCCTTAATCGAAGGCTCAACGGTAACCACCAAATACGGGATGATTAAAACCGATCATATTTTGTTTGTAACTTCAGGCGCGTTTCATTTAAGTAAGCCATCCGATCTTATTCCCGAACTACAAGGTCGCTTGCCGATTCGAGTTGAATTAAAAGCGCTCACACCGGACGATTTCGAGCGAATTCTCACTGAGCCTAAAGCCTCGCTGACCGAGCAGCAAATCGCTTTACTTAAAACCGAAGGCGTAGATATAAGCTTTAGCCAAGACGGCATCCGTCGCATCGCGGAAATGGCATACGAGGTGAACGAGCGCACAGAAAATATCGGGGCGCGACGCCTGCATACTTTGCTTGAACGACTGCTCGAAGAAATTTCATTTAGCGCGGGCGATGGTCAAAAATCAGTCGTGATCGATCGGGTTTTTGTCGAAGAGCATCTCGGCGAGCTCACCAAAAATGAAGACTTAAGCCGTTACATTTTGTAATTTACATAAGCCCGATTAAAAATGCCCCCGCACGGGGGCATGAGGTGCGTCATGAGCCAAGCTCCGTTAAAAATTCAATTTCATCACCAATCCCAGCAGCTATCCATTGTGTTCAGCGAAGATTTTGCGCCCTGTTTCACTGCCGAATTTTTGCGGGTTCACTCGCCAAGCGCGGAAGTCAAAGGTCACGGGCCCAACCAAGCAGTATTACAAGTGGGTAAGCGCGGGGTAAAAATCGAAAAGCTAGAACCTGCTGGTAACTATGCTCTTAAAATTTACTTCGATGACGGCCATAACACCGGTTTGTACACTTGGGAGTATTTGACAGAACTTGGGCGCAACCAAGAGACGCTCTGGTCAAACTATCTGAAGGCTCTGGAGCAGGCAGGCCAAAGCCGTGACAAAGACACCAGCATTGTTCGATTTGTATAAGTGATCGCCCAGCGTTAATTGTCGTGGTGATAAAAAAACCGCCCTTAGGCGGTTTTTTTACATCTTGCTACTCCAATCGACCCATCCAGTATAGGCCGTAAGCAAAATGGCCACACCAAACGCGATACGATACCAAGCGAAAACCTCGTAGGTATAACGACTAACAAATGCCAAAAGCGCACGCATCACAAAAATCGTGACCACAAATGCCGAAAAGAACCCTACCGCAAGAATGCCGCCATCATTCCAATCGAGTAAGTCTTTTGCAGAGTACAAACTAAAAAGCGAGGCGCCGGTAATCATCGGAATCGCTAAAAAGAACGAAAACTCCGTTGCGGCACGGCGAGATAAGCCAAAAAACATTCCACCAATGATGGTAGAGCCTGAACGGGAAGTACCGGGAACCAGCGATAATACTTGGCACAAACCCACTTTTAACGCATCCATCGGGCGCATTTCGTCGATGTCATGAACCCGCGGCTGGTAGGCCTTGCGCTCGATCCAAATCATCACCACACCACCTAAAATAAACATAGTGGCGACAATGTAAGGCGTAAATAATACGCCAAGAATAATATCGCTAAACATCACACCCAAAATAGCAGCCGGAAGGAAGGCTAGAGTGACGTTTATATAAAGGTTTCGTGCAGGCCCTGGACGATTCAACTCAAGCAGGCCGCCGAATAATTTACGGCGGTACTCCCATACGATCGCGAGCGTTGCGCCCATTTGAATAAAAATTCCAAACACGTCACGCTTTTCATTTTCTAAAAAATTCATCAGATCGGCAGCGATAATCAGATGTCCAGTACTGGAAATGGGGAGAAGCTCTGTGATGCCCTCGATAATCCCCATCACAACCGCTTTCAAAATAACAACTAACTCCATAACTCACTCTTTTTATTAATAGGTTCACATTGTTTAGCAAAAAGGCGCCAAAGTCTGAACCCGAGGCATCGTTTTGTAAACGTGCAATCTAGGCAATCTCACGGTAAGACGTAAAATAACGCTAAACTCGCACGATATTGCTAGGCTTATTATTAAAGCGTTTCTAGGTGACCACTATGAATTATCACTCCCTCTTACGCCGATCCTGTGCACTGTTGCTCATCAGCATGGCATTGATCGGCTGCGCTAGCACCACACCCAAAATCACTCAAGATTCGCGAGCAGGCGCTCGATTTGACGACTTAAAAACCTATGAGGTTCGTGGCGTTAACATCCAAATCCAAGGTTTGTCCGATCCTGCTTATATCAGTCGAATTCTCGATCAACAATTTGGACTGCGAAACTTCTATCGTAGCTACGAAGCACCCGACCTCCACGTTAGCGCTCAAATTTTTAGCCGCACCACGCAAGGTGCAGGCACGGGAATTGGAGTTGGCATTGGCGTACCCATCGGCCGACATGCAGGAGTCAGCCTAGGCACAGGCCAATTACTGGACGGTCGTAAAAAGGTATCTGCCGTGCTTATTATTGATGTCTCACGCGCCAGCAACCAAGAACTTATTTGGCGCGGCACAGCACAAAACATACCGCTGGATTATTTCACTCTAGCCAACGAACCCAAACTCACTCAACTCATCAGCGACGTGGTTGCTCAATTTCCGCCAACCAACTACTGATGAACAGCCAGTGTTTAAATTTCTGAATGCATCAGTTCGACCGTAACAGGTCGGACTAGCCGTATATCCACAAGTTCATTTTGTTCAAAATCGAACTGGGTTTGATAGGCTAAAACTTCTACGCCTTGGGCGGCTGCCTGTCGTAAAAGCTCGCCATAAATAGGGTCTATGTGATCGGCAGGTTTAACCTTAGCGACGCCTGAGTGAGCCACGCAAAATAGCAGCACGGCGCGAGCCCCTTCTTCCACAAGTGCTATAAGTTCTCGTAAATGTTTACTGCCACGCAAACTGACGGCATCGGGAAATTGCCCATAACCGTCTTCTAATAGCGTTAAATTCTTGACCTCAACATAACAAGGGCGAGCATCTACCAAGCCGCCACTTAAGAGCCAATCGATGCGAGATTTTTCATGGCCGTATTTTTGTTCGGCGAGTCGAACACTATAGCCTTGTAATTCTGTAATGACGCCCTCATCTATCGCCCTCGCAACCAGCGCATTGGCTCGCCCGGTGTTGATACAGGCCAAATGCCCGTCGGGAGTGGTGACCACTTCAATCGTATAGGGGTATTTGCGGGTGCGGCTGTCGGAGTGCGACAAATAGCAAAGTGATTCGGGCGCGACGCAGTTGCGCATGGAACCTGTATTAGGACAATGTGCGGTGATGACTTGATCATCGCCAAGCCGGACGTCACTTAAAAAGCGCTTGTAACGCGACAACAAGGTCGCTGGATAAAACTTCATATGGCGGAAAACTTGTCTAAATAGGCAAAACTTTGCAAAGATTGTTAGAAGAAATTCGGGCAAATAGCGAAATAATGGCTATATTGCCTTAATTCCTAATCTCCCGATCTGATTGCGATAAATAACACTGGCAAGGGCGAAGTTAATCTGATAGCTTGCCCTCCCCTAAATTTGAGACCTCGGCGGCCAAACCCTAACTAATCGCCAAGGTTAATACATCAGGAAGTCTATAGAGGCGCTTCAATTATGGCGAAACAAACTCCTTCTACTGAAACTTTCGCGCTTCGTCCTTTCGTTCCTTATCAGGAAAAGAAAGGTGAAGAGTACATGAACGACAATCAGAAAGCGCATTTCAGACAACTTTTACTCAACTGGCGCGCAGAACTGATGGAAGAAGTGGACCGCACCGTTAACCACATGAAAGACGAAGCTGCCAACTTCCCTGATCCTGCTGACCGTGCCAGCCAAGAAGAAGAGTTCAGCTTGGAGCTTCGTACCCGCGATCGCGAACGCAAACTCATCAAAAAGATTGATGGCACTTTAGAGCTAATCGAAAACGATGACTACGGTTACTGCGACACCTGCGGTGTAGAAATCGGCATTCGTCGCCTCGAAGCTCGCCCGACTGCGACTCTTTGCGTCGATTGCAAAACCTTAGCCGAGATTAAAGAAAAACAAATCGGCGGCTAACACCCATAACGCCTGCACCCGCAGGCGTTATTGTTTTCCTGCCCCGCATATCCCTTTGCAGCCAACATGCCTCCCTCACTCTACCCTAGTCAATATCGCGGTCGATTTGCGCCGTCTCCAAGTGGACGCCTGCATTTTGGGTCACTCGTAACAGCACTCGCCAGCTATTTAGATGCACGAGTGCATAGCGGATCGTGGGTTATCCGCATTGAAGATATAGACCCTCCACGCGAAGAAGCTGGTGCTGCCGAGGCCATTATTCGCTGCCTCGCCGCACATGGCATGGAGAGCGACGAACCAACCCTATTTCAAAGCCAGCGGCTATCGCATTACGAAGACATTATTCAAACCCTGTTAAATCGCGACCTTGCCTATTTCTGTCAATGTTCGCGCAAACGTTTAAGCGAACTCTCTGGCATTTACGATGGCCAGTGCCGCAACCGCGGCGACGTTGACGGCTCCGCCGCTGTACGACTAAAACTTTACGACATTCCCGGCCTCCACCTGCCAGAATCGGTTACTTATCAGGATCGAATTCAAGGACCCGTTACCCAAAATTTACGTATTGAGGCGGGCGATCAGGTGATTAAGCGCAGAGACGGCCTCTATGGTTACACGCTGGCGGTTATAGTCGACGATATTACCCAAGGCATCACTCATATCGTCCGAGGCGCCGATTTACTGGAGGTCACCCCAAGGCATCTTGGGATCTATCAGCTACTGAATGACTCGACCATTCTGCCCAACACACCCCCAAGCTACGCTCACACGCCGCTCGCGATTGACAAGGCGGGCTATAAGCTCAGCAAGCAAAATCGAGCCCAAGCCATTAATAATTCCACACCAAGCGCTAACCTCGTCGCTGCACTTCAATTTCTCAATCAATCCCCACCGCTGGACCTTCTCACTGTGCCGCCTACAGCAATACTTGAGTGGGCCGTCTCTAGGTTCAATCTCGCAAACATTGGCGCGGCTCCTCGGCAACAACCCGTCGAACAGAAAATTTAAATTGGCTTAATTATCAATTAGTTAGTCAACAACGTCTCAGCAAATGGCAATCTGTAACTTTTAGCGACAGTTCGGGAGCTTACTTGCGCCGCAGGGTTAAATGGCTGGCCGATAAGCGACGATTAAGGCAGAATCACGCCAATTCTGAAATAAATTTCGAAAGGCTACTTTATGAGCAATCAGCGTCTTGTCATTCTGCTCTTGTTGGTTGCGTATCTGTTCTCGCCAACCTTATTTCGCTGGATTATGGATCCTGAGGGCGCTTGGTACCGCCCATTCATTGCGTGGAGCATAGTGATTGTTGTCGCATTCTGCATGCATCTTCGCCATATGCGTTTACAAAAGCGCCGATAACTCCGTATTTAGCTGACACTTCACTATGAATATCGAATTTTTCTACGTCGCCATTATCGGCATTGTCTATGTCTTATCCTTGTTTGGTATCGCCTATATCACCGAGCGCGGCTGGATATCGGAAAGAATTACATCGCATCCCATCACTTACATTTCATCTTTGGGTATTTTCGCAAGTGCTTGGGCCTTTTATGGCGTAGTCGACTTGGCGTTCCAATACGGTTACGGCGCGCTGGCCTATTACATAGGCACTGGTGCGCTATTCCTTTTTGCTCCCGTTGCGCTTGCGCCACTGACGGAATTAGCGCGACGTCACCAAGTTCACTCGTTAGCCGATCTTCTTGTATTTCGTTTCCATAGCAATCTTGTGGGTGCCTTAACGACACTGTGCATGCTGGGCGGCATCTTGCCCCTCATGGCAATGCAAATTCAGGCCATCGCAGACACCATGCACATTTTAACCGTAGCCAAAAATCCTGAATTACCACTCGAGAGCAATGGCTTGGCCTTTAAAGACTGGATGGCACTCGGCTACTGCACACTTCTGGCCTTTTTTACCATTTCGTTTGGTGCCAACCGGGAACAATATCGCGGCTTAATCACCGCCATGGCATTTGAGACACTGCTCAAAATTATCGCGTTTGCCACGCTTGGCTTGGTTGCGGTGTGGGGCGTTTTTGGCGGGCTTGATGGGCTGGACAATTGGCTGCGAGATCATCCCGAAAACCTAGCTCTGCTACACAACCCGATCAATGCAGCCTCATCTCATACATTACTTTTGGTGTTCTTGGCGACCGCGGTCACCATGCCGCACATTTTTCACATTGGTCTGGCCGAGAACCCGTTAACGAAAAATTCGCACGCCCTCACTTGGGCGTTTCCGCTGTTTTTATTAATTATGGCGCTGCCCGTCTTCCCAATTCTTTGGGCGGGTGCCGAGCTGTCGGTTCCGCTGCCAGTGCAATACTACCCACTTGGCGTCCCCATCATCATGGATTCCCCCGGCCTAACGTTGCTTGCATTTTTAGGCGGCCTGTCTGCATCGACGGGCGCCATGGTGATTATCACCCTCGCGCTCTCGACTATGCTGATGAACCACTGGGTACTACCGACTTTCAAAATTCGCGCCCGTACCGACTTATATCGTCAGCTGATTTGGCTTCGCCGCGTTCTGATCGGCGCCGTATTCCTTGGCGGTTATTTGTTTTACTGGATTCTCGATAACGGTTATTCGCTCACGAATTTGGCGTTAACGGCCTTTATCGCCACATTACAGTTTTTGCCAGGCACGTTTGCCGTAGTTTATTGGAGCCGAGGTAATCGCCGCGGGCTGGTTGCCGGATTAACCGCTGGTTTTATGATTTGGGCGCTCGGTTTGCTGATTCCCATGGTGACCGATATCGACGCCATTACAATCGCGGCGCTCAATCTTTCAATCCCTATCGGCAGCGACTATTGGGAACCCATTACCCTACTGTCACTCAGCATAAACACCCTACTCTTCATTTTTATTTCGCTACTCACCCAACAGACCGAAGATGAGGCCTATAGCGCCGACCTGTGCGCCGCGGATCAGTTGAGTCACGCGGTACGACTAACACTCGACGTGGAATCCGTGGCCGACTTTAAAGCGCGACTCGCCAAACCCTTAGGACGCGTGACCGCTAACCGAGAGGTCGATGTGGCGCTTGCCGAATTAAAAATGAGCGAAGATGAACGCCGTCCTTTTGCTTTGCGTCGTCTGCGTGACCAAATTGAAGGGAATCTTTCGAGCCTCATGGGAATTCATGTCGCGTCCGAAATTATGGACAAACATATCCCTCAACAAATGGTAGAAGCGGGCGATTCCGTCGATATCAATTTGATCGAAACACGCATCAACCAGTACCGAGATCGCTTAACCGGTATGGCGGCTGAGTTGAACAATCTGCGCCTTTACCATCGTCGTACACTCGAAGGATTGCCGCTTGCGGCCTGTTCTCTCGCCCGCGATACCGAAGTGCTTATGTGGAACCGCGCCATGGCGAACCTGACGAATATTCAGTCCGAATCGGTTACTGGCTCTTATTTGGCCGATATTCCCGAGCCTTGGGGCGCGCTACTTTACGAATTTTCCAACTCTACCGAACCGCATTTCTACCGCCGTGAAATCAGTATCGACGACAACCCACGTTGGATTAGCCTGCACAAAGCCAACATCATTGGATCGCCACAAGGCGGCGCCGAAGATCAGGTCATGATTCTTGAAGATGTCACCGAAACTCAGCTACTTGAGCAAGAGCTGGTGCACTCGGAGCGACTTGCCTCGGTTGGGCGATTGGCAGCGGGGGTTGCCCACGAAATCGGCAACCCTATTACCGGCATTGCTTGCCTGGCCCAAAACCTTCGCTACGAATCGGACGAACCCGAATCGGTGCTGGATACGGCCGAGCAAATCCTTAGCCAAACCGATCGCGTGAGCCGCATTGTGCACTCGCTGGTGAGCTACTCGCATGCTGGTCATGCCTCTCAAAGTGACTTCACACCGGTGCGCCTGAGCGATTGCGCCGAAGAGGCAATTAATCTATTGTCCCTTCAGAAGGACAAACAGGAAGTCGTTTTTATCAATAAAATCGAGCCAAGCGCGGTTATTGAAGGTGATGCTCAGCGGATGATTCAGGTATTCATCAACCTGCTCTCCAATGCAAGAGACGCCAGCCCAGAGCAAGGCCGTGTTATGCTTGAAAGCACGGAAGATGAATTTTCCGTCACAATCTCGGTGAGCGATGAAGGCACCGGAATCGCTCCCGAACTGATCGAACGTATTCTCGAGCCTTTTTTCACAACCAAAGAGCCTGGCGAGGGTACGGGGTTAGGACTTGCTATGGTCTATAGCATTATTCAAGATCATAACGGCCATTTGGACATCATCAGCCCTGCGTTTCCCGAAACGGGAAAAGGCGCCAAATTTGAATTTGCGTTACCAAGATACACCGATAGCGTGATATAACCACAGCTACCTTTAAACACAACAGCTCAAGTGTGGTACCTTTTGTCACACTTTGTGATCAACCAAATGAAGAATGCCATGAGTAAGATTCTGATTGTTGAAGACGAAAATATCATCCGCACTGCGCTGAGAAAGCTGCTTGAACGCAACCAATATGAGGTCAACGAAGCGCCATCTGTGAAAGAGGCGATATCCAAGTTCAACCTCAAAGATTTTGATCTCATCATCAGTGATTTACGCCTTCCCGGCGCGCCTGGCACCGATTTGATCAAGCTCGCCGGCGATACCCCTGTTCTTATCATGACGAGCTACGCAAGCTTGCGCTCAGCAGTTGACTCCATGCGTATGGGGGCGGTGGACTACATTGCTAAGCCCTTCGACCACGACGAAATGGTCAATGCGGTCAAACGGGTTATCGGAAAAGCAAAAGCCGCGATTAAAAACACCCAGCAAGCCACTAACCAAACCGCCAGCAGTACCATCGCCGGAATCATCGGCTCTTCCGATGTTATGACCGAGCTTTACAATCGCATCCATAAAGTCGCGCCCACCAACGCCACTGTACTGATTCACGGTGAGACAGGAACCGGTAAAGAGCTGGTTGCCCGCGCACTGCATGAAGAATCATCGCGTAGCAATCACTTAATGATCTCGGTTAACTGTGCAGCAATTCCCGACACTCTCATCGAATCCGAACTCTTTGGCTATGAGAAAGGTGCCTTTACCGGCGCACAAACCAATCGCGAAGGCCTCGTAGCGGCCGCCGATGGCGGAACACTTTTCCTCGACGAAATTGGTGAACTGCCGTTGGAAGCCCAGGCACGTTTATTGCGCGTACTACAAGAAGGCGAAGTCCGCCCACTTGGTGCGGTAGAAGCCCGAAAAGTCGATGTTCGCCTCGTCGCCGCGACTCACCGCGACTTGCGCAAACTCACTAAAGAAGGGAAGTTCCGCGAAGACTTGTATTTCCGCCTCAATGTCGTTCAGCTTGAGCTGCCACCACTGAGAGATCGCGGCCGCGACATTATTCATATTGCCGAAAGTTTACTAAATCGTTATTGCTCACAATTCAATAAACCGCAATTAAAACTCTCAGCGTCTGCCATCGAAACCATCATGAGCTACTCATGGCCAGGTAACGTTCGTGAATTGGAAAATGCCATGCAGCGCGCCGTCATTCTGTGTGAAGACAGCACCGAAATCGGCGATCATCTCTTGAGCATCGATTTAGAATCCATCCAAGAAATCGGCACCGATGGCGACTCAGCGCTAGACACTCCACGTATTGCGAGTCGCACCGGCAAGGCGGCCACCGAGGACTTATCACTAGAGGATTACTTCCAGCGCTTTGTTCTCGAGCACCAAGACACCATGAGCGAGACCGAACTTGCCCGCAAACTCGGCGTCAGCCGTAAATGCTTGTGGGAGCGTCGTCAGCGCTTGGGCATTCCTCGCAGCAAAGGTGGCGCCAAAACCACTCAATCGTAAACCCACTCTTGATAAAACACCCGATCAAAAAAATCCCAAGCCTTGCTTGGGATTTTTTTGATCTCGAACAAGGGTTTACGCGAAAAACCCTAGCTTGATCAATCGCCCATCACTTCCACAAATGCTATTTGATCCAGATTAAAACTCCTTAATCTCCAGCGCGCACAATGCACGTAACGTCACTAAGGAGTCATTATGAAACACACACTCTGCGCTCTCGCGATTACCTCTGCCGCCATCGCCATGCCCGCCTATGCGGATCTTTCAGTTAACATTGGCGCAATTGCCGTCATGCCTAAGGATTCCAGCTCAGCACTCGATGTGGTGGAGCAAGTTGCGGGGCTTCCCACTAACTCAACGCAAGCACATGTGAACGATAATGTTCAGCTCGGCTTATCGGTGGATTACGCTTTATCGCCCAATTGGACCTTAGAGCTTATTGCCGCAACGCCTTTCTCTCACGACATTCACGTTCGCGGTTCTGCTATCAACGGCCTTAGCATCGGCAAGACCAAACATTTGCCGCCCACACTGTTACTGCAGTACCACTTTAATTGGCATGAGACCATTAAGCCCTTTGTCGGCTTAGGCGTGAACTACACCGTGTTTTTCGACGAAGAAACCTCGGATGATTTAGCCTCCACCTTAACGTCACTCAATGTTATGCAAGCAGGCGATAAACTCGGGCTATCCTTGAGCGACTCTTGGGGGGTTGCAGCGCAGGTTGGGGTAAACGTGCAGATAACTGACACTATTGGCTTCCATTTAATGGCAAGCAAAATGAAGATAGACACTACCGCCAAAGTGAAATTGAATGACGCTAGCATCCAGAAAGTCGATGTCACTATCGATCCGCTTGTCACTATGGCGGGCCTACGTTTTAAATTTTAATCGACAAGTTTTAAAGGGATCGGCGCTTGGCTCAATGCGGGCGCCGATTTGTCAGGCCTCGCCTCCTCAGAGTTTTTCAAGATTTTGTGTCTTCTCGTCGGAACTAAACCTTAATTGCAGCCTCTAAGTTTTCAGCTACTCTTATCAATAGATGGAATTGCTCATTTAGCGAGCAAATCCACTCCAACTTGATAGCATTTCCCCCCCCCAGTCGCTCCTTAAAGTGATACTGGTTTGTGTTACCCCTTCCCATATGTTGTAACCCCTTCCCTCTGTTTATGTCACCTTCTGGCATAACCATTTGTTATAACGATTTCCAAAAAAACCTAAGTCATTGAATTTGCTTAGATTTATTTTATTGGCACGATTGATGCTCCCTATTAAGCATAAAAACAATAAACAATAAGAATAAAAAACAATCTCTAACAACAATAAATAATAAGAAAAGCGTTTTTGACATAACAACAAGAAACAATAACAACGAGAAAGACAATACAAACAACAAATAATAAAAAGAGTGTAAGAAGAATAATAAGAACAACAATAACAAGGATAACGCGAATAAAAGCGATAACGAACAAGCGGATAACTGACTAGGCAAGGTGGGTAGCATAACGGAAGAGCAAGAGTCAGCCAGGAGGCTCCCCCATAGAATGCCATGCAGCACTTCGGTGCTACCCTCCAACGGGAAAGTCCTAGACTTTCCCGTTTTGCTTTCTGCAACGACAAGGTTGTTATATATCGTGCCTTCGTCTATATCTGGTACACTTTGGCTTATCTTTTTATCCACCCAATCACGAATCCTTTGATGCTAAAACGAATTTTTAATCTTTTCCGTCCGTCAGGAGACACATCCGACGAACAGCCGACGGCGCAAAAACTCAAAGCGATCGTTATACCGCGCGACAAGCACAACGTTTCACGCCGCAACATTAGCCCCGCCGCGATTCGTGTTATGCGTCAACTGCACGATGCCAATTACGAAGCCTATTTAGTGGGCGGGGGCGTTCGCGATTTATTATTAAAATCCAGCCCAAAAGATTTCGATGTCGCCACTAACGCCACGCCAGAAGAAGTTAGACGCTTATTCCGCGGTGCACGTATTATTGGCCGCCGCTTTCAAATTGTGCATGTGCGTATGGGCCGTGAAATTATTGAAGTCACGACATTTCGTGGCCAAGAAGAAAATACGCAGAAGCAAATTCGCAGCGATGACGGCATGTTATTGCGCGATAACGTCTACGGCACCTTAGAAACCGATGCTGAGCGCAGAGATTTCACCGTTAATGCGCTTTATTACAATGCCAAAGACTTTACCCTCATCGACTACTGCGGCGGATTGCGCGATCTTCAAAAGCGTCGCCTTCGCATCATCGGCGACCCTGCCACCCGCTACAAAGAAGACCCAGTCCGTATGCTTCGAGCGCTGCGTTTTGCGGCGAAACTCGGGTTTAGCATCGAAGAAAAAACCGCCGCGCCTATCCGCCAATTAGGGCCATTATTAAATAATGTGTCCGAAGCGCGCATGTTTGAAGAAATCCTCAAACTCTTCTTGGGCGGATCCGCAACAGCGACTTTCAATTTGCTACGCGATTACGACTTAGTTCAGCATCTATTTCCCGGCACAGATGCCGCTCTTAAAGCTAATCCGCCTTACATGGCCGAGCTTATTGACATTTGCATGGCCAACACCGATAAACGTATTCGTGGCGGCAAAACCGTTACTCCTGCATTTATCTACGCAGCCTTGCTGTGGCCCGCGCTACAACGTCGCGTAAAAGAGCTAGCGGGAACTGCATCACCAGCGCAAGTGTGGAATCAGGCTTCGCAAGACGTGATCAGCGAGCAATTGACGCGCTCCTCGATTCCTAAGCGTTTTTTGATTCCCATGCGTGAAATCTGGGATTTGCAACAACGCTTACCTAACCGCTTAGGAATGCGCGCGCTTCGCTTACTTGATCACCCTCGTTTCCGCGCCGCCTACGACTTTTTGTTGATGCGCGAAGATGCTGGCGAGCCACTCGAAGGCTTAGGCAACTGGTGGACGCATTATCAGGCAGTCGATGACGAAGAACGCGCCCGAATGGTCAAAACACTCACGCAAACCTCGAGTGGTGATCGATCTCGCCGCCGTCGCCCAAGACGCACCAAGCCGTCAAGTAGTGCCAGCCAATAGTTTGTCGAGAATACGCGTGTGAAAAGAGTTTTTATTGGGTTGGGTAGCAACCTTGAGAATCCACAAGCACAGATTAGGCAGGCGATAAAGGAGCTCGACGAAATTCCAGATACCCGAGTCGTCGCTGTATCTTCCCTCTATTCAAGCGTTGCCGTTGGCCCCGAACAGCCGGATTACACCAACGCAGTTGCGCAGCTTGAATCAGCGCTCGAGCCACTTGCGCTCCTAGATGCGCTTCAAGCCATCGAACAGGCGCATCACCGCGTACGACTCGAACACTGGGGACCACGCACGCTTGATCTCGATATATTGCTCATCGACAACCTGCATATCGACACCGAACGTTTACGCGTACCTCACCCTTTTATGACGGTGCGCAATTTCGTGTTATTACCCCTATTGGAAATAGCCCCCGAGTTAGTCTTGCCCAGCGGCCAAACGCTGGCAGAAGCCGCAAGCATTTGCGGTAATCAAGGTATATTTCGCATCGACCACGAGGATATCTAGTGGACCCCATATTCGCCGAATTAGGTTTAGATGTAAGTCACCAGCAATTACCCCGCTACATTGCGATTGAAGGCTGCATCGGTGTTGGTAAAACGACCTTAGCCAAAAATCTGGCTCAACTTTTTAATTACGACATGCTGCTCGAAAACCCCGAGCAAAATCCCTTTCTCGAAAAATTTTATCGCGACCCTAAAAGTGCCGCGCTTGCAACGCAGCTGCACTTTTTATTTCAACGCGCAGAACAAATGACGCAGTTAGAAGAAATATCCCGCGCGTCGCGCCCCTGTATCGCCGACTTTTTACTCGACAAAGATCAGTTATTTGCTCGCACAACGCTTGATGACGATGAGTTTTCGATTTATCAAAAAGTTTACGAACGCACGATTACGGCATCAACAAAGCCTGATTTAGTGATCTACCTTCAAGCACCGTTACCCGTATTAAGCGATCGAATTCGCCATCGCGGCGTTGGTATGGAGCAAGACATTAGCCAAGAGTATCTTGCTGCACTCAACGAAGCCTATATGGCGTTTTTCCATTATTACGATGCGGCGCCACTACTGATTGTGAACGCGCAGGATCTAAACTTGGCCAGCAACCGCGAACACTTTAAACAGTTGGTCGAACATATCTTAACCATCAAAACCGGCCGTCATTACTATAATCCTATTCCGGCGCTTTAATGAGATCGGGTGAACCGATCATCGCACTCAAGAGAAGATGCTATGACGCAATCAAGCCAACCGTCGCAAGCCTTGGTTAAACCCATCACCTTGCAAAGCCTTAACAAAATGAAAAGTGCTGGCGAAAAATTTACGACCGTCGCCCTCTACGACGCTTCTATCGCGCGTGCTGCTGAACAGGCAGGCGTCGAGGTGGTTTTGATCGGCGATTCTTTAGGAATGGTGGTGCAAGGCCATGGCAGCACGCTCCCGGTCACCGTCGAGCAAATTTGTTACCACGTCGCCGCCGTCGCGCGCGGTAACCAAAAATCGCTCATCATGAGCGACCTGCCGTTTATGAGCTATGCCACTCCCGAGCAAGCGTTAAAAAATTGCGGACTGGTCATGCAAGCTGGCGCTCACATTGTGAAATTAGAAGGCGGTCAATGGCTTTGTGACACAGTGACGCAATTGGTGAGAAATGGTGTACCCGTTTGCTCCCACTTGGGCTTAACCCCACAATCGGTAAATGTTTTCGGCGGTTACCGTGTTCAAGGTCGCGATGAAGCCGCCGCCGAGAAAATGCTCCAAGATGCGCTCGCCCTTGAAGCGGCCGGCGCATGTATTATGCTTCTTGAATGCGTTCCCCATGACCTTGCCGAGCGAATTACCAAAGCACTGCGCATCCCTGTTATTGGAATCGGCGCCGGCAATAAAACCGATGCTCAAGTGCTCGTCATTACCGACATGCTTGGACTCACACCCCAACCACCAAAATTTTCTAAAAACTTTTTAGCCGCGACCAATAGTATTACGTCGGCGCTCGCCCAATACGTTAGCGATGTAAAATCTCACGTGTTCCCAGGAGATGAGCATACGTTTTACTAAATAATAATGAGAAGCCTTGTGCCTTAAGGCACAAGGCAATTCGGTCACTACCTCGGCACTGTATTTTTTACCAATAACAATTATTCCATCACTTCGCCAAGGTGTTCCTCATGAACAATTTTTCTCGATCGTTTTACGCGTTTATCATGTTGTTGTTAACGGCGGCTGCAAACGTCATGGCCTCAACCAACGAGCAAGATGTACAACAATGGCAAAAATACCACGCTAGCTCAAACGAATTACGACAACTCGACCAACAAGCTCTGCTCGGCGAAATTCGTGCGCTTAATTTGAAAAAGCCCTTGCCTCCTTCACCGGCTAAAGAATTCGGCTTCGATGCTAATTTATCCGATGAGTATTTAATATCGAGCAATGGCCAAGCCTTATTAACCAGTATCCTCAGCTTTCAAACGCCTTCTGGCGGTTGGTCGAAGCGTACCGACATGCGCACTCCTCGCACTAAGGGTATGAATTACGGCACCGAAAAAAATTACATTCCCACTTTCGACAATAACGCCACGATCACTCAACTTGAGCTTTTAGGTCGCGCTTACGCACTCACACAAAAACGCGAATATCAAACCGCGTTCGTTCGCGGTTTGAACTTACTTCTCAAGGCGCAAGCACCTCACGGTGGATGGCCGCAAAATTTTCCGCTCGTTGGCGGTTACCACGACCATCTCACCTTTAACGATGCGCTTATGGCGAACATTATTAAATTATTAAAAGCCGTAAAAGAGAAACGCTACGGCGCAAATTTGGTCGATCCTGCACTTCTTATGAAAGTCGACGAGAGTTTTAATCGCGCCATAGATTGTGTAATCGCGACTCAAGTCACTATCGACGGTAAAAAAACAATATGGGCAGGCCAATATGATTCGAAAACCTTGCAGCCAGCAAAGGCGCGCGCTTACGAAATGGCGTCGCTCGCAACCGCCGAGAGCGTGCACGTACTCGAGGTTTTAATGTCGATCGAAAACCCTAGCGCTGAAGTTAAAGCGGCCATAACCGCAGCGGTGGAATGGTTTAATGAAACCGCCATTCTCGATACTGAGTGGGAGCGAGGAACTGCGAACATTATCAAGAAAAAAGGTGCCGAGCCTTTGTGGGGAAGATTTTACGACTTGAGCAGTAATACTCCCGTATTTGGTGATCGCGACGGACAGGTTCACACTGATCTCAAAAAGGTATCAATCGAACGCATTCGCGGATACGCCTGGTACACCACCAGCCCAAATAAAATCATCAAACGCTACCCCAAGTGGTCGAAAAAGCATTCCGCTCACTAATCGGCAGACATAAAAAAACCGACATCCGAAGATGTCGGTCAAGACCATACTAGATAACAAAAGGGGAGTTCACTTGGGTAACCAACCCATACAACTCCGGCTCCGCACTTCTCGCGCTTTACCCTCGCGCCCATTCCTTTGACATGCTTCGACAAATCCAAAAATTTGTCGGTTGTCCGTGAGAGCCGTGAAGAACCGTCTTTTGAGTATCGTCTATTTTTTGAACATGTCTATCTGACAGACCCAGTTGCTTAAACTATTTTTGAATAAGCAAACGTAAAATAATGAATATTCGTCAGATTTTTCTTAGAAGCATTTATTCAACTGCCAAATTATTCTTCTGTGATAAAGGTTTTCACATAGGTAGGTTTGGCATATAACACGGCGTCGTCATCGAGATTGAGTGAGCGCTCTTGCGCCCGCGGCAATTCGACGTGTAAAGGCGTATCGCTAAGACCATGACGCAGCTCCAATCGCAATACAGCGCCAGCAGTGCTCACATGATCGAGCCGTGTTTCAAATCCGCCGGGAATTGGCTGATTACTCAACTCAATATCGTGTGGACGAATGTAACTGATCCCTTTGGCACGCTCGATATCGGCAAACTCTGGTGCGCTCCAACTCTGATCACCAATCAAAGCAAGGCCTTCGTTAATGGTGACGGGAAATTCATTCACTTGACCGATAAAATCGTAAACAAATGGGCTTGCCGGATTGTTGTAAATTTCGTCCGGCGTACCCACCTGTTCGATATTTCCTTTGTTGAGCACAACGATTTTATCGGCAACTTCCATCGCCTCTTCCTGATCGTGGGTTACAAAGATCGAGGTGATGTGCAATTCATCGTGCAAGCGACGCAACCAGCGGCGCAAATCTTTACGGACTTTGGCATCAAGCGCACCGAAAGGCTCGTCAAGGAGTAATACCTTAGGCTCAACCGCGAGCGCTCGTGCCAAAGCAATTCGCTGACGCTGCCCGCCGGACAACTGGTGCGGATAACGATCGGCCAACCAATCTAATTGAACCAAACGCAATAATTCATGGACCCGATTATTAATTTCTTCTTTCGACGGGCGAGTTTCTTTCGGGCGAACCGTTAAACCAAAGGCGACGTTATCGAACACCGTCATATGACGGAAAAGCGCGTAATGCTGAAACACAAATCCAACGTTTCTATCGCGAACATGCACATGAGTGGCATCTTCGCCATGAAATAACACTGCGCCTGTATCGGCGGTTTCTAATCCCGCAATAATGCGTAGCAACGTTGTTTTCCCGCACCCAGATGGGCCTAGCAGCGCAACTAATTCGCCAGAAGGAAAATCTAACGAAACATTATTTAATGCAGTAAAACTACCAAATTGTTTATTTAACCCACGAACTTCAATACTCATAATCTTTTCTCGCTTAAGGGCGGCGTCGCGCCTACTGTTGTGCGTTGGCAGCTCGTATTGCCAATTCCTGTTCGCGTACAGCTTTCCATTCCAACAAACTTTTCAAAATCAATGTGACCAGTGCCAAAAAGGCGAGCAAAGAGGCCACCGCAAAAGCCGCAGCAAACTGGTATTCGTTGTACAAAATTTCGATGTGCAGTGGCAAAGTGTTAGTTTGCTCGCGAATTTTTCCCGAGACTACACTCACTGCACCGAATTCTCCCATAGCACGGGCATTACATAAAATCATTCCATAAAGTAAAGCCCACTTTACCGATGGTAGTGTGATTCGCCAAAACATGGTCCAACCGCCTGCACCAAGCGTTATTGCCGCTTCTTCTTGTTCCTTGCCTTGCTCCTGCATTAAAGGAATAAGTTCGCGGGCAATAAAGGGAAACGTCACAAATACGGTTGCCAACACAATTCCAGGAACCGCGAAGACGATTTGCAAATCATGCTCGGCCAGCCAACCACCGAAATAACCATGGCGACCAAACAATAAAATGTACACAAGCCCTGCGATAACGGGCGAGACCGCAAATGGCAAATCGATTAACGTGAGCACAACGCCTTTGCCACGAAAATCAAATTTAGCGATAGCCCAGGCCGCGGCAAGACCGAATACCAAGTTGCACGGCACTGCAATGGCTGCAGCCAACAGCGTTAGCTTGATTGCATGGAAAGCAGCCGGTTCGGTGATCGACGCCCAATAGACTTCGAGCCCCCGCGCGAACGCTTCGCTAAACACAATCACCAACGGCAAAACCAAAAACAATGTTAAAAAACTTAAGGCAATGGTGATTAGTACCACTCGCACCCACAAGGCTTCTTGTGTTGCGCTCGCCACTTTAGTGCCGCGAGCGGACTGTAAACTCGATGCTGCACCAGCCATTTTAGCCTCCCGCTCGCTTGTGACTCCAATGCTGGAGCAAATTAATAATCAATAACAAAATGAATGAAAAAATTAACATCACAACACCTAATGCAGCAGCGCCCGCGTAGTCGAATTGTTCGAGCTTGGTCATGATCAACAGTGGAGTTATCTCGGTTTTAAAAGGCATATTTCCCGAGATAAATACCACCGATCCGTATTCACCTACTGCGCGCGCAAATGCCAATGCAAATCCGGTAAGTAATGATGGAATTAATGCAGGCAATAACACGTGATAAAACGTTTGTAACCGGCTTGCGCCCAAACTTGCCGCTGCTTCTTCAACTTCGCTTTCAAGATCGGCCAAAACTGGTTGCACAGTGCGAACCACAAAAGGCAATCCAATAAATACCAACGCAAATACAACACCCAACCAGGTGTAGGCTATTTTGATATCCCACAAAATTAAATATTGCCCAACCCAACCGTTGGTGGAATACAAAGCGGTTAAGGCGATACCGGCAACGGCGGTAGGCAAAGCGAATGGTAAATCCACTAATGCGTCGATCACACGCTTACCAAAAAATTGGTATCGCACCAAAACCCACGCCAGTATCAAACCAAAAATTAAATTGATGGTAGCTGCCAATAGAGCTGCACCAAAGGTTAATTTATAACTCGCCAATGCCCGCGCACTGGACACAGTGTTCCACAAGTCGCCCCAGCTAAGTTCGAGCGATTTGAGCACCAAGGCACCAAGCGGAATTAAGACGATTAAGCTCGTGTAGAGCGCGGCGAAACCTAACGAAAGACCAAAGCCCGGCAACACCGAGGGCTTTACAAATCGCCACCCTTTTTTCGTTGATGCTGGCGGATCACCATGAGTGATTACTGCTGTCATGCAAAAAACTCCGCAAAAAAATTAAGGCGAAAAAATCCACCAAGCTCAAACACTTGGTGGATTTTTTTATTTTTATTATTGGTAAATCTGATCGAAGATGCCGCCGTCACTAAAATGTTCGGGCTGCGCTTTTTCCCATCCACCAAAATCGTCGATGGTGACCAATTCCAATTCGCCATATTTTTTAGAGAACTCTTTTGCAAGTTCAGCATGACGCGGACGATAGTAATGCTTAGCAGCAATGCGCTGGCCTTCCTCGGTGTAGAGATACTCAAGGTAAGCTTTAGCAACGTCGTAAGTGCCTTTTGATTTTGCGTTTTTCTCAACCACCGCTACCGAAGGTTCCGCCAAGATCGAAAGGCTGGGCACTACAATTTCGACTTTATCCGCACCCAACTCATTAACTGCTAAATAGGCTTCGTTTTCCCAAGCTAGCAAAACATCGCCGATTCCCCGTTGAACGAAAGTCGTTGTCGAGCCACGGGCACCCGTATCTAGCACAGGAACATTTTTGTAGAGTTGTTTAACAAACTCCTGTACGCCTGCTGCATCCTTACCTAACTTACGCTCGGCGTAAGACCAGGCCGCCAAATAATTCCAGCGTGCGCCCCCAGATGTTTTTGGGTTTGGGGTAATGACTTCGACTCCTTGTTTAACAAGATCGTCCCTGTCTTTAATATTTTTTGGATTACCCTTACGCACGAGAAAAACAATTGTCGATGTGTAAGGTGCCGAGTTATCGGCAAGACTTTTTACCCAATCTTTAGGCAACAAACCCGCTTGCGCCAAAGGATCAATATCACCCGCTAAGGCAAGCGTCACCACGTCGGCTTTAAGCCCGTCAAGAACGGAGCGCGATTGCCCGCCCGAGCCACCGTGTGATTGATCGACCTTAACCGAATCGCCGATTTTTTCTTTCCAGTGCGCGGCAAACGCCGCATTAAAATCGCGATAAAGCTCGCGAGTGGGGTCGTAAGAAACGTTTAATAAATTAATATCTTTCGCAAAAGCAACTGACGATAAGAGGACGGCGGCACCCAAAAGTGCTGCTTTTTTAGCAAACTTTTTCATGGATATTCCTTAAGAATTGAAATTAAAAAAACTAACGTTTTAGGGTGCCGTCGACACAGCAATGAATGACGGCTATTCATTGCTGTGTTTTTAACGCGATCAAGCTGCGTTAACTGTTAACTCTTAATTAATTACACTCGGTGATTAACTAATTAAAAGTTGTGTTCCAAACCAATAGCGAAGGTGTTGTCTTTGATATCAGCTTTGTCTAAACCTAACGATGAGTAGTAAGTAAATGCGCGCGTTTTCGCATTGAAGTTGTAATCTGCTCCAATCGCATAAAGCTCGCGCTTTTCATCACTCTGGTCGCCTTTTACTTGCCCGAGTTGCGCTTTCAATTTGACTTTGTCAATTTTGTAAGCAGCTGACGCGAGTAGCGCGGTATCTTCACCGCGAGCGCCATCGGCCACGTCTTCCGCTTGTTGGAATGCAAGACCAAACTCAAAACGCTCGCCGGCATAGGCGCCCACTAATCGCACTACATCGGCGCGACGACCGCCCGCTTTGCCTTCTAAAGGTTCTGGAATATTGGTGAAAGCATCAGCATAGGTGCCGTAAGAAGCATTAGTGTGAAACGCAATCGCACCGTACCAAGCGCCCTGCTGTGCAACTAACGACGCCGATATCGAGTCGAATAATCCATCTTCTTTTTCGCCGTCGCCGTCAATGTCAGCGTCATCAGCAAGAATTGTTGCGATGTTGGCGGTGAGTAGTCCGTTAGCGAATTTTGGCGTGGTGTAATAGATAATATTGGGATCGCGGTTGTGCGCACCGAACACACGGTCAATATCCGCATCAACATCGTTGAATTGATCGACCTTGCCTTCTGATTGCTTCAAAGGTGTATCGTGACGGCCAGCGATGATCCGTCCCCAATCGCCTTGTAAGCCTAAGAAAATATTACGCTGACCAAATGTGCTGTTAGTGGTATCGGCAAGCTCAACTAAATACTCAGCGCCATAGATAATTTTAAAATCGTAACCATCCAGTGCAATTGAGCCTTTCACGCCTAAGCGCGATTGGTTAGAGCGTAAATCCCACGAATCTTCTTCGCCGCGCACGCCTTCCCAATCGGTATGAGCCAAAGCCACATTAAAACGGCCGTACCAACTTGGCCCTTCAACAACATCAGCGGCGCTCACAAACCCGGAAAAACCGGTAAACAGTGTGGCAACTGCAAGACCTAGTGCGGTCTTTTGAAATTTTTTAATTAACATGACTATCTCCAAAGCGGTTTTTCTTTTTGACTCTTCGATCTTTCGAAAAACTTTTATTAAATGCGTTTATTCGTTCGGTAAGTTAACGCGTCTCTACCAGTTCGATAGAAGATCGGCTCGCTTTATCCCAACGCTTTTTTTCCCTGCGCTCGAGCTGTACTACAACGCCGTTGTGAATTTGAATTTCAATCGAACCGAATTGAATGTTGCTCAAGGCATCAACGATTTCGTTCAACACAGCTGGGGGCACAATGTTGTCTTTCACTTTTAAACGGCTCATTGCAGTTCTGCTCCAGTACTACATCTCCTCTCGGCGACGATGTGGCGCATATTAAAGTGATCGTTTTAAAACTAAAAAGACTATTTAATTCTGAGCTTATAACTATTTTTCTCTCGCACCCTTAGTTGAAAGGGTAATAAGCAAATAGATAAGTATTCTTTTTAAATAAATCACCTCCTCGCTAGACTACAAATTAATGACATTTTCGGGTCTAAATCATGACAACTTTATTACAGCCACCTCATAAACTGCGTCGCATCTTAAAAGATTACCCTGTGGTAATCGTTCCCGGCCTTCGCAATAGCGATGAAAACCACTGGCAAACCCACTGGCACACCCAACTTCCGGGTGCTCGACGAGTAAGCCTAGACGACTGGTTGACGCCCGATTTGGATAAATGGAAATTGGGTATAAAGCAGGCGCTACAAGGAGTTGATCGCCCTGCCATAGTGATTGCGCATAGTTTTGGCACACTTGCCAGTGCAAGCTTGGCCGCAGAATATCCCAATAAAATCGCGGGATTATTCTTAGTCGCACCAGCGGATCCCGACAAATTCGGTATTCGCGACCGACTGCCGCAAACGGGTTTACCCGTCTTGGCGAAAATCGTCGCCTCGAGCGACGACCCTTGGCTGACCGAGATTAAAGCGGCAGAACTTGCGCTTCAGTGGGGGGCTGACTACGTGCGCTTCAGAGGTGTGGGTCATATCAACTCAGCTTCTGGCCTAGGCTTTTGGCATGACGGAGTCGAGGAACTGCAAAATTGGTTGAAATCACACCGGGCGCTCGCGGCCTAACGCGCGTACACGTGAGGAGAGACAACAAAGTATGAGGTGGTAAGCGAAGTAGACTATGAGTAACCCGATTCTCAAAAGTAGATCCAATAAAAAAGTCGCCTCTCGGCGACTTTTTTATTACTGGGTTTTATCTTTGGCGTAGGTCACAAAGCTTTCCTTGATAACCTTGTGCGCTTCTTTCACATCCGCCAACTGCTCTATTTCGACTTTTTTACGGCCTTTAGGCAGGTTTTTATAAAGACTAAAAAAGCTGATGAGTCGCTCTCGTTCGATTTCAGGCAAATCGTTAATCGAACGAATGTTCACATAACTAGGATCGACCTTATCGGCAGGAACAGCAATCACCTTGTCATCCTGCTCACCGGCATCGCGCATACGCAAGATACCGATAGGGCGAACTTTAACTAAGGCGCCCGGCACAATTGCTTCGCGGGTGTAAACCAATATATCGAGTGGATCGCCATCACCCGCTAACGACGACGGCAAGGTGCCGTAATTCGCAGGATAAATCATCGGCATGGATTGAAAACGATCGGCAATTAAAAATCCCGTCTCGGCATCTAGTTCGTACTTGGTGGAGCTGCCTTGCGGAATTTCGATGACCGCATAAATTTCTTGCGGTGCATTTTTAGGCTGTGGAAAATCTTTAATGTTAAGCGCGTGAGACGATACTGCCATTGCCGCGACGCTTACTAACATTGCCATCAATAATTTTTTCATAACACTCAAACTCAAAGCCCCAGCGATAAAACTGGGGCTTGTTAATTAATTCAATTGGGATTAGAAGGTGTAACTCACACCAATCTCATAGGTGCGGCCGAATTCGTCATACTGAGATAAACGATTTTTATTGCCGAAGTAATAATACTCAGGGCGATCATTTAAGTTGATGGCCGAAGCGTTGATCGAAAATTGTTCGTTCACTTTGTATTTAGCGGTTAAATCCAACTGAACGTGTTCACTGGCATAACGGTCTGTTAAAGCACTGCCTCCAATTGAATCCAAGAATTCGCTGCGATAGTTGGCCGCTAAACGCACATCCCAAGTTTCATCGTTATAACCAACCGACATATTTGCCGTGTGCTTCGCTTGTTTAAAGTAGGGAATACTACGAACACCATAGGCAGAATCACTCGGTAAATCGGTGGTGCCATCGGCATAAGTGTAGTTAAGTGAAATTAACATACCGTTTTCCCACGCCGTTTGTGCACCAAATTCAAAACCTGCGATGCTACTTTTTCCAGCGTTAACGTAGGTTTCGCCTAAATCCCACGTGTTGCCACGCAGTTGAATATTTGCAGCTTCAACAGCCAAGATGGAGTCATCGATATCTTTGTAGAAAATACCCGCACTCAACATAGATTCAGAATCGATATACCACTCGTAGCTCACATCAAAGTTCCAAGCGGTAGTTGGATCCAAGTGTGGGTTGCCGCCAGAGATTTCATTCTCGGCCAAATCGATAGACGCACCCGCTGAAGACTCTCCAAAGCCAGGACGAACTAACGAGCGGAAAATACCAACGCGAACAACTTGGTCGTCGGTCAAATCGAATTTCGCATTAAATGACGGAGCGAAGAAGTCGTAATCTTTTTCGTAACTTACACTTCCTGCATAGGCCTCGCCGTCGAACTGCTTACCGCGAAATTCAGCTTGAGTATTCTCATAGCGTACGCCGTACACAAAAATCGCGCGCTCTGTTTCGGTAGTGGCCATTACATAAGTCGCAAGAATATTTTCGTCGGAGTACCAGTCGGCTGCGATAGACTCTTCATCTTCGTCACCGCTTAAAGTCCACAAGTTACCCGGCGCGCGACAAACCGTACCATCTGACAACTCGAAGTTACCCTCACCCAATGTTTTAGCCAATTCATGAGCCGCTGAACCTTTAGGCGCTGGGCCATGAATATTGTTCATGTATTTACCCACGACTTCGTGAGCGTATTGGTCTAAGGTCGAATCGTTGACTGGCTCGTAACCGCAGAAATCAAAATCATTATCTTTTTGACGCTCGCGATACTTAAAGCCGTATTGAAGTTCAGTAGTGTCATTCAACTCAAAAGTAACGTCGGCTTTTAAACCAATGTCTTGGTCTTGTGTCAGTGCATACTCGGCCTCAAGTGCATTGAGTTTAAAGTTGCGCGCATCGTAAAAAACTTCAGAGAAATTAATAACAGGTTTTTTCGGATTGGAATTATCGTAAGTTAATGATGTTTCAATTTCGTCACTTCTGAAAATCACGTTCCACTTGTCAGTATCGTCCTGCTCGGCCTGAGAACCGAAAACCTCAAACTTAACATCGGTGCGATCGTTCAATTCAAACTCAGCACCAATTTGCGCCGAACTAATGCTGCGCAATTCAACGCGTGGGCGCGATTCAGTGTCTATACGTTGGAATGGATAGGTCGCAATATCTCCGTCAATGGCTGGCGTTTCTTCCATTGCACGGCGAACTTCCCACTTAGCGCGCTCTTCTGTTTCGGTGTACTCATTGTGGAAGAAGCGAGCGTAATATTCGTTACCGTTCGCACTGTGATAATCAAAATTCAGTACAACACCTTGGCGCTCACGCTCCAAGTCGTAATAACGCATTTCATAATCTTCGTTAATAGCCTGCTCGCCCCAACCGCCAGTTTCGTTGTTGATCGAAACAATTCGACGAGTTTGATCACTGAGCGTTAAAGCAACCCCCAGCTCACCATCCCCTAATTCAAAACGATTCGTCGCCGTAAGAGCGAGCTTTGGATTTGAACCGTCTTTACTCATATCGTTATACGAAGTATCGGCTTTAATTCGTGCGTGAAGACCGTCGTATTTGAACGCACTAATCGTTTCTAAGTTGATCGCGCCACCAATAGTATCTGAATCTAAATTCGGCGTTAGCGTTTTAAAAACGGTGATCGAATCGAGCATATCGGTAGGTACGCCATCGAGCATAATGCCGCGACGGTTTTCAGGAGATGCTGTACTGACGCCGTTAATGGTCATCGCATTTAAATCGGTGTTCATACCGCGGACGGAAACATAACGACCTTCACCTTGATCGTTCTCAACCATAATGCCGCTCACACGACGCAATGATTCAGCCACGTTGATATCGGCAAAGTTACCCATCGCATCTGAGTCAACAACGCTTGCAACTTGCTTCGCGTTGCGCTGAGTTTCCATCGCATTCATCAATGCACCGCGAGTACCCAACACATGGATTTCTTCAAGAATATTGGATTCGCTAGTGGATTGGTCATTAGCCAACGCAATATCGCCAGATACTAACGCCATGGCCATAATTAACGATTTTTTCGAGAATGCCCAAGTTTTGACTTTCATGTTTTCCAACCCTGAGTAACACCTTTTATAGGCGTGTTTATTAAGAATGGGTTGAAAAATACGAAATTATTATGGCAGGTGAATGGCAGTTTTATTGCAATACTGTGACAGCGCAGATTAACAAGACTTTTATAATTTCAAATAAAAAAACCCCGCAGATGCGGGGCTTTAAAATTGAGATGTATTGACTAGATCGCCTTCCCACCGGCTAACGTATGGTTTACAGCCTGATACACCATATGA
>JBJEWS010000005.1:0-271594 GCA_051885175.1 Cellvibrio sp.
GTGGTAAATTAAGTAATAAACCAAGATAGATACTGCGCATGCGCGGTATACAAATGCTATAGAGTAAAAATCGACATGAAACATTTCTTTCTGTGTATTTTCTGCATTTTTCCAATATCGAGCAGTGTTTTTGCCATAGATAGTAATTTATGTGTGGACGAGGATAAAAACTTGGAGAGTTATTACGGTAATTTTCAAGAAGTTGTATTAGGCGAAGCTACAACTTTTAAGGCAATGGTCAAAAGCGTTCTAACTAATCATGCTCTGGAAATTCAACGTATTGTTAATTTGCCAGTGGAATATACTGGTCCCGATAAAGAATACGTACCAAGGCTAATATCTTTACTTGGAGAGAAAGCAGGATTTGAAAATGAAATTAACTGCATGTGGAATCACTACGAAAAGGAAGACGAAATAAAAATGTTCAGTGAAAATACTGGTTCCTTTTCCAGGGAAGGCTATGTAATTTTGAGAAATGGCACAGCAATAGCTCACTTTTATAGTCAGTTAGCTGTTGAATAAAATCTATAACAAATCGCGCCAGGCTCGCATACTTCGTATGCTGGACAGTTTGCAAGTCGCGCCTTTGCGGTTTTGCTTCGCAAAATTAATCCACAAAGTCCCAACTTACAAACTGCCCCTGCGCTCAGCGTTATCTAGAAATAAGGTGTGCCATAAAAAGAATTGGCCATGGCGCGAAGTATTACCCGACCAATGTAAATTTGGATCAACCTTCAATTTCTTGGAATAGCACCCAGGGTTTTATTGAGGTATATCAAGCAACTACGTAAGAACGACCTACTCATAATAAAAAGCCCCGCACAGCGGGGCTTTTTATTATTGATAGATCAGCGCTCTATAGAGTTCTTGGTAGATATGGGCATTATTAAATCCTTCATGCCTAACTTAAATCGGCGAATTTCTTAGCCATTGTCGGATTATTTTTAGTAAGCTTTTTAACGGTTAGGTCGCTTGCTTTGTTATTGGCCAAACGAAGATTATTCTCCGAACCGAGCAATTCCTCCTTCACTTTTTGTAAACGCTGAATAGATTTATCAATTTCATCAATCGCTGAAGAGAATTTCTTACTCGCAAGCTCGTAATTTCGGGCAAATCCAGTTTTAAACGATTCAAGTTCGCTCTCAAAATTAGTAATGTCGATGTTTTGTTCGCGAACCAACGCCAATTCATTTTTGTATTGCATCGAGTTCAATGCGGCATTACGCAGTAAAGTAATTATCGGTATAAAAAACTGTGGGCGCACCACATACATCTTGGGGTATCGATGAGAGACATCCACGATACCGGAGTTATACAAATCGCTATCTGGCTCAAGAAGTGATACTAAAATCGCATACTCGCAACCTTTCTCGTTTCGATCTTTATCGAGCTCTTTCAAGAAATCTTCATTTTTCTTTTTGGTGGCAGTGGTATCCATCTCGTTTTTCATTTCGAACATTATGGATACGATTTCGGTCCGATTATCATCAAAATCTCGGTAGATATAATCGCCTTTAGAGCCAGTCCGCGCATCGTTGTCTTTTTCGAAATAGGCACGCGGAAAGGCCGTCGCCCTTAGTCGGTTAAATTCAATTTCACAGTGCTGTTCGAGCGTTTCGCCTACCATTTTCGTCGAGAGCTTCGCTTTCATATCGCGCAGCCGTTCAATCTCATATTCACGATCTTTGAGTTGAGTCTCGTATTTATCTTTAAGGGCAGTTTCTGCCAGTTGTTTTTCTAGTTGACTACGCTCGAGATGATTCTTAAGTTCGTCTCGTTCCCGCTCAACAGCGATCACCGCCTGGGTAACGGCCAAACTCTTCTCAGTTGATACAGCATTGAGCTGAGCTTTAAGTTGTGCAATTTCAGCATCTTTTTCGGAGGCTGTTTTTTGCAAATTTGTCTCAAATTTTATCTGCGAGAAGTTCTGCTGTGTTTGCATGTCGGCTTTCATTTGTTCGATTAATCGAGCCAAATCGTCTCGCTCTTTTTCAATATTTTTTAACGCTTGTGTCACGGCTAAGTCTTGAGCCAACTTACTAGCCTCGAGCTTTTCTTTCAGCTGTTGAATTTCGGCTTCTTTCTCGAGGGTATTTTTGTCGAGTTCGGCCGCTAATTTGGTTTTGGCTAATTCAATGGCATTTTGTTTGTCAGCCTCGGCAAGCGCTAAGCGCTCATGAAGCTGTTTATCGAATTCTTTGTCGCGAACCTGCCGCAATATGTCGGCGTAGCTGGTTTCGTCAACCTTGAAGGCTTTATTGCAGTGGGGGCAGATAATTTCATTCATGAAGAATTTCTCGCAAGAATACGTCTGTCATTGCCATATCGGGCAACTTGAAAGCATTCGAATAAGTCAGTATTGGTTTGCGACCATTCAGTTTCGCACCGAAGCACTAGACTAATGAAATCACGCAACAAAAGCAGGCGACTTTTACGCCTATTTCCACAAGGACGGTTATTATAGGTATATTTGCTAAGCACGATCACGCCGGTTACCCAAGACTATGACGAATTCAATCGAAACAGATATTTTTTCTGGCAACCGGCTACGGCGTCATTTTCTCATGTTTCTCTTGCCATTAATCGGCACCAATATCCTTCAAAGCCTCAGCATGACCATTAATACGATTTACGTGGGCCAGTTGCTCGGGGTCGACGCTGTGGCGGCTGTGGCCGTTTTTATGCCGGTGATGTTTTGCTTGATCGCTTTCATCATAGGTGTATCGGCGGGTGCAACGGTTGTGGTTGGCCAAGCATACGGGGCGAAGAACCGAGAAACACTCTACCAAGCCATAGGTTCGATGCTGTACCTAGCGCTATTACTGGGCTTATCGCTCGGTAGCTTAGGGGTTTATTTTACTCCGGAAATATTACGCCTCTTAGGCGCATCAACAAACATTAGTCAACTTGCCGAGCCTTACTTTTACACCATGATGGCTGGCTGCCCCATCACCTTTATCTTTATCAGTATTACATCAGCCATGAGGGGCATTGGCGACAGCGTTACGCCGTTACTAGCTCTTACGATGACGATAATTTTGGGCCTTATCATCACGCCTGCGCTCATTTTAGGATGGATGGGCCTGCCAGAACTTGGCACTATTGCTCCCGCCATCGCCACTTTGGCAAGTCAAATTGTGTCGATTATTTTTATCGTGTTTTATCTCAAACAAAAAAATGCGTTTTTACAATTCGGTACTGAGCTGTTTGGCCATATTCGTCATCACACTCGAATGCTCAAACTCATTTTACAGTTAGGAATTCCGAATGGGGTGCAAATGATTACCACCGCACTCGCCGGACTAATCATCATTCGCTTAATTAACAATTTCGGAAGTGATGCTACCGCCGCCTATGGCGCAATCACACAGGTGATTAATTATATTCAGTTTCCTGCACTCTCGATTGGTATCGCGGCCTCTATTTTTGCTGCTCAAGCCATTGGTGCCGAACGAAGCGATCGACTTCGGGCAATCACTCGCACGGCCATGATGTTCAATATTATTTTTACGGGTGGATTGATTCTATTGGGCTACCTTTTCTCAAGGCACATCATTGCATTGTTTATTACGGATGATAACGTCATTGAGCTTGGTCAATCACTACTTCACATCTCGTTATGGACAATGATTTTCTTCGGTGCCACTGCCATTTTAACGTCCATTATGCGAGCCAGCGGAACCGTTTGGATTCCAATGTTTATCGTTCTCGCCATGCTACTAATTGTGGAACTGCCGTTGGCGTACTGGTTAAGTGACACGATCGGATTGGCAGGTATTTGGTACAGCTACGCCGCGACATTCATCGTAACTTTCGTTTTAATTCTAACTTTCTATTGGTACGTCTGGCGAAAACAGAAAATTGAAAAACTCATTTAGTGATAGCTATAACGATCACTAATGTGAATGTATAGGAAATAAAAAAGCCCAATCAAATATCTTGATTGGGCTTAGTAATGATGGCGGAGAAGGGGGGAGTCGAACCCCCGATACCCTTTTGAGGTATACTCCCTTAGCAGGGGAGCGCCTTCGGCCACTCGGCCACTTCTCCGTTACGAATCACAGTGTGTTTCGATGGGCGGCATCATACCATAATTATCTAAAAATCAAAGCGTTAAAATTAAAATATTCGTCTATCGCGGGATTAACAGAATATTATTTAGCCACCACGATCTGCTGAAACCCCAAATAAAAAACGCGAACCTTTTAGGGCTCGCGTTTTTTAACGATACTGAAGAAAATTTGAACAAGCGAACAAGATTAAATTTCTTGATCGTCGTCCTCACCTTGTTTCTCACGCTGGATACGCTGATAAATTTCTTCGCGGTGAACGGCGATGTCTTTTGGAGCATTCACACCAATACGAACTTGGTTGCCTTTAACGCCAAGCACAGTGACAGTTACTTCATCACCTACCATCAATGTTTCGCCAATACGACGGGTTAAAATCAACATATGTACTCTCCTTCCTCATCCTGTAAGGGACATTAGTTGCACCCCTTGCAACTTTTGCCCCTTTAAATTCCCTTCACAATCCGGCTATCTAATAGTAGTAGCCCATAACCTCATGAAAGGTAAGATTGTTAATTTATTGAGCTTTTTAACAGAAAAGAGTTCAATAAATTTTCAATCTTATACAGTAGCTTCTGCGTCCAAGCCGAAAGCGGTATGCAAACAACGCACAGCCAATTCGAGATACTTCTCTTCGATGATGACGGTGATACGGATTTCTGATGTGCTGATCATTTGAATATTGATGCCATCAGCAGCCAGTGCTGAGAACATTTTTGAAGCGACGCCCGCATGTGAGCGCATACCAACACCGATAATAGCAACCTTGGCAATGTCTGCATCGCTGCGCACTTCACGCGCGCCAAGCTCAGCTTTAATGCCTTCTAGGATGGCAACCGCTTTCGCCATGTCGTTTTTGTTGACAGTGAAAGTAAGGTCGGTCGTGTTATCGATTCCTACGTTTTGAACAATAACGTCAACTTCGATGTTAGCTTCGCCAATTGGCGTTAAAATTTTAGCGGCAACACCTGGATGATCAGGAATTCCAGCGATGGTGACTTTAGCTTCATCGCGGTTAAACGCAATACCAGAAACAATTGGTTGTTCCATAGACATATTATTTTCCTCGTCGAGGGTAATCAGAGTTCCAGGGCCTTCTTTAAAGCTGTGAAGTACACGCAGTGGCACGTTATATTTACCGGCAAATTCAACCGAGCGAATTTGCAGAACTTTTGAGCCCTGGCTAGCCATCTCCAGCATTTCTTCGAAAGTAATTCGGTCGAGACGACGTGCTTTATCACACACGCGCGGGTCGGTCGTGTAAACACCGTCGACGTCAGTATAAATTTGACATTCATCAGCCTTCAAAGCTGCTGCCAGTGCAACGCCTGTAGTGTCAGAGCCGCCACGACCTAAGGTAGTGATATTGCCGTTTACATCGACCCCTTGGAAACCTGCCACAACCACAACGCGACGCGCTTTTAAGTCAGCGCGAATATTTTGGTCATCAATTTCTTCGATGCGCGCTTTATTAAACGAACTGTTCGTTAAGATCTTTACTTGAGTTCCAGTATAGGAACGAGCATCTACGCCCCGCTTTTTCAGCGCCATACATAAAAGACCGATGGTAACTTGCTCACCGGTAGAAACGATCACGTCAAGCTCGCGGGGATCGGGAGTTGATTGGATTTGCTGAGCCAACGCAATCAGACGATTTGTTTCGCCACTCATTGCAGAGACGACCACAACAATGTCGTGTCCTTGCGAGTGGAAACCCGCAACTTTCTCTGCAACTTGCTCAATGCGTTCTACAGAACCTACTGATGTGCCGCCGTACTTTTGGACCAATAAGCTCATTACAGCCTATCCTTCTAAATTAACTAATGACAACGATCACTAACTTGATCGCAAAGGGCGCAATTAAACACCAGATTGCAATAAAAGTTAACCCATTAAGAGCAAAAGAAAATCAGACTTAGATTCTCTTTTGCCAAGACCTTCAAAGCCAATCAATTCTTACTACAAGGCTTATTGTAAAAGCTGATTAACCCAAGGAGTAGCAGATGCTAAGGCCTCCGCTAGTTTCGCAACATCGGTACCGCCACCCTGCGCCATATCAGGGCGACCGCCACCTTTACCACCAATTTGTTCGGCCACGTAACGCATTAAATCGCCCGCTTTTACGCGGTCAGTAACGTCTTTAGTAACACTCGCCACCAGTGACACTTTCCTGTCTTCAACGGTTGCAAGCAGAACCACTGCGGAGCCCAATTTATTTTTAAATTGATCTGCAGTATCTCGTAAAGATTTAGCGTCGGCACCTTCTAAATTGAGCACCAAAACCTTTACACCATTAACATCCTGCGCCTGACTGGTCACATCACCTGAGCCAGCAGTTGCAAGTTTGGTTTTTAAAGCTGCAATTTCTTTTTCATACTTACGATTTTGCGCAACTAAACCATCAAGCTTCTCGGTAAGCGTTTCGCGATTAGCTTTAAGAGCGTGAACAGCACTATCGACTAATGATTCAAGATCATCAAACAATTGCAACGCGCGCTCACCTGTAATCGCTTCGATACGGCGAACACCTGCAGCCACACCCGATTCAGAAATGATTCTGAAAAGACCGATATCCCCGGTGCGTTCAACGTGCGTACCACCGCAGAGCTCCACAGAAAAATTATTCATTCCCATGGTTAACACACGCACGGTATCGCCATATTTCTCACCGAATAGCGCCATCGCACCCTTCGCTTTGGCGGTTTCCATGTCGCAAATTTCGGTGACTACTGGCGTATTCGCTCTAATATGGTCATTAACCATTTTCTCGATCAGTTTCAGCTCATCACGAGTGACGGCTTCCATGTGCGAGAAATCAAAACGTAATCGGTCAGAATCGACCAAAGAGCCTTTTTGAGTTACATGATCACCCAAAATTTGACGCAGTGCGGCATGAAGTAAGTGAGTAGCTGAATGGTTCAATGCCGTGGCTTGTCGAACACTCGCATCAACACGAGAAGATACCGAATCACCTTGATTAACAGCGCCTTCTAACACCCGGACTACATGCAAGAATATTCCGTTTTGTTTTTGACAATCGCGAACTTCAACACGAGTACCCGAGCATTCGATATAGCCACAATCTCCTGCTTGCCCACCCGATTCTCCGTAGAAAGGTGTGCGATCGAGGATCACAACCCCCTCTTCGCCTTCTAGCAAGCGTTCGACCTGTTGACCATCTTTAAGCAGCGCGATAACAGTTCCGCTCTCGGCAAGATGGGTATATCCCAAAAATTCGGTGGCCGAAAAGTTAAGACCCGCCGCGTTGTAATCGACTTTAAAGCTACCTGCCGCACGAGCGCGAGCGCGCTGTTCGGCCATAGCATTTTCGTAGCCTTCGAGATCCACGTTTAATCCGCGCTCGCGTGCGATGTCAGCGGTAAGATCGACTGGGAAGCCGTAAGTATCATATAGGGTGAAAACCACTTTTCCGGGAATGATATCGCCGGTTAAGCGGCTAAGCGCGTCTTCTAATACTGCAATGCCTTTGTCGAGAGTCTTTTCAAACTGCTCTTCTTCTTGCAATAGCACACGCTCGATATGCACCTGATTTTTTGCCAATTCTGGGTAAGCATCGCCCATTACTTCGACTAACGCACCGACTAGCGTTGAGAAAAAAGGCTTCTTTTGCCCAAGCTTATTGCCATGGCGAATCGCACGGCGAATGATTCGACGCAATACGTAGCCGCGCCCTTCGTTCGAAGGCACCACACCATCGCTCACTAAAAATGCGCAAGAACGAATATGGTCTGCGATAACGCGCAACGATTTGTCCTCTAAATCTTGAGCACCAGTCGCAGCGGCAGCCGCTTTGAGTAGGTGTTGGAACAAATCAATTTCGTAATTTGAGTGAACGTTTTGCATAACCGCCGAAATACGCTCAAGCCCCATACCGGTATCCACCGATGGTGCAGGAAGCGGATGCAACACACCGTCAGCGGTTCGGTTGAACTGCATAAATACGTTATTCCAGATTTCGATGTAACGATCACCATCTTCCTCTGGCGAACCCGGTGGCCCACCCCAAATATCGGGTCCGTGATCGTAAAATATTTCGGTGCAAGGGCCGCACGGTCCAGTGTCACCCATCGCCCAGAAGTTATCCGACGCGTAAAGTGCGCCTTTGTTATCCCCAATACGAATGATTCGCTCGGCAGGGACGCCAACTTCTTGGTGCCAAATGTTATAGGCTTCTTCGTCAGAGGCGTAAACCGTTACCCAGAGTTTTTCACTCGGAATCCCCATCCAATCTTTCGAAGTTAAAAATTCCCAAGCGTAACGAATGGCGTCTTGCTTAAAATAATCACCGAAACTGAAATTACCTAACATTTCGAAGAACGTATGATGACGAGCGGTGTAACCAACGTTTTCTAAATCGTTATGCTTTCCACCTGCACGAACACAGCGCTGAGAGCTCGTCGCCCGTGTATAAGCGCGTTTATCGCTACCGAGAAACACGTCTTTAAACTGGTTCATGCCCGCGTTAGTAAATAACAGCGTCGGATCGTTTGCCGGCACCAACGAGCTGCTCGGTACAATCGTATGCCCTTTACTTTCAAAAAACTTCAAAAACGCGTTACGAATTTCAGCGCTCTTCATAGGAATTCCACTAACAGGTTGACTTGGGCAAAGCCCGGATTATTTGGTGCGATAAGATTCCAACTCGTCGGAAGTCAATCTACGCGCTTCGGTTTCTAGCATGACGGGAATACCGTCACGCACAGGGTACGCAAGCCCAGCAGCAACCGAAACGAGCTCGTGTTTCGCTTCGTCATACACTAAGCCAGCTTTAGTAACTGGGCACACCAAGATACTGAGTAATTTTTTATCGATCATAATAGTCATCATGACAAGTTAATCGGGGGCGATATCTTACACCGAGAGACGCCCTAGTGTCTCTATAGCGACCACTCAAACTGCATATCGGCCAATTGTCGAACTGCCGCGCTCATTCCACGCTATTGTTTGGGCATAGGGCCGACTAGAGTTGTGGGATCAACCCGTATCTCGAACCAGTTCATTCGCCAATCGAGGTGAGGACCGGTTGCGCGCCCAGTTGCGCCGACTTTAGCAATCGGATCACCCTGCTCCACCAGATCGCCTTCATTGACCAAGATTTCACTTAAGTGGATGAAGGTAGAAGACAGTCGATGACCATGATCGACAATCAATGTACCGCCCGAATAAAACATGTCGGGGTGTACGAGTGTTACCACGCCCTTGGCCGGCGCCTTAACTAAAGTGCCGGTCGGTCTCGCGATGTCTACTCCCCAATGAGGACTACCTGGAACACCGTTGTAGATTCGCTGACTTCCGTAAACGCCGGAGATTCGACCTAACAACGGCCACTCAAAACCATGCGCGTAGTGAGTTGCATCGAGGGTAGTAGCACGAGCCTGATTGGTTAACTGCGCTTCACGCTTCGCTCGCGCCACCTGCTCCGGATCTGGTGTTACCGTTCGCTGTGGCACACCTTTGATGTCTTGAATATTAAACTTGCGTTCCTTTACTGGATATTCAAATTTGACTGACATTCCCTGATCATTTTTTGCAATTAGGACTGCTGGTGATTCTGCTTCGCGAGCCAAACCCACTACGAAAACCCCATCTTCCGATACCGGGACATTGCGTCCGTTAAACTCGATGGTCGTGCGCGGCTCCGTTTTTCCAACGAGCACACCGCCCTGCACCCAATTCCCCTTGAATTGGGGTGATTCCAATGCAAAAGCCGCACTTATGACAGAGAAATACAACAAAATTAACCAAGTAACACTTTTGGGCTTAAGCATAACATTCGATCTCCATCCAAAAAAAACGGCAGCCGAAGCTGCCGTTATTGAGACATTTAATATTACGCTTGTTCGCCACCAACACGTAATATTTTCATCGTATTGGTGCCGCCCAACTGGTTGGTGTCGCCACACGAAACGATAACTAAGTCGCCGTCTTGAACGATCCCGTCCGCCTTTAATACGTCAATGGCGCGCTCGAAATCAACAGCGCTTGGAACAGACTCTGTGTCAAACGCAACTGGCTGCACACCACGGTAAAGAGCGACTTTACGCTGGGTCGCCACATGACGCGAGAAAGCGAAAATAGGCAGCTGAGAACCAACTCGAGACATCAAGCGTGGAGTAGCGCCCGACTCAGTCATGCTGATAATCGCTTTAACACCCGACAAGTGGTTGGCTGTAAACATAGTCGCGAGCGCAACAGATTGATCTGGCGAAGTTACATTCTCGTGCATACGATAGGTGTCAAAGCTCGCGGTTGGATGCTTTTCAGCGCCCAAAATGATACGAACCATGGCTTCGACCGTTTCAACGGGGTAGCTACCTGCTGCAGTTTCCGCAGACAACATTACCGCATCGGTACCATCCAACACAGCGTTAGCCACGTCGAAAACTTCGGCGCGCGTAGGCAATGGACTGTTAATCATCGACTCCATCATTTGAGTCGCTGTGATAACAACCTTATTTAACGCGCGTGAGCGAGCGATAATACGTTTTTGCACACCAATCAAGGCCGCATCACCGATCTCAACACCCAAGTCACCACGGGCAACCATTACAGCATCTGAAGCGCGAATAATTTCGTCGAGAGTTTCGTCGTCGGCAACGGCTTCAGCACGCTCAACTTTTGATACTAATCCCGCACGGCCACCCGCTTCTTGAAGCAGTCGACGTGCATAGTTCATATCTTCCGCTGAACGTGGGAACGACACAGCCAAATAGTCAACATCGATCTCAGCAGCAGTCTTGATATCAGCTAAATCTTTTTCGGTTAACGCAGGCGCAGTTAGGCCGCCACCTTGGCGGTTGATGCCTTTATTATTCGATAAAGGACCGCCGACTTTGGTCACCGTGTAAATACGCGAACCTTCAATACGCTCGACTTCAAGCACAACACGACCATCATCTAACAATAGAACATCGCCTGGCTTACAGTCAGCTGGAAGTTCCTTGTAATCGATACCGACTTGTTCTTGAGTACCTTCATCACGACCAAGCGCGGCATCTAATACAAACTTATCGCCAACTTTAAGTTGAATCTTGCCGTCTTTGAAACGCGCTACGCGAATTTTTGGGCCTTGTAAATCGCCCAACACTGCGACGTAACGGTTATGCTTTGCCGCTAAGGCACGAACGGTCTCTGCTCTGCGCTTATGATCTTCTGGAGAACCGTGTGAAAAGTTCAATCGAACAACGTTTACACCCGCTAAAATCAAACGCTCTAGCACCTCAGGAGACTCTGAAGCCGGCCCTAAAGTACTGACAATCTTAGTACGTCTTAACATAGTGAATTCTCAATTATTTTGCAGACATCAAAGCTAAGGTGTTATCCAACATACGGTTAGAGAAGCCCCACTCGTTGTCATACCAGCTAAGAATTTTTACCCACTTGCCGTAGACTTTAGTTTGTAACGAGTCGTAGTTAGAAGAATGAGGATTGTGGTTGAAGTCAATTGACACTAATGGCTCGGTCACATAATTGAGAACACCAGGCATCTCTTGTTCGGCTGCTTTTTTCATCGCCGCATTGATCGCTTCAACTGAAACGTCTTTTTCTACCAACACGTTTAAGTCAACCAATGAAACGTTGATGGTGGGTACGCGAACCGAAATACCGTCCATCTTGCCTTTCAACTCTGGCAACACTAAACCAACTGCTTTTGCAGCACCGGTAGTAGTTGGAATCATTGATTGAGTCGCTGAACGCGCACGATAAATATCTTTGTGGAATACATCAGACAACACTTGGTCATTGGTGTACGAGTGAATCGTGGTCATTGAGCCTTGAACGATACCGAAACTGTCATTCAACACTTTGGCGATAGGTGCCAAACAGTTGGTAGTACAAGATGCGTTAGAAATTACAGTGTCGGTCGCTTTCAAAACGTTGTGGTTCACACCGAATACAACGGTTGCATCCACGTCGGTACCAGGGGCTGAGATGATAACTTTTTTAGCGCCCGCTTTAATGTGTGCAGAAGCTTTGTCTTTGCTGGTAAAAATACCAGTACATTCGTAAACAACATCCACGTTTAACTCAGCCCAAGGCAAGTTTTCTGGATTACGTTCTGCAGTGATGCGGATCTCATCACCGTTCACTACCATTTTATCGCCATCAACGTGAACTTCACCTTTGAATGGGCCGTGTACAGAATCGTATTTGGTCAAATGCGCATTTAAGTTCGCATCACCCAAATCGTTAATGCCCACGATCTGAATTTGATCGCGCTTGCCTGATTCGTACAACGCACGCAATACGTTGCGACCGATACGACCATAACCGTTGATTGCCACTCTGATAGTCATCTTCTTCTCCTGGATATAATGTTCTTTCTCTTGTGAGAAATAATCTGTCAATTTAATTATCTACGCATTAATACGGGATTAACGCGCTAAGCCTGCCGCTTCACGAGCCAAGCGCTCGATCTCATCCCAACGACTTGCTTGCATCAATTCTTTTGGCGCCATCCAAGTACCGCCTACACATGCAACGTTCGGCAAAGCCAAGTAGGTCGGTGCCTTAGCCAGATCAATTCCACCAGTTGGGCAGAATGTGATTTGTGGCAGAGGGCCCGCGATTGATTTCAACATAGGAACACCACCTGCAGCTTCTGCTGGAAAGAATTTCAAATGAGTGAAACCTTCCGCGTATAAACGCATCGCTTCAGTTGGTGTAGCAACGCCTGCTAACAAAGGAATTGAAGACTTTTTCGCCGCTTCAACCAGAGCCGGTGTAGTGCCGGGACTGACGAGAAATTTGGAACCGGCGGCTACAGCTTTATCTAAATCTTCTGGAGTTAACACTGTGCCAGCGCCAATGATGGCGTCTTCTGGCAAAGCATCAACCATTGCCCGAATCGCATCTAATGCACAGGGAGTGCGCAAAGTAATTTCTAATACTTTAAGTCCGCCATTATAAAGTGCAGTTGCGAGAGGCACGGCATCTTCAATACGCTCAACAACCATCACAGGGATAACAGGAGCTGTTCTTAAAATTTGATCAACACTTAGTGCCACTTTCATTATCCTCTATCAATATTAAAAATTTATGGAGCCCAGAATACCGTTAGGTCCAGCGCATCTTGCTGAAGCAAAGCTCGGATCGGCATTTCACCCACATCCGTACCGGCTTGAGCGGCACGGAAGGTCTCTAATTTGTCGTTGCCCGTTAGCAACAAATATAATTTTTTTGATTTCAACACACCTTGCAACGATAAGGTCATGCGCAAAACCTCATCTCCAGTTACTTCACTTTTATGTGCGGTAACTGCAGCGCAAAGAGAATCTGTTGTTAGAGCGTTATCTAAACCTTCAGCATGAGGAAACCAAGATGCGGTGTGCCCATCTGGCCCCATACCTAAAATCGTAATATCAAAAGGCTGAGCTAATTGTTGATACGCTACTTCGCAATCATCAAGACCGTCTTGCGGATGCTCAGCCGAATTTTTCATACCTATCAGGTTAGTGTTAGCCGCTTTGTTTTGAATGAGGCTGCGCGTAACAAACGCCTCGTTTGAGCGCGGGTGATCGAAGTCAACCCAACGCTCATCAACCAACGCCACATAAATCGATTCCCATGGAAGATCCGAATGACTCATCGCTTTATATAGAACCTCAGGAGTGCTTCCGCCCGAGACCATGAAAGTCGCTTCGCCGCGCTCTTCAACTGCAGCGATTAACGCCGCCTCACACTCCTGCTGTAATGCTTGAGTTAGTGCCTCACGAGTTTCGAAAAAACGCTCAACTACCATTAGCCTTTTCCTCCGGCAACGACGGTTTCTAAATTAAACCACTGACGTCCATCTTGCTCTAACAAGTCGTCAGCTGCTTTAGGGCCCCAGGACCCTGCAACATATTCGTGGGGTTTGTTCTCTGGGCGCTGCCAAGCTTCGATAATTGGGTCTACCCAACCCCAAGCTGCATCTACCTCATTACGATGAATAAACAAACTTGCATCGCCAGCGGCCGCATCTAGCATTAAACGCTTATAGGCATCCGCAACAACGTTAGGATAAATTTTGTTGAAATTCACATCCATTACCACAGGGCGTAGACGCATTTCGTGACTCGAGAAATCTTTGGCTTCCATAATCACTTGGACAGTTTCTTGAGGTTGCAAACGAATCACTAAGCGGTTGGGAACTACACCCAACTTTGAATATGCGCCTTCAACATCTTTATATTGAATGACGATTTCAGCAAAACGTGCCTGCATACGCTTACCGGTACGCAAATAAAAAGGCACATCTTTCCAACGAGGAGTATCGACATGCGCACGAATGGCTACGTAGGTTTCGGTTTTACTTTCTTGACCTAGCTCTTCTAAATAACCGGGCACCGACTGCCCGTTTAAAGTGCCCGCCGTGTAATGTCCACGCACCGTGTTGGCTTTAACAGCATCACCCACTAAGGGGCGCAAGCTGCGAACCACATTAACTTTCTCTTGACGAATATGTTCAGCGGTCATGCTGGCGGGTGGCTCCATAGCCACCAAACAAATTAGCTGCATGATGTGGTTTTGTACCATGTCGCGCATTGCGCCAGCACCATCATAGAAGCTCGCGCGTCCTTCCAATCCCACTGTTTCAGAAATGGTAATTTGCACGTGATCGACAGTTTCAGCATCCCACAAGTTCTCGAACATGCGGTTACCAAAGCGTAGAGCCAGAATATTTTGAACCGCTTCTTTTCCAAGATAATGATCGATGCGGAAAATTGCATCTTCACGGAAATATTCAGCGATTTGACTATTAATTTCTTCGGCAGAGACGGCATCGTACCCGAGTGGTTTTTCTACCACTACGCGAGCATCGTCGGTGATTAAACCGTTTTCCGACAAGTGTTTACAGGCAACGCTGAAGACCGATGGTGGAGTCGACAAGTAAAACACGCGATTCTTATTGCCGCCGCTGTTTAATAAACTCGCTAACGCTGCCCAATGCTCATCGTTTTTAGCGATATCCACAAAAACTGGAACAATTCTTTTTTCATACTCAGCCCATTTTCCAGCATCGAACTCTCCGGCGTTGAGATGTTTTTCAGCCGCTTCACGCACTTTTTGGTGATACTCAAGCACACCTTGAGCATTGCGCAGTGTAGGAATAATGCGAGCACCTTCTGGCAAAGCTCCTTCACAATGAGCGCGATACAAACCAGGAATCAATTTGCGCAGAGCCAAATCGCCAGCGCCACCAAAAATTACAAAATCAAATGCGTTGAGCATGCGAGCATATCCTAGAGTTAATGCTAAAACTGTTTGGCTGATAAGCCGGTTTTAAAAACAAAGACCCCGAACTGAGTTCGGGGTCTGGTAACTGATTACCACTTAAAAACTGTCGCGCCTTCTTCGGCCAAACCAACAGTTGCACGCAGAGGTGCAAATAGCTCGCGTCCCATTCCATAATGACTTGCAGTCAAATCAATCTGTGCATGTTGACGTTGAGCAAGTTCGACTTCACTTACATCAATATGCAAGGTTCCAGCCTCTGCGTCCAACTCGACGATATCGCCATCTTGGATTAGGCCAATTGGGCCGTTATCCAATGCCTCTGGTGTAAGGTGAATAGCAGCAGGAATCTTACCAGAAGCGCCAGACATTCTACCATCAGTCACCAATGCAACTTTGTGACCGCGATCTTGCAAGACTCCAAGTGCGGGCGTGAGCTTATGCAGCTCTGGCATTCCACAGGCTTTGGGCCCTTGGAAACGTACCACCACAATACAATCTCTGTCTAAGTCACCACGTTTAAACGCAGCCTGCATATCTTCTTGCGTATGGAACACTACCGCAGGTGCACGCACTTTTCGATGCTCTGGCTTAACCGCGGAAACCTTAATAACTGAGCGTCCCAAATTTCCTTTCAGTAACTTCATTCCGCCTTCAGGGCTAAATGGACGAGCTACAGGGCGCAATACAGCATCGTCGAGACTCTCGTTCGGAGCTTCGCGCCACACCAATTTTCCATTCTCTAAGAATGGTTCTTTAGTATATGCCGCCAAACCCTGGCCACCCATCACCGTCTTAACATCATTGTGCAGCAAACCGGCTTGCAACAATTCACGCATCAAATAACCCATTCCACCTACAGCCTGGAAGCGGTTGATGTCGGCTAATCCATTCGGATAAATCCGACACATCAATGGAATCATGTCCGACAATTCAGACAAATCTTCCCAATTCACTTGAACGCCAGCCGCACGCGCCATGGCCATTAAATGAATCGCGTGGTTAGTTGAACCACCCGTTGCCAATAAGCCTACAATGCCGTTCACAATTACTTTCTCATCGACGATCTCACCAATCGGGGTGTATTCGTCGCGAACGATTTTGGCCAGCTGTAATACAGCCTCTTGAGTCAACGCATGACGCAAAGGTGTATCTGGGTTTACGAATGAGCTGCCTGGCAAGTGCAAGCCCATAATCTCCATCAACATTTGGTTGGAGTTCGCCGTTCCATAAAACGTACAAGTACCTGCACCGTGATAAGAGGCACTCTCTGCAGCGAGCAATTCTTTGCGACCAACTTTACCTTCCGCATATAACTGGCGGACGCGCACTTTCTCGGCGTTGGGCAGACCTGGAGTCATTGGTCCCGCCGGAACAAATATCATCGGCAATTGACCAAAAGACAATGCACCAATCAGCAGCCCCGGAACAATCTTGTCACAAACACCAAGCATCATCGCGCCGTCGAACATATCGTGAGATAGCGCGATTGCCGTCGACATCGCGATCACGTCGCGACTGAATAACGACAAATCCATTCCATCGCGGCCTTGGGTAACCCCATCACACATTGCCGGAACACCGCCCGCAAATTGAGCCGTCATACCTGTGGCGTGCGCCGCTTGTTTGATGATGGGTAAATAATCACCGTAGGGTACGTGAGCCGATAACATTTCGTTAAACGCCGATACCACCCCTAAGTTGGCTGCATCACCCTCAGCCAAAGCCGCTTTATCATTGCTATTACAAGCGGCAAATCCATGAGCCAGGTTCCCACAAGACAAACGCTTACGAGCGGGGCCATTGCTACGCATCTTGCTAATTTTGTCCAAATACGCAGCGCGAGATTCGCGACTACGCGCCACAATGCGATCCGTAATGGCCGCAAGCCTGGAGTCCAGGGGGTAAACGTCTGTCATAGGTAACACCATTGCTCGAATGTCTAAAGTTACTAACAGAACTCTTATGAGCCTGCGAACCGTCGTATACCGTACCTTGGATTAGGTGTCTTGAAAGGTATACAGAGGGCGGGTTTCCCCAACCCCCTATCGGATACATGTCCGATGATCTAATAATATTTTGTACCGCTGTTTTAATTTGTCGTTACTGAGTTACGCTTTAGCGCGCTTGTAAAACTCGATCAAACCACGTGTCGACGCATCCAGAGAATCTTTAAGGTCCGCGTTTTCCGCCAACTGAGGCTGAATGCCTGCTGCAAGTACTTTACCTAGCTCAACACCCCATTGATCGAATGAGTGAATGCGCCAAATAATACCCTGCACAAAGATTTTATGCTCGTAGAGTGCAATCAGACCACCTAATGCACGGGCCGTAACCTGCGGCAATAACAAAGTATTGGTTGGTCGATTACCACGGTGCACTTTGTGCTCCAGGATTTCTGCAATACGCTCTTCAGATACACCTTTTGCCGTCAACTCGCGACGCACATTGTCAGCGTCGTTGCCAAGCATCAATGCTTGAGTTTGCGCGAAGAAATTAGCCATAAGAGCATCATGATGACCATCGACTGACTCATTAGGCTTAACCGAACCAATGAAATCTGCAGGAATAATATCGGTGCCTTGGTGCAACATCTGGTAGAAAGCGTGCTGCCCATTGATACCAACCTCACCCCAAACTAGCGGTACGCTCGCGTAAGAAATCTGCTCACCTGCCCAGTTGACAGACTTGCCATTACTTTCCATTTCCGCTTGCTGCATGTAAGCAGGAAAACGGTGCAAACACTGGTCGTACGGAAGAAGCGCCAAGGCTGGATAATTAAGGAAATTACGGTTCCAAATGCCGATTAACGCCATCATTACAGGAGCGTTTTGCTCTAGCGGTGCCGTTTGGAAATGCTGATCCATTTCGTAAGCGCCCGCCAATAATTCGTTAAACGTCTCGAAACCTAACGAGAGAACAATGGGCAATCCAATTGCCGACCACAACGAAAAGCGACCGCCAACCCAATCCCACATATCAAAAATGTTTTCTTCGGCAATACCGAATTCGGTCACCAATTTACGGTTAGTCGACACAGCAACAAAGTGCTTGGCGATTGCCGCCTTATCCCCTGCTGCTTTTAAAAACCACGCTTGAGCTGTGCGCGCATTGGTCATGGTTTCTTGAGTGGTGAAAGTTTTTGAAGAGATGACGAATAGAGTGGTTTCAGGATTCAACTTCGCCAACACGTCTGCAATTTGCACGCCGTCGATGTTCGACACGTAATGCATCGCAAATTTTTTATCGCTGAATGCCGCAAGCGCTTCAGTCACCATCAACGGCCCTAAGTTTGAACCGCCAATGCCGATGCTCACAATGTCGGTAATTGGCTTAGATGTAAATCCTGTCCAAGCACCTGAGCGAAGGTTTTCTGAAAGGTTTTTCATGCGATCAAGCTCAGCCTGAATCGCAGGGCGCGCGTCTTCGCCATCAATCATGATGGGCTGGCCAGATTGGTCGCGGAGCGCTACGTGCATTACAGCTCGATCTTCGGTCGCGTTAATGTGATCTGCAGCGAACATTTTGGTGCGCCAAGATTCAACATCAGATTCTTTAGCCAGCTGCAACAACAGCGATTTGGTTTCTTCGGTAATCAGGTTTTTGGAGTAATCAAACAACACGTTTGGCAAAGAAATAGAAAACTTCGCGAAACGATCAGCATCGGCCGCGAACAAATCTTTAAGGTGTTGGTTGCGGATGTTACTAGCGTGGGTGTTAAGCGCCTGCCAAGAAGGTAGATCAGTTGGGCGAGTCACAAGACTGGTCATTTACTACTCCGTTACAAAGAAATCTCGAAATGATGTGCTGATGAGCAACATTGGTCCTTGATGAATGTGTTAAGGAAAATGTCACCTTAGATCTATCGCAGTTGGTTTGTACTTGATTCGACCCTAAAACAATATCGATCAAAATAAGGAGCCGCACCCTTACTCAGTACAATTAATTGTGGTTACAGCGCTGCAATTTCGCTCAAATAATAGACACCACTTGCATTTCAGGGGTCGCCGCAAAATCCAAGCTCATCCTAGGATAGTGGGCGATACTAGAAAATCATCCTAATAGTTCTGACTGTATGACAACAGGCTCACTTGAGTGCCCAAAATCTAGGACGAAACCAAGTAGCCAACATCGTCGTAACAACCAAAAAATCGTTAATTTTCAAGCAATAAGCAAGATGATGGAAAGGCCGCTATGATAGGCAGAAGGGTCTCGAGTGTCAATCTGGAGGCCTATCGCGAGAGCAAGCGGCGCAAGGCCTAGCGGGGATTTTCCGCACCTTTAACCTGGTTAGTGTTAAGGTTTAACCCTTGTGAATTTTTAATAACTTTTAGGCTCACAGTTATATGCTTGTCACTAATCCTATTGGCACTATCGAGGGCTTCTTTGGAAGAGCATGGTCGCATCAAGCACGCAAAGATCATATCGATTTTCTCGCCGATCAAGGCGCGTCATTTTATATATACGCCCCCAAAAGCGACCCGTATCTTCGCAAAAATTGGCAATCTAATTGGCCCGATTCAGAATTCGAGAAGCTACAGGAGCTAAGACAGCATTGCGCTTTAAAAAAAATCGCTTTCGGGATTGGCTTAAGCCCTTTCGGCGCGCCTGATATCAGCCAGCCGCTACTTGCCGAACTACTGACAAATCGTATCGAGCAAATCAATCGCCTCGCGCCCGACCTAATGGGAATCTTTTTCGATGACATGCGGGGAGACACTCCGAACCTGGCAGAAATCCAAGTATTTTGCCTTCATCTTGTAGAACAGTTGATACCAGCCAAGCTGATATTCTGCCCAACTTACTACAGCTTTGATCCGGTGCTTGAGCGAGTTTTCGGCACAATGCCGTCCGGTTATTTCGAATCGATTAGAACCCAACTTAACCCAAGTATCGATATTTTTTGGACTGGTGAGAAGGTATGTTCAAGACACTATTCAATTGAACACATTAATCAAGTAAGCCAATTGCTCGGCAGAAAGCCCTTTATTTGGGATAACTACCCGGTCAATGACGGCGCTATTAAATCTCAGCATTTGCACCTAAGCCCCGTAGATAGCAGCCTCAGCAACGTTGCCCCTCTAATCGCGGGCAGAGCCATTAACCCAATGAACCAAGCGTATCTCTCGCAGTGTGCAATGAGCTCAAGCATTGCAGCACATCACAATCGAGCCCCAAAATCACCACTGAGGCTTTCACAAGCGCTTAATGATCAACTACAAGTGGATCTCCCCCTGTTTGAACAACAGGGATTAGGTGCAATTTCAGCGTCGGAAAACCAATTAAAACAATCCACTTATCGACAATATCTCCCCAATCCATTTGCAGAAGAAGTCCTGGCATGGCTCAATGGTGAATATGTTTTCGACCCAGCCTGTCTTACCGATTAAATAATATGATTATTGAAGGATGTTTATGAGCCCTGATTTACCTTACAACATCAAATTTGATCAATCGCGTCCCTACCCAACTGTCGACGCTCTCATTTCACCTACCGGACGATTGAACAGCTTATCCAAAGTTGAGATTGCAAGGCTTCTGGATGCCAGTAAATCCGGCTTGTTCAAAACGTTTCGCAATTGTTCTTTGGCGGTACTTAATACCGGAAACGATTTGGATGACGGAAAAAAATTACTTGAGCGTTACCCACACTTCAATATCAAAATCGTTCAAGAAGAACGCGGCATAAAACTCGCACTAAAAAATGCACCTGCGGAATCCTTTGTTGAAGGAAAAATCATCAAAGGCATTGGCGAACATCTTTTTACCGTACTTCGCGATGTAATTTATGCCCACGACCAACTCACAGCAAATACCAACATCTGTTTGAACTCATCGTTAGGTTTAACAGATGCTGTATTCCATATGCTGCGAAATGCGGCTCTACTTCAGCCTGAGCTGGACCCTAATTTAGTAGTTTGTTGGGGTGGTCACTCGATCGGTCGCATTGAATACGATTATTCAAAAGAAGTTGGCTATCAATTAGGACTTCGCGATATGGATATCTGTACCGGATGCGGCCCAGGCGCCATGAAAGGCCCAATGAAGGGAGCCACCATCGGCCATGCTAAACAACGCATTCCGAATGGTCGCTATATTGGTATTACAGAACCCGGAATCATCGCAGCTGAAGCACCTAATCCAATCGTCAATCAGTTGAGTATCATGCCTGATATTGAGAAGCGCCTTGAGGCCTTCGTCCGATTAGGCCATGGCATCATCGTCTTCCCCGGTGGCGCAGGAACCGCAGAGGAAATTCTTTACATATTGGCGATCTTGTTACATCCCGACAACAAAGACATCCCCTTCCCTTTGATATTTTCTGGGCCTGCGGAATCCGCCGATTACTTTAAACACATCGACGAGTTTATCGGCCACACCTTGGGCAAAGAAGCGCAGTCGCGCTACAAAATTATCATCGACAATCCGGTTCTCGTTGCCAATGAAATGAAAAAGGGGATTCGCACCGTTCGCGAATTTAGAAAGCGCAACGACGACTCTTATTATTTCAATTGGCATTTGAAAATTGCGCACGACTTACAAATTCCGTTTATTCCAACGCATGAAAATATGGCCAACCTCGAGCTGCACCGCAACCAACCGATTCATGAGCTGGCGTCTAACCTAAGAAAAGTATTTTCGGGAATTGTTGCAGGAAATGTGAAGGAAGACGGAATCAGAGCAATTGAGGAGCATGGTGTGTTCGAACTGCGCGGCGACAAAGATATTATGAGTCCTGTTGACGAACTGCTGACGTCGTTCGTAGTTCAAAATCGGATGAAATTACCCGGAACAACTTATATCCCTTGTTACAAAATTATCACTTAAAGCTGAGCTATTTAAAAAGGTGTTTTAAAACCTAATCGTTATTAATAAAAAATCGTCTTTTCGAATGCATCTCGAAACTTGGTCTATAGTGAAAGTAAGCCAACCGCTAAGCGATTTATCAAGGGAGTTGATTGTTGCAGTAGGAAGTTGCTTAGGATTGCTGAATTAGGTCAGTGTCGGGATTCACAGCGAAAAGGAAGTAAAGCGATTCTTTCAAATAGTCTGCTCTGGATGAGAGTCCTCTTGGCAGGAGGTTTTAAAGACTCGATTTTTTGTGAGTAATTCAGCGATAGGGATATGAAGCAATTCGAAGGAATGCCTATTGTTTAAGGATCGAAAAACGAGGGCCGCGTGAGCGGCCCTCGTTTTATATTCAACGTCTAACGGTTTACATCCTCATCACTTTGAAAAGTTGCGTCACCATTAGTTATTGCAAGTTTGGCGGCACGCTTTTCTGCTCGCCGCCGCTCAAAAAAAGCACTCAATTGATGCGAGCATTCTGAAGCCAAAACCCCAGCCTTCATGTCAATGTGATGATTTAAATAATCCGCCTCATGGAGCTTAGCGCGGCTCATCATAGCACCCGCTTTCGGTTCACTCGCGCCGAACACCACTCGCTGAACACGAGCATGTATTAAAGCACCCACGCACATAGTGCAGGGCTCCAAAGTCACGTAAAGCGTCGAATCAACCAAACGATAATTTTGTTCATTTGCAGCGGCGTCTCTCAACGCAACAACTTCAGCATGAGCGGTTGGATCGCAGCTGGAAATTGGCTGATTAAAACCCTGACCGATAATAACGCCATTACGTACGATTACAGCACCAACAGGGACCTCACCCAAAGCCGCCGCTTTGTCTGCCAACTGATAGGCGCACTGCATCCAGTGCAAGTCATCTTGATCTACTAGGCTCATCATTGCGTAAGTGCGCGATCCGCCAAAAACTCGGTTAACCACTTTTCTATTGCCACCACATCATCACTCATTACCAATTGCAGATGAGCATCGGTTAAAGGTGATATCAGCGAAAAACGAGGAACCTCTTCATGGTTAACCTCAACGCTTTCGCAAAACATGTCTAACGGACGCACCCACCACGAATAGTCTCCGTACAAACAGCGATAAAATACAAGCGCCTCGCCTGACTCGCTGTGCGTCGCCACTTTATACACCACGTAGTAACTATTTTTGTAATGTCGATACAATCCTGACTCAACTCGCATTGCCTTTACCTATTCCTCAAGACACATCTAAAACAATTTTACCAATATGCTGATTCGACTCCATTCTTCTATGCGCTTCTTGCACTTGTTCCAGCGGATAAACCGAATCAATAATAGGCCTGAGCGATTGCTCATTTAATTCACTCTTTATTGATGTGAAATGTGGCCAAACGGCTTGTTCGAGCTCTTGGGCGATCATCGATTTCATTGTATCTGATTGAGCGCGCAGCGTTGATCCCGTCAAAATTAAGCGCTTCATCATAACTCGATTCATGTCGATCTCACATCGACCACCGCGCAGAGAAGCAATACTCACAATTCGAGCATCTCGTGCCGCTAACAAAATATTTTTCTCAACATAATCTCCACCCACCATATCGAGAATAACATCCATGCCATGATTATCGGTCGCTGCCTTTAAAGATCGAACAAAATCTTCATCGCGATAATTAACCACTCTAGCGCCTAACTGCTCGCATACTCGTTTCTTTTCAGTAGAACCCACAGTCGCGAAAACTTGGGCGCCCAGAAAGCGGGCAATTTGAATTGCGGTGGTTCCGATTCCACTCGCGCCGCCGTGTACTAAAAAATTCTCACCGGCTTTAAGTTGGCCGCGCTGAACCACGTTATGCCAAACTGTGAAAAACGTTTCTGGCAAGGCCGCAGCTTCGACAAAACTATAACCTTTTGGAATCGGCAAACATTGACCGGCACGAACTGTAACAAATTCAGCGTAACCGCCCCCATTGGTGAGGGCGCAAACTTCTTGGCCGATTTCCCATTTTATGACTGACGCATCGCGATCCACAATCACGCCCGCCACTTCGAGCCCGAGCGTTGGCGATGCGTCTGGCGGTGGTGGATAAACTCCTTCGCGCTGAAAAATATCGGGCCGATTAATACCCGCTGCTTTCACCTTTACGAGCACTTCACCCGTTCTGAGCTGTGGGATTTCAGCCTCGCCAATAATAAGTGTTTCGGGGCCGCCAGTGGTTTTCTGGGTAATTAGTTTCATTATCAGGCTGCTCCCTTATGGCTCTAATCGATCGATCACCCATCGATTCTGTTCATCACGGGAATACAAGAAACGATCGTGTAGCCGATAAGCGCCGCCCTGCCAAAACTCAATATGTGTGGGGACAACGCGATATCCGCCCCAAAAATCCGGAACAGGAATTTGTCCATCACCGAACTTTCGTTTCATGGATTCGAATTGTTGCATCAACAGTTGACGTGACGAAATCTTTTGACTTTGGTGCGACGCCCAAGCGCCCAATTGGCTTTCTCGCGGTCGAGACAAAAAATAACTCAAAACTTCTGACGCTGAGAGTGGCGTCGCTTCGCCTCGAATTTTTATTTGTCGCTCCAACATGTGCCATGGAAAATGCAGGCTGATTTTTTTATTTACACTCAAATCCTGCGCTTTTTTACTCTTGAGGTTTGTATAAAAAACAAACCCTCGTTCGTCAGCATGCTTCAACAAAACAATCCGCTGCGATGGTTGTCCATCTTTATCAACTGTGGCAATCGTCATCGCATTAGGATCAGCGATATTTGATGCAATCGCCTGTTGCATCCAGCGTTCGAATTGCTCAAAAGGGCATTCCGCCAGGTCATGTCGACTCAGACCGCCCTTAGTGTATTCACGGCGAAAGTCTTCTAAACTCAATGACATAGCGGCTCACTCCTATTTGAAAATATTTATTGTAAGCCCATAAAAAAAAAGTGCATCTAAAAGATGCACTTTTTCAAGTTATTCGCCCAATTATAATTTGGCTTTAACTTTGGCCGCGTAATTCTCATCAGCTTTAGCAAGATACCCCAAGATGCGATTCTGAATGGAAGGATTACATAACTTTAAGCCACCGGCGATGTTACTCGTTAACTGATCTTGTTGATCTTCACTCATTAGGCGGAACAAATCACCTGGTTGCGAGTAATAATCCTCTTCCATTTGGTCGAATCGGTCTACTACAGCATGACCTAAGGTCATAGGTGGCTCGCGGAACTCTGGGCTTGGCTCTGGCAAATTGCGGCCGCCATCGTTTGGATAAAAGTTCCAATCGTTTGTTTGGACTTGGCTGGTAGGTGCACCGCCGTGACCAAATGGGCAGCCCGCCATAAAGCCATCGCGCTGGTAATGATTCACCGGACATCTTGGCGCATTTACAGGTAACTGATTCGCATTGGCACCAATACGGTAACGATGCGCATCCTGATAGGCCAACAAACGGCCTTGTAACATTTTATCGGGCGACGCACCGGTTCCTGGAACCATGTTACTTGGCGCAAACGCCGCCTGTTCAACTTCCGCGAAATAATTTTGTACGTTACGATTTAATTCGAGCTCACCGATTTCTTGTAGCGGAAAATCACCGTGCGGCCAAACCTTAGTGAGATCGAACGGGTTAATGTGATAAGTTTCCGCCTGCTCTTGAGTCATCACTTGGATTTTAACGGCCCAACGAGGGAAATCGCCTTTTTCAATCGATTCAAAAAGATCTTGCTGTGCACCGAATGGTGGGAGGCTACTCGCGTCCTCACTGCGAACTGTCTCGATACCTTGCTTACTTTTAAAGTGCCACTTAACCCAATAACGCTCCCCTTTGTCATTCCACAAACTCAAGGTGTGCGAACTAAATCCGTGCATTTTACGGAAGCTCGATGGAATACCACGATCCGACATCAAGATCGTCATCTGATGAAGAGACTGAGGGTGATTTGCCCAGAATTCCCACATCATGCGGGGGTCTGGCAAGTTAGTTTGAGGATGCTTCTTCTGTGAATGAATGAAATCAGGAAACTTAATTGGATCGTTTAAGAAAAACACCGGAGTGTTATTGCCCACAATGTCATAATTACCCTGTTGGGTGTAAAACTTCACTGCAAAACCGCGTGGATCGCGTGCAAAATCACTTGAGTCTTGGCCGCCGCCAACGGTAGAGAATCGAATAAAAATAGGCGTTTTCTCACCTTCACGCTGCAAGAAATCCGCGATGGTAAGGTCTTTCAAACTTTTAGTTAAAGTGAAATGCCCGTGAGCGCCCGCACCGCGTGCATGAACTACGCGCTCAGGGATACGCTCGCGGTTAAAGTGCGCTAGCTTCTCAAACAAGTAATGGTTATCGAACGTAAGCGGACCTCGTGGCCCCACACTGATACTGTTATTATCATCGGCGACGGGTGCACCAGAGGACGTCGTAAGCCTAGTTTTTGTCATAATATTTCTCCACTATTGTGATGAACTGCGAACGTTTATCAGTGAGGATACATAAGCCCATGTCCTTAGTAAAACTAATCACCCCTATCTGATCCATTTATCATTTCTATTTAACGGATTATAGAAACTCAACTATATGAACAATTATCAACGATTATGGCGCCTAGTCTGCATCTATCAATTCGTATTATTAATAATAATTTTTACTTATCTTGGCCTTACCCCGGCACCTGAGAAGTCCGTACCCATCGTTTATAACGATCTTTTTATGCATTTTGCGGGGTACTGTGTGGCCGCTTTCTCCATCACACTGGCGTTTCCAACTATTCGCCCGTTACGAGCAGCCATCATATTAATTGTTTATTCGTTAGGTATTGAGATAGCTCAACACTTCAACCCACCCCGAACTTTTGCCCTATCAGACTTATGTGCCAATGCGCTTGGCACAATCATCGGGTTAGTATTAGTAGGCGCTATTCGCCAACGCTTAAAATGGATAGACAAAATATTCAATTACTCGCGTCTCGCTGACTAACACTCATCAAAAAGCGTTCGATTAATACGGCCGTCTTATCGACCCAAGGGTCGAATAGCCAAAAACTGTGAGGGGCATCGTCAAACGTCACCGCTTCGACCGGAGTTCCCAAACCGGCCAACTGTTCTATCGCTGCTTTGTAGCCAATACTAAACCGCGGGACACTACTTCGAATAAACAACATCGGCGGCGTATTTTGCGAGAGGTGACGGTTCGGTGATGCCTGAATCCACAAGTCAGGCACATCTTCAAATCGCCCACCAAACCAGGCACCAGCCGCTGATGGTTGTTTGGCTGGATCATTTTCGTGTTTGAGCGCATCAGGATCAGTAAAATCCATTAATCCGTCGATGTTAACTATCGCGGCCAAAGGTAGTAATTTTTCATGACAACACGGTGACAAGACTTCGTTTCCGGTGACGCCAGCTAAGGCTGCCAGCTGCCCGCCCGCAGATCCTCCGGCAATGGCAACTCGATGTTCATTAAGACCGTATACTCGCGCTTGTTTTTGAATAAAAACTAAGGCGTCTTTAATATCCATGACAGCCGCAGGGTATCGCGCTTCGTGTGATAATCGATAATTAATCGCCACAGCCGCAACACCTTGTTTTGCCAATCGGATTGCCAGTGCATGCATGTTCTCTTTTGCACCAGCGCCCCATCCCCCACCGTGGATTAGTGCGAGTGTAAAAGTCTGTGAATGAATTTCGCTCGGCAAAAACCAATCCAGTTCGAGTGGCCGATGATTACCCCTCTTGTAAGTCTCAGTGAAAGGCGGGTTGACGCCCTCAGGGATATCCAAACTTGGGATCGCAATTGAAGGATACTGCCGAAAATATTTTTGATAGGTGGATTCAGGAGTATATGAATTAATAAATCGGTAAGAGTCATTCGCATTCTGACTGTTGAGCTGCACCTTCTGGCAACCGAAAAGTGTGAGAGAAACGAAAATTATCAATACGATGTAGCGCATATAGAACCCCAAGATTATTTTTATAGCGTATATCACACCTCCAATCTAACCCGATTCAGCGCGATCTTAAAGTCACAATTAATGAAGACTTTTCTTAACCCAATAAAAAAGGCCGACTATTTGTCGGCCTTTTTTATTCATTAAATCGCTAGTAATTACAACAACAAGCGACGTACATCAGCAATCACGCCGGTCAAATATGTAAAGAAGCGACCAGCATCGCCACCATTGATTGCACGGTGATCGTACGACAACGACAACGGCAACATGTTGCGAGGAACGAATTCTTTACCGTTCCATACCGGTTTCACCTGAGCGCGAGACACGCCCAAGATCGCCACTTCAGGAGCGTTCACAATTGGAGTAAAGCCGTTACCGCCAACAGCACCTAAACTCGAAATTGTGAAACAACCACCTTGCATATCGGCAGGCAATAACTTTCCATCACGGGCTTTCTTAGCGATAGCGTTGATTTCGTCTGCCAATTCCCACAAGCCTTTTTTATCAACATTGCGGATAACCGGAACAACCAAGCCATTAGGTGTATCCACAGCCATGCCGATGTTCACGTATTTTTTATGAACAATGCTCTCGCCATCGGCCGAGATAGACACGTTGAAGGTTGGCTCAGCGACTAAAGCTGCCGCACAAGCCTTCATAATAAAAGGCATTGGTGTGAGCTTAGAGCCACGTTTTTCCGCTTCGGCCTTCAAGGCTTTGCGGAATTCTTCTAAATCGGTGATATCAGCATCATCCCACTGGGTGACGTGCGGGACGTTCAACCAGTTGCGACTCATATTGTCGGCAGTCAGCTTCTTGATTTTGCTCATCTTAACGACTTCGATTTCACCGAATTTCGCAAAATCAACAGCAGGAATTTTCGGAATGCCAGCGCCACCAACAGAACCACCGCTTTGAACGGCCTGCACAATAGGTTTCACATAATTGCGAACGTCGTCTTTTTGCAAGCGTCCACGTGGGCCCGAGCCTGACACTTTTGCGAGGTCTACACCCAATTGGCGAGCTAACTTACGCACCGCTGGGCCAGCGTAAACATCGCTGTCATCTGAATTATCTTCGTCTTCATCATCGCCTTCTGGCTCTGAAACAGAAGCGACTGATACTGGTGCTGCGGCCGGCGCGGACGCTGGTGCAGATTGAGTTGATGCCGCAGGTGCAGGTGTAGCTGCTGCAGGGGCACTGCCTTGAACAGCCAATACCCCAATAACCGAGCCCTGAGACACCTTATCGCCCACATTAATTGCAAGGCTTAGTAATTTACCTGATGCTTCGGCAGGGATTTCCATTGAGGCTTTGTCGGTCTCGAGCACAATTATCGAATCGCCTTCTTCGACATCGTCACCGGCTTTAACGGAGATCTCGATAACTTCAACGCCTTCTGCCCCGCCGATATCGGGAACTTTCAATGTTAATTCACTCGTTGCAGACGCGGATTGCGCTGCGGGTGCTACTGCTGCTGGAGCGGCAGGAGCAGAAACTTCCGGTTGGGCCTCTTGAGCCGTTGCACCTTCGGCTTCAACTTCTAACAACAAATCGCCTTGAGACACTTTATCGCCCAAGTTTACTTTTATCGCGACTACTTTACCTGCTACATCGGCAGGAATTTCCATAGAAGCTTTATCGGTTTCCAACACAACGATGGAATCACCTTCAGCGAGCACATCGCCCACCTTGACAGAAATCTCAATTACTTCGACGCCTTCTGCGCCGCCAATATCGGGCACTTTGATAGATTGAATTGCCACAGTCATTCCTCGTTAACTTCGATCAAATGTTATTGAATACGAATACAAACAACATCGCCCTCCTTTTGGGAGGGCGATAGCTTTTTATACGCTCATCGGATCCGCTTTGTTTGGATCAATGCCGAATTTCTTAATTGCTTTAGCCACCACATCGGCCTTAATTTTGCCTTGGTCGGCCAAAGACTTAAGCGCAGCGATAACTACGAAGTAACGGTTAACTTCGAAGAAATGACGCAACTTGGTGCGGGTATCACTACGACCGAAACCTTCACAGCCTAATACGGTGTAATCGCCAGGAACGTAAGCACGCAACTGCTCTGCATAAGTCTTGAGGTAGTCGGTAGAAATAATCACCGGACCGTCGCGACCTTCAAGCTGCTGAGTAATGTAAGGCTTACGTGGCGCTTCTGTTGGGTTCAACATATTCCAACGAGTCGCGCGCTGACCATCGCGAGTTAATTCGTTAACCGATGTTACACTCCAAACATCAGCCTCAACGTCAAACTCATTACGTAAAATTTCAGCTGCAAAGCGAACTTCACGCAATATGGTACCTGCACCCATTAGCTGCACACGGTTTTTAGCCTTGCCGTCACCTTGTTCTAGTAAATACATACCTTTAATGATGCCATCTTCAGCACCAACTGGCATTTCTGGATGCTGATAGTTTTCGTTCATTAAAGAAATGTAATAGAACACATTTTCTTTATCGTGATACATGCGTTTAATACCATCTTGGATAATGACGGCCAATTCAAACGCATATGTCGGATCGTAGGTGCGACAATTTGGAATCGTATTAGCTAAAACATGGCTATGACCATCCTGATGCTGTAAGCCTTCACCGTTAAGGGTGGTGCGGCCCGCCGTAGCACCAAGCAAGAAGCCACGTGCTTGCGAATCACCAGCAGCCCAAGCGAGATCTCCAATGCGCTGGAAACCAAACATTGAGTAATAAATATAGAACGGAATAGTGGCCGCATCGTGATTACTGTAGGAAGTCGCAGCGGCAATCCAAGATGACATCGCGCCTGCTTCGTTAATGCCCTCTTCAAGAATCTGACCGCTGGTCGACTCGTGGTAAGACATCATTTGCGACGCATCGTGAGGAACATATTTTTGCCCTAAAGGCGAATAAATTCCCACGGTTTTGAACATACCTTCCATTCCGAAAGTACGCGCCTCATCCGGTACGATTGGCACAATGCGCTTACCAATCTTTTTGTCTTTAACAAGCGTCGACAAAATACGCACGAAGCTCATAGTGGTGGAAATTTCGCGCTCACCCGTCGATTTGAGTTGTGCCGCGAATGCTTCGAGACTTGGCACTTCGAGTGCTGGGAAGTCGGATTTACGAGAAGGTAAGAAACCATTCAATGCCTTGCGACGGGCATTCATGTATTGCATTTCCGCGCTTTCTGCCGCAGGGCGATAGTAATCAAGACGCTTAACTGCTTCGTCATCTAACGGCACACCAAACTGATTACGGAACGCCACCAAATCTTCGTCGCTCAAGTGTTTGACCGAGTGAGTTTTGTTAATCGCTTGACCGGACGCGCCCATGCCGTAACCTTTAACGGTTTGCGCAAGGATAACGGTTGGCTTGCCATTCGCACTATTCACGGCTTGATGATAGGCGTTATAAACCTTCTTAGGATCGTGGCCGCCCCGAGCAAGATGAAGAATGTCGTCATCCGACAAATCTTTAACCAACTCAAGCAGTTCAGGATATTTACCAAAGAAGTGTTCACGGGTATAAGCACCGCCATTGGCCTTATAGTTTTGCATTTCGCCGTCAACCACTTCTTCCATGCGCTGAAGCAATAGACCGGACTTATCTTTTTTCAACAACTCGTCCCAGTTCGAGCCCCAAAGAACTTTAATAACGTTCCAGCCCGCACCGCGGAATACACCTTCCAATTCTTGAACGATTTTGCCATTACCACGAACTGGCCCGTCAAGACGTTGAAGGTTACAGTTGATTACAAAAATTAAGTTATCGAGACGCTCACGAGAAGCAAGAGTTAGCGCACCCAAGCTTTCTGGCTCATCACACTCACCGTCACCCAAGAATGCCCACACCTTACGGTCGGTCGCGGGGATAAGGTTGCGCGCTTCTAAATAACGCATGTAGCGTGCTTGATAAATTGATTTGATTGGACCCAAACCCATGGATACGGTTGGGAACTGCCAATAATCGGGCATTAACCAAGGATGTGGATAAGACGATAAGCCTTTGCCATCGACTTCGCGACGGAAGTTATCGAGAGTCTCGTTGTCGAAACGTCCTTCGAGATAAGACCGAGCGTAGATGCCTGGTGAAATATGACCTTGGAAATAGACCAAGTCACCTGGAACATCACCATCGTTACCACGGAAGAAATGATTAAAGCCCACATCATATAAAGTCGCCGATGAGGCGAAAGATGCAATATGGCCACCTAAGCCTTCATCGTTGTCGTTCGCCTTGGCAACCATTGCCATAGCATTCCAACGAATAATGGAACGGATATTACGCTCAAGCGCCATATCGCCGGGATAGGGTAACTCTTTCTCAACAGGTATTGTGTTGACATAAGGAGTTTGGATCGCTGAAGGCTGTTCGATGCCTTGGGTACTGGCTGATTCTGATAAAACTTTTAATAATTCTGCCGCGCGGTCTTTACCTGCATAACGTACAACTGACTTGAGCGCGTCCAGCCATTCTTTTGTTTCGATGGCATCGATATCGTGTTGCATTCAATTCTCCTCAACCGTGTGCGATGCTTGCACACTTCAACCTAGCATTAGTCACTAATAGAAATCTGACCGGCTAGACACCGGATTCCACCTGTATCGATTTTCTTAAAAACTTGAACGATTTCAGGAGCTTAGCTACCAAAAATCCCTTTTGGGTGAGTAAAAAACCCCCGAATTCTTGCATAATTGGGAAGTTTTTACCAGTCCCGGTAATTTTGGTAACACTCTTTCCCTCGAGGAGAAAGAGTCATTGAATTAAAACTTAAAGTAATAAGCTTCAAAATTATTCACTGCAAAACATAAATTTTGGGGGCGCATTATTACTCAAAGTTTCCGCCCAAACCAATAGAGCCAGAGGAATAAGCTCGTAAATATTTTTCCGAGTATTGAAGTTTACAATACGCTCAAACGAAGTCGCACCACCCTTACTGATAAGGGAAAGACCGTCGAGTTCGCTTGTAAGTATCGATATCGTCGACAGCCTCCCACTGCAAAGGCACATCCAAAGGTTTATTGAGCATCCACAATTGCGACATAGGTGACAAGACGCGGTGATCGTAAAAAGTTTTCAAACTCTCTTTCGTGGTCATCTCTACAGCGCTGGCAATGCGCTCACGGCGGTTGAACGACCAATCCTCGAGCTTGATCGACTCCCAATGACGGAGCGCCTGTTCACTCATAGATTGTGCAGGTTCTTTGAGTCGGCTAATCAACGCATGCTTATTGCTCTCAAGATCATCTAAAAATTCCCCCTGCCCCGCTTCAAGATGCCCTGTAATTTCATTAACTAACGTCGACGGGCTAGCACTCGGCGACTGAATTAAAAAACCAATGCCTTCGAGCTGTTGCACCGGTCTTAACACAGCTGCCACCACATAGCCCAATTGCTTTTCGGTACGTAGCTTGTGATAGAAACTCGATTTCACCAGTTGTTGTAACATTCGCATGTGTGCAACGGCCGAGATATCAGTGGCTTCAGCTGAAACCCAAAGCATGGCGAATGTATCGGCGTGATCCGACGGGTGCACATAGACAAGTGGCTGCTCTTGAGCCCCACCGACACCATGTAGTAGCTTCGGCGGCATACTCCGCCCTGTTTGCCGCCCCAATAAATGGTGATCCACCATGACCGATAATTTAAGCGCTTCTTGGCGGAAATAATTTCCGTAAATCAACATATCCATCTTCCCGTCAATAAAAACATTGGCGGCAAAGCGACTAAAGCGGTTGTAATCAACTGATTCGAGAGCATCAATGAGCTGCCCATCTGACCAATTGGGCGACGACTGCAGTACATCCAACTGCGCGAGCAAAACTTGAAATGGCATGAGTTTGTCACGATTACGTAATTCGCGAATCAACTCAGCTCGTTTGATTTCAAATCTCTCAGCACGCAGCGAAGGTCTTGCTAAAACTTCAACAATTCGATTGAGCAATAGATTTTGTCGAGACGAAAAACCATGCAACGATAGCTCGAAACCTCTCGACGTTGCTTTGAGATCGTAATCAATTCCCGCTAACTGAGCAGGATATGCACTCGTCACGAGCTCATCCCGCACGAGTGAGGCCAATAGCTGAGCATAAGCCGCACCTTCAACTGACTGGGCGACTATGGGCAATTTGAAATTGACGTAAATAGATGCCTTAGGCTGGTTGAACTCGCGTCCCGAGGCAAACCAAACCTGAGAATCGCGATCGCGATAAATTAATTCGGGAATTGCATCAGCGGGGGCACGATCAAGTAGCGATAGCGATTTAACATCGAGTCTCTTAGGGATATAAGCATTACGCTCGGGGAGTTGTAACTCTTGTTTAATCGCCGGTTTAATGTCGAACACTTCAACCGGCTGATAGCGCACCGAGTAAGGCGCATCGTACCGCTGACTTAGCCGGTATGGTTTCACCTCAGGTGCCACCACCGTAATCATAACGTTATCTGGTGTTAACTTATTTAATGCCACCTTTAATTGGCGCTCGTGCAAACCGGCAAACCACAAATCGTTGCGCAAAATTTGCGACGGCTGATACCAAAACAATTTTTCAACTAAATGAACAACAGTGTCGACAGGTTTGGTTTTTTCGTGGAAACGAAATTTCGCTTCGGCAACTTCTTGCAACTCTTGATAGCGCCAAGTGGCAATTCCTTTATTTCGCACCTGCTCGATTTGATAGAAGAGCAGTGAATTTAGTTGTTCTCGAGCACGAAATCCTGCTGGAGTAAGATCAAAACTCACCGTAAAAAGACCATCCTGACGGCTTTTGAAACTTACCCCAGCACTGATTGACTCTGCCCATCCAAGTCTTTTTAGAAAAGCGATTAAACTGCCGGTACCCTCATGCCCAATCAAATGCGCCAAGTAATCGTATGTTTTATGCGCTTCGTATTGATCGTCAAAGGGAACAGGGAAATTGAAAGAAATTTTACGTAGCTCTTGTGCGGGTTGGATCTCGACAAGGCTTGGTAGCGCTGCGGGCGCAATAAGAGGCTCGAACTGCGCTTCTACTTCGCGGGGTTTAAGTGGTATCGCTCCAAAAAAATGTCTCGCCCAATGAGTCATCACATCGATATTCTCTCGACTTAAGATTACCGCGGTCATTTGATCGGAAGAATAATGCTGCTGATAAAATTCGATTAACTCGTTGCGAATGGATTTCTCATCAACATCAGCAAGCGTTTCAAGATTACCCACTGAAAATTTAGTGATGGGATGCGCAGGGTTAGCAACCTCACGCAGCACTTCCCATTCGCGACGTCCATCATCCTTTAGCTTTGCTGTGAACTCAGCATGAACCGCCTGGCGCTCACGATTAACGTAAGTTTCGTTAAAAAGAGGGGCAACGAAGAATTGAGAAAAGCGGTCGAGCGCCCCCTCAAATTGTTCATTCATTACATCAAAAAAGTAAGTTGTGGTTTCGAGTGATGTATAGGCGTTGTGACTACCACCATGAGTAGAAATAAATTTTTGATATTCATCGGCCGCCGGATATTTTTCGGTACCAAGAAACAACATGTGCTCTAAGAAATGCGCTAATCCCTCGCGATCACGAGGGTTATCGTAACTTCCCACATGTACGCTCAACGCCGCTGCCGATTTTTCTGTTTTAGAATCCGAAATTAACAGCACGCGCATCTTATTATTTAACACTAAATAACGATAACGGCGGCTATCTTGATCGCTCTTGAAAATACCGTAGCGAATATCGGTCGTGGTTTTATCGACGCTCATTGCCGCACCCGCCAACGACTGAACCAAATTCGTCGCTGGTGTCGAAGCCGCTGCGCTCGACTCTTGCAAATGCTGCGCAAAGACGGGAGTTACCCAAACAACGGCCATGCATGTAAACCAAACCCCAAGCCACTCGACTAATCGATGCGCCTGCGGTTGTCTCGAAAAATTCCACATATACTCACAACTCGACCAATGTGTGCCTTGATTAGGCAAAATAAAAAGCCTTATCGCTTTTCTAACACAAATATAAATTCGCCGCCCTGAGTAGCAGCCCCCAGCAGTTGATGCTGACTGAGTCGAACGAATGCCGGAATATCTCGCCAAGAACCTGCATCATCCGCAAGCACTTGTAAGCATTCACCCACTGCCAAATCCCTCAATGCCAGCTTAGCCTTCAATAACGGGAGAGGACACGCTAAACCGCGAGCATCTAAGCGTTGAGCCACAGCTAAGGCTTGAACGCAAGCAAAATCGGTAATTGGATGTTCCATAACGCCAAGCACACTCAAGACAAAAGCTGAATAATACCTAAATAAGCCCCCAAAATGAATGTAATCCGCACATCCGAGGAAATAACATCCTTCACTTCCGAACTCCAGGACAGCATTTTTGTCTCACTCCTGACCTAGTGCAGATCATTAAAAAACGCTAGAGTGAAGCAAACTTTAATAATGGTTTACTCTATCTCTCTTGCCGCCACTCGTGGTCGAGATAGAGAACCGCACAGTATTCTTGAGATAACCCTATGTCCAATTCTCATCGCATAAGCCTCAAACTTAAAACCTCGCTTATAGCGCTCGCGGTTGCAGGCACCTTGAGCATTGAGGCTTTAGGAAACTACGAGTTGCCGGATCTTGGCGATACCAGCTCTATTAATATTTCGCCACGACAAGAACAGTTACTTGGTGAGCAATGGATGCGTGCGTACAAAGCGCAGGTAGCAACTTCATCTAATCCTTTTATTGTCGATTATCTCGAGACTCTGCTCGATCAACTCTTGCCCCATAGCCAACTTCCACGCAAGGAAGTTGATATTTTGATTGCACAGAACGACACGCTCAATGCGTTTGCGGTACCAGGCAATATTATCGGCGTGCACACTGGGCTGTTTCACCACGCCAAGACCGAAAGCCAATTTTCGGCGGTGATCGCGCACGAATTAGCGCACCTTAGCCAGAGACACTATGCGCGTAGCGTCGAACAACAAAAAAATATGATGATTCCAACCCTCGCCGGCATGCTAGCAGGATTGGTATTAGCAGCTAATAGCCAGAGCGACGCTGGTATTGCGGCGATCATGACGACTCAAGCCGCGTCACTGCAATCGAGACTAGCCTTTAGCCGCCAAAACGAGCAAGAAGCGGATCGGATTGGTTTGCAAACCATGATTGAGGCGGGAATCGACCCTCATGCCGCGGGCGATATGTTTGAAGAAATGATGCGAGCCAGCCGCTTTTATCGTCGTCCTCCTGAGTATTTATTGACTCACCCCATTAGCGAGCGCCGGGTCGCTGATGCGCGCAATCGCGCCTCTCGCTATCCTCGAAAACCGCAGGTCGATAACCCGAATTACCAGTTAATTCGCACAACAATTCGCGCCGAGATGCAGGAGTCGCCTCAACACGCGATCAAATTGTTCAAAAATGAAATCGACAATAATGCCGAGCATGCTTATGCCAGCACCTACGGTTTAGCCCTCTCTTATATGAATGCAGGCGATTTCGAGAATGCGCGCTCGACCATTAACTCATTGATCGCAAAAGATCCATCGCAAATCACCTATTTAGTATTACAAGGTGAAATCGAATCCCATGCCGAACGACATAGACAAGCGCTCACCATATTTAAAGAGTTACTCACCCGTTTTCCCGACAGTTATCCCGTCAAAATCCGCGCTGCCGAAGCCATGATGCGAGCGGGAACTTATCAAGACAGCATTGAAATATTAAATAAACTGTCTCGAGTTCGTCCTAAAGATGACTACGTTTGGTATCTCTTGGCAGAAATTAATGGATTAGCGGGGAATATTCTTGGCGTTCACCAAGCACGCGCCGAATATTTTATTTTGAATGGCGTATATGATCGTGCTGCTACGCAGCTACGTTTAGGATTGCAGAGAGCGAAAGGCAATGCTTATTTAACGGCGCTAATGGAAGATCGCTTAAAGTATTGTGAGGATCAACTGCAAAGTCGCGGCTTTTAAATAACCTAGACCAACGGTACTAGCCGCGATTCTAAATTCTTTACGCGGACTCGAACCAAGGGCATTGAGCCAGCCAATCGACAATCGCCATCGCCGGCATAGGTTTGCCGATAAAATAGCCTTGTGCAGCGTCGCATCCAATCATATGTAGTGACTGCATCACCTCGTCAGATTCAACGCCTTCAGCAACTACGCGCAGCCCCAAGTTATGGGCCAAATTTACCGTGGAATGAACAATTACCTGATTGTGCTTGTCCTCCAACATATTCATCACAAACGATCGATCAATTTTTAAGGTTTTTACTGGCAAGCGTTTGAGGTAAGCAAGCGACGAATACCCTGTACCAAAATCATCGATTGCTAAGTGAATTCCTAAGTCGTTCAATTGTTGCAGAATGCGCAAAGCCCGATTGGGATCACTCATAGTCATACTCTCGGTGATCTCGATGTGCAATAAAGATGCAGGTAGCTGGTGCTTTTTTAACAAAGCCTCGATACTTTTGGGGAGCCGGTCGTCCAACAGGTTTCGCACCGATAAATTTACGGACACGATCAACGAGTGCCCCAACTGATACCACTCTCGACATTGTTTAAGGCTGTTATCCAACACCCAATGAGTCAGTGAATGAATGAAACTTGTGATCTCAGCCAAAGGGATAAATTTATCCGGTGAAATAAATCCAAGCGTCGGGTGTTGCCAGCGGATTAACGCTTCGAAACCGTAACAGCGGCCTTCGATCAAATCGATTTTAGGCTGAAAATACAAATCGAGTTGGTCTTCTCGAATTGCACGTCCAAGCTCACTAATAATCGCCAAACGCTCTTGTGAATGTGGGTCATTTTCCACACTGTAAACCGAAACACCCAGCATTTTTTCTTTCGCGTGGTACATAGCAACTTCGGCTTGGCGAAGCAGCGACGCAGTGTCATCGCTATGAAGTGGCGCAAGTGCAACACCAACACTCGCGGAAATTTGCGTGCTAAATACACCAAGATCAAATTCGAGCGCTAAGCAATCTAAGATTCGATGCGCGTAAACCATCGACTGCTGAACACTGCGAACATTCGGCAAAAAAACCGCAAACTCATCACCACCCAATCTTGCTAAGGTAAACTCCTCACCCTGCAATTCTTGTGCGAGGCGCGGGCCGATCATTTTTAATAAGCGATCGCCTACGTGGTGCCCGAGGGTATCGTTAATGTCTTTAAAGTGATCAAGATCAACCAGCAACAGTGCCGAGTAGCCACTATCCTGCTTGTGATGTAAAACCGCGTCGATTTTTTGATAAAGGTTTTGCCGATTCGGCATACCCGTCAAAGTGTCATGAAGTGCTTGGTGCTGTAATTTTTTTTCGTATCGCTTACGCAAAGTGACGTTTCGTGTGCTGCCCCACACATGAGTCAGATAATTGTCATCGACAATCCCTGTGCAAGAAATCTGAAACGTATATTCTTTACCGTGTGGACCCATCTGGGTGATTTCATGATCACTCAACTGATAGTCATTCGAGATAAATTTATCGATGTCACCTAAATAAGCTCGACTGATATTCTCATTGAGCGTCACACTCTCGAGATCATCGCAATGAGAAATTCCCAAACTTTTTAATACCACACCATTGGCTTCGACCAAACGTGCGCGTTGAGCAATAAGTTTTTTTTGCTGAGCCAAATCAAGATCGCGATGAATCGGTGGATTTAATTCATAACACCAAATTCCCTCCGAACTGTTTTCAATAAAAGCTCTATACCCTCGCTCGCGATATTGTAGTGCTTTACGAGTCGTCATCTCGCGCGAAACATCCTGAATTTGCACCAGTACGCGGCAGACCTTTCCGGTTCGATCGACAATCGGCAGTAGCGTCACTACCAAACTTAATTCCAAACCTTCGAAGTCGGGATGCGTATGAACACGGGACAGTGGCATAAGCACATCGAACTTACTGGAGCGCGCCTCTTTAAAAGTCATTTCAATCGAACGTATGCGACGGGAGCAAGAAGAGCGGTAGGCATCATCGATGATGTTAAAGGATCCACCCAGTAAATTCTTGATATGCGCATTTTGCATACGAAACAAATGAATCGCCGCTTTGTTTAGCGCTTTTATATTGCCTTCTGCATCCGACAACATAGTCGGAATCTGGCTCTCATCTAAGAAATTAATTAAATGGTGTGAAAAGTGGGCAGGATGACGAATGGGTGAGGCATATTGCCGACCGAGAAGCGTACCCACGTAGGCAATAGAGGAGTTAAATACTTTTATTTCGCCTTGAAAGGAGAGCGATGCAGAACCAAACTCTGGAAGGTTCAATTCACACTGACCGGCCTCTTCTGAACATCGCCCCGCACGATCTACCGGAAAAGTTGAAGTAAATAGGGTTTGACTAACGACATCAAGATGACTAAAAAAAATTGACAGCGCTGTCGTAATCTCTGGATGCTCGCAATGTAAATCTTTGTGGGCATCTGCAAAAAATATGCTTCCCGATGCTGGGTCATAGCGCCAGGATAAAATTTCACTCTGAGTCAGTAAGTTGTCGAGTGCACGTAAAAATAGGCAAGACTCATTTTCCATTGCCGGCATCATCATATCGAGCCACTCTTTTAATTATTAGAAAACTTGAGATAAGCAAATCAGCCTCGAATTTCGCCCACTATAAATAAAGTGTTATAAGAAGCGAGCGCTTCCACTAAACCATGTTAATTCGTCTGGCGCAACGATAATGTAAACTTCTTGCGCCAATGCTCACTGAGGATTACCGATTGATACACATTCTAATAATGAGGTGGTCGCTCATCTGTTTCTATAGAACCGCTACCCGCTGGCGGAGCGGAAATTTCTTCGATTCTTTTGAGTAACACTCGCATCTGCTCTTTTACCAAAAGTAACTCTGCATCTTGTTTGGCGACCACTTTATTCAATTCATTAAGCAAGTCTTCCTGATAAGCAAAGCGAACTTCCAACTCGATTAATTGCGATTCAATTTCACTGCCCATTTTTTCTCCTAACCTGTAATTCAACAACTGCTTAGATACAGTGGTACAACGCATCAATCAGATTTGTTGCTCGTGGGTCGATTAAAATACTTTGGCCCATTCGAGCGGTCACATAGCCGAAGCCTAATCGGTAATCACAATCGGCAAATCCGCAACTACCCCCAGCCCCCGGATGACCAAATGACTTTTCCCCGCGGCCATAACGGCAATCGGGTCGATCGTGTTGAGATAACATGACGCCACCCCCAAATCGAAGCGGCAGCCCTAAGGTGTTATCCGAAGCAAACGTCCATTGACTAGCCATAAGGTCTCGCGTTTGCGAGGTAAGCAAACGGCTTTGATCAATGGCAACCTCGCCGTAAATGCTGGCGATGCCCCGCGCGTTGGTATGAGCACCGGCAGCGGGAATCGCTGCTTGACGCCAAGCGAGTGAATTCGTCGACGTCATTAAACTTAAAGGATTGGCAAACGCGCGATTGGTGACTCCACGGGGATTGGATTTCATCAAAGCACCCAGCGATTGTGCATCTGCGCCTGCTGGTGCCGAGGGAGCACCTGCCACTTTACGCAATGGCTGAGTATCGGCAATTCGACTAAGTGCTGGGGTGTCGACACCAAAATAACACTCAACGCCCAACGGCTTAGCTATCGCTTCTTGGAAGCAGGTGTTGAAATTTGCTTGACCACTGACACGACGAGCCAATTCGCCCAGCAACCATCCATAAATAAATGGCGAGTAACCTTGCTCCTGATCTGGCTCCCACCAAGGCGTTTCGGCTTGAACGAACTGGCTTATTTTTTTCCAATCAAAAATAGCCTCGTCCGGAATTTGCTGTTGAAAGGCCGATAATCCCGATCGGTGGCATAAGACCATTCGCGGCGTAATTAACTCTTTGCCCTGCCCCGCGAATTCCGGCCAGTAGGTGCTAATCGGGCAATCCAAATCTAATTGCCCGTTCTCGACCAATTTCATCAAGGCAATGGCGACTAACCCCTTACCCGCCGAAAAGACATTAACAAGGGTATCTTCCTGCCAAGGCGCCACTTCAATTTCGGCTTGGCGATTACGGTACTGGCCCGCCCAGACATCCACTACAAGCTCACCCTCGATAGAGATCGCTAAGGCCGCACCGTCTTCACCCTCGTTAAAACTTTGAGTGAATCGCTCAATTAAAAAGTCGAACTGTGGTTGCCAATGGCCTTTGATTAGGGGCTCGTTCATAAAACTTACTCTTACCAATACAAAATTCTGCCCATTCTACCAGTCAGGATGATTACAATTGCGCAGTAAATGAAGGAGTCTCAAATGAAAGATCAATTATCTCGCCTTGTGTATTCCACGGAGACCGGCCGAATAAAACCTGAAGAGCCTAAGCCTACGGCACCGAAAGGCGACGGTATTGTGCGTATTCGCCGTGAAACCGCCGGCCGCAATGGCAAGGGCGTCACCACCATTACCGGCGTCTTGCTAGAGGAGCCGAAATTAAAAGAGCTAGCCAAAGCGCTTAAAACAACTTGCGGTGTGGGCGGCTCGGTTAAAGATGGCGTTATCGAAATCCAAGGCGATCAGCGAGACAAGATAAAAGCCGAACTTGAGAAACGCGGATTCACCGTTAAGCTCGCGGGTGGCTAATGGACGATTACCCGTTCGACCCTCAATTAATTAAAGATTTAGTTACTACTAAGATGCCCTATGGAAAATACGCCGGTAGTTTGATTGCTGACATTCCTGAGCATTATCTCGTGTGGCTCGCGCGAAGTGGATTTCCGAAGGGGAAACTTGGCCAGCTATTAGCCCTGATGCACGAGATCAGACTTAATGGACTTGAACCCATACTCAAGCCCCTTCGCCAACCGGTAAGCCGGACTTGGCGTCCAGACGATTAACTCATCTAATCACACGCGTCGCCCCACCATTTCAATAACTGGCACGAACTTCGCAAAAGCCTTAGTAACGCACATTCGCGACATTTTTTTGACTGTCCTGATAACCCAGAGGCTGCCATGGAACTTGAAACCTTTATTCAACTTACCGATACCCCAATCAAGATTGCCACAGGCGCTGTGATTGCTGCCCTGTCGGCTTGGTTCATTCAACGTCGCGCCGCCGCACAGCAACATGCGTCCTTTCGTGATTTGCGACGCATCGAGATCTTGGAAGATGTGTCTGCCCAAGTAGGTACCGTGAGCCATGTATTCGCCAAATATTCGGCGCTCATTGCTGAGTCGATCCAATTTGCCGATCGCTGGCCGCAATCTCGCCGTCAAGAATTAGACGCTGTTAACCAGGAACTGGTTGAAGAGTTTAAAAAAATGGCAGAAGCCGAAGCCAAACTATTAATGCTGGGCGAGAAAGGGCTGGAACGCGCCTTACGACTCTATGGAGCCAAAATTGCGGTCTATCGCAAGCAGGTTTACATCGGCCGCCAAGATATTACGCCCGAGCAGGTCATTGCGCTTAAAACAGCGATCACCCAAGTGCGCGAGCAGTTTTACGACATGCTCAGCCGTAAATACGATCATCACCTCGCCAAAGCCTAACACTGAAGATAAAGCTAAACTCATAGACGAATGCCGCTCAATGCGGCATTTTCATTCGCACTGGAGCTGGCGCCTCGCTATTGTTATGCTGCGCGCGGCTAAATCTGGAGGTGTAAGATGAGTCAACGCCAATCGTGGTTAGCGTGTGTCGCCCTAGCCATTGTTATATTTATCAGTGTTAAGAGTAATTACCTTATGGCAAATGAATATTGGATCGATGTGCGCACCGCAGAGGAATACAGCGCAGGACACATTGAAGGTGCCACCCACATTCCCTACGAAGACATCGCGAAAAGAATTCATGAGATTACCGAAGATAAGGATGCGGTGATTCATTTGTACTGCCGCAGTGGCCGTCGCTCGGGTGTTGCTCAAGAGATGCTGCAAGCCGAAGGATTCACTAAGGTTAATAACGCCGGCGGCTATGAAGATTTAGTGAGAGCGCAACAATGAGTGAACAATCTCGACCGCTGTACGTGCGCGAACACCGTCTAAGTGCTGACCAGCATCGTATTTTTTTTGGGTTTCGCGCCTTGTGCCTGATCGCTTTTTTTGTATGGTTGTTTGCCTTTAGCGACAACTTCTCGACTAACGAGCGCACCTGGATTGCCGTTGCTTTGATCGCTGCCGTGGTCATCAACCTGCTCGTCGCGCGCGTGCTGCAAAAAGAGCGCACTATTTTAGCGATAGAAGGCAATCAGCTCATTGCTGCCGTAGCCCCGCATGAGCATGTCAAAACCATTGATCTTCTGCAGGTATCGCGAGTCTTATCTCATCGTCAGTACGTCATGATTGAGCAGCCCAACCAGGCACCAGTCCAACTGATTTTTGCTGGCAAGTACCGCCCACTACAAGCGAAATTACTGAACGTGCTCACTCAGGAGTTTCCTCATATTCCGATTGAGAAAATGAAATAACTCAAAATTAGTAACTTTCAAAACATAAAAAAGACACTCAGGTGTCTTTTTTATTGCCCAAGAATCTAAGCGGTATGAGTACCGGAAAAGCGCCCACTAGGACTCGCCCCCCTTTTCTGGGACAATAGCGCCCTTATTCTTATTTCAAAGTTGTAGCCATGACCCTGTCTGCCAAAAATATTGCTCCCCACTTATTCGAATATCCCCGCTATTGGGCGGAATGTTTTGGGCCTGCGCCCTTTTTACCCATGTCGCGCGCCGAAATGGATCAGCTAGGCTGGGATTCCTGCGACATCATCATCGTCTGTGGCGATGCCTATGTGGACCACCCGAGCTTTGGCATGGCAGTGATTGGTCGCTTCTTAGAAGCTCAGGGATTTCGCGTAGGGCTTATTTGTCAGCCGGATTGGAAATCAGCCGAACCTTTCAAAGCGCTTGGCAAACCTAACCTATTCTTCGGGGTCAGCGCCGGCAACATGGATTCGATGATCAACCGATATACCGCCGACTTGCGCATGCGTTCCGATGACGCCTACACGCCCGGTGGACTTGGTGGAAAGCGCCCTGATCGCGCCGTTACGGTTTACAGCCAGCGCTGTAAAGAAGCCTACAAGGATGTGCCTATCGTTCTTGGCGGAATCGAGGCAAGCTTGCGCCGAATCGCACAGTACGATTATTGGAGCGACGAAGTTCGCCGCTCAGTACTGATCGACTCAACGGCTGATATTCTGCTTTATGGCAACGCCGAGCGCGCCTTGGCCGAAATCGCGCACGGCTTCGCCAATGGTAAAACCATCGATGATATGCAGTTCATTCGCGGCACCGCCATTGTTCGTAAAGCAGTGCCCAAGGGTTGGACTGAAATCGATTCCACGCGTATCGACTGGCCGGGCAATATCGATAAGCTGCCCAATCCTTACGAATACCAACACGATACTAAAAGCACTATCGATATCGCCAAAGACGACCCAAACAACTCTCAGGTGGGAATGCGTCAGTTCGACCCATCAAATGTACCCAGCCAAATGGCGGCAATCGACCCTAACAACGAATTAAACACCCAAGGCTGCCCCGCACAGGGGGCCGAATCTGCCAAAGCGCTCGACCCTAATGCCGAACAAGCCGTACGCATTATTCCGATGCCGCTACAAAACCGTAGCCAATTAAGCGACGACGATAACGTCTATGTGCGCTTGCCCGCTTACGAAAAAGTTCGCAACGATGCCGTACTTTATGCGCACGCCTCCCGTGTACTGCACCAAGAAGCTAACCCCTACAATGCACGCCCACTCGTGCAGCGCCACGGGAACCGCGAGATTTGGATCAACCCACCACCACTGCCGCTCGAGACCGACGAATTAGATTCGGTATTCGATTTACCTTATCAGCGAGTACCTCATCCGGTTTATGGCGATCAGAAAATCCCCGCCTACGAGATGATCAAAACCTCGGTGAATATCATGCGCGGGTGCTTCGGCGGCTGTACCTTCTGCTCAATTACCGAACATGAAGGGCGAATTATTCAAAGCCGGTCAGAGGAATCGATTCTTCGAGAAATCGAACAAATTCGCGATAAGGTTCCGAGCTTTACCGGCCACATTTCCGACTTGGGCGGCCCTACCGCCAACATGTACCGCCTCACCTGTAAAGACATGCCGACGCTTAGTAAATGTCGCCGTCTTTCCTGCGTGCATCCGACCATTTGTAAAAACCTCACCACCAGCCACGCGCATACGACACAACTGTATCGAAAAGCGCGCAACCTTAAAGGCGTACACACAGTTTCGATTGCCTCTGGTTTGAGATACGACTTGGCGGTGCAAGATCCAGAATACGTAAAAGAATTGGTGACTCACCACGTTGGCGGTTATTTAAAAATTGCACCGGAACATACCGAAGATAACGTACTCGCTCAGATGATGAAGCCGAAGATGAGCAGTTACTACGACTTCAAAAAGATGTTCGATAAATACTCGAAAGAAGCGGGTAAAAAGCAATATTTAATTCCTTATTTCATCGCCGCACATCCAGGCACTCGCGATGAAGACATGGTCAACATGGCGCTTTGGCTTAAGAAAAATAATTTCCAAGTTGACCAAGTGCAGACTTTCTATCCGTCGCCCATGTCGTTGGCCACAGCCATGTATGTTTCGGAGCGCAACCCGCTTCGTAAACTCACCTATAAGGGCGAGAAACTAGCCATTCCACGCGGCATCGAACAGCGTCGCCGCCAGAAAGCTATTCTGCGTTACCACGATCCGGCCAACTGGCCCACGATTCGTGAAGCCCTTAAGGGGATGCGCAAAACCCATCTTATTGGCGACAGCGCCTCTGCCCTTGTACCCGAAAAAGATATTATGAACGGCCCCTCAAGCTATGGTCGAAACACCGCCATGAAGGCCAAAAATACTAAAGCAGCAGCTCGCAAAGCCGCGCCGGTCAACAAGGCGTTTGGCGATAAATTTGAAAGCGCGCGTAAGCACAATGCCGAGCTTGCCATCAAAGAAACGAAGGACGGTAAAGTTATTTTGGCGAACGGCGTGAAAGCGAATTTACCTCGCGTGCCCGCCAAGGGCACCCCTGCCAAATCAGGTTCGAGCCATAATCGCGGCAACCCCAACAAACCAAAACGTATTCGCTAACGCGGGAAGACCTTTAGGTAATGGAAACTCAAGAACTCATCATTGAAGATATCGTGATAGGTACAGGTAAAGCTTGCGTAAAGGGCGCGCTCATCACCGCCCACTATCGTGGCTGGCTAGATGATGGCACTGAATTTGATTCCTCCTTTAAAAAGGGCAAACCGTTTCAGTGTGTGATTGGCACTGGGCGAGTCATTAAAGGTTGGGATCAAGGAATTATGGGAATGCGAGTGGGTGGAACGCGAAAGCTGTTCGTCCCCTCCCATCTTGGATACGGCGATCGTCAAGTGGGCCCGTTTATTAAACCCCACTCAAATCTACATTTCGAAATCGAACTATTAGAAGTTCTCACCCGCGATGAATAAAAAAACCCGCTCAAAGGCGGGTTTTTTAATGGTTAATCAACGAGCTTAATGACACCCTTCATAATCGCGCTATGACCAGGGAAGCTACAAAAATAATTGTAGTTTTGGTCGGCAGCTAGCGCACTCACATCAAAAGTGACACTGGTTTTTTCACCACCACCAATCAAGGTTGATGCAGCCACCACTCTTGCATCGTCTTTAACCAAGTATCCGCCATCCAATCCAACCTTGATGGAGTCACGCGCAACTGCGGCCACGTCGTCGGCCTTAACAATCACCACGTTGTGGCCCATCACGTTTTTCGGCAATTTGCCGACGTGCTCAAGATTAATGGTGAACTCTTTACATGCTTTGCTCACCGAAATTTCTTTGGTCGAAAATTGCATGGCATCATTGCCTGTAATGGATACGCTACAGTCTTGTGCGGATGCAGTTGAAGCGACCATCGCCATACCGCCCACAAGACCCAAACTCAACCCAAACTTAATTAACGATTTCATTCAATTGTCTCCAAATATTGATGTCACTTTTTGCCAGTTAGGGCACCTAAAATCCCCCTAACAATTTGTCGCCCCAAATTGGAGCCTACGGAACGCATGGTGCTTTTAGCGAATGCTTCAAAAGCACTATCTTTTTTAGCAGTCCCTTTAGTTTTAGCACGTGCCTGACGTTCCCGCTCTTTGGCTTCGTTAGCCTTTTGCTCTTCCTGCGATTTTCTATTTGCCTCGTTGGCTTCGGCCGCTTCGCGCAATGCAGCTTGTTCATCAAGCCTCGCCTTCAACACTTCATAAGCCGATTCACGATCAATTAATTGACTGTATACCACACCGTATGCTGAACGAGAGATAACTACTTTTCGCTCAGCCTCATCTAAAGCACCGATGCGAGAAGCCGGAGGCCTAATCAGTACTCGCTCCACGGGAGTAGGCCGCCCTTTCAAATCAAGCACAGACACCAACGCCTCACCTGTGCCCAGCTCAGTAATAACATCCTCAGTTTTAAACGCAGGATTAGGCCTAAATGTTTGCGCTGAAATCTTTACCGCTTTTTGATCCTTCGGTGTAAACGCCCGAAGGGCGTGCTGTACGCGATGTCCTAATTGGCCGAGTACCGCTTCAGGTATATCTGTGGGATGCTGCGAGACAAAATATACACCAACACCTTTAGACCGAATCAATCTAACCACTTGCTCAATTTTTCCGAGCAACACGTTGGATGCTTTATTAAAAAGCAAATGCGCCTCGTCAAAAAAAATTACAAATTTGGGTTTATCCGCGTCGCCTTGCTCAGGCAAGTTTTCAAATAGCTCTGCCATAAGCCATAAGATGATTAACGAATATAAACGCGGCTGGTTAATCAATTGTGATGCTGCGAGTATATTAATCGCTCCAGCGCCATCTAAACTGACCTGCATCAAATGATCGAGGTTTAATGCCGGCTCACCAAAGAAACCATCTGCACCCTGTTGTGATAACAACATCAATCGCCTTTGGATTGCTCTGATGCTCGCATCGCTCAACCCTGCAAATCGATCTTCGATCAATGCGCGCTCTTCTGTCATGTAGTTAAGCAGTGCTTGCAAGTCTTTTAGATCGAGTAGCAAAAGCCCTTGTTCGTCAGCAATTGCAAAGGCAGCGTAGACAACCGCTGTCTGATTTTCGTTGAGTTCAAGAAACTCAGATAATAAAAGCGGGCCGAATTCAGTAATGGTGGTGCGAAACGCGTGACCATCCCGCGCAAAGACATCCCAAAATACACAAGGAAATGCTCGCGATTGATAATCGGTTAAGCCAATAGTATCGAGACGCTCTTGAATTTTTGAGTTGAGATTCGCGGGCTTAGCGAGACCTGAAAGATCACCCTTCACATCGGCAAGCAACACAGGTACACCCGCCTTCGAAAAGCCTTCCGCCAGTGCCTGCAAAGTCACGGTTTTACCCGTTCCTGTTGCACCGGCAATCAAACCGTGACGATTGCTCATAGATAGCTGAATAGCCACCCTGTTAGTGCCATTCCCGCCGATCACAAACTCCGTATCCATATTCAATTCCTTTTTACGTTGCGCAGACTTCTAAATTCGTTACCGAAAGATGTGCGCGAATTAACGCTGATAACTTGTGTCTTGAAGTTTTGGTAATCTCTTGCAAAAACGAGAAGGGCAATTCATTTAAGTTGTACTTGGTGCGAAGAGAATTGCACATCAGCAGCCACAAGTGCGCAGTCACTTCAGCGTCGGCAAGCGCCCGATGATATTCGCCAGAATTCGGTAAATTAAATTGTTCAGCAAGGTGACTGAGCCCGTGACTTGTTGCTGTAGGGAGTAATCGCCTTGCAAGTAAAAGGCTGCAACACAGCGATAAATTTGCCGATAACTTCGCGCGTTTAAGTTCTGCCTTTAGAAAACGCTCGTCGAAGCTGGCATTGTGAGCAACTAAATTACGGCCATCAATAAAGGCTAAAAAATCGCTCATCACCTCGGCCGCCGGCGGAGCTTCTTTAACCATAGCCGTTGTAATGCTGGTGAGATTCTCTACAAATACTGGGACGCGAATACCAGGGTTAATAAGCCGCTGAAATCGCTCGGTAATTTTTCCCTGCTCAATAAGCACCGCACCTATTTCGATGGCACGATCTCCCGTATTGGGCGAGAGCCCGGTGGTTTCAAAATCGAATACGACTAGATTGTCAGCGCAGTCTGATGATTTAGCCATGATAGTTAGCCGTCTCCCAAAACGAGGTAGCTAAAATACAAAACGCCCTTGCGGGCGTTTTTTTAAGAGCGTTCTGGCAACGTAATGTTTAATTCCAGAACCGAACAGTTTTCGTTGTTATCGAGATTAACGGTAACATCGTCTGTCTCGATAGGAATGTATTTTCGGATTACATTCACAATTTCCTGTTGCATCTGCGGAAGAAAGTCCGGTTGCGCTACGTTACGTTTGCTGCGTTCGTGAGCCACGATAATTTGCAAACGCTCTTTCGCAACCGACGCCGACTTGGGTGCAGATTTCGAGCGAAAGTAATCAAAAATACTCACTATTTACCTCCAAGTAGGCGTTGCAAGAAGCCCTTCTTCTCGGCCTCTAAAAAGCGATGCGGCGTCTCGGTGCCTAACAAGCGATTAACCGCATCTTTGTAGGCTTGGCCAGCATTAGTCGACTCATCCAGAATAACCGGAATTCCCGAGTTAGAGGCTTTGAGTACTGCTTCTGACTCTGGAATTACACCCAACAATTTGATGGCTAGAATTTCTTCCACATCCGCCACGCTAAGCATTTCACCAGCTTCTACACGGCTGGGATTGTAGCGAGTCAATAACAAGTGTTCTTTAACTGGCTCGAGCCCTTGCTCTGCTCGGCGTGATTTGCTTTGCAAAATACCCAAAATACGGTCCGAGTCACGCACCGACGAAACTTCCGGGTTAGTCACAACAATCGCTTCATCAGCAAAATAAAGTGCCATCAATGCACCTTGCTCGATACCGGCTGGCGAATCGCAAATAATGTAATCAAAATCTTTAGACAATTCGTCAATTACCGCACCCACACCCTCTTTCGTTAAAGCGTCTTTATCGCGGGTTTGAGAGGCAGGAAGAATGAAAAGACCTTCGACACGCTTATCTTTAATAAGTGACTGATGCAGAGTAGATTCGCCTTTAACCACGTTAACGAAATCGTACACAACGCGGCGCTCACAGCCCATGATTAAATCGAGGTTGCGCAAGCCTACGTCGAAATCGATTACCACCGTCTTGTGGCCAGCCAAAGCCAAACCTGTACTAATTGCAGCACTCGAGGTGGTTTTACCAACACCACCTTTTCCTGACGTTACAACGATAATCTTAGCCAATTTTTGGCTCCTCATAAAAATTAATGATTGATTAATGCTCGCCAAGCGCGCTGACGAGAACCTTAGTTCCCTCTAGCGAAATTTGCGCTGGCTTCTTTTGCAACTCGGTTGGTAAGGCATCTTGCAGAATAAAATTTCCTGCAATCGAAACTAATTCGGCGTCGAGTGATTGACAAAAAATTCGTGCCGTCTCGTCACCTTTCACACCGGCCAATGCACGGCCTCGCAAAGTGCCGTACACATGAATATTTCCATCAGCAAGAACTTCCGCACCTTCACTGACTTGCGCCATGACAATTAAGTCGGCGCCTTCAGCATAAATTTGTTGGCCTGAGCGCACAGGGCGGGTCACGATTTTAGATGTGCGCTGCACCACACGCTCTTCAACGACCCTTTCTACCACTCGCTCAATAACTCTTTCGACAGGGGCAGCTTCACTTTTCGGGATTTTTAATGCTCGCTCCGTTAAGGTGGGCAATATCGCCAATCCCGATAATTCGACGGCGTCTTTTAATTGATCTGGCACACCGCTGAAAGCGAGTGGTTGCAAACCCATAGATCGGCAGAGTGTAAGCAAGGTCGACAAGTCAAATCCGTCTTTCGGGATATCGAATTCTGAAAAATTAATCACCACGGGCGAGTTAGCAAAAAAATGCGGTGCTTGTTCGATTTTTTCGTTGAGCTGTCGCTTGAATTCCGCCTCATCGAATTGGCGAATACTCAAACTTACTACGGTCACCGCACTGCCCTTTAATTGAAAATCTACATCCGTCATCAATTAATCTCTTATTAGCCCTGCGGCGTATATCACATGAAATCTTGTCATTATCAGGACACTGTAACAATAGTCAAGGAATAAAGCGCGCATCGCTTAGACCAAGCGAGCAATTTTTATTCAGTAGCAATTAAGACATTTATCGCTATAAGGTGTCTGAGTTGTATCTCAGTCATTTCGTGGGTGAAGCCTATGCACGCTCCTATTCGATTTTCGTTGATCGCACTGGTATTTTTGCCGCTGATTGTCGGTTGTGTGCACGCACAATCGGATCGCTACGCATCTCACTACAGCGGTTATCAATCCCAAAGTGAATATGCCAATCCGGAGTTAGACGCACTACTCGCTCCCATTGCACTTTATCCCGACACATTGTTATCACATATTTTAATAGCATCGACTTATCCGCTTGAGATCGTCCAAGCCAATCGATGGGTAAAAGCCAACCCTCATCTCAATGGTGACAAGGCGATTGCTGCAGCAGCTAATCAACCCTGGGATGCAAGTGTTAAGGCCTTGGTTGCTTTTCCCGACGTACTTGAGCGCATGAGTAATGATTTACATTGGACGGAACAATTAGGCGATGCGTTTTTAGAGGACGAACAATTCGTGATGCAGAGCGTTCAACGATTGCGCAATCGCGCCTACGATGAAGGGAATCTCGCGGACACCGAGCACGTCAATATTCAGCGCGAAAATTCAATTGTTGTGATCGAACCTCGCCACACAAATATCATTTACACCCCTTATTACGATACACGCGTCGTCTACGGTGATTGGTGGTGGCCAGATTATCCGCCGACTTACTGGTACGCACCGGCTCGCATCTCACATCACACAGGCTTTTATTGGGGGCCGAGCGTAAGCCTCTCCTCTGGATTTTTCTTCAGCGGATTTAATTGGCATAACTGGCGGTTGCTCGTTGTCGACCGCCCCCATTTACATCGCCCAATTTATTCCAGTCGCGCCATCGCACGACATCAGCATGCCCGTTACTGGCAACACAATCCAGTTCATAGACGCGGTGTAGCTTATCGTGAAGGGCCAAGCTTCAACCGTTATCATGGCACTACTAACCGTCCCGCGCAGCCGCCTCGTCGCCCAATAAATGTAGATCGCCCCCACCGCGATAACCCCGTTAGAGTCAGTGGCCCTTCCTCCCGTGATGCAGCATGGCGCAACGATCGTCCTCCCGTGCGGCAAAACGTGAATCGCGATAGACCGAGGGCGACGCCCAATAGTCCAGGTCGCCCTAGCCTCGAAGACCGATTGCGCGAGCGAGCGAGTGAGCAATCAACGCGTCCGACTCATGAGAACAATCGTCCCAGAATGAATACTCGGCCGTCGTCTGAGCATCGAGCGCCTAATAGTGATAGCCAAGAACAAAGGCCTAATCGCCCTACAGCACAGTTTCAAGGACAAACACCGCGGCAAAATGTTGGTGATCAACGGCCAACAAGACCCAACGCACGCCCTGATTCCAATCGGAATTCGTACGACCCCAATCGCCGCGAACGTTCCGGTCAACAATTTCAATCTCAACAGCGTCCTGTACAACAACGTCCGCCACAGCAGCGGCCACAACGATCGCTTGAACAACGACCAGCGCCCGCTCAACGTCACATACAACCTCGAAACGACAGGGAGCGATTCCACCAACACATACGAGAGCGTCGAGAGTCTGGAAATTAAAAGACCCATAATAAAAAAGCGCCCTAGGGCGCTTTTTTTTGGCGATGGCTTATTCAGCCACCTTGACCCCATTGTAAGGATCGAGCGTTTGGATTTTTCCATCGGCGTCGTAGGTGATCTCCGCCATCTTAATACTGCGAAGATGCGTGGTGCCGCCCGACAAGGTTGAGTCGTGGTAGAACAAATACCATTTGCCTTCGTATTCACAAATGGACTGGTGAGTCGTCCAACCCACAACAGGGTTAAGAATGCGACCAGCGTAAGTAAAGGGACCGTAGGGATTCTCGGCGATAGCGTAGCAAAGGAAATGGGTGTTACCAGTCGAATAAGACAAGTAATATTTTCCATTGTATTTGTGAACCCATGGTGCTTCGAAGAAGCGACGATCATGGTCACCCGCTTTAATCGGCTCGCCATTTTCGTCAAGAATCACGATCTCGCGAACAGGTTCGGCGTATTCCAATAAATCGTCAGTAAGACGCCCAATGGTTGGACCTAATGCAGGTTCATCATCAGCCGGCTCTTCATTCGATGCTGAGTACTCATTGTTGCGATATTTCTGCAACTGACCGCCCCACAAGCCGCCGACATACAAATAGTAGCTGCCGTCGTCATCTTCGAATACCGCAGGATCGATACTGTAGCTGCCTTTGATTGGCTCTGGCTGCGCAGTGAATGGACCTTCTGGTTGATCACCAACTGCAACACCAATTTGGAAAATGCCATCTGGACGCTTAGCCGGGAAGAACAAGTAGTACTTACCGTCTTTATGCGCGGCATCTGGTGCCCACATTTGGCCAGCAGCCCAAGGCACGTCTTTAACATGCAGTGCACAACCGTGGTCGGTAACTTCGCCGAAAGGCTTATCCATAGAGAAGACGTGATAGTCTTCCATGCGGAAATGGCCGCCGTCATCGTCGAATGCAGCACCACCGTCGACGTCATGCGATGGATAAATATAGATACGACCGTTAAACACATGCGCTGATGGGTCCGCTGTGTACATATGAGTTACTAAAGGCTGAGAAATTGCATTCGCCTTAAGTTCTTCTAAATTGCTGACTGTTGGTTCTGAAGACATAAACACCTACCGATTTTTAACCACGTTAAAACTAACAAAACTATGCGCTACGACGCGCGGCCAACTCTTGTTCGATGCGAATTTCCATCGATTTATTAATTTCGTACATAAACAATAACGCGGCGCCAATTAAGAATGGCAACGAGGCAAAGAAAGAAATCGAAATACGAATACCGTCGATGGTCTCGGGGGTTTGAACGCCAGCTTGAGCATCGTACCCGTAGTAGCTAAGCAAACCTGCCACTAAGGCGCCACCGATACTCAAACCCATTTTTAATGCAAAGATCATGGCTGAGAAGATAATTGCCGTGGCACGACGATTGTTTTTCCACTCAGAATAGTCAGCAACGTCGGCAATCATGGCCCACAACAAGGGGGTGGTAATACCGTAAAAGAAGCCATGCAAAATCTGAGAGGTAAACATGCTGCCAATCGAGGTTTTATCGAAAAAGAAAAATGCCAACATGAACACTGTTGCGATAACTAACGAGACCATAAAGGTATCGCGCTTACCGTACTTGTCGGCGAAAAACTTAGAAAAGCCAATGCCCACGATCATGAAAATAATGCCCGAAGCGTTAAACAAACTGAATGTCGCTACGGCTGGGTCGTCAGTATTGCTGAAACGATCAAAGCCAATAGAGTTTAAAAAACTTGTCATGGCCGCAACATCGGCATAGTGCTGAAAATAGAAGATGTACAAGCCGCCTTTTAATGCCAAGGTCACGAACACTAAAGTTGTGGTGCATAGCATGATGAGCCAAGGCTTGTTTTTAACGAGATCTAACAAATCTTCGACAACGCTTGAGCGCTGCTCAGGCGCAGGAATCACACGCTCTTTCGTACACAGAAAGGTGATGATGAAGAAGATTGTTCCAACGATGGCGAACCAAGTCATGACAGTCTGGAAGCCAGCGGCTTTATCGCCATCGCCAGCCCACATGACTAAGGGCAATAAGAGCGCCTGAATCACAAACTGCGCGATCATTACCGCGACAAAACGGTAAGAAGATAAGCTGTTGCGCTCAGCCATGTTGCCCGTCAACACACCACTTAAAGCAGCGTAAGGCAAGTTATTCGCCGAATAAATGAACACCAAAAGCACATAAGTCGCTAATGCGTAGAAGATTTTACCGTCGGCACTGAGATTGGGCGTGCTGAACGCCATCAAGGCCACTACACCAAACGGAATTGAAGTCCAGAGAATCCAAGGACGGAATTTACCCCAACGGGTTTGGGTGCGGTCGGCAATAACCCCCATAACAGGCGTAAAGCAAGCGCCCACCACACCACCTACGAAGATAATCCATGCTGCCTTATCCGCAGGAATGCCGTAAACGTCGGTATAGAAAAAGGCGAGAAAAGTCACCAAAGTTTGGAAAATAAGGTTGGCGGCCAAATCTCCAAGACTGTAGCCAACTTTTTCACCGATAGATAACTTGCCATTCGATGGCTGAGCATTTTGTAGGGCCATAGTTTTCAATCTTATTTTAAGTTGTTGATTAACATTGAACTTTTGGCCCAGTAGCGCGAAATTTACTGCGCCGCCGAACCGCCTAATATCATATAGTCAAATATACTATTTAAGCCGTAGGATACCAGCTAAGGATAATTTTTAAAGCGCTTTTGCCCCTTACCCTCAATAAATAATGATTCTTTGCACTTGGTGCTAAGAGTCGTAACACTTTCTAGTCTATTAGTTAAGACTACAAATCGGCCGGAGCTTTCCCATTTCGCGGGGTTTCATTATAGTTACGCCTTTTAATTAGCTTATTCCCTCCTTTTGCCTGACTAGGCGAGATTCCACCAAACTTTTTTCACCAGAGGAACCTCATGGCTCAATACGTTTACACCATGCATCGCCTCGGCAAGGTCGTGCCGCCGAAGCGTGAAATCCTTAAAGACATATCGCTGTCGTTTTTCCCGGGAGCCAAAATCGGCGTATTGGGCTTAAACGGCTCAGGCAAATCGACGCTATTGCGCATTATGGCGGGCGTGGATCAGGATTTTAATGGCGAAGCGCGCGCCATGCCCGGAATCAAAATCGGCTATCTGCCTCAGGAGCCGCAGCTTGATCCAACTAAAGACGTTCGCGGTAACGTTGAGGACGGCGTACGCGAAGCTGTGGACGCGCTGGCCGAACTTGATCGCATTTATGCCGCCTACGGGGAAGCCGATGCCGACTTCGATGAATTAGCGAAACAACAAGCGCGCTGCGAAGATATTATTCAAGCGTGGGATGCTCACAACCTCGACCACACCTTAGAAGTTGCGGCTGACGCCCTGCGTTTGCCACCTTGGGATGCCGACGTTACCAAATTGTCGGGCGGTGAAAAACGCCGTGTCGCCCTGTGCCGTCTACTCCTTTCTCGCCCCGACATGCTCTTGCTCGACGAACCGACTAACCACTTGGATGCCGAATCGGTTTACTGGCTTGAACAGTTCTTACAAAAATTCACCGGAACCGTGGTAGCCATTACCCACGACCGTTACTTCCTCGATAACGCAGCTGGTTGGATTTTAGAATTAGACCGCGGTCACGGCATTCCTTATGAAGGCAACTATTCAAGCTGGCTTGAGCAAAAAGAAGCACGACTAGCGCAAGAAGCACGCAGCGAAGCGGCTCACCAAAAAGCCCTTAAGCAAGAACTGGAGTGGGTCCGCCAAAACCCTAAAGGTCGTCAAGCGAAGAGCAAAGCCCGTCTGGCCCGTTTCGACGAATTGCAATCGCAAGAATTCCAAGCTCGCAATGAAACCAATGAAATTTATATTCCGCCAGGGGATCGTTTGGGCGACAAGGTTATCGAGTTTGAAAACGTCACTAAGAGCTTTGGTGACCGAGTACTCATCGAAAACTTGTCATTCAACGTACCGAAAGGCGCGATCGTCGGTATCGTGGGCGGCAACGGTGCGGGTAAATCAACTTTATTCCGTATGATCGCCGGCCAAGAACAACCCGATAGCGGACGCGTAATTATCGGAGAAACGGTGAAAGTCGCATTCGTTGACCAAAGCCGCGACAACCTCGACGACAACAAATCGGTATGGGAAGCCGTGTCCGACGGCGCCGACATACTGAAGATCGGCAACTACGAAGTATCGTCACGCTCTTATATCGGGCGCTTCAACTTCAAAGGCTCGGATCAACAAAAACGCGTAGGTGAATTATCGGGCGGTGAGCGCGGGCGTTTGCATTTGGCGAACACCTTAAAGCAAGGCGCTAACGTATTACTTCTCGACGAACCCTCTAACGACTTGGACATCGAAACCTTGCGCGCACTTGAAGATGCGATTTTGTCGTTCCCCGGCTGTGCACTCGTTATTTCGCACGACCGTTGGTTCCTCGACCGTATCGCAACTCACATCTTGGCCTATGAAGATGATGGCGAGATAGTATTCTATGAAGGTAACTACTCCGACTACCATGCGGACCTAGTGAAACGCAAAGGCGCGGACGCCCAACCCAAACGTATGAAGTACCGCGCACTCAAGAGTTAATCACGCAAGTGATCGCAAATAAAAAACGCCGCTATTGCGGCGTTTTTTATTTGTTTAAACGATTCAGACCGGACTCGACATCAACAGCAAACGCCAGTATTCCAACCCGCTTTCCGCGCTCGTCCGTTAATGGAATACCCGCGATGACTTGTGAGCGCATGAAGGTCGGGCTGTACATAACATCTCCAATGTAATAATCGTTCGTGCTTAAATTCTTCATTTTTTGAAACAGAATCGATTGCGAATAATCAAACATCGCGAAGTGATCACTCGACGCGAACAATCTTCCGTCGCGATCCAATATCCAGATCGCATTCAGAAAACCCTGAGAATTCTCTCTTGCTTGCAGCAACTGATTCGAAATATCAGCATGTAAACGTCGCTTCTGTTCGAGATGCGTGCGCTCGTTAAAATCACTTGCCCACTGCTCGGCGATTTGCGCAAGTTCCATTTCAGATAACCCCGCGTAATGAGCCGCATGAGATTGAAGCGCTCGAGTCACGCTGGGCACATCGCGCCACAAAGCGGCGCGCTGATTCAAAAGCGAATAAAGTTCATCACGCGTGTTGTCTGGCACCGAGAAGCGAGATTGATAACAAGCGGAAATTTGTGCGTTAAAAGCCGTTATAAATTCGCTATTGGCTTGAACAAATTTCCGACTAAATGCCACAGACACAGGTACATACCGATAAAAACGCTTCGATAAGGACAACTCCAACAATCGCTTAGGTTGTAACCGCTCAATCGTATGCTCATTAAGCAACAACTGATCAACCCGCTTTGAAGTCAGCAATTTAAAAAGATGGTTAAGATTGTTGCCCAACATCAAATTAGTATGCCCAATGTTGCGTAACCAAACTTCTTGCAGCGACCCTGCAATCACACCGATTTTTTTCTCGGGACTTAATTGGGCAGATAAAGTCTCGGAATCGAGAGAATAAAAATGCCAGCGCTCTAGATAAATCGGTGATGAGAATTCACCATATGGCTGCGCCGCCCACTGCATGACGGGGAAAATCCCGTCAAACCGACCTTGTGCTAATTCTTGCCTCGCTCGCCTCCAAGATTGCTTCCCCACATCGAACTCACGCCCTAATTTCGACATGATGCAGCTTAGTCGCTGAAAGCTCTCACTGGTGGCAATTTCTTGAAGATCACCCGTTACAAAGCTTACGGGGGGATGCGCATTTTCTGCCAATGAATTGGCCGGAGTTGCATTCGCCACCACCCAACTTCCAAGCCATATTAATACGGCTGAGCAAGCCCGATGAATAAGAGTAAAACGCCATAAGTTTACCGCTGCTGCCATGAGCTCTCCGCCATGAACTGTTTAGACACCATACCCGAATGATCGTCCGCTCAAAAAGCAAGCAACCATCAATTGAATGTCCATATTAATAGCGACACAGAAATAAATATTATTAATATTAAATTATTCGATCCAGCTCGTTCACACAACAATTACCTGCTACCTGCGCCTTAATGATCAAAACCGCTTAAATGCCGCTAATTTCCACAAAACCTATGACTTTTGCCTGTTTATGCTAGGGTGAATAGACATCTAACAGCATCACCAATTAATAGCGTAACTAACGGACCTTTCGTTCAAGGAGATTATTATGAGCCTATTCGGCAAGATTCTTAACGGCCTCGGTATTGGCGATAAAGAGGATTCACCAGTAAAAAACGCACCAGTAACGCCGCAGCCTACACCAACTCCCACCACGGGTACACCCCAGCCCGACAATCCAGGTTTAGACGCTTTACTCAAGCAGGCCGCACACGAGAATCGACAAGATCCTAATTTGCAAGTCTCTCCATCATCAAGCGTAGATATCAGTGCCAAACTCGAAGATTTGGTGAAATCATCAGGTCAACCACTTAATTGGCGCACGTCAATTGTCGACTTATTAAAACTGCTAAACCTTGATTCAAGTCTTGAATCGCGAAAAGCCCTAGCGGTTGAGCTTGGATGCCCCAACGAAAAGCTTGCCGACTCGGCACAGATGAACACTTGGTTACACAGCCAAGTGATGAAAAAAATTGCAGAAAATGGCGGCCGCGTTCCCAACGACTTATTGAAATAACAAAATCCTTTTATATAAGTGTTACAAATATATCCAAGGGTTTTGAAAAATTTACAACTATTGCGAAAGCGGGCACACTCCGAGGATTCTGATTAAATTTATCAATACAGCTCATTAATGGGACTGGAATTCCGAAAGGTGTAAGGAGCCAAGATGAATGAATCATTAAGCCTAGAAGCATTGCGCGCGCAGCGTGCCCGCCGCGCCGACAAGATTTTTATCTGCGTTATCATTCTCGAATTTATTTACACCTTAATCCTTGCCGCTGGTTACGACGCATGGAACTCGGCATTCGTCGTTGGCATCCCCCTGCTTACGCTGGCATTGGCCATCTATTTCCTTTCACCCGCCACTCGATTCGCCGCATGCCTTCATCCCTTGGTGGCCATGTGCTTCGTCATGCTCCACATCCATCAAGCCCAAGGGCTAATCGAAATGCACTTTGGCGTTTTCGTTACCATCGCCTTCACGGCGATATACCGAGACTGGCTGCCATTTATTGTGATCGCAGTTGCCATTGCCGCACACCATGCCCTTTTCTGTTATCTGCAACATCACGGCTATGGGGTTTGGTTATTTCGCGATATGGACGATCATTGGGTGCGCGTACTCATACACGCCTCTTATGTTGTTGCCGAAACTGTTTTCTTCCTAATCTTCACGCAATCAGCCCGCAAAGATGTAGAAATTGGCGATATCCTCACAGTGACCACACAACGAATGATGATGCAAAAAGACGCCATCGATTTCCGAGTCAACGTAGAGTCCGACAACACGGAATTGCATCATTTTGCAAGGCTGATCGAATCACTCAAACAACTTTTACGAGACGTTCAACACGTGTCGAGCAACCTCGCTGTCTCGGCTAACGCTGTTGACGAGAAAAGAGAGCACCTGCATCTCAGCAGTGAATCTATGCAAAAAGACATGATCGCGCTCGTGTCATCCATCGAGACCTTATCAGCGGCTGTCCACGATATTGCAGCGAATGCAAACGCTGCTGCCACAGCGGTAGAAAATGCCTATAGCGACGAGGAGTCTTTGCGCGATGTAGTGGAATCGAGCCAGGCGATTAACAACCAGTTGTCCAATGCGTCGGAAAAAATGGAGAACTTAAACCGTTCTTGTCATGCCATTGACGATGTGGTCGCCGTCATCACCAGCATTGCCGAACAAACTAATTTACTCGCCTTGAATGCTGCCATCGAAGCGGCTCGTGCGGGCGAAGACGGTCGAGGTTTTGCAGTAGTTGCCGAAGAGGTTCGCGCCTTGGCCGGTCGCACCCGGGAGTCTACCGACGAAATCGTTAATCTCATTAAAGGGTTACAGTCAGACTCGGAAAACACGCTCGCGATCATGGAGGAGTGTAAATCCATCTCTGCTGAGACCGAAAAGCGCAGCCTTGCCGTGGCCAAATCACTGGATACCCTCAAACAATCGCTAGGAAACATCAGCGAGCTAAGTCAAAGTATTGCTGCAGCCACCCGCGAGCAGGACTCGGTAAGCCGTTTGATGACAGAAAATGCGCACAGAGTTGAGCAAAAAAATGCGCAGGTGCAGAGTGAAGTTCAGACGTTGGGTGAGGTATCGGCCGAGCTAATTGCCCACCAACAACGGCTCTACCATCAAATGAAGAATTTAATCATTGATAATGTATCGAGCGGCGATGCACAGGCGGCAGGCCGGCTGCCGTCATAGGGTCTGATGTGTTTGTAAGCGTCGATAAGTAGAAAACGGGAACCACTCGGGTGCCAACTGGCGTCCGAATAAAATCTTTTAGGTTGCGCAGGTTAATGAGATTAATTATCATGCGCAATTCAAATCTTAACCTATTAGATTCTCTCATGCGGTTCTTTAAGCCATCTATTACTGCGTTCATCATAGTTGTTGCTGTGCATTTAGGCTTAATCGCATTTTTGTTGCGAGCGTCGGCTACACCTGAGATTCCTGAATTTAACGCCCCTACCATTAAGGGCGTGATAGTACAGGCACAACCCAAAGCGGTGACACCGCCCACGCCGCCCGAGCCTAAACCTCAGCCCAAGCCTAAGCCTAAAGTCGAACCTAAGCCGCAGCCAAAACCTAAACCAAAGCCGCCAGTAGCGCCACCGTCTGAACGTGCCGTTAAGGTGCCGGAACCGGAGCCAGAGCCGGTTGAAGAGATCACCGAAGAACCGGTTGTCGAGCAAGAAGCGCCAACGCCACCAGCCACTGCTGAACCTACTTCGGCAGCAACGCCGGTAAGCGACGTGGTATTGCCGAGTTCGGATGCAGGCCATCTGCGCAATCGCGCGCCTACCTACCCGTCGCTTTCACGTCGATTGCGCGAGGAAGGCGTTGTGCTTCTCGAAATATTGGTACGCGCCGACGGATCAGTGGGCGAAATTCGACTTAAAGAGTCCAGTGGTTTTAAACGTTTGGACGACGCTGCCCTTAAAGCTGTTGCCCGTTGGAAGTTTGTTCCCGCGAGCCAAAATGGAAAAGCGATTGATTACTGGTACGAACAACCACTTGAATTCAACTTACATTAAACTGCAGTCAAAATTGCACTAACAACGAGGTTTTTATGGAGTCTCCCTACGGTATCTCGGCGATGTGGGCACAAAGTGACGCCATTATTAAAGGCGTTGCGATCATCCTACTTCTTATGTCAATCGCCACTTGGTGGGTCATTATTGTTCGCGCTTGGGGTCTCTGGCGCCTACGTAAACCTGCGCAAGGGCTTAACGATTTCTGGCATGCGCAGTCGTATGCGGAAGGTTTAAGAATGCTTGGCGACGATGCTTCTACACCCTTTCGCCATTTAGCAGAAGAAGGCCTCGCCGCTCAGGATCATCACACTAACCATAAGACCGATCTTCACGGCAACTTACCTATTGGTGAGTGGCTCACAGCCTGTTTACGCGGCTCTATCGATGAAAGTGCCGAGCGTTTACAACGTGGTTTGGCGATCTTGGCATCTGTGGGCTCAACTGCGCCTTTTATCGGTCTATTTGGCACCGTTTGGGGAATTTACCACGCACTTGTGGGAATCGGTGTGTCGGGTCAAGCGAGTATTGATAAGGTCGCAGGCCCAGTGGGTGAAGCACTCATCATGACAGCTTTCGGTTTAGCCGTGGCCATTCCCGCGGTGTTAGGATACAACGCCCTCGCCCGCTCCAACCGTAGCGTGTTGAACAAGCTGCATCGATTTGCGCATCAATTACACGCGTACTTCATCACCGGAAGCCCCGTTCAGTCGCAACACAGTGGCAACAACACAGTGAGCCGCCTTGAAAAGCGTACTCATAAAGAAAAAGAGGCGGTATAAATCATGGCATTTGGCGGCGGTCTCGACGACGATAGCGATGTAATGAGCGAAATTAACATGACGCCCCTCGTGGACGTGATGTTGGTTCTGCTGATTATTTTCATCATCACGGTGCCAGTACTGACCCATTCCGTTAAGGTAGATTTGCCACGCGCCGACAATACCCCCAACGAAATTAAACCCGAGACGATCAATCTTGCGGTCAATGCCAATGGAGAGGTGTTTTGGGGCGAGACTCAAATTACGTTTGAAGAACTCGATGCGCGTTTAGCTGTAGAAGCAGCGAAAGAGCCTCAACCGGAAGTTCATATACTTGGAGACAAAGCGGCACAGTACGAACACGTCTTAAAAACCATGGCGGCGGTGCAGCGCTCCGGCATGCTAAAGTTAGGATTTGTTTCAGAACCCGGCAATTAGCCGGGTTTTTTATGTCGTGAGGTTACGTGAGCTCTGATCCACTCTTAACCGAGAACATTACGCGCAAGCGTATATTCGTACTCGCCATTCCCGTCATCATCGCTAACGCCGCAGCGCCTTTATTAGGGCTGGTCGATACAGCGGTGATCAGTCACACCGGCGATGTGGCAGCCGTTGGCGCCGTGGCACTTGCTAGCCTCGTATTTAACTTTATGCTCTGGGCGTTCGGTTTTCTGCGCATGGGAACCAGTGGTTTTGTCGCGCAGGCATTTGGCGCGAACAACGAACACGCCATCAAATCACATCTTATTCGCGCGTTAAGTCTCGGCCTTGTGGCCGGATTACTGCTCATTTCCATCCAAATCCCATTACTCGCCTTGGCGCAGTTTGCGTTTGATGCGTCTGCCGAAGTTGAAAGCCAACTAAGTGATTATTGGGAGCTACGAATCTGGAGTTTACCGGCCGCGTTGGGCAGCTTCGCCATCAGCGGAATGCTTATAGGTCTTGGTCAATTCAAACGCCTGCTCGCGCTGCAATTACTCCTCAATTTGAGCAATCTTATTTTTGATCTGGTAGCAGTTATTGGGTTTGAAATGGGCGTGAGAGGGATTGCATTGGGAACCGCAGCGGCCGAATGGCTTTGCTTCCTGGTCGGACTTATGTTCCTCCATCAAACGATACCAACGTTTTTTAAGTTGACTCGCAAAGACTTGGTTAAAAGTCTAAGCGACAAATCTGCTCTAGGAATTTTCTTCAACGCCAATGCCAACATCTTTTGGCGAACATTATTGTTATTAGTGAGCTTCGCCATTTTTACTAATATGAACGCTAAACTGGGTGACGATCAATTAGCGGCGACCCACATACTTTTGCAGTTTATTTCTCTCAGCGCCTTCTTCTTGGATGGTTTCGCTCATGTAGCCGAGACGATGGTTGGACAATCTCTCGGCGCTAAATCGCCAACCCGTTTCCAGCGGGCGGTACGCCTAACAACCGAGTGCGCTTTGGCTTCGGCGCTCGTCCTCGCCCTCTGTGTCGGACTGTTCGGGCCTCAGCTAATCGCCCTACTCACACCTGTAGCAAGTGTCCAAGCCGTCGCATCAAGCTACATTATTTTTGCCGCGATCTACATCGCCCTTTCCTTTGGTGCGTTTCAACTAGACGGTATTTTTATTGGCGCCTTGGAAACGCGCGCCATGCGCGACGCCGCGATCATTTCGACAGCCCTTTTCGCGATTTTCGCGTTGTGGCTATCCTCAAGTTGGGGCGCCACAGGTATTTGGATCGCCTTCATTATTTATGTCGTCAGCCGCGCGGCAAGCCTTCTCGTCTTCCTACCACGAATTAAACGACAAATAATTCGTAAAAATTCTTGATAAACCCAGTGCCAAAAAGTTTAGTCTAGGCTAAACTTTGCCGGCACTTCTGAAGCTATTTTTTAGCCTAAGATAATAAGAAACCACTATCGATAGACGAGACCGTGTTTTATGAAGTCACCCGCATCCGACGATACCCCGAGTGTTATAGACCCAATTTTACTCTGGTTTAAGGCGTCCCCAGTTCGACGTGGTCTGGGGTTGCTGATCAATATCATTGGTCTGATCGTGGCCATCTACGCCATGATTCACAGCATTCTCACCATGGAACATGTGGCCTTAGCTGCGATGGGAGGATTAGTCGCGGCTGCCTGTACCGGATTAGGCGCTTGCCTGATCATTTTCTTTCGTAACATTTCACAACGACTTCAAGATAGTTTGATGGGCTTCGGCGCGGGCGTGATGTTGGCTGCCTGCTCATTTTCATTGATTATTCCAGGCATTGCCGCCTCAGAAGATTTGGGCTTCGCCGGTTATGAGGCCGCAGGCATTATTGGTTTGAGCATTCTTTTGGGTGTCGGGCTAATGCTCATTATCGACAGTCAATTGCCGCACGAACACTTTATCAAAGGGCTTGAAGGCCCCCACTCAGCGTTAATCCGCCGCACCTGGTTATTCATATTCGCGATTGCACTGCATAATTTTCCAGAAGGCATGGCAATTGGTGTAGCTTACGCGTCGAGCCCAGAAGCTGGCTTGTCACTCGCGACGGGTATCTCGATTCAAGATATTCCAGAAGGCTTAGTGGTTGCCCTTGCACTGGTGGCGGCGGGTTACAGTAAGTCGAGCGCTGTCATCGTCGGTATTCTCACCGGATTGATCGAGCCGATTGGCGCAATCATCGGCGCGGCAGTCATTGGTCACGCCGCCTATTTATTGCCTTGGGGACTTGGTCTTTCAGCCGGCGCCATGCTGTTTGTCATTAGCCACGAGATTATTCCCGAGACACACCGTAAGGGCCACGAAATTTCCGCAACACTCGGTCTAACCATCGGCTTTGTCATCATGATGGTGCTCGACAACGCCTTCCACTAATCGTCGAATTGCTCCCAATAAAAAACCGCCTCTCGGCGGTTTTTTATTTTGCTCTGAATCCTTTTCCTACGACGTAGACTTCGCGCGAGCGCGGACGCGATGCATCTGGCTTGCGAATGACTACCTTCTCAAAACTCGTGCGCACGTCTTTAACGTAATCGTCATAGCCTTCACCGTGAAACACTTTGGCAACAAACGCCCCGTTTGGCTTTAATACGTTTCGCGCCATATCCAACGCAAGTTCCACCAAGTACATGCTCGACGCCTGATCGATCGCATCGACCCCACTCATGTTCGGCGCCATGTCAGAAATAACCACGTCAGCGCCTTCACCATTAAGATGCGACATGATTTCGTCGAAAACCGACTGTTCGGTGAAATCCCCTTGGATGAAGTCGACGTTTTCGAGCGAGTCCATTGGCAAAATATCCGACGCCACCACTCGCCCCTTGTGACCGACGAGCCGTCCTGCAATTTGAGACCAAGAACCCGGCGCCGATCCTAAGTCGACCACTAAATGTCCCGGCCGGATCAATTTATCTTTATCGTTGATTTCCAACAATTTGTAAGCGGCGCGCGCTCGATAACCATCAATTTGTGCACGCTTAACGAAAGGGTCGTTAACGTGCTCTTCGAGCCAACGGTTACTGCTTTTAGATCGGGCCATTAGGACACTCGCAACTTCAACAAAACGCGCATTTTAGGCGATCTGAGCGGGAATTTCAGCTCGACCAAGGGGCGGATAGGTTTACCCGACCCGATAGCGTAAAATAGCCGCCAATTTTGCAACTCACCTTTGCCGAAATGACCGGCCAGGAACCATTATGATCCGTATTAACGAGCTTTCGCTGCCGCTCGACCATCCGCAGGACGCCCTTCGCACCGCCATTCTTAAACGCCTCAAAATTCGCGACAGCGAACTGATCGACTTCACCGTTTTTAAGCGCAGTTATGATGCACGCAAAAAAAATAGTGAAATAACCTTTATTTATATTCTCGATGTGGAAGTCAGCAATGAGGCCGATGTTTTATCGCGCTTTAGTGATGATAAAAATATCAAGCCAGCGCCCGACACCCGCTACTATCCTGTCGCCACAGCGCCGGACAACTTAACCGAGCGCCCTATCGTTATCGGCCTTGGCCCCTGTGGTTTGTACGCGGCGCTAATCTTGGCGCAAATGGGCTTTAAACCCATAGTGCTCGAACGCGGCAAAGACGTGCGCAAACGCACTAAAGATACTTGGGCATTGTGGCGAAAACGCGAGCTTTCTCCCGAATCTAACGTTCAATTTGGTGAAGGCGGCGCAGGACTTTTCTCGGATGGAAAACTCTACAGCCAGATTAAAGACCCTAAATTTTACGGCCGCAAAGTCATTCACGAATTCGTAAAAGCGGGCGCGCCTGAAGAAATTCTTTACGTGAGTAAACCACACATAGGTACCTTTCGTTTAACGGGTGTGGTGTCGCAAATGCGCGAAGAAATCATCGCTCTCGGCGGTGAGATTCGCTTTGAAAGCAAAGTGACCGACTTCATCATTAACGACGGACGCATTCAAGGCGTCACCTTGGCCACGGGCGAAACACTCCAGAGCCGTTATGTCATTTTAGCCTTGGGTCACAGTGCCCGTGATACGGTGAGAAAACTTCACGAACGTGGTGTTTATCTCGAAGCGAAACCTTTTGCTATTGGCTTTCGTGTCGAGCATCCTCAATCGTTAATCGATGAAGCACGCTTGGGCAAGTACGCTGGCCACCCTGAACTCGGCGCCGCCGATTACAAACTGGTTTATCACGCCACTAACGGTCGCGCTGTTTACAGTTTTTGTATGTGTCCAGGCGGAACAGTGGTCGCTGCTACCTCTGAACCACACCGCGTAGTCACAAATGGTATGAGCCAATACTCGCGCAACGAGCGAAATGCGAACTCGGCGATAGTGGTGAATATCAGCCCAGATGATTTCCCTGGCGGTGCACTTGCCGGTATTGAATTTCAAGAAAAGCTCGAATCACTCGCCTACGAACTGGGCGGTTCCAATTATTCTGCACCTGCGCAATTGGTCGGCGACTTTATTAATAACACGCCTTCACAAGCGCTGGGCGAAGTTGAACCGTCCTACAAACCGGGAATTCAATTGGGCGATCTTTCCAAAGCGCTCCCCGCTTACGTTATCGATGCAATTCGTGAAGCACTGCCCGCCTTTGGAAAACAAATCAAAGGGTTCGATCGCCACGACGCAATTCTAACCGGCGTTGAGACACGAACCTCATCGCCCGTTCGCATTACACGCGATCACACCAGCTTACAAAGTTTGAATACTCGTGGGCTTTATCCTGCGGGCGAAGGCGCAGGCTATGCAGGCGGCATCCTCTCGGCGGGAGTCGATGGCATTAGAGTGGCAGAAGCGGTGGCTTTGGCAATGCTCGACGATTTGAAGGTGTCGCCATGAAACTCGATGACATTAAGAAACTGCACCAAAAAAAATATCGGGAAGATTTCGGCCATTATATTGTCGAGGGTGAACACTTAATTTTAGAGTTGGAAAAAGCGGCCGATCGTCACCTTGCATTAGCGGCGTCGAGATTAATCGTCACCGAGAAATATGCCAATTGGCCCTCGCCTTTTGAAAAAACAATTGTGTCGGAAAAGAACTTTGCCCAACTGTCGGACACCAAAACACCTCAGGGTATTGCCGCTGTAGTGCCCTGCGTTTTTGCTAAAAAAGCACCGCAAGCGGCATCTCCTTTAGCAATGCAAGATGAGCGCGCAATTTATCTACACGAAGTACAAGACCCAGGCAATCTCGGAACTATTTTACGAAGCCTAGCCTGGTTCGGAGAGTTTCGGTTATTACTGAGCAAAGGCTCGGTAGACCCTTTTAATGCGAAAGTGGTGCGCTCATCTATGGGAGCAATTTTTCACGTACCAGTTGAGCTCAATGTCGAATTGGAAACTCTACCGTCTCGCTTTTCTAATATTGGCTATCTCACCATGACGGGCGCACCGCTCACTCATCCGTCATTTAACGAGTGCGACTGCTTTATATTTGGCAATGAAGCGCGTGGTGTTCCGAGCGAGGCCTTAGCCTCAATCAATGCTAATGCTTTCACCATTCGCGGTTCTGGGGCAATTGAATCATTAAATTTAGCCACTGCTGTTAATTTGTGTGTGTACGAATTATCACGTTAATTACACAACGCCAATGAACGTCGAATCCGCGAAACAAAAAAGAGCGCCCAGTGCTCTTTTTTGTTTCTAGATTATTGAAGCGGTATTATTCGCCCCTGAATAAAAGAATCCTCCGCTGCCCGTAAGACTTTCATTCCCAAAATCGGAAGGCTGGCATCAAACTTTAGAGGCTCACCGCGAAGAATATGGTTAACCACGTTATCGTAGAAGGCTTCGTAACATCCCACTTCCGAGGCTATTTTTTCGCGCTTAACGCTGGTTCCGTTTTCCGGTTGCAGCGTTAAGAGTCCATAATTATCTTCACCGAGTTTTGCGTAGCCTTCCATTCCAGGCAAAATGCCTTTCGCTAATTGAGCCTCTTGAACATCTTGGCCAAACTTTTGGAAGCTACCCTTGTCGCCATGAATAATGACACTCGGACCTTTTTCGCTCACATAAGTGCTTGAGCGTAAAATCACGCGCATATCGGGGTAATAACAAATCACATTAAAATAATCGACCGAGCCTTCTTCTCGTCGCAAACTTCGCATATCACCAAATACGGCTCGGGGAGCGCCAAAAATACATAACATGGAGTCAATCATGTGGATTCCTAAGTCGAACCACGTACCGGCGCCCGCTTGCGGATCTTCTTTCCACTTTTTATGAGTAATCTCTTTACGATATCGATCGTAGTGCCATTCGACCTCAACAATTCTTCCCAGTTGTTTTGAGTCAACAATTTTCTGAACAGTGAGATGGTCAGGCTCTAGGCGTTTATTTTGGAATACCGCGAGCATTTTATTTTCGCGCCGCGCCAGTTCGACCAGTCGCTCCGCCTCGTATTCGGTTAAACATATCGGCTTTTCAACCACTACATGTTTACCGGCTTTTAATGCGCGACGGGCCATTTCGTAATGAAATTCATTAGGTGTGTTCACCACCACAATATCAATTTCAGGATTCTGTAAAATTTCGTCGAGGGTTTTAACGATGTTCACAGCCGGATAATCTTGAAGCGCCGAATCTCCGGAGCGCTGCAAAATGCTGTGGAGGTGCAATTTCGGGTGAGCGACAATGAGCGGTGCTTGAAAAATTTTCCCCGACATACCATATGCGCAAAGGGCGACATTCAACATAACCAACTCCAACTATTTAACTTGAGGCCGTGCGTACGTGAGGTTTTAATCGCACATATAAGCGCCGCTTTACTCGCGCAACTAAGGTTCCGTGGTCATCAAGAATATCCACCGTGAATTCCGGTAAATATTTTTCGCCAGTCGCAGTCGCTTCACGAATGCGCTCAATAATTTCGTCATTTAAACGATATTGAGTATGAACGTGGGTTCTCCCTGGCGAAATAAATTCCACGCTGGCAGCCTTGTCCCAAATGTAGTAATCCTTTCCCAAATTCTGCATCAACATCAGCATGTACCAAGGATCGGTCATCGAAACTAAGTTTCCGCCGTATTGTGTGCCGACATAATTTTTATTAAACCAACGGAGTTTTAAGGTGACGTCGATCTCACGGAAATCAGGCGTGATGCGAGTCGCTTTAATTCCAGTAAAGAAAAATGGCGGCCAAAAATTAACGAGGCGACGCAGCAATCCAGGACGCATAACAAACCTACTCTTCGACTGAAAGCGGGTTTAGCCAAGCGGCGCCACGCACACCCGATGAATCGCCATGAATCGCTTTTACAATCGGCGTGTCGCATTCGCCACCAAATACATACTGTGGCAATCGCTTAGGAACTTCGGTGTAAATCTCATCAATGTTAGAAGCACCCCCACCTAACACGATAACATCGGGGTCTAAAATATTAATGATAGAAGCTAATCCGCGAGCGAGCTGATCGAAATATTGGTCCAGCGTGGCTTGCGCTCGGACGTCACCGGCACTTGCCTGCTCGGCAATTTCGTGTCCCGTTAGTTGATCTCCCGTGGCGAGTTTGTGCGTAAGGCTAAGCCCTGTTCCGGAAAGAAAGAGTTCGGTGCAGCCGACGCGTCCGCAGTAACAAGGCCGCGCATCTCGCTCGGCGTCCGAAAGCCAAGGCAAAGGGTTATGTCCCCATTCGCCCGCAACGCCATTAGGGCCGACGATCGGTTTACCCTGATAAGCGATGCCCGCACCACAACCGGTGCCTAAAATACCGGCGAACACCAAATCGTAACCGCGGCCAGCACCATCACTCGCCTCGGAAACCGCCAAGCAATTAGCGTCGTTAGTTAACTTCACATCCCGCATTAAAAAAGCGGATAAATCTTTTTGTAGCGGCTGCCCGTTGAGCCAAGTTGAATTGGCATTTTTGACAAACCCGGTTTTACGAGAAATGGTGCCAGGAATACCGACACCGACGGGTAATAAAGTTTCGCCTGCAGCAGATTCGGCCCGTGCTACCAATTCCCCAATGGAATGAATCGTCGCTTGGTAATCTCCGCGTACGGTGGGGACGCGATGACGAAAGCACTCACGATTCTCGCCGTCCAGCAAAATTACTTCTGTTTTAGTACCACCTAAATCGATGCCAATACGAAAATTCGACATATATCCTCTTACTACTCAATCGCCGCGAGGGCTTCTTGTAAATTCTTCACCGCCACCACTTCGATGCCTAAAGTCTTGTCGCGAGGTGCGTTGGCAATTGGAACGATTGCACGCTTAAAACCGTGTTTCGCGGCTTCTCGCAAACGCTCTTGTCCGCTTGGGACGGGTCTTATCTCGCCGCTCAGCCCCACCTCACCAAATACAATGAGATCTTGAGGTAAAGGACGATCGCGGAAACTTGAAACAATGGATAAAAGTACAGCCAAGTCGGCGGATGTTTCCATCACTTTCACGCCACCAACAACGTTAACGAATACGTCTTGGTCGCCCACCATTACACCGCCATGACGATGCAAAATCGCCAGCAACATAGCGAGCCGATTTTGCTCAAGCCCGACGGCGACGCGCCGCGGATTCCCCAAATGACTACTGTCGACTAAGGCTTGTAGCTCGATGAGGAGCGGCCTTGTGCCTTCCCACATCACCATCACAACAGAGCCCGAGGCAACGTCTTCGGCGCGCTGTAAAAAAATGGCCGAGGGATTTGAAACTTCCCGAAGCCCTTGTTCGGTCATGGCAAACACGCCCAGCTCATTGACGGCGCCAAAACGGTTTTTATGACCGCGCAAGGTGCGAAAGCGCGAATCGTTGTCACCGTCGAGCAGAATGGAACAGTCGATCATGTGCTCTAAAACTTTGGGACCTGCAAGCGTGCCATCTTTGGTGACGTGGCCCACTAAAATCAAAACGGTACCTGTTTGTTTTGCAAAACGGGTTAAGTAAGCCGCGCTTTCGCGAACCTGTGATACCGAGCCCGGTGCCGAGGTAATATCTTCCATGTGCATGACTTGAATCGAGTCGATCACCATAATTTTAGGTTTGACCGATTCGGCAATGGCACAAATGGCTTCGACGCTCGTTTCACTTAGCATTTGCAATTTATCGGTTGGAAGCCCCAAGCGCTTCGCCCGCATAGCGACCTGCTGTAAAGATTCCTCTCCGGTAACGTAAAGCGCTGGCATCTGGGCCGCGAGTAAACAGAGCGTTTGCAACAGCAAAGTGGATTTGCCTGCTCCTGGACTGCCACCAATCAAGACGACCGAACCAGGCACGAAACCGCCACCGAGTACCCGATCAAATTCACCCGCGCCACTACCGAAACGGGGTAAATCCTGCAGCGAGATTTCAGCCAACGTCTGGACGCGATTGCCCGTGGCTCCACCCGCGTAACCTTCAAACTTGGCTGATCGCGAGGCTGTTGCACTATTACCTAAACGAACCTCGCTCAAAGTGTTCCATGCTTGGCACTCGCTACACTGGCCCTGCCACTTTTTAAAGTCAGCGCCGCAATCACTACAAACGTAAGCTGTTTTGGCTTTACTGCTCACTCGACTGCCCTCGGGATTCTCGCTCGCCGGCTAAAGGATCGGCCATACCAAGCGCAACTCTTGTATCCGCCTTACGAGACTCTGACTCTCTCGTAAGGCGCATATAGGCGCCCAAGCCGACTAACAACGCCATCGCAGCCAGCAACATGAAAACTGCCGAATTCAAATGAGTGGCATCGCCTAATAATGATTTGAACATGAGCAACAAGGCTTCGATAGATACTGCAATCACAATGGCGGACATAAACCGACTGATCGTTCGTCGCATAGAGCCTGTATGGTGAATATCTTTGTGTAGCAGCACTTCTTCTTCGAGAATCGTTTTTCCCAAATCAAAAATTGCAAGACCCAGCGTCACCAGTATCACCAGATGAAAAGCCTTGGTCGCAACGCTGGTCGGTTCATACAGCACCCCCATCATGGAAGCGATGGCCGAAATAATCAGAAGTGCCGAAACACACACCAAAAGGCCACCGATTACCGCATAAAACATTTGAAATAAAGGGTGCACTTTCAGGCGCAATGCATCGCCATTTAAAAACGTAATTAATTTTTCCAAATTAAAATTGATGACCAAATATCGCGTGTTGCCTTTATCGTCCACGAATCGTTGAGCCGCGGATATCGCCAATTGTTGAGTGGCCGATGATAAATAGGGCTGAGTTACAGTCGCGGTGGACTTGTTCGCCATGGCATTAACGTAGTAAACGCGGTTACTGCGGTTCGATCCCAATCCCGGCTCGCGGCGTTTGGAATCGGCAATGTTAGGCGCAGCAGCCGATTCGGTAATCTGCACCCCTTTTTCATCAATGCAATAAAGTAACTCGATAAACGGATAAGACTCGTGCAACTTATTAATTGTGCTCTGCATCAAGTCGAATGAACCTAACAAGTTGTTAGGCACAAGAGAGGTCAAGATTGACTCTAAAAGGCGATCGATGACTGACTGATACTCATCGTATTTTTGCAAGAGATATAAATAATTTCGTGGCGTCATGAGTTACGCGTCCTAACTCGCTTTAATTAGATAGGTGATCTTGCCATCTCGCACCACTGTCTCAGTCATCCACTTCGACTGTTGTAACACCTTGGCGTTTATCGGTGTGATGGCAGTGCCATGATAGTCGATGCGTCCCTAGCCATACACTGATTTCCTACCCGAGCGCGAGAGTGCTCGCTCTTAGTAAGGACGAACGCACAAAATAAGATCACTTTGTTTGTCTGATGATTGGTTTTGCCGCTTATCCCGTGAAAACAGCAGCGCATCCACCAGTGTTTCATTTCACATACAAAATGTGATATCTATAGCAAATCACAAATTATTTATGGATATTTCATCCGTAAAATGCGTGCCAGGTCAAAATTTAACCATAAAATTATGCCAGTTTTGTTCAAGCGATACGGAATACTGCCCTGTGCGGATAATTAATTGAGCAAAATAGATGAGAGCGCCCCAATGCAGCATTCAGAGAAGAATCCGTCTAAAAGCTCAACTGTTGAACTATTAAGGAAATTTCAACAACTATTTAGCGACCTCAACCATCAAGAGATAGCCGAACGACTTATCAATCTGGTAATTCACAAAAAATCCGTGACCCGAGCTGCACTAGTCGTTAACTTCGACGAACAACTTCTGGTAAAGGCGGTGGGGAGCAAAGCCGCAAACGCGCGCGAGACAACGCTCCGCTCCTTGTCAACTCCCCTCTCGCGACTTTCTAACTTGCCCTACGCTCTCATCGAGCAGTCTATTCAATCCGGAATTACCCTCTCGCAGAACGTCGATAACGCCGAAGCGCTGGGCATTTTCACGAAAACGCCGTTAAAGTCTCTTCACATACTCCCTGTTGTTGAAGGCCAACAAACCATTGCGGCGTTTTATATCGAAAGCGTTGAATCAATCGACACACTGCAATCCGATATTGATGAGCTTGAGAACGTTTGGGCATTTAGCTCGCTGTTGATTCGTCAAATTATTGATATCACTCGCCATGAAGAGCAAGTGAAAAGACACCGTATCGCCGAACAAGCCTTATGGGCCAACGAGACTTATTTGAATGCAATTTTGTCTCATTCACCGGCGTTAGTGTCGGTAAAAGATTTAAATGGCAATATTATTCTTGCCTCTGAAAATTTTAAGGATTTAGCCTACGTCGGCAACGAAAGTTATACCGGTAAAAACCTGTTCGAGATTTTCCCCGCCGATATTGCCAAGGCCATGTGGGATTTAGATATCGCCACCAAAACCAATCAAAAAACCTATGAGGTCGAAATGGATCTCATGCACAAGGACGATACTGTTCATACCTATTTGCTCATTAAGTTTCCACTTCAAAATAAAAATGGCGACATGTTCGGTATCTGTACCATCGGCACCGATGTGACCGATCGCAAAAGCGTTGAGACCAAATTGAGCGAACAACAATCTCAAATTAATTTCATGTCGTTCTACGACACGCTCACTGGACTACCAAACCGCTCGCTATTTTACGATCGAATTAACTACGGCATTACCCGAGCGAAACGCACCAATTCACAATTAGCACTCCTTTTGTTGGACGTCGATCGATTTAAAAACATCAACGACAGTCTCGGCCACGAAGCAGGTGATAGCCTGCTCAAAATCATTGCCATGCGCTTGGTCGATTCTGTGCGCGATCTCGATACAGTCGCACGCTTGGGTGGCGATGAATTCGTCGTCGTGTTGGAAGGCGTGAACAACACAGCGGATGTTATGCATGAAGCAAACCTGCTACTAGAATCTTTGTCGCAACCCATTACAATCAGCGGCCACGAAATTTCAACCACGGTCAGCATCGGCATTACTATGTATCCAAACGACGGATCGAGCACTGACGAGCTGTTAAAAAATGCCGACATCGCCATGTACAAAGCGAAAGAAGCCGGAAAAAACGTTTGCCAACTTTACGCAAAAGGTATGAACGCCACCGCCGTTAATTATCTTTTGCTCGAGAACGATTTGCGTCGTGCCGTGGAACAGAATCAACTCATTCTGCACTATCAACCACAATTAGATTTAAACACTATGCGTATCACAGGCGTCGAAGCGTTAGTACGCTGGCGACACCCTTCTCGTGGCATGGTGCCCCCTATCGAGTTTATTCCTTTAGCCGAAGAAACAGGACTTATCGTTCCCATTGGCGAATGGGTTATTCGCGAAGCCTGTTATCAAATGAAATCGTGGCTAGATGCTGGCATCAACGTGGGTAAAGTCGCGGTTAATTTATCTCCAAAGCAGTTTCATCAACGAAACTTCCCAGAAAAAGTCGCGAGAATTTTGCAAGAAACTGGCCTCGACGCAAAATTTCTTGAACTTGAGATAACGGAAAGTTGCGCAATGGAACACGCGGGAGAAACTATTAACCAATTACAACAACTCAACAATATGGGTACGCCACTTGCCATAGATGATTTTGGCACAGGTTATTCATCACTCGCCTATCTCCAACGATTCCCTATTCAAAAGCTCAAGATTGATCGGAGCTTTATCAACGATATTCAAACCGACGACAACGACGCAGCAATTGCTAAAACCATTATTGGTCTTGCGCATAACATGCAGTTGCAGGTGATAGCCGAAGGTGTTGAAAATGAAGTTCAAGCTGAATGGTTACGTCGCCGCGGTTGCGATCAGGCTCAGGGCTTTTTGTACGCGAAACCGTTGACACCCAATCAATTGGAGGGATATTTTTCAGCGGGTAAGTTTTGCCTCGCCACTGGTGCGCGAGCTCAAACGCTCAATGCCTAAGTAACTGTCGGAGCGAGTGCGGCATCGCGAGGCCAAGTAATCGACTATCATCCCGGCAATATCAAGTCCCGTAACTGTTTCGATACCCTCAAGACCAGGTGATGAATTAACTTCCATCACCAATGGGCCACGCTCCGAGCGCAACAAATCGACCCCTGCAACCCATAGCCCCATTGTTCGTGCAGCGCGTATGGCGGTGCGGATTTCATCTTCAGAGAGTGCCGTTATCCGAGCTGTACCTCCGCAATGAAGATTCGAACGGAAGTCGCCCTCGGCGGCAGTTCTCTCCATGGCCGCAACCACCCTATCGCCGATAACGAAACATCGCACATCCGCGCCTTTCGCTTCGCGAATGAACTCTTGAACCAAAAATTCGGCGCGCAACTCGCGAAACGCTTCAATGACGCTCTCGGCGGCTTTGGGCGTTTCGGCGAGAACAATCCCGCGCCCTTGAGAACCCGTACAGAGTTTCACCACCAAAGGTGCACCCCCGACAAGGTCTATAAGCGTTTTCGGATCTTGCACAAGATGCGCAAAGCTGGTTTTAGGAATTCCGACCTTTTCCCGTGATAGCAATTGTAGCGAACGTAATTTATCGCGCGATCGCGCTAACGCCATTGCGTCAGTTAAACAAAAGACATTCATCATTTCTAATTGACACAAAACCGCTATTCCATAGTGCGTAACGGACGCTCCTATTCGCGGAATAGCAGCGTCGATATCAATAAGGCGTTCACCCATATACCACATATCCGGGTGGTCGGATGCGATATCTATATAACACTTAAGAATATCAACGACGGTATATTCAAACCCTCTGGCCTGACATGCTTCAATTAATCGCCGTGTGGAATACAAATTCACATCCCGAGATAAAATCGCAATTCTCATTGTCGTCCTATGGGGTCTGGTTTTATGACCTTTAGTTATCGTTAAGCTGTTTGAATGGCATCTGGTCAGTAGCCACACTTCCTACTGCAAGACTAGACCAATTTGCGAACCTAACTTTAGCAAACGCGTCACATCCTGCTATTTCCTGTCCTTGGCTCATTAATTTCAAAATTTTTCAAAAAAAATCATCTACTACTTTCGTTTTTTTCATCTCTATGATAAATAGCGCGAACGAAAATCGGGCGTTAAAAATACGCCCCAAATTAACTTAAACCTCAGCATTTTTAATCTTTCTGGAGCACGTTTTATGACTGTAGATGTTGATACTCAGGACTCCGACATCATTGAGGCAGGCATTGAGCTAGACGACGAGGAGCCCACTCCAAAACTGTCTGGTAAAGAGGCGAGTCAACACACATTAGAAATGCGTAGAAAAATAGAAGATCGACTGGAGCGTCGTCGACTAAAAGAAGAATTAGGCTACAACAGTTACGACGAGTTCGATTTTTAAGCGGCTTGTCAGCGGCGGTGAATACTAGATAAAAGTGGCTTACCGAAGTTAAGCGCAAGTAATAAATGTCTGGCCATTACCATCAATGCCGCTTACAATACTAAAACTTTCGCTCGTAAACAGGCATATGTTCATAAGCGAATGGGGGCGATTAGGATTCGACGCCGGTAACGAAGCCCAAGGTGCATGTAGTGATGGCAGCCAATCACTTTAATCCAAAGCTGCATCTGAATAGTCGCAAACGACGATTCATACGCTTTAGCGGCTTAAGCCCGCTAACGGTCTCTGCCAAGGTGCCAGTACCGCAATAGAGCCCGTCATACAGAACTGGATCGCAGCAAAGCCTGCCTGGAGCGGCGCTGTTAAATCTTTACAGGATCGCGCTTTTCGTCCTGCCCGTTGGGCTGATAAGCGTTAAATTAATTAACGGACCTAAACATGTAGAGCCGCGGATGGAGTCCTGGCGGACGGGGGTTCAAATCCCCCCGCCTCCACCAATTCAAAAAGACGCCCAAAGGCGTCTTTTTTTATTTCTATAAAACGTATTGTCCAACACTAAAATCAATAAATAATCTGCTCCGCAGAAGACTTTCACAATTCTTTGCCGCCGATTTTCTCGACTATAGAGACTCTTAATACGCTTATCGCCTCATGATCGTTATCGCATCAACAAGATACCGACGATCAAACACGTCAACCTGAATATGACAACTACAACCTTCTTGAATTTTGGAAATAAAAATAAAAAAAGCGCCTTTCGGCGCTTTTTTTATTTCTGCTTGGCTCTTGGCTATAGACCAGTGAGGCCAGTGGCAGCCCAACGACGGTACACCGAACCATTAGGACTTTGATCTGCGCGAAGTATCAAGCCTAGGGTTTGATACAGCTCAGATTGAGTCTTACGACCAACATCCAATGTGCGACCACCTTGAATTCCTGCACCTGCAACCAACATTGGAACGTTGTCATTACCATGCGAGTCAGCATCGCCCATATCAGACACTTGGGTAACGATGGTTGAGCTGAAGAGATTGTAAGACTCTAGCTTATCAAATAAATACTTGGTCAATCCTTGCATGTATTTGATATCTTCGGTGTAGGCCAAAGGCATGTTTCCTTGGTTATGGTGCGATGTATGCGACTCACGACCTAATACGTCTAGGAAGTGGGTATGCGCATCCGTACCAAATGCAATTGACGCCGACGCGGTCAAATTACAGCTCAGTGCAAGCGCAACTATATCGGCATGCAATTTAGCGGTAGCGTCAAATCCAATCGCATTTGTATTGCTTGGCGCAGCACAAGCCCCACCACCGCCGCCATTACTACCGCCGCTCGATTCAATGGCATTTTCGATTTCACGAATCGCAGTAAAGTGACTATCGAGCTTATCCTTCTCATGTTGTCCGAGTTTATTTCTCAAACTGCTAATCGCATTGTAGTGCAAGTCTACAACCGACTGGCGAGGCGCCGTCCCTGAACTATCACTCCCGCCCCCACCACCTGCAAACAACAAATCAAGTGCCGCTTGAGGACTAGTGGTAAGTGGCCGGCCGGTAAATCCCTCGCGGCTCAACGCTGATTCGGCAGTTGTACCAACGTTGAGACAGCGGACGGGATAGTTCGCACCAATAGTGCGACCAAGGTTGATGTCAAAGCTGTCTTCCGACCAGCTTCCGTTGTTGAAACGGTGAAACATTACGCCATGACCTGCACCACTCAATGATGCGTTACGCAACATGGTAATTTTGTTGTAATGCGTTTGTAGAGGTGATGCCTGCTCACCAAACACACCACCTGTTGGGAACCATTTATTAGGATGGCATCCACCGCCATTAAATACTAAGCAATGCTTAGTGGGAGTTCCCGACTGCGCCTCGGCTGTACGAGCAAGTAAAACACCGCCCAGCATACTTGAGGCTTTAATTACACTCGCCGATATACCCGCTTTCTGAACTATGCGCAGAAAGTCGCGGCGTTCTTTATCGAAGCAATCTTTATATCTCATTGTCTTTACTCCAATTCATTCACAAGGCTAAGGAGAATGGAGCGCGCATTAGCGCGCCCACTCCTGGCGATAAATCACAGAATCTAATGTTGGAATTGCTTCTAACATTGCGCGTGGACCTTGCGAAACTAATGTGTTGGTCAGGCTGGAAATTCCACAACGGATCGCATTTTCTTCATCTTTGCTGATACGTGCGTAACCTACGTCGCGGTCAGATTCCATCAAGAAGATGGCGTGGATACCCGAACTGTAGCTAACCATTTGTGTCGCCAAACAGGTTTGTGCCAATCCAGAAACTAACGGATCGTTAACAATCGTGTTGGCAAGACCTTGACCACCATCGAATACGATTGCAGGCGAATGAATCACGCGATCTGGGTCATTCAAGAACTGCAATTGTGGGTATGGCGAAAAGAATGTGCCGATTGCATTGATTGGGTTGCCTTTTAAATCAACTGCACGCACACGACCCATCGCATCGTAGTTTTCCATACCACCGCCCACTTGGTTGATGATTTCACCGTGACAGTTAGCGCAAGTAGTGCCTGAGGTAATACGGTCATACATCATGCGTTGAGTAGTGTGTGGGCTCTCGAAGAACTCACGGTCACGCGCGAAGAGCGCTTCACGGTCCAAGCTCACGCCATTTGGTGGCTCTGGAATGTCTTGACACATTAAGCGACGGCGTAGTGCAACCGCACGAGTAATCATGTTGGCATCGCTTGCGGTAGCGTAGCGAGACATGAACGCACCGTTAGTTAACACACCACCGTAGTTAGGCGTAGATACACGGACAAAGCCATCAGCATCTGGCGATCCTGAATAAGACAAGCCGTACAAGTTAGCCAAACGCTGGTTAACGTGGGTGTAGTTAGGTGTGTAAAGTGATGCGAAGTTAGTGGTAGTGCTCAACATTGCATGAGCAAAGTTTTTACCCACCTCTTTCTTCATATCTACAGCGATTTGAGCAAAATCAGGGAAACCATCTTTATCTTTAATTTCTAACTGATCAGTGCCCAACCAACGGTTGATAAGCTCGTTCATCAGAGCGTTAGCCGCAGGAGAATTCAACAAACGTGAAACTTCCTGACGAATACCCGCTGGGGTGTCGAGGGTTCCATTAGCAGCCGCAGCAAGCAGATCATTACTTGGTGTAGTGCCAGCGTAGGTATAGCTGATGTAGGTCGCAAGCTCGTGTCCAGTCAACTTATAGATTCCGCCACCTTGATCTTCACCAAGCTCAGAACGATATAAGAATTGTGGAGATGAAAGCATTGCAGTTAAGGCAACTTTCATACCTTCCGCAGGAGTACGACCATCTGCAGTACCTTGTGCAACGGCTAAGTAGCTGGTGCGCTCTTCGGTTGTCAGAGGACGACGGAAAATGCGCGGTGCTAAATCATCAACGAGACGAGTCGCACATGACGAGCTTGGGGTACACGAGAGCACTGAATTCCAACGGGTTTCTACGTCATCAGCGATACGCTCGGCAGTAGCCAAATAAATGGTGTAGCGAGATCTATCGACAAGCAGCGTATTGTTGTTAGTGAAGTAACCCGCGATAAAGTCGTCTGGTAGACGAGACATGATCTCGGCATTGTAGCCAACTAGGTCACGTACTGAGCGTTGGAACTCACTCTTAGTTAACAAGCGTAGTGTGCGCTGACCATAGGTCTGGGCATCACTTGGGCATGAGAACACCGAGACAGGCTTATCTGGGATACCATCTGAAGGACGGCGCCAGCTACGGATATAAGTTTCTAAGTCTGCCGCACACTGACCAACACAAGCCTCCGCATTTCCTTGTGGCATCCACATATCAATGAATTCGGCAAGACCGCGAGCTTGGTTGTCGCGCGAGTGGCGATAGACTTCACGGTTCGGGTTTACTGAAACATCAGCAAATGTTCCGTTTGCATTTTTCTCACCATCAACACCGTGACAATCAATACAGCCACGGTCAACCCATAGGGCTTCACCACGTTCATAATCGCCAACGTATTGGCCGGGCGCAGACGAAGTAGAACCGCCAGAGCTTACATTTCCAGAAGAACTGGTATTGCCACCTTGCGAGGTATTACTGCCGGAGCTAGTCGTTCCACTGTCAGATGATGGGTTAGGATCGATGTATTCGAGATCAACTGTGTTACTCGCAACAGAAGGTACACCTTCATTGTGAGCAATAACTTTATAGCTATAGGCACCTGGTGCGGCTGCTAAGTTCTCAGTGAAGGCTTGTACGTTAGCCTCAAGTTTCGCCTGAGTGCTCCATTTACCATCTGCGCCCAAGCGACGAACAGTGAAGCCCGTTTCGTTAGCGCTGGTGTCTGTCCAAACCAAGTTCGCATCGGCGCTTACAGCACTGATGTTACCGATCAAGCTCTCGGGCGCAGAGGGCGCCGTTGGCATAACGATCGGAGCAACCTGCTGTGGATTATCGCGAGTTAAGAACATTTTGAAATAAACAGGTGTTCTCTCGCCAATGGTGGTTTGACGTGCTGCAACGCGTAATCCTTCGACGCCCGCATTGAGGTCAAAGTCCGCACTGTTCACGATGATCGGACGACGTGGAGACACGCTCACACTGTTATCGCTGTGCTTAACGATAACGGCATCGAACGTAATCGCGCGTCTTACCGCGTGTAGTGTTAAGTTCCCAATGATTGTTTTAGTGGCAATTGAGCCCGCTGGCATTGCACTAATTTCACTGAGATTTAACGTGGTGGTGAAATACAAGTTAGGGAAAGCTTCGATTTCAAACAAAATTTCACGCATGCGCGTGTTTCGTCTGTCGAATCCAGAAGAGATGCTAACCAAAGGTATGCGCAAAGTCGCACTACCATCAGCGCCCACCGTTCCTTCAAATTCGGTAAAGGTGAAGTTTTCCGCAGTATTGGTGTTTTTGACAGGAACAAAATAGAAAGTCGACTTATCGGCATTAATCAGCCAAGCCGCTGCATCGCCATTTGAAGGTGCTGATGAGCTGCTGCTTGATGAAGGCGCAGAGCTGCTCACAGGCGCAACGCTCGATACTGAGCTTGCCGCTGAACTCACTGGAACTGGCGCGCTGCTCGAAACCGAACTCGCCGCACTACTGGTAGCGCCGCCATTTCCACAAGCGACGCCGTTATAAGAAATTACGGTTGGAACTTGCCCGCTTGGTGAGCTCAATTGAAACTCAATATTACTGAGTGTTCCATTGGCTGCGATATTGCCGTTATAACTTTGGTTGGTAAGACACAAAGTCGTACCTGTTGTTGTGCCTTGAGCCACCCAAACGTTCAATAACGCTTCGCTGCCCGATAACTTCATACAAACTTCCCAAGAAGTTACTGGCGTGTTTCCGTTAGTGATATTTAACGAGTATTGTGCTGCACTCCCCCACGAATTGTTCATCACAACGGATGCAGGACAATTCTGTTGTGCGAAAGCTGTTGTCGATAACAACAAACTTACGGGAAGCAGCGAAAGCTTAAATAAATTCTTCATAATCATTTCCCTTTAGCTTCGCCCAATTAACGTGCTTCGAACACAAACGAGAAATCCACAGGCACGGCATCGCTGATTACATCTAATCGTGCGAGTCCACGAATCTCATCAAGTCCTTCCGTCATGCCAAAAGTGGAAACGCTCGTTAGGATCGGCTGAATGGTTTGCACAAGCACACGATCGCTACTTAAACGTTGCACAGAGACTTCACCCGAAACTTCTGCCGTAACTCCGTGGAGGTTGACATTAGCTGTGAGAGTTGTTTCGGTAGTAGCACCGACAGCGAGCCCCGTTAAGAGTGCATCGGGAACGTCAACCGTAATGGTTGCTGTTGGGTAGGTAGCGGTTTCAAAGAGAAACTCACGAACACGATTATTGCGGGTATTACTATTGGTATTGACGCTATCCAGATCGATAACAATCTCGGCCTGGTTGTCGGCATTAATAGTGCCGCTCATAGTGGCAAAATAGTGAGCTTCTACAACGTTATGTTGTTTAATGCTCACAAAGTTGATGAAAGAATTACTTGCATCAAGATCCCACAAGCCACCCGCTGATGGATTAGAGGGCACACTTGATGACGCTGCTGAGCTGCTTACAGGAGTCGTTGGGGTATCCGCACCACACACACTACCGGTAACTTGTGGAACTTCTGCAGCACTACCACCTTTGGTTCCTTGGAATCCAAATTCCACCGTCTGATTCGGTGCAATGTCGCCATTCCAGTTAAAGTTTGTAGCACTGTATGGGTTAGTACCCGAGAGGGTCGCATTCCAACCGTTAGTTACGCGATTGTCGCCGGCGTATTGCCAACTGACATCCCACCCAGAAACAGGGGAAGCTGTTGTATTGGTTATTTTGATAGTGGCAGTGAAGCCGTCGTCCCACTCGCTATCGATTTGATATTGACAAGCTGCATAAGCTTGTGCGGAAAAGGTCGCTGCTAGCACTGGCATTCCCAGAATGCAGAGCCATCTCGGCAGGCGGCCTTGAGCACGAGGCTTAGCTACACGGTGCACAAAACTACTCATGGTGTTTTCTCCTAATTAAAGACCGATGTAATCGGCAATTCCAAAAGTAATCCGCAGTTCACACCCCAATGCCAACTGTGAAATACTCTTGGTTTTAATCAGCTCCAAACTACTGAATAAGAGCGGTTAAAATCGACTCACAGATAAAATCACCCGTGAGTTGTACACCAGCAAACAGAGTCGTACGCATTCTTTTCATTTTCATCGAGATGATCTTCCCTAATAAAAACGACTTTTTTGCGCCATCTTTTCTTATTGAAAAGCCCTATCCATTCAAATGCTTTTCAACTTTGAATGGATATGTTTTTCCGCACTCTGTACAACTTGTAGGTCTACAAAAAGATTTTGATTTTTATCAAAAGGTGAATTAACTAATTATTGTTGTTGTATAAATTAAGGGAACAGCCAACACATTTAACCTCACTGTCATTAAATCATGATAGCGCAACCATTTCTATATGCAATTTCTTGATAAATCATCAAGTAAATACCGCGAAATGTTAGCGCTAACAAAAATTCCTTATAAAATCCGCGACTTAGGTTTTCATTGTCGCTAAAGTCATCTAAAGTTTATTTATATATTGAACATTCTAGATGGGTAAGCACGCCCAATAAGTAACACTTTCGAAACCAATGTGAGAAACCAAGTAACCGATTTTTTGGTTAACTTAAATTTCTTACCAATAATTCAAGATAATTACGACAAATCTGAAACCAAAGCGAGTTGTGGTCTCAACTTAATCCACCATAACAATTTTCAAAAAGTGCTTATTCAAAACGGGTGTGAGTTTAGAGATTTGGATTGTTGTTTGGCGCGATACATTTCACAGTCGGCCTGTTTTATAAGATCAAATAGATTTATTGTGGACAGGTTATCAGTCTGCACGTAACCAATGCTTGCTCGTAGCGGTAAAGAATATTGCTGATGAATAATGCTTTTATCAAAAGCGGCAATAATTCTATTTTTTATTGGTTCTCCAACAAAGCCTTTAGCAAGAATAGCGAATTCATCCCCACCCAACCGAACAGCCACATCACTCTCGCGCAATAAACTTTGGAGTGCGCGCGCTGCCAATTGAATGTAGTCATCCCCTGCTGCATGTCCGTAGGTGTCGTTAATGGTTTTTAAATTATCGAGATCAAGACACAAAAGTGTAAGCCCTTCTTTATCCCGCACACGTTCTTTAATAAATTGCTCACCCAGTAAATAAAACCCACGTCGATTATTGAGTCCAGTCAGTTCATCAGTGATTGAGAGCGCCCTTATCTGTTCGTATGCCTGTTGCAACTCCGCAGTTCGAGATGCCACACGCACCTCTAACGTTTGATAAAGCTCGATATTTTCGAGCGCAACTGAAGTTGAATCAGCAAGCGCTTGTAACAACTCGATTTGAGATGGCGATGCAACATGATGATTTGCCCAGTAAGCCCCTAGCGCCCCAATGGGTTGGCTCTGTCGGATAGGAACCATGGCTAGGCTTTTTACAAAGGTGGTCCGATAGGCGTCGGCCGGAATTCGCGAGTCTTGGTAAATGTCCCCTATCACCACTGACTGACCTTTTAACATCACCCACCCACTGATGCATTGCTCCATGGGAAAACGCTTGCCTTTCCACAAGGGAGCCACTGCATTCTCGTCTGCGTAATGACAGTTATCGTCCTCTCGAAACACGAACGTCACACCATCACAGTTGACCAGTTTGCGCGCAACCTCGACAACAACGCGCTGAACCTGCTCGATTGTTCGCGTTAACGACAATTGTTGAATTGCCGCAACCAGAATGCTGAGTTCCTGCGAATGGCTTTCGGTGTCGACAGTGGTCGATTTGCAAGAGGGACAAATAGGGGCAAAAGCTAATGGAAGCATAGGTAATCGACAACCGATTGGCGAAGAAGGGTTTAGCTTGATCCTTGGGTACTGAAGGCGCCCTTAATGAACCCTTAAGCGACCGAACCACGGAAACAAAATGATGATTAATGCGCCAATTATACGCTTTTCGCCCAGAAGATGCTTTGTTTCGAAATACGTCCTATGATGCTGTGAGGCTGTGCTTTAGCAGCCGTTCAGTTGGGATCTGTGAGTATCCACTTTTCTTCGATAACCATAATAGGATTTGCCATGCTGTTTATTGTTTTAAGCGCCCTAAGCAGTATTTGCGTAGCGTTAATGCTAAAGAGCGCTCGCGCTCGCAATATTGATACCCTCCAGCTGATCGCGTGGAATTACATTACCGGCCTAGTGTTATGCGGCATCGTTTTAAAGCCATCTATCACATCGATGGAGAATCTCCAGTTGCCTTGGCCATGGCTGACACTATTAGCTTTACTCCTCCCGAGCATTTTTGTGATTTATTCAATATCGCTAGAAAAAGCAGGAATTATTCGTACTGAAATCGCCCAACGTCTATCACTTCTGATCGCACTGGTTGCGGCGTTCACCTTTATGGGTGACTCGATAACCTCGCTCAAGATGGTTGGATTGGGGCTGGGCTTTGCCGCCATCATTTGCCTAGCGCTCCGAGGTGAGGTTTCGGCCCCCTCTTCTAAACATGCCAGCCTGCTTTTGGTAGGCGTATGGTTTGGCTACGGCGCAGTTGACGTATCGCTCAAACAAATTGCCGCCTCGGGCGTGCCCTTTGCTGTCGCATTAAGTTTCAGCTTTTTAATTGCGTGGCTCATCATGTTCGCGATAGCTCTCTTTCGTCATCACACCCAGCGCAGCCTGCTGAAGTTCAGCAATGTCTACTTAGGTATACTTTTAGGCCTCTTGAACTTCGCCAACATCGTCTATTACCTAAAGGCTCACCAAACCTTCGCAACCCAACCGGCTATTGTATTCGCGAGCATGAACATATTGGTGGTCGCACTGGGAATTTTAGCAGGCCGCCTCATCTACAAAGAGGCACTTCACACCAGAACGCTAGCAGCGCTCATATTGTGTTTTAGCGCAATCGGCTGCCTCACACTCTCTCAGTGGGTATAGCGGCTAAGGCTCTTTAAACCCATCACACTCCCTTGGTTTGCTCCTACACTTAACAACGTAGGGATACCAAGGGAGTATTCATGTCGACTCGACTTACCAGCACCCGCCTATCGCGATTTTTTGTACGATCCCTCGCCATCATCCTAGGCGCAATGGGCATCACACTGTATGCCGGCGGAGCCTACTTATGGTGGTTAGGAGGCAGCTCTTTTTTCTTCGCTTTGGGTGCCGCCCTGTGTATTGCTGGGCTTCTTATATTTCGATACAAGCCTATGGGCGCGGTCATTTTTGCCCTCGCTTACACTGCCAGTTTAATTTGGGCGGTTCATGACGCAGGGCTCACCTTCTGGCCGCTTATGTCACGACTTTTTTGCTTAAGCTTACTCGCCGTCTTGGTGGCGAGCCTATACCCTGCCCTCTGCCGTGCGGCTGGCAAATTTCATTATCATCCACTATCAAACACGGCGAGTTTCGTTATCAGTATCGCTCTTGTTTTTGCATGGATTAGTGTCTTCGCGGCAAAAGGAAGTTTCGTTGATCACGAGCCTTTAGCGGTATTGCCCATCGATCAAAGTGAACTTCAAATTTCTTGGACAGATTGGGGCGGATCGCACGAAGGGCAGCGATTTTCAACGCTCGACCAAATTACGAAAAATAATGTCCACCGCTTAAAAGTAGCCTGGGTAGCACGCAAAGGTGAGTGGTATAAAACCCATACTAACGGCCTTGAACAAAACACACCGATTCAAGCCGCAGACACGCTTTTTACTTGCTCGCCCGACAACCAAGTTTTTGCCATTAATGTCGACTCAGGAGAAATTCTCTGGCAGTTCGACCCAAACATTGATGAACGACCAATCCAACATTGTCGAAGCCTCGGCTACTTTTCGCCAAAAATGCAAAACGCCGAAAATACTACCGCCTGTTCAACACAAATATTTGTATCGACGAGCGACGACAGACTTATCGCTCTGGACGCGAAAAACGGCAATGTCTGCAATGCATTTGGAAATGATGGCGTAGTTGAGCTATTGCAAGACACTGATATGAAAAGTTTGCCTTGGCTGCATCCTTCAACGCCGATGGTGGTTAACGGAAGCATCATCATCGGCGATAGTCGTCATCGCATTCACGCAATCGCTCTCGACACGGGAAAAACGCTTTGGTCATGGCATCCGCTCGATAATTTTTCGCGCGCCGATGAGCAGCAAAACGAGTTCAATTTTCCGTCATCACACGTCAAATCGTGGGGCGAATTTGCTTACGACGCATCGTTAAAGACCTTATATATTCCTACACATTCGTCGTCCCAAGAAGGCACCGAAATACCTGCGGCACTCAATGCACTCGATGTAAAAAACGGCAATTTAAAATGGAAGTTTTCACCCAAGAGCACTCATTCATGGGATTTAGATTTAACCTCACAACCCACCCTCACTGACCGCATGCTAGATGACGAACAACAGCAGTTAGGGCTGATTCTCGCAACCAAGCAGGGAGAGATTTTTCATCTAGACCGAATAACCGGCCTACCAATAAGTGACAGTGAAATTCTTGATGAAGGCAAGCTCCCACCCAAACAAATTCCCTCTATTGGCAATAAATCTTTGAGCGAATCGGACATGTGGGGGTTGACCTTAATCGACCAACTATTTTGCCGCATCACCTTCAAATCCGTGACGCAGACAAATACAACCAGACTGAATGCTAATGAAAAGCCTGTGTTGCAATATCCTGGGGTATGGGGCGGTATTGGCTGGGGCGGAGTAAGTTACGACCGCAACAATCACGTTATCTTTGTTAATGATTCCAGAATGGGACGAATAGTCCATTGGTCTCAAGAACCTTTCACTGAATCCTCGCGGCAAGAACACAACCAAAACAAGGACACATCCAAAAGCATACCGCTGCAAAATGATTTTGTATCTATCTTGGGAATTCCTTGCCAAGCTCCGCCTTACGGAACTCTGTCGGCCATTAACCTCAAACACAATAAAATTATTTGGCAAATTCCGATTGGAACCTTAAAAGATCAAGCTTTTTTTGACACCAAGGTAAGATTGAAGATCCCCGTTGGATTACCCTCGCGAGGGCCGAGCTTGATTACTCAATCCGGTTTAATTTTCTTAGCGGCAACTCAAGATTATTACTTGCGCGCATTCGATGCAGCGAATGGAAAAGAGGTTTGGCGCTCGCGCCTGCCAGTCGGCAGTCAAGCGGGCCCTATGTCTTATATCTCGCCAAAAACAGGAGTCCAATATATTATCGTTAATGCCGGCGGCGCGTGGCGATCATCCAATCGAGGCGATTACTTAATTGCATTCGCACTGGATAATCGCATCGTTCATTTTGATAAAAGTGCTAGTGAGAGTGAAAGGAAAAATTAGATAACTAAACGCCTTTCCATTATTTAAACGTTGTTTTTAGAATTTTACACTCAAGGTTAATCCCGCAACTGTCGCGGTTTCGATTTCTTTTACTCCGCCAGGATCTTTTAACCATTGAATGTTGGGTCGCAGTGTCACAGCAGGTGATGCTATATAGGTGTAGTGCAATTCTATTGCATATTCCGCATGCTGAATTGGCAAATAGTTTGGGTGATCATAATCAACCATTCCATTTACTTGATTCACTAACCGCTGATGATCTGCGCGAGAGTCATTGATATTCACTCGACTCATGCCAAAACCAATATCATCTTTTGGCCGGATCGCTATTGGACCTTTATATTTAAACCCTGCTTGAATTTGATAATCACTCACTGCAACTTGGTTATCGTTAATACCCACGTTAAACAACAAAACCAATCCCCGATCACGAGAATTATTGACGGCAGTGACTTGCTGGTTCATCACAAAATAAACACCGTGCCGATTGCGATGACGCAAAAACGGTTCACCGGTTAATGCTTGGGGCTCGTGATTGACATCATAATAAAAGTCGTTGTGCTCACTGGTATTGTAATAAGCCCCCAGCCAATAATTTCCCCTTAAGGATTGCTCGGTGATACTGGTTTTCCAGTGCGCTTCAACAAGATGCATGGTTCCTTCACTGCCTGAAAAACTTAAATCGAACGCACGACTATTTCGCAAATGACGCGGGTTGTGTTGAAAAATCCCATATTGATATTGCAATGTGTCCGAGGGCGAATACCTTAATCGAGCGCCCCACATCGCATTAGGTGCGTTAAACCAGATATTGATTCCATTTCCGATTAATGTTCCACACATAGCGCCGTTTTGAAAAAAACAACCAGGGTTTGCAAAATCTTCACCCTCACCTATTCGGCCGATTTTTAAATTCCACTTATCGTCGCGGGTGCCTTTGCTCAACCACAAAGATCCCAACCGCCAAAACTGGCGCGAACTGTAGATCTCTTGCGCTGCGGAAGTTACTGAAGGTTGCCTAGGATCTTGGATGCGATCGCGCGTCAGACTTCGGCCGTTGTATCCGTTGGAGTTGATACGAAATACAGCGTTGTCCCACCCCCAGAGGCGCTCAAGGTCGAACGTGGCGCCCATAGTGTAACTGTCGGCGTAACGCATGGTTCGATCTTGGTTATAGCCGCCATCAAGATTCGCGGCAATTTGTCCGTTATAAGTAAAATTAAAGTTGTAACCCTCGTTTAGCAGTTCCGTTCGCTTCCCCTGCCAATCACCCAGCAGCCACTGATTTTCAGTCGCGGCATTGACGGCCACGGCGAGCACGCTAGATAACGCAACCACTGTCGATTTCATGTAAGCTCGCCTCGAAAGATGTCCTTATTTGAGATTAGTCGAATCTTTTTCATTTAGCCTTGACGAGGGTGAAATAGGCAATTGGAGTGGCGCCCCGTATAATTGGCGTCTTTTTTACGCGGTAATTTTGTCCATGGCTTTAGCTTATAAAGATCTTCCACCCGACTATCTTTCTCGATTCAGTGGCATTGCACGGCTCTACGGCGAAACGGCGCTAGTGGATTTATCGCAGGCGCATTTTGCGGTTATAGGATTGGGCGGTGTAGGAAGTTGGATAGCCGAAACCTTGGCTCGCTCGGGGGTGGGAACCTTAACGCTTATCGAGATGGATGACGTATGTGTAACCAACACGAATCGGCAGTCTCACGCGCTCGCAACCACCATCGGAGAAAGCAAACTCAAGGTTATCGCCGAGAGAATGAAAGACATCAACCCGCAGATTCAAATTAACGCCATCGAAGACTTTCTCGATCGCGACAACTTGCGCGAATACATTAATACCGAGATGCACGTCGTTATTGATGCAATTGATGCGGCCGCTGTGAAAGCGGCTCTAGTGGCTTACTGTTCTCGAATTAAAGTGAGGCTTATTACGATTGGTTCCTCCGGTGGCAAGCAGGACCCAACCCGTATTAAAGCGGTCGATCTCGGCCACACTCAAAACGATCCCATGTTGCATAAAGTGAGACAATTGCTATTTCGCCACCATAAATTCTCTAAAGAGCCGAATCGTAAATTTCGAATCGATGCAGTTTATTCCGACGAGCAAATGGTGTACCCACAACCCAGTGGCGAGGTTTGTATGACCAAGCAAGTACTGCAAGACGGCGTGAGACTTGATTGTGCCGGCGGTTTTGGTTCCAGCTTGATGGTGACAGGCAGTTTCGGCTTTATCGCCGCTCATAAAGCCATCGAGCGTTATTTAACCAAGTGCCAAGAGATGCGTGCTAAAGCTCGCGCGTAGATTGCTCAATCGCTATAGCAATTGCCAATAGACCATTGTTGCGCGACGGCGTTACATGCCGCTCTATACCCAGTTGCGCAAGTGGCGTTAGGAGTTCGGCATGGCTGTCGAATGTGCGAGGCTGCCCCTGAATAGCAGACAACATTAACGCCACAAATCCATTAATCACTCGACTATCGCAATCAAAGTGATACCAGTAAGAATCCCCTTCTTTGACAACCTCAAGCCAAGTTGGCAACTCGCAACCGACGAGTCGATTTTTATCTAAACGCACCCAAGGCTTGGGCGTGATGCATCGACCGTAGCCGATAATCGCCTTATATTGCGCTTGCCAACCTTTAAGCTCGGCAAGTTGATTGAGGTCGACGCTAGAAAAATCGTCTTTAGAGAGTTTCAATTCACACGCTCACTTTCATGGTTTGTACTCGTCGACTGCATTAAACGCCTGCAAAAATTCGACGGGCGTTTTGCGTTGTCACTTCGGCAACCCGTTCAATGGTCAGAGCCTTAAGCTCAGCCAGAACCGAAGTAATTGCCAGAATATTGCTCGGCACATTACGCTTCCCTTGCTGGCCCAACAAAGGAGCATGCGGGGCATCGGTTTCCAATACCAAATATTCCAAGGGTAATCGAGCGATGGTCGCCCGCGTTTTAGCTGCACGAGGATAAGTAATAACGCCGCCAACACCAATAAAAAACCCTAGCTTGATAAAAGCCAATGCCTCTTCATAGCTACCTGAAAATCCGTGGACAACACCTTTCAAGCCGCCTTTATACGATTTAAGTTGATGATGCAGAAGCGCATGGGTTTTTCGCGAATGAAGAATAAGCGGCAATTGTCGCTCGTAAGCAAGGCTAAGATGCCATCTCAAAAACGTTTGCTGTAGTGCCAAAGGTATGTCGATCAGCGCATCCAATCCACACTCCCCAATGGCAACAGCGTGATGCGACTCAATATAAGGCGTAAGAACCGCTCGAAAGTACTCCTCAGATTCTAAAGCCGGCTCAGCTGCCAGATACCAAGGATGAACCCCAAAGGCCGCCTTAAGTTCGCTGTGCCTATCCACCAACTGTAAAATTGCGGCGAAACTTTCAGAATGAGTCGCCGGCACAATAAGACTGGTCACACCCTGGCCTCTCGCTTCATCTAATACTTGCGGCAAATCGCCCGAAAAATCGGCAAAGTTGAGGTGACAGTGAGTATCGATAAAATAATTCAACGAAAAACCTTCAGAATACAAGTATTCAAGCTAGATTAAGGGGGACTTCAAAAAGAGCAAAAATGCTTAGCTTGAATTAGCGTCGATTTCATCTAGACAAGGCCGATGAGTCAGGGTATTAATGGAGCCATCGCACAGTATAACGCGCCTAAAAAATCATAGGCCTTTTAAGGCCAGCCATCGACCTTTCGCCATAATAAGCATTTATTAATAAATCTACGATTTGGTATTAGCGGGCTTTCATGCAGAACATTATCGATCCTCTCCTCAAACACTTAAACAGTGCCATTTTGGGGAAAGAACACAACATCAAATTAGCGCTGTCTTGTTTATTTGCCAAAGGCCATCTTCTCATCGAAGATTTGCCTGGAATGGGAAAAACCACCTTGGCTCACAGCCTTACTCAAGCCTTTGGATTAGATTTTCAGCGAATTCAATTCACTAGCGATTTATTGCCATCCGACATTATCGGAGCATCGATTTACGATAAACACTCGCAAACATTTCGCTATCAAAAAGGGCTTCTTTTTAAGCACGTCATACTGGGTGATGAGATTAATCGTGCCTCGCCAAAAACCCAAAGCGCGCTGCTAGAAGCTATGGAAGAGCAGCAGGTTACGGTCGACGGTACGAGTTATGCCTTACCGCATCCTTTTTTTGTGATCGCGACGCAAAACCCTATTTCCTCCGGCGGCACCTACCCACTTCCAGAGTCGCAGCTCGATCGCTTTTTAATGAAAATCTCGTTGGGCTACCCGAACCCAATAGCGGAGCGCGCGCTATTAGACGGTCGATATTTTGACTCTAAGCCAAGCCTCAATCAGCCACTGGTGACGCTCGAACAACTTCTGGAAATACAAGATCGCGTCAGCACCCTTACAGTCAGTGACACTCTGCTCGACTACCTTCAACGCTTAATCGCTGCGACTCGCGACCAACCTGATTTTTTATTGGGCCTATCGCCGCGAGGTGGGCTGGGATTGTTGCGGGCCGCAAAGGCTTGGGCATTTATTCATTCGCGTGATTACGTCACCCCGGAAGATGTGAAAGCCGTCTTAGATGCTGTTGTTGGGCATCGCATACAATCATCACATTTCACCGACACAAAACAATTGCTCGCATCATTGCATAGCATCCCAAGCGTTACATAGCGAGTAGGTATATGGCCCAGCGACAATTTCAGCACTCAACTAAGCCGTGCCGCTTAGGACTTAAACGTGCGGCGAAAAAACCGGCAAAAAGCATTACCCTCCGTCCAAAAAATATTTTTATATTCCCTTCTCGGCGAGGCATTTTATGCATTGCCACTATCGGCATCATCTGGTTGCTTGGAACAAATTATCAGAATAATCTGACACTCGCTCTCGCCTATTTATTGATTGTTATATTTTTCTTAGCGATTTTCGAAACCTTTAAAAATCTCAACGGCGTCAAAGTCGAAATCATTCAAGTCCATAACAATTATTTAGGTTCGCCCATGGGAGTGACACTGCGAATTTCCAGCACTCACAAGCGTCATCACCACAACATCAAATTAGGATTCTCTCGATTTCAATTAGTCGGTGTTGATCTTTTTGACGAGCCAGTCGAACACACACTTTACTGGGAAAGTTATCAACGAGGTCCAAGTGCTGCTCCCCCGATTCGGATTTGGTCGCGTTATCCGCTGCGTTTATTTCATGCTTGGACTTGGTTTAAAGGCGATGCGATTGCACTCACCTACCCAAAGCCACTGCACCAAGTGCAGGTTTATCAATATGCGTTGACGCATCACCCACGTGAGGGTGTTGAGGAGTTCGACAGCCTGCGCGAATATCGCTCAGGCGATTCTCTTAAACAAATTGCGTGGAAACATTATGCAAAGTCGGAGCAGTTGTTAACTCAGCATTACACCGACACGGAAAAAGACAATCAGTGGCTCGAACTGAGTCACCCTCATGACGATTTAGAAACGGCATTAAGCCATCTGTGCTATTGGGTATTGGAATATTCAGAGCATCAACGTCGCTTTGGAATTTTGCTTCCAGGAGAGACGATTCCATTAGGTTCGGGCGATGGACACCGCCAAGCGATATTGGCAAGACTCGCGGTGTATCACCAACCGGTTGTAACCTTAATCAATGACTCTCAGCGCCGTAATGAATACAAAGCCTATTCGTAAATCTTCTCAAGGCACCATCCGCAATGAGCATTTACGGGCCCTAGTTTTATTACAAGTGGCTGTTATTCTACCTTTGCTCTTGTACCTGCCTGTATTGCTCGGGCTGGTGCTTTTGGGTGTATCTGTCTTTCTCCTAAAGTGTAATTCTCAATCCAAGCCCGTTAAAAAATCCGCGCTATTAGTCGTGACACTTTTCAGCCTAGCTTTGGTGCTCATGTTTCATGGGCAGTACAACATGGTTGAGATGATGTTTGGTGTACTAAGCCTGAGCTTTATATTAAAGCTATTGGAAATCAAACGCGTCGAAGACGGTTACCCGTTAATTTATCTCGCGTTTATCCTCATTGCTGCCAATTTAATTTTTAACCCTTCGCTGTTTGCAACACTCTATAGCGGTGCTTGCATTGTGTATGTCATCGCACTGTGGCGCTATCTTTACAGCCATGCACAAAGTGAATTTCAGACACATGTGCGATGGAGTCTATTGTTTTTGGCTAAAGCGGTTCCGTTGTTTATCATTCTTTTTTTTGCGATGCCAAGGTTCAATCCGATTTGGAATTTACCCGGACCTACGCAGGCAACAACAGGTTTCTCAGATAATTTAGACTTAACCGACATCAGCGAATTGGCTCAAGACACCAGCACCGCTTTCCGAGCCACATTCACGACCAAGCGACCGAGTTACGAAGCGCTCTATTGGCACGGCATTTATCTCACCCACTACGACGGTAAAGTGTGGACGGCGAGCCTTTCAAACTCACCAGTACCCGACTCAGCACCACAAGCCAATGTCGAAAATGTTGGTTGGGCCTACTCGATTCTGCTCGAACCTCACCATCAAAATCAGCTGTTTCATCTCGGTAAAATTTTGCAGTTCTCGACAACCCAGCGAGACATTCGGTTGCAAGACGACGGCAGCCTCGCTAGCTATCGCCCTATCACCAAACGACTAAGCTACCGCATCGAAGCAAGCGCCACTGGGCAACTACATCAAGTAGCATCACTCGATCAGTATCGTCAATTGCCTACTGGCAACCCTCGCACCCGCGCTTTGATCGAACAATGGCAAGCCGAAGGCTTACATGGGAAAGCACTAATTGACCGCGCCTTAAATTTCTTCGCGAACAACTTCCGCTACAGCCTGACACCACCCTCACTCGGCAATGAACAAATCGACGATTTTTTATTTAACACCCGAGTCGGTTTTTGTGGGCATTTCGCAAGTAGCTTTGCAGTAATGTTGCGCATGGCAAATTTACCCACTCGCATCGTGTCGGGGTACATGGGCGGCACTTACAACCCTGTTGAGGATTATCTGCGCGTTCAGCAATCCGATGCTCACGCATGGGTGGAAGTTTTTATCGACAACCGTTGGCAGCGTTTCGACCCTACGCGCGTCGTCGCGCCTGAACGATTGACCTTGGAGCCAGAAGCTAGGTCGAATCAATCTCGAGATATTCAGGTCATCAGCTATTTCACCCAAGGATCGTTCCTACACCGATTGGAATTGCAATGGGATGCTATCGACTATGCTTGGCAGCGCCTTGTGATCGAGTTTAATCAAGACGACTATTTATTGAGATTAGAGAATTGGTTAGGGCTACGCCCACTTTGGATAGGTGTGTCGGCGATTGGGTTAATCATTAGCGTGCTTTTAGCAGGCACACTCTTACCACGATATTCCCTGACAAAATCCAAATCACCACAAGCCAAAGCAATCCGTGCTTGGCAGAAACTCGAAAAGCGACTCGCCAAACGCGGCATTGTTCGAAGCGCGCAGCAAACGCCCGAGCAATTTTTAACGGCATTGGCGAGTACCAATCCATCTGCTGCAACTAAAATCGACGCCATCGCATTTAATTTCCGACAAATTCTCTACGCGAACAAAACTGACTACTGGCCACAACTTAAAAGTGCAATAAGTAAACTCAACCCCCGCCAACTTTCGCCCGTTTCGCACCAAGACAGAGCAACATAAGTCTGCAATGCGACGTAAATGTGCGCCTCTCTCACCGATTTAATTTAATTTGATTGGCGCGTTAAAAAATTCTTGTCACCCGATATTTTCTACTTATATATTTCGGCAACCACCTCTTTATGTTGCCGAACTATGCACGATATCTCTCTTATCACCACCATTGCCGCCGGCCTCGGTTTAGCAATGATCTTAGGCTACCTTGTCACCAAACTTAAAATACCACCTCTGGTTGGCTATCTTATTGCCGGTATTGTTGTGGGGCCATATACGCCAGGGTTCGTTGCTGATATTCACCTAACTTCACAGCTTGCCGAAATCGGCGTAATGCTTCTTATGTTCGGGGTGGGCTTGCACTTTTCAATTTCCGACTTGCTCTCGGTTAAATCCATCGCCGTACCCGGCGCAATTGTTCAAATTACTATCGCCACCCTACTAGGCGCCGTTGCCGGACACTTTCACGGATGGAGTTGGCCCGAAGCAATCGTATTTGGTCTTACGCTTTCTTGTGCCAGCACTGTAGTTTTACTAAAAGCGCTAGAATCTCGCGGCCTTGTAGACACCATGAATGGAAGAATTGCCATCGGATGGTTGGTGGTTGAAGATCTGGCGATGGTTTTAGTCCTGGTATTACTTCCGCCGCTTGCCGGAATTTTAGGTGCATCATCGATCGATGATAGCCACACGTCCTCACAAACAAGTGACAATATTTGGCTGACTCTTCTCATCACAGTTGGAAAGGTTACAGCGTTCATTGCGTTTATGTTGTTGATTGGGCGACGACTGTTCCCGCGAATTCTTTGGTGGGTAGCAGGATCAGGATCGCGAGAGTTATTTAGCTTATGTGTTATCGCCACTGCAGTTGGCGTTGCCTATCTTTCATCGATTTTATTTGATGTGTCGTTTGCACTGGGGGCATTTTTCGCTGGGATGATGTTGCGCGAATCCGAATATAGTCATCGCGCCGCCGACGAATCGCTTCCGCTTCGCGACGCTTTCTCGGTGTTATTTTTCGTCTCCGTCGGCATGCTCTTCAATCCCAATGTGCTAGTGGAAGAGCCTCTTATGGTGCTCATGGTGGTGAGCATTATTTTGATCGGAAAGACATTGGCCGCCATGGGGCTGGTATTACTTTTCAAATATCCTTTAAACACTGCCCTCACCGTTGGCGCGAGCCTTGCGCAGATTGGCGAATTCTCATTTATTCTAGCCACGCTTGCGTTGAGCTTAGGCCTAATGAGCCCAGAAGCACAAAATTTAATGCTCGCCGGTGCCTTAGTGTCAATCGCACTTAATTCATTTTTATTTACCGCGCTTGAGCCTTTGAAAAAATGGATTCTCGCGCGATCGTCCTACGCGAGAAAGCTGGAAATGCGTGAAGATCCTCTCGCCACACTTCCCACAACCACTGGCGAACATTATTTGCAAGGCCAAGTAGTACTTGTCGGTTATGGGCGCGTTGGCCGCCGAATTGCTGCCACGCTAAAGCAAAAAGAGATTCCTTTTGTTGTTGTAGAATCGAACCGAGAACATGTGGAGTATCTTCGTGAACAAAATATGCCGGCTGTGTTCGGTGATGCGTCTGATCCCAACGTATTAATTCAAGCTCACATCGCCCGAGCCGGTATGTTGGTAGCAGCCACCGGTAATACTTTTCATGTGCGTCAGATGATTGAAATTGCACGCACACTCAATCCAACCATTGAAACTGTTATTCGCACACACATTGAAGAAGAAGCCATGCTCTGGCAGCAAGAGAATATCGGAAAGATATTTTTAGGCGAGCAACAGTTAGCCGAGGGAATGGCCGCCCACGTCTTACACCGTATGGGTAAAGACGATCATCAAAGCTCAACGGCGCACAGCGCTCACCATTCCCACGCTCATTAGCTACACGAATAAAAAAGGCCAGCATTTGCTGGCCTTTTGTTAACTCAAGTTTTACAAATTATTCCAAAGCGTCGACTGCCTCTTCGACTTCTCGCGTGTTAAATATTTTCTGTGCTGGGATTGGGTCCGCATCCGGCGATTGTAAAAAGTGCTCGCTATCGATACCGTTATTACCTGTAGTTAAAGCATCGGCCACTGCGTTCTTGAGCACGATAATCGCAATGCGGCGATTAATGGGTTCGAAAGGTTTATCCGCAATATAAGGCGCATTGGCTCCCATTCCCTGTACAGTCGAAACTTTATTTTCTGGATAGCCGCCTTCTAACATTGCGCGTCGCGCGGCATTAGCGCGATCCGCCGAAAGCTCCCAGTTAGTGTAGACCGCGCCTTTGCCGTAAGGCGTGGCATCCGTATGACCAGTAATACTGATACGATTTTGCACTTTGTTAAGAATGGGCGACAACGCCTGTAAAACCGATTTCGAATAAGGCATCAATTGCGCTGAACCCAAGGCAAACATTGGCCGCTGTTCCTTGTCGACGATTTGAATACGCAGCCCAAGGGCCGTGAAGTCGATTAGGATTTGGTCTTTCAATTCTTGGAAAACAGAATCCATCGCGTGAATTTCGGTATCCAATTGATTTTTAAGTTCGACCAACTTTTCACGCTCCAGTGCTTCTGCCTCTTCTTGAATCTGGGCATCGGTCATCGGGTCCTGTTCTTTGTCGGCACTTTTTGAATCGAGATCTTTGTCTTGCGGCGAGTAGTGAATTGAACGCTCTTGATTGATCACACCTAAGTCGGCACCTCCCTCACCCACAATGTAAGGGCTAGATGGATCGATAAAATATCCCGAAATGGCTTTTTTCTCTTCGTCGGTCGTTCCACCCAACAACCACATTAATAAGAAAAACGCCATCATGGCGGTCATGAAATCGGCTAAGGCAACTTTCCAAGAGCCGTTGTGCGCGCCGTGGCGATTGCCTCGACGCTTTTTAATAATGATGGGATTAAGGCCCTTTTCCATCTAGCTATCTCACTTTTTAATCGCGCGATATTGCTCTTCTAATTCCGAAAAGCTTGGTCTAACGCTGTGAAATAACACTTTACGGCCAAACTCGACCGCCACTTGAGGGGGAACACCATTCATAGAAGCAACGAGTACGGCCTTAATGCATTCAAATGCACGCGCCTCGTCTTTCATTTTATGATTAAGGTAAGTCGAGAAAGGTCCGACAAAGCCGTAGGCAAATAAAATACCGAGCAACGTTCCCACGAGAGCTGCCGCAACCGATTGCCCCAGTTCTGCTGGTGGGCCACCGATACGCGCCATGGTGATTACCACCCCCAATACCGCTGCCACAATACCGAATCCGGGCAAGGCATCGGCGATGACTTGAATAGCGTTTGGAACCAGCCCTTTTTCTTGATGGTGCCCATCAAGCTCTTGCTCCATCAACGACTCTAATTCGTGAGGCGCCATGCTGCCGACGACCATGATCCGCAAGTAGTCACAAATAAATTCGATCAACTCTGTGTCTTTCATAAGACTTGGGTAATTCGAAAAAATCGGGCTGCTGGCTGGGTCCTCGATATCACCTTCAATTGCCATCAAGCCTTCGCGACGGGTTTTATTGAGGATGTCGAACATCAAGGTCAGTAATTCGAGGTAATAGGTTTTATTGTATTTGGACGGCGTTAATAGGGTTCCAACCGAGGTGAAAACACCTTTAGTCACCGATGTGGGGTTGGCAATAATGAGCGCGCCCAACGCCGCGCCGCAAATAATAATGAGTTCACTCGGCTGCCACAGTGCCAACAGATTGCCGCCGTGCATCACGTAGCCGCCCAACACACAGGCAATTACTACAATACTTCCAACAATAATATTCACGCGACCGCTCCCAACAACGCTTGTGGATTGTTTTAGCTATTCATTATTTCCGCTCACCTCGTGGGTAGCGACCCAAGTGAGTGCCTGGGCTGAATCATCAAAAAACGCCCCTAAAGCTTTAGCGGCAAATCGGCCAACTTCTTTAAGGGCGTTTTCGGTAATTCCTACAACAATTATTTGCCTAAGTTATAGGCCGTCACACTATTAGCGAAAAACTTAGGTACATAGAGCGTTTTTTTATCGCCGCTGATGCCGATATCGGCGGTATTGTGCTTGCCGCGAACATCTTGCAATACCGTAACTTTCGCTTTGCCTTCTGATTCAAGATCAATTTGATAAATCACACCCGCCCAGGAGGTCGCAATTAAACGCGAATCGCTCTGACGCACTAAGCCATCGAGATTGGCGAGAAAGCCTTCGTCGGCAACGACTTGGATGTTTTTGTCGCTATCGACTTTCAAAAGTTTGAGCGCGGAGGTAACCCATAGATCATCCCCCTCGGCTAAAACACCGTTGGCATTTTCGATGTTATCGAGATAAAGCGAAACTTTGCCGTCGTCCAAGCGATACACCCGATTAGCGCGTGAATCGGAAATATAAACACGGCCTTTATCATCAGCGGTTAAATCGTTAAGAAACTGAGAACCTTCGACCGCGTAGGTGGCTTCGACTTTCTTCGCAGCAATGTCAATGACGTGAATACGTTGAATATCACTCACGTACAGCTTGTTACCCACTTGCGCCATCCCCTTGGGTGCATCAAGGCCGGTAATAAAGTTTCCATCGATTACTTTGCCGGACGCATCAAGTAAAGCAATGCCGCCTTTGCCGTCGGCCGCATCACCTTGACCATCGATCAAAGATACAAAAATCACATCTTTACCATCGAGTTGACTGACTAGGGTTGATTCGGGCGTGGCGAGGTCGGCGGTAGTCCAGCTTGCGGTTAGCGACAAAGGCGTCGCATTCACTTGTGCCGCCAACATTAAGGGCGCAAGCGCCAATAAAGATTTACGTAAAAATTTAGGATTAACTGGCATTATTGATTCCTCTTATTAATAAATCCAAACCGCGAAAAATGCTAAGTACCTTACGAGATCTCGCGTGCACTCAACCTATTTTTTGTCTGACCCATTGCCCCTGCTGAATTACCCCTGTAAGAGACAAGTCGGTATTCAAGCAGACAATATCGGCGACGTAATCTTTTGCGATGCGGCCATAAGTATGGTCGATTCCTAAAGCGCGTGCGGGATAAAGACTCCCCATTCGCAAGGCTTCGTCGAGCGCTATCCCGGCCCACTGATTCGCAAGCCGCACACCATCTAAAAGACTTATGGCACTACCCGCCAACTTTCCCTCGGCATTCACCAATCGTCCGTCTCGCTCGAAAATGATTTCGTCATTTAAGCGAAAAGACTTCTTTTTAGCACCCAAGGTCGACATGGCATCACTTACCAAAATGAGCTTTCCTTTGGGTTTAATTTTTTGCGCTAGCCGGATGGATGCCGCGTGCACATGGTGAGTATCGCAAATTATTCCACACCACGCCGCGTCGCATTCCAGCGCCGCACCCACCACGTTAGGGCTACGGCCGACCATGTTACTCATCGCATTATATAGATGGGTAAAACCAACAGCGCCCGCCGCCAGCGCCACTTGTACGTCTTCGTAACTTGCGTTGGTGTGGCCAATACAAACAAGGTTGCCGGCTCGAACGAGTGCGCGAATATCTTCTTCGGCAACGCGTTCAGGAGCCAAGGTAATAATGCGCGCGCCGAGGGTGGGCGAGCAAAGCCTAGCTCGATCGCTCTCATTCATCATCCGGATTGCATTCATCGGATGGCAACCGCGCTTCTCTTCTGAAAAAAACGGCCCTTCGATGTGAATACCCAAAAGCCCGGGAATCCCTAACTGCAAACCCTCGTCTACAGTGTTTTGTGCCTGACGATGCGCTTCAGCAGATGCGCTAATCACCGTCGGCATGAATCCTGTTGTACCCAATGCCGCGAGCTGGCGACTCATGGTTTGCAGAGCGGAAACACTGGCATCGTCGGTAAAAAAAACGCCACCCGCACCATTAATTTGAAGATCAATTAATCCTGGCGCGATGATGCCTTTTTCAAGGCGATATTCATTTTGAAACGCTTCGGGATATCGTTTCTGCAGTTGCTCGCAAGGAACCACGTCGAGAATCGTTTTCCCCGCAACTATCACGGCGTGGTCGTCGAGCCATTCATCGCCAGTGAAAATTGTCGCGCCGGTCAGTGCAAACATTGGTTACCTACTGATGATTTAAGTGATCGAATTCGGGAATCAGCAACGCACCGATCTCCGGTGGATAGGCCGCTTCAATAAACGACAAGCACTTGCGAAGCTCCGGCTCAAGATAAGGCACTAAGCCGCCGAGTAGTGCCAGAGGCCGCTCTTGTGATGCCCGCTCAGCCAAACATTGGGCCAGACGGCTAACGTAATTGAGCGCAACATCGAGAATTTGCCTAGCGGTATGATCCCCCGAGCGAGCAGCCTCAATCACGGCGAAAGATAACTTTGCAAAATCGGCGGTCGACTTGTGCTGCATAAAGCCAACCCAATCCTCCACGCGCACATCAAAGACTTGTTGCGCGACCTCGGGTAAAAGCTGTGAAAGCAGCGTGGGTTGCGTAACGCCATCTTTCGCCAATAATAGTGCGCGTATTCCTTCACGTCCCAGCCACGCCCCACTCGCATCATCCCCTAGCGCCAAACCGTGTCCACCTAGGGCAATAAATTCATCGCCCTCTAAAAGTGCTCCGCATGAGCCTGTACCTAAAATAATGACTCGCCCAGATCGGCCGGCGTGCGCGCCTAAGCAAGCGGCTTTCAAATCGCTCATGACGTGGAAGGAAGCAAAAGGGTGTTGCCAAGCCATCATAGCGTCGTGCGCCTGCTGAATATTGACTCCCGCCAAACCTGCGCCGACATGCAATTGCCGCAGTTTAGACTCATCCAGCCCAGCCGACGCTAACGCCTGCTTTGCTGCCGTGACAATGGACAAACAAGTCCCCGCAGCATCGTTAAATGCATTGGCCGAGCCGCCTAGCCCCTCGCCACGCAACCGCCCCTCTCCGTCGACCAATATGGCTCGACATTTAGTGCCACCGCCATCAATCCCCAGGTACAAGCGGTCAGCGACGCGCGGCTTTTCCTGCAATACAGCGATGTGAGTCATTCCAATTTCTCGGTAAAAATATTGCCCATAACATAAAGGAGGCCAGCGCCTCCTTTATGTTATGGGACATCGAATAGACGGTAAAAAAATTAATTCATGAGCAATTTAACACGCAATCGACGTAGGCTCGACTTCACCGTCGCGGCATTGGATGGCCCCATGCGAATCATCAACTTATGAGTCTGCGGTAATTTCTCTAGCGCAGGATCGGCGAATTGGTAAAAAACTTTTGGTTGGATCAACAACAGATCACCTTCAACCTCGGGCGCGGCCAAAATATTATCGATAGCGGCGATGAGCACCGAGTGGAAATTGCCTTTTTTCAATCCAAGCTCATTGTAGGCTTCCTCGAGTAACGGATAATGACGCTTATACATAGCGACCACCGCATCGGTATCTAACATAGAGAGGACGGTAGTGAAAGCGTCGTATCGAGTGAAGTTTTTTACTGAAATACGCTCTTGATCGACCGTTTGCCCGTTGACAGTCACCTGATATTTTTCCACAACAAAGGGGGGCGGTGGCGATTTAACGACTCGGTATTCCGCAACGACCTTACCTTCGGCCACGGCATTTACCGCCATAACAAACTTGCGCAGCACTTCGGGGCCAAGCACCATTTCACTCGCGCCAGAAGCACCAAGGTTTCCAATGGCCGCGAATAAAGGCTCATCACTCGCGTTAAGCTCCGGTAAGGGTTCAACGGGCACCGATTCCTCGACGACCGGTGGTGCAGGCGGCTCATAATGGGGAACTGGCACATTCTCTGGCGGAATCTCAACAACTGGGGGTGCTACCGGTGCCGTACGTGTGACGGGCGCTTGAGGCTCATCGGTTTTTTGCAAGTACATAAAAGCAAGCGCGGCCAATATGATCAGAATAATGAGCCCAATCATAGGCGCGGACGATTTCTTTTTTACAGGTGACTGTGCCATAGGAATCCCTTTTGATTTGTTCCAGCGATTAATAAACCACTTTGCGGTGATGAGCCATTACTTTACTTTCCTTAACTGAACACTAATAGAACATAACTCTCGCCATAGTGGCGCCTAATTGCGAATAAGTCTCAAATGCAGTATTCTGCCGCTCACTTTATATCCTCTATTGGTGCAGATTTTCATGTCCAACGACTCATCCTCTACAACTCATTTAACGCTCGATAAATGCAGCAAAGGCGAAAAACTTCGAGTTCGTGACATCTTCCCAGAACCCGCCTTCGGCAAACAAGATGAACATGTCACCTTGCGCCTAAAAGAACTTGGTTTCTTACCCGGCGCCAGCATCGAAATTATTGGTTATGGCTTTTTAGGCCGCGACCCGCTTGCCGTTAAAGTCAACGGCACGAAATTCGCGCTTCGCACTACCGAAGCCTCAAAAATCACGGTCGAGCACCGTTAAATCCATCAGAATACAGGTTGTTGCATGTCCTCCCCGATTCGTTTCGCTCTTTTAGGCAACCCCAACTGCGGTAAAACTTCGTTATTCAATCGTCTGACGGGCGCCAATGCTAAGGTTGCCAACTACCCAGGCGTTACCGTTGAGCGCCGCTCAGGTATGGTGGCCGGCCTTTCGGCACCTGCAGAATTGCTCGATCTTCCCGGAACTTATAGCCTTTTCGTCACCTCCCCCGACGAAGAAGTCACTCGCAATGTGGTTACTGGTGCGTTCGCCGGCGAGTCACGCCCAGATGTGCTGGTTGCGGTAGTAGATGCTTGTAATTTAAGCCTAGGCCTTCGTCTGGTTCTGGAACTCAAAACGCTCAACCGCCCAATGGTACTGGCACTAAACCAGATGGACGAGGCAGCAAAACGCGGTTTCAGCTTCGATATTCCCGGTCTCTCAAAGGCGCTGGGCATTCCTGTGATCGAAACTGTCGCGGTCAATAGCAAGGGCACACAAGCACTACGTAAGGTGCTTGATAATTATGCGAAAGAGCGTCCGTTAAACCCCGACGAAGATGTAATCACTTTCGCCCAAGAAAAGCCCTCGATTGAAAGTATTTATCAGGAAATCGAAGGCATCATGCGCGATTTCGTCACTCAGCCTGACGAGTCGAATGGCATTCAAGATAAAATCGATTCGGTCGTTATGCACCCTGTATTGGGGCTGGTGTTCCTCGCCGTACTCTTATTAGTTATTTTCCAAGCGGTATTTGCGTGGGCAAGCCCGTTTATCGATCTCATCGACGAAGGTTTCTCATGGTTAGGGGAAACCGTCGCTACCTATATGCCAGAAGGCATTTTGCAAGACTTTATCGTCAACGGCTTAATTGCGGGTGTCGGCGGCGTTCTGGTGTTCTTGCCACAAATCATCATCTTATTTCTATTTATTCTTATTCTTGAAGATTCGGGTTACTTAACCCGCGCCGCGTTCTTGCTCGATCGTTTGATGCGTGGATTGGGAATCTCGGGAAGAGCGTTTATTCCGCTGCTATCGAGCTTCGCTTGTGCCGTACCCGGCATCATGGCAACTCGCACAATCTCAGACCCGCGCGAGCGTTTTATCACCATTATGATCGCGCCGCTTATGACCTGCTCGGCACGTTTGCCCGTATACGCACTCATTATTGGCGCATTCATTCCGAGTCAAACGGTTTGGGGAATTTTTAACCTACAGGGGTTAACGCTGTTTGTACTTTACTTTGCAGGCGTGGCGAGCGCCGCCGTTATCGCGTGGATTTTGCGTAACCAAGGTGAAAAACAGCAGTTTCCATTAATGCTTGAGCTGCCCACTTATCGTCTGCCTATGCCTTATCATCTGATGATGGGGCTTAAAGAGCGTGCGTGGATCTTCATTCGTCGCGTCGGTACTATCATTCTTACTTTGTCGATTATCCTCTGGTTCCTTGCCACCTTCCCCGGCGCCCCAGAAGATGCAACGCTTCCAGCTATCGATTACAGCTACGCCGGCATGCTTGGCCAGTGGATGCAACCGCTATTCGCCCCGCTCGGCTTCACCTGGGAAATGTGTATCGCTCTTATTCCTGCCATGGGTGCCCGTGAAGTTGCAGTGGCAGCGCTGGCAACGGTGTATTCGGTTGGAGAAGACTCGATTGAAACCGCACTCGGCGCTCTCATTGGTTCAAGCTGGCCACTCCCTGTCGCCTTCTCTTACTTGGCGTGGTTTGTTTATGCGCCGCAATGTATCTCAACCATTGCGGTTGTTCGTCGCGAAACCAACTCAGCTAAAGCTACCGTTATCTTCACCGTGTATCTCTTTGCATTAGCTTACTTCGCCGCTTGGGCGACATATGAAATCGCTAAGTGGATCATTGGCTAAACTGAGTTAACTAACCTTCGGAGGTTGTTATGTGGCAAGAAATTATCGTCGGCGTTATCGTGCTAGTGGCATTTATCGCCTTGGTTCGTCGACTCCTGACGGGCGCCAATAAGGGCTCATCCTGCGGCGGCTGTGGTACCTGCGATTCGTCCACTAAATCGAAAAAAGCCGGAAGCTAATTCTGTCTAAAGCCGGCTTTGGTGATAATCTAAAGATATAGAATTTCACCAAGGCTGGCATCATGTACAAAAAGTTAGAAACCTCCACATTTTTACTCTGTCTATTACTTGTAACCATTCTCTTCTTTTGGGTGCTTAAACCCTTCTTCGGTGCGATTTTCTGGGCCTGCGCCATCACCATTATTTTCTTCCCGCTTCATCGACGGATACTGGTCGCTAGTAAAGGACGTCGTAATCTCAGCGCTCTCATCACTCTAACCATCTGCATACTCATTGTGGTGATACCCTTCATGCTTTTGATTTCGACCGTCGTTCAGCAATCGGCCGATGTGTTCACCAAAATCCAGAACGGTGAAATAGACCCAGCTAAATATATCGACCAAATTAAAAGCGCCTTCCCCGTTGTACAAAACGCGGCCGAGAATTTTGGGCTAGATTTTGAGGCCCTAAAAAAGAATGTTTTAGATTTAGGTGTTAACACCAGTAAAGCGATTGGTATGCGCGTCGTCAGCATTGGTCAGAATACCTTCATTCTGGCGCTTAACATTGTGCTAATGCTGTACCTAACCTACTTCTTGCTGCGCGACGGTCGCCGCTTACTGGAACTGATGATTCGCGCACTCCCCTTGGGCGACAAGCGCGAGCGCCTTTTATTTGCCAAATTTGGCGAAGTGACTCGCGCCACCATCAAAGGCAACGTGGTCATCGCGATCGTTCAAGGTAGCTTGGGTGGATTCATCCTTTGGGCCATCGGTATGCCAGGCTCGGTACTCTTTGGAGTGCTCATGGCAGTTCTTTCGCTCATTCCAGCGGTTGGGCCAGCATTTGTGTGGGTGCCTATCGCCATTTACCTCGCGGCCATTGGCCAGACAATGGAAGCTGTCATTTTGGCCTTATTTGGCGCCCTCGTGATTGGTCTTATCGATAATATTCTGCGCCCGATTTTGGTGGGTCGAGACACCCGCATGCCAGATTACGTAGTCCTACTTTCCACCTTGGGTGGACTTGCCCTATTCGGGGTAAATGGATTTGCGATCGGGCCTTTGGTTGCCGCGCTGTTTATGGCCTTTTGGGAAATTTTTATTCGCGAGATACACATACTCGCGCCCGATGGTAATGGCGAGCCTTTGACCGTAGCCGACGATCAGCCGATTATTTTGCCGGCCGACTCTGCCGACACAGTTGCTAAAAAATCCGACAGCGAGTGAGTTTCTGCTACACTTGCCGACCAATTTATTAACGAGTAGCGATTATGTCTCAAGATTTTTCAAGCATTGAAGGCCGCGTAAGTTACGGAATCGGCCGCCAAATGGGCCAACAATTGGCGAGCAATCCATTCGACGGCATGAATCCAAACGCCGTAGCACAAGGCATTTTGGACGCTTTATCCAATACCGCTAACCCCTTCACCGACGAGCAGATGCAAGAAGCCTTTGCCGAAATCAATCGTCGTATGCAAGAAAAACAAGCCGCCGAAGCGCAAGTATTGGCTAAAGCCGGCGAAGATTTTTTGGCTGAAAACGCTAAAAAAGAGGGCGTAATCACTACCGCCTCTGGCCTTCAATACGAAGTTATTACCCAAGGTACTGGTGCAATTCCTAGCGCAACTTCACGCGTAAAAACCCATTACCACGGCACACTTATCGACGGCACAGTGTTCGACAGCTCTGTCGATCGCGGCCAGCCTATCGATTTCCCAGTGAATGGTGTGATCGCCGGTTGGACTGAAGCCTTACAACTCATGCCAGTCGGTTCTAAGTACCGTCTCTATATTCCTTATCAATTGGCGTACGGTGAGCGTGGCGCCGGCGCTGCGATCAAGCCCTATGCGGCATTGATTTTCGACGTTGAATTAATCGACATCGTTGGTTAATTAGAGGCTGATTGCCAATCGCTTAAGGCGATGCAAATGCCAGAACAACCCCGTCTTGTGCGGGGTTTTCTTTTCTGTATTTAAGATGCAAAAATTATGTGGTTTAAAAATTTACGCCTCTATCGCCTAAGCGATGATTTCACCATTAGCCCTGAAGAGCTCAATAGTAAACTCGAAGCCTTTTGCTTCAATCCTTGCGGCAATCTCGATCCGCTTCGTTACGGTTTCGAGCCACCCTTGGGTCGCGATAGCACCGAATATGTGCACGTCACTAACGGCTACATTATGGTGTGCGCCAAAAAACAAGAAAAAATTCTGCCAAGCGGTGTAATTAAAGAACACCTCGAAGAAAAGATTTCCGCCATTCGCGAAGCCGAAGGCCGCCCGGTTGGGCGTAAAGAGCGCGACACCATGAAAGATGAGATCATCTTTTCTTTGCTGCCAAAAGCTTTCACCAAATCATCACTCGACTACGCCTATATTGCGCCGCAAGAAAAACTCATCGTGGTAAACGCTTCCTCCGCCAAGCGCGCTGAGGATCTTATCTCGAAACTGCGTGAAGCTCTCGGAACACTGCGCTGCGTGCCACTGACACTAAAACACCAGCCAATCCAAATAATGACTCACTGGCTCACCCAAGGTTTTGCCAGTGACGGTTTCGCCTTTGGCGAAGAAGCTGAACTTCAAGCAACAAAAGATGGGCGTGTTGTTCGTGTGAAAAAGTTAGACCTCACATCACACGAACTTAAAAATCATCTTGAAAGCGGCATGCATGCGAGTAAATTAGCTCTTATCTGGAACGAATCGATTAGCTTTATTTTGGATGATCAGCTCGGTATCAAACGCTTAAAGTTTGATGATGTCATCAGCGAACAAGCCAATGAGCGCAACCCTGAAAGTCGCGCAGAGCAATTTGATGCCGACTTCGCCATTATGGCGATGGAATTGAAAAAGTTTATCGACGCTTTGCTGCACGCGTTCGGCGGCGAATCTTCACCAGCATAATTGTGAAACTTAATAGTTTGTCGATTAGAGGTAAAATCGTGATGCAACATCACCGCATGTTTTGGGCTGGCATTATTGGTATGGGCGCTTTGTTATTGAGCGGCTGCGATGATCGCCGCCCACTTAGCAAACTTGAGGGCTTTGCCCAGGGCACCACCTATGCGATTTCAGTAGAGCTTCCACCCTCGGTAAAACTCGAAACCGTAAACCAAGCGGTGAAAGCCGAATTTGCCCGTATCGACCAAGAGTTTTCCAATTACCGCGATGACTCTGCCATCGAACGGTTCAACACTAAACAAACGACCGAGCCTCAAACCGTTTCTGAAGAGTTGGTCAGCATGATTGAAACTGCCCGCACCATTTCTCAAAAGTCACAAGGCTGTTATGACCTAACGGTTAAACCGCTATTCGATTTATGGGGTTTTAAGGCCAACACTTTTACGCCTCCTTCCGATGACCAAATTCAATCGACACTCGCCAATGTGGGTATGGACAAGCTAGAAACCTTAAACGGATCGACGCTGCGCAAACAACGCCCCGACTTACGAGTTGACCTGTCCTCGATCGCTCAAGGACACACATCGGTAAGATTGGCGCAAATTCTCGAAGAGTTTGGTGTAAAAAATTATCTGATCGAGGTGGGCGGAGAACTTCAGCTTAAAGGATTAAAGCCCGACGGGACGCCTTGGCGAGTCGCCATTGAAAAGCCGCTGCCCAATCAGCAGTCGCTACACAAAATTGCGTCTTTCGATTCTGGTATGCCATTGGCGCTCGTAACATCTGGCACTTACCGCCATTATTTTGATGAACAAGGCACGCGTTACAGCCACATTATCGATGCTCGCACTGGCAAACCCATCCAGCACAATACAGTCTCCGTCGTGGTTATCCATCCAGATTCCGCTGTAGCTGATGCTTGGGCCACAGCACTTTTATGTGTGGGCAGCGAACAAGGCTTACGCCTCGCCGACGAGAACCTTATTTCTGCGTTATTCATCGATGAGGCCGAGGGCTCACTGGTTGAGCGGCAATCAAGAAGTTTACAAGGCTCGGCCATGGTTCGTTTAATCGACCCTGAAGGCACGCTTTAAACTCACCGAAATTCCCTGAAAAGCCCGCGTATGATAGTATTCGCGCTTTTTTATCGATCACCATTAGGCCAAACACTATGTCTCGAAAAGTAGCCGTCATCATGGGTTCTAAGAGCGACTGGGCAACTATGCAAGCCGCTGTAGAAATTCTCGAACAGATGGGTGTGGAATACCACACTGAAGTTGTATCGGCGCATCGCACCCCGCAAAAACTCACTGAGTTCGCGGAATCTGCTGTCGATAATGGCTATGCCGTGATTATTGCGGGCGCGGGTGGCGCTGCTCACTTGCCAGGCATGGTTGCCGCTCACACGCGCCTACCAGTACTTGGCGTTCCCGTTCAAAGTAAGGCGTTAAGTGGTGTTGATAGTCTTTACTCGATCGTGCAGATGCCAAAGGGTGTCGCCGTCGGAACTTTAGCTATTGGCGTCGCGGGCGCCTTCAATGCCGGCTTACTCGCCTGCCAAATTCTGGCAACCACCGATACAGAGTTAGCCCAAAAAATCGAACAATTTCGTCACGATCAAACGCAATCGGTATTAGAGAATCCCGATCCACGCGAGCAGTAAGCGAGGTCCAACATGAGCCAACGTATTTGGGTTTTAGGCGCAGGACAATTGGGTGCGATGCTGAAGCATGCCGGTATGCCCTTGGCATTGGATGTTCGCCCTATCGATATTGACGAGTGCGAAGCCCCCCAACTTGTGGATTCGGATATCGTCACCGCCGAGCGCGAACAGTGGCCAGAAACTCTCGTCACTAAGGCGCTTGCGAGCCACCCCCACTTCATCAATAAAAATGTTTTTGGCCGTCTTGCGGACCGTAAAACTCAGAAAGAGTTGATCGATTCGCTCGGCATTGCGACAGCCCCTTGGCGCAATGTTGCCAATGGCATTAGCTCCGCTGAGCTATATCATCAACTGGGCGATCGCGTTTTATTAAAGCGCCGTACTGGTGGCTACGACGGTCGAGGACAACATTGGCTTCGCACTGACGACGACCAAGTACCCGATGATTGGCAAGGTGAAGCTATCGCCGAACAGGCCATCGCTTTCGATGAGGAAGTTTCCTTAGTGGGCGTTCGCAACGCTCAAGGTGAGATGGCGTTTTATCCGCTTACGCTAAACCTTCATTTAAACGGCATTTTGTACGCGTCGGTAAGTCCGCTTCAACGTTTGAGTCATTTACAGGCGCAAGCCGAAGACATGCTCGGCAAGATTCTTAACGCACTTGATTACGTTGGCGTTATGGCAATGGAGACATTCCGAGTTGGCGACAAACTCTTAATTAATGAGCTCGCACCCCGTGTTCATAATTCAGGCCACTGGTCGCAAGCAGGCGCTAGCATCAGCCAATTTGAATATCACCTTCGCGCCATCGCAAACATGCCGATTCCAAGCCCGCAAATTACAGGGCAGAATGTGATGATTAACCTGATTGGTACCGAGTTTAATCCTCACTGGCATGAACTAGCCGTTGCGCGCACTTATTGGTATGGGAAAGAAGTGCGCACCGGTAGAAAAGTTGGCCACATTAATCTTACCAGCGCTAATTTAAGTGAATTGCGAGAAACATTAGTGTTATTAGGTGATCAATTACCAGAAAAATACTACGCAGAAGCGATAGAGTGGGCACTCGATTCACTCAATAACTTATAAATCGTAAAAATATTTAAATTGTGTGATCGATGAGCAAGGATGCTTTATGATGCCAAGCTTAGAGACAAAATAACGATAACCCGATGTTCAGGATGATACATGAGCGGTCACTACACCATCACACCCACTGTTGATTACATCCACGTTACTGCCGAGGGCACAGGTACTTTTGCCTTAGCACAACAAATGTGGCGAGAAATCGCCAAAATCTGCAACCAATACCGATGCTACAAAATACTTGGCGAGCAAAAACTCGACGCCCCCATTTCTTTTGAAGATGCCTTCCACCATTTCGAGATCTTTGCCGAGGCCGGCATTACATCGCGTCATCAAATAGCCTGGGTCGATAGAAATCACGCAACCCGAAAAGTTGCCGCATTTATCGGTAATGTTGTGAGTAGCCGCCTTTTTGTGCGAGGCAAAATTTTCACCGAAGTTAACGACGCTGCTGATTGGCTGCGCTCGCTCTAATCGCCCCCCATTCAAAACATAATCTCCAGACGACCCACTGGCCATCTGGAGATTGAGCTAACTTACTTATCCGAAAGCTCGTTAATGATGGGCAGTAATGCATCGGCCCACAATGCATAGCCTTTCTCGTTAGGGTGAAGTAAATCCGGCATTATCTCAGTGCTTAACTTGCCCTCGGGGGTTAAAAACACCGAATTAATATCGCGGAAGAATATCCATTTTTCGTCGGCCAGCTTTGGCAGCAGCTTATTAAGCTCATTATTAATTTGGCGCAAGGGGCCGTTAACCTCAGCATCTCGGGGGAATACGGCTAATACCAATACCCGCGATTGCGGCATGCGCGTACGCAACTCGTCGACGATGGTACGGATGCCCGCCAGAGTATGTTCAGGACGCTCTTGCCGATGCCCGGTGTTGTTGGTGCCAATCATCAACACAGTGAGTTTTGGCGTGAATCCATCAACAGCACCTTGCCGTAGTCGCCAAATAACGTTTTCAGTCCGATCACCGCTAAAACCAATGTTAAATGCATTCAGCGGCGCAATTTTTTTCGACCATTCGGCAGCGCCTTCTTTCTCCCAACCTTGAGTGATCGAGTCTCCTACAAACAGCAGATCAATATTTTTACCCTCGTTCAACAGTTCCTGTTTAGCGCTAAGCTTTTGATCGAATCGATCTTTCCACCACGCAATCGACCAATACTCATTGAGCATAGAAGGCGTTGTGGATAATTTCTCGCGCGCGGCACAAGAATGAACCGAAGCGTTTTTAGGGGCTTTAATCAATAAATGCACATTTGCAACTTGTACGTCTCCGCTCCCACCAACCTCTAGAGCGAAAGGCGTTTTGGTTTTGGAATAATCGTCGTCTTGGTAAGCAAAACAAGATAAGGGCACTAAAATACTTGTCCACCCCTTACCTTGCAGCGCCCGCGCTTCAGGAGTAAATGCCACCTTGCGCTCACAATTGCCTGCGCCACAGTCCATATGGAAACTCAGGCCACCGCCACTAAGTTCTAAAACGTTTAGGTCAAGCGACAGGTAACCATTGTTTATATGCTTGGACAAATCTAAAGGTTGCATCGACTCCAAAGTCAATCGCGCTCGCTGAGAATTGCTAAACGTCAACTGCAATGCATCTTCTTGCACGTCTTTATCGACAGTTTTTACCACTACATCGCCTTTGGGTAATGAGGCAAAAGCACCACTCAAAATTTGCTGACGCTCGTGGTTTTCGATAAATATATTCCATGGCGACAAAGGACGACGAACATACAAATTGATGTCCGAAGGCTCGGCTGACGCCACGCCCGCTATTTTTTCCGGAAGTTTTCTGATGCGAGTTTTATCGCTGTAATTGAGCCCGTAACCTAATTTGAATAAAGGATCGTAATCTTTCTCGTGTGGATTTAACTGCCCCTGCAATGGCGACTTTGGCCAAGAGAATGACAAACGCCCAGTGAAATCGTGCTTAATCGAGCCGTCGGGATTGGCCAGAATCACATCGGCAATTCCAGCACCTTCCGACCCTGGTAACCAAGCCGCAACAAAAGCATCAGACGCGTTTAATTCAGGATTCACCCAAAGCGGACGACCAGAAATAAATATTGAAACGGTCGGAATCCCCTTGGCTTTAAGCTTTTTCAGTAGTGCCAGCGACTGCTTGTTAACCGGTTCGAACTCAAGGCTGTCTCTGTCACCAGCACCTTCGGCATAAGGGTTTTCGCCAAACACAACCACAGCGACATCGGGCTTTTGCTCGAAACTACCATCTTTGGATAATTGAATTTCACCGCCAGCGGCTTTAACGGCTTCAGCTAAACCTTGATAGATTGAAGTCGCGCCAGGGAAGCGAAAATTCTCATCGGCCGACTGAACACCCTGCCACCAAATACTCCAACCGCCCGCCTGTTTGCCAATGTGATCTGCCGCATCGCCAGTCACCAAGATTCGTTTTGTTGGATTAATAGGAAGCGTTTTTCCGTTATTTTTGAGAAGAACTAAACTTTCGGATACCGCTTGACGGGCGATCGCGCGATGCTCTGGATGCCCAAGTAGCGATTCCAGCTTGGCATTTAACCGATCTGAGGGTTTCTTATCCCAGAGATTGGCTCGCATCTTCACGCGCAAGATACGTCTTACCGCATCATCTAAACGCGCTTCAGAAATTTCGCCGCTTCTGACTTGCGCGAGCGTGTTTTCGATCATGGCTTTCCAGTCACTGATAACCATAATCATATCAACGCCTGCGTTAATCGCTTGAGCACAGGAGGCGTTCGTGCAGCCTCTAACCTGCCCATGGCCATTCCAGTCGCCAACGACTAACCCATCAAAACCCATACGCTCTTTTAGTACTTGAGTCAGCAGATATTGATGACCGTGCATTTTTTCGCCATGCCAATCGGTGAAGCTAGCCATGATGGCCTGAACTCCGGACTTAATTGCCGCCTCGTATCCGGGATTGTGGATGCGCACTAGCTGCTTTTCGTCTAAAGACACTCGGCCCTGATCGTCCCCATTTTCTGTACCACCGTCAGCAATAAAGTGTTTGGCAGTTGCGATAACACGGTTCTCATTAAGGAATTCGGAAGTGTTCGCCTTGCCTTGTAGGCCTTCAACCATGGCTCCAGACAAGGTCGCCACAAGTGCAGGGTCTTCACTGTAACTTTCGTACGTGCGGCCCCACTGATCGTTCTGAGCAACAGCCACCGTCGGGCTGAACACCCACTCGATACCGGTCGCACGAACTTCTTTTGCGGTTGCCTCTCCGATTTTACGAATCAAGTCTGGATTTCGCGTCGCCCCCAATCCGATGTTGTGTGGAAACAAAGTCGCGCCAGTCACATTGTTGTGGCCGTGCACCGCATCGGTACCCCAAAAGATCGGGATGGCTTGACGACCTTCGGATGCATCCATTGAGGCTTCGTAAAGCTCATCTAAGTGCTCAACCCACACTCTTGGTGGTGCATTTTCGACCCGTTTAGGCATAGAGCCGCCGCCGTTAAGCACACTGCCTAAACGGTATTTTCGAACATCCTCTGGGGTGACATGCTGAATTTCAGCTTGCATTAGCTGACCAACCTTCTCCTCAAGCGTCATTTTAGATAGGAGTTCGGTTATACGTTTTTCAAGCGCAGCGTCCTTTGGGATTGGCGAACTTATACTTGGCCAGTTTTCAATTTGATACTGAGTATCACCAGTGCCTTGGCCACCGTTTTGACCTTGAGCGACCGCTAACATTGGCATAGCTGTCGCGACCATCGCGCTTAAAAGATGTAAATACCATTTTGGCCTCGCCGATAGTGTTCGCATAACGAATTCCTTATTAACTGATTGTTATCATATTTATCATTCTAATGATTTTGCTGAAGCCGCTCAAAGACAATCAGGATCTTGGCGACAAGCTAAATCATTCTTTACGCTTTAATTCTTTATATATTCAAAATTAAAAACCAATTGATAAAAATTCACCCATAAAAAAACAAAAACCTCGCCGATGCGAGGTTTTTTAGCCAAATCGATCATCAATGGGTTTCAATCAACGAATCGGACACTTTGGCGGCGGCTTCCATCAAATGATTCACAATTTGCTCGCTTGTCCACAACTGACCTTTAATGCCGATGTATGGAACCACAAGCACCGCGACTGCGCCACCTCGGCCATGAATAGGCACACAGTAATCCGTAATACCTTCGGCAAAATCACTTTCTAATTTAATGAATCCTTGTTCGGCAGCCGTGAGTGCACGACTTAAGAAGCGCTCAATACGCTCAGGATCGACCCCTTGCGATAATTTTTTCAACCATTCACCTTTAGTTTCGGGCGGAGCGAATCCATAAAGTAGCGCCCCAGAATTAGATTCTATTAGGGGACGACGGTAGCCAACGCGAAGCGAAAAACCCAGCTCCATGGGACTTTCAAATCGGGCCACTACCGCGATTTGATCGCCAGATGGCACCACCAAGTGACACGATTGCCCAATAATTCGGCTCAGTTCTTTCATCGCAGGGCCAGAAGCTTCAAGCAATGTTTTTACGGTGCCCTGAGAAATCCCCAAAGTGAATAATTTATTGGTCAGCACATAACCATCACGGCCTTCAGAATTGGGCGCAATGTATCCGCGATATTCTAATGCCAACACCATTCTGAACAACTCACTTACAGAGCGTCCAAGTGTGTGGGCCATTTGAGAGGTGGTCATGGGTTCGGCATGCTTGGCCAGTAACTCTAAAATGTCTAGCCCTTTTTCTAGCGCTGGTGCACGATATTTTCGGTCTTGCTGAACGAGTGTAGCGTCCTCGCTATGGAGCCCACCCTGCATTTTTATATTCACGAAGCTATTCCTTTGTAAGCTAGTTATTTTATCCTTTGCCCAAATACACAAACCGCACCCAAACATGCAGTGCATCACGTATTTGTTGGCGCATTTCTTTTATCTTATGAGTTCCTGCGTCTGTCGAAAGTGATAATAGACGCCGAGATAATGTGAATGTAACTATATGCTGGGAATGGCGCAAGCGAGGTCATTTAAACGTTTCTGGGAGTAACCAAAATACACCCAAGACGATTTTAAACGTTACTTTTATTATTCATAAATGAAAAAGCCAAGCAAACGCTTGGCTTTTTCATTTATAGAGCGGAATTAGTTTCCGTAACTCATGAGTCGCTGATAGCGACGCTCAAGTAAGGCGTCGATCGGCTCTTTGGTCAACTGCTCCATTTGCGCAGACAAGCGCTCGCGAAGGACTTTTGCCATGGCATCCACATTTCGGTGGGCGCCGCCTAATGGCTCGGGAATGGTTTCGTCGACGATACCGAGCTCCTCAAGAACACTCGATGTAACACCCATGGCTTGAGCAGCTTCTGGCGCCTTAGCAACGGTTTTCCAAATAATATTGGCACAACCTTCGGGAGAAATTACGAAGTAAGTCGAATACTGCAACATGTTAAGCTGATCGCCCACACCAATCGCCAATGCACCGCCAGACGAACCTTCACCGATCACGGTACAAATAATGGGGGTGCGTAGGCGAGACATAACAGCCAAATTCTTGGCGATAGATTCAGAAATACCGCGCTCTTCCGAGTCGATTCCTGGATAGGCGCCGGGAGTATCAATAAGAGTGAGGATTGGCATTTTAAAACGTTCTGCCATTTCCATCAGACGCAGCGCTTTGCGATAACCTTCAGGGCGAGGCATACCAAAATTGCGCATCACTTTTTCATTGACGGTGCGGCCTTTTTCTTCGCCAATGACCATAACTGGCTTGCCGTTAAGGCGCGCGACACCGCCGATAATCGCTTTATCATCGCCAAAATGGCGGTCGCCATGAAGCTCTTCAAACTCGGTGAATACACGAGGAATGTAGTCTGAAGTATAGGGGCGAAGCGGATGGCGAGCCACCTTTACAATATCCCAAGGCGTTAGTTTGCTATAGATGCTCTCGGTGAGTTTGGTGCTCTTTTCGCGCAAGCGTGCAATCTCGTCAGTAATGTTCACGTCGGAGTTATTGCCCACTAGCTGCAATTCTTCAATCTTGCCTTCAAGTTCGGCGATCGGCTGTTCAAAATCCAGATAGTTCAGATTCATATCAGGCTCTTTGATGGAGGTAGAGGCTACCGGTATAACAGATACTTCCCGCAATCTAACCGGTCGGTTTTTATACAATACTAGCGGGTAGCGTAATAGGTGCGCTACCTTACGCGAAAAGGCTGCTTTAGTCGATCTTTTCGAACGGTTTCTGCTGAAAAATGCGCAACCTTAATAAACCAGTTGTACCGCATTTACGCCAAATTTATCGCGCAATTGTTGTAGCAATCCATCCTCTGGACGCAAGCGCCAAGCATCTCCCAAGCGTAAGTTTACGCGAGCTTCGGCGCCTTGATAGTCGATGCTAACCCCGCATTTCGCTTCCTTGTTCGGCTGATGTTTGTAAGGCTCAAACAAGCTCGCGAGCATTGCGACAGGATTGTTCCCGAGCTGGGCATGACTCAGCGTCAAGCGCAATTCACGAGCCCGCTCCAATCGAACATCGGTGAGGAGCTTCACGGTGTCGGCACTCATTTTCATCATGCCAGAGAAATCATCGTGGCGCACAGAACCACTTATCACTAACAGACTGTCGCTGCTGATAATATCGCGGGATTCGTTGAGCGTCTCAGAGAACAGAGTGACGTCCATTCGTCCGCTGCGATCATCAATCGTTAAGATGGCTAAATTATCGCCGCGCTTGGTTTTGACGATACGCTGCGAAATCACAAGCCCTGCTACAGTTTGTGAGCCTTTTTCGGGTTTTAAATCGCTGATCCGAGACGAAACCAAATTTGCCAGTTCGCCTTCATATTCATCGATCGGGTGACCAGTAAGGTAAAGGCCTAGAGTATCTTTTTCTGCTTGTAGCCTCTCTTTGATCGACCACGAAGGCACCTGCGCGAAATCTTGGTAAACATCGCCACTTTCTTCATCAACAACCAAAACATCGCCGAACAAATCCATCATTCCCGCATTGGCATTTGCGAGTTGTTGCTCCGCCGTTTTCACCGCTTCCGGCATAGCCGCAAACATCATGGCGCGGGCTCGATCGATGTTGAAATCCTCGCTATCGTAGCCCGGCATCAAACTATCGGCCGCACCAGAGCGAATAATTGCTTCAAGTGCGCGCTTGTTCACTTTGCGCGGATCAATTCGGGCACAAAAATCGAACAAGTCTTTAAAAGGACCGCCTTCTTGTCTGGCCGCGATAATGGATTCGACTGGCCCTTCGCCAAGACCTTTAATAGCGCCCAAGCCGTAGATAATGCGCCCCGCTTCATCCACCGTGAAATGAAACTCTCCGGAGTTCACGTCCGGCGGCATGAGTTTCAATCGCATGGTGCGACATTCTTCGATGAAAGTTACGACCTTATCGGTTTTATCCATGTCCGACGACATGGTTGCCGCCATAAAATGCGCTGGGTAGTGCGCTTTCAACCAAGCGGTTTGATAAGACACTAATGCGTAAGCGGCCGAGTGCGATTTGTTAAATCCGTAACCCGCGAACTTCTCTACGAGATCAAAAATCTTAATGGCGAGGTCAGGATCAACACCCTGATTTTTTGCACCTTCCTCAAACACCGAGCGCTGTTTTGCCATTTCTTCGGGCTTTTTCTTACCCATAGCTCGACGCAACATATCGGCGCCGCCCAATGTATATCCCGCCAACACCTGCGCAATCTGCATTACCTGTTCTTGGTAAACAATAACGCCGTAGGTGGGTTCGAGAACTGGCTTTAACGATGGGTGCTGGAATTTAGCATCCGGATAAGCAACTTCGGCACGCCCATGCTTACGGTTAATGAAGTCATCAACCATGCCTGACTCAAGCGGGCCTGGGCGAAAGAGAGCTACCAGCGCGATCAAGTCTTCGATGTTATCCGGCTGAAGCCGCTTGATGAGGTCCTTCATACCGCGCGATTCCAATTGGAATACAGCGGTGGTTTCTGCTCTTTTTAGTAAGCTAAACGTTTTAACATCATTGAGCGGAATCGCCGAAATATCGAGAGGATCTTCGCCGCGCTTTTTGCGCTGGCGATCGATCATTTTGCAGGCCCAGTCGATAATCGTGAGAGTGCGAAGCCCTAAGAAGTCAAACTTTACAAGACCCGCCTCTTCAACATCGCCCTTATCAAACTGAGTTACCAGTCCTTCGCCATTTTGGTCAGAATAAAGGGGAGCAAAGTCGGTTAATTTGGTTGGGGCAATTACCACGCCGCCGGCGTGTTTACCCACGTTCCGTGTTAAACCTTCGAGCTGCACCGCCATATCCCAAATTTCTTGGGCATCGCTGTCGTGACTTAAAAACTCTTTTAACTGAGGCTCTTCTTCAAGTGCCTGAGCCAACGTCATCCCAGGGGTTGGTGGAATCAGCTTAGAAAGTTTATCGGCCAAACCATACGATTTACCCTGTACTCGCGCCACATCGCGAACAACCGCTTTTGCGGCCATGGTTCCGAATGTGATGATCTGGCTTACCGCGTCTCGGCCGTAGTTATCAGCCACGTACGAAATAACCTTGTCTCGGTTATCCATACAGAAGTCGATATCGAAGTCGGGCATAGAGACCCGCTCGGGGTTCAAGAAACGTTCAAAAAGCAGGTCATATTCGAGAGGGTCGAGATCCGTAATTTTTAAAGCGTAGGCGACCAGCGATCCCGCGCCCGAACCACGGCCCGGCCCTACCGGAATATCGTGATCTTTTGCCCAGCCGATAAAGTCCATCACGATTAAAAAGTAACCGGGGAACCCCATTTGAATGATGATATCCAACTCGAAATTTAGTCGGTCTAAATACTCTTGGCGCCGCTCTTGATAATCCGGTGCATTAGGATCCAAAAGCCGCGCCAAACGAGCTTCGAGCCCATCGAGCGAAACCTTTCTAAAAAATTCCGCTTCTGTCATACCCTCGGGGACAGGGTATTCGGGCAGAAAATATTTGCCCATTTGAATCGTTAAATTACAGCGCTTAGCAATTTCCACTGTGTTCTCAAGCGCTTCGGGAATATCGGCGAACAACTCGGCCATTTGTTCCGCGGAGCGTAAAAATTGCTGATCGCTATAGCGATGCTCGCGACGAGGATCATCAAGCGTACGCCCCTCACCAATGCAAACGCGCGCCTCATGCACTTCAAATTCGTTAGATTTTAAAAATCGAACATCGTTGGTGGCCACAACCGGACATTGGTTCACGCCTGCTAACTGAACAGCCGCGTGAACATAGGCTTCATCGTTCTCGCGCCCAGTCCGCTGTAACTCAATGTAAAAACGATTGGGGAAATCGGCCATCCAGCCTTGTAATAATTCTTGTGCTTGCTCATGACGTCCGGCAACAAGTGATAAACCAATATCGCCAAATTTGCCGCCCGACAGTGCGATGACACCTTCGCTAAATTCTGTTACCCATTCGCGCTGGACGTACGCCACATCCAAATGTTGCCCTTGTCGCCAAGCACGGGAAATGAGCTCAATAATATTTTTATAGCCTTTGTCGTTCATCGCCAACAACGTAATTGCCCCCGGCTTACCTTCAGGGTCTTTATTGGCGATTAAAAAATCACTGCCCGCGATTGGCTTAACACCGGCGCCTTGGCAGGCTTTGTAAAATTTGATTAGTCCGAAAAAATTGGTCTGATCGGTGATGGCGCAGGCTGGCATTTTCAATTCTGCGAGACGCTTCACCAAGGGTTTTACCCTCACAAGACTATCGGTGAGAGAAAATTCGGTGTGAAGTTTCAAATGAACAAAATTTGCCGCAGACATAGACATCTTCAATCAGTTATACAAAAAGTTCTAATTGCTCGAGTTGAGCTTTAACCGGCCCAAAGGACGTGCGGTGTATTGGTGTGACGCCAAGTCGCGCCAAGGCCTCTAAGTGGGCTTTGGTTGGATAGCCTTTATGATCCGCAAGGCCGTAACCTGGGTAGATTTTATCTAAAGCAATCAACTCTCGATCACGCGTCACCTTTGCCAGAATCGATGCCGCACTGATGGCCGCAACGCGGCTATCGCCCTTTACGACCGACTCTGCCGAATAACTCCAAACCGGAATCTTATTGCCGTCGACCAATACATGTTCAGGCTGAATCGACAGCCCTTCAACTGATCGCCGCATTGCCAACAGGCTTGCCTGAAGAATATTAAGTTTATCGATCTCGCTCACGCTCGCCCGTGCAATACAAAAGGCGAGTGCTTTTTCTTGAATTTCCTCAAACAAAAAATCGCGTTTTTTCTCGCTTAACTTTTTGGAGTCGGCCAACCCAGCAATGGGGCGAGCGGGGTCGAGAATAACAGCAGCTGCAACTACATCTCCCGCCAAGGGTCCGCGGCCAACTTCATCGCAGCCCGCCATTAATGCGCCCTTATAAACGGACACAAATTCGCCAAGTTCTTGAGCCATATTTTTACTACTTTTGGATAAGTGCAGCGACCGCATCGGCCGCTCGTGCGGAAGCATCACGTTTCAATTCGCGGTGCATTTTGGCAAAACGCTCGACAAGCAAATTAGTCTGCTCGGGATTCTCAAAATATTGCATCATTGCCAAGGCTAAAGCTGCTGGCTCGGCATCGTTCTGAATAAACTCCGGCACCAATTTTTCGCCCGCGATTAAATTCGGCAGAGAAATAAAAGGAGTCTTAACCATCCACCCCAAAATCGTCGCGGTGAGAGGAGCCATTTTATAAGCAACTACCATCGGCCGCTTGAGTAACATGGCCTCAAGCGCGACCGTACCAGACGCAAGTAGTACCACGTCTGCCGCCGTCATCGCCAATTGCGACTGCCCAGTAATTAACTCCACTGGCAAATCTGCAAAATAATTAAGCTCGGTATATAACTGGCGATACCGGTCATAGTTCGCTGCCGGAATCACAAAAGTTATCGATGGATCACTCTTAGCGCAAAGCGACGCAGCCGCTAAAAACAATTCGGCCATGCGTTCAACCTCGCCCGCACGACTACCCGGCATCAACGCAATAATTCGCCCTTGTTCGGGCAATCCCAATTGGCGGCGCGCGGCTAGCTTATCGGTTTGCTCAGGAATGGCGTCAGCGAGATGGTGCCCCACAAACTCAACCGGCACTTGATGCTCTCGGTAAAATTCGGCTTCAAATGGCAACAGCGTCAACATTAAATCGACTGCTTTGGCAATCTTAAAAATACGTTTTTGTCGCCACGCCCAAACCGATGGACTAACATAGTGAACCGTTTTAACGCCTTGCTCTCGAAGACTTAGCTCCAGCGGGATGGTGAAGTCTGGGGAATCAATTCCAATAAATACGGAAGGCTTGTGTGACGAAAACTGCTCGCGCAGAAATTTACGAATTTTCAAAAGCTCTGGCAATCGCTTGAGAGGTTCGATGATTCCCATCACCGCCAAACGATCTTGAGGAAAATAAGATTCGAATCCCTCGGCCAGCATGAGAGGGCCACCAATTCCTGAAAACGTTGCAAGAGGAAAATGACGGCGCAGCTCCTTCATAAGAGCTGCACCAAGGATATCTCCAGAAGCTTCGCCGACAACAATACCAATATGGATATGATCCGACACCAAAGTCTCCTGATTTTTTTAAGATGATGTGCTTAGCGAACGATTCCGCGAGTCGAGCTTTTTAGAGAGTCGATCAACACTTGTAAGGGCGCACAATCGGCAGCCATTGGATACAGCTCGTTGAGAGCTTCCTCCAAAGTTAAGCCGCGACGATAAATAATTTTGTAAGCCTTGACCAAAGTTGCGATATCTTCTTTGCTAAAACCTCGGCGACGAAGACCTTCCGCATTGATATTTTTTGCTTCAGCTGGACTTCCATTGACCATCACGTATGCAGGAACATCTTTACCGATGGCCGTACCCATGCCCGAAAATGAATGCGCACCAATGTGACAAAACTGATGTACCAATGTGTAGCCACTCAAAATCGCCCAGTCACCAACATGTACATGGCCTGCTAGGGCGGCGTTGTTGACCAAAATACAGTGGTTACCAATTACGCTATCGTGTCCAACATGGACGTAGGCCATCAATAAATTATGATCGCCAATTGTTGTTTCTGAGCGATCTTGAATTGTGCCTCGATGGATAGTGACACCTTCGCGGATGACATTATTGTCGCCTATCACTAAACGAGTTGGCTCGCCTTTGTATTTGAGATCGGGTGTGCCTTCGCCAATGGTTGAAAATTGATAAATGTGATTATTTTTACCAATTTTAGTCGGCCCTTTAATGGTCACATGAGAGGCAACAATTGTTCCTTCACCAATTTCAACGTCTTCACCAATAAGAGTCCAAGGTCCGATACTGACGTTAGGACCAATGCGAGCGCTGGGATGAACAATAGCGTGTGGATCGATCAAAATATTACTCACTTAAACCTTACGGTGGGCACAAAGAATTGTTGCAGTCGCAGCCAATTCGCCATCAACACTCGCTTTACATTCGAATTTCCAAATTCCACGTTTTTCGGAAACAACACGAGCTTCTAATTGTAGTCGGTCGCCAGGAACAACTTGACGCTTAAAGCGCACATCATCTATACCGGCCAATAAATACAAAGAATCATCTTCCGCTTGTTTTTTAAGCGTTTGAAATCCAAGAATGCCCGAGGCTTGGGCCATGGCTTCGATAATCATTACGCCTGGAAAAACCGGAAACTGCGGGAAATGGCCATTAAAAACTTCTTCATTCGCTGTAATATTTTTATAGGCAACAATTGTCTCGCCTTCCACCAATTCAACCACGCGATCCACCAACAAAAATGGATAACGATGTGGAAGTAATTGTTTAATACCTTGAATATCCATAAACATGGTCAACGACCTTAACAAAATAGAGAAATTATTCAGCGCTTAATTTGCGCTCAAGTTTAATCAGTCGGCTGGCCAGTGAGTCTAACTGACGGAAGCGGGCTGCATTTTTTCGCCACTCTCGAGTTGTACTCACGGGAGTTCCAGAAGAGTATGAGCCAGGCTCTTTAATGGAATGGGATACCATTGCTCGGGCTTGAATATGAACATCGTCCGCAATTTCAATATGGCCGACAATACCAACCGCACCGGCAATAGTGCAGCGCTCACCGATGGTGGTGCTGCCTGCAATACCAGTATGCCCAGCAATTGCAGTATTTTTTCCAATACGGCAATTGTGAGCAATTTGAACGAGATTGTCGATAATAACGCCATCTTCTATCACAGTATCGTCAAGTGCTCCTCTATCGATACAGGTATTTGCGCCAATTTCAACTTTATTTCCGATAACCACGCCACCTAATTGGTGGATTTTCACCCATCCTGTAGGACTTGGGGCGAACCCAAAACCATCGGCACCAATTACACAGCTAGAGTGAAACAAACAATCGGTTCCGATGGTCACGCCGCGATAAATGCTAACGTTGGCTGAGGTTCGAGTACGAGCGCCCAAGATGCAGTCGTCACCAATGCTCGTACCGGGGCCTAGTTGAACATTATCGTCCAGAACCACATTATTCCCGATCACGCAATGAGCACCTACCGAAACACCAGTGCCAATTTGACAGTTCTCACCAACAACCGCCGTAGGGTGGATTCCAACAACCTGACTCGAAGGTTTATCGAAAAACTTAGAGATAATCGCAAAAGCGAGGTAAGGATTGGGGACAATTAATTTGTGCCCATCAAAATGCTCCGCCAATGCAGGCGTTACGATAAGCGCGCCCACTTTCGACACGGATAACGCCTTCAAGTAATTAGCGTTTGTAATAAAACTCAAATCGCGCGGACCAGCTGCGCTTAAGGCAGCAAGTCCATGAACCTCAAATGCAGAATCGCCGACAATGTCGGCGTTCAGATGACTGGCGAGTTCCGCCAAAGTAAATGTAGAGCTCACAATAAATCCAGATTATTTGGCTTTGTTAAGCGCGTCGGCAACTGCAGCGGTAATATTGTGCTCTGGCGTCACCGCGATCACAGCATTAGCGTTAACAATCATACCGATCTTTTGTTCATCGATAATTTTCTTAACCACAGCATCCATTTTAGGTGCAACCTCTTCCATAACTTCTTGCATAACCATTTGCTGTTGCTGACGAAGCTTATTGCCTTCGAACTCGAAGTCAGCACGCAACGCCTGCATTTTGCGATCCGACTCGGCACGCTTCTGCTCGCTCCAAGTCACACCATCTTTTTTGAATGAATCTTGCAGGGCTTTAATATCGGCCTGAATACCATCGAGTTTTGCCTTGCTCGCGGCGAAATCTTTGTTCTTTTGTAACGCTTCGAATTTAGCTTTCGCCACATTTGTTGATAATGCTGCCCCTTGAGGATCAAAGGCGACAACTTTTCCGTTCGCCCAAGCAACCGCCGAGAACAAAGACATCACTAACGCGGCAATTACAATTTTTGTTATACGCACAACGATACCCTCTAAAGAATGATTAACAAGTTAGTAACTTAGAACGTTTGCCCTAAGGAGAATTGGAATACTTCTGTCCGATCAAGATCATGCTTGCGGAAAGGTTCAGCAATACTGAATGTCATTGGTCCGAAACCTGATAACCAGGTCAAACCAAAACCAACCGACATGTTGATGTTTTCAAGGCTAACATCATAGCAGTTTTGTTGCCCCACACCGCAGTCCGTATCGAAAACATTACCGGCATCTAAGAAAAATGTAGTTTGTAATGAGCGCTGATCTTTAATGAACGGTAATGGGAAAATCATCTCCGCACCACCCTGAACGAGTACGTTACCGCCGAACGCACCGCGACGGTTACGCTCGCTATTTTCGTAGCCGGTATTTTGAACGGTGGATAACAACTGACCCGGAGTACAGTTTAGAGTCGCGTCGTCGCACAAGATATAAACGGGCTGGGATTGTTCGCCCGGCTGGACGATGCCGTCTCCGTTCACATCATCCCATATCGACTGCATTGTAGAGGCGGTGCGACGCGGCGTACTGCGCGGCCCAAGAGTATTGCGCTCGAAACCTCTTACAGAACCAAACCCACCAGCATAGTAATGCTCGAAGAAAGGCAGCGCGTCCATATCACCATAGGCATCAACGTAGCCTAAGCGCGTATGCAATCGCAAAGTTAAGTCGCGAGTGAGCGGGAAGAAAATCTGACCGTTATAGCCAAGTTTGTAATATTGAAGGTCGCCACCGGGCAAAGAAATCTCAAAGCTCACCTGATTTTGTGAACCGCGTGTAGCAAACACACCTCGGTTGAGCGTCGAGCGCAACCAATTCACACTGAATTGAACATCATCAAACTCATTACCATAGAGATCAAGAAATCCAGGTGGCCCCATCATATCTTCGGTGATGGGCTGCGGCTCGTACAGATTGCCAGGGAAATCCAAGCCTTCACGTAACCTCTCTTCCAACTCTCGCGCTTGGCTTACAGTTAGATAGCCGTAATTAGTGTCCCACACAGGAGTGCGGAGAATCTCTTGAGTAGAGTAATTAGTCGGTACCACTTCTAGATGACGGTAACCAATATCGAAGCCAATGCGTTGTACGTCGGATATTGGGTAGCCAAAACTCATTCTCGCACCATAAACGTTGGTACTGTACGGCGTGATGTTAAATTTAGCCCAATCGTTTTCGGTGTAGTAAAGATTGAATCCGCGGCTTACTCCATCACTGGTGAAATAAGGGTCGTTATAGTTAAAGTTATACGACTGTTGATAATCGCTATGGCTGAATGAGAAGCCGACTTGTTTACCCGTACCGAACCAGTTATTACTTTGAATGTTGGCCGAAAATATCAAGCCGGAATATTGCGCATACCCCACCTGCAGCCCAAATGAGTTAGTTGATTGCTCTTCTACAGTGAAATCGACATCGATTTGATCTGAAGTCCCTGGAACTTCGTGATTCTCAACCTTAACGTCTTTGAAATAACCCAAACGCTCCAAACGGACTTTAGAGTGTTCAATTTGGGCTGTAGAAGCAGCACCACCTTCCATTTGGCGCATCTCACGGCGTAACACTTCATCGACCGTTTGTGTATTACCGCGGAAGTTAATTCGGTTAACGTAAGCGCGTTTTCCCGGATCAACAAAGAAAGTAATTTTTACTGTTTTTTCTTTTTCGTCACGCTCGGGAATACCCTGAACTTTGGCAAAGGTATAACCTTCGTTACCCAAACGCTTGGTCATGTACTCTTCGGACGTCGTCATCAATATTTGTGAAAACGTCTGGCCTTTGCGCATTAGAATCATCGCTTTTAGGACGCGCTCATCAATGGCTGGATCACCCGCCAATTCCACATCACTAACTTGATAAACAGCACCTTCGTTGATATTGATGGTGATAAAAATTTTGGATTTATCTGGGCTCAAAGAGATTTGTGTCGATTCAACTTTAAAAGCCAAGTAGCCGCGGTCCATGTACCAAGACTCAAGACGCTCAATATCGCCTTTTAGTTTTTCGCGGTTGTATTTGTCATTGCCTGAAATCCAAGAAAACATACCGCTCGACTTAAGTTCAAATAAGTCGATTAATTGTTCTTGGGTGTAAGCATGATTGCCAATGATATTGATAACTTTGATACGGGACGGGCTGCCTTCGGTGATGTTCACTACCACTTTAACTTGGTTGCGAGGCATCTCTTCAATTTCGATATCAACGCTTGCGCCGTAACGGCCCTGATTAACATATTCTCGCTCAAGCGCCTGAGTAATACCTTCTAAAGTAGCACGTTGGAAAATCTGCCCTTCAGATAAGTTGTTCTGCTTGAGGCTGTCCATCAGGTTTTCTGTTTTGATGGCTTTGTTCCCTTTAAGCTCAATTTTATTGATAGCAGGACGCTCTTTTACAACAAGTACAAGTACGTCACCATCGCGTTTGATCTCAACATCAGAAAAATATCCGACTTTAAATAATTCACGCGTTGCTTGCTGAACTTCGGCTTGAGTAAGCACATCTCCAACACGAATAGGTAAAGCGGTAAATACAGAGCCTGCGGATACACGCTGCAAACCTTCGACGCGAATATCACTCACTCGGAAGGATTGAGCAAACGCAGAAGCGGAAAGAGTAAAAGCCAATACACAGCTAAGCAATCGAATCATATCGTGTTATCTAATCGTTAAAGTTGCAGGCACAGACTACGAGGGACGGTAAAAAGTTCACCCAAGCTGCGTTATATCATTAAATAGTGCCACACAAAGCAGGCATATTATGAGTGCAAACCCGAGTGCATTGCCTCGTTGTTGCACGCTTTCTGACACCGGTTTGCCACGAATTACTTCAATAAAATAATAAAATAAATGCCCACCATCGAGTGTCGGAATCGGCAAGAGATTAAAGACTGCCAAAAAAACACTCAGCAAGGCCAAAAAACCCACAAACGTTTGCGCACCAGATTCGGCGGAAGTGCTCGCCACCTTAGCAATGCTGATGGGTCCGCTCAAGTTTTTCGTCGATATTTCACCAAGAATTAATTTCTTGATCGATAAAAGAACATACTCAGAGGTTTCCCAGGTTTTTCTGATGCCCGCCACCAAAGCCGTAATTCCCGAGTACTCCGTTTTATGTAAGAGATTTTCAGGATAACTAAAAGGCTGTGGTGCCAAACCAATCCGGCCTATAGTTGCGCCATCTTCGGTTATTGCATCAGGTGTTAACCTAAGCTCCACAGGCTCACCCGCACGGTTTAGGGTGACTTGTAAAGTTTGATTTGCAGAGGCGCGGATTTTTTCAACTATATCGCCCCACGAATCGTAACTCTCATCGTTGATTTTCACGATGGTATCGCCCACCGCAAACCCTGCTTTATCAGCGGCACCGGAAGGCACAATTTCTCCTACTATAGGAGGGATTCTCGGTAAGTAAAGCGAAATACCCAAGGCTTCCAAAGGATCCTTAATGACTTCGTCTTTCAGCCATGCCTGAATATCAATTTTTGAATCATAGTAAAGATCGGAGTCAGGATACCAAAGTCTGAAATGAATACTGCCGGTCTCACCTAACCTTTTAATTAAAGCCTGATTAAGCGCCGACCAAGTCGACGTCGGCTCACCGTCGACCGAAATAATGTGCTGACTTTTTTCAAATCCTGCTTGCCATGCCAGAGTTCCAGGGATGATTTCACCCACGACAGGCTTCCGCTCAAGCGTTCCAGGAAGAAGCAGCGCACTAAATAACACTACCGCGAGAAGAATATTGGCCAGCGGGCCTGCAAATAAAATCGCAATTCTCTGCCAAACAGATTTGTGCTTGAATGCCACCGCCTGCATGTGTTCAGGCACCGGCTCCTGCCCTCCTCCATACATTGCGACATACCCGCCAAGAGGAATGCCCGATATAACAAATTCAGTATCCGACTTGCCTTTATAGCGGAAGAGAACCGGACCAAAACCAATAGAAAACCGCTCGACCTTAACACCACACCAACGAGCAGCTAAAAAGTGCCCAAGCTCATGAATGGTGACAAGCACGACTATGGCAAGGACAAAGCTGATTAGTGTGAACATAAATCCGCTCATGCACTGACCTCATTCATGATTTGAATAAGATCAATCGCCAGCTCACGCGCCTCTTTGTCGATCGCGATCACATCATCAATATTGTTCGGTGAGCGATTCGAAATCTGGCTCATTACATTTGAAATCAGCTTAGCGATTTGATCAAAACGAATCTGTTCGTTTAGAAACGACTCCACAGCAACTTCATTAGCCGCATTCAGCACTATAGGTGCACTACCACCCTTGCCTGCAGCATCTATTGCGAGCGCCAAGCAAGGGAAGCGCGCCAAGTCCGGCGCAGAAAAATCTAAGCATTTAGTGGCGACTATATCGAGACTCGCAACACCCGAGGCAATTCTCTCTGGCCATGCTAACGCATGCGCAATAGGCGTGCGCATATCGGGGTTTCCCAATTGAGCCAACACAGAGCCATCAACGTATTCAACCATCGAGTGGATAACACTTTGTGGATGGATAACGACCTGAATATGTTCGGGTGAGGTATTAAATAACCAGCAGGCTTCTATAAGCTCAAGCCCCTTATTCATCATGGTCGCAGAATCAACAGAAATCTTACGTCCCATCGACCAATTAGGATGCGCACACGCCTGCGCTGGTGTGACTTGCTTTAGATCATCAACCGGTGTTTCACGAAATGGGCCGCCCGACGCGGTAAGGAGGATTTTACGCACCCCACTTGAGGACAAGCCATGTTCTAAAAACCCGGGGTTGTGATTGGGTAAGCACTGAAAAATCGCATTGTGCTCGCTATCGATCGGTAACAAAGTTGCGCCATGACGAGCCACTTCGTCGGTAAATAAAGCGCCGGCCATTACCAACACTTCTTTGTTGGCGAGTAGAATTTTTTTACCTTGTCTAACCGCCGCTAAGATGGGTAGCAGCCCCGCCGCTCCAACTATCGCCGCCATGACTGCATCGACTTTCGCGTGCGCTGATACCATTTCGAGCGCATCATCACCACTCAATACCTGAGTAGAACACTCATGACTAAGAAACGCGTCACGAAGAGCAAGAGCCGCATTAGCGTCTCGCAGCACAGCATATTCAGGCTTAAACCGTAAGCATTGCTCGAGAAGAGCCTCCCATCGAGTATTTGCTGTCAGTGCAAATACTCGATAGCGATCAGGGTGTCGAGCTACAACATCAAGTGTGCTAACACCAATAGAACCCGTCGCGCCGAGTATTGTGATGTATTGCAATTTGGCCATTAGTTCATCATTCCTAGGCTAGACGCGCCAATTGCAATATAAGCTAAGGCAAACACCGGAGCCGATGCGGCCATAGCATCCACTCGATCCATCACACCGCCATGCCCAGGCAATAAGGCGCCGCTGTCTTTAACACCGGCATGCCGTTTAACCATGCTTTCGAGCAAATCACCCAATACTGAAATCAAACTCGTTGGAATAATGACTGCCAATGTCCATTGCCAAGGGATGTTGGTGAAGATGATGACAAGCGCCGCAACGATAAGATTAGTGAAAAGACCACCAAAAAAACCTTCCCATGTTTTGCCGGGACTAACCGCCGGTGCCAACTTGCGTCGACCGAAGGCGCGACCAAAAAAGTACCCACCAGAATCTGCGAGCACGACGATGCCAATCATGGCGAGTACTAACCAATAGCCGTTGGGCTCTTGGTGTAAAAAACTCAAAGCCACCCACGCAGGCACCAAAACAAAAAAACCCATGATGAGGCGAACAAACGGGCGCCCCCAAAGAATGCTACTGGAGGGGTAACCCTGTACCCACAAAAGCGCCACTGCCCAAAATCCGCACGCACCTACCATAACGTCGCGAATAGCAGTATTCGGCTCGGCCTCGCCCAATATGGGCAGGCCAACAAATTTGCCGAGCACGTACATCAAATCAAGGATCAACAGACAGTAAATAATTTTTTGCCAAGGCTTCGTGAAGCCAGACATACCCGCCCATTCATAGGCCGATATCATGATAACCACGGCCATAAGGATCGAGAAAAATAGGCTAGGCAATAGAAACAATGCAGCAAGAAGAACAGCAATCAACACCGCTGCAGTGATAAGACGTTGTTTGAGCATATTAAACTTCCGACGAGGGCAGCCTGGCTGCTTCGATTTGATCACCCGTCATGCCATAACGGCGCTGACGCTGGCAGAAACTCTCTGCCGCTTTTTTTAATTCTTTTGCGTCAAAATCAGGCCAGAGAACATCGCTAAAATAAAGCTCGGCATAAGCCGCCTGCCAGAGCAGGAAATTACTGATTCGCAGTTCGCCGCCGGTACGGATTAGCAAGTCCAAAGGCGGCAAATCGGCAAGACTTGTTTGAGAATGAAGCAAATCTTCGGTGATTTCCGAAGGTTCCAATCGCCCCTCAACACAAGCACTCGCAAGCTGGCTAGCAGCTTGAGCGATATCCCAGCGCCCACCATAATCAGCCGCGATCACTAAGGTGTGCGAGCCGCCTTTTGTAGTTGCTTCGGCGGCTTCTATGGCCTTACGAATGCTGGGTGAAAAGCGTTCACGATTACCAATTACACGTAACGCTACACCCTTCTTTTTTAAAACGCGCGCTTCGTTTTTAAGATACAGCTGAAACAAGGACATGAGCGTTTCGACTTCTTTGGGAGGGCGTTTCCAATTTTCACTGCTAAACGCGAAAACCGTTAAGACCTCCACACCCAAATCCTGACAAGCTTGCATCACATCACGGATTCGCTCGACGCCCACCTTGTGACCCGACATTCCCGGCAGGCCTTTTTGCTTCGCCCACCGATTATTGCCGTCCATTATTATCGCGACGTGGCGCAGCTTGTTATCAGTCACGCATTACTCCTAAAAACGACTCAACCGACAAAACAGCGTCTTACACCGTCATCAAGTCTTTTTCTTTATCCGCCAATGCCTTGTCAACTTCAGCAATATATTTATCGGTGATTTTTTGAATTTCGTCCTGTGCACGACGCTCATCGTCTTCAGAAATTGTTTTGTCTTTCAGCAAGGCTTTAACATCACCTAATACATCGCGACGGACATTTCGAACAGCAACGCGACCATTTTCAGCCTCGGCGCGGGCTTGCTTAATGAAGTTCTTGCGGGTTTCTTCAGTGAGCATTGGCAAAGGGATACGAATCAAGCCATTAGAGGTCGATGGGTTAATTCCCAAATCCGCCTTCATAATCGCCTTTTCAATTTCGGGAACCAAGTTGCGCTCCCAAGGACTTACTGCAAGCGTACGCGCATCTTCAATGTTAATGTTTGCCACTTGGCTAAGCGGAGTTTCTACACCGTAATAATTAACGAAAACACCATCCAACAAACTCGGATGCGCACGACCGGTACGAATTTTGTTGAAATTATTTCCAAGCGCTTCGATTGCGCGCTTCATGCGGTTTTCGGCGTCTTTTTTAATGTCGTTGATCATTTACTTTTCCTCTTCAATCAGAGTGCCTTCACTGCCGCCCATAACGATGCTGAGCAACGCACCTGTTTTATTCATTTGAAATACACGCAATGGCATATTGTGCTCACGGCACAAACAAATTGCCGTAAGGTCCATCACGCCTAATTTTTTATCGAGAACCTCATCGTAAGACAAGCGCTCGTAGCGGGTTGCCGCCGGATCTTTCTTCGGATCCGCCGTGTATACACCATCAACTTTGGTTGCCTTAAGAACAATATCGGCCCCGACTTCAATGCCTCTTAGACAGGCTGCAGAGTCGGTTGTGAAGAATGGATTACCGGTACCAGCCGAGAAAATGACTACCTCTCCTGAGGTTAAAAAACGCTGTGCAGCACGACGATCGTAAGTATCTACCACGCCACTCATTGGGATCGCCGACATCACGCGAGAAGTGATATTGGAGCGCTCGAGAGCATCGCGCATGGCCAGCGCATTCATCACGGTCGCAAGCATTCCCATATGGTCGCCAGTAACACGATCAAGCCCCGCCGCGCTTAATGCCGCGCCGCGAAACAAGTTTCCGCCACCAATCACGAGACCAACTTGAACGCCAATACCGACCAATTGACCAATTTCTAGCGCCATTTTGTCGAGAACCTTAGGGTCGATACCGAAGCCTTCGGTGCCGATAAGCTCCTCACCGCTGAGCTTTAACAATATACGCTTGTATTTTTTATCTCTCGGGTTAGACATAAGGCACTCCATAACTGTGGCGACAACGAGGATCAGCTGACGCAAGGTGAAAATCGCCGCAGTTTACCAGAAAAAACCTTAATCGCAGAGGCTTAACAGCAATTTATCTGGTTACGCCAGCCTATGCAGGTGACAGATTGCTTTAGGCACAAAAAAACCCGCGCAAGTTACCCTGCGCGGGTTTTTTAAAGCCGAATTAATTAAGCTTTAGAAGCAGCAACCTGAGCAGCAACTTCAGCAGCAAAATCAACTACAACTTTCTCAATGCCTTCACCAACTTCCAAACGAGTGAAAGAAGTAATTGTTGCGCCGGCATTCTTAGCTAATTGACCCACAGTAACTTCTGGGTTTTTAACAAAAGGCTGATCAACCAAGCTTGATTCTTTCAGGAATTTATTGATACGACCAACCATCATCTTCTCAACGATTTCAGCAGGCTTACCAGCCATATCTGGTTGCGCACGGATGATGTCTTTTTCTTTCTCTACCAACTCAGCTGGCATTTGATCAGAACTTAGAACCGCTGGGTTAACAGCTGCTACGTGCATAGCGATATCTTTCGCAAGATCGCTATTACCGCCTTCCAACTGAACCAATACCGCGATACGGCTGTTCAAGTGAACATAACCGTCGATCAAGCCGCCCTCAACCAAGTTGATGCGACGAACAGTGATGTTTTCGCCGATTTTTTGGACAAGAGCTTCACGAGCCGCCTCCAATTCACCCGCCATCACCGCAGCAACGTCAGCTGATTTTTCAGCGAATGCCTTGTCAACAACAGTATTAACGAAAGCCAAGAAGCCCGCGTCACGAGCAACGAAGTCAGTTTCAGAGTTAACTTCAACCACTACCGCATAGCTATTGTCATCAGCAACTTTGAGTGCAACAACACCATCAGCCGCAGTACGGTCAGCTTTTTTAGCTGCTTTCAAACCAGAAACTTTACGCAGGTTTTCGATCGCAAGATCGATATCGCCACCCGCTTCGTTCAATGCTTTTTTACATTCCATCATGCCAAGACCAGTACGGTCACGCAATTCTTTAACCAACGCAGGAGTTACAGCTGCCATGATTGTTTCCTCGATAGGGTTTGAAAATTGTATTTAAAAAGGGGGCCAAGCCCCCTTCTTCACACGACATGACTTATAAAGCGCAAGCCGCGCGAACAAAAACGCAATTACTCTGCGCTTTCGTCTTTGTTTGGAACTTGAGCAGAAGACTGAGCACCTTCCAAGCAAGCATCCGCAACAGCAGTTGCGTACAACTTAACAGCGCGAATAGCGTCATCGTTACCAGGGATAACGAAGTTGATGCCTTCTGGGTTGCTGTTGGTATCAACAATGCCGATTACCGGAATACCTAACTTGTTAGCTTCTTGAATAGCAATACGCTCGTGGTCAACGTCGATAACAAACATAGCATCTGGCAAGCCACCCATGTTTTTGATACCGCCGATTGAACGCTCTAACTTCTCCATATCGCGAGTACGCATCAAAGCTTCTTTCTTGGTCAACTTTTGGAAAGTACCGTCTTGGCTTTGGGTCTCTAATTCGTTCAAACGACGAATTGAAGCGCGAATGGTTTTGTAGTTAGTCAACATACCACCCAACCAACGATGGCTTACGAATGGTTGACCTGCACGCTCTGCTTGTTCTTTGATGGTTTTTTGCGCCGCGCGCTTAGTACCAACAAAAAGAATTTTTTTCTTTTGAGCAGCCATTTGTTGAACCAACGCCAACGCTTCGTTGAACGCAGGTACAGTGTGCTCTAAGTTAATGATATGAATCTTGTTGCGCGCACCAAAAATGTACTTGCCCATTTTTGGGTTCCAGTAACGGGTTTGGTGACCGAAATGAACACCAGCAGACAACATATCGCGCATGCTTACTTGTGGCATAGCTAACTTCCTAAATGGTATGGGTTAGGCCTCCATACACCCCGATCACCAACCAGTTGCAGGCAACTGGCACCCAGGTTTCTCGTGCCGGCATATGTGTGACGTTTTAGTTAATTGATCAAAATGACCATCTTTTAAACAAATTGGCATGACTGCCAAAATGAGGCGCGTTTTATACCACAATCAAGCCCAGCTGACCAGCAAACAATCATTTTTTTAATCTGGTTACGGATTTTTAATGGCTGACTACCCTCAAAGCGTGATTTTGGCGTTAATGGTCCTAACAGAGTAGAATGCCCAGCTCGATTCGACAGACATTTAAGAGAAAACATTGAACATGGCTGTAAGTATTAAGACTCCAGAAGAAATCGCCAAAATGCGCGTTGCTGGCCGCATGGCCGCCGAGGTGCTGGAAATGATAGGCGACTATGTTAAGCCCGGTGTGAGTACGGCCGAACTTGATCGCATTTGTCATGAGCATATCGTCAATGTCCAAAATGCTATTCCAGCCTGTTTGGGTTACCACGGTTTTCCTAAGTCTGTGTGCATCTCGGTGAACCAAGTAGTTTGTCACGGAATTCCTTCCGAAAAGAAAATTCTTAAAGATGGCGATATTGTTAATATCGATGTCACCGTTATTAAAGACGGCTACTACGGCGATACCAGCGCCATGTTTCATGTAGGAACTCCTCTACCACACGCCCAGCGTCTTGTAGATGTGACACTGGAGTGTCTTTACAAAGCCATCGCGCTCGTTAAACCTGGCTGCCGCCTAGGCGATATCGGCCACGTAATTCAGCAACACGCCGAAAGCAATCATTATTCTGTTGTACGCGAGTATTGTGGGCACGGAATTGGCAGTGTTTTTCATGAGGACCCTCAGGTGCTTCATTATGGTCGCCCCGATACAGGCCTTGAATTGAAGGAAGGCATGTGTTTCACCATTGAGCCGATGATCAATGCGGGCAAAGCGGCAACCAAAACCAAAGCAGATGGCTGGACGGTAGAAACCAAAGACGGCCGCCTCTCGGCGCAGTGGGAACACACCATGGTAGTCACTGCAGATGGGGTCGAAATCCTCACTGCAAGAAAGGGTGAACCTTTTTAAGTGAGCCGCGGACGCCAAGAAGCCTAGGATTAACCTGGGCTTTTTTTTGCGCCGAAGAAAAACCTGTTTCGCACCAGACAAGTGCAAGACGGCATAGACTTTAGATAAAGCGCACCACTAGTGAGCAAGACATTTATGACAATGAGCAATGTGCCCTATTTTGAGCGGCCTCTGTTCTTCTTTGACCAGAGTCGTTTTCGTGCGGCACTGGGTGAAAGCCCTAAAGGCGCAAGCGTTAAAGTCTTTAAAGACGCGATTCATGCGGCTAATCATCAATTTGATCAACGCTTTTTAATGAGCGAAGACATCCGTACTCTGGTGTACGAGCGCGCGTTATTTATCGATTGCATATTGCATTACGCCTGGTATCGATTCGAATGGCCTGAAAGCATCAGCTTAGAAGCGGTCGGCGGCTATGGTCGTGGTGAACTGCACCCCTATTCCGATATCGACATTTTGGTTTTGTACCGACCAGAAGTGTTGGAGATTTGCCAAGACGAAATTGGGAAATTTTTAACCTTCTTGTGGGACATCGGGCTGGAAATAGGTTCGAGTGTTCGCACCATCGAACAAACCCTCACGCTTGCCAAAGACGACATTACCGTTGCGACCAGCATCATGGAATCGCGCACCTTAGTGGGCGATCAATCGCTGCGATTCGAGCTTATTCAACAGGTAAACCCTGCGACGATTTGGCCCGCTGATGAATTTTTTACAGCCAAATTCAACGAACAGATCGAGCGCCATAAAAAGTTTAACGATACCGAATACAATCTCGAACCCAATATTAAAAATGCGCCTGGTGGCCTTCGCGACTTACAAACGATCAGTTGGGTGATAAAACGTTATTTCGGTGTTCGAACTTTAAAAGCACTTGAAGGAAAAGGCTTTTTTACCGATCAGGAATATTCGCTTTATTATTCGGGCGAGGAATACCTATGGCGTGTGCGCTATGGCTTACACATGATCGCAAAGCGCCCCGAAGAACGGTTGATCTTCGAATATCAGCGAGAACTCGCGAAACTTTTTGGTTATACCGATAACCACGAAGGCCTTGCGGTCGAGCAATTCATGCATCGCTACTACCGCACCGCATTAGCTCTTAGCGAGCTCAATGAACTGATTCTGCAATTTTTATCAGAAACCATCTTGCAGAAATCGCAAGATCAAAAGGTATCAGTGGTCAATGAGCGATTCGCTCTGCGCAACGGCTTTATCGAGGTTGCTCACGCGACCGTTTTTGAAGAGACTCCCTCTGCGCTGCTGGAAATTTTCGTACTGCTCTCCCAAAACCCGGCCATCGAAGGTGTGCGCGCGTCAACCATTCGCCTTTTGCGCGAAAGCCGCCATTTAATCAACCAAGACTTTCGTAACGACAAGAAAAACACGCAGCTGTTTATCAAGTTGTTTCAATATCCTCAGCGCCTTGTTGAACAACTCAAGCGAATGTCCCGCTACGGAATTTTGGGGTTATACCTACCCGAATTCGGTTTAGTCACCGGGCAAATGCAACACGATTTATTTCACATCTACACGGTAGACGCCCACACGCTTAAAGTCATCGAAAACTTAACCAACTTTTTATTGCCAAGTGCACAAGAAGAGTTTCCGGTTGCGGCGAACATTATGCGCCGCATCACTCGACTTGAACCGCTGTATATCGCAGGGCTGTACCACGATATTGCCAAAGGCCGTGGTGGCGATCACTCGACTCTCGGCGCTGTGGATGCCGAAGCTTTTTGTCTGCGACACGGCGTAAGCCCGCGCGAAACAAGGCTCATTTGTTGGCTAGTGGAAAAACATTTGCTGATGAGTCAAGTCGCCCAAAAGCAAGATATTTCCGACCCCGATATCATTCACGATTTTGCGCTCGCCATCGGCGATCAATTGCATTTGGATTATCTTTACTGCCTCACGGTGGCTGACATTAACGGTACCAATAGAGAGCTTTGGAATACTTGGCGGGCAAGCCTGCTGCGCCAGCTCTATATGGACACTCGCCGCGCATTTCGTCGCGGCCTTGAAAACACTATCGACAAGCAGGATGTGATCGACGAGACCCAAGCTGCTGCGCTGCGCAAGCTCGCTCGCAAAGGCATTACCAAAGAGCGCGCGCTCGCGCTTTGGGGCAACATGGGTGACGACTATTTTTTGCGAGAGAGCATCACCGATATTTGCTGGCACACCGAAGCTATCGCGGCTCGACAAGATGACGAACCGATTGTTCTTGTTAAAAAAACCCACGACAAAGAACTCGCAGGAGCCACCCAGATTTTCGTTTACGCACGCGAGCGAAAAAACATTTTTGTCGCCTGTGCAACCGCTCTCACAGAGCTCAATCTCAGCATTCAAGATGCTAGGTTATACAGCAGCGAATCCGGCTATGTATTGGACACATTCTACGTGCTTGACGAAAATCGAAAACCGCTCACCAACAACGCAGAATTGCGACAGTCTATTCAAACTGCACTACAAAATGAGCTGCGCCTCACCGATAACTATCGTGAAATTGTCGGCCGCCGAATGCCGCGCCGCTTAAAGTATTTTAAAACTCCGACTCGCTGCTACATCAATACCGATATGATTCGCGAATGTAGCGTGCTTGAGGTTATCAGCCCCGACCGTCCGGGGTTACTCGCCTGTATCGGCAACGTATTCATGGAATACGGAATTCAATTGCTAAATGCCAAAATCTCAACTCTCGGCGAGCGCGTTGAAGACGTATTTTTTATTACCGATGAAGACGGCCGGCCATTGAGTGACCCGACCACTTGTGAAAATTTATTGAATGATATTCGCGCGCGTCTCGATGCCGCCGCCGAGATTCGTTAAGAGAGCGCCATGAATCACGATCTAACACAATTACATCCCTACCCGTTCGAAAAGCTGGCCGCACTCAAGGCCACTACAACGCCTAACCCAAACAAGACCGATATATTTTTATCAATTGGCGAGCCCAAGCATTCTGCTCCGCAATTTGTGTTAGACACACTCCAGCAGCATTTCGACAAATTCAGCGCTTACCCTGCCACAAAGGGAATTCCTGAACTGCGTAATGCTATCGCCGCATGGATCATGCGCCGTTTTAGCCTGACCGCAACGGCCCTGTCGGCCGAGCATCACATTCTTCCTGTGAACGGAACACGCGAAGCGCTCTTCTCATTCGTTCAAGCACAAATCGACCGAAAGGCTCGCACTGACAACCAGAAGCCTTTAGTGGTTTGCCCGAATCCGTTTTACCAAATTTACGAAGGTGCTGCTTACCTTGCAGGTGCTGAACCTTACTTTGTAAATGCAACCGAAGAAAATGGATTTATCCCCGATTTTGCGGCCGTACCAGAAGACGTTTGGCAACGCTGCCAAATATTATTTGTGTGCTCACCAGGTAATCCCACTGGTGCGGTAATGTCCCGCGAACAATTCAAACTCTTGATAGAACTTGCCGACCGCCACGACTTTGTGATCGCCTCCGACGAATGCTATTCCGAACTTTATTTTGATGAATCGCACCCGCCAATTGGCCTGTTACAAGTTTGTGCTGAAATGGATCGCAATGATTTTTCACGCTGCCTGGTATTTCACAGCCTCTCCAAGCGCTCAAACCTACCGGGCCTTCGCTCAGGGTTTGTCGCAGGCGATGCAAAACTAATACAATCCTTTTTGCTTTACCGCACTTACCACGGCTGCGCCATGTCGGTGCCCATGCAAATCGCGAGCGCCAGTGCCTGGAGCGATGAAAATCATGTGAAAGAAAACCGCGAAATTTACCGCGCGAAGTTTGATGCGGTACTTGCCATATTAAATGATGTCATGTCGGTACAAAGGCCCGACGCCGGATTTTATTTGTGGCCACGCTTACGCATTAGTGGTGAAGATTTCGCCTTAAAATTATTCACAGAAGAGCGCGTGACTTTACTGCCCGGCAGTTACTTGTCGCGCACCGCGCACGATCAAAACCCTGGCTATCATTTTGTTCGCATGGCCTTGGTTGCCCCTTTAGCTGAATGTGTAGAAGCCGCAGAACGCATTCGTGATTTTGTTATACGCCATGAACTTAATTAACTTACCAAATTCTCTCGATACCCAGCCGCGCAATCTGACCAAGCGCGAGCGAATTGAATTTATTTTAGACAGGCTTCAGACGCTTTATCCCAACCCGCCGATTCCGCTGGATCACAAAGACCCGTTCACCTTATTAGTAGCGGTTTTACTATCCGCTCAGTGCACCGACGAACGCGTCAACACCGTAACTCCCACGTTGTTTGCGCGCGCCGATAACCCGTTCGATATGGCAAAGGTCCCCGTCGAAGAAATTCAAGCGATTATTCGCCCTTGTGGCTTATCGCCGCAAAAATCGAAAGCGATTTCCGTCCTTTCCAAGATGCTAGTGGAAGAACATAACGGCGAAGTGCCTGCCGATTTTGCAGCACTGGAACGACTCCCCGGTGTGGGCCATAAAACGGCGAGTGTGGTGATGAGCCAAGCCTTTGGCATTCCCGCCTTCGCGGTAGATACACACATTCACCGCCTCGCGCAGCGTTGGGGCTTAACATCCGGCAAAAACGTGGTGCAAACCGAAGCGGATTTGAAAAAAGCATTTCCTAAAGAGCGCTGGAATGCGCTGCATCTCCAGATTATTTATTACGGTCGAGAATATTGCTCGGCGCGTGGCTGCGATGGACGTGTGTGCGAGATTTGTCGCACCTGCTATCCAAAACGCAAGCACCCTAAAAAAGTTTTGAAACCTTAATCGGAGTATTTTTAGACATGACGATTCTGTATGGAATTAAAAATTGCGACACCGTGAAAAAGGCCCGAAATTGGTTGGAAGCGAACAATGTGCCCTATCAATTTCATGATGTCCGCACCGACGGTCTATCTCAAGAAAAAGTCGAGTATTGGATCGACCAAGTAGGTGTCGACACTCTGATTAATAAACGCAGCACAACTTGGAAAGCCTTAACTCCAGAGCAACAACAAGATTTGTCGGCACCTGCCGCAATTACATTGATTCTTGAAAACCCTACGCTGATAAAACGCCCCTTGGTTGAACAAGGCGATGACGTTTTCGTCGGTTTCAAAGACGCTGATTACACCAGTAAATTTAAATAACTCGCTTTAAGGAATTATATGATTCGACTCTACGCAATCGGTATAGGAATCGGCACCCAAAATACGAAAGGTGCTTGGTTGGAAGTTTATTATCGCGCTCCCCTATTGCAGCCAAGCACCGAAATTGTCGAAGCAATTAGTCGAATTATTGAATATCAAGGCGGCAATAGTGTCATCCCCATAGAAAACACGATTGCGTTCAAATTAGGGGAAGCGCTTGGCGATCATCCATTAGCACAAACCGCGAAAGCACTGGCCAATAGCCGCCAGCCATTGGCTGTGGTGCTGCTCGAAAACGATAGCGCGCCCACCTCAGTTCCAGAGGCTTATTTAAAGTTGCACCTGCTCTCGCATCGACTGGTAAAACCGCACGAAACTAATCTTTCGGGAATATTTGGATTACTGCCAAATGTGGCCTGGACCAACCGCGGCGCGATCGACGTAAACGAACTTGAAGACCGCCAATTCCAAGCACGTATCCAAGGCGAATCACTCGATGTGTTTTGTATCGATAAATTCCCCAAAATGACCAATTACGTTGTACCCAGCAGTGTGCGTATTGCCGACACGGCCAGAGTTCGTCTGGGAGCTTACTTGGGCGAAGGCACAACCATCATGCACGAGGGCTTCGTAAACTTTAACGCGGGCACCGAAGGCCCTGCGATGGTAGAGGGACGGATTTCCGGTGGCGTCTTTGTGGGTGCAGGTTCCGATCTTGGCGGTGGCTGTTCTACTATGGGAACCCTCTCCGGCGGTGGTAATATTGTCATCTCTGTTGGTAAAGAATCCTTGATCGGCGCCAATGCGGGTATCGGCATTCCTTTGGGCGATCGCTGCAAAGTTGAATCTGGCCTCTACATCACCGCAGGAACCAAGGTTTCAGTACTCGATGAAAACGGCCAGCAAGTTCAAGTAGTAAAAGCTCGCGAATTATCCGGCCAGCACGGTCTGGTCTTTCGCCGCAATTCGCTTACCGGTCAAGTCGAAGTCGTCACCAACAAAAGCGCGCTGCAACTTAATTCTGTTTTGCACGCAAACTAACGCATGAGGAGTGAGTGCGACTCACCCGTTCTTTTAACCGACTAGCGAGAATTTTTTATGGGCGCTCAGTGGAAAGCCAAACACCGCGAAGAAGCGGCGAACGCCAAAGGCAAATTGTTCACCAAACTAACTAAAGAAATCATGGTTGCCGCGCGCAACGGCGCCGACCCTGAAATGAACCCGCGCTTACGCCTAGCGGTAGAAGCCGCAAAAAAAGCTTCTATGACGCGTGAGACACTTGAGCGCGCCATCAAGAAAGGCTCGGGCCAACTAGACGGCAACATCAACTACGAAAAAGTCGTATACGAAGGCTTTGCGCCTCATCAAGTGCCAGTAATTGTCGAATGCCTCACCGACAACGTGAACCGCACAATCTCGTCTATGCGCGTACTTTTCCGCAAAGGGCAATTGGGTTCTTCGGGCTCGGTATCTTGGGATTTCGATCACCTAGGCATTATCGAAGCCACTGCCATCGAGCCCGGTGCCGATGCTGAATTAGCGGCCATCGAAGCCGGCGCACAGGATTTCGAAGTAGACGAAGATGGCACCACCACCTTCTACACCGACATGACCGATCTCGACATAGTGCAAAAAGCATTGCCAGCACAGGGATTCAACGTGGTTTCCGCTAAATTAGGTTACAAACCTAAAAACCCCGTAACACTCGAAGGCGAAGCACTAGAAGAAGTTGAGAAATTTTTGTCGGCCATCGACAACGACGACGACGTTCACGAAGTTTACGCCGCACTCTAAATTGATCGCTAAACTTAAGGCACAACTCTTTATGTGCCTTAAGTTGATTCAAACCCATTAATGTTGGAGCTCTCATGGAAAACCGTCAAACCCATTCTGTTGTTATTGGCTATTTAGCGTGGATTTTAGGCTTCATGGGCGCTCACCGTTTTTACTACGGTAAAACCCTCACCGGCATTTTGTGGTTTTTTACTCTGGGGCTTTTATTTATCGGTTGGATCATCGATTTATTTTTGATTCCCAGTATGGAGCGTGAAGCGCAAAATCGTTTTACTCCGGGCAATACCGATTACACCGTCGGCTGGATTTTATTAATATTCCTCGGCCTCTTCGGCGCCCATCGCCTTTACCTCGGCAAATGGGGTACCGCCATCATCTATCTACTCACCTTTGGTCTATTAGGTATTGGGTGGCTTTACGATTTGTGCACCTTAAACAGCCAAATCGACGAGAAAAATCGCGGATTGTAGTCGGCTATTCATATAGCAAGGCTACACTCGGGTAAGAAAAGGTCACCGTTTATTTACGCAGATATGACGCAATTCGCGCCCATTCGCACTACAATCACGCGGCAAAAATTCTTGGTTATCTTACAAACCCAAGACAAAAGATCGAAATCTTAGCGATCCTTCGCAACAAATTTACGTCGTTACGCTACGCGTGACACAAGCATTAAATTCGCCCATCTGTGGCGCTCATCATCCGGCTTTTGCGAGAACCTACAATGTTTTTAATTGATAAATTGATACTCCTTGGTGCCGTTCTTATAGGTCTGGGAGTGTTGTCGAGCAAAATTTCAGCACGGCTCGGCCTCCCGCTACTTGTTGTGTTTTTGTTGGTCGGCATGCTTGCCGGTGAAGCAGGTGTTGGCGGTATTGTGTTTGATAACACGCAAATTGCGCACGCCATTGGCTCCTTAGCCTTGGCTATCATTTTGTTCGACGGGGGATTGCAGACATCTTTCGGCTCAATCCGAGCCGTGTGGAAGCCCGCTTCTATCCTCGCGACTTATGGTGTTGCCGTTACCGCCGCAATCACAGGAGTGGCAGCGGCCTATATCCTCGATGTACCTCTTTACTATGGCCTTCTTATAGGTGCCATCGTTGGGTCGACCGACGCAGCCGCCGTATTTTCGATTCTTCGTAGCAGCGGTATTCACATCAAACCCCGCCTTAAATCAACACTCGAAGTCGAGAGCGCAACCAACGACCCTATGGCAATTTTCCTAACCGTTGGCCTCCTTGAGGTCATGGTGAATGATCTCGAGCCCGGAACTGGCCTTCTTATGCTGCTAATTCAGCAGATGGGTATTGGGAGTATCGTGGGGCTGGTAATGGGCTGGATTGCACTCAAATCACTCAACAAAATCGAACTTTCAGCACCCGGGCTATACCCCATTTTAGTATTGTCATTCGGTCTATTAGGATTTGGTATCGCGGCCAATATTGGTGGAAGCGGCTTCCTTGCTATTTTTATCGTTGGCGTTGTTGTGGGGAATAATCACTTCGACTTCAAACGCACAACCCTCATGTTTCACGATGGATTAGCGTGGATGAGCCAAATCACCATGTTCGTGGTACTCGGCCTCCTTATTAATCCTTTAACCTTACTCGATGTATGGTGGCAAGGTTTACTACTCGCATTTGTGCTTATTTTTATCGCGCGCCCTCTTGCCGTAGTGCCCGTATTGCGCCTTTTCAAATTTACTAATCGAGAAATCACCCTGATTTCGTGGGTGGGACTGCGCGGCTCGGTACCCATCATCTTGGCGATATACCCATTGATCTACGGCTTACCCAACGCACCACTGATTTTTAGTGTTGTCTTCTTCGTGGTCCTAATTTCTGCCACCATTCAAGGGTCGACTTTACCTTGGGTTGCGCGCCGCTTAGAGCTGACAGAAGATGCACCCGCCTCTCCGGCAGCGTCACTTGAAATTACCGCCCTCAACAACGTCGATGCGGAAATTGTTGAGTATGCGCTCGGAAATCAATGTCGAGCAGCGGGGCGTCGTCTGTCACAATCAGCGTTGCCCGAAGGAACTGTGGTAGCCATGATTACCCGCGGCCAATCGGTAATTCCTCCACGGGGCTCGACACTATTACAAGAAGGCGATCATTTATTTATCGTCACTAAACCTGAAACGCGCGCGTTCATCGATCAAGTTTTCTCGACCACAGGTTTAAGCGATACCTTCGTCGATGCGAAAAACTTGCGATTAAAGGGCTACACTCGGGTTGCCGATGTACAACACTCCTACGGCATCGACCTCAATTCAAGCCAAGAGCTTTCACTCGATGAATTGATTAGAACCCATCTTCCAAACCCTCCAGCGGTTGGCGACAAAGTAGAGCTAGGCACCATCGAATTGGAAGTAGCCGAGATGATCGGCGACCGCATCTCAACCGTGCAATTAAACAGCATTAAAGCCAACGTCGAGAACATTGAGTAGAGGCTCACCCCAATAAAAAACGCGGCAATCGCCGCGTTTTTTATTGGGGTGATTTGTTTGAAATGATTTGTCTCGCAAGCCATAACATTTACACATGCGGAAATATCCATGTTACAAACGCAATTGGAATAGGTTACTGCAACGGCCAAAACCAAATCTCTTTGGAATTGTAATAACATCCAGAACTACAAACTGCATTTACTGTTGTCGCATCAATCAAATCAATGTGCCCCCCACCGTAACCCTCGATTTTCCAAAACAACACAACTCCTTGCCGCCCTTTCACTCTCTGCAAAAAATTATTGGGTGAGTATACCTCTGGTTTACCAAAGACATCCGGACGCATGAGTTGATCCGCCAACAGCTTAGCCCCCGTTTCGATTTTTTTTGATGTGAATTTACCTTTTTTAATCGTCAGGCGTCCTGTAAATGCCACGCCCGACTTCAATAGAGCCAAACTAACTCGAGCTACACATGTGTTGACGTAAGCTGGATTTTGTCTAATTAACTCATCATGATCCAACCCATTTCCTGATATAAATCGGCGCCGCTCACGTAATTGCTTTTAAATTCATCCGAAGAGTAATAGTTACTCTTTAACGTTGAGAAAGAAGGTTTCATTGCAAATCCTTGCAAGAAAAAAGATCAGTAAATCTAGCCTTGATGGCGTCAGACGCTCGGGCCTTGGGCATAGTTTCCAGACCCGATTTTAAAGCTTGTAAAACTTGCTCTTGTATCCCATCAGGGAATACTTTCTCATAGCCACACCATGTTGTCCCTTCTGATGTGTCGAGCACACCCACCACATACATTTCAGCTAAACGGCGCTGAGCAACATCACTTCCCATATAAACACTAAATAGATCTTCAGTCGATATATCACGATTAACTGTTATTAATCGTTGGGTATCTGAGAAGGGCACATCAAGTTTCCCTTCATATGCCGAGACACAAGAAGTCAACGTCATCACCAAAACGACTGCAGCTAGTTTTCTCATTTACTACTCCTTTAATAAACTATTGATTTATCCAGAATTCACAAAATTAAAATCTACTTCACCTAACCCTTGAATGACTTATACCTAACTCGACTGTAACTTTGGACATGATAATAAGATCCACCTTTGCAATTTTTTCCATCTCACGCTCTAGCCAAGCCGGTTCGTTAATGGGGATTTTGATCGGAAGAACCCTCAAGCTATCCGAGCTATCTCCAAGTCTTTTTTCCACCGTTCTCTTACACTTTTGCGGCTAGGACGATACATAATGTAGTTCCTCGCTAGCGAGACATAACTGTGTGCCAACACATTCCTCAAGTCCAACAAGTATTCGAAATCATCCATATCATTCGTATCAAGTAGATCTCTAAAAAGCCATTTCCCAGTATTTTCTGCGCGCTGCAATCATCCCCTCCGGTAATAACTGTGGATTATTAACATAATCAGGAATCAATTCTGAATTATGTCTTAGGATAACTAGATCAGACATCTGACTCTGAACCCAATTGATGTTTGAACAGAGCAGATTGTGCAGCTTCCCACAAAAAATCACGATAAACTAGCACCCCACATTGACTGTCTAGATACCACACCATGACTACCCCTACCCTCGAACTTGCTTGTGAATTAATTCGTCGCCGTTCGGTGACGCCGGATGATGATGGCTGCCAAGCCTTGATGATGGATCGGTTGCGTGCAATCGGATTTGAATGCACGCCATTGCGCTTTGGTGAGGTCGATAATTTTTGGGCGATACGTGGGAGAAGTGGGCCAATTTTAGCTTTCGCAGGTCACACCGATGTGGTGCCAACTGGGCCAGAAACCAATTGGAAGTTTCCACCCTTTGAGGCACAAATTGTCGATGGATTTTTATATGGCCGCGGCGCAGCAGATATGAAAGGCTCACTCGCGTGCATGGTGGTCGCCTGCGAAAACTTTGTTAAAAAATATCCCAATCACCAAGGGCGAATCGCGTTCTTAATTACCAGCGACGAAGAAGGCCCAAGTGTTAACGGCACTGTAAAAGTGGTCGAATGGCTCGAAGCTCACAACATCAAAATGGATTACTGCATCGTTGGCGAACCCTCGAGCACGCACACAGTTGGCGATGTGATTAAAAATGGGCGCCGCGGCTCGTTGGGTGGTGTTTTAAAAGTTATGGGGATTCAAGGGCATGTGGCTTACCCGCATTTAGCCGATAACCCCATCCACAAACTCGCGCCTGCGCTTGCAGAATTAGCCGCGACCCATTGGGATAACGGCAACGAGTTTTTCCCCGCGACTAGCTTTCAGGTTTCAAACATTAATGGCGGTACAGGTGCGACTAACGTAATTCCCGGTGAGGTTGAGGTGGTGTTTAACTTTCGCTTCTCGACCGAAGTCACCGACACATTATTGCGAGAAAAAACCCAAGCCATTTTTGACAAGCATAATCTTAACTATGAGATTGACTGGACACTGTCAGGTCAGCCCTTCCTAACTGGGCGAGGCGCGCTGGTCAATGCTGTTGTAGATGCAATAAAAATTCACACAGGTTTGGATACAGAATTGTCGACGTCGGGCGGCACTTCGGATGGCCGTTTTATCGCTCCAACAGGTGCGCAGGTAGTGGAGGTGGGGCCGATAAACGCTACCATTCACAAGGTGGATGAGTGTATAAAGGCGGAAGATTTAAACACCCTCACCAAAATTTACGAAACCACTCTCGAATCGTTATTAGTTTCTGTGTAAGGATTTTATGGCTCCCAGCGCACCCCCATTACTGGTTGTACTGCCAAGTTTTACGGGCAAGCCTCTTGGGCTTGAAGGCTTTCTTGACGCGCTGGGCGACCAAGCCTATCAATTGCTCGACCTGCCGGATTCCGGCCCGCAAGATGTCGACAACTTGGTTGCGGGGCTAATATCGAAACTTCCCTCAGAACCCATAATTTTATTAGCGGAATCTTTTTCCTGCCCTGTTGCCTTTCGCCTTGCGGCTCGCTCGGCGTCTATTATCGGCGTGATTGCGGTAAACGGGTTTTTAAGCTTGAGCAACCAAGCCAAGTATCCGTTGGTTAAGTTTCGTGATCTACCAAATAAGATTGGTGGGCTTTGGCAAAACTATCGATTAGAAAAGACGTTATTTGCAGGTGTTAATTCAGAGTTCAAAAAAACGCTGAATCAAGCCATTAGTGAAATGCCAATTCAGCTTTACCGCGATCGCTGTGCGGCTATAAGCGCGCTCCCATTAGCGACACCACTGGGCGATTCAAGCATTCATCAACCTTGCTTAGTCATTCAAGGCACTCAAGACATTCTCATCGATCACAACCTTTTGAACGATCTCGCCACTAAGGCGCGCGATATTCGTGTGGTGAGTCTTGCCGAAGGGCACTTTATATTGCAGTCAGCACCCGAGAAAGCGGCGCAAGTTGTGAAAAGTTTTCTCGAAGAACTGTCGAGAACTTAGTACTTGAGTATGAAGGCAGCAACAAAAACCTTTTTATTACTGCCCTGACATCAAAATTCAGCGATTACCCAGCCTTATGCTTCGCGAAACGCGAATCTAAAACCCCCATTAAAAAGGCCGACATCACAAATGTGAGATGAATAATCACGTACCAAAACATGGCTTCACTTGGGAAAGATTCATTAGGCTGTTTGGGATCGATCGACATGAATTGCTTGAGCAAGTGGATCGATGAAATGGCAACAATAGTCGCGGCGATCTTCGCTTTAAGGGAACCTGCATCCATTGTGCCCAACCAGTCGAGCCGCTCCTCATCGTCACCCACATTTAACTGAGAAACGAAATTTTCGTAGCCGCTCATCATCACCATAATGAGCAAGCCGCCAACCATGGCGATATCAATCAAACTTAAAATCGTCAGTACTAGATCGATATCCGACGAGGTGAACACATGCACGAGCATGTAATACGCTTCTTGGAAAAACTTAATCGCCAGTGCGATGACCCCAAGGGTTAAACCAAAATAAATGGGAGCCAATAACCATCTCGCGCGGTAAATCAGCGTTTCTATCAATTTTTCCATCAAATCAACCTTCTCAATAAATAGTCTCACTCTCCCGCTAAACTGAGTCTAGATGGCTTACGCAAAACCGGATAAATGACAATCGTCACACCCATTGCCTGATGAAGCAGTCTAGACACTTGTCGCAGAACTCGCGCAAACTAAAGCCTCGCAAATCCGGTGTAAATTATTTTTTTGTAAAAAACGTAAATTTTTTGGTTGCTACTATGGCGAAGCCTGAGCTCACACATTCAGAACACCTGTCGGCCAAGCCATCTCTTTGGTTGATCTTTAGTCTCTATTACTTTATCCCCATGTTTTACGAGGAGATGTCGCTCGTAAAAATTGCGCTTTTGATCGGGGCTTACTTTGCTTTTCTCGGCATTTTCTTGTGGGCCATCACCCTTCGCCCCAAACGCGCATGGATGGGGATTGGCCTACTCTTAGCGCTTTCGACCATTACCAGTCTGCACACCAGCGGCGCTAACGTATTCTTTCCTTATTTAGCATTCTTAATCGGCTTTAATTATTCGCGTGACAAGCACATCGCCCTGCTCTTACCCACGGTGGCGGTCATACTGGGTGTGCATTTTTCGCAAGACTACCCCATCCCCTATTTTCTATTGCCTGCACTTAGTACATCGGTTGTGGTGAGTATCTTTGGGGTGATTGAGCGTATGCGACTGGATACTCGATTACAGTGGATTCAGAGCCGTCATGAGATTGAACAGCTCGCCGTCATCGCCGAGCGTGAGCGCATCGCGCGCGACCTTCACGACTTGCTCGGCCACACATTAAGCTCGATTGCACTTAAAGCAGAGCTCGCCGAGAAACTTCTCAAACAACAGAAGTACGAACAGACCGAGTGTCACCTCACCGACCTTCACAAAATCGCCCGCGACAGCTTGAGCTTGGTTAGGCAAACGGTTTCCGGTTATAAGCATCGCGGCCTTAATGGCGAAGTGATGGAGCTTTGTGCGCGCCTCAGACAAAATCAGTTTTTCGTAGAATTAGTAGGCGATTTCCCAGTACTTAAACCGCGCGCCGAGACTGCGCTCATCCTCGCGCTAACGGAGTTAACCACCAATGTGCTTCGCCACAGTAAAGGCGACTCTTGCAGCATCACGTTTTGTCGCGACGACCACGATTGCATCATCACCTTTTCCGACAATGGCGACATTAGCGGCACTCTCACGCCCGGTAATGGTTTGGATGGAGTGGAAAAGCGGCTGATTGGCTTGGGCGGTTGTATTACGCTCGACACCGAACAGGGGTGCCGATTCACCATTCGCTTACCGATTAGCGAATGCAAAGACTAAGGGGTAAAGGAGCCATCATGAAAATTTTATTAGCGGAAGATCAATCCATGGTTCGCGGTGCACTGGCGGCACTCCTTAGCATGGAAGACGGATTTGAAGTAACGCAAGCCGAGGACGGTGACAAGGCGTGGCTACAACTTCGCCAACATTCCTACGATATTTTATTAGCCGATATCGAAATGCCTGGGCGTTCCGGATTGGAGTTGGCGCAGTGGGTGATTAATCAAAAATTGCCCACCAAGATTATTATCATCACCACCTTTGGCCGCGCGGGTTACATTCGCCGCGCTATCGAAATGGGCGTTAACGGATTTCTACTAAAAGATGCTCCCTCCGAGCAGCTAATCGAAGCCATTTACAAGGTGATGGACGGCAAAAAAGTGATCGATGGCGAGCTCGCCATGATGGCCGTGGGCGAGAGCGACCCATTAAATGACAAGGAACGCCGCGCTTTGCGCTTAGCGGCCGAGGGCAAAACCACCGCCGATATCGCTAACACACTGCATCTTTCCGAAGGAACCGTACGCAATTATTTATCAGAAGCTATCGCTAAACTTAACGCGGCCAACCGTGTCGATGCCGCTCGTATTGCAAGGCAAAAGGGCTGGATTTAATTCTCACGAAGGTACTAATAAAAATCATAATCCTTGTATACCAGCCCGTTTTCCCTTGCTACACTCCTCGAACTTTTTTGGCCGTTAAGACTCCAATCCACCATTGGTTTGGACGTCTAAACCAAAAGCCTCGAATCTTGCCGACAAGACACTTATCCAGTGTCGGACGTTCGGTCGGGACGTTAACAATAATAGTAAGATAAACGACGAAAGGACCTTTCATGCTCACCACAGATGCTATTCGGCAGTTGCCCGAGTATTCCGCGCTTATTCGTGCACGACAACGCATTATTTGGCCATTGGCTACCTTAACAATGGCCGCCTATTTCTCACTAATCCTCGCTATCGCCTTTTGGCCAGAAGCGCTTGGTCAATCCCTTATCGGTGGAACCACCTCCATCGGTATGGCGCTCGGCCTAGGAATGATTCTCCTGTGCTTGGTAATCACCGGCATCTACGTGGTTTACGCTAACCGCGTACTCGAGCCGCTCACTGCGGCCATTCAAGAAAAAGCCAAGGGAGGTCAAGCATGAAAAACCTCTCGTTGTTCACTGCACTCGGACTCATGATGTCGGCAGTGGCTGCAGCCACTCATGCGGCAACTAGCACATCATCCAGTTCTAACTTTGCGGCCATCGCCATGTTTGTTGGCTTCGTTTTAGTAACGCTCGGCATTACGTATTGGGCGGCGGGTCGAACCAAAACCACTAACGATTTTTATGCGGCTGGCGGTGGAATTACAGGCTTTCAAAATGGCCTTGCCATCGCTGGCGACTATATGTCGGCGGCGTCGTTTTTGGGAATTGCGGGTCTGGTTTACGCCTCGGGATTTGATGGCCTAATCTACGCCATCGGGTTTCTCGTGGGCTGGCCCTTGGTATTGGTACTGATTGCCGAACCACTGCGCAATTTGGGCAAATTCACCTTTGCCGATGTGGCGTCTTTCCGTTTGCAACAAAAACCCATTCGTATTCTCGCCGCGAGCGGATCGCTTATCACGGTAATTTTTTACTTGATCGCCCAAATGGTCGGCGCCGGTAAGTTGATCGAGCTATTGTTCGGCTTACCTTACGAAATGGCGGTGATTATTGTGGGTGTCCTCATGACACTCTACGTCACCTTCGGCGGCATGATCGCCACCACTTGGGTACAGCTTATCAAAGCCATTTTATTGCTATCGGGCGCTAGCCTTATGGCAATTTTGGTGATGATGCAGTTTAACTTTAGCTTCGAAACCCTCTTCACCGAAGCTGTGGGGGTGCACAGTAAAAGCGACGCGATTATGGCGCCCGGCTCCTTAGTGAGTGATCCTATTTCGGCTATATCGCTTGGCCTTGCCCTAATGTTCGGCACCGCAGGATTGCCGCACATTTTGATGCGCTTTTTCACCGTAAAAGACGCTGTACAAGCGCGCCGCTCAGTGTTCTACGCGACTGGCTTCATCGGCTATTTTTACATCCTTACCTTCATTATCGGGTTTGGTGCAATCGTCTTGCTGCTCAAAAATCCCGGCTACTTCAGTAATGGCGAGCTGATAGGCGGCACCAATATGGTTGCCATTCGCTTATCTCATGCTTTGGGTGGCGACTTGCTATTGGGCTTCATTTCAGCCGTGGCCTTCGCCACCATTCTCGCGGTGGTGTCGGGCCTAACTTTGGCGGGTTCAAGCGCAATTTCTCATGATCTTTATTCGACACTCGTACTCAAAGGCAATCGCGACGAGAAAAAAGAACTGCGCGCGTCTCGTATATCGACCATCGCACTCGGGATTATCGCGGTGATTTTGGGAATTGTGTTCGAGCATCAAAACGTCGCCTTCATGGTAGGGCTTGCGTTTTGTGTGGCCGCCAGCGCCAACTTCCCGATTTTATTGTTGAGCATGTACTGGCGAAAGCTCACAACCCGTGGAGCTGTAATAGGCGGGGGTTTAGGATTGTTTACTGCCGTTGCCATGGTAGTGCTAGGCCCAACCGTTTGGGTGGATACACTAGGCTTTGAGGAGGCGATATTCCCCTACTCCAACCCTGCCCTCTTCTCGATTGTGATTGCATTTGTGGGAATCTGGCTGTTTTCCATTACCGATAAATCTAAGCAAGCGGCTGCCGAGCATCAAGGGTTCGCAGCGCAACAAGTTCGCTCACAAACCGGAATTGGAATTAGCGAGGCATCGCAGCATTAATTTTACTCGTCTGTTGCAGGCAGATTCGTGCTCGGAAAAATGGGTAGCGCTTAGGCACTACCCATTTTTATTTGACTGGCAAGGAAAGCCGCTCGGCGAAACGTCCGGCTTCACCTTGGCAATATTGGTAAGGGACAACCGCTCTAAAACAGCCGCGGGAAATTCGCCCAAGGATTTAACGTGATTGCTATAACAGGTTGGAATGGCGTGATCTTGATTTTCGTCGATGCGATAAAGCACCACTGCGAACTTCTCGCTTTTTATATCAATTAATAATTCACCACTGTGCGGACAATTGTGCGCCTCGCAAACGTACGTGTATAAAAACCCAGCTTCCGGCTGTTCGACGGGCGATTCGACCGACATCTGCTCAAACTCATTCAGGACATCGTTGGGGAGCAGCGATTTCAGCTCGTCTCGTACCCGGCGCGTGTTAAACAAGGGCGTCCAGGCAAGCCCCTCTTTTGCCGACGCGATCAATGCGCCAGAACGCGGATACTGGCCCTCGTAATTCCCCCACTCGGCAATATCAGGATCATTCTGCTTTGCGCAGCCAAGAGTCAATAGTGCGGTTAAGCCCACCATTGCCGCGATTGAAAACCTAGTTGTTCTCAAAACTTTGCCCATGTTGTCTCCTTGGCGAATTCGCTCAAAAATTGGCGGCAGCGAAAAATCGTAAGCGCTGCGCAGTATCGGGATGATTAAAGCTTAGCTCCTGTGCGTGCAAACAGAGCCGCTCGGCTTTGTACTGCGCCTCGCCGCCGTAAAACTCACATCCCAATATGGGATGTCCCAACGCCTGCATGTGTAAACGCAGCTGATGGGTTCTCCCTGTCTCGGGATATAGATGCACGCGACTGATACCGCGCTCATGATCACGCTCTACCACCTCAAACCTAGTAATTGAGGGTTTACCGGTGAGCGAGCAAATTTTGTACTTGGGGCCATCGGCTGCCGCAATAGCAAGGTCGATCACGCCGCTATCTTTCTCGACTAGGCCATCTACCAGCGCCACATATTGCTTACCCACAGTTCTTGCCTGAAATTGCTGGCTAATATTGGATAGCGATTGTTTACTCAGCGGAACCGCCAGCAGCCCCGAAGTATCAAAATCGAGCCGATGCGCCAGATAAAGCGCGCCATACTTTTCAGCAAGACGACTCACGACTGAATCGAAATTAGCGGGGTTTCGGCCGGGCACACTTAGTAGTCGAGTAGGTTTATTGATGACGATAAAACTTGGGTCTTCCGCCACAACCAAGAGGTCTTCTTGGCAAGCTGGAAGTATTTTTAAGGCATGCGTATCGGGAGGCATAAAATATACTCTTACAAACTTGGCGCAGTTTAACAGAGCCTTAAAGGGGCGATAACAATTGCTGCTAATTCCCGCTAAATGAGAAGAAATCCACCTGATTTTGCTTATCAATTATTTTGATAAAAAATAGCTTATCAATACAAACCGCGATATTGTTATTCCAAAAAAGAATAATAGGAAAAAGAATTCGCAGAAAAAGGCCATAAAATGCGGCCAATCTATCGCCGCTTGACGTTATTTAAGCTATTCTTTGCCGCTAAAATTTTTAGCCTTAGAGAATGGGTAAAGCACTCATGTACATTTACGACGAGTACGATCACAACATTCTGCGTCAGCGCATCAAACAGTTCCGCAACCAGACTGAGCGCTTCCTCGCAGGTGAATTAAAACCGGAAGAATTCCTCCCTTTGCGTCTGCAAAACGGACTTTATGTTCAACGCCTGGCGCCCATGCTACGAATCAACGTTCCTTATGGCATGGTGAACTCCACCCAATTGCGCAAGCTGGCACATATTGCTCGTCACTACGACAAAGGCTACTGCCACGTTACGACGCGTCAAAATATTCAATACAACTGGCCCGATCTCACAGAAGTGCCCGATATCCTTGAGGAGCTTGCCGAAGTCGGGATGCACGGTACTCAATCGAGCGGCAACTGTATTCGCAACACCACCTCCGACCAATTCGCGGGTGTCGCGCCTGACGAAATCGTCGACCCTCGCCCTTATTGCGAAATTATTCGCCAGTGGTCAACTTTCCACCCAGAGTTCGCCTTCTTGCCGCGTAAATTTAAAATCGCGGTATCGGGTGCACTGAATGATCGTGCAGCCGTCCAGGTGCACGATATCGGCTTGCAAGTACTTCTCAACGAGAAAGGCGAAACCGGCTTCCGCGTTTATGTTGGCGGCGGTTTAGGACGCACACCGGTCGTTGGCTCGCTCATCAATGAGTTCTTGCCTGAAGAAGACTTGCTTTCATATCTGGAATCGATCCTTCGCGTATATAACCTCTACGGTCGCCGCGACAACAAATACAAAGCTCGTATTAAGATTTTGGTGAAAGCCTTAACGCCCGAAGTGTTCGCCGAAAAAGTGAATGCAGAGTGGCAATACGTGAAAGACGGTTACACCAAACTCACCCAAGAAGAAATTACCCGTGCGAAAGGGTTCTTCACCTCGCCCGCTTACGAGACCATCGACAAGGATGCGGCGCAAGCAGCGCTCGATGAACAGGCACAATCAAACGGGGCCTTCAGCAAGTGGCTTAACCGCAACGTGCGCGACCATAAAATTGCCGGCTACGCGAGTGTAGTTTTGTCGTTAAAGCCGACCGGAGTTGCGCCTGGCGATATCACCGACACCCAGCTTGAGCGCATCGCCGACCTCGCCGAAAAATACAGCTTCGCTGAAGCGCGTACTACGCACGAACAAAACATTGTGTTAGCTGATGTTAAAAAGTCGGATCTTTTCGCCCTTTGGCAAGAGGCGAAAACTTACGGCTTCGCGACGCCTAACATTGGCACGCTTACCGACATCATTTGCTGTCCCGGTGGCGACTTTTGCTCGTTGGCGAATGCCAAGTCAATTCCAATTGCCGAGTCAATCCAGCGCCAGTTTGACGACTTAGATTATGTATATGATCTGGGCGACATTGATTTGAACATTTCTGGCTGTATGAACGCCTGTGGTCACCACCACGTCGGCCACATTGGTATTTTGGGTGTCGATAAAGCGGGTAAAGAATTCTATCAAGTACAACTGGGTGGAAACGCCGGTAACGATACCTCTTTAGGTGTAGTGCTTGGCCCATCGTTTTCGGCCGAAGATATGCCGATAGTGATTCAAAAATTGGTTGATGTATACGTCGCCAATCGCACCGAGGAAGAGTTGTTTATCGACACTTATCGTCGTATTGGCGCCACCCCCTTCAAGGAGAAGGTCTATGCCAAAGCTAATTAAAGACGGTGTCATCATCGACAACGAGTGGTCACTGGTCACGCTACCCGAGGACGGCAGTGCGCCCGTATTGCCGCAGGGTAAAATCATTCTGCCCTACAGTCTGTGGGAACAAAATAAAGACGCTTACCTTTCACAAGGTAATGTTGGCGTTTGGTTAAATTCCGATGAGGGTGCTGAACTTATCGGCGATTACGCCAACGACATTCCACTGATCGGCTTGTTCTTCCCAGGTTTTATGGATGGCCGTGCTTTCTCGACCGCGCGTTTGTTACGCGAGCGTTACGGCTTTAAAGGCGAGCTTCGCGCTGTGGGTAATTTCATCCGCGACCAACTGTGCTACATGCGCCGTGTCGGAGTAAATGCCTTTGCGTTTGGCAACACCGATATAAAGCTCGAAGATGCACTCGAGTCTTTAAATGACCTCACCGAATACTATCAAGGCGCTGTCGATCAGCCCTTGCCTCTATTCCGTAGACGTCACTAATAAAGCCAACAAAAAAGGCCGACTATGTCGGCCTTTTTTGTTGGTGGCACTCAATAATTTTTGAATCCAAAAAACTGCCGCACATGATCGGCTTTGGCAAGGGTGTCGGCTTTCCCTAGATTTATAAGCTCTTGAATAAACTCTTGGGTGAAAAGTAAATAACTCGCGGCAGTCGCACCGCCGCCACTGGCGGTCGCTCCCACCGAACGCATAAAAAATCGTAAGCTATTAGGCAGGTAACGAATATTTCGCCCTGCGATTGAGTCGATCGAGTCGCCCGGAACAATAACTAACGGCTCCACTGGGCGCAAAATTAATCCAGACGATTTACGCACATCTTCGGGGATGATTTTTAACAGCAAGTTCATCCGTTCCAGATGCTCCATATCTGAGTCGAGTGCATCCACAAAAGCACTATTAAATAGATGACTCACAATCTGCCCCATCGACGGCGAATGACGTGTAGGCATTTTTTTATCGGGGCGTAAATTCGATACATCCGCACTCACACCCACAACAAATACTCCATCAGCACCTAGGTGCAGCGCTGGGCTAATGGGGGCTAATTGTCGTAAAGCGCCATCGCCGTAGTATTCGCGATCAATCCGCACCGCAGGAAATATGGTAGGAATTGCCGAGGAAGCAATCAGGTGTTCAAGCCGCAGATCGGTACGGACTCCGGTTCGGCGGAACCTTGTCCACTCTTTTAAATTTTCTTGCCCTTGGAAAAAGCTAACTGAATAACCCGTTGTATAACCGGTTGCGGAAATACTCACGGCTTCGAGCCTGCCGCTATCGATATTTTTTTGCACATTTTCGAAGCGAATAGTCGAGCCTAAAAATGTCCATAAGGGTGCATTATCGAGCAATGACAAAGGCCGTGTTCTACCAACACCTTCGTTAAACAATGAGGTGCCGATGTGGCCCACTCCTTTAAATACGTCCAGCCAACCGTATTTAAAAATTTGCCCTAAATGAAGTTGTCGCCATAACTGAGAGAGATTATTCACCGCCGAATGAAACCCATCCGGATGCGCCGCAAGTGCCATAGCATTGATAGCGCCTGCCGAGGTTCCACAGATAATGGGAAACGGATTATCAAATTCAGGCGGTAATATTTCGGCCAGCGCTTCGAGTACACCCACTTGGTAAGCAGCGCGCGCGCCGCCACCAGACATCACTAATGCTCGCTTCATGGAGGGCCTTATTGGTTAAAGATCGTCTACAACTTCAGCATAAAGTGTAACGCCTTCGGCGTTAATGATTCGCACAGGTTGACCTTGTTTCGCATCGACCACCACAGTCCAAAGTGCATCGCCTATTTGAACTTTGGTTCGATGATTAATACTGTCATGAAGTGCATAAAACTGCCGACCAATAAATCCTTTCGCACCAGAGTTCAATTCAGGTTGCTCGCTCTCCAAATTAAAACGACGAAACTTTTTGTAGTACACGATCGTAAAAATAATCGCGAGGGTGGCGAAAGCCGCAATCTGCCACTGCCATGCCCAACCCAGTAAAAGTAACGCAATACCTATTACCAGCGCCGCTACCCCAGCCCCAAGAAAAAAGCCGCCAACGCCAAGTATTTCCATAAAAAAGATGAGACCCGCGATAAAAAACCAGTGCCAAGGTTGAAGCCATTGCTCGTCCATATCGCCTTCTCCTTATTGCTTGTTATCGACCGCTGCACGGATTAATTCATTAATGCCGGCGACCGAACCTATAACACTTGAAGCCTCAAGCGGCATCATGATGACTTTACTGTTATCAGAACTTGCAACTTGGCCTAGCGCCTCGATATATTTCTGTGCGACAAAATAATTGATCGCTTGCGGATTACCTTGCGCGATAGCTTCACTCACATATTGCGTCGCACGCGCTTCTGCTTGCGCCTCACGCTCGCGGGCCTCCGCTTCTAAAAATGCGGCCTCACGTTCGCCCTCGGCTTTTAAAATTTGCGCGCGCTTTTCACCTTCTGCAACCTTGATTGCCGCCTCTCGCTCGCCTTCTGCACGTAAAATCTGCGCACGCTTTTCCCGCTCTGCTTTCATTTGGTTTGCCATGGCGTCAACCAAATCTCGCGGTGGGGTAATATCTTTAATTTCGATCCTAGTAATTTTTATTCCCCAAGGCGCGGTCACTTCGTCCACTTTGAGCAATAAATTGGTATTGATTTGATCGCGGTGTGACAAAATCTGATCGAGCTCCATGGAGCCGACGATTGCACGAATATTTGTCATCACGAGATTTTGCACAGCGTTGTAAAGATTGCTGATTTCGTAACTGGCTTTGGCGGCATCAATCACCTGAAAAAAACAAATCGCGTCGGCCTTAACCATGGCGTTATCTGCGCTGATCACTTCTTGCGGTGGAATCTCGAGCACCTGCTCCATCATCACCACCTTTTGCCCTACGGTATCGATAAACGGGACAACGATATTAAACCCAGGAGACAAAATTCGAGTGAAGCGGCCGAAGCGTTCGACCGTCCACTGCTGCCCTTGAGGCACACTTTTAACCATGGTGATGATGAGCGTGATGGCAATAGCCACAAGCACGATAAATACCGTATCGGCAGATGAAAACATTTGAGATTTCCTATTCCATTATTATTCGAAAGGCGTTATTAAATTTAAGCGTTTCCCTCTATTACGCCTTAGCCTTTTTCAATTCCTCATCACGCAGCTCGCGGCGCAATATCTTGCCGACGTTTGACTTGGGCAACTCGTCGCGAAACTCGATTAGGTGCGGTCGCTTATAGCCTGTGAGTTTTTCGCGGGTAAATTCTCGGACGTCTTCTAATGTAAGCGCGCGGTTGTTAGTCACAAGATAGGCTTTCACCACTTCACTACCTTCACCATCAGGAACACCAATTACAGCAGCCTCGACAATATCGGGGTGACTGGCCAGCACATCTTCCACCTCGTTCGGGAATACTTTAAAGCCCGAAACGTTAATCATGTCTTTTTTACGATCTACAATTTTTATGTAGTTGTCGTTTTGAATAATCGCAATATCACCGGTTTTAAACCAGCCGTCGGCGTCTATCACTTCGGCGGTTGCATCGGGGCGTTGCCAGTAGCCTTTCATAACCTGTGGCCCACGCACACATAACTCGCCAGGCTCACCCTTGGGTAAGGCGTTGCCTGCATCGTCGATAACTTTGATTTCTGTCTTTTCCATTGGCACTCCAACCGTGCCAATTTGCACTCCGTCAACGGGGTTAACGCTAATCACTGGTGAGGTTTCAGTTAATCCATAACCTTCGGTCAAAGGTGCTTTTGTTAACTCCATCCAGCGATGGGCAGTTTCAGTCGTTAATGCCATGCCGCCCGATGCAGTTAAGGTAAGCTTACTAAAATCTAATTTAAGGAAGTCTTCGTTTCTTAGTAAAGCATTAAACAAGGTGTTCAATCCGACAAAAAACGTAAACGGTACTCCTTTGAGCGCTTTAACAAATGCAGGAATATCACGCGGATTGGGAATCAGTAAATTGTTAGCACCAATGGACAACGCCATTGCGCAGTGCACAGTAAAAGAATAAATGTGGTAGAGCGGCAAAGGCGTAATAAAAATGTCTTTACCATCACTCAATACAGAGCGCATATGAGTGGTGACTTGAATCATATTCGCCACCAAATTACGGTGCAAAAGCATGGCTCCCTTGGCGACACCTGTGGTCCCACCGGTATATTGAAGAATCGCGATATCGTCGGGATTAATTTTAACAGGTGTAAAAGTCGCATCACTTGCACTCAAGGTATCACGAAATTTAATGGCCTTTGTAAAGCTAAACTCTGGGACCATTTTTTTAACATGCTTCACAACAAAATTAATGAGCGTACGCTTGAAGAAGGGATGCATGTCGCCAAGCTCAGTGACGATAATGTGTTCGACAGAAGTTTCTTTGATGACACTTGCCGTATTTTTCGCAACATTCGCCAGCACGACTATCGCTTTTGCCCCAGCATCGTTTAGCTGATGTTTTACCTCGTGGGCAGTGTAAAGTGGATTCGTATTAACCACGACGAAGCCGGCGCGCAAAGCGCCAAAAAGTGCGATTGGATACTGCAAGATATTGGGCAATTGCAGCGCAATACGATCGCCCGGTTTTAAATTCGTATGCGTTTGCAGGTAGGCGGCAAATCGCTCGGACAAATCCCAAAGCTCGCCATAAGTGATCGAATGCTCCATACAGGTGAAGGCAGCTTTGTCTTGGTAACGCTGGCAACTCTCACTAAAAACGTCCACTATTGTTTTGCTGTAATCAAGCTGCATCTATTCCTCCCAATGCATTCTGTGCGTTAAAACCCTGCTGCACTAAAAAATCGCTGTTATTGATGTCGATTACTTTTTAGGTTTTACAAAGTCATCGCCTAAAATATTTTTATAAAATTCTGTTTTAGTTAAATGAAATGCTGGTTCTTCGTACGGATGGGAGTCATAAAGTGCTTTTAATACAGGCTTGATGATGCTCTCATCGACAACCATTTCCAGCCGATATTCAGCGACTTGTGCAATTTTATTCTGCTCGCCAATGGTAGGATCGCTACCCTCAAGCGCTCGAAACTGCCCCATTCCTAATACTTGCCACGAACACTTGTCGTAGTTGCCGATGCTGCCTGCTCCGGCCGAAAATAATGCTTGCTTTACCTCTTCGAGCGCTTGCTCGGGAACATACACTGCCAGACTATACATTAATTCGTTCTCGTGTAATTCCATGATATCCCCGCTGGCTTTGCGGGCGCGGTGATCGAACCTCCAAATTAAGGCAACTATTATTAGTAAAATCAATCTTTTCGGACAAATAAAAAAGGCCGAGAGACTCGGCCTTTTTTATTTGTGGCGCAATATGAGTTATTTAGTAACTTCTTGATACGCCCATTTAATCCATGGACACAGTAACTCAATGTCCGAAGCCTCAACAGTAGCGCCACACCAAATACGGATGCCCGGAGGCGCATCACGGTATGAACCAATGTCGTAAGCTACGCCTTCTTGGTCTAATAGCTTAACCATGGCTTTAACTTGCTCGGCAGTCGCATCCAAAGTGAAACAAACCGAAGTATTCGAGTAGGTTTCACGCTTTTGCGGTAAAAAGTGAATCCAATCGTTTTCAGCTACAAACTTTTCAAGTACCGTGAGGTTCGCATCGCAACGAGCGTATAAAGTTTTCACGCCACCGACCGAACGCACCCAATCTAAGGCATCTAGGTAATCAGCAACCGCTAACATCGAAGGGGTGTTGATGGTGTCGCCTTTAAAAATACCTTCCATCAGTTTTCCGCCAGACGTTAAGCGAAATAGCTTAGGAACAGGCCAACTAGGTTTATAGCTTTCCAAACGCTCTACGGCACGTGGAGATAAAATTAACATCCCGTGTCCGCCTTCACTACCCAGCACTTTCTGCCAGCTGTAAGTAATCACATCGAGCTTTTCCCACGGCATGTCCATTGCAAAAACGGCAGAAGTCGCATCGCAAATAGTTAAGCCTTTGCGATCATCGGGAATCCAGTCACCATTGGGAACACGAGTTCCTGAAGTGGTGCCATTCCAAGTGAAAATAACATCGTTGTCGAAGTTAACTTTAGAGAGATCAGGTAAGTGACCGTAATCGGCCTCGTGTGCATTTGGGGTGAGCTTTAACTCTTTGATGGCGTTGTTAAGCCAACCTTTACCAAAGGATTCCCATTGGCAAATATCCACACCGCGCGCGCCAAGCATGGTCCACATCGCCATCTCAACCGCTCCGGTATCAGAACCAGGTACCACTCCCACGCGATAGTCGGCAGGTAAACCTAACAACTCGTGAGTGTCTTCACAGGCGCGTTGCAATGCAGCTTTACCAATCGTCGAACGGTGCGAACGCCCGAGCGTTGAGATATCCAACTGATCGATACTGTAACCTGGGCGCTTGCTGCAAGGGCCTGAAGAAAAGTTGGGGTTGTTAGGTTTAACGGTGGGTCGCATGATTATCCTCAAACTATCAAAGATGGTGCTACGGCATCATGCTCATAGCGCCTACGGTCGCCCTCGCAGAATCCCCTAGGCGGCCAAAAATAAAGGCGCTAATTATGCCACCGAGCCATCGCCGCGACTAGCACTACACGGATGCAACCACACAAACTTTTGGCAAATAAAAAAGCCTCTCAGGCAAAGCCTGAGAGGCTAAAGGGAGACGCCGATGCATCAACCAAACATCGGCGGCGAGAGACCAAAATCACACCAACCAAATACAGCGTACATCTCCTGCATCTGGCCACGGTGCTAATCTATCACAAATGACAGCGCTGTCAATCAAAATAATTAAATAATCTCCATAAAAAAGGGCCGCAAATGCGGCCCCGATCTAAAGAGGTGAAATTCCCTCCTCAATCACATCCTTGTCGTCTTTAGACACTTTGCTTGTGAGCCCAAGTTACGCTGTACTCTTGGACACCTAATCCTTCAAAGCTCAGAACACTTATCCTTATACAAGCAATGAAGTCACACTAACACCCTAATGACAGCGCTGTCAAAAAAGCCAATCACTTTGGCGCGCAAATCACATATAAAGGAAACAAAATGGTAGCGCTACCACTCAATCGGTAACAATCCGTAACTTTTGAGATGTAAATTCGCTTTTGAGAAGTGTCTGCATCCGAAAAAACCACGATAGGATGAAAGCGGTGACGGATGCGGAGCAGTTAAAACGAGATGCTGAGGTTTACCAAATAAATGACGAATCGTTTGTGCTTGGCTACCCCAAAGCATTAACACCAGAGGTTGATCTGAGTTGGCCAACACTTTGAGCACGGCTTCAGTGAAAGTTTCCCATCCTTTACCTTGGTGGCTTCCGGCCTTCCCTTCTTCGACAGTTAAAACTCGATTAAGCAGCAGCACACCCTGCTCCGCCCAATCACTAAGATTTCCTGATTTTAAAGATAAAGAACCCTGATCGTTAACAACCTCTTTGAAGATGTTTCTAAGCGAAGGAGGCAAAGCGACGCCGTCGGGAACAGAAAAACTTAGCCCATGGGCTTGCCCCGATCCGTGGTATGGATCTTGCCCCAAGATGACCACCTTCACTTTACTAGGGCCAGTCACCTCAAGCGACTTAAAAATGTCGTCGTGCGACGGATAAATTATTGCGCCCTCTTCTAGACGAGCCTTAAGAAAATCGTCGAGCGTTTTAAAGTATGAAGTGCTAAATTCTTGCGCCAAATATTCATACCATTCTTTGCTCAGCCTGCTCGAATTTAATAACCCCATACTCGCACCCGATTAAAAAACACTCTATTTATACCAATTTCTTATTTGACATTAATTCTCATTATCAATAAATTGTCGCCATATTAACCATTAGGCATTTTATCTCATGTATGTGTGTCTCTGTCGGGGTATTACCGATCGTCAAATTAAGTCGGCGATTGCCGATGGCGCCCGCCATCTTGGCCATTTGCGCAAGCAGCTGGGTGTCGCGACTCAGTGCGGGAAATGCGCCTGCCTCGCGAAGGATCTATTGGCAGCAGAACAAGCGATCAATACCGCGACTGACGACAATCGCGATGCTACGCGCTTTTATGCCGTAACCTGTTAATTCACTGATATCCAGTATCAAATGTAAACCATTCTTTTTACTAGGGTTTTTCTTTCTATCGTCCTTGACGGTCGCCAATTCGACTTCCACACTCAATACACAAACCGTGTGGCTTCACTATAAGGAGATCGTCAAAATGAAAGGCCAACCGCAAGTTATTGCCGCCCTTAATCGCGTCTTGGGCAATGAACTAATCGCCATTAACCAATATTTCTTACATGCTCGGATGCTCAAACACTGGGGCATTATGGATTTGGCCAAACACGAATATGAAGAATCCATCGAAGAAATGAAACATGCCGATTTGCTCATAGAGCGTATTCTCTTTCTAGACGGTCTTCCTAACCTTCAAGACTTAGGCAAACTCCACATTGGTGAAGATGTTCCAGAAATCTTGAGAGCTGATTTACATGTTGAAGAAGATGCAATCCCGGCTCTCAAGGAGGGGATTCTCATCTGTGAAGACGCCACCGATTTTGTGAGTCGAGACTTATTGAAAACGATTCTTGCCGACGAGGAAGAACATATCGATTGGCTCGAGACACAATTACAACTCGTCTCCACCATTGGTATCGAAAACTATATTCAAAGCAAACTCGGCGACATTAATCAGAAAAAATAGCGTGGTTATAGATTAATCCAACCACTCAACGCCGCAAGTGTGAAGCGTGTACCGCGAAACGCAAACACGCTTCCATCGCGGCGAATCTGCTCCACTAAGAGCTCATCGATCTGCTCACCTGCTTTAAGTACCACACCGTTAATCACAATCGTCGATTCGCCAGATGCCCGGTAATTGTGCTGCGAATAGTTAATACTCGGAATCGTCATTTTGGTCTGCCAAGGAATATCAGCGAATCCAATCACGTCTGTGAGCGATGCAATGGAATCCTCCGCCACTGCTATAGGTACTACAGGTTCAGGCGCAGGCAGTGAATAAGATTCCGTTGGTTTAGGCGCTTCCGCTGGCTTATCTATTTCAAGTTCGTAAAGCGTCGCGATGACAGGCTCTACATTGTTTACCGATTCTGAGGTGGTTTCGCTGTAAAGGTCATCTACTTGCTGAGACGCCGCCTTAATAAGCGGGTCTTCTACTCTATTGTCGGTTGATTGCACCACTGAGTCGCTCGTCTCCATTTGGCTCTCACTGGCGACAGTATTAATTGGCGTAGAAACTGGGTTGCTATCGCTGACGACGGGCTCAATCTCCTCGGCCGTATTTTCATCTGCGTTGTAAGAAACCGAGCTCACCACCTTTGAAACTGGAAATTGATTATTTAATTGCTGCTCGGCTCCGAGCCAGTGGGCAATTGGGAGACGATTTACATAAGCAGCACCGAGTATCACAAGCGTGAAAATTAAAATCCAAAGCGGCTTTTTAAATCTTCTCGATTGAGCCTCCTGAACCACCACTGTCTCGGCAGGCTGTACAGCGGTGGCTTCAGACACCTTAAGACGCTCTTGTTCTGCGCGATTTAATGCATCCAAAATTAATGACATTACTTCTCTCCCAACATTTGCAATCGGGCGGGCTTGTCTAGGTCAATAAGCGTTTTTTCATACCCCAATACTTCATTGAGTTTTCGCAGAGTCTGCGCGCCAAAAATGCCGTCGGCAAATAACCCGTGGGTTAACTGAAAAATCTCTACCCGTCGCTTTAACTTATCGGTGTAATAATGCCGCGTTAGGGGCGTCGATTGACCATCGAGAGTTGCAAAAGTCTCTGCCACCCAAACCACAGCGGCACCCTTGTCACCCGTTTGAAGCGGGCCGTTAATGATCGAGGGTTTACGCCACACATAAAGTATTTGCCCATTCCAGCGCTTAACGACTTCGGACCACGAAAGCTCTAGCGGCCCCGTGTCGGTTTGAATCCGGACGCGATCGCGCCCCAACCCTTCAACAAGCGCGTAGCGCCAACGCTTCTCGTCGTCGTGCAAGGTAATGATTACAGGTCGATTCAATTCGTGAAGCTCGTTCCAACTGCTGATGATTTCCCGCTCACAGACCCAATCGCCAAGCACTCGCGCTTGCTGTCCTACGCAGCTAATCGGGCCTATGGGTGCATGGGGAGTTTGCATTGCCAAAAGCGGACTTAGCAATTCGGTGACATCCATCGGCAAACGAGCAACCGGCGACTCAAGCACAGCTGACGATGAGCTTGAGACTTTTTCACCTTGCGCTGATGAGCTTTGCTCAGCCAGTTTGTGAGCAATTACCTTATCAGCATGATTTTCTGATGCGGCCCCTATGAAATGATGGGCCATCAGCCCAAGCCCACCGAGGAGCGCGATACCTGCCACAACCGAAACAGTTAAAAAAGTGCGCTGATTAGTTGCCTTCGACGGAGTGTTTTTCAATTGAATTTGTGCGTTACCGGCAACTTCTTTTAACGCCTCTTTAAAAATCGCATCTGTCACCACGTGAGTGTTGCTGGCATAGGCTCCTAACATGAGCCGATCGCACAGCACGTTTATCAAGCGAGGGATTCCGCCACTGAATTGGTGAATGCGTTTAAGAATGGCAACTGGGAAAGGTTTGAGGGTGTCACGCATTCCGGCAACCGCTAGCCGATGTGCGATATAGGCCGTCGTCTCATCCAGAGTTAGAGCATCCAAATGAAAACGCGCTGTGATTCGTTGTGATAACTGTCGCAACGCAGGACGACTCAACATAGCCTTCAACTCAGGCTGGCCCACTAGAATAATTTGTAAGAGTTTATGGGTGGTGGTTTCGAGATTGGTCAGCAATCGAATTTGCTCAAGCACCGGCACTCGAAGGAGTTGAGCCTCATCAATCAGCAAGATGGATTTTCGACCTTCCGAATAATTATTTAGCAAAAAAACTTGCAGCTTATCGGTCAACGTTTTAACACTCGCGGATTGCGCATCGTACTCGATGCCAAATTCGTCGCAAATAGTCGATAAAAGCTCGACCGCATTCGCCATAGGGTTAAGAATAAATGCTAAATCGGTGTTTTCTGGCAGCTGCTCGAGCATCCGGCGGATAAGCGTTGTTTTTCCGGTTCCAACTTCGCCGGTTAGCATAACGAAACCGCCGTTTTGAACTCCGTATAACAGATGAGCGAGCGCCTCCTGATGCTGGCGACTCATGAATAAATAACGTGGGTTCACCGCAATCGAAAACGCGGGTTCTGCAATGCCGAAATGGTCTTGATACATAATCAATCAATTTATTATTGGCGATAAGTGGCAAGATATTAACAGGGCTAGCGCCAAGTTTCCCGCATTCAGCGCCGTCTTGACGAATGAAGCCGCTAATAATGTTAAAAGCGTTATAATTGCCGACATTTGCCATGCTACAGCTTGCGGGCCGAACCAAGCCCCAAGAAGATTTTAGACGACAAAAATCATTCTACTCCGGACTCGAGATCTACCAGTGCCACAGACTCCCATCATTGAAATTCGCCACCCTGATTTTGCTGCCATCGCAGGCCAAGGTGACATTTTCGAGTACTTGAAACACCTAGACGGTCAGGTCGCGCGCAAGGTCGAAAACAGAGAAACTATTCGCTTTGAGTTAAACCACTCCGCCTATTACCGAAAATTTCACCAAGGCGTCGGCTGGCGGGAAATTATCAAAAATTGGATTCGCTTGCGCGCACCCATTCTAGGAGCGGCAAACGAATGGCATGCACTTAACAAATTGCACGATATCGGTGTCGATTCCCTTGAGGCAGTCGCCTACGGCGTTCGAGGTAAAAATCCCGCTCGACTAGAATCGTTTTTGGTAACCAAGGAACTGTCGGGCACTATTAAACTTCACGAACTTCTTCAAAATCGCGATCGCTATTTACAGCTCTCCTACGCCAAACGAAAAAGCATTACTCAGCGCGTAGCGGAAATCGCTAAAGCGATGCACGGTGCGGGTATAAACCATCGCGATTTTTATTTTTGTCATTTCTTAATCGACGAAAAATCCTTGGAGGAAGGCTCTCCAATCAAGATTCATCTTGTCGATTTACATCGCGCACAAATCCGTAAAAAAGTTCCTACCCGCTGGCAAGTAAAAGATATTGCTAGCCTCCATTTCTCGAGTTTGGATTTGGGCGTGAGCTCAAAAGAATACCTGCGCTTCTTGTCTTTGTACTTCGACCAACCTTTAAGACCACTGTTAGCAAGCCGTCTACTCAAGCGCATCTCAATTCGCTCTCAAAAATTATATGAGCGCGAGCAACGCCTTCACGCACGAGGCCTTCGCCCATGAGCTTAAACATCGCCATCGCAGTTTTGCGCTATTTCCCTTATGGCGGACTCGAACGTAATATGCTCGCTATCGCACAAGAGCTGCACACTCGCGGGCATCAGGTTCATATTTATACACTCGACTGGCAAGGTGATCGCCCAAGCGGTATCAAGGTGACGCTAATTAAAGCTACAGGGTTGACAAACCATGCGCGCGCGCTGAGCTTTGCTAACCAATTTAAACAATTAAGCCACGAGGCCGATCTTCGTGTGGGTTTTAACCGTCTGCCACATCTCGATGTATGCTACATGGCCGACGCCTGCTTCAAGGAAAAGGTGATCAACGGCCGAAATTATCTCTACCGATTTTCTCCAAGAAGCCGCGCTTTTTTAAAGCAAGAATCTGCCGTCGCTGCAGCAGACAGCAAGACACAACTGATGTTCATTAGCCCTCACCAGCTCAACGATTATCAGCACCACTATCAATTCACCCCTGAGCGCTACATTTTACTCCCACCCGGAATTAAGCAGGATCGATGCATGCCGCAAGACTACCAAGCGCGTCGAGCGTCTCTGCGTGCGAGTTATGGGGTGCCCGATAACGAGAAAATTTTGCTCGCACTTGGCTCGGCATTTCATCGCAAAGGACTCGACCGAAATATCCGCGCGCTTGCTAAGTTAAACGACCCGAGTATCAAACTTTGGGTTATTGGCGAAGGCGATCCTGCCAAATTTATCGCACTTGCTACCCAGCTTGGAGTCGATAAACAAATTCACTTTTGGGGAGCTAAAGACAATGTCGAGGAATTTTTGTGGATGAGCGATTTGCTCTTGCACCCTGCAAGGAGTGAAGCGGCAGGCGCATGTTTGGTGGAGGCTATCGTCGCTGGCGTTCCGGTGATCGCAACCCGCGAGTGCGGATTTTCTCATTACATTAGCCGCTTTGCGATGGGACAAGAAATCTCACAAAGCGAAGCAGACAACTATTTAGCATCGCATATTTGTCGATTACTTAAGGTCGAACGGGAACACTGGCTCGAAACGGCGCAAGCAGCAATAAATGATGAATCACTCTTTAGCCGCTCCATCATCGCATCCAATTACATCGAATCCTGCGCAGGTTAAAAAACCAAAACCGCCGTTAACTCGGCGGTTTTGATTGAGCGAATTATTTTATAGTCTCAACACGCTCGAGTTTTCTGTTCTCGACCCATTCCAAAATCGATTTAAGCACTAAAGTAAGCAACGCAAAACACGCGAGCAATAATGCGGCGGTGTACGCACCGACTGCGTTGTAGTCTTGATGCAACAATTGAACATGAAGTGGAAGAGTGTTGGTTTCCCCGCGAATAGAACCCGAGACTACCGCAACAGAACCAAATTCACCCACAGCTCTCGCGGTGGTTAATACAGTTCCGTACAGCAGTGCCCACTTAATGTTGGGGAGCGTCACACGCAAAAACATTTTCCAGCCACTCGCGCCCAATAATACCGCCGCCTCTTCCTCGTCTTTGCCTTGCGCTTCCATGAGCGGAATCAATTCTCGAGCAACATAAGGACAAGTAACAAATATTGTGACTAACACGATGCCCGGCCAGGCGAACATAATTTGAATATTTTGTTCGCTAAGATATTCGCCTAACCAGCCCTGATTACCATACAACAGCAAATAACACAGACCTGCAACCACCGGCGAAATTGCATAGGGCGTATCGATAAACGCAATTAATAACTTTCGCCCGAAGAAATTGAATTTTGTCACACACCATGCAACCAAGGTCCCGAACACCAAGTTAACTGGCACGGTGATAACAGCAACAAGTAATGTCAGCCGAATTGCAGCCAACATGTCGTCATCTAACAGATTTTGCGTGAAAGCTTCCCAACCACTTTTGAAGGCGGTGGCAAAGATGAGCAACAAAGGCAAGATAAGCAAAAGTGCTACAAAAAATAAGCCTAAGGCGATCAACCATTTGCCGCCCGTGGATGGGCGACGTGCAACGTAATTTTGCATTAGGACTCCCTCGCGTAACGACGAAAATACATCGATTGAGCCAACTGAACAATAAGAAGCAAGATAAGCGACGTAACCAGAATCACCATGGCAACTGCGGCCGCTGCAGCATAGTTATATTCGCCGATGTAGGTATAAATCATGAGTGATGCGACTTCGGTTGCATAAGGCATGTTGCCAGCGATAAAAATCACCGCTCCAAACTCGCCTAAACTCCGCACGAAACTCAATGCTGTTCCGATCATGAGTGCTGGACGAATATGCGGGAAAATCACTCGGAAAAAGATTTGCGATTTTGATGCACCGAGTGACGCCGCGGCTTCTTCGAATTCCGGCGATAGATCTTCCAACACCGGTTGTAAACTTCGAACCACAAACGGAATACTGGTGAATACCATGGTTAAAATAATGCCCAACATGGTGTAAGAAACTTGAATACCCAAAGGCGCCAACCACTGGCCGATCCAACCATTAGTGGCAAAAAGCGCAGAAAGCGTAAGTCCCGCTACCGCAGTCGGCAACGCAAACGGCAAATCAACTAAGGTATCCACAAACTTTTTGCCGGGGAATTCATAACGAACCAATATCCATGCGAGAAGTAATCCAAGCAAGGCATTGATAATCGACGCCCAGAACGCGGTGATGGCGGTAACGCGAAAGGCCGACAATAAACGAGGGTCGGTGAGATAAAATTTAATCTCGTCCCAACTAATTCCTAAAAAGTTGGTTACCAAAGTAATTGCTGGTAACAAAACGATCAAACTGAAATAAAAAACGCTCAGTCCAAGACTGAGCGTAAATCCGGGTAGTACGCGAGACTTTTTGAGGATCACGCCATTTCCTATTCTGACTAATTAAATTTAGGGTGTTCTTGATTGTCGCAACAATTGATCAAGTACACCGCCGGTACCAAAATGTTTTTTGTTCACGTCATCCCAGCTACCAAAAACGGCCTCTACTGTTTCCAGTTCTAACTCGGGAAACTGCTTTGCCACTTCTTTTTTAACGGTTTCATCGTGAACACGATAATAAAAGCTCGCTAAGATACGCTGTGCATCCGTTTGATACAAATAATCTAGGTAAGCTTTAGATACTTTTTCTGTGCCTTTTGCTTTTGCAACTCGGTCAACTACCGCAACGGGGAACTCGGCCAAAACACTAATTTTCGGCACAACGATATCGTACTTGTCCTCACCATATTCTTTGCGGATGAGGTTCACCTCAGATTCGAAGGTCAATAATACATCACCCAATTCGCGCTCAACGAACGAGGTAGTTGCCCCACGGCCGCCGGTGTCGAACACCACCACATTTTTAAGAACCTTACCCACAAACTCACGAATCTTCTTTTCGTCGCCGGCAAAGGCTTTATTAGCGTAAATCCATGCGGCTAGGTAAGTGTAGCGAGCATTGCCCGATGTTTTAGGATTCGGAAACACGAGCTTGACGTCGTTGCGTGCCAAATCATCCCAGTTAGCAATATTCTTCGGATTGCCTTTGCGCACTAAAAATGCCGTTGTCGAATAAAAAGGCGAGGCATTATTGGGGAAGGCTTTTCGCCAATCGGGGCTTACATATTTTCCACGCTGGTGCAGTACATCAATATCGGTCGATTGATTAAACGTCACCACATCGGCTTTAAGCCCCTGCAATATCGCTCCCGCTTGCGCTGACGACCCTGCGTGAGACTGCTGAATACTCACTTCCTCACCGGTGGTGGATTTCCAATAGGCCTGAAATTTCGGGTTAATTTCAGCAAAGAGCTCACGTGATACATCGTAGGACGTATTGAGAATTTCTTGCGCAGCGTAGGCGCCCTGCGCAGCAAATAAGGTTATGCCGAGCATCAGCGACGTTAAGCGGCCTTTAAATTTCATAGGAATCTCCATAAACAGATTAGTCATAGTTGGGATTTCCTTCGGTTGATCGTCTAATCGCGACCCCACCGTCCCAACGGATGGCGCTAAGTAAAACATATTATAGACGCCCGCATTATATTATTGAGAGCTAAGCTTATTACTCCCCATAAAACTGCCTGTCGCTAAAAACTTCCATATTCCCAAGAGTTATCAGCTTAAGTTTATTTGGTATTTCATTTGTTATAAGCAACTCTCTAGACTCTCCTCATTCACTTGATCGCTTTGTTCAGCATTAAAAGAATTGAGATTCCCATGTGCCAGTTATTAGCAATGAGCTGCCTTACACCCGCGAGTATTAATTTTTCGCTCGAAGGTTTTCACGTTCGCGGTGGACACACAGACGAGCATAAAGACGGCTGGGGCATGGCATTTTTTGAATCTGGCAGCCCGCGCTTATTCCATGACCATGCGCCTGCCGCTTGGTCACCTTTGTTGCAGCAGGTTAAGCGCGAATCGATCAAGGCGACTTCGGTTATCGCCCATATCCGCAAAGCCACCTACGGCGAAGTCAGCCTTCGAAATTGCCATCCTTTTGCGCGCACACTTTGGGGGAAAACGTGGGTTATGTCCCACAATGGCGATTTGCATCATTTTCAACCACCTCTCGGAAGCGAGTTTTTACCCTCGGGCGAAACTGATAGCGAACGCGCGTTTTGCTTCATTTTAGAGGCGCTAAAAAAGGAATTTCCTTGGGCCAACGAATGGATGCAACCAACGGATGATGCGGTTTTTACAGTTTTAAATCGTCTGGCCAAAGAGCTTTCGACCTTCGGAACTTTTAATGCACTAATCGGCAATGGAGATTTTCTGTTCGCTTATTGCTCGACAAAATTGGCCTATGTTGAACGCCGCTATCCGTTTAGCAAAGCAACTTTGATTGATCAAGACCTAACCTTTGATCTCGCGGCTCACAATGACGTCAATGATCGCATGGTGGTGCTTGCCACAACGCCACTTACGCGCGATGAAGAATGGGTTGTAATGAATTCAGGTGAAAGCCTATTGCTGCGCAACGGACAGATTGTTTTAAGTAGCGATGAAACCGTTTCCCAAAGGGTCGAACTGCCGTTTTTAATCGCAGCCTAAATATCCCTGCTTGCTTGATGCCACCTACGCCCTCGACTGAGGGCTTTTTTCTATTTATAGTTCAACAGCTTCGCTCTTTTAACCGGAGTGAAAGCCTTATCTCACTCCGGCGCCAATGAGCACGCGTTATGCTGACGACCTATATTTGTCCTCCAGAATGTTTAAGTCACCGGGTTGCGGAGCATCACCCCGAATGCTCCGATCGGCTCAACGCAATCAATGACCACCTCGTCCGCACCGGACTTGACGCCCTTCTGCGTTGGCAAGATGCGCGCCCTGCAAGCGATGACGACATATTACGCGTGCATTCCAAAGACTATCTGGATCGAATTGCGAGAGCGCTTCCAGCACAGGGCACAAACTTATTCGATGGCGAAGTTAGTATAAGCCGCGAAAGTTTCGATGCTGCACGTTACGCAGCTGGTGCAGTGGTTACGGCAGTGGACGACATCGCTAATCAAAAATCCCGCATTGTATTTTGCGCAGTGCGCCCTCCTGGTCATCACGCCAAAGAGGCCGAGGCTATGGGCTTTTGCTTAATTAACAACGTCGCTATAGGTGCAAAGTATGCGCTTGATGTTGCAGGCTTCTCGCGCGTCGCTATCGTCGACTTTGATGTTCACCATGGAAACGGCACTCAGAGCACAGCCGAGAAAGATGCCCGCATTTTATTTTGCTCAAGTTTCCAACACCCTTTTTATCCGTATACCGAGGTAGACGTCACCACGCCTAATGTCATCAATACAAAGCTCGCACCGGCGACTCGTTCTGCAACTTTTCGACAAGCAATCGAAAAGGATTGGTTACCCGCGCTCGAACGATTTAAACCTCAAATTATTTTTGTCTCCGCGGGGTTCGATGCGTACATTCACGATGAGATGTCGTCTATTTGTTTGGTAGAGCAAGATTACTACTGGCTCGGAAAATTGCTGCGCGACTATCAAGACGCTTCAACCAAACTTGCACCCAGCGAACACTGCCACGGCATTATTGCAAGTTTAGAAGGCGGATATGATTTAGAGAGTTTGGGCCGCTGTGTTGCAGCCCACATAAAAGGTTTGACGCGGCTATGACTCACTGGCCGCTTGCTGTAAATCCAGCGTCATTTCGATCACTTCATCCTCGCGATTAAAACGCACTTTAAACCCGAGTTTTCGCGCAAGATTCGCCATACCAGCATTTTCTAACATGGTGAATCCCACTAAAGTTTGTGTTGAGCGGCTGCGGGTGTAATCGATCATCTTCTGCAATAACTTCGTTCCTATTCCCATTCCTTTGAGGTCACTGCGGATGGCCATAGCAAATTCCGCTTGGATATTTTCTGGATCCTGCTGAATTCGAACCACACCAAGAATTGAAGATTCATCGGGCGCGTTTTCTCTGATCGCGATAAACGCCATCTCACGGTCGTAATCGAGCTGTGTCATTCTCGCCATCTGCTCGTGAGAAAATTCTGGCATCTCGCCAAAGTAGCGTTTGTATCGATCCTCTTTCGTTTGAGCCTGATCAAAGAGCTGCAAACGAATTTCATCTTCCGCCCGCAGCGGCCGAATCAATATTGGCTCTCCCGATTTTAATTGACTCTCTTCCTCCCACTCTTTCGGATAAGGTTTAATTGCCAAAGGAACTCGCGGAGTATCAAATTTTAGTTCAACCTCTACATCCAAAACCCGGGCTTCGTTTTCGGTCATCAATATCGGATTGATTGTTAACCTCGAAATTTCTGGATTATCAATGACCAATTGGCTAACTTTTACCAAGAGCGTCTCAAGCGCGGTGCGATTGATCGTACTCGCAGAATCACGTTCACGAATTTTCTGCTCGGCCAGTGCTTGAATCACCAAGTAGCGCGCCAGCGCCATATTTAAAGGTAATAGCCCCACTACCGCATGAGTAGGCGCACTCCAGTTGCTGGCAACATCACCCAACAAAATTACCGGGCCAAACACCGCGTCGATTTGAACCTCAATCCGCAATTGGTGCGCACCACTGCGTTTAGCCATCGATTGCAACGTAAATCCTTCATCGGAAAACTCAGGAAATAATTGCCGAACGTGTTGAAGACTTTGTTTTGCAGCATCGAGCAGCTCTTGAAGCGTGCTCAAATTTAATACCACGCTTCCGAGGTCGGCCTTCACCGGTAACCCTTGTGGAATATTAAGTTTTAACGCTAAAGGAAAACCTAATTCGGATGCGGCTCGGGGTAAATCGTCGAGTGAATTGGCATTGACTGAGGGGACATGACTAATGCCGTACGAGCCCAGCATTTCGGAAGCATCCGCTCGGCTCATTCTTCCAATCAACCGCGCAGACTCGATAAGCTGTCTTACCCGAACCGGTTTGTGCGCGATTGCTTCATCAATTGAATGGGGAGTTTCCGACAACAGCTTTTGATTTCGTCGGAATTGCACCATATGCATAAACGCCCCCGCCGCACCCTCGGGAGTTCTAAAAGAGGCTATCCCTGCTTTAGAAAAGGCGCGTCGCGCTGCTACGGCAGCGTCCTCTCCCATCCAGCTAACAAACACATTCGCGCCTGCGCGATTAAATTCTTTCACCGTTGCGATAACAGCTTCAGCAAAAACTTCCGCAGGCAGTAAAGCCGATGGCGAATGCAAAACTAAAATGTTATCGGCGACTTTATTCTCAAGAAGAATCGATAAAGCCTTTTGATAATCTTCTGGCGTTGCGTCGCCAAGCAGGTTTATGGGGTTGGTAGCTCGCCCCCCCTTTCGAATGTCCTCATTTAATTTCGCCACGGTTGCATCAGGCAACAGCTGTAATCGTCCGCCTTGTGCACCGAGCACATCGAGCACCATTGCCGCTGGTGCGTTACCGTTACTCACAATCACCAAATGTTCGCCTCGTATCGGCTTGCCATTAGCGAGTGTTTCCACAGCGGCAAGCAACTCACGTAAATCACCGACACGCAACATACCAGCGCGTTTGAAAACCGCGTCGTAAACTTCATCTTTGCCGATGGGGCCGCCCGATGCAGGATTTAACAACAATTGTGTTTCGTGCTGGCGACCGGTTTTAATCACCAGCACAGGTTTGTTCAGTGCAGCGGCACGGGCGGCCGAGACAAACCGTCGGCCATCACGAACCGCATCTACGTAAAGTAGAATCGCTGTGGTGTGTGGATCACGACCCATGTAATCCAACATTTCGTCAAAGTCGATATCGCGCCCCTCTCCAAGATCGACGACGTAAGAAAACCCGATTTGCCGCTTCTTTGCCCAGTCGAGCAAGGTGACGCAGACCGACGTGGACTGAGAAATAACCGCGATTTTTCCAGGCAACGCCTCAGTTTGCGCGTAACTTGCGTTTAAACCAATTCGTGGGACTAATAAACCTAACGAATTTGGCCCGAGAACGCGCAGATTCCATGCCTTAGCTTGCGACTCCATTAGCTCTAATAAATTGGTGCCTTGTGCTGTGTAAAGCGTTTCAAGACCAGCAGCGATGACAATAACTGTGTGCGCGCCTTTTCGCCCTAATTGGAGCAGAATTGCCGGCACCCGCATTGCGCGAGTACACACGATCGCCAAATCGGGAACTATAGGTAACTCTTCGATTGATCGATAAGCTAAAACACCGCAAACCGACTTATAGTTGGGTGTCACTGGCATAATCGGGCCATCGAAACCGCCCTGCAGCAAATTTCGCATAACGGTGTTGCCAGGGCGATGCTCTTGATTCGAGGCTCCAATCACGGCGATAGATCGAGGCCTTAATAATTCATCCAACTGTTTTAAGCCCATCGGCAGCTCCACTTTGTCCAAACTCTGCAGTAGCACAGGACGCTCGTCTGTTATGGGCTTATAATAGCGCCCTTTCCAATTCACGTATTGATTTAAATCGCGAGTCTTTATGGCCATCACCAACATTATCGCCCACCGTATCAGCCGCCCTCGACCCGATAGCGAGTGCTCTCTGCAAATGGCCGAGCAAGCCATTATTCTTAATGGCGAATCTGAAGAAATCGCTTATACACTCAAGATACAATTCATTCGCAAAGGCGGAAAAACCTACGGCCGCTTTACCGAGGATATTGGTGCTGCGCCATTTCCTGGATGGTTAAAAGATTACAGAGATTCGCGATTAAGTTTTAGCAGTTTTACCGAAAATGCAATGAAACAACTGCGCGACGTCATTAACCCTACGCAAGACATAATTGATGGCTTCATATTTTTTGTCGAAGAAAAAATAGAAGCCGGCGACACAATTTCGCTTTACTTTGTCGAGCACGAATCTGGCCATTACCTCGACTCACAATTGAGCCTCAGCCCCAGCATTCATTTAGATTTTGAAAAGTTCTCACTCGCGGCAAAAATTAATTGCAACGACTGGGAGCTAGGCCAATCCTCAACTTATCTGACGATTATTCGTAGCCGAGGAGACAAGGACATCAACGAGGCCTTTGCAAACTGGCTTGGCTTTTCTGACAAAGCAAATATCCGTGCAGAGACACATCAATTTTTGAACGCAGTAGAATCCTTCACCCAAACGCTCGATGAGCCTTCAGCGAAAATTGCGAAAGCAAAAATCGCGAATTACTGTTTAGAGCAAAATAAAAGCGGGAAAACCGTAGAAATTGACGAGTTGGCCGAAGCTATAGCCATTGAAACTAAAGTATTTGAGCCCAAAGTTTTTACTGAGCACATTCGAAAGGCGGAACCTGAACTCAAAGAAGAGTTCATTCCCCATGCAGGTGAGATTAGAAGTTTTGTGAGAATTAGTGGGCGCAACGACAACTTGAGCATGAGCTTCGCGTCCGAATGCCTCGGCAGCGATATTGAGTACGACTTCGAAAAAGATTTACTGATGATTCGTAATATTCCGTCGTCCCTCAAAAAGCAATTGATCGCTCATCTTAAACAACAAAATAACTAATCAGTAATCTACCCCTCGCTACTAAATTAATTGGTAGCGAGAGGCGAGAACAACTTCAGTTCTCCTATAAAGCTATTCCTGACCTTTGCTGAATAAGGGAGTATTAAAGGTGATCAAGTTTTTCTGAGTGACTTCTCGAGTCGCCAGCTGCAAATCTTCCAAGGACACTTTACGCTTTTTAATAAGCAAGCGAATGACGTGATCCAGTGTTTTTTCGTCCTTTGTGACTCGACGAATTTCTCGATCAAGATCATCGAAAAACACTACTGCTCGCGCAGTGATCGCGCCTTTAGACTCACCTCCGCGCAAATAGGTAATTTCTTCACCGCGCTCAGCTAAACCTTTGATGATGGATGCTCGCCGAGCCTTAGTCATGCCTTCAGCACGATATAGAAGTTCGATCGAATAAAATTCCGCCACACCCTCAGCAATCCAATCATCGTTGGTGGAATCAGTCACCAAGCCACTGATTCGAGTCACCATATGCACGAGTTCGTGGATGATCGGTGATGTGCCATTTTCACTCACCATTGGGCGATCGGCGTGCAGAAATAAAGAGTTGGGGGCCGATAGTCCACCGCGCCACATGGGATCTCCAGCACTGACGACCAAGAGTTTCTCAGGTGTTTTTTGAAATGCTTCATGCATTTCTCGCCAAGCAAAATTAAGGAAGGTCAAAATATCCATTCGCCTTACTGCTTGGCCTTTAGGCGCACTCACCGAAATCGATGTGCCCTTAACAGTTGCTCGTCTCGTACCCAAATCCCCAGCGACCATCCAACCAAATGGACGATCAAAAAGGCGTTCGGGGTTATCTATTTTAAATCGATTATTCGGCAATCTGGGCCAACCCGTTTCAATTGAAGTCCACGATTCCGGCAATTTAAATTCAAGAGTGGCTATAGCTCGTGCATCATTTTTTTCGGTGGTTGTGACCGGCGGAATCAGTGTGTCGCCGCGAAATATCGCCCAATTTTTAGTGACTAGAGAGTCGTATTTAGCCTCACCCTTCTGGCGGGTTAATTTCACGAAATAAGTGAGCTTCGCGGGCTCATCGGTAGGCAATACCCAATGCACACTTTCATCAGTTTCAGTTAATCGCCCATTCGCGCGCACCTGGGTATAACGATCGCCCTGGTGTTTAAATGACAAATCGACCAGATCGCCCGATTTGTTATCGATCGTAATTGATACGCGTGCACCTTCGTCTTCTGGGTCTATCTCAACTAAATAATCTAATTTGTAAGTCGATGCAACCGCAATTTGTCCAAGACTCAGTAAGACACCCACAATTAAGCCGTGACCAATCTTTTTGCAAAGTTGATTCATAAAAACCTCTATGTGAGATGAAGAAAGTGCTAACAGATTAAAGCGCGCTGGCTGACTTCGAAATGAACGTCGATAATCAGCCATTAAGATTAGAAATTATCTGAAAGGAATTTTCGTGCAATCTGCCCAGCGTTTGACGAATGACCCGATAACGCCGAAAGAATTTCCTGAGACTTGGCTTTGTCGCCAAGGAAAAAATAAACACGACCCAAGTCTAACTGAGCATCTGGCACTTTTTGCGAATTTGGAAATGTCGCAATAAGATCACTGAACCAATTTTTAGCGTCTTCATAATCGCGCTGCTGCATCGAAATTTTACCCAGCCAGTAATAACTGTTACTAGCGTATTTGCCACTTGGGAAATTTGTTAAGTGGGCTTTAAACGCAATAGCAGCCTGTTCGAACTGCCGTTGCTGCAATAAATCGTAAGCAACTGAATAGAGTTCAGACTCATCAGCACTATTAACAGCTGCGGGTACTGCGGCACTAGCTCTAGTTGTAAGATTTGAACTTACTGACTGTGAAACAGGCTCAGATGACGCAGATGAGGATGTAGTTGGCGCTTGTGTTGCTGTAACCGAAGGTGAATTACCTGAGGCTCCGGACAAGCGGCGATCGATGTCCATATAACTATCAATCTGTAACTGCTTGAGTTGTTTGAGCTCGTAAGATTGCTCTTCCAACATACCACGCAACGTGGAGATTTCGTCCTGCAAGGCTCGGATTTGACTGTAGACATCATTCTCAATAGCCGAGTCGAGGACAGGTTGAGAAACCAACCCAGAGCCTTGGCTCTGGGTGGTCGATTCAACAACCCTGACCTGTGCTTCTGAGACTTGTGCAGCAAATAATAAACCAGCTGCAATCAGGCTTCTAAGCATAGGGGTAGTGACTCTTAGTACTTAACTTCAACGCGACGGTTTTGTGAGTAAGAATACTCGTCAGAACCGGTAGCAACTGGTTGCTCTTCACCGAAGCTGATCACTTCCAAAGAAGAGCCGCTTACACCTTGAGTTACCAAGAAGTCACGAACAGCGTTAGCACGCTTCTCGCCAAGTGCCATGTTGTATTCGCGTGAACCGCGCTCGTCAGCATGACCTTCCAAGCGAACAGCTACTGAAGCGCCTTTTAATTTGTCAGCGTGAGCCAACAAAACTGAACGACTTTCTGCAGTCAAAGTGTACTGGTCGAAATCGAAGTAAACAGTGTTGCTTAATTGTGCTTCAACAGTGTTCTCTACAGTTGAGCTGCCGGTATCAACTACTGGCTCTTCTGCTTTTTTACTACCGCTTGAAGAACAACCAACTAAAAATGACATTACGACTGCAAAAGTTAAACCGTGCTTGATTGCTTTAGTGATCATGTGTGTGTAACTCCTAATGAGAAGTGTTGATCATGTGTTATTTGAAACAAACTAGTTAAAAAATGGCGACCATGCGGGTTCCCGCACATCACCCTGCTTCGGAGGTTGAAGAATTTTAACTTTGGCGTCTAACGACACTGCAGCCAAAATACCTTTTCCGCCTGAACGAGTCGCATACATTAGCATAGCGCCATTAGGAGCTATAGTAGGCGATTCGTCTAAATTTGTCTCTGACAAAATACGCAAATTACCCGTTTTTAAATCTTGGGCAGCGATGTGATGACTAGTGCCTGGACGTTTATTTAACACGACCAAATATTTGCCATCCGGTGACACGCGTGGACGCGCGTTGTAGTCACCTTCATAGGTCACACGCTCTTGCTGTTTTGTAGCGACATTTACTCGGTAAACTTGTGGTTTACCGCCACGATCTGAGGTGAAATAAATTGCGTCACCTTCAGCAGACCAAGTTGGTTCAGAATCAATAGCGTAGTGATTGGTAATGCGCGTAAATTGACGCGACAACACATTCATTGTGTAAATTTCAGGATTGCCATCTTTCGATAAAACCATCGCTAAGTTTTGGCTATCAGGAGACCATGCTGGTGCGCCGTTCAAACCGCGAAAGCTCGTCATCTGCTGACGACGTTTTGTCGCCAAATCCATAATATATATCGCAGGCTTATTGTCTTTTTCAAACGAGACGTAAGCCACACTTTTGCCATTTGGAGCCCATACAGGTGACAAAATTGGGAAACGTGACGATAGCAATACCTCTGGACGAGCACCGTCGATATCAGCCTTTACCAGGCGATAATTAGCAGGCCGCGAGAATGCTTCTACATAAATTAATTTCGTTGAAAAAATTCCACGAATTCCAGTGATGGTTTCATAAATACGATCGCTGATATGGTGGGCAATATCACGTAATTGGTTGGGTGCCCCATCAACTGACATTTTGGCCAACAACCTTTTCTGAGTCACAGCGTCGAACAATTCATAAGTCGCATAATATCGCCCGCCCTGCTCTCGCAAACTACCTAAAACAATATAGTCTGTCTCAATAGCACGCCAATCACGATAATGAATTTCTGCCTCAGAGCGCGGAAATGACAAAAAACTCTCTGGTTTAATCGCAACAAACTGACCGGTAAATTGCATGTCGTTGCGGATAATTGAAGGAATATCTTCCGGCAATTTTCCGCCTGTCCACTCAAATGGAATTACCGCAATCCGTTTAGGATTATCTACACCTTTGGTGACACGCAGGTCCAATTGCGCACTGGCCAAATTGACCATCACACTCAGGGACAACACAATACTTGTGACTAGGACACGAATCACTGCCGCAAATCCTCCGGAGTAAAAGTAAAAACAAACGTTCTAAAATGTCGATCGAAAACATCCGGTGGAATTTGGGTCACCTCTGTAAACCGATCAACCTGCCTAATCGCACGCTCAGCTGCAGCATCAAATAATGGATCGCCACTGCTTTGAATCACTCGCAATCCGGTAACTATGCCTGTTGGCAACATATTTACTTCAATGCGGGCCACCATCCCGTTTCTCGCCGAGGCGGGGCGACTCCAATTTTGCTCCACCCGCTCAATCAGCGCCTGACCAAATCCCTTCACATTTTCTGTCACGTCATCCACAGTTTCGGATACGTGTTTTTGCTGCTCTTGATGAGCCGCTTCAATTTTTCTCTTTTCCTCTTGAGCTTCACGCTCGCGCTGCGCTTTGGCCTGAGCAGCCGCCTTTTTTTCTCTCTCTTCTGCCAACTTTTTTAGGCGTTCTCGCTCAATACGTTTCGCTTCTTCAGCTTTTTTGGCCGCTTCCCGCTTAGCGGTTTCCTCTTTGATCTTTTGCTGCTTAACTTTTTCTGCCTCTGCAGCACGCGCGGCCTCTTCGCGCCGCTTTTGCTCTTGCGCCTGAGCAACCTGCTTGCGTTGATCTTCTTGACGCTTGCGATCCCGCAAATCTTGAAGACGTTTAGCCTCTAGCTCCTGCTCGCGCAATTGCTGAACTTGCGCCTTTGCTTTAGGTGTCATATCCATCAGCGTGGCAGTGACAAACTGCGGAGGGGGCGCATCTTCTTTTTTGGTTTTAAGAAAAGACCAATCACCCAATATCAACACTAATAACAGGCCATGCAATCCAAGACTGAGTGCGACAGGGATAGAAAAAGATTTATCCATGGGACACCTAACGAGGAGGCTCGGTAATAAGTCCCACCGATGGTGCTCCTGCAAGCTTGAGCTCACCCATCAAATTGACAATCGCACCATATTCAACACTTCTGTCTCCCTGAACAAAAACCAATGTATTGGGTTTTTCAGTGAGAACACTACGTACGATTCGTTTAATCTCTTCAAGTTCACGCGGTGACTCGGCTTCTCCTGCCAAATCGATATAGTAGGTGCCATCTTTTTTCACCGACACGGTGATAGGCTCGTCTTCTTTGGTATCGACTGGGTCGGCCGCCGCTTTGGGGAGCTCAACTTTGATGCCTTGCGTCATCATAGGAGCCGCCACCATGAATACAATTAACAGCACTAACATCACGTCGATCATGGGAACGACGTTTATTTCAGCTTTTAAACTCTTTTTTTTACGAAAATCAAAACCGCTCGGATTCGCCACTATGCTCGCCTCAATTACTTAGAGTGAACTTGTCGATGTAGGAGCGCAGAAAACTCCTCTGCAAACGTTTGGTAATGATTGAGAAGCGTCTCAGCTCGGGCTGAAAATTTATTGTAGGCAAGAACCGCAGGAATAGCGGCAAATAACCCCATGGCTGTTGCAATCAACGCCTCTGCGATACCTGGAGCGACTGTCGCAAGCGTGGTTTGATGAACATTGGATAAACCGAGAAACGAATTCATGATCCCCCACACGGTTCCAAATAAACCGATGTAAGGACTCACTGACGCCACGCTCGCTAAAAACGGAAGGTGTTCTTCAAGCTTTTCTTCTTCTTTTGCTAAGGCAACACGCATAGCTCGCTGCGAACCTTCCATCACCGCATCAGAATCGGCGCCCACTTGCTTAGTGAGGCGATTAAATTCTTTGAATCCAGCACGAAAGATATTCTCAATGCCTTCGGCCGACTCAGGATTGCTACTACTTTGACGATAAAGTTGGTTTAGGTCGATTCCCGACCAAAATTGCGCCTCGAAATTTGTGAAAGCCTCTGTCGCGCGACGTTGGTATTGGTAGCGCTGAAAGATCATCACCCATGACACAACGGAAGCAGCAACCAGCAGAAGCATTACCAGTTGCACCAAAAAGCTTGCTTCTAAAATCAGGTGGACAACTGACAAACTATTTTCAGCTTCAGACATACGATTAATTCTTCCTATTATTGCGGCGCTACAAGCGCACTAATTTTTGCATGTATTTCTTCCGGCAGAGCGGAAGGTTTCATACTCGAGGCATCGACACAGGCAATACGTATGTTGGCCTCACAAAGCAACTCTCTCTCTCGAAAAACTTGCTGCAGAAATATGACTGATGAACGAGCAACTTTAACCGGCATAGCTGTCACGCTTAGCGAATCATCGAGTCGAGCCGGACGACGATAATTTACCGATGCCGAATGAACGACTAACAATTGTCCAGTCGTTAATATTGCTGGCTTATCATAGCCTAACGCACGTAAGAATTCTGTACGCGCCCGCTCCATAAACTTCAAATAGTTAACGTAATAAACGATCCCGCCGGCGTCTGTATCTTCTATATACACACGCACTGGAACCGAAAAAACGCTTTGCATTACTTCCATCTCTTATTCCGCCTCATTCTGCAACCGCTTAGGCATGGGCAAATCGAAATGCACATAAGCGTTGGGGGTTAACACTCGGCCTCGAGGAGTGCGTGCCATAAACCCCTGTTGAATAAGATAAGGCTCTATAACGTCCTCAATTGTGCCACGATCTTCGCTGATTGCCGCCGCCAGACTTTCTACACCAACTGGGCCGCCATCAAAATTATTCATCATCGCAGTGAGCAAGCGGCGATCCATATGATCGAACCCTCGCTCATCGACTTTCAACATGTTGAGTGCGCTATCCGCGATCTCAGCCGTCACTTCACCATTGCCTTTTACTTCAGCAAAGTCGCGCACACGTCTAAGCAATCGATTGGCGATTCGCGGCGTGCCGCGAGAGCGCTTAGCAACCTCGGCAGCGCCACCCTGCTCCATTGAAATACCAAGCATTTCTGCGGAGCGAGAGACGATTCGAGTCAAATCACCAACATTGTAAAACTCTAGTCGCTGAACTATGCCAAACCTATCCCTGAGCGGTGCAGTGAGCAATCCTGCTCGGGTTGTTGCACCAACCAACGTGAACGGCGGCAAATCAAGTTTGATTGATCGCGCGGCCGGGCCCTCGCCGATCATGATATCCAGTTGAAAATCTTCCATCGCTGGATACAAAATTTCTTCAACTACAGGGCTTAGCCGATGAATTTCATCGATAAACAATACGTCGCCTGCTTCGAGATTCGTTAGAAGCGCCGCCAAATCGCCAGCCTTTTCTAACACAGGACCCGAGGTACTCTTTAGTGAAACACCCATTTCATTAGCGATAATGTTCGCCAATGTCGTTTTACCCAGTCCAGGGGGGCCGAACACCAAGGTGTGATCTAAGGCCTCGCCTCTTTTTTTTGCCGCCCCAATAAAAATTTCCATTTGCTCGCGAACCGCGTGCTGACCAATGTAATCAGCCAACACTTTGGGCCGTACGGCTCTATCCAAGTGCTCTTCGCGCTCACGAGCGACGGGGGCAATTAACCGATCGGTTTCTATCATAGTGAACTCACGCATATTGCGGTTTGAAGAATGAATTATGCCTGAATAATTCACTCACTCTGCTCAGCATTAATTAAGAAAAATAAACTTTAATTAACGCGACGATAAACTTCGAAGCGCCTGCCGAATTAATTCTTCTCGCGTTGCTGTTGGATTTACTTTGAGCGCACCGCTAACCAATTTAGCGGCGTCTGCGGGTTTGTAGCCCAGTGCAATTAATGCACTTTCGGCTTCAGTGTAGGCGTCTTGCTTCAATGCGTCTTGTTTACGCTCGTCGAGATTGAGCAAATCATCTGGAGGTACATCCCAATCCTTGAGCCGATCTCGCAACTCGATCACTAAACGCTCTGCAGTTTTTTGTCCGATGCCTGGCACTTTCGTCAAAGCCTTGACGTTTCCATCGCGCACACAGCGCGCAATATCATCGGCTTCCATTCCCGACAATATTCCGATAGCGAGCTTAGGCCCAACACCACTTACTTTAATCAAAGTGCGAAACAAACTTCGCTCTCGCAACTCAGAAAAACCAAACAACTGATGTAAATTTTCTGAAATGGAAAGATGTGTGTGAAGAATTACTTCCTGCCCGTTCGCTGGAAGCTTATAAAATGTACTCATCGGCGCCTGCAATTCATAGCCAACGCCCTGCACATCTAATATCAAATAAGGGGGATGTTTTTCGATAACCACCCCGCGAAGACGACCAATCATAATATCCCCTAAATAATGCGGCCACGCCGGAAACTCGAGGTTCCAGCCATTCGGATCAAATGTTGCGATGTATTAACATGGCAAAGCCCTACTGCCAATGCATCGGCAGCATCCTCTTGCGGTGAAGCAGGAAGTTTCAATAAGGTTTTCACCATATGCTGCACTTGCAGCTTGTCAGCCGCCCCATTCCCGACCACGGATTGTTTGACTTTGCGAGCTTCATATTCGAATACAGGAAGATTGAGTGCAGCGGCAGCCACAATCGCTGCACCTCGCGCTTGCCCAAGTTTAAGCGCCGATGCGGCGTTTTTGGCCATAAAAACTTGTTCGATAGCCATCTCCTGAGGATGATGTTCGCCAATAATTAGCGACAGAGAGTCGAAAATGGTTTTTAAACGCAGGGGTAATGAATCTGTATCGGACATGCGAATTACTCCGCTTGTCACATAGACAGTTTTGCTGCCGATGACATCGATGATGCCAAAGCCGGTTTTTCGGGAACCGGGGTCAATCCCAAGGATTCGGGTCATAAGTTTTTCTAATACGCCACAAGAAAGACCCACTGTATGAAAATACAGTAGGTCTGACAAGTGGTTCAACCCAGATTTTAATTGCTAAATATCTAAGCCTTCTAAAATCTCGTCTGAGATATCCGCATTCGTGTAGACGTTTTGAACATCATCAAGATCTTCAAGCGCGTCAATTAGCTGAATAGTTTTCTGGGCAGCTTCTTGATCGAGCGCCACAGTGAGGGATGGAATCAATTGAATCTCGGCTTCTAGCGCATTAAAACCTGCCGACGCGAGCGCATCTTTCACCTTAAAGAAATCTTCGAATGCGGTGGTGACTTCGATGGTCCCGTCATTTTGAGTGGCCACGTCTTCAGCACCCACTTCAAGCGCGGCTTCCATGAGCGCATCCTCATCAGTACCTTCGGCAAATAGAATCTGGCCTTTGCGGGCAAACAAATAAGCCACCGAACCCGAAGTACCTAAGTTTCCACCACGCTTATCGAACGCATGACGCACTTCGCCCGCCGTGCGGTTACGGTTGTCTGTCATACACTCAACAATAAATGCAACTCCGTTTACGCCGTAGCCTTCATAAGTGAGCTCTTCGTAAGATTCTGATTCGCCTGTGCCAGCACCGCGAGCAATGGCTCTCTCGACCACGTCCTTTTTAAGATTGTTTAGATAAGCCTTTTCAATCGCTGCGCGCAGGCGAGGATTTGAAGCCGGGTCGCCGCCACTTTTGGCCGCAACGGTTAATTCGCGAATAATTTTAGTAAAGATTTTTGTCCGTTTAGCATCCTGTCTCGCTTTACGATGCTTAGTGTTTGCCCACTTAGAATGTCCAGCCATAATCTCCTCACTATCATAAAAACATGCCCAAAATCTCGGGCAAAAAAAAGGTGGGCAATGCCCACCCTTTCCAATCAGGCGATTTATTCAGCTGCCGCTTCCGCGTCTGGCTGCGCCTTTTTAATATTGCGCAAACGAATGTGCAGTTCGCGCAATTGCATTTCTTCAACAAGCCCTGGAGCATCTGTCATCACGCAGGCGGCTGTTTGAGTTTTAGGGAATGCAATCACATCACGGATCGAGCTCGCGCCCACCATCAACATGATAAGACGATCAAGTCCGAAGGCTAAACCACCGTGTGGTGGAGCACCGTATGCCAATGCATCAAGTAAGAAGCCGAATTTCTCGCGTTGTTCTTCTTCAGAAATTCCCAAAATTTGGAACACTGCTTGTTGCATTTTCGATGAATGAATACGAATCGACCCACCGCCCAGTTCGGTACCGTTCAAGACCAAATCATAGGCTTGAGATAACGCAGCAGCTGGGTTGGCAAGTAACTCTTCTGGCGTACAGTTTGGTGATGTGAACGGATGATGGATGGAGGTGAAGCCACCTTTATCGTCGTCTTCAAACATTGGGAAATCGACAACCCATAATGGCGCCCACTCGGTAGTGTAGAGGTTGAGGTCCGCGCCCAATTTGCAACGCAATGCACCCAACGCCTCAGTCACAATCTTATGCTTGTCGGCACCGAAGAAAATTAAGTCGCCATTTTCGGCCGCAACGCGATCCAAGATGGCTTTGCGCACATCGATAGGCAGATTCTTAACGATTGGCGACTGCAAGCCTTCTTCCAAATCGTTTTTGTCATTGACCTTAATGTACGCCAAACCTTTCGCGCCATAGATACTGACAAATTTAGTGTAATCGTCGATTTGTTTACGGGTAAGTTTGTCATTGCCGCCGGGTACTTTTAACGCAGTAACACGAGATTTTGGGTCATTCGCGGGGCCAGCAAACACTTTGAAGTCGACGTCCGTTACCAAGTCTTTAACGTCAACCAATTCAAGTGGAATACGCATGTCTGGCTTATCCGAACCGTATTTAGCAATCGCTTCGGCGTAAGGCATGTGCTTGATTTCATCAAACTCGACGTTCATTAAGTCTCTGAACAATTCACGGAACATACCTTCGGTAATGTTCATGATCTGCTCTTGCGACAAAAATGAGGTTTCAATGTCGATTTGAGTAAATTCTGGCTGACGATCTGCACGCAAGTCTTCATCGCGGAAACACTTAGCGATTTGATAGTAACGATCAAATCCAGCCACCATTAGCAATTGCTTAAACAACTGTGGTGATTGCGGCAGGGCAAAAAATTTACCGTCGTGGGTACGCGAAGGCACGAGGTAATCGCGAGCGCCTTCAGGGGTAGCGCGCGTTAAGATTGGGGTTTCAACATCTAAGAAACCGTTGCGGTCTAAATAATTACGAATTGCGCTGGTCACTTTTGAGCGGAAACGCAAATTGTGCTGCATTTCGCTGCGACGCAAATCGAGGAAGCGATACTTCAAACGAATATCTTCACCCACGTTTGAATAGTCGTTTAGCGGGAACGGAGTGGTTTGCGCTTCGTTCAGAATGGTAAGCGCGGTGCCGTAAACTTCGATTTCGCCAGTTGCCATGTTCGGGTTTACTGTTTGAGGCGCTCGAGCGCGCACTTTACCGGTAACCTGAATGACGTATTCACCACGCACCTTATCGGCGAGAGCGAATTGATCTTTTGCATCCGGATCGAATACCACTTGCACAATGCCTTCGCGGTCACGCAAGTCGATAAAAATAACGCCGCCATGATCGCGACGACGATCAACCCAGCCACACAAGGTAACTTCTTGATCGATAAAAGAGGCATTTAAAGCGCCACAATATTGGCTGCGCATAGGGTTTTCCCGTTTCGTCTAAAATAAATCGTAATTATGGCTAGGCCACAAACCTGTTACTAATAAAGGGTTCAACTATTGACTGTCTAACTTACCGAATCGCCGGCTAAATTCTTCTTTTTGCCTGATTTAAAGTCTGTCTCGTACCAGCCTTGCCCTGCTAGGCGAAAGCCCGCCGCCGACACCTGTTTTTTTAACGTCGGCTCGTGACACGCCGGACATTCGGTGAGCGCGGCATCGCTCATTTTCTGAAACGCTTCAAACTGGTGGGCACAAGCACCACACTGATAATCGTAAATCGGCACAACCACCTCAAACGTAATTGGGCTGCCCAAATAATGGCCAGCATTTAGAATTAAGAGTAAAGGATTGTAGAAAGGGTCGCGATTGTACCTCAAATCGCTTGCGGCGAAAACTAGCGCAAAACCCAAGCATGACCGTTTTTTAACCCCGAATTATCGGTTTTCGCTCAAGGCACCTTCAGCTGCCACTTTGCCAGTGAAAGCGAAGATTGACGAACAGCGATCGAGGAGGTCTACACTGATGGCTAACCAAAGTTCATTACTTCCTCAGGGCAACCATATGAATTATGAAGATATCCTCGACTACTGGTTTCACCAACTCACCCCGCAGCAGTGGTGGATGAAAGACGAACAGCTCGATGGCGAGATCACAATTCGTTTTTTCGACATTCATCAAAAAGCTGCTCGATGTGAGCTCTTTGAGTGGCGATTAGCGGCACGAGGTCGATTGGCTGAAATCATTATTCTCGATCAATTTTCACGCAACATTTACCGAGATAAACCGCAGGCGTTCGCACAAGATTCGTTAGCGCTCGCTCTCGCACAAGAAGCAGTCGCCATTAACGCAGACAAAGCCTTATCACCCGTTGAATGTAGCTTTTTATATTTACCCTTCATGCACAGTGAATCGCCAATTATTCATGAAATCGCCATGAAACTATACGAGCTACCAGGGCTTGAAACAAATCTTGATTTTGAAATTCAACATAAACAAATTATCGATCGCTTTGGCCGCTACCCGCATCGCAACAAAATTTTGGGACGAGCCTCGACGCCAGAGGAAATTGAATTTCTAAAGCAGCCTGGTTCTAGTTTTTAACTCTCGCCTCTGCTTGTCACAAATACACCCCCAAAGTGTTTCCATTGAAACTGAGCGGTATAAATTCTAGGCCCTTAGCACATCCTTGGCTCAAGGGTCGGCCAGTTAAGATATCGAAGGTCATACCGTGGCGAGCACACCTAATCGCACCATCACGGATGGTGCCTTGGGTCAAAGGTGCTCCAGCATGAGGACAAGCATTAGAAAAAAGCCGAGTCTGGCCCTGCTCGTGAATTAAAATGTATTCGCGGCCATCTAAACGTACTAGTTGCCGTAAACCGTCATGGAGTTGATGCAGCTTTATTAGTTCGATATACGCCATAAGAAATCCGTTTTGCGCAAATTACAATTTGTTATTTAGCAGCCAATTTAACCATTTTATGCTCGATGTCTAGCCATTCTCGGCAACCAACTAATAAGAAGCGTCTAAAACATACGAGTTCAACTTGTTTGTTGTCGATTATTCAATCGATTCGCCAATCCTGCGAAAACCTACTGCTTTTACGCTTTTCAACCATCTCTTGGCGTAACGCGCTAGAATTAAGGCACCAACCCTTGCTGACCCTATCGGTTGACTTCGACTACATTCGCGACCTGCCAGTTATGACCTCACAACGCTACTTAGACCGCCTTCGTCAATTATCTGATCGATTGCTACTCCTGCAAAAGCCAATTCGGATACTTGATGCAGTGCGTTGGCCAGCAGAGATCGAGGCAGAATTTTATCGCGATGAAGGAAAAGCTTTACCGCGTTTACCTGACGACCTTTACGATAATGGCGCACTCAATTTCGATATCGCCCACGCCCGACAGCAACTTAAATCACTCTTGGAGGATATCCGATACCAGCTTGGCGTCGATGACGCCTTAGCAAAAATCCTGGTTGAATCGGCGCAATTTCAGTTGTTAGCGCTCGATTTGATCGAGCATCGCAATACGCCGTTGTTTGGTCGAATCAGCCGAGAGTTATACGGCTCAGCATCTGATAATTTGCGGGGAGACGATAAAACGCTGCGCGAGTTGGGCGAGGATCTTTGTCGAATATTCACCCTGCCGAGTGTTCAGCAGCTCAATTACCGCCATAGAAAAGAGTTAACCGCCGAAGACGCCGTTAGCATTCTGCGCCATAAAATGGATTCTTTTTTTACGCCGAATCTGGTCAGAGTCGAACTGAGCAATGAAATCAATTCCGATGCATCAGCCGGGGGCGATTTAATTCGCATTAATTCATCGGCACGATTTTCTGAATTAGATCTCGACGTACTCGCCGTTCACGAGGGCTGGGTACACATTGGCACCAACTTGAATGGCCGCAAACAACCCTACGCGACCTGGCTCGGATATAGCTCACCGCGTACCACTGCCATGCAAGAAGGACTGGCGGTGCTGATGGAAACATTAACCTTAAGTTCTTTTCCGGCGCGCGCTTCGCGGGTGAGCGATCGCATTATTGCTGTCGATCTCGCTGAGCAAGGCGCGAATTTCTGTGAGGTCTATAATTACTTTCGGGAACGCGGCGAGACTAGCCACAATAGTTACAGAGTTGCGCAGCGAGTTTTTCGTGGCGGCATGCTAACCGGTGGCTCGGCATTCACTAAAGATATTTCGTATGTGAAAGGTTACGTGGAAAACGTCAACTTTTTACGCAGCGCAATTTATTCAGGCCACCCTGAGTTGTTGCCGTTTTTTTTCGTGGGTAAAGCGACACTTGAAGATTTACCTGTGTTGTACGAACGAGCACAAGAAGGTGTGATCGCTGCCCCCCATTATTTACCCGATATGTTTAAGCACGTTAGTGGACTTGCCGTGTGGTTTGGTTTCTCAAGTAGCATGTCGCTAATGAATTTAGCTCAGGTGCAAACGCACTTTAACGAATTATTCAATCAGCCTAAAACACCACCGTCACTAACGATTGATGAATGAGGCACTACGAGTTTTATCATGCAGTATTTGGTTATCTTGTCTGGCGCTAATGTTTTTTTTGAAACATCAGTCGGTGATGCCCCTATGGGCGATTTGGTGATAGGGTTTATTGCCTGCCATCTAGTCACAGCTCCCACTGATGAGTTGGCGGTCGCTCATGCGAAGCGCAACCTCTTAGTGAATTGGAACCAGAGCTTCAACGCCAACCGAAAATTTGGCATGCCATCGCTGACTATCGAAAAGATGATGCGTCTTGATCGATCGCCAATCCCCAAAATCACCCAAGATTATTTTTGGTTTCGCACACCAGAAGAAAAAGACGAGCTGCTCGAAAAGTTAAGCCAGCAACCCAAACCTTGGTTTTGGCAAAAGCCGGCTCAGAACATTTGTGTGAATGGATTTAATAATCGCGAAAACGCCCACGGATTGTGAGCAAGAATCGTCAGTAAGATTGGCGCATAGTTAGCGCCAATCCCAACAACTGTTAGGCGCTCAAACCTGCTGACTGATCACTCTGCAGTAGGCTAAGTAAAAAATTGCGTTGATTATCAGATGTCACCAACTCGTGATTTTGTTGGAGCGGACTTGAACCTACCCAATCGAAGCGCCAGCGCCAAATACGCAACTCGGCATCATTCTTTTTAACTTCAAACAATTCGAATTTCTTCTGGTCCAGCCCAAACAACTCACGCAGCTGAAAAACAATCGTTTCGGCATTTTTAGTTAAGAAGTTAGGAATATTAGCCGGCGTCATAACAAAAACCATTTCGCGTCCGGCTTGACGGATGACGCTTACCGGCAAGGTTAACGCCTGCCCTAAACGATTGGTTAATGGAGTCTCGGTGAAAACTTTCATTTTGTATCTATACCTCGTCGCCTTCTGCTAGGCGATCTTGAATCTTGTCGCAGGCTCGACTAATCAATTGCCCCGACTTTTAAAAACGGCAGTGTACTGGCAAATCATGACAGAACAAGATTTTCTTCAAATTTCGCCATTAACAGTGAATACCGCGCCACAAACCCACCCACATTCGAAATTTTGTTACTTTTATGCGCAATTTAGCGCCATCCGCGCCCTCGATCCGCACAGCTGTCGCGCCAATCCACCCTGTCTATAGACTGGTTAACACTCTTCAACTTTTGTCGTGTAAAGTCACAAGGCGCAAGAAGCCACATCACACAATAAACAACATAAGGACGTTTTATGCCGCAACCTTGCCCCTGCGACTTTTTAGGTTTTACAAAATTTATTGGTCTGGCGAGTTTGATGGGATGCCTATCGCTTTTGTCATCTTGCTCGTTCAATAACGGTGAAGCACTTAGCGATACCAGCCTCGCCACAAAGGACCCTATTGATCCACCTATTTCGCAGCGCATCACCGCGAAGCAAAATTGGACAACAGAAGATAGCCTATGGTTCTACACTACGCCTCAAGGTTCGACACTTTTACCCTACGATATTTTCCTGAGCCTTGAGCTGCCATCCAGCAACGTCCTTTTCCGAAGCGACGAAAATCTCAATCGCCTGCGTTATTTGCCTCAGACTATCTCTTCAAAAAACCCCGACGGTCTACCCATTGGTTGGGTAAAAGAGACTTATCAAGGTCGCGATTACATAGGCCTTACCTGCGCAGCTTGTCACACCGCTCAAATTAATATTGGCTCGACTGGCATCATCGTTGACGGCGCCCCAGGGCAGGCGGACATGGACAAAATGATGCGCGAGCTTGAAGCGTCGGTGGCAGTAACACTTGAGCAATCCGACAAGCTGTCGCGGATGCAACAGCGCTTAGCGCGAGCCGATCGCGGGCGCTCCACGGAGAATTTGGTGCAGCAACTTACGCAGATACTTGACGAGTTGCGTCACTACAATCGCACTAACGCGCCCATTCACGACGGCAACTTCGTGGATTACGGCTTCGCACGTTTGGATGCCTTTGGCCGCATCTATAATCGAATCTTTGCACACCTGACACCAGGCACCGATAATTTTCGCCCAGCCACAGCACCTGTGAACTACCCATTTCTTTGGGATACCCCACAACACGATTTCGTACAGTGGAATGGGATTGGTGATAACGCCGACGATGGCCACGTCGGCCGTAATACCGGCGAGGTTCTCGGCGTTTTCGCAAGTTTCGATCTTACCAATCAATCTCAAACGGTTGGTTACCCATCCTCGGCGTTGTTGAAAGAGCTTATGGAGATGGAAGCGCAATTGGCGAAACTTGTCTCGCCATCTTGGCGCGAGCTTGCAAACATTGGCATTCTCCCTCCAATCGATGATGACCTAGCCGCGCGCGGTAAAGAGGTCTATCACAACTACCAATGTCATCAATGCCACAAGTTGATCGACAGCCGAGCAGCCGATCGCCAAATTACCGCCCAATTTGCAAGCCTTAACCGCATTAAAACCGATCCACTAATGGCGCTCAATGCGCTGCAATACGAAGGCAACAGTGGCCTGCTTGAAGATCGCCCAATTTCTCTTCGCGATCCGTCTGGGCCAAAATTTGCCTCCCGATCAAGCGGCCTTGTTGCGCTATCACACGTTACAGAAGGCGTAATTCTAAACGCGCTCTCTGGCTCAACCATGGACTTGTCGGCTCAAACCCGATCCGGTTTTGCCGGTGGTTCAGGCACAGAGTATTTGTCGCAAACGGTGAAGCATCTCGATTTCACTCGTGTCGATAAACGCGATCCCACCAGTCTTTTAGCTTACAAGGCGCGGCCATTGAATGGCATATGGGCAACAGCTCCTTATTTACATAACGGCTCGGTACCAACTCTTGAAGACTTATTCAAACCCAGCTGTTCGCCGACTGAAGCCTCAACAAATGTGCACTGCCGGCCTAATCGCTTCACCGTGGGATCTCGCGAACTCGATACAAGCAAAATTGGATTTAAAGAGCGCTCGCCAGAGGATTTTCCCGAAATTTTCGTGTTCGACACACAGTTACCGGGCAACTCAAACCACGGCCATGAATTCGCATCAGGAGTGACGGAAATGATCCTACTTGATGCCGCAGGCAAACCAGTAACAAATGCCGCCGGTGAAATCCAAACCCAGCGTTTTGAACCTATTACTGTTGAAGACCGCCAAGCGCTGGTCGAGTTTTTGAAAACTCTGTAAGTCGCCCCACCATCGGCCGAATCACTCTCGGCCCACCGAGGTGCCCACCGGCGCCTCGGTCACTCTCACTGATGCTCTTTTGCGCTACGCTCCTCATCCGGCCTTGGTCGTGTTATTTTTCCCTACCTCTTTACAATACAATCGCGGATAATGAGGCGAACTTCCGTGGCATGACAAGGTCTACAAGGTCTTATCGCGCCCAAGCTTTAGGGACTCGCACCACCATTGAACGCTCGTGCGTAACGTAGATAAGCGATTGTCCAGTGCATAACCAGGAATTAAAAATCAATGAATAACAAGTGTGTATCTAAGGCGTGGTCTCGCGCTGGCCTTTTTCTTGGCCTGTTCGCCAGCAGCGCCCTTCTTATCGGCTGTGGTGGAGACGGAAAATCTTCAAACAGCTCGTCCAGTGCTACCAGCAGCGTGACCAGCAGCTACGCACCGCCCACTATTCCCGAGAACGGCACTGGCATTTGGCCAAGTGTTAAAGTCTCTGCCGTTCAAACCAAAACACTGCGTTTTGAATGGTCTGCGGCTCCCGACGCCACTTATTACCGCCTACTAAAAGACCCAGATGGCAAATCGGGTTATACCCAAGTTGGCGATGACATCACCGGCACCAGCGTCGAAGAAATTATCAGCGCACATTTACAAGATTGGATCAATGCGAAATATCTCGTCGAAGCGTGCAATGCGAATGGCTGCGCGAGCCAATCCGACATTACCTTCACCGCGACCGAAATGCTGCAATCAATCGGTTACCTAAAAGCGTCAAACATTGGCGCCTATGACTGGTTCGGCTGGAGTGTGGCTCTTTCTGGCGATGGCCAGACACTTGCTGTGGGAGCACCCGCGGAAGATTCCCATGCGGTCGGTGTTGACGGCGACCAAACCAGCGACAGCAGTAAGAATTCTGGCGCGGTGTATGTTTTCGTGAAAGACGCTACTGGCGCTTGGACTCAACAGGCTTACTTAAAGGCCTCTAATACTGAGCAGCCGTATTTCAACGTCGATCGCGTATTAGAGAATGACCGTTTCGGCTACGCCGTTGCGCTCTCAGATGATGGTAATACTTTGGCCGTATCGGCAATTCTTGAAGACAGTCCGTCATGGGGCATCAACTGCAATCAAGAAAATTACGAGATGACGTCTGCAGCAGCTGTCACCAGCGCCTCGTCTGCGGCAGGCAACGACGGCAGCGAACGACGTCAAGCCGTCGACTTTAACATCGGTGCTGTCTATATATTCGAACGCACCGACGCCCAGTGGGCGCAAACCAGCTATGTGAAACCACGCTACAGCATCGAGCATACGGGATCGGGACTTCAATTCGGCCAATCACTGGCGCTCTCAGGCGATGGTTTAACTTTAGCAGTAGGCACCACGCTCGACAGCATGGGTGTTCCAGCGAATGCGACGATTACGCAGTTCTACCCAGCAAGCGCCAATAGCTCAGAACGTGCATGCTTTGAATATTATCAGTCGAGTTCCAGCTCTTCGATTGGCCTCCCCGTATCCTCGCAATCATCCACCTCGGCGGTGAGCAGCTCTGTGAAATCTTCGGCTAGCTCCTCATCAACCGGCTTAGTGGGTGGCCGCAGCTCAGGCGCGGTTTACACCTACATTAAAGTGAACGGCCAATGGACCGAAGAAGCTCACATTAAAGCCTCTAATACTCTAGGTGGAGATGCCTTTGGTGCGTCGGTACACTTATCTCACGACGGCAATACTTTAGCGGTTGGCGCGCCCAATGAGAGCGCGGCGGGCCTTGGCCTTAATCCGACAAAAGCCAACGAACGACTCTGTGCCGTTCCTGATGGCGACGAGGCGGTTATCGCTCGCGCTTGTCTGATGTACGACCCCTACGGTCAAAATCGCTTGCTCTCTCTTGGTGCTGCCTATGTGTTCGAGCGTGCCGAGAATCTGTGGCAGCAACGCGCCTATATCAAACCCGAGGCCATTAACTTCCAAACTCAATTTGGCGCAACACTCGCGCTCTCAGGCGACGGTTCTACCCTAGCGGTGGGTGCACCGGGCGACGGCTCCAACAGTTATGGCCCTGATGCATCGCCTGGCGAACAACGTCGCTCGCTCATCGGTGCTGGCGCCGCTTACGTTTATTCTCGTGCGAACGATGCTTGGCAATTCCAAGCCTTCATCAAAGCCGAAGCCCATAATAAAACTCCAGGATTTGGTAGCGCCTTAGCCTTGAACAACACAGGCAACCTGTTGGCCGTTGGTGCATTTGGTGATGAAAGTTTGAGCTACGGCATTAACGGCGACGACGCCAACGATGAAGCTGAAGCCTCGGGCGCCGCGTTTATCTTTGTTCGCGAGAATGACACATGGGCAAGACGCGCATACGTTAAGGCACCCAACACCGATAAAAACGATCGCTTCGGCCGTTCGATTTCCTTGTCGAATGAGGGTGATACCTTGGCGGTTGGCGCGCATCGCGAATCGAGCGGTGACGAGACAGATCAAGATGACAACAGCTCGGAAACCGCGGGTGCAACCTATCTTTACTAGATATTGTCGCGGATGTTTCGATTAATTAAGGGGGCTTCGGCCTCCTTTTTTATTATTATTTTTACTGAATTAATTTACTCGATTTTTTTAATTTTATTTATATCCCTCTTTTGCCCCTTACTTTTTTGTGTTTAACAAAAAAACTCTGTTTATCTTCAGACACTCGAACTCACAATTGACAGCTGCAGAACTCTTTTTGATTTCAATTCTGCAATAAACCCGTCATAACTAACATGAAAATTGCCGCTTAAAACAAATCTTCACGAGTTTGTCACTTTAAGGTCATTTGGCTGCAATCAAACTTTTTAACAATCGCTTCGTTGCCATACATAAATTTAAACGGAGCAATCCTCGTGATCAGAAAACCATTCTCGGTAAAACCTTTGGTATTGGTAATGTCTCTTGTCAGCGGCGCCGCCGTTGCACAAGACCATGTTGTTGAAGAAGTATTGGTTCAAGCAAGCCCAATTCGCGATAGCCAACTTGCCGCTATCGATGCCAAGCGCAATGCGAATAACGTAGTAGATATTATTTCGTCTGACACCATCGGCCGCTTCCCCGATCAAAACCTTGCCGACTCATTGGGCCGTGTCCCTGGCGTGGCGATTGAGCGCGACCAAGGTCAAGCGCGCTACATCAACCTTCGTGGTACGCCTTTCCGCTATACCTCACTTGCGTTTGACGGTGTCGATGTTAACGGTGCCGATGATGGTCGCGTACCTCGCTTCGATAGTTTCCCATCAGTGATTACCAATCGCATCGAAGTGAACAAAGCGATTTTGCCAAGCATGCCGGGCGAATCGGTTGCGGGTTACATCAATATTCAAACCTTCAGCCCCTTTGATAAAGAAGGTGTTTCGGTTGCCGCCGATATTGGCCGCGGTGAACAAAACCTTGGCGGTGGCGATATTGAAAAGCAAAACTTTCGCGTCTCTTATTCAGCCGATCAATGGGGTGTTGTGGCTTACGCTTCAGAAAATAGCCGCGAGCAAGTGACCGACAACCGTGAATTAGATTTAGAGCACAACGACGCGGGTGAACTGGTAGTTAATTCACTGGACTACCGCTCGTACTTAGTCGAACGTTCCGATCAAGCCTACGGTGCAACCATCGAATTCCGTGGTGACGGCGCGCTTAGCCGTGCTTTCCTTTCAACCTTGCACAGTGAGTTTACCGACGAAGAAGAGCGTAACCAGTTTGCGTTTGATTTAGAAAATGCCGTCGGCATCGCTGGTGAAAATATTGCGCTTTCGGCGACCCGTATGCTGCAAAACGGTAACTACGAGTCATCGACCGATACTCATACACTCGGCGCCGATTTCGCATTGGGCGAATGGAATCTTGAAGCCCGTATTAATCGCACCGAAACCTCGAACGAAATGTATCTGCCAATTATTCGTGGCGGCAGTAGCGCAACCGGTAGCTACGACTTAACCGATATCGAAGATCCGTTGTTGTATCTCGACCAAAATCTTGGTGATTTGGAATACGCTTACAACATGGACATGCGGGTAACGCAAGACCTCGGCATCACCTCCGATAAATTTAAAATCGACGCTAGCCGTGATTTGGTGTTGTTTAACCAAGATGCCACCTTGAGCTTGGGTGTACAACACGACTCGCGTGATGCCGACGGACACGTGATGAGCCAAACTATGGATCGCACCAATATGGTAGCGGTAGATGTTGATTCGTTTAACACTGGAAAATTGTGGGATTCCAATACCACCAACTCCATTGGCGGAACCATTTACGATAACAAAGCGCTCGAAAAAGCCTGGCGCGAGCACCCTAACTTTCAGCCTATCCCTGTGAATGATGGCGACCGCATTCAAATCGACGAGACCATTACCGGTGTTTACGCTATGGTCGATGTTGATTACGACTGGGGTAATGTCATTGTAGGTGCACGCAACGAATTCACCGATTATTCAAGCCAAGGCCAAACCGGTGAGGCTTCGCGCGATTTTTCTAACTTCTTACCTAGTGCGCACATCAACGTGGATGTGACTGACAATCAAAAATGGCGTTTGTCTTATTCAAGCTCAGTGACACGTCCAGGCTACACCGCGTGGCGCGCCACCATCAGCGAAAGCCCTTTAAGCCGTACCATCACCGAAGGTAACCCAAATCTTAAAGCGGAAAAGTCGCACGGATTTGACACCTCTTACGAATGGTATTTCGCAGAAGCCAGTTTGTTGTCGGCGGGATTCTTCTATCGCGATATCGAGCAAGTGATTTATACCGAGTCGACTCGTTTAGACACTGGATGGTCGCATAACAAACCCGTTAATGGCGGTGACGGGAAAATTCAAGGTATCGAATTTAACTTCCAAGGTTCAGCAGCAGATTTGTTGCCAGAGCCATTTAACGGATTTGGTATTAGCGCCAACGCGACCTTCTTAGATTCAGAGTTCGACACGCTCGATGGCCGCACACTGGGCTTACCTGGGACGTCTGATCGTGTTTATAACGCGTCGATCTTTTACGAAAACTACGGTTTCTCTGCTCGAGTTAACTATCAATACCGCGACGAATGGATTTCGCCAATCGAAAGTCCAGACGAATTATGGGGAGCACAAAAACGTGTCGACATGACAGTTAGCTACGACTTGCCCGAAAAAATTTACGGTACTCAAGTCACCCTCTATGCCAACGGCAACAACTTAACCAACGAAGTCGATGTCCGCTACGCCGCTAATCAGACGGTAAATCAGGTGGAATCTTACGGTCGCAGTTGGTTAATGGGCGTTCGAGTTAATTACTAATTAAATTAAAAGGAACAAGACATGAAAATTTTTTCTCACTCACTGATGAGCGTTTTATTAGCAGCAACCTTGGCATCGGGTGTAGCCCATGCCGCTGTGCCCAACCCTGTACCAGCGCCTTCGCAAGTATCGGATTTCCACAAGTTATTGCCGCTTCAAGGCGGCTCTAACTTCCGCGATATGGGTGGTTATAAAACTCAAGACGGCCGCAAAGTTAAAAATGGTTTGTTGTTCCGCTCGGGTTCGCCTGCGAGCTTAACCAAAGTTGACGAGCAGTATCTGAATGATATGGGCTTTAAAGCCGTGTTCGATTTACGCTCTAACGAAGAAATCGATCTTTACCCCAACCAATGGGTGGCCAACAGCCAAGGCAAAATTGCCTATCACACCATGAACTACAGCATGGAAGATCTGTTGAAATCGTTTGCGGTGAGCGCCACCAATAAAGAGTTCGGCTCGGACCAAATGGTCAACGGCGCCAAGAACATGCACAAACAATTAAAGCCAATTCTTCAAGCCTACTTCGACAATTTGCTCGCAGGCCAAGCACCTGTGATGTTCAATTGCTCGGCGGGTAAAGATCGTACCGGTTTAACTGCGGGCTTGCTGTTATCGGCTTTAGGTGTTGATCGCGAAACCATTTTAAAGGACTACTTATTGTCGAACGCCTATCGCCGTCCGTCTATGGAGCGCGGCAACGTCGATCTTAAGGCGAAAGCAGAAACCAACTATTTCGCCAAACTAATGGTAAGTTATGAAGGCCGCAGCACTCACCTACAAACCGACACACTGACTGACAAAAGTGGCAAGCCTTATCTAGTCTACACCTTCGAAGCCATCGAAGCGGAGTACGGTTCGCTCGAAAAGTACTTCGAAAAAGAGTTGGGTATTAACAAAGCTAAAATGGAATTGCTACGCGCCATCTACTTGTCGTAACCCATACTAGAACAACACACATAATAAAAGTTATTTTGTTAAGCCGCCGCAAGGCGGCTTTTTTATTGCCAAACCTGTCATCCCCGAGTATCGGCTTCTGCACCAATTCTTTTTACAAATCCGTTTTATTACCTATACTGGGTGCATTTAGGCGCTAACATAAAAATCGCCTTCAACCCTATTTGAGTTTGGTCCATGCTTGACTCGCACGTTAAAAGCCTCGCCGCCATCATCGAGGCGATCCACACCCCGCCGCAATCGCTTCAAAAGCTCAGCATCGGTTTAAATGGCAACCTCGACGCTGTAACATCGTGGCTCGATGAGTTACCGATTCTGCAAACCCAATTAGCAGCGGAACATCTTCAACGCCTGCTAAATGAACTTTTAAGCCTCGAAATATCGCATTTCGATAAATTTTCGATTCTTACGGCCGTGCAAAAAAAACTCGACGCGGTATTTATTTCTCTTGCAAAAGACTATCTCAACAAACCTATTATCCTACCTGATGCAGCCCGACAAGCCGCCAATAGCGCACTCAGTTTACAAAAACAGTTAACCATCGGTTATTGGCTTTGTTTAAAGCAACAACTTGTCCAAATTGTTAGCCTCCCCGATGCATTGCAACAGCCCGCGACCTTTCATCGGCTGGATCAATTAATCGCAGCGATTCTCTCAGGTGTTAACCAACAACTTTTAAAACACCTACAACTCTATATCGCAATTCCCAAGTCCTACTGGCAACAAGCACACATGTTGTTTAGAGTCATGAGAATTCTGTCAAAACATACGGACCCATCAGACCTTCCAAGCGCTTCACTCGAGTATAAAAAGTGCATGTTGCTTGGAGCGGCGCAACTCAATCAATTGCAACAAACCGACATTAATGGGTGCTTTAAGTATTTTGATTCCCTCGCGGCGAAACTCACGCTAGTGCCCTTCGAACCAAGCTGTCGCAACAATTTATTTATTATCGATGCCCAGAGTGGCGGACCGCCGCTTCACAAAGCCAAGTTCACGTTTAATTCCTCGCGCAACAACCGAATGTTACTGTGTGAAATGAACTTAAACGCAGTCAATGAGGCTTTGGTAGAGGATCTTCGTTTTTTTAACGCGTCTGCCACTAAAGATGCCAGCGCTTCGGCACTTGTTCGACCGCCAGTGAGTCAAGCAGCGCTCACGCACTTACATCAATGTTTAGGCCAAGCTCCGCATCGAGGGTTTGATCGAGTAAGTGGAAACGCTCGTATCGAAATCACCTTCGGTCTTAGCAATTTGCACTTTCATCTCGCAGGACAAACCCCCTTCGCTGTGTTTCTTAACCGCAACGAAGGATTCGTTAAGCAGCCGACTTCCCTATTTACGTCCCACCGAGCAACACCCACTTCAAGTATTAGTCGCTTAGAAAGAGACGTGTGGGACGCTGGTATAAGCTATGACATCGACTCAGCCGCATTACAATCTCGCTCGACGATTAACATCGAAACGGCTGTCAAACAGCAAGCAAAAGAAGATTACGCTCAGTCCCACCCTAGTTATCAGACCAACTTAATCGATAAAAGCCCGGGTGGATATGGATTAGAATGGCAACACGCAAATGACTCGCTATTAAAATCCGGCGAAATAATCGGCGTTAAAGAGGCAGGCGATTCGAGTTGGACGCTGGGTGTAATACGCTGGGTACGCCAAGTAAATGACGGTGTTCAATTTGGAGTACAAGTCATTTCGCCACTGGCAAAACCAGTTGCGCTTGCGAGCATCACGAAAACCGAAAAAAATAGTGAGTATTTACGAGCGCTCTTAATACCGGCCATTGCGGCAATTTCACAACCGGCCACGCTAATCACCAACGCATTAAGTTTTCACGAAACTCTTAAAGCTTCACTCTACGAAGATGCAAATCACATCTCGACCATTCAGTTTAATCAAAAAATGTTGGCTACCGGAGCCATCGCGCAATTCACGTTTAAAAAATTAGAACGCGAGGCGACAAGTCAAGCACTTGAATTGACACCGATTAAATAAGTAACACATAACGCTACTTTCTTATCAAAATCACGACCAATTCTCACATTTACCGATCAACCTTGAGCCTATAAGGTTTTTGAGTATGATAGAAGCTCATCTATGCAGTACCAAAATAACCAAGCTCTCGCGGATAGATGACCGCGTGAGTTCCAGCTAGAACCTATTCTATGAGCCAAAGTGAGTCGATCCGTTTACTGATTCTCAACAACAGCCGTGAAGAGGCCGAGCGTTTAATAAGTATGCTCAATGCCGCAGGCCGACCTTCTCGCCCACAACATGTCGAAAGCGAAGAAGCACTGACTAAACTTCTACAAGAACAGAACTGGGATCTCCTCATCGGCGAGCTAAGCACTACTAATGTCACCCCTGCCGCCGCTATCCGGCAGATTCGCCGACTCAATAAAGACGTTCCCGTCATTCTTCAATACGATGACGATGATCACCTGTCACCGGTGGTCGAAGGCTTGCGCTTAGGCGCTAACGATGTTGTCAATATCGACGCCGACCAACATCTTTTGCTCGTGATCGACCGAGAATTAAAAAACCGTGAACATCGCCAAGCCCGTCGCATCGCCGACCGCCGCTTCCACGAAGCCGAAAAACGCAGCCAAGAATTGTTAGATAGCTCCAAAGATGCCATCGCCTATGTGCAAGACGGCCTCTTTCTTTACGTTAACCAATCGTTCGCCGAAATGTTCGACTACGCAAGTGCCGACGATATCGAAGCTATGCCGATCATGGACGTGGTTGCCGATGACGATCACGAAAAATTAAAAAACTTCTTAAAAGATTTCACCTTTAAAGGCAGCGATGCAGGCTCAAGTAATTTCAAATTTACCGCGATTACCGGTGAAGGCGTTAGCAAGCAAGTTGATGTAGAAATTTCTCATGTTACTTATGATGAAGAACCTTGTATTCAATTATTAACTCGCTCGGCGCACAGTTTATCTGCAGGGCTTAATGAAGAACTTGAAGCCCAATTGAAACAAATCAAATACCAAGATTTGGCCACCGGCACCTACAATCGTCAGTATTTGTTATCGCAACTGGATCAGATAATCGCGAAAGACGACGAAAGTAAGCGCGGTTGCTTGTTCTACATTGATTTTGAAAACTTTAACGAACAGGCGCTCGACGTCTTTGGTCAATCCGGCAGCGATCTTGCGTTGAACAACATCGCTAGCGTCATTAAAGAGCATATTCAAGAAGGCGAAATTCTAGGTCGCCTGAGCGACTCAACCTTTGCGCTAATTATTCCAAACATCACCACCGATGCCGCACTGGAAAAAGCCCAAGCCTTAGTGTCGGTGTTAAACGCGCATATTGTTGATGTCGAACAGAAAACCATGCAGTTACAAACTCGTATCGGACTGTCGATCATCAACGAGACCACTGTTGCCGTTAACAGCGTCCTCGATCAAGCGCGCTTGGCAGCCGAGCAAATTACCGGTGAGCCACGAGTCGCGCTTTATGAGCCAGACGAGCCGGACGAAAAGATACGAGACATAGTCAACACCTTGCAGCATGCGCTGGATAACAACCGCTTCCGATTACTCTTTCAACCGATTATTAGTTTGCGTGGCTCCGAGGAAGAGTATTACGAAGTTTACTTACGTATGCTCGACGATAAAGACCAAGAAATTTCTCCTGCAGAATTTTTAGAAACGGCTACCAAAATTGGCGCTATCACGAAAATTGACCGCTGGGTGATTTTAGAGTCGATTAAAATGTTGTCGCAGCATCGAGCCAAGGGTAACAAAACCAAACTTATTATCAATATCAGCCCAGAATCGCTTTGTGATGAGTCTTTAGTGAGCTGGTTAGGTCTTGCTTTCAAAGCCGCCAATCTGCCACCGAATACTGTTACTTTCCAAGCCAGAGAAATCGACATAACCTCTCACTTAACCAGCGCTAAGCAGTTCAGTGAAGGATTGCAACGTATTCAAGCGCAATTTGCCATTAGCAATTTTGGCTGTTCATTAAATCCGTTTAATACCTTAAAGCATGTCCATGCGGATCTCATTAAAATCGATGGCTCGTTTACTAAAGATATTCAGAGTAAGAATGAAAGCCCCGAAACACTGGTGAATTTGATTGCTCAACTTAATGAAGAGCAAAAAGTTACGCTCGTGCCTTTTGTGGAGAACTCAAGCGTCTTATCAACGCTTTGGCAGGCAGGCGCCCACTATATTCAAGGACACTATTTACAACAGCCTAGCCATAACATGAGTTTTGATTTCAATATGGAAAGCTAGAACCCATATCGAGAATAAAAAAAGCCGGACACATGTCCGGTTTTTTTATGTCGTACGAGAAGCTCTTCTATGGAATTAAACCACTTGATCGCGATCTCGGAATCCTAACAAATACAAAATCGCGTCTAAGCCTAATGTCGAAATTGAATGTTCTGCCGACGCTTTGACCAGAGGTTTCGCATGGAAGGCAACACCCAATCCAGCGATGCTGAGCATCGGCAAATCATTAGCTCCATCGCCAACGGCAATGACCTGCTCAAGCGAGATACCTTCGGTTTGGGCTAACATCGCTAACAAATCAGCTTTACGTTTACCGTCAACCACAATTCCACGAACCTTCCCGGTAACTTTCCCACCGACAATATCTAACTCGTTCGCGTATACGTAGTCGATCCCTAAACGGGCCTGTAAGTAGCGACCAAAATAATTGAAACCACCCGAAAGAATCGCCGTTTTATAACCGAGCTTTTTGAGTGTGCTGATGAGTTTCTCAGCCCCTTCCGTCAGCTTGAGCGATGCCGCAATGCCTGCGAGCACCGACTCGTCCAAACCTTCCAATAGTGCCATACGACGGGTGAACGACTCTTTAAAATCCAATTCGCCACGCATCGCTGCTTCAGTAATTTCGATTACCTTATCACCAACTCCCGCCGCCTTGGCCAACTCGTCGATGACTTCTGCTTGAATCAAGGTGGAATCCATGTCGAAGCAAACTAAGCGACGGTTGCGGCGATATACAGTGTCGCGCTGAAAGGCCACGTCGATATTCATACGCGAAGCCAAATCCATAAAATCGCGACGCAGTGCAGTGATGTCGGCGGGTGTGCCGCGGACCGAAACTTCGATACAGGCGGTCTTACCGTCACTTTCGGTTTGCGTAAGGTCGACACGCCCCGATAACCGGGAAACTGTGTCGATGTTGAGCCCATGCTTGGCGATCACGCCTGTCAATTCGGCCAAGTGTGCCGCTTCGATCGAGCGGCCAAGCAAGGTCACAATGTGACGGTCTTTCCCCTGCTGAGCCACCCACTGAGAATATTCATCAAGTGTGATGGCCTGTACTCGAACGCGGATGCTAAGCGCGTCACAGGCGTCTTCGATGGCTTTTTGCCACCCAGTGTCGGACGAAGTTGTTTGCACCAGTAAACCCAGAGCAAGGGTATCGTGAATTACCGCCTGACCAATATCCAATATTCGCGCACCCGCGTCCGTCAGAACTTGGCTGATCGCATGGGTAACACCTGGTTTATCCAAGCCAGATGCATTGATCAAAAAAATATCGTTCACTGTGCCTCTCTTGCGCAAATGCGAGCTTGGGGCCCTGCCCCGGAAAAATGGGCGCTATTCTAGCCTAATCTTCATCCAGAAGGCAGCAAAGCGCGCCCGCTGGTCAAAAATCGCTATAATGCCGAGCTTAATATTGATTGTTAACCCTACCTCTGCCCGTGAGCGACAGATTCGACAGGCCAAGCGTTATGCTCAAATCCTTTGTGAAATCTCACCCCCAACTGACGTTGGCTAGTGGTCTTATCGTCCTGCTAGGCCTAATCGCGGGAATCTTTTATTCACTCAATACACTTAGAAACGCCGACGAAAAAATTAATATCTACGGCCATACCGTCACGCAAGCGGCGGCGAAACAAGCTGTCGCGGCGAGCATGCAGCAAGATTTAATCAGCATGCAGGCCGTCTTGGTGGATATCCGTCAAAATCCTTGGATTGTGGGCGCGCGCATTCGCAACGTCGAGGGAAAAACCCTTGTGGAAACGGGCACCCTTAACACTCAAGCTCTGCAAGAGCGCCACACATTGTTCTCAGCCCCTATTTCCGTTAACCAAAACATCTACGGCTATATCGACTTGCTGGTGCAATCGCAACGGCTTGAAGCTCGCGACTATCAATTTCTAATTATCTGGTTGATCGCCATATTTGCCAGTTTAAGTATTATTTGGTGGTCGATTCAGCGGCAATGGTGGGCACAATTCAAAGAAAAGTTGCCCACTGCATCCGAGGTGGTAACAGCCGTTGTTGAGAAAGTACCGGTCATCGAAGAAGACCCAGAACCCGAGCCGGAAGCCCCCAAACTGGTTTCTGTGCGGTTAAGTTTGCAAATCACTAACTTAAACCGCCTGTACGATCAACTTAATAGCGAAAGCTTTGCCACGGTTTTGCGTCGCTTCGAAAAGCAGATGCAAAGCGTGGTGAATCTTTATGAAGGACATCGCCAAATGCTCAATGGCAATGTTTTGCTCATCGACTTTACTGGTGAAAGTTACGAAGAAAGTTGTTTTCGCGCGGTATGTTGTGCCCACTTGCTCACTAATCTCGCAGCAAGCAACCCAAGCCCGCGTTTGCATATCGCCTCAAGCGTTTATGAGCTGTCCGAACCTTTAAGCACCAAGCAATCGCTGGTGAAAGATTTTGTGGTTCAACACAATATTCATTTAAAACCCTCGAAGGGCGAAATTCTGATTAGCCATCGCCTCATCGATGAAGAACTGCAACTCTATGTGGATGTTGCACAAGACAGTGGCAAATTTTTAGGCCTGCGCTCACCTTACGCAGAACTTGTCGCCAAACAAGAGGCACAGTTAATTAACCGTTAATCCCCATCCACCAAAGGCGGCTACTCTGGCGCTCGGCTTTGAAAAGCTTGGCGTCTTGGGTATCATCCTTAACCTTCGATCATCGGCAATGATTCTTCTGTTCTTAAAGCATCCGTTAGAGATTCGCGCAGAACGTGTTTTTCACCATTTTATCTGAGAGTTTCCTATGAAAATCGCGCTTTTAAACGAATTTAGTCAAGCGGCTAAAAACCCAATCGTGCTCGAACAGCTTCAAAACGTCGCCAACGAGCAAGGTCACACCGTTTATAACGTGGGCATGAATGGCGATAACGACCACTACTTAACTTACATTCACCTCGGCATCATCGCGGGCTTGTTGTTGAACTCAAAAGCGGTTGATTTCGTAGTGGCCGGTTGCGGTACCGGACAAGGCGCTTTGATGTCTTTGAATGCTCACCCAGGTGTTGTGTGCGGCTACTGTATCGACCCATCCGATGCTTATTTGTTCGCTCAAATTAATAACGGTAACGCTTTATCGCTACCTTTCGCTAAAGGCTTTGGCTGGGGTGCAGACCTCAACTTGCGTTACATTTTTGAAAAAGCGTTTTCAGGCGAGCGTGGTTTAGGCTATCCACCAGAGCGTCGCGAATCGCAAAACCGCAACGCGGGTATTCTCAACTCGGTGAAAGAAGCGATGAACAAGAATTATCTCGACGGTTTAAAAGCTCTCGACCCAGAGTTGGTGAAAGTTGCAGTATCTGGCGAGCGCTTCCAAGAGTGCTTCTTCGCCAACTGCCAAGACGCCGAGATTAAAGCCTTTGTTGAAGGCGTGCTTAAAGCCTAAGTCTTCGCAACATCCAAAAGCCGTGCCGGTAACACTGCACGGCTTTTTTGTTTCCGCCACACCCAGCTAGATTTCACCTCTTTCGCACTTGCTGCGGCACTCCGTAAGAGCAATCGCTCACACACTTTTCCCCTTTCAACATTTCAACGATTAAATGCACACATCCACTTGTATACCAGCTGCGGCGAATGTATAGTCATTTTGACTATTTCGAAAAATATAAAAATTCATAAAGGAAAAGTGAGAATAATAATGAAACTTTTTATCGAACAATTACGATTAAATCGTGCAGTGGGTTTGTTATTGGGTGCGAGCCTAGTTGCTTGCGGTGGAAGCGGCGGATCGAAAAAAACGCCCGTTGAGTTGCCTCCCGAACCTGCGACGCCGCAGTTGGTGATCGCCATCGACTCAGGAAACTTCGGCTCAGCAACCTACGATGGCATAACCTACGGTGCAGACCGGTTCTTCTCGGGCGGTTCAGCCAACTCGACAACCGACACCATCACTAACAGTGATGGCCAACCGGCGCTCTTCCAAACCGAACGCTACGGCTCCTACAGTTACGAGATTCCTGTCACTCGCGGCAGCTATACCCTTCATTTGCATTTCACCGAGCTTTATCAAACCGAAGCGGGTAAACGCTCATTCGATGTTCTGGTCGAAGATCAAGCGACAGAGATTTCGCAATTCGATCTCTTCGCCACTGCAGGTCACGATAGCGCCTATTCAGTCACTGTTGAGAACGTATTAGTGACCGACGGAAATCTCTCGATCAAGCTCGTCTCTCACATTGACAATGCCACCTTGGCCGGATTTGCCGTCTATTCGATTGACGGAAAGTTTATCGAACCACCACCGCCTCCACCGCCAGCGGCCCCCTCTCCTAGCCCTGCCACGGCAGAAAACCTCGGATCGGACTGCGAACTTGGCGAGTATCCGGCCGAATCGACCAACGCCAAGTTACCCGACCCTTTCAAAAATTACGAAGGCGAGCGGATTACCACCAAAGATGAGTGGCGCTGCCAGCGTCAAGCGTTACTGCGCTTGGCTGAGCATGCAATCTATGGTGAGAAACCCGCAAAGCCTGAACAAGTCACAGCGACCTTGGATGGCAATAAAATTCAAGTAACTGTTGAACACAACGGCAAAAGCGCGAGCTTTGCCGCGGATATTTCTCGCCCTGCCAACGCAAGCGGAACCATTCCTGCCGTAATTGGAATTTCAGGTTTTGGCGCATGGGGTTTACCCGTCACTCAAGCCGCTGAAGAAGGTGTGGCGACGATCATCCTCAACCCCTATGAAATTGGTGCAGAAAGCGGCTCTCGCAGCAACAAACAAGGCGCCTTCTATACACTTTACGGCGCAGATAGTTCTACCGGATTGCTCGTAGCTTGGTCGTGGGGCGTCAGCCGATTGATCGACGCCTTAGAAATCCTTTCGCAATCAGAAACGCCTGCAATGATCGACGCTGACAAACTCGGCGTATTCGGTTGCTCTCGATTCGGAAAAGCTGCTTTTACGATTGGCGCATTCGATCAGCGTATCAAGCTCACGTTACCGCTTGAATCCGGCAGCGGCGGCGTACCTATGTGGCGTGGATTGGCCGCCGAAGGCGCACAGTCGGCCATTAGTGCCTACGGCGAAACCTATTGGTTAGGCGATACCTTTGCACCCTACACCGCCAACATCAACAAGCTACCCATCGACACTCACGCCATTATTGGCTTAATCGCACCGCGAGGCTTGTTCATTATGGACAACCCCCATATTGCGAATCTCGGCCCCAAGAGTGCGCACGTAGCGGCGGTCGCCGGAGCCGAGATTTATAAAGCCTTAGATGCCGAAAACAACATCACCTATCACTCTAACGTCGCGTCCGGTTCTCACTGCGAGTTCCGCACCGAACATACCGCGCCATTTAAAGCGAATCTGCAAAAATTCCTCAAAGATGACAGCACCGCTGTCACCGGTGGCATTGACCCTCATCCAACGGCGACTGGCGATGCCAGTAGCGTGATGGATTGGTCGGCTCCCGTCTTGGAATAAGTGTTCTCCGCAGTCCCCTTAGACTGATTTTATGCCCCAGCTTGCTGGGGCTTTTTTTATTGCGAAGCCGCTGTCATCGACCTGAAACAAATCTGCCACCCCACTGCCACAATCGCACCTTAATCTGGAATCAGGCTATATCAGACTAAGGTTTTACTATGCTCGACATCGAACGCTCGCTAACTCATAAATTTCCTGCGTTTGCCAGCACCTCACCAATTATTCGCAAACCGACCCTCTCTTTTCTTCGCAAAATCATGCGCGAATCCACCATCAATGCGTTTTTGCAAAAAAACCAATCCAGTAATACCGTGGATTTTATTGATCGATTGTTTGAGCACCTCGACATTACTTATTCCGTCTCGCAACGCGATAAACAAAATATTCCCGCGCAAGGTCGTGTGGTCATTGTGGCGAACCACCCTATCGGCTCGCTCGACGGTTTAGCCATTTTGCGTTTAGTGAAAGAAGTCCGAGCGGATGTAAAAATTATTGCGAACGATTTGCTCAACAGCATTACACCGCTAAGTGGAAGCCTGCTGCCACTTGATAACATGACACGAACTGCCTACAAAAATAGTTATAAATCAGTGTTGGCTGCACTTGAATCCGACAGCGCGGTTATTATTTTTCCCGCCGGAGAAGTTTCGCGCGCAACCCCGCGAGGAATTAAAGACGGACCCTGGCAAGGCGGCTTTTTACATTTCGCTCGCAAGGCGCAAGCTCCCATACTCCCCATTCACATTAGCGCTAAAAATTCATTGTTATTTTACGGCGCATCCATGCTATTCAAACCCTTGGGAACCGCATTGCTCGCCAACGAAATGTTTAACAAGCGCGCTAACGATATACGCTTTCGTATCGGTGAATTGATCCCCGCATCGGCGCTATCGAATCATCAACTGGTCGATAAAAATTTAATTCGCCGATTAAAAAAGCACGTTTATAAAATTGGTAAGGGAAAGACATCGGAGTTCGTCACCGAAAAAACCATCGCTCACCCTGAAGACGTTGGCGTACTTGCCGCCGAAATTAAAACTGCAACCGAACTTGGCCGCACCCGCGATCACAACGCCATAGTATTGTGCAATTATTACGATCACCCACACGTGCTCCGCGAGATTGGACGCTTACGCGAGCTGACGTTTCGCATGGTCGGTGAAGGCACAGGCGCGAAGCGAGATTTGGATAACTTCGATCACCGCTACGATCATTTAGTGCTTTGGGACGAGCGTAATCTTTGCATCGCTGGTGCTTATCGCGTTGGCCGCCCAACGCCGGAACACGAACAAGGCTTCGGGCTTTACACCGCCGAACTTTTTGATTACCAAGACGCCATCACGCCCTACCTTGAACAGACGCTCGAATTAGGCCGAAGTTTTGTCCACCCCAATTACTGGGGCAAAGCGAGCCTAGATTATTTATGGCAAGGGCTGGGCGCTTACCTTTCTAATCATGCCGATATTCGTTACTTGATCGGCCCTGTTAGCTTGAGCGCGCGTTACCCCCAAATCTTGCGCGACGAATTAACTCTCTTTTACCGCCGTTATTACGCCTCGCCTTTATCTTTGGCACAGGGAAAGCACCCGCTTGCGATTCCCGCCGACACTCGTGAAAAATTCGATCGCGACTACCAAGGCTTAACCCAGCGAGATGCTTTTGAAAAGCTGCAACGCTCATTCGTGTATCACAATGTCAAATTCCCTGTGTTGTTCAAACAATATGCGGCGTTATTTGAAGAAGGTGGATTTCAGCTGCTCGACTTTAGTGTCGACTCAGAATTTGGGCATTGCCTAGACGGATTGTTCCTTGCCGATCTCACTAAAATGAAATCGCAGAAACGCGATAGATACATCCCAAAGGCAATTGCCGCTCTCTAACATTTGTATCTCCTAAGGCTGCCAGCGATCGCTCCAGCCTTAAATTTCCTTCCGATCGCAACAACTAGACATGCAACAAGATTGCTAAAGCTAAAGTGCATGGTAAGCTCGCGCTATTGTTCTCAAAACGGCGAAATATCATGCACATTCATATTCTCGGTATTTGCGGCACCTTTATGGGCAGCCTTGCTCAACTCGCAAAAGAACTTGGCCACAAGGTCACAGGCTCCGACGCCAACGTCTACCCGCCCATGAGCACGCAACTAGAGGCCGCAGGTATTGAACTTACCGAAGGCTTCGACCCCGCGCAATTAACGCCCGCGCCCGATTTAGTCATCGTCGGCAACGCCATGAGCCGCGGCAACCCCTGCGTCGAATACGTGCTCAACAATAATCTGCCTTACACCTCCGGCCCTCAGTTTTTGCGCGAACACGTGCTACAAGACAAATGGGTATTAGCGGTTGCGGGCACCCACGGCAAAACCACCACCAGCTCCATGCTCGCGTGGATTTTGGAGTACGCCAACATGGCGCCCGGCTATTTAATTGGCGGCGTGACCAAGAACTTCCCCACCTCGGCCCGCTTAGGCGGTTCGCCATTTTTTGTGGTGGAAGCCGACGAATACGACAGCGCCTTTTTTGATAAGCGCAGCAAGTTTGTGCACTACAACGCGCGCACCGTGATTCTCAATAATTTGGAATTTGATCACGCGGATATTTTTAAAGATCTCGAAGCCATTCAAACGCAATTTCATCACCTCGTGCGCACTGTTCCCAATAACGGATTAATCATTCGCCCGGCGGGTGTTGAATCTCTGCAACAAGTCATCGACAAAGGCTTGTGGACGCCAGAAACCAAATTCGCCATCGCAAACGATGGGCAAGAGCAAAGCGCACAGTGGCAAGCCAAACTCATGCGCGAAGACGGCACCGCGTTTGAAGTCTATTTAGATGGAGAAAAAGTTGCCTGCGTGAACTGGGAATCCACCGGCATTCACAGCGTGAACAACGGCCTTGCGGCTATGATTGCGGCGCGCCACGTAGGCGTCACTCCCGAGATCGCTGCCGAAGCGCTCGGCCAATTCGCCGGTGTAAAACGCCGCATGGAATTACTCGCGGACAAAAATGGAATCAAAGTCTACGACGACTTCGCCCACCACCCCACCGCGATTAAAACCACCCTCGCAGGACTTCGCGCAAAAGTCGGCAACGAAAAAATCATCGCCGTGATTGAACCACGCTCCAACACCATGCGCATGGGCGTGCACAAAGATGCGCTCAACCAAAGCATCACCGACGCCGACGTCGCCCTCTGGTTCCAACCCGCCAACGCCAACTGGGCGATGGACGAAGTCGTTAACAAAAGCCCCGTTCCCGCAAAACTCTACCGCGATTTAGACCAACTCATCGAAGGCGCCCTCTCACTCGCCAACGGCAACACACATATCGTGATTATGAGTAATGGTGGATTTGGGGGAGTGCATGGGAAGCTGGTAAGTAAGCTCTGGGCAAAGTAAAAAGAAGGACTTGTTAATGCCCGAAGACAATAAAAATAAACCACAAGAAGATAAATTTATAAACGAATATCCAAAGTGGATTGCGGCAGTCATCTTCGTGATGGCGGTAGCTTACTGGTACAGCCCAAGCATCGACAGGTTCACTCTAGGTGGCCCTGAAGAGTTTGGGCAATTTGGGGATTTTGTAGGGGGCGTACTAAATCCCATCATTTCAATAATTATGATTGCGCTCGTCTACCACGCACTGAGATCGCAACATAAGATTGAGCAAGACAACAGGGAGATACTCAACACTCACAAAAAGGACGTCAAGTTTAGCCAGTCTCTTAATATTTTAGATAAAGTTCAAAATGATAAGAAAAAGCTGCTTGAAAATCACCATCGTGTTGAGTTATTGAAAATATCTGATGCAGACTAAAACCAACTATTTGAGGGAAGTATCGACAGGGTAATCACATCTTTAAATCCACGCATGCCATCTAAAAACTATCAGGCGGAATATCTTAAAAACAATAATTTTCCAGTGCTCCGTCAAAGTTATGATGCAACGTCATCAGCAAAATTCCGCGTCGCCACCTGGAACTATATTGATATCCTTGAAACGGAAATTGAAATACATGAAAGCCTCATCGATTCTTGCGAAGCCGATTCAGTAAGACGCCTTCTAGTCAATAAAAGAGATTCTCTGGCTGGCGATCTTGAGCGAGCGAAAATCATCGACCAAAACTTACACATGATTAGATCACTTGACTAAATTCTTATTAGAGAAAAAGCCCACCAGAAACGCTGCCAATGCGGGCTTTTCAATGAGCGGTTCGCTATTCAAAATACTTGTTTCAATCAAAAAAGGCACCTCGCGGCACCTTCTTTAATTTACTCAGATTCTTGCACCAATAACGCACGGTTCTCCCTTTGATTCGGCAACTCACCCACCCAATACTCAGCTATTTCCGAATATGGTATTACCGTTGACCCATAACAAGGAAAATAGCCAAACCAAATCTCATAATCAAATACGACACCCTCGCCAGATAAATAGGCATCTTGCCATTCCGCTTTTTCACACGCTGAGTCTTCTGGAGTGTGCTCTGCCATATGGCGATTTATTTCGTGATTGACTCGTGCAAACAATTCAGAGGCTTTGGTCGGATCAAACTTACCGGCCATATCAAACTGCTCACCTGTAGCCAAATCAAAATTCACCACGCCCTTAATTTTTCGTTCGCGAATATCACTCTCGCACATGACAGCAGAAACGTAAAATAAGCTGAGATATGACGGCGTCAAAAATGTAACTTCAACACTGGCATTACGATTTCCATCGCCATCAACACATCGGGTACTCTCGATAATTTTCTCGACTTCGCGATTGATTGAGGCAGCATTATCCCCGTTTGCAAAAATGGGGTAGCGAAGATCAAAGAATGAATTACTACCAACTTCACCCCCCATTATCTAACGAGGACTCTTCTACGAGCGTATATTGGAGAGAATCTTCCTGCAAAGCAGCAGTGAGCGCTGCCGCGGTCAAAGACAGCACCAAACCTATTATTTTTAAACTGTTCATAAACCGATTTCCCTATCGCTAACTAATGCTAATAATTCTACAGTAAATGCGCGAATCACTCACGCGAGAGTACCCTCCCGCATACCGCAACAGGCATTCTTATGTAAATTTCGTCACACTTAATAAAGCCACTAACATTCATCAAAAAAGCCGACTCTCGTCGGCTTTCTACACTTTCCCATTTCATTCAAATAGATCATTAACTAGATGGCAACATCGACCACAGGGTCTGAAATACGCTATCGCAAATCATAAATTGCGACCAGCTTATCCACCCCGTCAACAGTTTCAAAGAAGGCCATCCCTCCTACTAAAACGTCATCAATCAACTGCACTTCTAATAGCATATAATTGCCATTTGAATAACCTAGCATTACAGGCTCGCCATCAAGCACCTGCTTAACACCCTGTAATAACTCAACCAGCTCGGTTGCCGTCTTATGCGGACTACTTATTGCTATTGGATTTTTTGATTCAAAAAAAACCATAGCACTAGTTTTAATCTGAGTAATCGACTGAGAGAAAAGCCAATTCAAAGAGATATCCGTTTGTCCAGTTACAGGTGCAAAGACTCCTTCGTCAAATTTAAGCGCGCCAACCTTGTAGTTACTACACGAATCCTCACCCCGCCCGCCAAGATTACCGGAGACAAAAATCCGACAGATAAGCAAACCGTCATCAGACATCATCTCGTCCAGCTTTTCTCTATCAGAGGATAAAATCGCTGAAATAAATTCATCGGCGCCCTGATACTTTGCATGTACGCTATCTTCAGCAGTCAAGTTACAGCCAACCATTGAGAAAAATAAAAAGATAAAAAAGCCAATTAGTGCATTGTTTTTCATTCTTCTAACTTCCACTGTTTGATTAAAGATTTCAGTTTGTCAGCATACTTAGGATCTGTTGCATACCCGCAGGCTTGCAGACCGTCAGCCTATTTAATTGCATCTTCTGATGAGAACAAAACTCTATAACGACGATTAGTTTGAAAAAAATGTGTCCTCCCTGAAATTGATTCGGAAAAGTTATGATAGGCTTTAAACTTATCTACCACTCGAGTTTTTACTCCACCTATGTACTCATGCGTATAAACTTCGACACTCCCTGCCGGCCCGTTTCCCTTAATACCGAAAAGATTGAAACTATAGACTCCAGTTTTTATATCTGATGGCACATGTTTTCCATATCCAGTCTCGAGAATTGCCTGCGCAGTCGTTACTCCTGCGGGCACTTTTGAAACAGCCTGCTCTTTCTTTGCCTCCTCGTAAACTCGTTTTACAAATTCCTCCCGATTCAACCCCCTAAGTTCTAATCCGACACCGGGTGGATACGAGGGGGCATCTAGAACCACGAGTTTTACCTTAGGCCGAGCCTCCATTTTGTCCAATTCTATTTTCTTGTAAGTTTTGGAAAAGCTAGACGCTTGCAGATCGCGTATAGTTTTTGATTTCAGTTCTGATATAAATGCTACGAGCTTTTTGATTGTTTGACCGGAGGGATCTACTCGCCCATCAGGAATAGGGAAACCTACCAGCCGGCGTTGAAACTCACTTATCGCATGCCTGGTGTGTTTACCGACCTTACCATCAACCACGAGTAAATCCAGAGGTTTTAAAAAATTACCCTCAACAACCTGATTTAACAATTTTTGAATTACCTTCACGTCGGCCGGAATATTCGCACCACCCAGACCAACTGATTTAAATATTTTATAGGAGTCATTTTCCATAGATAAATATCCCTTTAATCGATATTAACTCTAATCCCTTATATACGTTTTGATCAGTCCGGCCGAATGGTATCTAGGGTCTCAGACTGCCCTAATATTATCTAGCAAACATAACTTTATAGTCTATGACCTATTCCTAAAAACCAGACTGTGACAATGATGGGATTGCCACCCAACCTATTTTAAATAAAATCTCAGTATGAATAAGCGTTACATCGACGAAAGAATCATTGAGGCGAAAAAAACACAATCAACAGGTATTAAGATTGATGATCTCTGTAGGTGACTTTGCATCGAATCACATGTGATGACGAAACCAAATTCAACAGCAAAGCAGTGTTCGTCAGGAACACAATTCTTAACACCAAATTAAATTTCTATTAGTCTTGAACACCGATGCAAAATGCATTATCACAGAGTTTAAATAGCAGGAGTCGTAACGGTTTTAAGAATTTCAAATGACTTGAAACCGCTTAATAGAACCGACATTTAGTTAACTATTGGCGAAGCCATTGTAACGGTTATAGACAACACGACGCGTTAAATTATTTGCCCCTTTTAGTGCTCGTAATACTGGCAAATTACCATGAAAAGCTCATCCGCCAACTGACAATACGATTTTGTAAACTCCAATAAAAACCTCAATCCAAACTGCCGCAATATCTTAAAATCGAGATTCCACGGCTTATCATAACTAACAGCATCAGTTCACATATTCGCCATACTCGTAATTCTTACAATTGTTTTATATTTAATTTTCTATTTCGTAAGCGCCCGGCGAATTACTCGCAATATTATCGATAATCAGGGCGAAGAGCCGCTATATCTTAAAATCATTGGTGGACCGTGTATTGAGTATTCTATAGTGCTACTTGTACTGGATAATGGCGCAGAAAATTTAGAATTGATTATGCAAGCAAAACTTATTCGACACTATGGCCGCCCTATTGACAAGTTTCTCGGAAGACTGTTGATGGCAACTGCTGTTGCACTACTGACAATCTTATTCCTTCTATAGCCTCAGCCACCACTAAATTATTGAAAAAGCCGACTCTCGTCGGCTTTTTCAATACTGGATAGTTATTTAATTATCCAATCTTAATAATTGGCTTTAACGTAATCCCCTTCTCGCTGTCTTCTGCTGCCTCGTTGATTTTATCAAAGGGGTACATTTTGACGAGTTTATCGAATGGGAATCGACCTTGAAGATGCAAGTCGATTAAGCGTGGAATAAATTGTTCGGCCACAGCATCACCCTCAACGATGCCCCGCATACGTTTGCAGTTTTGCATAAAATCGTTGATGTCGATCTCCACATTTGCGCCCGGCTTTGATGCGCCAACCACACCGCAGGTGCTGCGTGGCGCCCTTTTGGAAATCAACCCGAAGAGTAAGGCACACCAGCTGCCCGACGGGAATGCACTTTATCGATCAATGATAGGATTTGGGGTTCCACCAAATACTAATCACTACCCAAACACTCTCTTGCCGCCAACTGGAAAATCTCGATTTTGATATGGCTTCTTACATACATGTGATTAGCCTCTCAAAATGGAGCTTTAGGAATCGGCTGGATTTACCTCCACCCAGTGTTCAGCGACAATTCTCTTTTCGACAAAAGCCAAGGAATGGATTGACATGCCCGATATATTTTTCCCTTCTCGCAACATCTCTGCCCAAGAACTATCCATAGAAGCGGAGGTTCAACAATATTTAAAGAAGAACAATACATTGAGCTGCAATGGTTTGAATGCCCATATGCCCTATTGTCTCAACACAGAAACGCTGCACCCAGAGGCGAAAATTATTACTCAAACATTGGGCTCGCTGACGCCTAGAGCGCGACATAATCTAATGTGTGGAATAGACCAATTCGGGGATTCTTTGACGACCGTAGCAAACTTTTACAGCAATGAGCTTGCCTCCATATCTCTTCCTCCTCTCGATGCATCGGCCGGAATAACGGCATCCGGCGCCGCTTTGACAAGCATCTCACACAGGATGAGCTCCTTTCAATTGGCACTAATTAAACATCATGAGGCTGTCCGGAAGCTGCATAATCTAAAAGGCTCTGGCCGCTTTACTGGGGCGAGAAGAGTCCAGCTTCGGCAAGAAGTCGGGCATACAAGAAGAAAGTTGCAAACTCAATTCAACTTAGAAATGAAAAGATTTGAGTTAGCATCGAGAACATCACACAACCCCAAAGGTTATCCGACCAGCCCCAAAAAAATTATAAGTCTTGCAGAAAAGCCTACATTTAGTCGCCGCTTGGAAATTGCATCCAATCAGGAAGCAATTAATGTACAAAAACTTGTTAATACATCTAAAGTATTGGGGCCAGGGCTTATTGCTATCGATGCAGGAATGAGAGCGAATACCGTTCATGACATCTATAAGCAGGGTGGCGAGTGGGAGAAAGAATTGGCAAAGCAAACATCTGGATTGGTTGTAGGCACCGTAGCGGGACTAACGGTTGGAACTGCCATAGGCACTGGATTAGCATCAATTGCCTTGCTCTCAAATCCCGTAGGGTGGGTCATTATTATTGGAATAGGGATAGGGGCTGGAACAGCGGTTTCTTTGGCCGCAGATAAAAAAGCTCAGTCATTCACAGAGCAAATTTGGAATAGAATAAATGAGTGATTTCTACTTTGTCCTTTACGGATTTTCCTTCCTCTATGCCGCCGTAGTGTTGGTCTCATTCTGCTTCTTATCAAAAAGGCCTCTTCAACGGCGAATAAGAAATGCAGGTTTGCCAGAACCACTATATCTTCAGGTTTTATGGGGGGGATTCATCACATACGCAATGGTCATCGCCTTACCAAAATCTTTTTCCCTAAAAGTCAGTATTATTAATGCAAAAACCGTCTTGATGCACTCAACGAAAAAAGATTTTTGGCTGGCATCACTCTGCTTGACATGGTTCATTCCTTTCACTGTTACATACTTACTAGAAATCATGTTCCCTGAGCTTTAATTAAAAAAGCCGGCTTTCGCCGGCGTTTTTAATCATCCAATCTTAATAATTGGCTTTAACGTAATCCCCTTCTCGCTGTCTTCTGCTGCCTCGTTGATTTTATCAAAGGGGTACATTTTGACGAGTTTATCGAATGGGAATCGACCTTGAAGATGCAAGTCGATTAAGCGTGGAATAAATTGTTCGGCCACAGCATCACCCTCAACGATGCCCCGCATACGTTTGCAGTTTTGCATAAAATCGTTGATGTCGATCTCCACATTTGCGCCCGGCTTTGATGCGCCAACCACACCGCAGGTGCCTCTTGGGCGAAGCGCCAAAACGGCTTGTCGAATCACGGCGGTAACTCCAGTCGAATCGAGAGAGAAATCAACACCGGCTCCGGTAATTTCTTTAATACGCTTCACCGCATCTTCAGTTTTGGAATTAATTACATGAGTTGCGCCGAGTTCTTTAGCAAGCTCCAGCCGCAAGTCGACCAAGTCGATCGCGACGATTGTGGTAGCGCCGGCAACTTTAGCAGCCATAATCGCGCTCAGGCCGACTGCGCCTCCGCCAAACGCGGCGAAGCTGTCACCCGCTCGAACCTTCAGTGCATTGAGCACCGCGCCGGCGCCGGTTTGAATTCCACACCCTAGCGGGCCGAGAATTTCGAGCGGCGCGTCTTTAGAAACCTTAACGATATTTTTTTGATTCGCGAGTGCGTAAACACCAAAGGATGATTGCCCAAAAAATCGGTCGCTGAGTGGTTTGCCATCTTTATCGGATAGCGCGTGAGAGCCATCAGGACGCGCACCAGAAAAGTTATAAAGGTTAAAGTTTTCACAACTGGCCGGCGCTCCTTCTTGGCATGCGCGACACCCACCACAAGGTAAAAAACTTAATACTACGTGATCGCCCACTTGTACTTTGGTGACGTCGCGGCCGATTCGCTCTACCACGCCAGAGCCTTCGTGCCCTAGCACTATAGGCAGGGGAACTGGGTAAATTTGATCACGCACCACCATGTCGGTGTGGCACATTCCAGTGGCAACAATTTTGATGACCACTTCGTCATCGCGAGGCGCATCTAATGAAATTTCTTCAATTTCAAACGGCCCGCCAGATTGCCTAACGACCGCGGCTTTAAAATTGGTAAATGCGTGTTGATGGGTTTCGGAACACATGTCTTTCTCCTTGAGGATTATCGCCTTGTGTTTAAGCATATAACCCATGCAGAAATTTGCCTGTTTACGACGAATGTTCCGAATATCCACGGCGGTTTTTTGATGCGTTTTGAAGCGTGCTAAGATGCGGCAATTCCTTATCTTATTAACGTTCTGACTTTAGGTGCCTTATGTCGTCACGCCGGATCACCCTCGCCATTACGGGCGCATCGGGAGCGCAGTACGGGTTGCGCTTGCTTCAGTGCCTTATTAACGCTGATTTTAAAGTTTATTTGATGATTTCATCGGCTGCAGAAGTGGTAATTCGAACCGAGACCGATTTGGATTTACCCGAAACCTTCGCCGAGCAACTGGCCTTTTTAACTGCCGAATTTGGCGCCGACGAAGACCAGTTAGTGTTACTCGAAAAAAACGATTGGTTTTCGCCGGTTGCGTCTGGTTCAAGCTCACCCACGGCGATGGTGATTTGCCCTGCAAGCGGCGGGACGCTAAGCGCGATCGCCTATGGCGCGAGCAATAACCTCATCGAGCGAGCAGCGGATGTAGCGTTAAAAGAGCGGCGCAAGCTCATCGTCGTGCCTCGCGAAACGCCATATTCGCAAATTCACATCGAAAATATGCTTAAACTCACGCAAATGGGCGCCGTGGTACTCCCCGCGAGCCCGGGATTTTATATGCAGCCTCGCTCGGTTGAGGAGCTCATCGATTTTGTAGTCGCACGGATTCTCGACCAACTCGATATCCCGCAAACACTCATGCCTCGTTGGGGAGAAGAATGACCGAGGTTTTCTAACCACGGTATAATGACGCCTTTTTCACCGAGGGACTTCCATGTCGACCATTCTCGATTCGGCGCTAGCCGCCGAACTCAATCGCGAAACTGCCCAAATTGCCTGGTCCGAACTCGCACGATTCTTCGCTAACGGAACCCTACTCTACGTTAGCGAAACGCTCGACCTTACGCTGGTTGGCGCCGCCATTGCACTCGACGATGCAAAGCAAATTAAGCAATGGATGAACGATGGTTTGGTGGGGCAAGTGACCGACGAGCAAGCCATCGCATGGCAAGAAAGCGATGCCGTTCTTTGGGCTCAAGTTGTCAAGCCGTTCGTATTGGCTCAACCCTTAAAAGAGGATCAATCCCATGCGCAACATTCGTCGCGCTCAGGGCAGTGATGCACCTGCGCTTAAAGCACTTTATGAAGAACTTCATCCCTACGAAACTATCGACGTTGACCCAACTCGACTCGACACGCTGGCTGCGTCCACCGATACCCACGTGCTAGTGAGTGAAGAGGCTGGTGAAGTACTCGCCACAGCGACAGTTTTTTTCTGTCAGGATGTTTTAAAAAACGATACGCCCTTTGCGCTGGTCGAGAATATGGTGGTCAGCCGCCATTATCTTCGTGAGGGAATCGGTAAAAGTTTAGTGGATTACATCGAGAATCTTTGCATCGAAAAAAATGCCAGCCGCATTGTGCTTTTAAGTGCCCAAGAAAATCGCGATGCCCGCGACTTTATTACGGCAATGGGCTACGACCCAGATGCCAGTATTGGTTTTATTAAACTGCGCAAATATTTCGGACAATAATCGGATCACTTTATGAAGTTAACTCTTGGCGGCTTTGTTTTACGCTTCGCATTCGCACTCGCATTAGTTCTACTCTCGTACAACCCGACCGGCTATTCTTACGTGCATTGGGTGTCGGACAACTTGCGGGCAATCAATCCTTACATTGTGCTCGCGGGTATCGTTCTGATTATCGGCTGGGGGATTTACGTTAAAGCCACATTAAATTCACTCGGCAACATCGGAATTTTTATTTTAGGTGAATTGTTTGCCTGCTTGGTTTGGCTCTTTTTTTATTGGGGCTGGTTAAGCCGCGATAATATTTCGGCGCTCGCGTGGGTGATCGAAATTTTTCTTGCTCTTATGCTTACTATTGGTATGTGCTGGAGTCACATCACGCGTCGATTAAGCGGCCAAGTGGACGTCGACGAGATACCTAACAATTAATTATTACGAGGTCATCCTATGACAAACAATCTCATTACCTTTCATTGGGACGACCTCGATGATCGTTTTGACGAAGAAAAAGATATTATCGAAGTGGATCGTCGCTTGAGCCTATTTGACGCTCAAGCGGCATTTAATGCGAATAACATTGCCCAAATTAAACAATGGCTCTTGGGCAATCGCCTTCGCGAAATTAGCGACGAAACCGCCGATGCGTGGTTCAAGACCAACCAGCAGCTCAACGCTCTGGAAACCGAAGAATGGATTTTGTTACAGCTTCCTGAATAAAATAAAAAACGCCGCAATCGCGGCGTTTTTTGTCCCAATCTTATCGAGCTAGCGCTTGTGGGCTTGCTCCCAAGTTTCGAGCTTTTTCTTTTCACTCTTTTTGAGTAAGACATAAGTTGCTCCGACCCAACCGTGGTGGCGTTGTGCCGAGTGAAACGCGAGCACTTCAGGAAATTGCGGCAACCAGTGTGCGACGCAACTTTTAATCGCGGCCATTTCGCCGCGCCCTTCGCCCTTGCCGTGTGTAATAAGCGCAAAGCGAATATCGTAACTCATGCAGTCTTTGATGAATTGATACACCGCCGCGCGCGCTTGATCGATGGTCATGTGATGAAGATCGAGCCGCGCATCAATAGGATATTTACCCGATTTCACGCTTTTAAACACGCCCGTTTGCACGCCATCGCGCTTAAATTCGATCACGGCGAGCGGCTCGACCGGTTCGATATATTCCCCAGATAGGAAGTTTTTATCTTTCTCGAGCACGGCGGTGGCGGCTTTACGGCGTGAGTTAGCGTTTAGCTTATCCGTAAAACCCTTGTCGAGTGTCACGGTACGCTCGACTTTTATTGGCTTGACCCCTTTCATTTCCGATAAAAACAGATCGAGCTCAGAATCTTTTTCGGCCATAGTCACCTCTCAACAATCACGGGCGAATTGTGCAGGATTCATCTCGCAAGTGCCACCTAACCGCTTTAGCGGCCGGCCCTTAATAAACGCCTCTGACGTGAATCCTTCCGCAAAAATCGGCGCAATAGGCTTTTACATTTGACAAGATACCGGTTGCTATCTAATTTAGACCCCATAACAAATTGGCTAATCATTAGCCTTACCGGACGGCCAAAGCGCCATTTTTTTTAGCCTCAAGCTGTAACCGATTACATTTTATAATATAAAAAAGCGCCATTCGCCTTAATAATCCAGAGAAAACGATTACAAATTAAAACCTAGTTACATCTACCCATAACGATGAAAAGGTCATTAACTGACCAAGGAGGTGCACCACTAGAGGATAAGTTTTCGCAGTCAAATCATTAACAGGAACTTATTAACTTTTAGCGTAAGGATTAACCATGTTAACAAGAATAATGAATCATCTCGTCCGCGGGGTAATTACCGCTCTTTGCCTAATCGGCACAGCACAAGCTGGCTTTCAGGTGTCGGGGACTCAAATTCTCGATGCCAACGGCAATAACTTCGTCATGCGCGGAATCAACCACCCCCACGCGTGGTTTCAATCGCAAACCAGTGCAATCGCCAACATCGCCGCAACGGGCGCTAACACCGTTCGCATAGTGTTATCCAACGGCGACCAATGGAATCGCACCAGTGCAAATGAGATCAGCCAACTCATCGCCTTGTGTAAGACTCACAAGCTTGTTTGTGTTCTTGAAGTGCACGACGCGACTGGCTACGGCGAAGCTGCGGCAGCAGGTACCTTAGCGAGCGCAGCACAATTTTGGGTTGATAACGCCAGCCAACTCATTGGTCAGGAAGATTACGTCATCATCAATATTGCGAACGAGCCGTTCGGCAATAATCAACCTGCCAGCGCATGGGTGAATGGACATGTTGCCGCGATCACGCAGCTTCGTAATGCCGGCCTCACCCATATGCTAATGGTAGACGCGCCCAACTGGGGGCAGGACTGGGAAGAGATCATGCTAAACAATGCCCAGACTGTTGCCGCTGCCGACCCGCTCAACAACACAGTCTTTAGCGTTCACATGTACGAGGTGTATCAAACTTATTCCAAGATCAACAGCTACATCACGCGCTTTCTTGCCAAAGGTTTGCCGTTAGTAGTGGGCGAATTTGGTTGGGCCCATAATGGCAGCCACGTCGATGCCGACAGCATTATGGCAATCGCGCAGGATAAAGGTATCGGCTATTTGATTTGGTCGTGGTCGGGTAACGGCGCTTGCTGCACCGATCTCGATATGGTGAATAATTTTAATCCTAACAGCCTCACAACCTGGGGCGACCGCGCGATCAACGGTGTGAACGGTATTCGTTCAACATCGGTACTGGCAAGCGTATATACCTGCTCAAGCAGTAGCTCATCGTCGGTTTCGTCATCGAGCCAGTCGAGCAGCTCGTCTTCGTCAACAAGCTCGTCTAGCTCTCAATCGAGCGCACAACAGTGCAACTGGTACGGCAGCCTACACCCAATTTGTCGCACCACCACCAATGGTTGGGGCTGGGAGGACAGCCAAAGCTGTATCGCTTACGATACTTGTGCCTACAACGGTGGCCAGGTAGTCGGGAGCAGTTCGTCAGCTCCGGCATCGAGCAGTTCAAGTATGTCTAGCCAGTCAAGCAGTTCTCAAGCATCCCCAGCCCAATGCAACTGGTATGGCACTCGCTATCTGCTCTGCGCGGGATCGCCCAATAGTTGGGGCTGGGAAAATAATCAAAGCTGTATCGGCCGCACTTTATGTGGATCGGTGGGTGGTTTGTAGTTTCGATAAATAATGCCATGGCTTATAGCCATGGCATTTTGTAAAAAGGATTAAAGATTAAGTTTCTGAATCGCCGCGCGAGCGAGTGCATGAGCCACCGCAGTTAGACGCATCAAAACAAAACGCATAAATCCACGTGTAAGCTCTTTAGCGCCTTTGGCTGTCTGCATACCTACGGCCTGCATAATTTTCCGCATTAGGCGCTCAACCCAAATACTTATCCGCTCACCGAACGAAATACCTTTTTCTAGAAAATAAGCAATCTTATCTGCGAGAGTAAAAGTTCCAATCAATCCGATTTGAATCGTATGAAGTGCGTTGATGCTAATTTTTTTCATAACGTAAATGATGGCGGAATCGATCCATCGCCAAAATGTCGGCGACGCCGGATTAACGGGGCTTTTACTTTTGAGCCAATTTTCGATGGCGATTTCTAGTGTGTAAGGCTGCTCTGGTTTTGCTCGCAAAAGGCTCCAATCGTTATTGTCCTCAACTGATTTAATATATTTCTCAATCGAATGCGCTCCCCCGGTTGATAAGGGTTCAGTGGACGGCAAATAATGCCCCAAATCGCCTAAAGGCGCATGCATGTAGGGATAGAGAGGAACCAATGGCACCGGGTCAGTTCTATGATAAACGCGATGAGTATTTGCCGAATCAAACCGCCGAGAGAACTGACTTCCAAAACCATAACCCCCGACGCGGGGCGCACCAAAGGTGTACAGTGTGACAGGTACTTTGAGTGCTCGCGCAGCCCAATCGGCAGCTAGCGTAGCTACTGCGCCACCCAAACTGTGGCCAATGCAATGAATGTGTTTTACTTTCCCTAATCCCAGAATGTATTGGCGAATAGCATCTGCCATGCTTAAAAAGCAGTAGTGGAATCCGGAGTGAACCGATGCTCCAGAAGAAGAAAAACTTAAACCTATTCTCGCGTCGGTGATTAAGTCTGCATCGTTATTTTCTCGAGTGGTACCACGAAACGCTAAAAATATCTCCCCATCGTGAATTCCTTTACCTTCAATGCATACTCCGAATCCGTCTCTATGAGCGTTGATAACTCGGCCACCGACTTTTGCCGTTAATTTAATACTACAGATGAAGATTCTTGGTGGATTTTTAAAAAGGAGAATCGAGCTAAAAAACTCAAATCACTCTCATTTTGAATGTCATATATACGATCAGCCAAGCGCGCTGCATCAAAAGGATTTAATTCCATCTAATAGTGTCCTCCCTAGTTTATCAAACTACTCCAAATACATACTGTTCTCGCGATAGACCGATTTCCCTCCACAATCGAATACTCAGTCGCAATATCGCAAATGACGTCAACAGGCTGACCAGTCAGCTCAGCAAAAAGCTCTGGTCTCTTTTTTGAGCCAACCCACACCTCATATTCGTTTCCATTAATCTGAGTGGTTAGCTCTTGTCGAATCACCAGTTGCGCAAAAGGATTAAGGCTATCGCGTACTTTATGTTCTGGTATGGCGAAGCGTCCCTCTTCATCAGTCACATAAGTAAAATGCTCGCCTTTCTTATCCTTCCATTTAAGCCACAATTTCATCTCTTGCTTGGGCAACGGTTTCCCGTTATATGTAAGAACGCCTTCAAGTGGTGACATTAGTACAATATCAATCACCTCACGATCCTTGTTTCCAAAAAACATCATGGCCGCCACTCCTGTAGCAATAGTTAATAAAGTCAATATGGAGAGAAAAATTAGAAAAAACTTCATTCGGTAGGTCGACTCCTTTCTCGAGATATCCTAGGATGACGCAGTATAACAAGGCTGGTCGACTCCTAAAGCAGAACAGCAGATTCTGTTAAACAGCGCACAATTGAGGGTTTCCTAACCTGTACTATCAAAGTGGCCATGCAAATTAGCTTTCCATGGGGATAAGCCAGATATATTTTTAAAAATTAGAGAGTTCGAACATTAAAGAAAAAACCTCACTGCATAATCTCTCCACTCTGGCAAGGATCTCTAGCTAGATTAGTTACCTTTAACGGGTTCAGCCTCACGGGAAAAGTCTTTTTCGAGACGCTCCCAAACGCAGATTGTCGCTCCAACGGAACTCTCTCCGTGATGAATTTTTTCTTTGGCCGTCAGCTCACAGACTAGATTGACTGGACGCCCACCAAGTTCGGAATAAAGTTCAGGTTCCAGTCTGGAACGACGCCAGATGTTATAACTTTCACCATCGTGATTTGTCGTAATTTTCTGCCTAATCACTAACTGCGCATAAGGACTAAGCTTATCTCTTACTTTATGTTCTGGTATCGAGAATTTTCCGTCAGCATTAGTAACGTAGGTGAAGTATTTGCCTTTCTTATCTTCCCACCCAATCCATAGCCTCAACTCATGGTTGGGTAACGGTTTACCATTTAAAGTCAATGTACCCTCGAACGGCGACATTAAAACAATATCGCTCTCTTCACCTTTGATTCCTTTCAGCACATCCGCAATAAAAAACCATAAAGTGAGGAACGTCGCCCCTATAACAACTACTACAACAGTTACAATAATTTTGATTAACATTAATCGCTCCTTGAATACCTTCCTCTTAACAATTTCCCTCTTAACAATTTCCCTCTTAACAAAATCAGAAAATTTAAAAAAATAAAATTGATTATTTAATTCTTTTAGACCGATTGACCTAAGCTTTTACACTACCTCAAATACATAATAAAAAAGGAGCCTTAAGGCTCCTTTTTTATTGGAGTGAATAATTAAATTATTTATTAACCCGATTTTCCACAAGCTCTGTCACAACTGCCGGATCGGCGAGTGTGGATGTATCGCCCAAGCCATCGATTTCGTTCGCGGCGATTTTGCGCAAGATTCTGCGCATAATTTTTCCAGAACGCGTTTTAGGTAGGCTCGGTGCCCACTGAATAATGTCAGGCTTCGCGATTGCGCCGATCTCTTCAACACAAATAGCGATAAGTTCTTTTTTAAGCTCATCACTTGGCTCTTCGCCATTCATGAGTGTGACATAAGCATAAATACCTTGGCCTTTAATATCGTGCGGATAACCCACAACAGCCGCTTCGGCAACCTTCTCGTGAAGTACCAATGCCGATTCGACTTCTGCCGTCCCCATGCGGTGACCCGATACGTTCAAGACATCGTCCACGCGACCAGTAATCCAATAGTATCCGTCTGCATCGCGTCGAGCGCCATCGCCGGTAAAGTAGTACCCGGGGTAAGTGGAGTAATAAGTGTCAATACAACGTTGATGATCGCCATAGACAGTACGAATTTGGCTTGGCCATGCGGATTTGATGCAAAGATTGCCTTCGCCTGGGCCTTCGATTTCGTTGCCTTCGGCATCAAGTAGAACCGGTTGAACACCAAAAAAGGGAACGGTGGCTGAGCCGGGTTTTAAGTCGATCGCGCCAGGCAATGGAGTCAACATATGGGAGCCGGTTTCCGTTTGCCACCAAGTGTCCACAATCGGACAGCGCGAATTGCCCACAACTTTGTAATACCAGTGCCAGGCTTCTGGGTTGATTGGCTCACCAACTGTGCCTAAAAGTTTTAACGACTCACGCGATGTTTTAGTCACAAAATCATCACCTGCTCCCATCAACGCACGAATAGCGGTTGGTGCGGTGTAGAAGGTGTTGACCTTGTGTTTGTCGATCACTTGCCAAAAGCGCGAAGCATCTGGGTAGGTTGGAACACCTTCAAACATGAGCGTGGTCGCGCCATTAGCAAGTGGACCATAAACGATGTAGCTGTGTCCGGTGACCCAACCCACGTCCGCGGTACACCAATAGATGTCACCATCGTGATAATCGAATACGTATTTGTGGGTGATGGCAGCCCCTAGTAAATAACCGCCGGTGGTGTGCAACACACCTTTAGGTTTCCCAGTGGAACCCGAGGTGTAAAGGATAAACAATGGGTCCTCGGCATCGACAATGGCAGGCTCGGCAAGAGTCGATTGATTTTCGATAAGATCGTGGTACCAGACATCGCGATTTTCAAACCATTGGATATCGCCGCCCGTGCGCTTAACAACAATACAGGTGTGCACATTGGGGCAGTCGGCGAGCGCGATGTCGGCATTTTTCTTAAGCGGGAAAGAACGACCGCCACGACGAGATTCGTCGGAGGTGATAACGATTTTACAGTCGGCGTCATGGATGCGATCTTTAAGTGCTTCGGGTGAAAAACCGCCGAACACGATTGAATGCACTGCGCCTATACGAGCACACGCAAGCATGGCGTAAGCCGCTTCGGGAATCATCGGCAAATAGATGCAAACGCGATCACCTTGTTGTACGCCGCGTGCGCGAAGGGCATTGGCGAGCTGACAAACACGATCGTGTAGCTGCTGGTAGGTAATCTGTTCAGATTCGTCAGGGTTGTCGCCTTCCCAAATAATGGCAACTTGATCGGCACGAGCGGGCAAATGTCGATCGATACAGTTGAGGCTGACATTGAGCTTGCCATCAACAAACCATTTAACCTCACCCTTGTGAAGATTACTCTCACTCACTTTGGTCCAAGGCGCTTGCCAGGTTAAAAACTGCTGAGCTTGCTCGGCCCAAAAACTATCTGGGTCGTTGATTGAGCGTTCATAGAGCGTCTTATAGGATTCGGCGGTGATGAGTGCATTCGCCTTAAAACTGGCAGGAACTTTAAATAACGAACTTTCAGACATTTTTCTACTCGCTGGATTTTCTATTTATAACTATAACGAGGCGTAACTTCGACCGACGTTGCACCTCGGGTTCGGCGTGTGACGGCCAAAGCTTAACAGCTCTATTAACACTTGGCTGTTAATTTTTTTTGGCGCCTGGGCCTTCTTTATCCATGCGATCGAGCTCTTTTTTATAAGCCTCTAAGTCTTCCCAGTCGAATGCGGTGCCTGCGTTAAAGTCATCAGCTTTCTTAGCACGATCAAGTGCATTTTCGCGCAAAGTATGCTCTTTTTCGGGCTCATCCATCTCTTTACGTTGCAAGCGCTCGGCCCGTGCGATCACTTCGTCAACTTTCTTCGACATAAAATTTTCCTCTCCTGCAATGAATTAACCTCTAATTACCATAGCAGAATCGGATGTAGCAAGGTGGCGTGTTCGAGCAACAGTCAAACGAGGTAGCGGCTTTTGCCACAGCCGCTCAGCAAGCGCATCAACAGATTGCGATCGACCAGCCAGCAACCACTCCACAAGCGCCTCAGCAACGTTCGGGTAGTTCGCAGGTGACGGCGGAGATTTCCTTAACCATTGCGCCAATACCTCCGGCGTTAGTATCGGTGCGGTATCGGCAAGCCCGAGCAAATCTAACGCCTGAGCATTCGATTCTTGTTCAGCCTGCCCTTTAATTGGTATCGCTAGTAGCTTTTTACCGAGGTGCAGCGCCTCGCTCGGCAACTCGAAACCGGCACTGCAAATCACTCCTTCACAGCTGGCTAAGTGCTCCTGAAATTTTGACCGGGAGAATGGATGGCAGCGCACATTACCCGCTTCCAAAACCACCTGAGACCCAAGATAAACGTCAAACTGGTGATCCGGCGCAGCTTGTAATAGATCGATCACTGAAGTGTCATTCGCAAAAGGCAGATAGACCAAGATACGACCTTTCTGCAAATTAGAGTTGCGCACTTTGAGATCCACCATCGGCGGCAATATCGCTTGATTGAAGTGGTCCCAATGTAATCCGACGGGTGTGGTCACTGGTGCAAACCAACGCATGAAACTGCGGACGCCAATTCCCATATTTTTACGAGGAACTCGATGGCCAAACGCACATTGGTGAGAGATGCCGACAACCTCTTTACCTGCAAGCCTTGCCGCCCAAGCCGAAATTGGCTCGAAGTCATTAATAATTAGATCGTACTGATCTACTTTAAGACTCTTGATGTCCCACCACAATTGATCCAACCGGCTGTGCATGAAGGATTTTAAATAATTAACTCGGCCCTTCTCTACCGCGAAAGTTAGCCCTTCGTAAGTGCGGTAATCGCCGAATATTTCCATATCGAAATACCGGCTCGGCGCTCGCCCCGAGAACACCCAATCCACCTCAATGCCGCGGCGTTTAAATTCTTCAGCCATAAGACGCGCACGCGTGAGGTGCCCATTACCCGTGCCTTGTACACCGTATAAAATTTTCATTGATTAAACTCCGACTACCGACATGGCGATAAATGCGCTTGATGCACCCAACACGGCACCCGCTGCGATATCCGACGGAAAGTGCACGCCGAGCAACACACGACTTGCACCCACCGCGCAGGCCCAAGGAAAGACAATCCAGCCCAATACTGGATTCAGTTGGACCATCAGGCAGGCGAAAACAAATCCAGCGGCGGTGTGCCCGGAAGGAAAACTGAACGTATCCGAAGGCTTAATAAACGCTTGGTAATTATTAAGGCTCGCCTGAGGGCGCGCACGACGTATGCTGTTCTTCAGCACAAAATAAAGGCTTAGCTCAATGCCGTAGGCGAGCGCTGCGACCATTAAGAATTTATTGGGTTCGGGAATAACATCAAGGATTAACAGACACAGCGTAATAAACACATAAAGTGGGCCGTCTCCCGACCGAGATACCCAGCGAACACTTTGGCGATAACTCACTTTTTTTGTGGCATGAAGCCATAAGAATGCAAGGGTGTCCCACTCATGAATTTTGCGGATGACTGCGATCATAGCGGCGCTTCCTAATGGATTTATTATTACCTTAGGCCGCCCTTGTTACAGTTAAGTGACGAATATATGACAATCTTGTGATTATTATCTATACAACCAGAAAGCTGACTCAGACACAAAAAAACTTACAACACCACGAACTCTAGGCATAAAAAAACCACCCGAAGGTGGTTTTGTTTATTGTCCAAGCTCAAGCGCTTTGGTCTCGTCCGTCTGCATAGGAATCGAGAAGGAAGTACGATTAACCGTATTGTCTTGGTTGAGATAAACCATTTTTGGTTGGTGAGTTTCAATTTCAGCATCGGTAAATTCGCCGTAGGTGGCGATGATAATGCGATCACCAACAGCACCTTTATGCGCCGCAGCGCCGTTTAGCGAAATAGTGCCAGAACCCGGCTCGGCCAAAATAATATAGGTATGAAAACGCTCTCCGTTTGAACAGTTGTAAATATCGATCTTTTCAAATTCACGCATACCTGCAAGCTTGACCAAATCAGCATCAATTGCACAGGAGCCGTCATACCAAAGTTCCGCTTGAGTTACGGTCGCCATGTGGAGTTTTGCTTTAAGCAAATGAGAGTACATTTAATTTCCTCCGGGAATCACGGTGTTTAGGCTAACACCACAGAAACATTATCGATTAAACGCGCGCCGCTGGTGTAGATAGCGCCCAATAGAGTGATCTCCCGATCGTGTTCACCGGCCAGTTCCAGTGTGCGGCTACTGCAAATAGTAAAATAATCCACGCGAAAATCGGCCGCCTCGATCTGTGCACGAGCTTCTTGTTCTAGCTCACGATAATCACGGCGACCTGCTTCAATTTTCGCTCTCATCTCATTCAATGTTTTATTCAATATGACGACGCGTGGGCGCTCTTCGCTGGTTAAAAAACCATTGCGCGAACTCATCGCCAAACCGTCATCGTGGCGAACAATGTCACCTGCAACAATTTTGATCGGCATGCAAAGGTCTTCAACCATACGGCGAATCACCGCAAGCTGTTGGAAATCCTTGACACCGAAAATGGCCTCATCAGGCTGAACAATATTAAATAGCTTGGTTACGACCGTCGTGACACCCTCGAAATGACCTGGCCGACTAGCGCCACAGAGCACATCGGTCATGGTCGGCACAATCACGCGGGTTTGCTCGGCCATGCCGTTAGGGTAAATCTCGCGATCGCTCGGACAGAAAAGATAATCGCAATTCACGCTTTCGAGCTTAGCGGTGTCTTGCGCCAGAGTGCGAGGATACTTATCCCAATCTTCGTTAAGGCCGAACTGAAGCGGGTTTACGAAGATGCTACATACGACAACATCACAGGTTTGCTGAGCAGTCTTCACCAGCGCCAAATGCGCTTCGTGTAGATTACCCATGGTGGGCACAAAACCAATCCGCTTACCTGCACGCTTATCTGCCGACAAGGCTTCACGTAAAGCGTCTATGTGATGGAAAACTTGCATCGCTTACCTCTTGTTCGCGAGCCAAAAAACATGGGCCAACTTGCGGCTCCTCATGGGCGCGCGATGATACACCTATGTGCCAGAGATGTACATTTATTGAGCAAAAAATAGCCGTTATTTTTGATTAGATTTGGCTATGGTATGTATCGCCGCTGCAAGTCGTCCCGTTACCGTTCGATACGCGCACTTACTAAAATCGCACCAACTCCGTGCAAATTAAGCCGTTTAATTCCTTATAAGAATTTAAAAATAAAATTTAAATAATCTTTTGATATATAAAAAACTATTTCTTGATAACCATATTGACGCGGATTTGGGCGCAAATTAAAAAGCGAGCTCCGTCGCCAAACAGGCGTCCGATGCAGGCTCTTTCGATGCTCTCTCGTATTCAATTGCAGAATATTTGCACCTCGTGCGGTGCTTGTTGCGAACACTTTCGCGTCTCGTTTTATTGGGCAGAAGGGGAGAATATTCCCGACTCCATGCAGGAAGCATTAACACCGGTTTACAACTGCATGGCGGGCACCAATCAGCCTAAACCGCGTTGCGTCGCACTTGAAGGAAAAGTGGGTGAGTGTGTTAGCTGCACAATCTACGAATTGCGCACAACGCCCTGTCGGGAGGTACAACCCGGCGATAGCCAATGTCTAAAAGCCCGCGCCGCCCACAACCTCATCCCTCTACACGAAATCCCCATACCTGACGGGGTTAATGACGATGAATTTGAGCAAGTGAGCTAAATTCACTAGTCGAAATTGTTATTCTGGAAATACTCGGGGGCCAAGTTATCGAACCGAGTATATTTACCGATGAACGCCGCACGACAGGTACCAATTTCGCCGTTACGCTGTTTACCAATGATTAACTCCGCCATTCCTTTATCTGGACTGTCTTCGTTGTAATATTCATCGCGATAAATGAACAGAATAACGTCGGCGTCTTGCTCGATCGCGCCCGACTCTCTAAGGTCTGAGTTCATAGGACGCTTGTTAGGACGTTGCTCAACGCCACGGTTAAGCTGCGAAAGTGCGATCATAGGGCAGTTAAATTCTTTCGCGATACCTTTAAGCGAGCGGGAAATTTCAGAGATTTCTTGCGTCCGCCCTTCTCCACCACCGGCTACTGTCATCAGCTGAAGGTAGTCCACCATAATCATGCCGGGATTACCGTGTTCGCGGGCAATGCGGCGTATACGAGCGCGCAACTCCTGCGGGTTCAAACCCGGTGTATCGTCGATAAACAAAGGCTTATCTTTGAGCTTAGCCACCGCTGACGTCAGTTTAGGCCAATCCTCTTCGGTGAGTTTTCCATTGCGCATTTTGCCCTGATCGATTCGACCGATGGACGACATCATCCGCATGATCATGGCACTCGAGGGCATTTCCATACTGAATACCAGTACCGGCTTGGGCTGGCTAAAGATCGCGGCTTCAACAAAGTTGAGCGCAAGCGCGGTTTTACCCATCGAAGGACGGGCAGCAAGGATAATCAATTCGCCCGGCTGCCAACCCGATGTGCGTTTGTCTAGGTCATCGATACTGGTGGGAACACCTGTGACATCCGAGCCTGAGCGAAATAACTCATCGATCCTTTCTACTGCCTGCTTGACCAGTACGTTAGCACCAACTAACCCGCCTTCTTTAGGGCGATCTTCGGCAATTTCGGCGACCTTTTTTTCCGCCATTTGCAGAAGTGCATCGGAGTCTAATCCCGATGGTCGAAGTGAGCGCTTAGTAATCTCTTCTGCCGCAGCTGCCAGCTGACGCAGTGTCGAGCGCTCCCGCATAATGCGCGCGTAAGCCAAGATGTTTGCAGCGCTTGGTGTGTTGTTCGCAAGCTCGACGAGGTAAGCCAAACCACCGACGCGCTCAAGCTCTTCGTGATTCGCCAACTCTTCCGAAAGCGTAATGACGTCTATTGCAGTGCCAGCCTCCTGCAGCGCCAGCATCATTCGGAAAATGATTTGGTGATCTTGTCGATAGAAGTCATGCTCACCGATAACTTCGAGCACCGCGTCTAAACGGTTGCTCTCCAGCATAAGCCCACCAAGAACCGACTGCTCGGCCTCAATCGAATGCGGCAAGCTCTTTACATCATCTTCGTTTGGGGTGCTATAAAGACTGGAATCGGCGTTCATGGGGTCATCGCTTAAAGTGTGAATTTAACGGTGTCGAGTTTACGTTATTGTAATGGCAATCGTTACTTAAGATGCTAATTCTAAAAACAAATCGGGCGCTAACTTAGCCCGTGAAGACAAAGAGAGCGCCCGATTGTAACTGGCTTATAAGGCCGAAACCTTAGTCACCTGTCGAGTGATTACTCACCAACAACAATAACTTTAACTGCCTGAATGACTTCAGAGTGCAGTTGTACGTCGATTTCGAAAGAACCAGTCTCACGAATCACGCCTTCTGGCAAACGTACTTCTGATTTAGTCACTTCAACGCCAGCTGCAGTAATTGCTTCTGCGATGTCGCGAGTACCGATAGAACCGAACAAACGGCCTTCGTCACCAGCGTTAGCAGCGATGGTAACTTCCAAAGCAGCTAATTTCTCAGCACGAGCAGTTGCTTCAGCGATTTTCGCAGCAGCAGCAGCTTCCAACTCAGCGCGACGCGCTTCGAAGTCAGCGATGTTTTTAGCAGTAGCAGCAACCGCTTTGCCTTGTGGCAATAAGTAGTTACGGCCAAAACCAGACTTAACGGTCACTTTGTCACCGATAGAGCCTAATTTACCTACTTTATCGAGCAGAATAACTTCCATTCGTATTACCCCTTATTACTCGTGGCTGTCGGTGTATGGAATCAAAGCCAAGTAACGAGCACGCTTAATGGCAGTAGCCAATTGACGTTGGTATTTAGCTTTGGTGCCGGTGATACGACTTGGAACGATTTTGCCAGTTTCGGTGATGTACGCTTTTAAGGTTTCAACATCTTTGTAATCGATGCGCTTGGTGCCTTCAGCGGTGAAACGGCAGAATTTACGACGACGGAAAAAACGTGCCATGGATTATACCTCCTGCTCTTCTTCAAAATCGTCAGCGTCTTGATCTTCTTCAGACTCTTCCGCTTCCGCATCATCACGACGTTCGGTACGTACTGGACGCGCCTTACGCTCACGGCCTTCTTTCTCGGCCTTCATGATGAATGATTCTTCAGTAATTGCAGCATCTTCACGAATTACAAGGCTACGCAATACAGCGTCGTTGTAACGGAAGTTGGTGGTCAATTCTTCCAAAGCCGCTTCAGAAGCTTCAACGTTCAAAAGAACATAGTGTGCTTTGTGAATTTTGTTGATGCTGTAAGCCAACTGACGACGGCCCCAGTCTTCAAAACGGTGAACTTGGCCACCGTCTGCTTTAACAACAGAAGTGTAACGCTCTACCATTGCTGGTACTTGTTCGCTTTGATCCGGGTGGATCATAACTACGATTTCGTAATGACGCATATAAGCTCCTTACGGGTTAAAGTCTCCTGCATGTGCCGAATAAACGAGCGCAGTGAGACAAGGAGAGGTCAGATTGTTTTAACTGGAAATGCCTAAACACATACAGATTAAGCCCCCCGACCAGTTTGGGGTGCGACATTTTAGAGACTATGCTCTTTTTATGCAAGACGTTCGCTTTTTAGCCAGCAAGCGTCGGCCGAGTCGAATTATTCCCAACCTTAACCATACTTAGGGGGATAACCCTAAATAAGAGGTCGGACATGATTAATCGCTGGCAGTGGATTTCGACTCAGCTTAGTAAAAAACTTTGGATAAAATCAGCCGGCTTTGCACTTGGGGGCGTTGCCCTCGCATTCGTCGGAATTTTGGTTGAGCCTTACCTTCCCCAAGAATTAAGTCTTCCTACCGAACAAGGCTCTGCCCGAAATATTTTGAACATCCTCGCCTCGAGCATGTTGGCGGTGACGACTTTTTCTCTCAGCATCATGATTACCGCATTTAGCGGAGCTTCGGCTGTATCGCCCCGCGCGACTGACCTCTTGATGGCCGACCAAACGTCTCACAATGTCCTGGCCATTTTTATCGGCGCATTTTTATTTAGTCTTGCCGGTCTCATAGTGCTACACATGGGTTTTTATGACGATCGCGATGAGTTCATATTATTTGCCGTTGCCATCATGATGGTTGTCGCTGTAGTGATCGCGATCTTACGCTGGGTAGACCACCTCACCAAGTTTGGTCGTATGGGCGATACTATCAATCGCCTTGAACAAGCCACTATCCACGCCCTTAAAGATCGACTCGATAATCCGTTTTTAGGCGGTGTCCCCTTAATGGGCGACAACCAAATTCCACACGAAAATTTTCCGGTCTTCGCTACCGATATTGGCTACATCGATTTTTTTGATGCCGAAAAACTGGAACGCATTGCCGACAGCAGTTCAGCAGAATTTTACATCGACGCTTTGCCTGGCAGTTTTGTCCACTATGGCGCGCCGCTTCTTTACGCGAGCAAATCGGTCGATGAAAACTTGCACAAGGAAATCCAAGCCGCATTTTGCATCGGACGCACACGAAATTTCCTGCAAGATCCTCGCTTTGGGATTACCGTGATGGCAGAAGTCGCCTGTCGCGCCGTCGCAGGTGATGTAAGTGATTCCGGCACACCTATCGATTTAATTGGACGCATGGTACGAGTGCTTTCGCATTTAAAAGAGCGCGAAAGCACTAAAACCGCCGAAGTTCGCTTTAAGCGTCTCCACGTTCCCCCCATTAACATTCAAGAGTATTTCGACGATTTTTTTCCACCCGTTGCCCGAGACAGCGGGAATTTAATCGAAGTCCACATACGTTTACACAAAGCCCTCAACGCCTTACAGGCGCTCGAAGATAAAGAAATTACCCAGCAGGTTAAACGGATTCGAAAAATCGCGCTCGAGTTCGCTGAACTATCGTTGACGCTTAAACGCGAGATCACCCTGCTCCACAAAATTGCCAACTATTATTTAGAGACGGATGAACTTAAGAGCAATACTCACCAGAAGGATATTTAAATGACCTACACCACCAAACAGCAAGTTCTTGGATTAATTGCGTGGCTTGCCGTCTGTTATACCGCGGCGCTAGTGGGGATGCTCGCCACAATGAATGCACCAGAGTTTTACAACTCACTTACTCAACCCTCATGGGCACCGCCAAGCAGCGTGTTCGGGCCTGTGTGGACGACGCTCTACACCTTAATCGCGGTTAGCGCTTGGCTCGTTTGGCGAACAGGAACGCCAGACAGCAATCACCGTGCGCTGACTTTTTTTATTATTCAACTGGTGATTAATGCGTGCTGGAGCTGGCTTTTTTTTCATTTTCAAAGTGGTTTGTGGTCGTTCATCAATATCCTTTTCTTGATCGTGTTTGTCGTAATAACCATGGTGCTCTTTTTCAAAAAAAGTACTGTTGCAGGCATGCTATTTGTTCCCTATTTAGCTTGGATAAGTTTTGCAACCGCACTTAACTACACTGTATGGCAACTCAACCCAAATATTCTCGGCTAATCGTTAGGAGATAATTTATGCGTGCAAAAACAATATGGTCTCAATTTGGTGTGATATTTCTCACTCTAGGGCTACTCAGCGCTTGTGATAATCAATCGAGCGGCGATGTCGTCGTGGTTGGCGATGCAAATTATCGAGAGCGAATTGCTCTCCCTGAGGATGCAGTTTTCGAAGCCACTATCGTTGACATTACGGACGCGACAAAAGAAGCCGATGTCATTTCTCGATTCGAAAAGAAAAATCCCGGCCAACCACCTTTCGCCTACCGCCTTACTTACGACAACGGCGACCTTAAGCCAAACCGCCAATACATTTTGCGAGCGCGAGTTCTGCAAGATGATAAAGTCATATTTGCAACCCAAGATAATTACCAATTAACAGCCGGAAAAGCGCCTGCAGCGACGTCTTTGCGTTTAATCAAAGTCAATGATCCTGTAACCGCTGCCGATCGTCGCGATCAGCTAAGTCGCGACGTTGATCGTGCAGAACAGGTCATTGCCGAGAAAACCCAGGAAATGAGTAATGATTTAAAAAGTGCGGGTAGTCGCTTCGCCGATGCAACCCGTGAAACGGCTGCAAACATCGCTGGTAAAACAAAAGAAGTTGGGGCTGCTGCCGCTGCTGCAACAAAAGAAGTCGCGGGTGATATATCGTCGGGCGCTCGCACCCTCGCAGATGACGTAAAAAATAGTGAGATAGTTCAAGATACAAAAGAAGCAGTGAAAGGCTTAGGCAATCGTAATCTCGAAGAGACTTACTGGCGACTTAGCAGCATTCCGGCGATCACCTTCAACAGCCAAGATCTTGAACAAGATGCGCATGTGATTTTGCACAAAACAAACACTCATCTGGCAGGCTCTGACGGCTGTAATAGCATCACAGGAACTTACTCATTAGCCGACAACAACCAAGTTAAATTCACCAAGGTGACTTCATCGAATAAAACCTGCGAGAAAGGCATCAACATCGCCGGTGCGCTCAGCGCCGCCCTGACGGGTACAACGCATTATTCGATTTTAGGAAATACCTTAGAGCTTAAAAACGCAGCGGGCACCACACTCGCTAAATTTACCGCTGTTGATTTATAAAAAAGAAAAACGCGGCTTAGGCCGCGTTTTTTACTGAGTTTTCCTTAAAATGCAGTGTTTGGCATAATCTTTCGCTTCCGCCAAAGTGATTTCATCTTTGGCCTTCGCTTCGATCTGCTGACACCATTTTTCGGAACCAACTTTAGGTGCACACGCGGTTAATAATAAAACTACACCCGCTGCTACACCAACGCTGGTAAAGCGCTTTTTCATCATCCTACCCATTATCATTTTATCGTCTCCATCAGAGTGACAATTGGTTTGAAATCGTTATCTAAATCAAAAAATTATGGCGCATTGACCACAAGATTACGTTGACGCACTGCCTCAAATAAGCAGACACCTGTCGCTACCGATACGTTTAAACTGCTTACAGTACCGGCCATAGGAATCTTCATTAGATAATCGCAGCGCTCCTGCGTAAGCCGGCGCAAACCATCGCCTTCAGCACCCATCAATATAGCGATTGAACCGGTTAATGGCATTTCGCTCACTAATTTTTCAGCAGCACCTGCTGCACCAAATAGCCATATGCCTTTTTCCTGTAACTTTTCCAATGTGCGCGACAAGTTAGTGACAGGCACCAAAGGCAATACATCTGCCGCGCCACACGCCACTTTGCGAGCAACCGGAGTCAGGCCTGCGGACTTATCCTTAGGCACTATAACTGCATCAACACCGGCCGCTTCCGCCGTACGCAAACAAGCACCCAGATTATGGGGATCGGTGACACCATCAAGCACTAATAAAAAGGCGGGTTTTTGAAGATTCGCCAACAACGAAAACAAATAGGCTTCATCGTAAGTTTCGCCTGGCTCACAATAAGCCACCACACCTTGATGATTTTCACCTTCGCAAAGCTCATCTAACTTAGCGCGCGCCGCTGTTTTAACGCGAATGCCATTGACTTCGGCAGCATTCAATACTTTTTGCAAGCGTTGATCGTTGCGCGTTTGAAGAATCAGCAACTCATGCACACGCTGGGGCGCACTTTTTAAGACTGCTTGCACAGCATGCAGACCATAAATAATTTCTTTTTTCACTATGACACTCTGTAAAAGTTACGCTTACACAAATAAAAAGAGCGCTCAATTAGCGCCCTGAAAGTCGAGTTTCTCGCTCGCGAATTTCGCGATCTTTCACTACGTATAAAGGTTGCTGTAAATCTGGCGGATTTTCATCGTGTGCCTTCGACAACCATCGATCGACCCGCCGACGGATTTGCAGCCAATAGGCACGCAACAATACCCGACGACGTTGAAATACTAGCTTAGCTTGGATTTTCTTCTGTTTGGAACGATTGAAGCGCTGATTACGACGGCGCGCTTGCAAGGTTCGAGAATTAATTCGCATGGTCTGCCCCTTATCTAGACATCAGGCTTACCCGCTGCGGCTCAAAAGAGCCTCTCATTAGGCGGTAATTGCCGCTATTTTACGTGAAATAGCGGCAAGAGGGTAAGGTTTAACGCTTCTTCCCGCGGGAGCCAGATTTAGTCGATGGACGAGTAGTCGCCGCTTTACCCAATTTCGCCTTCCCCTCAGTCGAACGCCCAGTTTTAGCCCCACGACTTTTAGATTGCCGTTGTTCAGCATCCGCTTCTTTTGCTAAGCGTTCAGCTTCTTTTAACAGCGCGATATCCGCATCGGTGAAACCGCCCGCTTTTTTGTTAGCAAGTAAAAATTTCGCCTCTTTGAGCAATGCCTTAGCGGCAGCTTTCGATTTTCGATCGACGCTTGAAGCCAAAGGCGCGTCGATCGCAACTGCCTCAGAAGCTTTTTCGACAGATTTTCGTTTAGGTGCCGTCGCGCCAGCCGCCTCAACGTCTTTGGCGATCGCTTTAGCTACACGGCTCGATTTAGGTTTAACATTTTTTTTCGCTTTACGAATCGGTTCGCCTTCGGCAATTTCAAAATCGATTTTCCGATTATCAAGATCAACTCGAACCACGCGCACAACCAATTCGTCACCAAGGCCAAACGTCTTACGAGTGCGTTCACCCAACAGTCGTTGCTGCGCCGCATCGTGGCGATAATAATCGTGTGGAAGCGAAGTGATATGAACCAAACCTTCCACGTACAGATCGTTAAGCTCGACGAACAATCCAAAACTGGTAACCGAGCTTACATGCCCATCGTACACAGCACCGACTTGATCGCGCAGATACTCACATTTGAGCCAGCTCACCACATCCCGAGTGGCCTCGTCGGCACGACGCTCGGTACGTGAACATTGCTCCCCAAAAACTAGCATCTCGTTAAGGCTGTAGGGATAAATTTTTCGAAGCGGTATTGGCTCTGCACCCTCAACTCGGCGCACGTGTTTCGAGTCGATACTGCTACGAATTACACTGCGAATCGCACGGTGTGTTAACAAATCAGGATAGCGACGAATAGGCGATGTAAAGTGTGTGTAGGCTTGATAGCCCAAACCAAAGTGACCTAGATTTTCGAGCTGATAAACCGCTTGTCGCAAACTGCGCAGCATAACGGTTTGAATCAAATGCGCGTCGGCACGGCCTTCAATTTGTTGCATTAAGGCTTGGTAGTCGAGTGAAGTCGGCTTATCACCTCCGGCGAGGGACAACCCTAACTCACCCAAAAATGCACGAAGATTATTGAGTTTTGCTTCGGTGGGTCCTTCATGGACGCGATATAAGCCGATGAGATTATGCTTTTGTAAAAAATCTGCCGCACAAACGTTTGCACACAACATACATTCTTCAATGAGTTTGTGAGCATCATTGCGAACAACTGGAACTATGCGTTCAATCTTACGATCTTCATTAAATAGAATACGTGTTTCTACGGTTTCAAAATCGATTGCACCGCGTTCTTCACGCGCATTGCGCAAACATTGGTAGAGCTGATGCAAGGCTTCAAGATGCGGCACCATGGGCGCAAATTCTTTACGCCATTCGGCACCCCGCTCAGAATCGTTTTGTAAAATTGCGCCCACTTGCGTGTAGGTAAAACGCGCATGTGAATGCATGACCGCTTCGTAAAACTGGTAGCCAGTCACTCGCCCTTTCAGACTGACATTAATTTCCGCCACCATACACAAACGATCCACACGTGGATTGAGTGAGCACAATCCATTCGACAGAGCCTCGGGCAACATTGGCACCACAAAATCAGGAAAGTAAACCGAGTTACCGCGGTTACGCGCTTCCATATCGAGTGGCGATTCATTTTGCACATAATGAGAGACATCGGCGATAGCGACATACAATCGCCATCCGCCACGGCGCTTTTCACAAAACACAGCATCGTCGAAATCGCGCGCGTCTTCACCATCGATGGTCATCAAAGGCAAATGCCGCAAATCAACTCTATGTGCTTTATCGGCTTCATCCACATCCGGCGCAATCGCGGCCGCCTCGGCCACAACTTCGGCCGGCCAATCGCGAGGGATGCCGTGAGACTCGATGGCTAGATCGATTTCCATACCAGGCGCCATATGATCGCCAAGTACTTGAACAATTCGCCCAACAGGCACGCGATTTTTGTCGGGCTGCTGCATGATCGCCGCCACTACAATCTGACCGTGTACTGCGCCGCCCGCTTGATCCGACGGAATAATAATATCTTGGGTAATCCTTGGGTTTTCAGGGCGAACATATTGAACACCATCTTCATTGAAGAAGCGGCCCGCCAATCGCTCGGTGTTGCGCGTTAAAACTTCAACAATCGCGCCTTCTTGTTTGCCGCGATGCAATTCGCCCGATAATCGAATCAAGACTTCGTCGCCGTCGAACACGCGTCGCATTTGCCGGTTGTGAAGATAAATATCCTCACCACCTTCGCTTGGAATCAAAAATCCATAGCCATCGCGGTGCCCTTGCACTCGTCCACGAATAAGCGCAATTTTGCCAATCGGCACGAAAGCATCGCGGCGGTTACTGATTAACTGTCCATCCCGCGCCATCGCAATTAGCCGACGACGAACCGCTTCGACCGGTTCTTCCTCGGTAATATTCAGCATTTCACAAAGTTGTTCGTGGGTGACGGGATAATCAGCCGCTTCGAGGATTTCGAGAATATATTCTCGACTGGGGATGGGGTTTTCGTACTTTTCAGCTTCCCGCTCGGCGAACGGGTCGCGAACTGGCAATTTACGCTTACTCAAAATAGCGTCCTTTTATAGGAGAAAAACTTAGGCAGCCTTGAATAGACTGCTCGATAGACCACCTCATTATAGGCTAGTCACTACCTAAAAACTCAGAAATCGTGTTCGGATCAAACACACAATCAGGCCCACAATATCATGCTGCCAACAGAGCAAATCGTCGACGACCCAAACCGTCGCATTTTTTATAACACACTTTTTTGCCAAACATGTGTCGGCCGTGGCCCACAGAACAATACACAACTCAAAATCTGAACGATCCCGTTCAACCGAAAAGCCTTTATGAGCCTTGCGTTAAGTAAATTGTCTCGCCGCCGTTGACAAGGATAGAGCGCAAATTTATAGTGCGCGCCTCATGCCCAGATGGTGAAATTGGTAGACACGCCAGCTTCAGGTGTTGGTGACGCAAGTCGTGGAGGTTCAAGTCCTCTTCTGGGCACCAAAAAAAATTAACGCCCTTAAAACGCAACACAATGCGATTTAAGGGCGTTTTTATTTGTACCCTGTAGTCCCGCACGCAAAAATATGACTAGGTGTGACACATCGGTGTGACACATGTTGTGGCGCCTTTCCCTAACAAGGAATACACCTAATCCCCCAGCTTTAGCTGTTCTCATACAGATTATCCAGCGCTTATCTCTGGGGGCAAATTGGCAATTCCGGCAGAAAGCACGTATGGTGTTGCGCCCGACCCATCGCACATCAATGTTAGATGCAGCAGGTCCAATTTAATTGGAGGTGTTGCCATGCCTGGTTATGAAACCAAAAAAGTCCATGTAACTATCGGATCCCGCGAGTGGAAAATCCGCTCTCTTAAAGATAAACAGCAGTACGCCGACCCCAATGATGAAGCTAAACGCGTCGGAATTTGTTCCGCGAGCTGGAGTCTGTTCGGCCAATTGTGGCCTGCAAGTAAAGCCCTCGCACGCGCGGTAAAGCGCATCGACATTCAAAACCGTCGTATTCTTGAGTTAGGTTGCGGCTTAGGTTTGCCTAGCCTTGTGCTGCGATCGCGTGGCGCCGATGTAACAGCTAGCGATCGCCACCCTTTAAGTGAACCTTTTCTTGATTACAACGCGGAGCTTAATCAAGTTCCTGAAGTTTCCTACGTGAGTTTGGATTGGAACCCGAAGACTCTCGACGGATCACTTGGTCGATTCGACGTGATTATTGGGAGCGATATCCTATATGAACCCAATCATGCTGAAATGTTGGCGGGGCTGATTGATCAACTCGCCGCGAAAACGGCAAAAGTGCTTATCACCTGTCCGGGGCGCGGTTATCGCAATCGCTTTAGTCGTCTATTGGCGGAAAGCGGATTCAGCTTGACTGAAACCAGCGTGCCTTTCACAAAAGATGAGGAGCCGCCTTACAAAGGCCGATTGCTTTGTTATCGCCGCAGTGCACTGGCGAACTAAAAATAAAAAAGCAGCCTTACGGCTGCTTTTTTATTTAAAATTTGTGCCTCACTCCGACACTCAGTAAATTGGCATCTTGCCGCGACAAATAAATTCTCGATTGCTGCACTCCGAGTTGCCACTGGTCATTAAAGGTGTAATCCAATCGCACACCCACTAAAGCATCGGTTCCCTGCCGAGAAAAAATTTGTTCGTTAATATCGCTTTCAGACTCCCATCGATACAGCCCCAGCTCCAGCGACGCGCGCCAGTTTTTATCGAGGGGCAAGCTACCGCGGTAAGAGATCGTCATGCCTTCAGCCGATTGTGGGTAACGCTTCGCGAACTCGCGAGTAAATCCTTGGGGATTAAACGTAGGCGCACTCACTTCTGCATGCGCCCCTCCCAAATCTAAGTAACCCACTTCTATCGCATGATTTACGGTAAAGGCATACCCGATTACCGGACGAATATCCCGATGCGAATTATCAAACGCGATCACTTGCACATCGAATCCTTCTCGTTCAAGCGAGCGCTTCAGCGAGCCGCGAGTATCACTGCCCTTGGCTTCAACATAATTAATATCCAAATAAAATCCGCTTGCCCCAACGTTGGATGCTGTAAAAGCCATAGCGCCAAAAATCATTGCGGCTAGCGATTTTTGACGCATGCGGCACAGCCGAATAACAGCAAATAAACTCAACATGATGGCGATAACTCCCAGCGACATACTTCCTCCAGATTTACCCGAAACTTTTACCACAGGCGGCTCTTGTGGCGTGGGCGGTTCAGGTTCGGGCACCACGGCTTTTTTCACCGCAATTACCCCCGGATCCACAATTACCCGATTAGGCCTGCCGTCTGCATCGTTCGCGCCGCCATCGGATAACGTCAACTGTACACAAGTTGCACCCTCGACCAACCCAGGTAACCAGTCATCACCACCGGGTGCAGGGCAATAGCCTAATAAAGGTGATATCGCCGAGTGTAATTGGTCATGTGCGCCCTCTACAAAACTATGCCAGTTACCTTCGTGATATTTGCGATAAACCGCTCCCGCTGGAATAGGTTGACGCTGCGGCAGCGCCACTCGTGCCACGCCACCTACATTAGGTAAATCGCGCACAATAAAATCGACCAAAGTACCAACGTGCTCATATTCCGAGTCGTCCGACATTTTTCCAGCCAAAGGTTGTGTAATTTCCACGCCCGAACCATTCAACTCAAACGAGAATGCGCCGAGTGAGCAGCTTACTCCGAACTCACACTCAAGCATCACCGGATCGTCAATGTCGCCTGAGTAAGGCAAAGTATTGGCTAATAATGCACGATCAAGGTAGTCGGGGATTCCGTTTCCGTTACTATCATCTACCCCTTCGTCTGCATCAAGAATACCGTTAGCGTTAGTATCGGCGGTATTGCTTAAAAGGGGCACTTGTTCGAACACTCTAATGTGAGCAATCCCCGTCACTAATGCGCCCGCCGAATCGGTGACATCGACATGAATTGTGTGCACACCGACTACACCCTCAGGATCGAAAATAAATTGATCATCGCTCAAGTTTGAATCGACATCGGTGAGTAATGTTTCCGACCAATCGAATTGATGCACATCATTTATGTTGGCATCTTGCACTTGCGCAACAATTTTTACCGCTCCTAAATTCGCGCCAAGCATTGTGGTAGTTGCTCCATTTTGCTCGATCACTAACTTCACTTTCGGTGCGATATTTCCTTCCGTGATGGTCATTTTATGAGTGGCGTTTGCGCTCGGATTGCTGTCGGTGAGTCGAACAATTAGATCGCTATCAGTAAGGCCTACCAATGGTGAAAGCGCAACGGGAATATTCGATAAATATTCCCCTGCCTTTTTGAAGGTAATCACTCCATCTACAAGGTTGTGCTCATCGCTCGACGCCGTTGTAGCCGGATCAACGATGAAGTTAACTTCATACGGATAGTAAGGCGCATCGCCATGTAGCAGCACAGGAATATTCACTATACTATCTCGGCTGACTTGCGAAGCTGCTGAAATCGAAACCAGTGGATTGATATTAACCACCTGAGTTGCCGAGTCAGTTTTGCCCAACGAATTCGTGGTCGTCCAAGTGAGTTCGTGCCGCCCCGAACGCAACATAAGTACACCCTCAACATTGAGCTGATCTACTCGGGTGGTACAGCAGTCGTCTTTAAGCGTGTAATCCGTCGCTAAGCCTTTGATTGCCGATTCAATTTCCGATTGGGTCGCACTCTCGGGCAAACCCAATAAAGTTTTCAAATCAATAGCGGTGAAATTACCCTTTGCATTAAGAGTCACATCTCTTGGCGCTGTCAGAATCGGCGCTTGCGGGTCGTAAACAAATAACACCTCGACCGAAAAGATCAGCGATGCTTCAAGTTCTCCATCACTCACTGTGATACGAATATCGCTATGTAAGCCTACATCAGCGTACTGAGGCGTGCCGGTGATTTCCCCTACCGCATTCACACTCATCCAAGAAGGATGATTCGACAATTTGAAACTCAAGGTGTCGCCATCGATATCCTCGACGGTCGGTTTGAAGTAGTAGGCCTCTTCTTGATCGACTCGCGTAACCGGTGGTCCGGAAATAGTCGGGGCATCATTAACATTCTCGACAACCAAGTTAAATGATGTAGCCGCCTCAAGCCCCGCTCCATCTCGCGCGACAATTTCAATGACTAATGCACCTACATCGTCGTTTGTTGGCGTTCCCGAAAAAGTTCGACTCGCGCTATCGAACGATAACCATTGCGGCAGAGGTTCAATATTGAGCAAGTGTGATGAATAAATAAGAACGTCTTGCGGGTCAACATCCGCAAACACATCAGCTCCAAAGGTAAAAGCAAATGCGGCATCTTGAGTAGCCAGTTGATCCGCAATTGTATTTTCCACAGTGGGAGCATCATTAAGATCCACAACATTCAACACGAAATCAGAAAAAACACTTTCATTGGTTGTATCGGTTGCTGTCACGCGAATAGTGATTGCGCCCACGTCATCATTTTCGGGCGTTCCGCTAAACGTACGCGTTGTTGAGTTAAAACTTAACCATGAAGGCAACACCGCACCGCCAGCCAATGTTGCGCTGTAGCTGAGAACATCGCCCACATCGATATCGGTAAACGTATTGGCATCAAAGGTGAAATTAAATAGCTCGCCTTGATTCACGTTCTGGTTAGGAATCCCATTCGCCACTGTGGGCTTATCGTTCACGTTAACGACTGTCAAAGTAAATGTCGCGCTGTCCGACATCACAGTGCCGTCGCTAGCCGTCACGTGAATAATCAAACTACCAACATCATCGTTAGTGGGCGTTCCGCTAAACGTACGCGTTGTTGAGTTAAAACTTAACCATGAAGGCAACACCGCACCGCCAGCCAATGTTGCGCTGTAGCTGAGAACATCGCCCACATCGATATCGGTAAACGTATTGGCATCAAAGGTGAAATTAAATAGCTCGCCTTGATTCACGTTCTGGTTAGGAATCCCATTCGCCACTGTGGGCTTATCGTTCACGTTAACGACTGTCAAAGTAAATGTCGCGCTGTCCGACATCACAGTGCCGTCGCTAGCCGTCACGTGAATAATCAAACTACCAACATCATCGTTAGTGGGCGTTCCGCTAAACGTACGCGTTGTTGAGTTAAAACTTAACCATGAAGGCAACACCGCACCGCCAGCCAATGTTGCGCTGTAGCTGAGAACATCGCCCACATCGATATCGGTAAACGTATTGGCATCAAAGGTGAAATTAAATAGCTCGCCTTGATTCACGTTCTGGTTAGGAATCCCATTCGCCACTGTGGGCTTATCGTTCACGTTAACGACTGTCAAAGTAAATGTCGCGCTGTCCGACATCACAGTGCCGTCGCTAGCCGTCACGTGAATAATCAAACTACCAACATCATCGTTAGTGGGCGTTCCGCTAAACGTACGCGTTGTTGAGTTAAAACTTAACCATGAAGGCAACACCGCACCGCCAGCCAATGTTGCGCTGTAGCTGAGAACATCGCCCACATCGATATCGGTAAACGTATTGGCATCAAAGGTGAAATTAAATAGCTCGCCTTGATTCACGTTCTGGTTAGGAATCCCATTCGCCACTGTGGGCTTATCGTTCACATTAAAGACCGTCAAAACGAAAGTGGTGCTTGCCACAGCTTCTCCGTCACTTACGGTGACCTTAAGGTCGAAACTTCCAACATGACTATTGGTTGGCGTTCCGCTCAAAGTGAGTGTTGCCGAGTTGAAATTAAGCCACGAAGGTATCGAATCACCGTTGGCTAACGTCACGCTATAAGTCAGCACATCGCCTGCATCGACATCGATAAACATATCGGATGGCAATATCAGGCTAAAAGGCTGATCTTGGTAAACCGTCTGATTGGTAACAGGTGTGTTAAGCGTTGGCCAGTCGTTGACGTTGACTACCGTCAAAGTGAAAGTATCACTTACCATCGCTTCTCCATCACTTGCGGTGACTACAAGATCGAAACTTCCAACATGACTATTGGTTGGCGTTCCGCTCAGAGTGAGTGTTGCCGAGTTGAAACTAAGCCAAGAGGGTATCGGATTACCGTTGGCTAATGTCACGCTATAAGTAAGCACATCGCCTGCGTCAACATCGATAAACATGTCGGCTGGCAATGTCAGGCTAAAGAGTTGGTCTTGGTTAACCGTCTGATCGGAAACAGGATGAACGACCACGGGTGCATCGTTGATATTTACAACGGTGATGGAAAATGCTGATTCCGCATAATGCCAACTGCTGCCTCCATCATCGCTCACTTTTATATGGATCTGAGAGGATGTGGTGCCAACATCACCATTGCCGGGCGTGCCAGAAATTCGGCCGGTACTGGAATCGATGGTGAGCCACGTAGGGAGGTTATCACCGCTAAAGATCAAGGCGTCGTCCTCATTGTCACTATACGTCGGCGTGAAATCGTAGAGTGATCCTTGGTCGATGGTAGTGGGCGCGCCAGCCGTGGATACTAGGGGCGCTGAGTTAGACAATTCCACTGCACCTATATCGAGCTTGGCATAGACACGCGGCCTCCCGTTGGCATCAACGGGGAGCCCGTCTCCCTTTAAGTTATTGGCATCGAGGTCCCATTCGTCAGGGGGGAGAAGGCTCGCTTCGCCAGCGCCGACCAATGCACTGTTAAAACTCGGCCGATGGGTTTGAACTGTTCCGCGAAAATTATATGCAAGATCGCCTAAGTGAAGGCTACCTACTCCCTGTCCGCTGCGAGTACCGAGGCTATCGTCAGAGATATTTACCGACCCACCAAAATAACTATACAGTGCTGTCCTAAACCAGCCTGAGACGTCGCTCGGATCACCACCGCTCGCCAGTGGCGATCCGGAAACCCCAGGGGCCGCCGCCTCACCGCGCTGGTTGCCCGCCACCACCGAATTAAAGATATTCGCAATGCCCCCTGCCATTATGTGAATACCACCTGAACTATTAGCGGCATTCCCCACGATAGTGGAGCTGTGAATATCAAGCGTCCCACTTTCTAGATAAATTCCGCCACCCCCACTGTGGATGCCACCCGCATAATTTCCGCTGATGGTGGTGTTGATTAAGGTCAATTCGTTACCATCAAAATAGATAGCACCACCGTGATCGAGAGTCTTATTGGCACTGAAGGTAGAGTTGATCACCGAAATATCGCCACCTGTAGCGACGCTAATCGCACCGCCCCTCAGAGAAGAGGATTCATTGCCGCTTATGGTGGTGTTAATAACCAACGCACTGTAGCCATCGCCGGAAAGCCCGCCGCCATTTTGAGATATCAGTGAATTGCGAAGCGTCACCTCTGAGCCAGAGCCGAGATAAATAGCCGACTCTACGGCACCTGTTATCGATAATCCGTTTAACGTGATTCGCTTAGCCCCAGTTGAAATATCAATAGCATGATTTCCATCCACAACCTTGATGCTGACGTCGGGAGTTCCGTTATCATCGAGATCACCATTGATCGTTAGGCCTTGAACCGCTATAGGTAGAGCTCCTCCACTCAGTTCGATGGTGCCACCCTGATTGCCTGACGTTGCGCTGTCTAAATCGAAGGTGATTTCGTCATCATTGCCCGCCCAATGGAGAGCTTCGCGCAAACTCAATCCATCACCATCGAGACGATCCTCCTCGAGCGTTGCGGCAAAATAGAAGTCGCTGCCCGTGTCCTGAACAGTGGTGACCAAGAGTACGCGAGGGATGACGTCGATCTTAAGGGTATCGGTAGCTGTATTACCGGCATTATCGATGGACGAAATCGAAAGTGTTTGTTCACCGGCGCCATCGGCGTGATAAGTTAATCCATTCAGCGCCTGACTAACCTCACTCGCCGAACCCGAGAGCGTTAAGGTGCTGGTGAGATTGCCGTCAATAACAGCGGCGCCAGCCGTATTCACCACTAAGTGACCACCCGAGACAGACAACACAGTCGTCACATTAGTGTCATCAGCGACACTAATGGCCGAGCCATTTTCCAGCACCAGCGGATCACTCATCGTGGTCGACTGTCGATTGGGCACACTGTGTACTGGGGCTAGGTTATCGATCCTAAATTGAATGGTCGGAGTGGAAGTCGTCGCGCGATTACCGTTTATATCAACTATTGAATAGGGGGCAAAGTCGATGGTGACGGTATCCCCATGGGGTACGCGAGATACATCGAGCTCCAATCTGTCAGGGGAATTTCGGTAACTCACGTCCACTAAATTATGCGATATATAAAAACTCGAGAGCGATAAACCCGTAATAGGCTGATTCGTCGTTATGCCAACCTCTAGGGGCTGGCTCGAGTGAACGGCCTTGCGATTGAATATGAGGTTAACTTTCGGCGGAATGAGATCGACCCGAGCTTTCGTCGGGTGTGTCCTTTTCATAGTGATGCCGTCGTGAATTGCAGTGAAGGTGATGTTACGACCCGATGCGTCGATGGTTCCTTCTTCAAGCCGGTATTTTGCGGTCCAAATACCATTTTGCTCGGTGGCTGCAACCGTGCTTCCGCCGCCGAATTCACTGAAATCGACAGTGACAGATGTGGCACCGCTGAAGCCGTTTGCATCAGCATTCCAGGTCGCTGTAACAACATCACCGACGATGTAGGTACCATCTGGTCCGCTCGCACCCGTGACGTTCAAATGGTCGAATGTTATGTATGGGCTGGTATCAATGAATACACCAGCGTTTGCAGCGACGACGAGAGATGATTTAGCAAGGTCCCGACCTGTGGAATCCTTTAAGCTGGCACCTTGCAAATCGAAACCCGAGTAAACCAATGGGTCGGAGTCACCGGGTTGTATTGTGTAATCGAATCTCAGAGTATTTCCGAGAGTGCCGGTAGTCGTATGAATCGCCGACCGACTGACACCATTTAATTGGAAAAACAAAACGGGGTTTTCTTGCCCCAGGGTGACAGTGACGGGTTTGCTAATCCGTAAATTGAACGATAGCGTGTCACCCACTCGATAAGTACCGCGTACAGGTAAATCGATTGAAGCGATAACCGGTGCAAATCCATCGACCGTTATGTCCGTCATTCCCGCTAAAGAATCACTCGAACGTGGCGCTGGAAAGGTTTCATTGACCCTATAACCATTAGCATCTCTAATGAACACTGGCTGTGTGAATTGTGGCGCATAGGGCGAATAGTCCAGATTAGGAGCTTGGTCCTTGGCTTCAACTATATATCGAAAGCGAAGTGTATTGGGATCAGGCGAGCCCACAGCCGAGGCATAAACAGATGCACTGCTTGGGCGTGTAACATCTAACTTCAAGGTGGCTCCGCCACTACGGGTTACAGGACCCGAGAACACCACGTCAATGTCTATGTTAGCGCCCACACCATAAGTGCCATCAGGCATGGGCGAGGTTACCCGAAGGATATGCACCGGCCCTGGGTCGTCATCGATGATCGTTCCCGTCGCCACCTGCTCGTCAAATGGAATTCGTGTTCCATCAGCTAACGTTCGATATACGGTCAGGGTGAAGGTTCGGTCAGTCTGTACAAGGGTGTTTGGTGTGGTCTGAACACTTACGTTGGTGTATCGGTTCCCAGGGGGAAGAACAAAATTGCCAGAGCGACTCTGGTAATCTCCTTCTGATTCCTTAGCGGTACCATCGGACGTGACGTACTCAAAATACGCGTGCTCAGTTTCCGCTTTTAATAACCCCACCGAGAAAGACAACATTTGTCCTTCTATGACGCTCGCGTCATCGACCTTGAACGTAGGCGATGACGCGCTATCGGCCAACACTTGAATTGGGCTGAGCAGTAACGACGCGCCACACAAAAATAATGCCGCGACTTGACACGATGCTTTGCACCATCGCCACTGTGTTTTAAACGAGTGCCACATTTTTAAAAAGCCCTGAACCATAGTGTTGATTCCAAAAAAATAAAAATTTTGTGCATTCCAGATCACAGACTCACCAAAGGGCTGTGTCGAGCAAAGGGAAACACTCGACCACCGCCATTCTTTAACTCAACATCCGGGCCACAGATTGCTCAATACATAAACTCGAAACGCAGACGCGCGCGCGCTAACGAAGAACTGCAAAACACCCTCGTATAGCGCATAAGAAAAAAGCGTGACGCTCTAAAAATTATCTCGACACTGGCACAAACATGCACGGAGAAAACATTACTGGCCGATAAAGGCCAACATTCGACGAACCGATCAGATACAACACTCGGAATAATCCGAATCCTTGGTTTCAAGTGAAAAGAGAAAAACGGCAAATGCACCTAAGCCCCATAAGTGCATTTAGGAGATAATCATAAACCTGATAGTTTTTTTGACAATGGCGCGAAGTTTATCAGTGTTAAAAAAAATTCAATATTAAAAAATTGAATTGAACTGTAAAAAAGTCAGTGTGAATACTCACTTACAGATCACTCATTGCGGTAAACATCACCTGCGACACCAACAAGCTCAGCGCAGAAACTTACCAACCAAGCAGCCTGAAAATAGAATTAAACAATACTGTTTAATTGCTGCGCCCATTTCGCGCGATCGGTTCGCGCAACCGCAACAAGCAACTCAACGCGCTGGCGAATTAACCCCATCGTATTCAGAAACGCAGCTTCAATATCGGCGTCGCTGCCGGATAACTTCGACGGATCATCAAGCCCCCAATGCAGCTTGATGGCATCATCAAACCAAACCGGACAGGTTTCGCCCGCTGCGGAATCACAAAGAGTGATAACAACATCGGGGGAGAAAGTTTTGAATTCATCCCACGACTGACTCTGTAAGTGGTCGGTTGCGATACCCGCTTGTTTAAGGTAGCGAAGCGTGAGCGGATGCACTCATTTTATTCAGGCGCTCACGTGAGCACCTTAGTAAGCGACAGTGAAGCGCTCTCGCACGTGGTACGGAAATTCCAATTCGTCGACTACCGCTACCGCTAAATCCGCCGCCGAAATTTGCCCAACACCGCCGTCGGTTTTAAGCGGCTTATCGGTGCCAGTTCGATATTTACCCAAACGCGCCTTGGGACTTGCGGGCCCGAAACCGACCGGCGGACTTAAAAAAGTCCACTCTAAATCTCGCTCGCGCTGCAATTCATCGAAGTAATGTCGCGCGGCGTTTGCGCCATCATAAATATCTTTTGGGAATTGCGGCGAGTCCACCAGTTGGTTGCCGTCTTCGTCGTAAAGGCTGCCTGCTCCACCCACGACGATAAATCGGTTAACGCCCGCGCGCTTAACTCCCGCTTGAATGGCTCTGGAACCTGTCATGAAATCTTTGTAAATATTGGGGTTTGTCCAACCGGCGTTGAAGGCACTAATCACAGCTTGATTGCCGCGCACCGCACCTGCGACTCCGGCTACATCAGTGACGTCAATTTTCACTGAATGAAGCCGATCTCGTTTCTCAAGTTTATTTGGGTCACGCACAAGGGCGGTCACCTCATGCCCGCGATCCAACAGCTCGCTCAAAATGGCGCTCCCAACAAAACCCGTTCCACCGATTAAAGCGACTTTCATATCCACCTCCAGAATCAAGCGATAACTAAGAATAGCCGGTTTACCAGGGTTTAATTGACCAACTCACCGCCTTTGATCGCAAGGGCGAGTAGGCCTATTTAACCGCTTAACACACCCGCGAATCTGCTCTGATAAATAATATAAAAATCCTCCATATAACAAATACTTACAAATCTCCTGCACGAACCCAGCCCCACCAATTCGTCTTATAGTAAGATTAACAACAAGCCCAGCTACAGGCCGCATACTTTTAATAACATTGCTCAATGGGGAGATGCCCATGTCGTTTAAAATTCCATTGCGCCGCCATATGAAATGGCGCGTATTACCCCTCATCGCATCAAGTGTTATCTCGATAAGCGCAATAGCCAACGACAACACTTCACCCGATATTGGTGCCGCCCAAGCGCCGGTGTATCACTACCTAAACTCCGAACTGAGTTTTGAAGAGCGCGCACGCGATTTAATTTCGCACATGACACTCGATGAAAAAATTCCGCAATTAATTAACGATGCGCCCGCGATTCCTCGGTTGGGTGTGCGTGAATTTAATTGGTGGAACGAAGGACTTCATGGTGTGGCGGCGCTGGGTGATGCGACGGTCTTTCCCCAAGCGATCGGCATGGCTGCCGCCTTCAATGAACCGCTGATGCTGAAAGTTGCCGAGGTTATTAGCACCGAATTTCGTGCCAAACACTACGCTAATCAGCATCGCTTTGGCGGTTCAGATTGGTTTGGCGGATTAACCGTATGGTCGCCCAACATCAATATTTTCCGCGACCCTCGTTGGGGCCGAGGTCAGGAAACTTATGGCGAAGACCCACACCTAACCTCGCGACTCGGCGTTGCCTTTGTAAAAGGCTTGCAGGGCGATGGAAGCTCGCCCTATTTCAAAACCATCGCCACCCCTAAACATTACGCTGTGCACTCGGGGCCAGAAGCGAGCCGTCACCGTGATGACATACACCCATCACCCAAAGATTTAGAAGAAACTTATTTACCGGCATTTCGCCAAACGATTATCGAAGGCAATGCACAATCCATTATGTGCGCGTACAACGCCGTCGACGGCGTGCCCGCTTGTGCCAGCCAAACACTACTTACGGATATTTTGCGCAAACAATGGGGATTTAAAGGATTTGTCGCCACCGACTGCGGTGCCGTGTTCGATGTTTACCACCAAAACAATCACGGCTTTACCCGCACGCCCGAGGAGGCAATTAAAGTCAGTTTCGAAGCCGGAACCGATCTTATTTGTGGCGATGCTAACGAAGCTAACCACATTCGCGCGGCCCTGCAAAAAGGTTTGATTACCGAAGCGCAGTTGGATGATTCGCTCGTCAGATTATTTACCGCTCGAATGAGTTTGGGGCAATTCGATCCTCGCCCACAGGTGTTCCCTCACATTACGCCACGAGACAACGATACAGAGGCGCACCGCAATATCAACCGCGAGTTGGCAAAGCAATCGTTAGTACTTCTGAAAAATCACAATGGCATTTTGCCACTTAATAAAACTATCAAGAATATTGCAGTTATCGGCCCAACCGCCGATAGCGTGGATGCGCTGGTTGGAAACTATAACGGTAGCCCCTCGGCCCCGGTCACTATTCTTGAGGGAATTAAAACGCGGTTTAACAGCGCTCGGGTAAATTTCGCGATGGGCACGCAACTGCTCGATCCAGTGCAATTGCCCGTCCCTAACGAAGTTCTTTGCCTCGATGCCAAATGCCGCAAAGCAGGCCTAAAGGCAGAATATTTTGATTCTCGCGATTACAGCAAAAAACCTATCGAGCAGCGGCAGGTAGAAAATGCTCGCGTGACTTGGGAAGGTAAAGTCGCTAGCGGTGCTGTTCGCTTTGAAGGCTTTATTAAAGCGCCGGAATCGGGCGATTACTCGTTGCGTTATTTAGCGGACGGCGGCTACCGCATTTGGATCGACAATCAATTAATTATCGATGCGTGGAATGTGGATTGGCGGCCGGTGCTCGCAAGTGGAAAAGTCTCGCTCACTCAAAACAAAATTTACTCCATCAAAATCGAAGCCTTCCAGCGCGGTGAACAAGGCGATGAAAAATTGGTGTGGAGTCGCCCTTCAGATGAGCCCGCCAGTGCCGCCGTTGAGCTTGCAAAATCTTCCGATGCCGTCATTTTTGTGGGCGGTTTAACGGCGCAAGTCGAAGGTGAAGAAATGCCTGTGCCGCTGCCAGGTTTCGTGGGCGGCGACAGAACCGATCTTGCCCTACCCCTCGCCCAGCGCCAACTTCTGAAGCGCTTATTTGCCACAGGTACGCCCGTCATTATGGTGCTGACTAACGGCAGCGCACTCGCCATTGGCGAAGAAGATAAACAGGCCGCTGCCGTTATTGAAGCTTGGTATCCCGGCGGCCAAGGCGGCGAAGCGGTGGCCGCATTGCTGGCGGGTGACTACAGCCCAGCCGGTCGATTGCCCATTACTTTCTACCATTCCATCGATCAGCTGCCAGATTTCCTCGATTATTCGATGAAAAATCGCACCTATCGCTACCACAGTAACGACGTACTTTATCCCTTCGGCTACGGGCTGTCGTACACCGAATTTTCCTACAGCAAACCCCGCCTCTCGTCATCGCGCTGGCGCGGCGACAAACCATTAACGCTACGCGTTCAGGTAACAAACAAAGGCGCAATGGATTCAGACGAAGTGGTTCAGGTCTACGCTACCCAACGCGGCGTGGAAAACAGTCCGATTCGCAGTTTGATTGGATTTAAGCGCGTCCATATTCCACAGGGCAAAACGGTGAATGTTGAGTTTAGTTTCGATGCTCGCGATCTTAGTCGCGTCAACGAACAAGGCATTCGCGAACTGGCGCCCGGGAAATTGGATCTCTGGGTGGGCGGCGGCCAGCCAAATCAGCGTGAAGGCTTAACTCCTGCAGCGGGCGTGCCCACAAGTTTTGAGATCATCGGTCAACAACGCTTTTAATTTAATCCGGCTCGCAAGGGCCGGCACAACATCGGTCTTTAACGATAAACAATATCCCCTTTAGGGCAAGGAGAAATCTATGTTTCGCCCCATTCGATCATTAAGTTTTGCGCTCGCTTTATCGGCATTCAGCGTTGTGGCTACTGCGCAAGACGGAAAAATGACCCCACTGGATGCGCCGGCCGAACCCAATGCCATCGCTCTTAATACCGGCGGCGTTGCTAATCAGCCGGCCAGTGAATCTTGGTTTTTGCAATGGGGTGACCCTATGGCTCGCAATATCACGCAAGCCACGCTCACGCCATTCATTGCCGACTCAAGCATCGCCACTGGCGTTAGCGTATTAGTCGCGCCCGGCGGAGGCTTTATGTGGTTGTCCATGGGTAACGAAGGCTGGGAAGTAGCCGAAGCGCTCAATAAAAAAGGAATCAACGCCTTTGTTTTGAAATATCGACTTCAGCCAACAGCGGACAAACTTGAAGACTTTGAGCAACAAATGAATCAACGCTTTGCCGAAGCAGCCAAGGTTAGCAAAGACGAACACAAACCTCTCGCACGCCCCAACTGGGATTTAAGCAACCAATTAGCCGATGTAGAAGCCGCCTACGCGCTGATTGAGCGCAACGCAAAAGAATGGAATGTCGACACCAAGCGTTTGGGCATGATGGGGTTTTCGGCAGGCGCTGGGTTAACCATGGCAACCACAATGAACTCTAAAAAATTCCGCCCCGCTTTTATTGCACCTATTTATGGAAGTTTGCAGGCAGTTGAGCCACCGAAAGATGCACCGCCCATGTTTATCGCCATCGCCACCGACGATTTTCTTTTTAATGGCGACACCGGGCTTGTGAAATCTTGGTTCGATGCCAAAGCGCCCGTGGAATTGCATCTCTATCAAAACGGCGGGCACGGGTTTGGTTTAGGAAATCCCGATCGCACCAGCAACCAGTGGTTTGATTCCTTTATTCACTGGGTCGAGGTGAACCGGTTTTAAAAAATACGGCGAAAAAATAACGAGAGACAAAACCATCACCACACCATAAAAAAAGCCCCGCAATTGCGGGGCTTTTTCGCTGTCGAACAAGGGATTCAAAAATTAACCCGCTGAACGCGCTTTAAACTCACGTACTACTTCGTTGAACTCGTCAGCGAATTTTTTCAACTCGTCCAGCTCACGGTTTTCTTGTGAGCGAGGCAATTTTGCGCAACTCAAGTAATCCTGAACTTCTTTAACGTAAGTTTTCACGTCGTTATTGGCTTTCACCATTTGTGCGGTCACGACGGTATTGACGTCTGGAATTTCTGGTTTGTTAGCTGGCTTTGAACAGGCCATTACAGTTGAAGATATTACTGCCACCGACATAATTGCACAGGCAATGAATAACTTTTTCATGATCGCTCCCTTGGTACCCATTTATATAGTTAAACTCTAAAGCGTCCCACTAATTCCGCCATGCGTACTGCATTCTCTGCAAGTCCACGGGTGTTAGACGAGATGCTGCTCGAACTCTCTGCGGTGTGATTAGCGACAGAAGAAATTCGATTGATATTGGCTTCAATCTGACGCGTAGCCGCACTTTGTTGCTCAGATGCCGCGGCAATCTGATTAGTGCGATCACGAATCACGCTGACAATTTCGGTGATATGTTCAAGCGCACTGCTCGCATTACTCGCTTGCACTACCGCAACACCAGCTTGCTCAGTTCCTTCGGACATCATCTCTACCGCGCGATGAGCACCTGATTGCAGACGCTCGATCATCTCGCGAATCTCGGTAGTTGATGTTTGTGTTTTCGAGGCGAGCGTTCTTACTTCATCCGCTACTACCGCAAATCCACGTCCTTGCTCACCCGCACGCGCGGCCTCAATAGCAGCGTTGAGTGCAAGTAAATTCGTTTGCTCCGCGATACCGCGGATAACATCCAACACCGAACCAATGCTGACTGTCTCTTGGCGCAATTGCGCAATCACATCGGCGGCGGTTTTAATTTCATCGGAAAGATTCGTGATCTGTCCCATGGTGTTAACTACCAAGTTTTTACCTTCAGTAGCAGCACTATCGGCTTGCAGCGAACGATCAGCGGTTTCCGATACACTTTCCGTTACGTCATGTACAACACCGGTCATCTCTTTAACAGCGACAACCACTTGTTGAATTTCCGCCTGCTGCTTACGAATCTCTTGTTCATTATCGCGCGACAATTGTGACAATTGTTCGGCGTTGCTCGCGACTTCACTCGCTGTTTTTGCAACCGAGGAAATAATGCCCTGCAATTGATCTACGAATTGGTTAAAGCAGCGTGCCAACATAGAGACTTCATCAGTACCCTGAACCGGTAAGCGACGAGTTAAATCGCCTTCACCGTCGGCGATATCACGCAGCGCACGCACCACGTTATTGACGGGGCCCACGATGCTCGCTTGAACCGCATAAGCCAGTGCCGATGCGATAAGTGAAATCACAAGCACTAAGATAAATCCGGAAATAATGGCTTCCGACACAATCACGTTAATTTCTGACATATCAACGCGCAGGCTGATGGCACCAATTTGTGTACCATCCGAAACCACAGGCTCGGTGATGATTAAAATGTTTCCGGCCGTCTCGATGCCTTTCTCGCGAGGTGCTCCCGCTAGTTGGGGAATAACTTCTTTCGCACCGTCTTTGTTATAAAACGCAAAAGGCGCACCGCCACCGTACACCACGGCATTTAACACACGCGGGCTTACGCGCAACGCCTGCAACGACGAGGTCACCGTGGCTGTGTCGTCGAAGGTCATAGCTCCTATGCTCGCCTCTCCCAACACCTGAGCCAGCGTGCGCGTATCTTCAACGATAGCGGTTTCAGTTGTAGCAATACCTGAGCGAACCGAAACGAAGGTGGTGACAATCACTGCAACTATGCAGGTGATGGTCACGCTCAAGAGGATTTTCCATTTCAACGACAAATTTTTCACGATAACCTCGAGATTTTTGTTTTAATCATTCGAAAGCAATACGTGATCTAGATCACAAATTGCGCGTAGACTATCAGGAATGAGCGACACAGTTGTAACTTTTCGTGCCATTTTATAGATAAAATATTCCCTAAATCCAATTTTATATAACGATAAATAATAAAGAGTGGTTTTTCGTCAATTGGCTGACAAATTCCAGTTAAGAAAACAATTCCGACCGAAACTGTTTGTTTTTTTGACAAGCAAAATTCGCATCTGCCGATAAACAAATTTGCTTCTATGAGGTTATCGCCCTGGCGGCAAAAAACTTTATGGCATGTGACAGATTTATCATCATTTTAATACGAGGGCCAGAGCGGCCCCCGAAAAACACCCACCTAAACTAAAGAAAATAATCGTTTTCTACCGCATGGGTGACGAGAACATCCACGCCATCCATACCAGCATCGGCAGCGGCTTTTAAGCCGAGTTTTGAGTCTTCGAAGACAACGCAGGCAGTAGGGTCAACGCCCATAAGTGTCGCACAACGCAAGAAAGTATCCGGCGCGGGTTTAGGGTTCGCTACTTGATCCGCCCCGACAATGGCGTCGAAGTAGTGATCCATCTTACACAATGTGAGGATTTTTACCGCTTCTTCGGTATAAGCACCAGTTCCAACCGACATCGGCTTTTTACCGTGATATTGTTTTACCACGTCAAGCAGACCGGTCGGCTTCACATATTTATGCATCTCTTCGGCAACGACGCGCTCTTTGAAATCATTCATTTCGATTAGCGACGCCTTTGGCGCAACACCAAATTTGTCGAGCAAAATCTCGATAGTTCCCATGGTTGGGACACCTGCGAGCGAGCGCATTAAAGGACGGTCGAGCGGAATACCATACTCACGCAAGGTCGCCGCCCAAGCGAATTCATGCAACTGGCCGCTGTCAACCAAGGTGCCATCCATGTCGAAGACCAGCCCTTCATATTTATCATACATACTTCATCCTCCACGAAAGGCGCCTATTAGAGCACAGCCTACCTTCCATGACGAGGTTCGCCCGCCACCGCAAAATGGCGAGCTGCTCGACCTATCGTTTGGCTCGAGATACAAACAAGGCCCTAAGGTGCAGGGTTGGGATTTTGCAGGTGAATTCGATTGATGGCGTCGATGGCTTCGGCATTGAGTTGAATATCCAGCGAACTTAGATTTTCTTCCAGTTGCGTGATACTAGTTGCGCCAATGAGGTTGCTCGCCACAAAAGGTTGTTGATTCACAAACGCCAGCGCCAATTGCGAAGGAGTAACACCTATCTCGCGCGCCAGCGCCACATAATCAGCAACTGCCGTGTCGACATTGTCCCCAGTGTAACGAGTGAAGCGCTCGAACAGCGTCAAGCGCGCCTTCGCCGGGCGCTGTTTATTAAGGTACTTTCCGCTCAATACACCAAATGCGAGAGGCGAGTAAGCCAACAAACTTACTTGCTCGAATCGCGAAAACTCCGACAGACCAATTTCGAAGGTGCGATTAAGCAAACTGTACGGATTTTGAATTGAGGCAATCCGCGCGAGATCTTTTTCGCGGCTATGACGCAGATACTGAGCAACTCCCCAAGGGGTTTCGTTAGAGACGCCGATATGGCGAATTTTTCCCGCTTTAACTAAATCGTCTAATACTTGCAGTGTTTCTTCGATGGGTACCGAATATTCATCAGGCGCCCAAGGGTACCCCAACTGACCAAACATATTGGTGGTGCGATCGGGCCAGTGCAATTGATAAAGATCGATATAGTCGGTTTGCAGGCGTCGCAAACTGTCGTGGAGCGCTTGGATAATATTTTTTTTATCTAACCGATTCACACCCCCGCGAATGTGCCCCGGCCGGGTGCCACTCACTGGCCCCGAAACTTTGCTGGCAATAATTAATTTATCGCGACCACCGCGAGCCGCTAACCAATTACCAATGTAAGTTTCGGTCAGCCCCTGAGTTTCCGGTTTTGGCGGCACAGGATACATTTCAGCCGTATCGATCAGGTTGACCCCGCGGGCGACCGCAAGATCCAATTGTTCAAAAGCCTCTTGTTCGGTGTTTTGTTCACCGAACGTCATGGTGCCCAAGCCGATCAAACTCACTTTTAGTGATGTTTTACCTAAATTTTTGTAACGCATGAAATCCCCTTTTAATTAAGCACTGACTGGCGCCGATGTCGCCGCCCACTCAGCTTCGCGGGCGCGAACAACCCTAACGGATTCAAGCGCATTATAGCGCTCGATAAATTGCGCTAATTGCGAAAACCCTTTTAACAATTCCGGATCGCGCAGTGCCCAACTTAAAAATACACCAAGATAAGCATCGGCAATGGTAAATCGATCGCCCACCAACCAGCGTTTACCCACTAAGGCTTGATCGATATGCGCAAACGCAATCGATAGTTGGGCGCGACCAATGCGAGCAAACTCTTGTTGCGCAACTGGCTCCGTCGACCAAGTTTTAGCGCGGTTGAGCAAACGAAATGCGCCCGCGTGCACTTCACTTGAAAAGAAGGCCAACCAAGATTGAATTTGTGCACGCTCAAGTGTGTGAGGCGTCGCAAACGCCGAATAATTTTTAGATAAATCGCCAAGCCACGATAACACAGCGACATTCTCGGTGATGAGTTCGCCATCGGCGGTGAGCAAACTTGGCACGCGTCCTAATGGATTAATACGGTGAATGATGGCATCGGGTTCGCGAAGCCGCGTGTGTTTCACTTCCACTGGCAAGTCGAATTCCTCAACAACAAGATGGGTGCCAAACGAACAAGCGCCGGCGGTTACATATAAAGTGGTAATACGCACTCCTTAGCTGAGCTGTTGATAACAAATCAATAATGGGGCGAACTTTTAAGTTACAGATGAATAACCAACAATGCATCTCAAATTCAACAGACGTTTAAATGCTGATTGCTTCAGCAAGGTAAAGAGCAATTACTAGGCCAAAGAAAACTTCAGGGCGGAGAAAACATAAAACACAATTACTTAATAACTTTCGCCAGTGCTGTTTAAAAATATCCACTTAAACGAATAATGTTTTTAACAAAAGTTTTTTATTGAACATAAGCTATCGCCTACCGATATGGATTGCTCAAATCCAACTTTACATTGCACAA
>JBJEWS010000006.1:0-31613 GCA_051885175.1 Cellvibrio sp.
ACGCTGGCGCAGCGCTTGATGCATCAGACGAACTGGTACTGTCGGAGCTAGTGCTGTCGTCGGACGACTCGGATGAGCCAGTACCAGTGCCATCGTCAGATGAGGTCGCGCCATCATCAGAAGAAGCCGAAGAGCCAGTACCTGTTCCATCGTCTGATGAAGTTGCTCCGTCGTCAGACGATGCTGCGCCGTCATCGGACGATGCTGAAGAACCAGTACCATCGTCGGAAGAAGTTGATGAGCCAGTACCATCATCGGATGAAGCTGACGAGCCAGTGCCGTCATCAGATGAAGTTGATGAACCCGTGCCGTCATCGGATGAAGCTGAAGAGCCCGTGCCGTCATCGGAAGAAGTTGATGAGCCAGTACCGTCATCGGATGAAGCTGACGAGCCAGTGCCGTCATCGGATGAAGCTGAAGAGCCAGCACCATCGTCAGATGAAGTTGATGAACCAGTGCCGTCATCGGATGAAGCTGAAGAGCCCGTGCCGTCATCGGATGAAGCCGATGAACCAGTACCGTCATCAGAAGAAGTCGATGAACCAGTACCGTCATCAGAAGAAGTCGATGAGCCCGTGCCGTCATCGGATGAAGCTGAAGAGCCCGTGCCGTCATCGGATGACGCGGATGAACCAGTACCGTCATCAGAAGAAGTCGATGAGCCCGTGCCGTCATCGGAAGAAGTTGATGAGCCAGTACCGTCATCGGATGAAGTCGATGAACCGGTACCATCACCAGATGATGCAGAAGACACGAAACCGCCACCGCCTGACGATGAGACTGACGATGCTGTTCCACCACCATCAGAACCAGTTGAGGATGCATCACCACCAGTGGAACTATTAATTGAAGATGCGCTTCCGATTATACCGCCGTCCGAGGAAACATCTGACGCGCTACTCGGCGAGCTGAGCGACGAACCATCGCTGGTTGATTGGGAGCTACTTATTCCTACGGAAGAATTCGTCGGAGTACTTAAACTTGACGAACTCATCATCCTTAAAAAACCCCCATCTCGTCCAGATGAGTCGCCCCCACATGCCGTGAGAGCGACCACCAGAACGGAGAGTACTCCATACCTCGTAAATTTCATAAAGCACCTCAAAATGAACCCAAGCGCAAGCGCTCATACCTACGGACGTGAAGTACACAGTTCCCTGTTTTTAATTGCGGATTCGAAATACGAAATGCATCAACAATTAGAATTTTGAAAGCTGGTGTACCACAAAATTAAATGTCGCTTTCTGAGTGTAGATAACATAAAAATTATTTTTATTTTTTTTAAATTTTGTAAATTTTTGGCAAAAAAAAATGGCAGAAGAACCTGCCATTTTTTTAGAGTGTTTAAAAAATTTATTGAGTTTTCACGCCGTTAATTTCAAATTCTACGCGACGGTTTTGAGCACGACCGCTATCACTTGAGTTATCAGCGACTGGGCTTTCTTCACCACGACCGAGTGTAGAAATTCGGCTTGATGAAATTCCGTTAGAACTTAAATAACGAGCAACTGCCGCAGCGCGACGCTCAGACAATCCTTGGTTGTAAGCATTTGTTCCCACTGAGTCCGTGTGACCTTCGATGCGAACGGTCGTATCAGGATTATCACGCAATATTCTTAGCACAGGCTCAACAGCACCAGTGTTACGAAGTTCCGCACTATCGAACGCGAACAAAGGACCATTCAAGTGCTCATCGATGGTGATGCGTTGTGGTTCAGGACGCGGTGCTGGTCTCACTTCTTCACGCGGTTTAACAACAGGCTTTGGAGCACGAGAAGAGAAGTTGTAAACCAAACCAAAGCTCGCAAAGTGAGGATTAGCATGACCAATTTCGTTGTTGCCAATGTCATCAACATATTGGTATTCGATGCGTCCAGCCCAATGTCCAGAGAATGGGAATTCCAAACCAACACCCGCAAGTGGACGCCAACCATCATCATCATTGCGGTAACCTAAAGTCTCAACTTTAGTTTTCCAATAAGCCGCACCGATTTTGGCAAAGATGCGAGTTTGACGATAAATATTGTGCGAAAATTTTAACGCAAGATCCGTCTCACGCACGTCGCCTTCAATTTCAGGGCCCCAGCCTGGGTAACGCGCATGGGGGTTGCCAAGCTCGTTGTAAGACAACTCTAAAGCAACGTTGCGATTAAAATCGTAACCCCAGAATACGCCCCAACCATCGTCTTCATCATCACACTCGACGTAATTGCGCTCACATGCGCCATCAATATTAGTATAGCCGTAGCGTGCACCTATGTAGTGACCGTGATAGGGATCGTTAAAATCATAGCTATTTGCTGTTGCAATTGATGGCACGGCCAAAGCACCCAAGCTGGCCATTAACGCTGCTGCGCTGATTGACGTTTTGATTTTCATAGAGAGCTCCTCAATAGTTTTTAACAACAATTTAACAATTACTTAAACTGTTGAACGACGCATAGAAAAGAGGACGTAAACTCTTGGAAGCTTCTAGCTGCAGACTTGTGATGAGCCCAAACACACCACGCTAATCCGTTTGCATTGCAAAGACATCCAAGCCTTGTTGTATTCCTTTTTCCTAAGTGAAATGTAGAATTTCATATGTGAGGCTAGCAAAGGACTCTGACTTATCAAATTACGGTATATAAATTTAAATTATGAAAAAGCGGCTTTTAACTGCGAATAGAAAAACAATAGGGACACCGGCGACAAAAATAAAATCTTGGCGTCATCAATGTTGAGAAATATGCACCTCACCATTAATCAAAATTTTTTTATAACTCTGATTAAAAAGAATCAATTGGATTCCTCTCCCGATCAACAAACAATGAAAACAAGGCTACCGTTAATTTGGCGCGAACAATATTTCGAAACAGAAATATTCACCGATTTGATTTTTTGAAGGAATAAAAAAAGCCAGCCCTATTCGGGCTGGCTTTTGAGAACAACCATTTCTGGAATTTACGCAGCGTACACTGGGAATTTCTTGCAAACTGCGGCGACTTTTTCTTTTACCGATGCAATCACTTCGTCAGCGTTACCGGCTTCAAGTGCATCAAAAATATCACAGATCCAGTTAGCAAGATCAGTACACTCTTGCTCGCCAAAACCACGAGTTGTTACAGCAGGAGTACCGACACGAATACCAGAAGTCACAAAAGGTGAGCGTGGATCGTTGGGAACAGCGTTTTTGTTAACCGTGATGTGCGCTTTGCCTAAGGCTTCGTCTGCATCTTTGCCGCTGTAAGGTTTGCCGATTAAATCAACCAACATCAAGTGGTTTTCAGTACCGCCAGATACAATGTTGATACCGCGCGCATTAAATGCGGCGGCCATTGCTTTGGCATTCTTAACAACTTGTTGCTGATAGGTTTTGTACTCATCGCTCATGGCCTCTTTGAAGCAAACCGCTTTCGCTGCGATTACGTGCATCAATGGACCACCTTGACCGCCTGGGAATACTGCTGAGTTGAGCTTCTTCTCGATTTCTTCGTTTGCACGCGCAAGAATCAACCCGCCGCGTGGGCCGCGAAGGGTTTTGTGAGTTGTGGTAGTAACAACGTCGGCAATTTTGATTGGGTTAGGATAGACGCCAGCCGCAACCAAGCCTGCAACGTGAGCCATATCAACAAACAAGTAGGCACCAACTTTGTCCGCGATTTCGCGGAAACGCTGCCAATCAACGACTTGAGAGTAAGCCGAGAAGCCAGCAACGATCATGCGTGGCTTGTGCTCAACCGCCAAACGTTCAACTTCTTCATAATCGATCAAACCAGTCTCTGGGTTCAAACCGTACTGAACAGCGTTGTACACCTTACCCGAGAAGTTAACTTTAGCGCCGTGGGTCAAGTGACCACCGTGAGCCAAGCTCATACCCAATACGGTATCGCCTGGAGCACAAAGTGCCGCATATACAGCGTTATTTGCTTGTGAACCAGAGTGTGGCTGCACGTTAGCGTAGTCGGCGCCGAACAATTCTTTAGCTCGCTCGATCGCCAAGGCCTCAGTTACGTCAACGTACTCACAACCACCGTAGTAGCGCTTAGATGGGTAACCTTCAGCGTACTTGTTGGTCAATTTGGTGCCTTGCGCAGCAATTACCAATGGACTGGTGTAGTTTTCTGACGCGATCAATTCGATGTGATCTTCTTGGCGTTGGCCTTCATTCACAATAGAAGCCCACAACTCTGGGTCAAATGACGCGAGCGTTTGGTTTGGATCAAACATAGCGATTACCTGTGTGATGTTGAATTGCCCATAGGGCGAAAAGGAAGGGTTAAAAATTTGAGGGTTTGCATTGTACACTATGGGCCCGCACGGCTCCACGAGAAAACATCACCGGAGTCTGTCTTTTTAGCCGCCAGCCTACTCTTTATTAGGGGAAATACGTAAATCCCACGGCCCTACTTCCGGATATATCCATACCTATGTCTGCACTACGCTATCTAAACGGCTACCCTGATACCATTAAAGCTCAGGTAGAGACTTTGATCGAAAAAGACCGCCTCGGAGAGTACCTGCTCAAAAATCACCCTTCACCACATCAGTTTTTGTCGGATACCGCGCTATACGATTTCGCAAACGATCTTAAACGGCGTTTTATGAAAAACGCTCCGCCCTTAGAAAAAGTGTTTTACGATTCAAAAATTAAAGTGATCGAACACGCACTCGGCCAGCATCACTACGTGAGCCGCGTGCAAGGTGGCAAACTTAAGGCCAGTAACTTCATCAAAATTTCCAGCGTATTTAAACAAGCGCCCGAGGGATTTTTACGAATGATCCTCGCCCATGAGCTTGCGCACTTTAAGGAGAAAGAACACAACAAAGCTTTCTATCAGCTGTGTCGGCACATTGAACCCGACTATCACCAGTTGGAATTAGACACCCGCCTCTATCTCGTGCACCTCGAATTAAAAGGCCCACTCTATAACTGAAAAAGCCCGCATTCGCGGGCTTTTTCAGTATTGCTCAGACTATCGGTATCCAGTTACATCTGTGCCGATTGCGAAGCAGGCAGCTCGATGGTGGTAGTTTCACCGGTATAAGTGAACGCTGGAACATCCACCTTATCGAAGTTAGCCGCCGCTGCCGAAGGCCCAGAAATCACGCGAACACTGATCTGACGTTCGCTGGCCATGCCAGCAAATTGTCCCTGACGCTTACCAATAGTCAGTTTACCTTCACTCGCTGAGTAAGTGACCGGAATACGTGACCACTCTCCATGCTCAACCTTGGTAGAACGGCCATCATCCTCGTAGATTTCGAAGTAGCCGTCTTTACCCGTGTAAACGTTAAGCGTTAGTGGCGCGTTCAAACCTTCATCCACATGTTGAATTACAGGGCCGCTGGGGATAATGGAGCCTGCGGGCACAAACAATGGAATCTGATGCAGAGGCGCAGCCACAGTCACCGTCTGGCCTCCAGCGAGTTTTTCGCCCGTGTGGAAGTTATACCAATCAGTGCCAGCAGGCAGATATACATCACGCTCGCGAGCGTTCATCGAGAATATTGGGGCAACTAATAAGCTCGATCCAAACATGTATTGGTCTGAAATGTTCCACCCCTTACGATCTTCAGGGAAGTCCATTACCAAACCGCGCATCATTGTGCCCTGTTTGTGGTAGGCATCGCCCGCCAAGGTATAAATGTAAGGCATTAAGCGATAACGAAGCTCGATGTGCGATTTGAGGATGTTGTAAGGCTCCGACCCTTCACTCGCAATGCTAAATATCTCACGATAAGGCGATTGCCCGTGCGAGCGGAAAAGCGGTGCAAAGGTACCGAATTGGAACCAACGCACATTAAGCTCCTGCCACTCGGGAAGATACTCATCACGAATATCTTGGTAAGACGCATTGAAGCCGTTATTGCCCGCCTTGGTATGCCAACGAATATTGTCCGGCGGAGTGAAGCCTCCGATGTCGAAGGTCCAGAAAGGAACACCCGCTAAACCGGTGTTAATGCCCGCGGCAACTTGTGCTTCCATATCTTCCCAAGTCGACGATGTGTCGCCACTCCAAATCGCGGATCCAGTGCGCTGAATCCCTCCGAAACCCGAGCGAGTCAAAATAAATGAGCGGCGCTCAGGGCTGGTTTCTCGCTCACCATTGAATACCGCCTCGGCATTGGGAATTGCATAAGCGTTAAAGTTTTCCGCCCCGCTGGCAACGCCGCCTTCACGCGATGCAAGGTACTTACGCTTAGTAAAAGAAACGTTGGAATGGATGTCCGGCTCAGCTGCATCCAACCACCAAGCATCAAAACCTTTCGATTTAATTTTCTCGTTTAACTGACGCCAGAAAATTTGCTGCGCTTCTTTTGGGAAGGGATCGTAAAAGGCGTTTACATAGCCCTTGCCAATCCAATCGAGGTTGCCCGAACCACCCTCTTTTAAGTTGTTATTAAACATGTAGCCTTTTGCATTTAGTTCTTTGTAAGGCTCAGTATTGGGATAAAACTTTGGCCAAACCGAAATCATTATTTGGCCGTTCATCTCATGGATTTTGTCCGTTAATGCTTTCGGATCGGGGAAAAATTGTTTATCGAAATCGTGACTTCCCCAAGCATCTTCAGGCCAATATGACCAATCTAAAACAATGTTATCGATCGGGATTTTTTTATCACGGTAATAACTAAAGGTATCGATAATTTCTTGCTGCGATTTGTAACGCTCACGACTTTGCCAAAACCCGAAGGCCCACTTAGGCAACAACGTCGCTTGACCTGTTAACTGACGGTAACCCGCAATTACACCATCGGCGTCATCAGCCACTACCAAATAGTAATCGATTGCTTTACCGGTATCGGAAGCAAACGAAAGTTGAGACTGCTGTTCAGTGGGTTGCGGATCCAAGTGAGTTAAGCGGAAATAACCACCGTCTACTTTCCACTCGGTTTTAATCGAGACTTTTTCACCCGCTGTCATCTCGTGGTTGTAGGTGTTGTACCAAGGGTTCCAGTTGAGGCGCCAACGATCCATCACCTCCTTACCATCGACAAACATTTTCACGTAGCCCGATTGGTAAAGTTTAAAGCGATGCAAGCCGCTAATTTTAGCTTCGATAGAGCCTTCCCACTCCACTCGCAAGGTTCCTTTCCGGCTGGCCTCTTGCGCTTCGGGAGGAAATGGAATTTCACGAACATTGTTATGTTCAAGATATTGATAATTAAGGTCGGCTTCAGTGCGGGTTAACACTAACTTATCGCCATCGTAATAACGTGCAGTAAGCCCGCCTTCTTTGCCATCCACATCATAAAGTTTTAGCGATTGATTGAGTGGCTGCGTCTCACGAGGGTCGCCCACTCGAGTAATCGAATTGTTATCCCACAGGATTCCGTAATTTTTGGTCGAGACCAAGAATGGAATCGAAATAATCAGGTTATAGGTAGTTAACTCAACGTTTTCACCGTTCCAATTAACTTGATTATTCTGATGCTGCCCTAATCCGAAATAACCTTCGTCACTGCCGCGATTAAATTCCTGACGAACAGCAAAAGAATCCGCGTCAGGTTTAATTGGATCAGCCGTGACCGGGCCAAACTCCCCACGCGATTCTTCTCTTATTAAATTTTTTCCATTCTTATCCTGTACCGATATTTTACCAGTCGTAAGGTTAACGTCGACTTTCATAGCTTGCGTAGTCAAGGTCAGCGCATCGCCATTTTGCTCGGTCGAGAAACTGATTTTTTTAGGTTGGACGTTAACCTGAACCGATTCGGGAATCACATCAAAAGTTTCACCGGGAACCGCCGATACTCTTACAATGTGCTCATCATAAAAAGTGACGCGAAGTTTTTTAGCACTTGCGCCATCCAGAGAAATAATCGCTCCATTGTTTGTCTTTTCGACAACACCCGCTTTAGTCGAGCCTTCAGTGACATCGAAAGCTGGCTTAGTAGCCTGTTGCGGGGGTTCTTGTTTAGAACACCCAGAAACTAACGCTGCCGATGCAGCCAACAGGCTCAAACCGAGTAAAGATCGCTTAAACATAAAATTCCTCATTGTCATTATTATTAACCTCGTTAAAAACTCTCCGGATGGCAGTCGTGTTAGTCAGTTACATAGGTAGCCATTTTAACTTTAAGTACCGCCGGATATTTATTGCCAAAATTAAATCCCCAATCGGTTTGATCACCATTCCAAACGCGAGTCATTTTCCATTTACCATTTTCAAAAACGCCCTCCTCTGCCCGCACTATCATATAGTTTTTATCGGCGTTAGCATCCGAAGGCACTATATCGACACGAGACATATATCCGGTAATGAGAAATTCATCTTCTGATAACTGCCCCACTAAAGCCGCGCCTTGGGCAGGTGAATTTCCTTTGGGTGGTTCGACCCAAAACATCGGGCGACCATAAGTCACAACCGCCTGCCAATCACCCATTTCCACTCGCTGGGTTAAAGCTTCAGCCCGATCTAAAACTTCTTGTTCTTGTTGAGTCGCCTCGGCATTCCAAATTTTTCCGGTATTCTCGGTAGTGTCTAAAGGTTCAGCAAATCCCCAGAGCTTATTGTTAATTTGCAAATTAACAAGCACATCCTGCATTGGCGAAACAATTCGATAAAACTTAGCGAAGTTTTCGATAGTCTCCGGCGTGTAGTCTTTGCTACCCAATGGAAAGTTCGAGTAACCCGTGTCATCCATACCAAAAGGTGAAAAACCCAATCCGCCTAGCCCTAACGTGGGGTAGAAGTAACGAGCATATGGTTGGTCGTTGCCAATCTCTGCCACAAACAACGCATTATCAGGACGCGAATAAAGCTCCAAAACTTTACTTACCGTTTTGTGATCGCGGAAATAAATATCGGGCGCTAAAAAATCGATATTCGGAGCAGATTTACGCCAAACGTCGAGCACGTTATCGGTTGGGCCGCCACTGGCATACTGCCCAGGCAAACCAGGATTAAAAGGATTTCTCAGAGCAACGTTCACATACATAGGTAGCGCCTTCACGGCTTTACCAGCTGCGGCAATTTCATCGACATACTTTGCAATGTGATACGCGTGAAAAAACTCATCAGCGTCTTTTCCAAATACTTCTGTCCAAGTGCCTCTCGGCAAACTCAATGCATCAGTAAGTGATTCTGGAACAGCTGCATTAAACACCGCTTGAGCCATTGGCGAGAAATCTCGAACTGAACCGTAAGTCCCAACTTCGTTCTGAGGTTGAACCATAATAACGGTATGACTTTTATCTTTCGCAGCGAGAAATTTCATTAAGGCGACAAACGCTTTTTTATCCGCCTCTAACGTGTTTTTGCCCAGCGGGCTCAACGAGTTGATCGCCTTGCCTTCTTTGGTGACTACACGTGGGAATCGGGCGTTATCTAATTTCACCCATGCTGGTGCATAGTGAGGTGCGTTATTTTTCCAAGTGGCGAACCATAAAATAACTAACCGCAGATCGTTTTTTCGCGCTTCTTTTATGAGCGTTTCTACATAAGAAAAATCAAATTCACCTTCTTTCGGCTCAATTTGCTCCCAGGCCACAGGAATACTTACCGTATTCGCATGCATAGCTTTTGCCGATTCCCAAACCAAAGGCAACATTGCCGGATAGTTGCTGGAGTTATTAGTTTGCGATCCCAAAATGAGATACGGCTTGCCATCAACTAAAAATTGGTAACGATCCCCAACCTTTTGTACTTCCGGTAACTGAGCCCAAGCCGACGAGACCAATACCAACATTAATAGCACTGCCGAAAATATTTTTTTCTTTAACATATAAACGTCCAACCGATAATAAACACTTGCCAGTAGATGCAAGCAAAGCCCAAGAATTTAAATGATATTTAAAATACCGCTTGATAACTATGATCTTTTTGTAAAGTAAAATTAGCGATGCCCTTGTTACACTGCCCTTTCACACGTGTTTTAGTGCCTTTAATGATCAACTCGCAGCGTTTTGCCAAAGCCTCATTTTTAATAGCAAAGGTATTGTTTACTTTGCTTGATAAAACGATTTTGCTTAATTTCGATGCTTCCCAATCGGCATCAACCTGCAATCCGCCACGAGCACGCAGACCGTGGAAACTTCCGGAAGCCCACCGACTTGGTAAGGCGGGAAGAATTTCGATAAGGCCGTTGTGGCTTTGTAACAACATTTCGGCAATTCCTGCTGTCGCCCCAAAATTGCCATCAATTTGAAAAGGTGGGTGATTATCCCAAAGATTACTCAGAGTGCTTCGTTGCAGCTGTTCACCAAGCACTTTATGAGCGCGATCACCATCGAGAAGCCTTGCCCAAAGATTCACTTTCCATGCCTGAGACCAACCCGTTCCACCATCACCACGGGCATTTAACGAAATCCGCGCTGCTTTTAACAAAGCGTCATTTTGATAACGGTCAATTTGACTCCCCGGATGAAGAGCGAATAAATGCGAAACATGCCGATGCTGATTCTTGGGATCATCTTTATCTTGCTTCCATTCTTGTAACTGTCCCCAGCTCCCCACTCGAACACCTCGGTCAAGGTCCTTAATTTTTTCTTCAAGCTGCTTAGCAAATGCATTATCACCCACTAGATGTGCTGCGCTCGCGGTATTGTTCAATAAATCAAAAACAATTTGCTGAGACATAGCAGCACCTTGAGTGAAAGGCCCCTGCTCGGGAGAGAAACTAGGGCTAACAACCCACTTACCGTCAGTAGCATCTCGAACTAAGAAATCCATCCAGAACAACGCTGTATCCTTCAATAACGGATAGGCTCGCTCTTTTAAAAATTTTTCATCCGCATTGAATAAAAAATGTTCGTAAAAGTGTTGCGCGAGCCAAGCATTCGCTTCTGGCTGCCAAAATGCGGTTGGCCAATTAATTACACCGGTAAAACCCCAGATATTTGTATTTAGAAAGACAGCCCAACCGCGATCGACATTCGCAACACGTTTAGCAGCGATCTTTCCTGGTTCGACTAAACTTTCAACAAAAGTGAAATAAGGCTCCATCATCTCTGGCAAATTGACAGTCTCTGCAAGCCAATAATTCATCTGTAAATTGATATTTACGTGATAGTCGGAATTCCACGGTGGTGTGGTTGAATGGTTCCATACGCCCTGTAAATTGGCGGGAAGCGATCCTTTACGTGATGATGAGATTAATAAATACCGACCAAACTGAAAGTAAATCACTTCCAATAAACGATCACTTTCAGCAGAGTGTTTTCCATAGTTCTTCAATAGTTGGCGAGTTGGATAACCCGATAGCTTCTCATTTAACGAAAGAGAAACACGGTTAAAGAATGTCTGATAATCGACGACATGGTCTTCAAAAATCTTTTTGGAATTTTTTCTTTCTAAGGATTTTAGCTTCTCAATAACCGTATTTTTAGCAAAGAATTTAGGGTGGCTATAATCGGGATAAGATTGACGATAATTGGTTTTAGCCACCAAATAAATGTAAACCTTGGTTGCGTTCTTAACGCTTACCGAACCATCTTCTATGGCGAGCTGCCCACCGTCGCGCTTAATCAAAACTCCGCCAGCAAAACCCAAATTGTTATCGTTAAGTTCGCCCTCTATTAACAAGCCATCATCTAAATTAATAACCTTAACACTGCGATTATCGGGCAGCGACAACCCCATAGTGAACGAAATTTTGTTTGCCTGATCTGCCGAAAACTCGATAGCGATGGTATTGTCGGGATAGCTTGCAAAATAGCGTCGAGTATAACGAGTAGAGCCGACTTGATAATCAACACTAGCGACTGCTTGTGTTAAATCGAGTTCGCGTCGGTAATTTTTGAACTCTTTCGAGTCGTGGTGAAAAGAAAATTTTAATTCGCCGAACGTCTGGTAATCACCGTAACCTTTAATAGGTAGACCGAGTAATTTTGCGGCTTCGTCGGGAGAAAGCTCACCTTGGGTGGCGATAATGTTGCGCGCCGCTGCCAAGCTCTTGGCATTAGATTTTGGCCAGCCGAAATCGTAGCCCTGTTTTGAACTAGGCCCGCCAGTCCATAGCGTCTTTTCGTTAAATTGAAGTCTGTCATGGGCTAAACCACCCATAACAACAGCCCCAATATGGCCATTGCCGATTGGGTAACCCTGGGATTCCCAATCTTCGGCCGGACGATCGTCCCAAATCGTTAGTGTATTGGCAGCTGCGGAAAAGCCTGCCAGTAGCAAGCTCCCTATCAACAGGATTCCACGTTGTATCGCGCCAACTTTAGATAAATTTTCTATCATTCCCTAATGTTCACTATTATATGGTTTATATGACTATATAAAGGATACTATGACAATTTTTCCGCCCGAACAACAAAAGTAACAACAGACAACTTTAGACGACACTTACTAACCAAGTTGAGTAAAATGGCAACACTTTTCCAGTGCCTCAAAAATGTAGCCTTTAGGGTTTAAGGTCTATACTCGGAATAAAATTCAATCAAAGAACAATTTATGAATAACTTCTTCATGCGCAGCATTGCCGCATCGACATTGCTTATTGCCAGCACTGCTTTAGCCAATACAGATTCGACATCTCCGATTTCGGTCGAGAATTGCATAAGTACGAAAGCCTTGACCGCCGATGCTCAAATGACGCTCTCGCAACTAAGAGCACTGTGCGAACAAATCGCCAAACAAGGATCACTGGAAGAAGTCGAAAGTCCGATTATTGAAGAGGTTATCAGCAACGAATCCGCCGGAGTATTACAAACCCGAATTGTTTCCGAGGCCTTAAACCGCTCTAGTCGATTTGTGCTCACACCACATCGTCGCAATTTCTTTATGCCTGCGGTTTATCATCGCGAGCCCAATACCGAACCCTATGTGATAGCCGACAGTAATCTTCAACATCTACGCCACACTGAAGCTGAGTTACAACTTAGTGTCAAAATTCTCATGCGCGAGAATATCTTCAATGGGAATGGCCACCTTTATTTTGCCTATACAAATTACTCGTTATGGCAGGTGTACAGCGAAAAAGATTCCGCGCCCTTTAGAGGCACTGATCACACACCAGAAGCCTTCATTAGTTTTTATAACGACTGGAATATTTGGGGATTCAAAAATACGTTGAACTCGGTAGGGTTCGCCCACCAATCTAATGGCCAAGGCGGGACGCTATCGCGCAGCTGGAATCGGATTTTTGCACAAAGTATTTTCGAGAGGAACAATCTGGTTCTCGCCTTCACTCCTTACTACCGAATCCCAGAGAGCAAAAAGAAAGACACGTTTGATAAAAACGGGGACGACAATCCCGATTTAGTGGATTACCTCGGCCACTTGGAAGTCTCGGCGAGTTATAAATTCGATAACAAAATCTTATCGCTTACTACGCGCAACATTGTCGAAAACACAAATCGAGCGACTTTCGATTTATCGTTCAGCTTTCCGATTTCGACCAATATTAGAGGCGTTGCCAGATACTTTAACGGCTATGGGTATAGCCTGATTGACTACAACTCCAAGCAAGAAGCCTTTGGAGTCGGAATATTGTTTACGGATATTTTTTAAATCTACAGCGTAGGGCGTCGATCCCGTAAATTTGTGATAACCGATTCCAGCGCACGGTCGAACAGCATCCCATCATCAAGAATGGTGTAACGACCCTGCGCTAAACCAAGTGCTAAAGACTCTTTTGTTTCTTCCGCCACTTTTGTTCCCGCACGATTAACAAATATATATTTTCCGATCGATTTAATCACTGCCGCAAGACGACAACGGTAAGTTGTGTCATTTTCCCCTGCAACTTCAAACCAGGTTCCCATACTCAAATTATTAACCAAGGCTAGATGTTGATCCATGGCTATATTTGGCTCGACTTTGGGAGCTTCGACTTCTGTAGTTGATTTAAGATCACTTACAACTGGAGCGGAAGATTCTACCTCGTTATTTTTTTGACCAGGAGCCTCGACTATTGAAGACTGAGAAACTTCTTCTGCGCTTTCGACAGGCTCTGCAATGGGTTGGACTTTATTCAGTTTTGAATCAACACCAGACGTTTCAACTTTGACAGCATTATTTAATCGAGAGTTCTCACTAACCGCCTTCACATTAACATTTTCGAATTTAACCGAAGACACCCTGGAAATTAGTTCAGACTCAATCGATTTGATGATATTGGTCACTTCAAACGCATCAAGTGTGAACTCGTCAAACTGCGTCTTAATATTACTCAGTAAACTTGGAATTGATTTAACGATTAGTTTTTTGTGTTCTGCTGATGCAATTGGCATTGTTAAAAGTTTCGCCAGCTTCAATAACTCACTGGTTACAGTTTTCCACTGCTCGCCAGCAACGCCCGACCTTACCAAAACGAGAAAAAGTAAATTTGAAAACCAGCGTTGGAATAATTCCTGTTGCCCCGAAGGCAGCGAGTAACGATCACCAATTTTCTCGATAACACTGGCAACCTGATTTCGTGTCTGAGCAATCCTCGCTTTGCCGTTTTCCGCATCGATAATACGCTGTTCAAGTATTCTCGCGCGTCTTTCTTCCTTCTCGATGAATACACGCAACTGGGTCAGCATTTCATCGAATAACTCTATGTTGCCTTCAAAGTCTCCGGCTATGCGATTTACAATAGAATTTAACTTAACGTACAGCATATCTCGGTTAAGTTTTTCTTGAGGAGGTTCTTGCCACCCCAAGCAGGCACTGGACATTTCGTTGAGTAATTTTCGAGCTGGATGACCACTTTTATTGAAAAAAGTCGCATCAATAATGGCAAGTTTTACGAAGGGAATTTGCAGTTTTGCCAGCAAAGCCTTCATAGATACAGCAAGGTTTTTATCGTCAAGAATAAACTCAAACATCATCCCAACAAGGTTGATAATTTCCTCATCCGAACGATCAACCTTCGCTGCGGAAGCATTGTGTGAAATATGCTGTAAGAGCTCAGTTTTCAACTGAGCAGCAGTCATCATTGTGGAGCTGCCGCTAAGATGCTTTTGAAGCGACGTTAATGTCTCAACTAAAGCATTTTGCGAAAGATACAGCTCGGATGATGCACGATTAGAATCAGCGGATTTTTTGAGAAAGCCACGCAGAGCAACCAGCAAATCTCGCTCATTCGCGACCAACTGCTCATCTGTCTCAGGCTCTGCATTGGACTGTTGCTTGTCCATGTTCCTTGCAGCGGAATTACTATTTTTATCGTACTGGTAATGCGGCAGTACTTTATGGCTCACCATAACCTGATTGAGTTCTTGATAAAGCGGCCCGAGGCTCTTCATTACATGAACATCGAACAACTTATACAAAACCAGTTTTGCCTTTATATCGATTTCGATGGATTTAGTCGCAGCCATAAATGCATCACAAATAACGTCGGCACCCACCGGATTGTTTTTTTGATAAACCTTTACGGGTACAAGATGCCCAATACGAGCCGCCAAAGGTTCGAGAAGATCGGCATAAACCTCGTTAGCGCGATGTATCATTGCATCGCTCGCCACCAAAGATTCAAGCTCGTCGTTTTGTACAACGCTTAATTCTTCGACGATATAGCTTTTTTCTGATCGAGCCTCAGCTACAAGGATTTTTGCGAATGCTTGATCGATATAATTAAAATAACCTGCCTCAAGACCGCGTCGTTGTAAGCGAATCTCGCGCATGGAATCGAAATAAATGTTTTGATCGTGATTGCTCAGGGCTTTTTCAGCAAGGTCGAACAAAGAATCATCAACTTTAGTAAAAAATTCGCTAAAGAGTTTCTGTAGGTATAGGCGTGTTTTTTCTCGGATACCATGAAGCGGCGCAGCCATCCGGGCAAGGTAAACTGACGGATTAACATCGTTGGGCTTCACTGCCTTATTAATGGAGACGACGTTTGACGTACTGCTATTAACAACATCAGTCATAGTAATTACCAGGAAATGATACAATTGGCCGACAAGCCATAAGTGCTTACTATCATTGAGTATATCCAAGGCTTGACACTCACTTGGCGCGATTTACCAAGTTCGAGAGCTGAGTCACAATTCGTAATAACCAGATATTAGGTTAAAAATTTTTTTATCCTTATTCTGTATTCAACATATTTATCTAACCCGTTTTTACCCGAAAGGCTGACCATGGCACCTACTCACATCTCCGAGCTACCCTACTTTTCACAATTAATGGACTCAATCTGCCGGATGGTTGCTCAGGCGTTAGAAGAAGATATAGGAAGTGGGGACATCACGGCCCAGCTCATCCCTGAACAACAAATAGCCAAGGCAAGAATCATCACTCGGGAGGAAGCTATTTTTTGTGGGCGCCTATGGGTTGACGAAGTTTTTCGCCAACTGGATCCATCAGTTGCAGTTGAATGGCATGTGGACGACGGAGACTTGGTGCAACCAAATTCCGTTTTATTTGAGCTGAATGGTTCAGCCCGAAGCCTGCTCACAGGTGAGCGTACAGCTTTAAACTTCGTGCAGACACTTTCTTCTGTATCCACAATCACCCACCGGTATGTGCAGAAAGTTGCACACACTCAAGTCAATCTGCTTGATACTCGAAAGACCATACCAGGATTACGATTAGCGCAAAAATATGCAGTGTGGGTTGGCGGCGGAAGAAATCATCGAATCGGTTTATACGATGCATTCCTAATTAAGGAAAACCACATCGCCGCCGCGGGAGGAATCAAAAGTGCAATTGCCCAGGCGCACATCATTGCTCCTGGCAAGCCAGTCGAAGTGGAGGTGGAAAATTTGGTGGAACTTCAAGAGGCACTAGATGCGCGAGCCGACATCATCATGCTGGATAATTTTTCTCACCAAGACATGCTAACTGCCGTAGCGCTGAATAATGGACAAGCCAAGCTCGAAGCATCGGGAAATATTACCGATGAATCTTTAATTCAAATTGCCGAAACCGGCGTGGATTTTATTTCGATTGGAGCACTGACAAAACATGTTAGGGCAGTGGATTTGTCGATGAGGCTGGCAAAATAGTTTGCCGCCGTTGATCGCTAAAAAATGGTCGTACAAGTTTTCAATAACGACCACACGCGCTGCGGTGATAATTGCAAGATCGGTGTTTTCCTTATAAGAAAACACCGCAGTATGATTTTACTACCGAATGGAAAAAGTTAATCAGTAAAACTAGAAAAATAATTTCGTCACCCAAAATAGGTTCATTCAATAGCCCATTAAGGTAATAAACCTAAACCCCTGTAATACTCCGATAGTTGCTTGTGAAACCATGGCACCCAAGCATCTTGAGGTTTTTTTTGAGGCCGATTTTTTCCACTCTTAACCAACACGGTTATTCCGCCAAACTGATCAATGATGGCGACCGACGCAGCACCAGGCAGATAGCCTTCGTGTGAGCGAATCGCTAATCCATTCTCATCCGGTTTGAAATAACCCATACCATAGCTGTAGCAACCCTGCTGCACCTTCGGATTACATTGAGCGGTAGTTTTCACTTCCCATACTGGAAGATTTTTTTGACTGCTATTAACCACTTTTAAAAGAGCTGCAAAACTTTTTGCAGAACCCGAGAGCCCAGCAGCTGAAGCAATATCATCAGCATTGAATAATTTAACGTAGCTATCCCAATATTGGTCTTCGAAACGGTAGTCGTAAACCACCTCATCATCGTAAAAATAATTGTCAACGAATCGAATATTATTTTCGGCCAGCGGTAAATATTCTGTCGCTATCTGTTTAAAAGGTTTACCTGTGGTGCGCGCAATTACTTCGCCCAATAAACAGTAACCCAAATTAGAATATTCCGTTTTTTCGCCAGGGGCGTAGCTCAGCGCAATATCAGCAAGTTTTTCTAATTGGGTAGGGCAAAAAGCACGTTTCTGACTTAAAAACATAGGGTCGCCCAATAAACTTGAACGGTTAAAACCCGCTTGGTGATCCAACAAATGTTTAAGGGTAATGTGGGCTATGCGCGGGTCTTTTAGCTCGGCATTCAGTGGCGCTAACTCGGGAAGAAAATCAATTAAGGGTTGATCGAGATGTAATTTGCCTTGCTGCACTAAAGTCAATAATAAATCAGCAGTGATTATTTTGGTAAGGCTTGCATAGCGATAGCGACTATTGTCTGTAACGAGGTTAAACCAGCCATTGCCCGTAAACCCTGCATGGCAAGTTGCAACTTTTAGTGACTCATTTTTAGGGGAATTAAGCGCGGGGGGGAAATAAACCACTTGAGCCGATACACCGCCCTGCGCACCTATCGTCTGTTGCAAAGCATTTTTTAACCAAGTGGGAGCATCCCCTTCGCAACGCGACGTGAGTTTAATTGCTGCACTCTGCACAGGATACAGATACTGCAAACTTTTCATTTGATGGTTTTGCCACATGGCTACTGCGGCCACAGCCAAAGCGCCAATGATTAATAGGAACACCCATTCGATGACGCGCTTCATTTATCACTCCAATAAAAAAGCCACCCGAAGGTGGCTTTAAAAGCAGTCTTATCTAAGTATTATTCACCAGTACCGCCACCAGTACCGCCACCAGTACCGCCACCAGTACCGCCACCAGTACCATCAGTGATTGCGGCGGCTGTTGCTGTCAATGTGGTTACGACCGTACAGCCAGTTGGTGCATATTTTTGATCGACATCTGTTTCACAAGACCAAGCACCGGAAGCGGTGCGCAACCACTGTAACTTTTTAGGAGTAGCGCCAGCCAAAACCGCAGCTGCACTATTACCAAATTGCCCTGTAAGTAATGCTTTTCCAGAATCAATATCTACTGATACAGGACCAATACCATTAGCCGAAACACCAGGAATAGGGACAGCCGCCCCTAGCAATGTACTACCAGGAAATCCAATGAGACATTCAAGCGCTGGCGTGGCTGAGTAATTTACTACTGGAGTTGTACGACCTTCTAAAAGACAAGTTTCTACAACTGTTTTCAATGCACCAACCTCAGTCATCACACGAGCCGCTTGCGACTTAGCAACATAAGTCTGATATTGCGGTAATGCTACTGCAGCCAAAATACCGATGATCGCAACTACGATCATCAATTCAATTAAGGTAAAACCTTTTTGCATGGTTTTCATAAGTACATACTCCGTATGGTTTATTTTTTAGCGTTTTGCTGTGTGAGTTGTAATCTCGCAGTTACTATCGCAATGAGCATGCCAATAGTCGAACGTTAACCCACTGCCGCAACAACTTGTGACGCATCTCGCATATTTGGATAGAGACTTGGCGCATTTAGTAACATTGATTAAAGATCACTAGTGCGCCAGACTCATCGCCATGCTATAAAAAATGAATCAAACGTCACAATCAGCGTCACTAGCTGACAATTTTTGTCACTTACTAACATATAAACGCAATTTTAAAATATAAAAATCCGATTTTGACAGGAGAATGAGCACTCAACCTTAAAAAATGATGGTAGTCACGCCATTTACTTAGTGCTTTAATTGGCCAATTTCGTCTTACTTTTAATAACAGGCTAATACTTCATGAACGCTTCTCCACCAGTGTTAAGTGGCCTAGCTCGACGCTTGGTCAATGATGAGTTGCTCACTCCGGACATTGCTTTACAGGCCCTAACCGAGGCGAAAAAAGAGCGGACGCCATTAGTGATGCATTTAGTCAATCACAACCTTATTGATGCGCGAACGCTCGCCCAAGTTGCCGCTGAAGAGTTTGGCACCCCCGTTTTTGATCTTTCTGCATTTACCAAAGATCAATCACCGCAAAAACTCGTCGACGATAAGTTGATTGAAAAGCACCAAGCACTGCCACTCAGCAAGCGTGGTAATCGATTATTTATTGCAGTTGCCGACCCAACCGATTTACAAGCGCTCGACGATTTTAAATTCAATACAGGCTTAAGTGCCGAAGCAATTTTGGTAGAGGCGGACAAATTAAAGCAGGCGATTGATCGGCATCTTAATGCAAGCTCGCAACCCTTTGTTGATTTGGATGGAGAGCTCGAATTAGATTTAGAGACCGGCCCCATCACCAACGAGGACGACTCCGCTAACGAAGCCGATGAAGCACCCATTGTTAAATACATTAATAAAATGCTTTTGGATGCAATTAAGAAAGGATCGTCGGATATTCACTTCGAGCCTTATGAGAAAGTATACCGCGTTCGCTATAGAACCGACGGTGTTTTACATGAAGTCTCTCGCCCACCTGTAGCATTAGCGCAGCGCATCGCGGCACGCTTAAAAGTCATGTCGCAAATGGATATCTCTGAGCGACGCGTACCGCAAGACGGCCGTATTAAATTAAAAATCTCTAAAACAAAAGCGATCGATTTCCGTGTGAACACCTTGCCAACATTATTTGGCGAAAAAATTGTGTTGCGTATTTTGGATTCTAGCTCTGCGAAACTGGGGATCGATATTTTGGGTTATGAGGATTCGCAAAAAGAGCTGTATTTGCAGGCTCTTTCGCAATCGCAAGGAATGATTTTGGTTACTGGCCCCACGGGTTCTGGTAAAACCGTTTCTCTTTATACGGGCTTAAATATTCTTAATACCGATCAAGTAAACATCTCGACCGCGGAAGACCCTGTCGAGATCAACCTTGAAGGTATCAACCAAGTTCAGATGAACGCACGGGTTGGACTCACTTTTGCCGAAGCGCTTCGCTCTTTCCTTCGTCAAGACCCTGACGTCATCATGGTGGGTGAGATTCGCGATTTAGAAACCGCCGAAATTGCGATTAAAGCCGCACAAACTGGTCACTTGGTTTTATCAACACTTCACACCAATTCTGCACCGGAAACGCTCACACGATTACTCAATATGGGCGTGCCTGCATTTAACGTGGCGACTTCGGTTAGTTTGATTATTGCGCAGCGATTGGCTCGTCGTTTGTGCCCTAGTTGTAAACGCCCCGCCAACGATATTCCGGATGAAATTTTAAGCCAAGAAGGATTCGATGATATCGGCATCGAGCGAAAAGATTTTGAGCTTTACCACCCAGTCGGGTGCGACAAATGTAACAACGGATATAAAGGACGTGTTGGTGTTTATGAGGTGGTTCGCATCACCCCATCGATCGCCAACCTTATAATGGAAGGTGGTAACTCTCTACAAATCGCAGCCGAAGCAAAAAAACTCGGTTTTAATAATCTAAGAACATCTGCGCTTCGCAAAGTGGCCATGGGTTTAACAAGCCTTGAAGAAGCCAATCGCGTAACTAAGGATTAAGTTTTATGGCAACCATTACCTCAAGCAGTAGTAAGGCCAAGCCTGCAGCTGCGAAGACCAAAACCGTCACCTCCCACACTTATGCCTGGAAAGGCCTCGATAAACGCGGTAATAAAATTACCGGTGAAATCAATGGCGCGAGCCCCGCACTTGTTAAAGCACTTTTAACTAAGCAAGGCATTCGCAACCCCCAAGTCACGAAAAAACCTAATGCACGTGGTAAAAAAATTACCCCCGGCGATATCGCAGTATTTGCTCGCCAAATGGCGACCATGATGAAGGCCGGTGTTCCATTGGTACAAGCCTTTGAAATTGTTGCAGACGGTTTAGAAAACCCGTCAATGCGAAAACTGGTTTTACAAATTCGTGACTCAGTAGCAGCCGGCGGTGGATTCGCTAATGCACTTCGCGACCATCCAAAATATTTTGATGAATTGTTTTGTAACTTGATCGAGGCGGGCGAACAATCGGGCGCTTTAGAAACCATGCTCGATCGCATTGCAACCTATAAAGAAAAAACCGAAGCACTTAAAGCAAAAATCAAAAAAGCACTTACTTACCCAATTGCAGTAATCGTTGTGGCCTTGGTAGTAACAGGCATTCTTTTGGTTAAAGTTGTTCCTCAGTTTGCCGAAACTTTTGGCAGCTTCGGTGCCGACTTGCCGGCATTTACGTTATTCGTTCTCGGGCTTTCCAATCTCGCTCAGGATTACTGGTTGCAAACATTAGTAAGCATTATCGCAGCCGTTTTCATTATTAAAGAAATTCACAAACGCTCTCCAAAATTTGCTTATCTCGTCGATAAATACATGCTAAAAATCCCTATCATTGGGAAAATTTTGTATTTGTCAGTTATGGCGCGGTTCGCCAGAACACTTTCCACTACTTTTGCCGCCGGTGTTCCATTGATTGACGCACTTACATCGGTAGCGGGAGCGGCAGGTAACCGTATTTATGCAGAAGCCATCTATAAAGTTCGCGAAGACGTGTCCTCAGGGCTTCCACTGAATACTGCACTCAAAACGAGTGGCATCTTCCCAACGTTGCTCATTCAAATGTCGGCAATCGGTGAAGAGTCGGGTTCGCTCGATGGCATGCTTGATAAAGTTGCCTCTTATTATGAAGAGGCGGTTGATAACATGGTCGATACGCTCACATCACTATTAGAACCTATCATCATGTCGGTCCTGGGCGTACTCGTGGGTGGTCTTTTGGTCGCAATGTACCTTCCAATCTTCCAACTTGGCTCGGTTATTCAATAATGATGTTTTTTGAGATTCTCGAAACCTATCCCGCAATGGCGATAGGTTTCGCTGCACTAATCGGCCTTTTGATTGGTAGTTTTTTGAACGTTGTAGTGCATCGGCTACCGATCATGATGCAGCAGGAAGAAAACCTCGCCGTTGCTGAATTTTTAAAAGAAAGAGAGCTTCCAGTTCCATCGATCATCAACATAAAAGATACCGCTAAGGTTAATCTCGCCACCCCGGCCTCTCGTTGTCCTTCGTGTAATCACAAAATCCGAGCGTGGGAAAATATTCCCGTGGTGAGTTACTTGTTGCTTCGCGGGCGGTGCGCAGGCTGCAAATCGACAATTAGCTTGCGCTATCCTCTTGTTGAATTAGCAGCTGCACTTTTAACCGCTACAGCAATCGCCCAATTTGGATTGACTTGGCAAGGCTGCGCAATCGCGCTATTAAGTTTAGCGCTACTCACCTTGAGCCTGATCGACTTTGATACCTGTTTATTGCCAGATGCAATCACGCTTCCCTTGTTGTGGGCAGGATTGATTTTTAATTACTACTCCGTCATCACCGATTTCAAAAGCGCATTCTGGGGTGCTATCTGGGGTTATCTTGCACTTTGGTCTGTCTACCACCTATTTAAGCTTCTCTTCAAAAAAGAAGGCATGGGGTACGGCGATTTCAAATTACTGGCGGTATTGGGTGCCTGGTTAGGCTGGCAATTTTTACCGCAAATCATTCTGTTATCGGCCATTGTGGGCACCCTAATCGGTGTGAGCATGATCCTGTTTCGCGGTCACGATCGTCAAATTCCTATTCCTTTCGGGCCTTATCTGGCAATCGCGGGGCTCATCGCCACCTACTTTGGAGCAGAAATTAACGCACTCTATCTAAGCGGTTTATAATACGAATCTCGTATTGTCGATAGTGAGATAGGTAGCGGATGTCATCATATGTAATTGGCCTAACTGGCGGAATTGGAAGTGGAAAATCCGAAGTCAGTCGTCGATTCGAATCCTTCGGCATCCAGGTTGTTGATGCCGATGTGATTTCACGCGAGGTCGTTCAACTCGGCTCTAAAGGGTTGGAGGCGATTAAAAATCGGTTCGGTAAATCTGTTCTCAATGCAGATGGCACACTTAATCGTGCAGAACTCCGTGAGATCATATTTTCGGATAAAGATCAGAAAAACTGGTTAGAACAACTTCTTCATCCTCTAGTGAATCAGGAAATTCGCGCGCAGCTCGCTACACCAACCTCCGCTTATAAAATTCTGGTATCACCCCTTCTTCTCGAGACTCAACAACATTTATTGGTTAATCGTATTCTCGTCGTCGATGTACCCGAATCGGTGCAAATTGAGCGAGCAAGCCAGCGGGATGGCGTTTCTGTTGAACAAATCCGACGAATTATTGCGAGCCAGATTTCGCGTGATGACCGATTAAAGCGTGCCGATGACGTTATCGACAACACATCAGATCTAACCGCGCTTGACAACATTTGTCGACAATTGCATGCAGCCTATCTTTCTTTCGCTAAGCAGCAAACATTTTGATGAGAGTCCAAATATGAGCCTAACCACCAAACTCGACTGCCCGACCTGTAAATCCCCGATCGAATGGAGCGATGCATTCCCGTTTCGTCCATTTTGTTCTGAAAGATGCAAACTCATCGATTTAGGCGAATGGGCGAGCGAATCACACAGCATTCCTGGCGCAGCAGTAGACCCATTAGATCCAATGTCCCCGAATGTGAATTGGGACAACAATTAACATTTGATCGACCAATATTTAGCCACTACTCTTTGCCTGTTAATTCATTTAATCAGGCAAGGAGACTGCAATGAAACTTTCAACCGCTTTCACACTATTAACCACAGCCTTTGTTGGCCTATATGCAATCCCTTCAATCGCGAAAGATGTGAAAATTAATCCGCCCCGCGTTATTGACCGCCCCGCCCCGATAAAACCTATACGCCCGATTCCTTTAAAGCCGGTATCTTTTGACGAGATAAAATGTAAATCCAGTTATTCTGCTCCGTTAGTAGAGTACGAAAATAAATACGAAATCATCACCGACTCACATCGCTTTGTTGATCTTTATTTAGAGACCGACAGCAACTCCCAAGAACCCGTTCCGACCATCGACTTCGACACCACCACTGTTATTGCGCTATTACCGCAACCTCGACCCAACCCTAGTTACGGCATTCGTGTCGACCAAATCACTGAATCCATAAGACATGTGAATGTAAATGTGGAATATTTTAACTATACGAGCAGCGATTGGGCCGTCATTCAAGTGATTCACTACCCCTATTGTTTCTACTCGATGCCCAAAACTAACAAACGCATCACTTTTACCAGCACAGAACAGTCTTACCGACTGTAAAAATCTTTTCGAAAAACTTTTACGCAATAAAAAAGCGCCAGAGGCGCTTTTTTATTAATTAAGATTTACTCCAAGCGAGGAATGATCTTTATTCTTGCAGGTGAGCCGAGTTGAATATCACCTCGCACCAAGTATCCAGGCTGGGCTGCTCGTAACTGGTGATAAATCCATCGCCCCTCTACATCAGTTCTTGCCACAATCATGGCTAAACCGTCTTTTTCACGAAGCCGTTGTGCAGCTTTTGAAAAGATTTGCTTCAACATCTCATTTTCCGTTCCAAGATATTGATGATCGAGTAAAAACTCATCTTCTCCCCCGCGATAAGGCTCAACCCTAGGTGTTGCTGCCATTTGCTCAGCCAAACCTTGGCTGACTTCCGCGATAAGTAGATTGTTAGGATCAACCTTGCGAGCATTCTCTAAATATCCTTTCGCGACACCATAATTCCCTCTTGCCGCTGCCTGACGGGCCAGATCCACGTAACGCATGACGATTCCTTGCAATCCGCCTTTTGCACGTAGATTGTCAGGATCGAGCCTTAGCGCCTCGGTGAAATACATATAGGCGTTATCGTTAACAGGCGTGAGAAGCTGATCTCTAGAGAGTGTGTATTCACCATTTAACAGCAACAAGCGGACACGTAATTGCTCAGGAGTTTCCTTTTTAATAACTGATGTATTTTCGGGAGCAACCTTCACCGGCTCAGGCTTAGCTCCCCACCAATGACTGCTCAATGACTGACACCCCGACAGGGCCTGCACAAGCGCAACGAGAGCGACGACATTACAAATTCTTACGGTCTTCATAACAAATTTTCCCTGATTAAACTCGCCCAAACTTGGGTCGATCTGAGCAGCGGCGTATACTAAGCCACATTTCCCGAATTCAAACTGAATGCTGTTCGCGAAGCCACCTCAAATGTGATCGTCTACGCCTCTTCATCTAGGAGCCACTCGTGACAATAAGATTTGCTGATTTCTTCAACCGCTGGAGTATTGCCACTTTAATAATTTTGTGCAGTTTTTTCTCGGCACTGTCGCAGGCCAACTCGAGTGAATCAGTCGATATCTTTAAGGCTTCTGCACAATCGAATCTCTCTAACAATCAATTTGGGGCTGGGCAAAACATTTTTGTCTCGGAGCCATCTTTCCTGCCAGTAAACGAGGCTTATCAATTTTCGGCTTATATTGAAGATGATGCGCTCGTGCTGCATTGGATCATCGCACCAGAATATTATCTCTACCAAGAGCGGTTTACTCTCGATCAAGGTGACAAAACCCTCATTCCAACCTACTCCGACGCTATTTTGCAATACGACGAACTATTCGAGCGTGAAACTCTACTGCATTATGGATCCGCAGAATTACGGGTGAAACTTTCAGAACTAACAGGCAGTGAAAATATCGCACTTTCCTATCAAGGCTGTGCCGACGCAGGATTATGTTATCCACCCGAAAGCCGCCACTTAGAAATTGACCCTGCCACTAACACCGTTAAGATTATTTCGACAGAATTGGCTCCGGCTTTGAAGGCAGACGCCACGAGTCAATCTTCACCGAGTATGAATTGGTGGTACGCCGCATTCTTAGCATTATTGGGCGGGGTTATTCTTAATGTCATGCCCTGCGTGTTCCCTGTACTTTCAATAAAAATTTTACAATTAACCCACACCGCTCCTAGAAAGATGGCGGCTCACGGGGTGGCTTATACCTTTGGTATTCTCCTTACGTTTATGGCTCTTGCGAGTCTGCTCGTCGCACTTAAGGCCACAGGTGCAACACTGGGTTGGGGTTTCCAGCTGCAGTCACCTCCGGTCATTGCACTTTTATTTTTCTTATTTTTATTAATGGGATTTGCACTGTCTGGCGTAATCACTATTGGTTCAAGTTGGATGGGAGCGGGTGACAAGCTGACCCGTGGAACTAACTTACGCGCGTCTTTTTTTACTGGAATCCTCGCTGCCATAGTAGCTAGCCCTTGCACCGCACCTTTGATGGGGGTCGCAATTGGCTTTGCGCTCACTCAATCCATTCCTGTGACACTGATCGTGTTTGCCGCTCTTGGTCTCGGGATGGCGCTGCCCATGCTGCTGTTGTCGCTTTTCCCCCGCTGGCTCAATGCCCTACCTCAACCTGGCGCTTGGATGGAAACCATTAAAGAATTTTTGGCCTTCCCTCTTTATTTGAGTGCCATCTGGTTACTCTGGGTATACGGCCGCCAAACCGACATCTCATCGGTGGCGATACTCCTTATAACTCTACTGGCGATCATCTTTTTAGTTTGGGTTAACAAACGTATTCCACATAAACCGCTTGTCACGCTATTACTTACATTCGTTGGGGCTAGCACCATCATTTGGAGCTCATTTCACCAAACCACCATCGAGAAGCGACATGAGGCAGCCGGGTTTTGGAAGCCCTACTCCCCCGACGTCTTGCAAAGCTTAATCGACAAAAACCAACCAGTGTTCGTGAATTTAACAGCCGATTGGTGCATTACTTGCCTCGCTAACGAAAAAGCGGTTTTAGAATTAGACAGCACCGAAGCGGTATTCGCAAAGTACAACATTACGGCGTTAAAGGGCGATTGGACCAATACCGATCCTGAAATTACCAAACTGTTAAACCAATACGGTCGCTCCGGCGTTCCTTTGTATCTTTGGTATCCGGCCGGAAAAGGAAGGCGGGCCATCGTTTTGCCGCAGATATTGACAAAAAATACTTTGTTTTCACACCTAGGCATCAAAGAAGAATAAATTTCGACGAAATTTACGGAAAATCTAAGAAGTTGGCGGCTGTTGAAAGAACTTACTATCAACGCCGCCCAATCCACCCTGAACGTGCTGCGATTGTGTCGAATATTGAGCGTTTGAGTGTCGCCAAATTCCGATTAAAATTACAACTTCTTCAATCTTGCTGCGAATGTCGGCCAACTGAACAAAAATAAGCAGTTTTCTGGACATACTCATTTTTTTACGGCAAACTCGCCAAAATTTTTATCCCAAGCGCCGCCCCAATAAATTCGACGAATTTGCGAGGCTGTTGCCAGCACAATCAATGCAGGATTCGCTCTGATGGCAAAAATTCTGGTATTACATGGCCCTAATTTAAATTTACTCGGTCTGCGTGAGCCTGAGATTTATGGCGCCACCACCTTGGCCGATATTAATTCCAGCCTGTCAACATCGGCAGCGGATATGGGGCATGAACTGTGTCATTTACAATCCAATGCAGAGTTTGAGCTTATCGAGCGTATTCACACTGCACGCACAGATGGCACAAAATTTATCATCATCAATCCCGCTGCCTTTACCCATACCAGTGTTGCTATTCGCGATGCGTTGCTCGGGGTAGCCATCCCATTTATCGAAGTGCATCTATCCAATGTGCACAAGCGCGAAGCATTTCGCCAACACTCTTATTTTTCTGACGTCGCCCTAGGTGTTATCTGCGGCTTCGGCGCCACCAGTTACGATCTGGCCCTCAGTGCGGCCAATCAATATCTTTCCGCTAATTAACCAACGACTACGAGTTGTAGAGAGGACATTATGGATATTCGCAAAATTAAAAAATTAATCGAGTTACTCGAAGAATCAAACATTGGCGAATTAGAAATCAAAGAAGGTGAAGAGTCCGTGCGCATTGCTCGCAACAGCGGCTCAACTCAATATGTTTCAGCACCTGTGCAATACGCACCTGCTCCAGCACCCGCTGCTGCAGCACCTGCTCCAGCAGCTGCAGCTGCCCCTGCCGCTGCTCCAGCGCAAACTGGCCACGCCGTAAAATCGCCAATGGTAGGCACCTTTTATCGTTCACCGGCTCCAGATGCACCAGCGTTTGTTGAAGTAGGTAAAACCGTTAAAGCAGGCGACGTGATTTGCATCATCGAAGCTATGAAAATGATGAACCAAATTCAAGCCGATAAAGCTGGCGTGATTGAAGCAATTTTGGTTGAAGATGGCAGCCCAGTAGAATTCGATCAGCCGTTGGTCACAATCGCTTAATCATAATAGGCTGAGGATCAACCCATGCTGTTTGATAAAATTCTTATCGCCAACCGCGGCGAAATCGCACTTCGCGTGCTTCGAGCCTGTAAAGAGCTCGGCATCAAAACTGTCGCCGTCCACTCTCAGGTCGACCGCGATTTGATGCACGTAAAACTTGCAGACGAAACTGTTTGTATTGGCCCTAATCCGTCTCCAAAAAGTTACCTAAACATTCCTGCCATTATTAGCGCCATGGAAATCACTGACGCTAAAGCTGTGCACCCAGGCTATGGCTTTTTGGCAGAAAACGCCGACTTTGCCGAACGCGTTCAAAAATCGGGTTTTACGTTTATTGGCCCAGATCCTGACGTCATTCGCATGATGGGCGACAAGGTTGAAGCGATCAAAGCTATGAAGAAAGCTGGCGTTCCAACCGTACCCGGTTCGGACGGCCCTGTTCCCGAAAACGAACAAGAATGCTTGGCGATTGCTCGCCGCATTGGCCTGCCTGTCATTATTAAAGCAGCAGCTGGTGGCGGTGGCCGCGGTATGCGCGTCGTTTTTGACGAAAAAGATTTGATGAGCTCAATCCAAATCACACAAAGCGAAGCGAAAGCTGCCTTCGGCGACGGCACCGTGTACATGGAGAAGTTTCTTCAGAATCCACGCCACGTCGAAGTGCAAATTCTTTCCGATGGCCAAGGAAGTGCGATTCACTTGGGCGACCGCGATTGCTCATTGCAACGCCGTCACCAGAAAGTACTTGAAGAAGCGCCAGCACCTGGCATTCCTCAAGACGTCCGTGAAGCGACCTATGCCGCCTGTGTTAAAGCCTGTATCGATATTGGCTACCGTGGTGCAGGTACCTTTGAGTTCCTTTACGAAGACGGCCGCTTCTACTTCATCGAGATGAACACTCGTATTCAAGTGGAGCACCCCGTCTCTGAAATGGTGACCGGTATTGACTTGATCAAAGAGCAAATCCGCGTTTGCGCCGGTCTGCCTTTGAGTATTAAGCAATCGGATGTGGTGATTAAAGGTCACTCATTCGAATGCCGTATCAATGCTGAAGACCCCAATACCTTCATGCCTTCACCTGGTTTCGTAAAAAGCTTCCATGCTCCAGGTGGGTTAGGTGTTCGCGTAGATTCGCATCTTTATAGCGGTTATACAGTTCCACCGAACTACGACTCAATGATCGCTAAGATCATTACCTACGGCGATACCCGCGAGAGCGCCTTAGACCGCATGCGTATTGCTCTTGACGAAGCTATTGTGGATGGAATTAAAACCAACATTCCACTGCAACAAATGCTGGTTCGCGATGAAGCTTTCCGCAAAGGCGGCGTGAATATTCATTACTTAGAGAAAAAGCTTGGCGACAAGCACTAATTCCCTTAAGTATTGATGCTCACACCAGTACCCCGGTGCTCGCACTGGGGTATTGTTTTTTTAAACCCCCCATTTTTTTAACGTTTGTTATCTGCTACACGAGACTATCGCTATGCCATGGCTCCAACTCAAAATTATCACCCCACGAAAATATGCAGCATCTCTTGAAGATTCACTGCTCGCATGTGGAGCCGCCGCGGTTACTCTGGAAGATAACGCCGACCAACCTATTTTGGAGCCGGGCCTAGGCGAAACCCCACTATGGGATAACGTGAAAATGACCGGGCTTTTTGATGCCAGTGTCGATACCGCTAAAGCCGTACAACTCGCCGAACGACGCTTTGGCAATCCGCTGCCCGAATATCGCTGGGAGCAGCTCGAAGACAAAGACTGGGAGCGGGAGTGGATGAGCAATTACCACGCGATTGAATGCGGTGATCGCCTCTGGATTTGCCCCAGCTGGCAAGAGCCGCCTGCACCTGAAAAAGTAAATTTAATGCTGGATCCTGGCCTCGCGTTTGGCACTGGCACTCACCCTACAACATTCATGTGCATGCAGTGGATCAACGATCAAGCCTTCGAAGGCCTTAAGGTCGTCGACTACGGCTGCGGCTCAGGCATTTTAGGTATCGCAGCCTTGCTGCTTGGCGCCGAGCAAGTAATTGGGATCGATATCGATCCGCAAGCTTTGATCGCCACTCAAGAAAATGCCAAACGTAATAATCTCGCTCCAGATGCCATGCCCGTTTTTCTACCAGCCGATTGTCCCACCGCTCAAGCCGATGTCATGCTCGCTAATATCCTTGCGGGGCCACTAGCAGAATTGGCCCCTGTGTTAAACAGCTTAACCAAATTAGGCGGAAAACTTTGCTTATCCGGCATTCTGCAGCATCAAGCAGATGCCGTGATGGACGCCTACCGCCAATGGTTTGATTTTGATCCCATCAAAACTCAAGAAGAATGGGTATGCTTAACGGGCGTGAAAAACCGCTAAGTCTCACAAATGTCAACTTCGACAATTTACCCATGAGAGACATGTCGTTAAACTCTGTAGGCTTTCAAATTCGTTAATTCCCATGCCAACCACTTAAGGAACCGAGATGACGCCGGTCGCTGCCATTATGGTAACCCGCTGCCCTAAATGCGCTACAGCATTTCGTGTGTCTGCCAGCCAGCTTCAATCCGCCAAAGGCTTGGTGCGCTGCGGTTCCTGCTTACAAGTCTTTCATGCGCAAGACCACGAAGTTGACATCCCTATTGCTGGCATGGCTCGCTTCGACGAAGACACCAAAACCTCGCAACAATATGCGCACAACACTCACGTGGCGTCGGCCGATGCAGCTCCTCAAACTTCATTGCCACCAAACGCGCGACCATCAGAATCAGCCAGTGTAAATCACGACACCTCCAGCGAGCTTGATTCGCCAGCACCTGACGATGACTTCTATCCAAAACAAGAAGATGAAACTACCGATCCCTTGGTTATCCAAGAAAATTCATTGGCAGATGTAACTCCAGTGGCATCTTTGC
>JBJEWS010000006.1:31713-253480 GCA_051885175.1 Cellvibrio sp.
CTGAGCCTGAGCCTGAGCCTGAGCCTGAGCCTGAGCCTGAGCCTGAGCCTGAGCCTGAGCCATCCAGCGTATTGTCCGCGTCAGCATTGGCAAGCCCTTCTGACGAAAATTTATCACTCGAAATGTCGGCCGATGAAGCTCCCAGCGACGAGGATTGGCTAATTCATGATGATCTTGAGATCTATGATCTAGACGAAAAAGATAGCGACGCGGACGAAGAGCGGGTCTTATCCCACTCATCTCCACTATTCGAGCGCCCACTTAAGGCACAAGACGACGAAGGATCATCGCAAGATGAAGCCTGGGCTATGGCCCTTCTCAACGAGGAGCCAATAGACAATCCAGCCGCTGCAGCACACATAACGAATGAGGATGAACTCACCTCGCCCGTAATTGCCAGTGAAGCACTGTCTGAAGACAAAACTATTCCGCACATTATCATCGATGAACCAAGCCTGTCGGTAAGTCCTCAACAGGCGCAGATCGACAACGAGCGCGATAAAACCATCGATGAAATGGCACCAGAAGAATCGCTGGCCGATTCGCCAGCAACTCATTCCGAGGTCGACAATCCTCGCGCCGGAACCATTAAGCGCCAGTTAAACACCATGCCAAGAAGGCACTCCTTAACGACACGAGATGACTTTTTAAACAATATCGAATCGGCACCAGTAATCATCCAATCCCGCCCTGCGAGATCTCTCGGGCGAAATCTTGCTTGGGCGATGGGCAGCCTATTGCTATGCGGATTATTGTTAGCTCAGTACACCTATCAAAACTTCGACTCTTTGGCCGAAAAGCCCCAATACCGCCAACCTCTTGAAACACTCTGTGCAATTACGGGGTGCAAATTACCTCTAAGAGTCGATCTTAAAGCTATCGAATCCATGGGACTTGTTGTGAGAGCGCACCCGTCGCAACTAGGGACATTGATGGTCGATGCAAACATCATCAACCGCGCTCCTTTCGAGCAACCCTTCCCTGCGCTGTCTCTCGTTTTTTCCGATTTAAATGGAAATTTAGTGGCACAACACGATTTCGCCCCAGCGGAATATTTAGGTGGCGAACTTAAAGGCGCTACGCTCATGCCACGGCAACAGCCGATACGACTTGCTTTCGACATCGCAGACCCAGGTGAGCAAGCGGTAAATTACCAGTTGTTGATTACTGACCCCAAAGGCTTATAACCGCAGTGAATATTCGCTCCAAATTTTGGGGATAATATTCCGCTCATCTTGCTAATACTTGAGAATCCAGAAATTTCAAGCCCTGCAAGAGTAATTTCGTGCTTTTTTTAGATCAAAAAAAGAGCATTAATTGTGTTTTTTTCGTTCCCATCTCTACCCTAAACGGTTATTATGGCGACCCTTTTGAGCAGGGCCCCCCAAACATGGGAAATAGCCCGTTTTAGCAGCTTAATCCGCCGCTTTTCGCCACCTTGATGACTTAAATCCGTGTTCACAATTGGTCCATATTGCATCGACAGTCGCGTTGTTCTCGCCCCTATGGCAGGCATCACTGACCGTCCCTTCAGGCAATTATGTCGCCGATTAGGGGCTGGTCTTGTCGTTTCGGAAATGCTCACAGCCAATAATGAGCTTTGGAGCAGCCGCAAAAGTACTTTGCGGATGAATCATGATGGCGAATGCGAACCCATCGCCGTTCAAATCGCGGGTGGAGATCCTGAGATGATGGCCCAAGCGGCTCATCTTAATGTGCTAAATGGCGCCCAGATTATCGATATCAACATGGGTTGTCCTGCCAAAAAAGTGTGTAAAAAGGCTGCGGGTTCTGCGCTTTTGCAGGACGAGCAACTGGTTAAAGATATTCTTCACGCGGTGGTATCGGCGGTCGATGTACCGGTTACGCTTAAATTTCGTACCGGCTGGAGTCGAGATAATCGCAATGCCATCACGATTGCACGGATTGCCGAAGACATGGGAATCCAAGCACTTGCCTTGCACGGACGAACTCGAGAAGACGCTTTTTTAGGTCAAGCTGAGTACGACACCATTGCCGAGGTCGTGAATGCGGTAAAAATTCCTGTGTTTGCCAATGGCGATATTGATACGCCACAAAAAGCTAAGGCTGTACTCGATCACACGGGCGCAGCTGCGGTGATGATTGGACGTGCCGCTCAAGGTCGTCCTTGGATATTTAGGGAAATCGATCACTACCTTAAAACCGGTGATCTATTACCCGAACTCTCTTTACGATCCGTACAAGAGATATTACTGGCTCACCTGCGCGATCTTTATGAATTTTATGGTGACGTCTTAGGCCCACGTATCGCTCGCAAACATGTGAGCTGGTATCTAAAAACGGTCGAAGGCAGCGAAGATTTTCGCAAATCATTTAATGCTTTAGATAACGCAGACGCACAATTGACAAGCGTTCAAACTTTTTTTGAACCGCTGCTACTGAAAGAGGAAATAGCCGCATGAATACCGCTACATTTTTTGCTGACGCAACCCCAGCGCAAGCTGCCCCAGCTCCACAAGCTCAATCGCTTCGCGGCTGCGTAGAGCAAGCAGTTGATAACTACTTCAAAAACCTAGACGGCCAAGACGTAAGCAATGTATACGATATGGTATTAGCGGAAGTAGAAGCACCAATGCTTGAAATCGTATTGAAATATACTCGTCATAACCAAACGCGCGCGGCGCAAGTATTGGGTTTGAACCGTGGTACTTTACGTAAAAAATTAAAGCAATACGGCCTTCTTTAATCGCCGATTGCGCCTAAGGGCAGCGACTAAGGGGTGGTAATTCGTTTCCACCCCTTTTGCTTTTTAAACGAATTGCTTTTTAAACGATTTATTTTTTACAAAGATGGATAAAACTATGGCCAACTCTGATTTTGTTGCGGTAAAACGCGCTCTTATCAGCGTGTCAGATAAAACTGGCATCGTCGAATTTGCACAAGCATTAAGCGCGCAAGGTGTTGAGATTCTTTCAACTGGCGGCACTTATAAACTGCTCAAAGACAACCAGATTCCTGCTATCGAAGTTTCTGACTACACCGGCTTCCCAGAGATGATGGACGGCCGCGTGAAAACCCTTCACCCGAAAGTTCACGGCGGTATTTTAGGTCGCCGCGGTACCGACGAAGGTGTGATGGCGGAACACGGCATCAACACAATCGATATGGTCGTAGTCAACCTTTATCCATTCGAAAAAACTGTTGCCAACCCAAACTGCTCGCTTGAAGATGCGGTTGAAAATATCGACATCGGCGGCCCGACTATGGTCCGCGCGGCAGCAAAAAACCACGCGCATGTTAACATCGTTGTGAACGCGTCTGACTACGCTGCGATCCTCGCTGAGATGCAAGCTAACAATGGCGCAACCAGCCTTAAAACCCGTTTCGATTTAGCGATTAAAGCCTACGAGCACACCGCCGCTTACGACGGCGCTATCGCTAACTATTTCGGCCGTTTAGTTAAAGGCGGAAGCAAAGACTTCCCACGCACCTTCAACACCCAATTTATCAAAGCGCAAGAAATGCGCTACGGCGAAAACTCTCATCAAAAAGCCGCGCTTTATGTTGAGAAAAATGCGCTTGAAGCAAGCGTTGCCACCGCAAAACAATTGCAAGGTAAAGAGCTTTCTTACAACAACGTTGCCGATACCGACGCAGCACTTGAAACCGTTAAGTCATTTGACGAGCCTGCGTGCGTTATCGTGAAGCACGCTAACCCTTGTGGCGTTGGTGTTGCAGCGAACATTCTCGACGCTTACGAACTCGCTTATGCGACCGATACCGAATCAGCGTTCGGCGGCATCATCGCATTTAACCGCGAATTAGATGCAAAAACCGCGGAAGCGATTGTGTCGCGTCAATTCGTAGAAGTGATCATCGCACCGAGCGTCTCAGCCGAAGCCTTGGAAATCACCAAAGCCAAACAAAACGTACGCGTACTGTCTTGCGGCGAGTGGGGAACCGAGCGCATCGGTGGCCTCGATTACAAACGCGTCAACGGTGGCTTGTTAGTTCAAGACCGCGACATGGGTGTGATCACCGCAGCAGACCTTAAAGTCGTTACCAAACGTGCACCGACCGAAGCCGAAATCCGCGACTTGTTGTTCGCATGGAAAGTGGCGAAATTCGTGAAATCCAACGCGATCATTTACGCAAAAGACAACCGCACCATTGGTGTGGGCGCAGGCCAAATGAGCCGTGTGAACTCTGCGCGTATCGCTGCCATCAAAGCAGAACACGCGGGTCTTAAAGTTGAAGGTTCGGTAATGGCCTCTGACGCCTTCTTCCCATTCCGCGACGGCATCGATAATGCTGCCAAAGTGGGCATTGCTGCCGTGATTCAACCAGGCGGTTCTATGCGTGACGAAGAAGTTATCGCCGCTGCCGACGAGCACGGCATGGCGATGGTATTCACCGGTATGCGTCACTTCCGTCACTAAGAGTGACTCAAGGTTCTCTCATCGTGGCTCCGCAAGGAGCCCCTTGTTAACGGATTGCATTATGAACGTATTAATTATTGGCAGCGGCGGCCGCGAACATGCGCTTGCATGGAAAGCCGCACAAAGTGCGCAGGTTGAAACTGTGTTTGTTGCACCAGGCAACGCCGGTACTGACCTCGAAGCAGGCGTGAAGAATGTCGCTATCGACATTCTCGACTTTCCTAAGCTTGTTGAATTCGCCAAGAGCAACAACGTGGGCCTTACCATCGTAGGTCCTGAAGTGCCACTGGTAGCAGGCGTTGTGGATTACTTTCAAGCGGAAGGCCTCTTGTGCTTCGGCCCAAGCAAAGGCGCAGCGCAATTGGAAGGCTCAAAAGCATTCACTAAAGACTTCTTAGCGCGTCATAAAATCCCAACCGCCGATTATGCAAACTTCACCGAAGTTGAGCCTGCACTCGCTTACCTTCGCGAGAAAGGTGCTCCAATCGTAGTTAAGGCCGACGGCCTTGCTGCCGGCAAAGGCGTGATCGTTGCCGAAACGCTCGAACAAGCGGAAGACGCTGTGCGTGACATGCTGTCTGGCAACGCCTTTGGCGATGCGGGCTGCCGCGTGGTGATCGAAGAGTTTTTAACCGGCGAAGAAGCGAGCTTCATCGTCATGGTAGACGGAAAAAACGTTCTACCAATGGCGACCAGTCAAGACCACAAACGCGTAGGTGATGGTGATACTGGCCCTAACACCGGCGGTATGGGTGCCTACTCGCCTGCACCGGTTGTAACGCAAGACGTTCACGACCGCGTCATGCGCGAAGTGATCTATCCAACCGTTAACGGCATGGCGGCAGAAGGCAACACCTACGTTGGTTTCTTGTACGCGGGTCTTATGATCGACGCATCGGGCGCACCCAAAGTGATCGAGTACAACTGCCGCTTCGGCGACCCAGAAACTCAACCGATCATGCTGCGCTTGAATTCTGACTTGGTTGAGCTGTGCTTGGCTGCACTCAAAGGCGAGTTGGATAACACTACCGCTGACTGGGACAGCCGCGCCTCTGTAGGTATTGTGCTGGCTGCAGGTGGCTACCCTGACGCTTACGCCAAAGGTGATGTCATTTCTGGCTTGCCAACCGTCGACGTTGCCGGCGAGAAGGTATTCCACGCAGGTACCACCGAAAAAGATGGCAACACCGTCACTAACGGCGGCCGCGTTCTTTGCGCAACTGCCGTCGGCAACACAGTATCGGAAGCGCAGCAACGCGCCTACGAACTTGCCAAAAAAATCAGCTGGAACGGCATGTTCTACCGCAAGGATATCGCCTACCGCGCTATCGCTCGCGAGCAACAAAAGTAAATTTTCTACAGCAATAAAAAAGGCAGCCTAGGCTGCCTTTTTTATTAGCCGCACACAGAGATTTCCGCGCGAATTCACAATCGCGACCCGCAAGCACGGCCCAAGTTCCCAAAGGCGGACGTTTTGGTCTATACCTTTATTATTCACTTAGTGTTGTCAGGAGGACGCCATGCTCAGTCAAAAAACAGCTCTATACCGTGCCATAGGGCTGCTAAGTTTATTTCCTTGTGTCAGCTTCGCCTCATCCTTCCAAATTTTGGAGCAAAGCCCCGCACTCATGGGTCAAGGTTTTGCGGGGACGGCGTCAACCGCACAAGATGCAACGACCGTGTTCTTCAACCCCGCCGCCCTCAACCAATTAGACCGAAGTGCATCAATTGGTATTAACGGGATTTTCACCGAAGCCAAGTTTCGCAATATCAATTCAAATACCGGTGGCAAAGAAGATAAAACCGACGAGATTGGCGTAGTTCCTAATGTCTACGCCGTTTTTCCGTACCAAGATGGCATCACCTTCGGACTCGGAATTAATGCGCCTTTTGGCTTAGCATCAAAATACGATCGCGATTGGACGGGCCGTTATTTGGGCACCTACAGCGACCTTGAAGTAGTAAACGTAAGTGGTGCCGTGGCATATCAAATCAACCAAGATTGGACCTTTGGTCTAAGTGCCAACTACCAGCGTGCCGATGTGACACTCGAGAGCCAATTCGACTCGACGCTGGGAATTGCCCCTTCGCCTGCTACCGATAGCCACGCAAAAGTGAAAGGTGATGACGATGGCTTCACGGCAACCATCGCGTTTTTTTACTCGCCCAGCGATGATTCAAAACTCGGTTTGGTCTGGCATCAGGGTGGAAAATTTAACTTGAAGGGCGATGCCAGTTTTGAACAAAACAGTTTGTGCAGTTTGAACGCTGGATATCCCACTGGCGTACCACCAGCCCCCACCACCGGCACGATTTGTACTGGGCTTCTTAACTCCTTGTCGGGGGATGTTTATGCAAAAGTACAGCTTCCAGATGTGCTCACCTTCTCCGCCTCACAGCGCGTGAATGAATTTTGGTGGCTCCATTTGGATATTGCGTGGACTGAGTGGAGTAAGATCAAGCAGATCAACATCATCCACAAACAGTCCGAGGCCACTGTTAATACGCTCGATTTGCAGTACCAAGACTCGATGCGATACGCAGTGGGCGCAAGTTACGAAGCGAACGACCAGTGGACATGGCGATTAGGTGTCGCCTATGACGAATCTCCACAAGAAGACCCAACGCACATTACACCTCGCGTACCCGACGACAATCGCACTTGGCTAACGCTCGGTGTTAACTACGAGTTTTCACCCAGCCTTTCGGTAGACGTCAGCTACGCTTACCTGAATGTTGATGAACCTAAGATTCAGCACATCGACCCGGCAACGGGGCACGCGGTTGAAGGTACTTTTAAATCGAAAGTCAGTATACTGGGCGTCCAAGCCAACTGGCGCTTTTAAAGTTTAAACCGGCCGAGTGATCCTCGGCCGCACCCTCAAATAATTGTCATAAAATTTCTATAACCTGAACCGATCTACTCAATTTCTATAACCAATATGATGCTTTCACACTCACGTCTATTTAAAGTTTTCTTCATCACTCTTGCTATTTTGCTGTCAGCCTGTTCGAGCCGCCAATTCGTGGCCGATGACAATTGGCCTGCAGATATGCCGCCTAAAGCAATTTTTGTTAATGCATACGAAGCAGATGCTCATAACAAAGCCGTTCAGACTCAAGACGAATACATGCTGTGGATCGTGCGTTTTTACAAAGGTTGGGAGCTGTACCGTCGTGGTTGGCTGAGTATGACCGATGAACTAATGTCTCAAATTTCTAACCCCGCCGAAGCCAAAGAAATTGAAGAGCGCATTTACCGTGTAGGTGTAAAAATGTCTTCCGAGTGGGCGAAAAAATCTGACCAGCGCACCATCTATCTTCGCCACGTTTATGTTTGGGGCAATGCATTGCTTGAATCCATCGAGCAAAACAACTGCTTAGAGCTTGTCACCCGTGTCGAGCAGGACATCGATGATTTACTCGCACGCAAACTTGACCGCGATGCAATCACCGCTGATAGATACTTTGCTATTGATCCCGACAATCCTTTTCTTTAAAAGATAAGCTCCAGACCAACAAAAAAGGCGCCTCGGCGCCTTTTTTACATAGGTACAATATTAACGTTATCGCTATGAGGACAACACCTTCTTGGCAATTTCACCGCCGACGAGTGAATCACCCAAGGATAAAATAATCCCCACAAACACAGCCACGGTAAGCAGATACCACATCAGCGAAAATACGATTCCATAAGTGTTGAGTGGCACCAAGTCTTCAATAATTCTATTGCGCCATGACAAAACTAGATCCACTACACCGATAACAATAAAAAAACTTAAGAAATAGAGCCCTAATTTAATCGATAAAACAAAACACAGTGCCGAAATGGCGAGCGCAGCCACAATCGCTAAACGGTGCTTACTGGAAAATAAAAGCGCCTTCACAACCTGACCACCGTCGAGCGGATTTACTGGAATTAAGTTAAAAAGATTAAGTAGCGCCGACATAGATGCCACCAAACCCGCGAACTGATTGTCGGTCACCCAATAGATGGCAAGAAAAACAATCGTCATGAAAAGACCAAACACTGGTCCCATCATCGAGATGTACACCTCTTGCCAACGCGTACTAGGCTTACCACCTACCGCTAAGCCACCTACAAAAGGAATTAGGTACATGCCCTTGGTGGGAATTCCCGCTCGCTTCATAGCGACGAGATGCCCGTACTCATGAAAAATCAAAATGGCGAGCAAAGCGATTGCAAATTCGAAAGACATTATCAACGAATATGCCGCAAGACTCGTTGCCGCTAAGGCGACTTTTAAAACATTCGCACTTTTGACTAACTTAAACGCGACAATTCCGATATTTAGCCAGGAGAATGATTGCGGGACCTGGGAACCAGAAGATTTAATTCTCGAACGGTTCACCTCGTCTAAGGTTACTGGCGTCAATTGCTGAAGCTCAATCTCTTGCGTCTCCACCACCTCGCCGCCCTTAACAACTTGGAACAGTGCATGATTATCGCGATGAGCCCAGTCGACAACTAACTTTGAGTGTTCCGTATCGTCCAACGGCCATGGATAGACGCCAGAGCTCGATGTATTTTCAAATACACTGACAAGTTGCCCATCGAGAAACCAACGCATCTTCCAAGTTTCGGGGTTATGCACTAAACGAAGCTCGCGCCCCTCGATAAGTACTGTAAAAGTATTAAGCATGTCTAACCTACGTCAAATAATGAGTTTTGAAAGGTTTTGCTAGAGATAAATGGACTTTAACCATAAACTGTTGGCCCTACGAATACGTAAGATCACTTGGTTTTAGGAATAGGTCCCATGTTGAAAATCGGCCAAAACAATACGCTTAAAGTTATCAAAAAAACCGACTTTGGTTTGTTTTTGGACGGAGGAAAATACGGCAACATTTTATTGCCCAAGCGTTATGTCACCGAGGCCATGACCATCGGCGACGAGCTTGATGTGTTTATTTATCTCGATTCGGAAGATTGTATCATCGCTACAACACTGACCCCAAAAGTTCGTGTCGGCGAATGCGCACTGTTAGAAGTCAAAGAAATTAATAAAGTCGGGGCTTTTCTCGATTGGGGCCTACCGAAAGACTTGCTCGTCCCCCACAACGAGCAACACAAACCCATGGAAGTTGGCCGATCTTATGTGGTTCATGTGTTTCTCGATCCCTACAGTCACCGCATTACGGCATCGTCACGCCTGAGCCGTCATTTGGAAGAACGTGCGTCTGATCTTAAAGTGGGCGATGAAGTACAGTTGCAAATTTGCGGGCGAACGCAACTCGGTTACAAGGCGGTTATTAACAACACCCACCTTGGCTTACTCTTTCGTGACGACGCATTTCGTACACTGGTTTACGGCGAAAAGACACGAGGATTTATTAAGGCTATTCGCGACGACCGTAAAATCGATCTCTCACTTCAGGCCCGTGCCCGCGACGCCAAAGAAGAATTGGCACAGCGAATTTTATCCGACCTAGCAGCTAATGGCGGTATCTCTTATATTACTGACAAGAGCGACCCCGAAGTAATCTATAAAACTTACAAGGCGAGTAAAGGCGTATACAAAAATGCCCTAAGCCTTTTATACAAACAACGCAAAATATTGATTACGCCAGAAAAGATTACTCTTGTGTAACAAAAAAGCCGCTCATGCGGCTTTTTTTATTGTATGAGTTACTGCTTGAATAAAAAATAAAATAGTCGGTTCCTCTCCTGCTCAGACATTTCTGCCATTAGTGCCTGATTCCGAATAGGCACTTCATCAACATCTGGGAAATATTCAAGTGCCTTTTCTAAACTCTCTTCACGGATGATATGAATCATGGGAAACGGCGCCCGATTGGTAAAATTCTCGGCGTCGTCTTGATGGCTTCCAGCGAATACATAGTCTGGGTGAAAGCTCGCAAACTGAAAAACTCCTTTCCAGCCATTTCGTTTTAACGACTGATTTGCCCATTGCAAAAATTGGTTGTAATCGAAAAAATCTGTCAAAAAATGTGGAAACACCACTAGGCTCGTTTCAATCTTGTCTGCCCCTACTTCTGACAATCGACGCATCTCATCATCGAGTAAGTTCAGGAGGTCTTCTTCGGTCTCTGGATGAGTGATGACAATTTCTATCGTGTTTTCACGTGCAGGCTTACTTGCAAATGGACAAAGCCCCAACCCGATAACGATTTCTCTTAGCCAATAGTCAACAATTTGCTTGTGCTGATCTTGATCGTTCATTAGCAATCATCCGCGAGACTTAATCAAAAGCCCCAAGCCTTCGATGAAATTATTCAGCAAATCTGCATCACACTCTTTATACAGTGGATGGTTGGCTTTTCTAAAAAGAGCTGCCAAATCGGATTTACTTAATTCGATGGTAGCCAACTTCAAAGCCTCACGTACGTCTTGCTCGTGCAAATTAAACGCAACACGCAATTTCTTTAGCACTTCGTTAAAGGCAAGTTTTGCCGTTTTCGAAATAGTGGGTCTTTCCTGATCGTCACGCGGCCCTCGCTTATAAACGATGAACTCGTCCAAAAGCGTTAGCAATACATAGTCGGGCAATGGCAAATATTTAGGCTCGTAGGCTGTGAGTAACATTCTATCCACGTCGGACAACGATAAATCGATATCCCGTTGCGATAACAAATTCGTCACCTCTTGTTTATCCATCAATTCCGCGGCGATAATCGCTTTCAGTATTTGATTCGATGTCATAATCATCTCGATATTTTTCACGCAATAATTAGCGCACAGTCTACCAAAACTCACCACCCCCGAGGTAACAATGGATACATCTAATCCAATGAATCCTTTAGATTCCAATTTATCCAGTGAGCGCTTCAACGCAAAAGCGCTTTGCGCAAAAATGAATGCAACCCCGCCTCAACACATGAAAGCCCGCGCGAAGATCTACCAAGAATTATTTGGCAAAGTCTCGACCGCTTATATTGAACCCAATTTTTTTTGCGACTACGGCTCTAGAATATTCATCGGCGAATATTTTTACGCAAATCATAACTGCGTGTTTATCGATGGCGGCGGCATTCATATCGGCGATCGCGTATTGCTCGGACCTAACGTTCAACTTATCTCGGTAAATCACCCGCTCGATCCAGCGCTTCGCGCCACGGGAGTCGAATACGGCTCACCAGTTACTATAGGGGATGACTGCTGGATTGGTGCTGGGGCCATTATTATGCCGGGCGTGACACTAGGAAAAGGCTGTGTGATTGGCGCGGGCTCGGTCGTTACAACAAATGTTCCCGACTACTGCGTCGCGGTCGGCAATCCAGCGCGCGTTATCAAATGTGTCGATCCGGCTGATGCGTCATCGACTGACCAGAATGCGTAAAAAAGGGCAGTTAGACTGCCCATTCGTTTTAATCGTGATCCAGAATAATGTGCGGTATGAAGCGCGAAGTATCTTTAGTAATCAAACTCGAGTCTTCACGAATACAAATTCCTGCCGCACTATCACCGACAACCCATGAGCCTAGCATGGTGTAAGTATCCGCTCCACGCAATTCATCGCGGAATTTTGGCAAGGGTGCACAAGCCTGACGGATGGTGCGAGCGTCACTATAAGGCCCTTGCTCGACCACGCGCTCGCCGGTCGGCAGTAGCATTTCGATATTGGCACCTTCGCGTGAAAACAAGGGTTTTCTCACCCAACCTGCATCCAAGGCAGCGGGCTCTTTATCGTCGAAAAAGGCAGGCAATAAATTGGGATGGTTGGGATAACGGCTCCACAACAAAGGCAATATTCCCTTGTTGGATAACAACATTTTCCAACTTGGCTCGATGAACTGCGTCCGCGTAGTAGTCACGACTCGGCCGAATTCTTCACGGACCATAAACTCCCATGGATAGAGTTTGAACAACCCGGAAATAGGCAGCCCATCCAAATCCACGAGTTGTCCGTCAACCTCACCTAAATCTTCCATTGCGATGTAGCGAACATCTTTGCCCGCTTGCAAGGCGATATCGGCTAGGTAATCGACCGTACCTTTATCTTCGACATTATCGCGAACACTTGCGAAATAAAATGGAGATGGCAAAGGCAAAAGTGCGAAGGCCTCTTCGAGCTTGTCTTGCAGCGAATTAAATTGATCGGCATGACTCGGCAAATTCCCCGCACGGATTTGATCTTCTAACCAAACCCATTGGAAAAAACCCGTCTCGAATAGCGAGGTGGGCGTGTCGTAATTAAGCTCTAATAATTTCGCGGGACCCGTGCCGTCATACACAAAGTCCATACGCCCGTACAAATGCGGATCGCCATTCTTCCAAGAATTCCAAATATGACTCCAATAATCGCGCGGGATATCGAGAAGCGTCAGCATCTCCTCGCTATTGGTAATAGCGCCCACCATATCCATAACCATTTGGTGGAGCTCTTCCGTGGGCGATTCCAAGTCGTCTTCGATTTGCTGCATTGAGAATTGATAGTAAGCCGACTCATCCCAGTAAGGCTCACCATCAAAAGTGTGAAAGTTAAACCCAACTTCTTCAGCAAAAGCGCGCCAGTTGGCGCGCTCTGAAATTGACACTCGTTTCATTAAGAATTAACCACCTGCCGTATTGGCGGCGCGCATCGCGGCCTGAGAACCAAAACCACCACGGTTCACGATTTTACCCGCTTGCGGCTTTACTTGAGACGGGCGCAACGTAATAGGCCCTATGCCTTTGGAGACGGGGGCGTTAGTTGCCGTACGGAAGGTGCCACGATCATCGCGGGATTTATACAAAGGCTGATTCGCGACATTGGTTTTGCCAGCAGTGGGATTAGGCGCAGGAGATTGGCCTGCTTGCGGCGCTTGAAAACCGCTCATCATACGGCCCGCCAGATAGCCCATCATTAGCGGCATAAACATACCGCCAGCCGACGCCTGTTGGTTTTGTGGTGCTGGCTCGCACTGCCCTGCGCCAAAGTCTGTCTCACAGGCTTCTTTGTTAACGTATTTGGGCGCTACTTGCGGATGAAGCGCAGCCGCTTCGGCAAAATCGGCACGGCATTGCTCGGGTGCCACGAGCGACGAGTTTTCACAATCGGCAAGGGTCTCAAATACCATTGCTTGTTCGCGCTCTTCGCCACACCCAGTAAGCATTAGGGTTGCGGCGGGAATCATTAAACATAAAGCGGCTTTCTTACTACGTTTCATACATTCCTCACAAAACTCGCGAAATTAATAAGTCATACAAGCGGCGTTAATAACACCAACAGCGATGGCAACACCGCCGGAGAAAACTCCTGCAGCCATTTCTCCACGCTCGATTCGTTGAGGCAGCTCTTTTAAAGCAAAGCGTAGAACACTGAATGTGAGTACCTGAACAATCAAAGCAACAACACCCCAAACCGCGCAATCGGCAATGCTTTGCGAGTGTTCGATTGCCGACGCCAACGGCAGCGAAAATCCGATAATCGCTCCAGCGAAGGCGCTGGCCGCCGCAAGATTGTCATTTTTGATGAGTGCCAGCTCATCTTGTGGGGTGATCCAGGTATAAATGCGGATAAACGCCGCCAACAAAACAATCGCCAACACGAAATAGCTGATAAATGCGGGCAGTCCTTGGAGTGAAGCAAGTACAGTAGTTTCAAACATATTGCGAATCCTTAATTTGTGGTGGAGCAAATTATACGGTCAATCGGGCAAACCACCACCAAGAGTTTTAAGATTATCAAGCTACACTGAAAACATTGTTAAATACTATGAGCAGACTTGAACGCCATGCGGTTAAAATGCCACCACATGTTGTTTTAGGCGAAAAATAGGTTTTCGATGACAATTATCGTTGCTGTATTGTGAAGCACCTAACAACTTAATAGACTGCTCAAATCCTGCACATCACTAACGACTTCTAAACATGATCAAAAAACTGTTGTCTATTGGTATCTTCTCTTTGATTAGTGTGCCATCACTGGCCCTGCCTATCGATCTTGGGGCAGCGGGTGGCTACAACATTTTTGTTAAAGAAGATCTTAGCCTTAAAGGCACCAACGCCACCGGAAAAATTGCCGCCGGTGCAGACGCCTCTATTGAATACGCACAGATCGGTTCCGACTGGTCTGGCGAAAATGTGCTCGTAGTTGGCGGCAACCTCGACGTGAAGAGTTGGGCACAAAACACCGTGAAAGGTTCCGCTTACGTAGGTGGCACCACTTCGTCGAATATTCCAGGCTATGCGTCGCAGGGCATCATTCCCAGCAACCCTATCGATTTCGATTCGGCCTTTAATCAGCTAAGCCAATTGTCAACGACTCTGGCCGGACTGGGTAACACTGGCCACATCGAAAATAACTACGGCGGACTTAAACTCATGGGTTCCGCCGACAATGGTTTGTACGTTGCTAATTACAATATTTTCAACGGCGCATGGGGTGTCGATTTAAATTCTCTGCAAAGTACCGACATTCTCATTTTTAACATTAGTGGCACCCACGTTGATGTAAGTGGTCGCGGGTTAAACTTCTTCACGGGTGGCAATAACTTCCCGCTCAACAATATTTTGTTTAACTTTTACGAAGCTGAAACCCTCTCAATTAAGAATGGCGACTACTTCGGTAGCTTCTTGGCGCCCAATGCCGACGTCACATTTGGCTCGGCAACTCTTAAAGGTCAGGTAATTGCCAACTCCTGGGCAGGCGAAAACGGCGGCGTAAGTTTTAACTCGAATATTCTCTTCCCAGGATACGATTACAACTCTGGTGGCTTGCCGGGTGGCAATGTTCAAGTGCCTGTTCCCGAAGCAGGCGCATGGCTGCTTGCATTGATGGGTATCCTGTCGTTGTATGTACTGCGTCGACGCCGCCTTAATCAGGCAGCTGCAAGTGAGGCCAAGCTGGCCTAACCGCTTTTGAAAAGCCGAGCATGTCTCGGCTTTTTTATTCTCGTTAAATCGTCTACATTCGGACGAATTTTCACTATGATGAGCCAACAGCTAATCATTCTCTAAGGACTACCTATGAAATTCGATAACATTTTACAAACCATTGGCAATACGCCTGTGGTACGTATTAATAAATTGTTCCGAAACGATATTGAAGTTTGGATGAAGGTCGAACGTTTTAACCCAGGCTCTAGCATCAAAGACCGTATCGCCTTGGCGATGATCGAAGACGCCGAAGCCCGTGGCTTAATCAACAAAGATACAGTGATTATCGAACCAACCTCTGGGAACACAGGCATAGGGCTCGCATTAGTGTGTGCGGTCAAGGGCTATCGTTTAGTGATTACTATGCCGGAATCCATGTCGATTGAGCGCCGCAAAATTATGGCAGCCTATGGTGCGGAGCTGGTTCTCACGCCCAAAGAAACTGGCATGGGCGGCGCCATCGCAAAGGCCAAAGAAATTGCTAATGAAAACCCTAATAGCTTTATTCCTCAACAATTCGAGAACCAAGCCAACTTACAGGCGCACCGCAACACGACCGCGCAAGAAATCCTTAAAGACTTCCCCGAAGGAATTGATTATTTGATTACCGGTGTTGGCACAGGTGGGCACATTAGTGGTGTTAGCCAAGTGTTGAAGGAGCATTTTTCACAATTGAAGACCTTTGCTGTCGAGCCCGCAACCTCTGCGGTTATTAGCGGGCACGAAAAAGGTACTCACAGAATTCAGGGCATAGGTGCTGGGTTTGTACCGGATGTATTAGATCGCGCAACGCTCGATGGCCAAATTTTAGTAAGCGACGCTGATGCATTTGAGATGGCTCGTCAAAGTGCAACACAGGAAGGTATTTTGGTGGGAATTTCTTCCGGTGCCACGCTTGCGGCAGTGAAACAAAAAGAGGCCGAATTCGCCCCCAACAGTAAGATTTTGATTTTCTCTTACGATACTGGCGAGCGCTATTTATCTATCGATGATTTTCTTTAATACGAAATAAAAAACCCGCGTTAAACGCGGGTTTTTTTATGCATTAGATTTTTAAGACAACAACTGATTTTGCTGGCAAATCGACATTCAAGTTACCTTGCGATATCTCGGCGCTAAATGGTTGCGGTACTACGACGTCAGGCGTTCCAAAGTCGTTGTGAGCATCCATCTTTTCGTGCGTTAAGATTTCACCGGAGACTTTTTGAGTCGCATTCACACCTTTTAATGCTGCTTTCACATTCGCCGACTTAGTTGGATGTAAGTTAACTAAAGCAACATAGGTGTGACCGTCTTCGCCAATGGCAGCCGAAACACTGACCTGATCCAAACTCTGACCATTAAGCGTGTACTTATCCATCTTGCCAACACTAATAGGCAAAGAAGTCGCGTTTTGGAAAGGAACAAACAACTTATACGCATAGTAAGTCGGTGTTTTAACCATTTTTTCTTTGTCGGTCAGAATCATGGCTTGTAATACGTTAACCATTTGCGCAATGTTGGTCATGTGAACGCGATCGGCGTGCTTGTGGAAAATATTAAAGTTAACTGCGGCAACCAATGCATCACGTAAAGTATTTTGTTGGTAGAGGAAGCCCGGGTTGGTGCCCTCTTCAACGTCATACCAGGTGCCCCACTCGTCAACATAGAAGCCAACTTTTTTCGCTGGATCTTTTTCATCCATTACTTTTTTATTCGCCTGAATGAATCCATCTATACGCTGAGTTTGCGCAAAGGTGCTAAACCATTCAGATTCAGGGAAATTGCGCGCCGCGCCTTTCTTTCCCCAGTCGCCGGTTGGCAATGTATAGAAATGGAAACTGATGCCTGCAACTGGACGCTTGGCCATGTCTAAGATGGTTTCGGTCCAGCTGGTGTCGTCGGTATGGCCGCCGCTAGCGATAAATTTAGGCTCAGAGCCACGTGGAGTTTTTAAGAAAGTCGCCCAATGGTTGTAAAGGTGAGTGTAATACTCCGGCGTCATGTGACCGCCGCAACCCCAGGCTTCGTTACCAATCGCGTAGTAATCAACTTTAAATGGCTCGTCGCGACCATTTTTACGGCGCAACTCCGCTAAGGTCGATTTACTGTCAGACGTCATGTACTCAAGCCATTCGGCCGCTTCTTGTGGTGAGCCTGTGCCCAAGTTAGCGTTAACGTAGGCATCTGCACCTAAGAGTTCCACCAAATCGAAGAATTCGTGCGTGCCGACTGCGTTATCTTCAAGTACGCCACCCCAGTTAGTATTAACGCGAACGGTACGCTTTTTTTGCGGGCCAATACCATCACGCCAATGATATTCATCAGCGAAACATCCACCCGGCCAACGCACTAGCGGTACTTTAATTTCTTTCAGCGCGTTGACCACATCGTTACGCCAGCCGCGCGTGTTAGGGATTTTAGACTTAGGGCCAACATAAAGACCTTCATAAATTCCGCGGCCTAAGTGCTCCGCGAATTGACCATAAACATCTTTGTGAATGACCGGGCCTTTATTTTGGGTATCGATCGTCAACTGGGTATCTGCTGCCGAGGTTGCTGCAAGTGCCAGACCTACAGCGACAGATAATGCATTCAAAGTTTTACGCATGGCGTCCTCTTTGTATTTATTGGTTTTAAGTGAATCATTCTTGAGAATCGTCCTGAGATTAACTCAATTGTCAGACAAAAAAAATCCCTCGGTCAGAGACACGAGGGATTTGTCGGCAGTTTTAACAAAAATTAAAGAAACCTTAAGAAACTGGTAACCAATTAGTTCGCCGATTGGCCATAAACATTTTTAAGGTCGCGATTGAACAAGGTGAATTCATCGTCGTAAAAGGCTTTGAAGTCGGCCAATGTCCCGTTAGCACGATCGCGCTCTGTATTGGTTGGTACCCAGTAATGAGGAACGCGCTCGCCTTTGTCGTTAAGGACGCCGTTACTGGCGTTACGCCAAGTCAACAAAAAGGCGATTTGGCGAGCTTCTTTATCGGCTTTTAAATGACCAATTAATTTTTGCCACCATTGGTTATCAATCAATCCCGCTTCCACATCGGGAGCACGAATCCCAATTTCAGAGATGACGGGAATCTTATTGCGCGCTTGCGCCATACGCACCATTAAGGCCGCATTGGCAGTAACGTTTTTAAACCAAGCGTCGTTATCTTCAGCCTTGCCATAGGTATCAAAGCCTAATACGTCCACATACTCGTCACCAGGGTAGCGCTCTAAGAATTCTTCTTCCGTTGGATTCTCCATAGAGTTGGGCGAGTAAGCGTACAAAAGATTGCGCACTTTTTTCACATCGCGCAGATAGGTAACACTAAAGCGGTAAAGCTCTTTATATTGCTCAGGTGTCGATTGGTCGGCACCCCACCAAAACCAGCTTCCCGTGTGTTCATGAAACAAACGAAGAATTAACGGAATTAATTCACCATTTTCACCGCGCGTCTGATCGGCAAATGTAGCGATTTGATCGAGGTAACTCAGCAACACGTGGTGATATTCACCACCAGGTAAACTCACCGCCACAGCTGGTGTCGTGTCCCAAGAGGTACCGATTGGCTGCCAAGATGTCGCACTGGCATCGCGACCACGCTGATCGCGCGTAATAGGATTATCTGGGTGCGTACTGATCGTAATGATGCCGCCGCGTGCGTAGGCGCGCTTAATGGGCTCCAAGATTTCTTCTTCGATGCGTGGCTCGATAATCGACAAGGTGTCCCATCCGTAAACCGCAGCGAAATCGCCAACGGAATTAAAGGTGTCGGACTCGTCACCCTCAATGGATTTAATGGTCAGGCCTTGAGTGGTTTCGTGCTGATGACCAAATAAAATGCCTTTACCTTGCTGCGCGCGTAGATAAGAAAATAATGCACGCGTCTCGGCCGTTGCATTTTTATCCACCATGTATTGGCTCTCGTCGACAACGGATACTGTCGCTGCCGAGGAAGTTTGCGCAGGAGCTGAAGTCTGGCTCGCCGTTTCGCTATTACAGCCTGCCAGCCACAAGGCTGCAGCTAAAGGTAACGCCAAACGCAATGCCGATGATAATTTTTTATAAGCAAAATGATGCATAGTGTCCTCTGGGTAAAATGGGCCCTAAAAAGATGATTTTTATTGTCTGTCCCACTGTTGCAGATGGCACCCTAAGCGGAATGTAACCGATACGCAAGCGGCTTAGTCTTTTTTTACCCGCCTAGTGTCGCTCGCGAAGTCGCGTTCCGAGATCGAACGACAACCGAATTTCATAGGCCCCTATGGCTTTCGGGAAGAAACAGCCAGAAATATGCGCTTGCGCGATACTTGCGCCATCCATCCGACAGGTCGAGAAGTCGATACCACGCAGATCTGCGCCGCGAAAATACGCATCACACAAATCCAAGCCTTCTACGTTTAGTCCGCGCAAGATAAGCCCGCGAAAATCTCCCGCGCGTAGCGCATCCGTGGGCACCAAACCCTCGGCTTTAGCGCTATTGAACTCATCGATTTGCTCCGAACGCACCAGTTCGTAGTAAGGATTTTGAAGCGATGTTTGAGTTTTCATTGATTATCCCTGCCCTGCTTACTCATTATTGTGTCGCTTTAAGACTAGCCCATTTTTTAAACAGCCAAGAAAACCTAAGGCGGGTTAGAGTTACTCACGACTTTTATTGTGTTACCTGAACCCAATTCTCAAGACAAAAAATGGCGCGCCCGGTTGGTTTTCCGTATGTGTCGCGCTAAACTAGCCGACAAGTCGCACACATAGCGACATCGCCCAATCCCGGTGTTACACGCTTAACCCGCATGACTACGAGCCATGGGCAGGCAATTCTCGGTCAATCTATAGGCTTTGTTGAAAAATCCCCTTTTGGTTTTTCCATGAGGTTCTATATCTATTATTTGCATTTATTTTTCGGCCTTTCATTCGCCAATTTACTGCCATAGTGAATCCTATCGCTATCGACGATGTCAGCGCCTGCAAAATGAATACTGTTCATGACAATTTTTGTTGTAACACCCAATGACCGCTACCGTAGATGGGCGGCACCTATTTGAGGAATTGTGACAATGAGTTTCATCACCGAAGATTTCTTGCTTGATACTGAACAAGCAAAAGTGCTCTATCACGAGTACGCTAAAGACATGCCTATCATTGATTACCACTGTCACTTGCCGCCAGAACAAGTGGGTGAGAACAAGCAATTCCGCAACCTTTACGAAGTATGGTTAGCTGGCGATCACTACAAATGGCGCGCCATGCGTTCGAATGGTATCAACGAACGTTTTTGTACTGGCGACGCCAGCGATTACGAAAAATTTGAAAAGTGGTGTGAAACTGTTCCTTACACCTTGCGCAACCCTTTATACCACTGGACGCATTTAGAGCTTCGCAAGCCCTTCGGCATCACCGATCGTTTACTCGATTCCTCAACCTGCAAACGCACTTGGGACGAATGTAACGAATTGCTCGCGACTCCAGAGTTTTCGGCTCGCGGCTTAATGACTCAAGCTAACGTAAAATTGGTGTGCACCACCGACGATCCGATTCATGATCTAGCACATCACAAAGCCGCCGCTGCCGACAGCACTTTCAAAAGTGCGATGTTGCCAACTTGGCGTCCAGACCGCGCCATGATGGTGGAAGACGTAGAGGCTTATAACAAGTATTTGGATCGCTTAGCGATTGTTGCCGACGTTAACATCAACACCTTCGACGACTTAATGAAGGCGTTACAAATCCGTCACAACTACTTCCACGAACAAGGCTGCCGCTTATCGGATCACGGTTTAGAAACTGTTTATGCCGCGGACTACACTGAAGACGAAATCAAAAAAATCTTTTTGAAATTACGCGATCACAAACAACTCGACGAAATCGAAATTGAAAAATTCCAGTCGGCCATGTTGGTAGAGTTCGCTCGTCAAGACCACGAAAAAGGTTGGGTGCAACAATTCCACATTGGTGCGATTCGCAATAACAACCCACGCCTATTCCGCAACTTGGGTGCAGACACCGGTTTTGACTCCATTGGCGATCACAACTACGCGAAACCTTTAGCGAAATTCTTGGGTCGTTTAGATAACGACAATAAACTGGCCAAAACCATTTTGTACAACTTGAACCCACGCGACAACGAAATGATCGGCACCATGATTGGTAACTTCCAAGACGGTTCTGCCGCTGGGAAAATCCAATTCGGTTCTGGCTGGTGGTTCCTCGATCAAAAAGACGGTATGACTCGCCAAATCGAAGCCTTAAGCCAGTTAGGTTTATTAAGCCGCTTTGTTGGCATGTTGACCGACAGCCGCAGCTTCTTGAGCTACTCTCGCCACGAATATTTCCGTCGTATTTTGTGCGGCATTTTGGGTCGTGACATGGCACAAGGCACAGTACCACACGATTACAAAATGATCGGAAAACTGATCCAAGACGTCAGCTACAACAACGCGAAAGAATACTTTCCATTTGTTGTACCTGAGTAATCGGCTCCGTTAGCGAATAAAAAACCCGGCTTATGCCGGGTTTTTTATTTTTGAAACTCGCCGGCTCGTGTTTATCCTCCTAAGCCTTAACCGCTCAGGCTACAATGAACTTACCATTCCAGTAAGGCGCACCAAGTGGATACATCGTTTTTTTCCATTCTTCAATTTGCATTAGGCACCACATTACCGATCTTTTTGGTGCTATTTCTCGGCATGTTTTTATCGAGCCGCGGGAAACTGTCCGAAGATTTTATTCGCGACGCCAATCAGATTATTTACCGCATCGGCCTTCCCCTAATGCTGTTCACAACCTGCGCCACCTCATCCTTCGAGTTATCGGCCAACACAGGAATTATTTACGCTTTTGCGATAATGACTTTCGTAGTGTTTTTTGGCTCTTGGATGACGACCATTGCATTAAAATGCAAAAGCGATTTAGGCGTGATCGTTCAAGGAAGTTTTCGCGGCAATTTAGTTATTCTAGGTTTGGCTTTTACAGCCAGTGCATTTGGCAACGATGGTTTGGCTCTAGCCACACTTCCCGTCGCTTTCACTGTAGTGATTTACAATATTCTGAGCGTTTATATACTCGACCGCGGCAAAGGCTTTAAAGGCACACTTGTTAACATTGTTAAAAATCCACTGATCATTGCCATCCTATTAGGCTGGTTATTTAACATATCGCAAATCCCCATGCCCGACTTGGTCGCGACAACATCGAATTATGTCACTCAGATGGTATTGCCTTTAGCGCTCATCTGTATAGGTGCATCGTTAAGCGTTAAGCAACTCGCGCATTTCGACCGCGCCGTGGTATCGGCCAATATTTGGAAGCTAATTATCTCACCTTTGATCGCTTGTGCACTGGGCTATTATTTGAATGTAAGCGGCGACGCACTGATGATTCTATTTTTACTCGCCTCCTCGCCAACCGCGACGGTAAGTTTTGTGATGGCCCAAGCCTTAGGTGCCAACAGTAAGCTTGCCGCGGCGATTATTGCTCAGACCACATTTTTTGCATTAATAACTGTAACGGTAGGATTAACGCTTGTGGCGAAAATCGCTTATTAAATTAAAAAAGTTAGGGATCGAGTCCGCATTCTAAAAATTCTGCCACCCCCATTTCCGGATCAAGTTCGTAAGGCTTAAATCCAAATTTTTGATAAGCTCGTTTTGCTGCGAGATTACCACTTAAAACTTCGAGCGTGAGTTTGCAGCAGTCGCGAGCACGCGCGTAGCGAGCCAGATTATTCAGCAATTGCTGAGCAACACCCTTGCTTCGGGCATCTTGAACGACCACTACATCGTGAATATTCATTAAAGGGCGCGCATTAAAAGTTGAAAAGCCTTCGATGGCATTAATCAAACCAACAGGCTCGTTATTCTCGTACGCAATGAACGACACAAAATCTGTGCGCAGCTTAATTCGCTCACACAGATGTTGATGAGCAAAGTCCGATAACGGCTTTCCTCCACCCATAGGGTCACGCGCGTAGGTGTCTAGGAGCTTGAGCCACTGTGCTGCTTGTGCAGGATTATTAAAATCCACCTGAGTGATAACAGGCATAATTAACGTCCGAATGTCGCCTCGGGCAATCCCACCACATGGGTTTGATAAATAAATAAGTTGCCTGCTTGAGGCTCTTTAAGCAGCTGCTCGTCACTTAAACCGATTCGCGCTGTGGTGACCGCTAACAACGAAAGATCGTCGCCACCAAACGCGCAGCAGGTTACCTGCGATACCGGTAAATCCAGTTCTAAATCCAACTCGCCGTTAGGAGCATAACGCCTTACTCGCGAACCACCCCATTGAGCGTTCCATAAAAAACCGTCTCGATCGATGCAAGCGCCATCTGGCTCTACACCGGGTTCTGTCTCGGCAAATAGGCGCGGATTGGATAACTCACCTGTTACTTCATCAAAATCAAAACTGCGAATCTGGCGACTGGGCGAATCGGCATGATAGATCTTACGATTATCCGGGCTCCACGTGAGCGCGTTGCTGATCGATAAATCCCCCAAACGCTTATGCACCGAAAATTTTTGATCGAGCATATAGAGGCTTGCAGTTTGCTCCGGCGATATTTTCTCTTCGACTAAGGTGCCCATCCAAAAACGGCCGAATCTATCGCAGCGACCATCATTACTGCGATTGCCTACAATATTTTCCGCCACAGCAATAGATTCGCGCGCCCCAGTGACAGGGTCGTACCAAGCAAACTCGCTGGCAAAGGCGACTAGCATCCGATTATTTTTATTAAAGCAAAAGGACGCAATTTTTTCCGGCGTCGACCATGAGTCAAGTTGCGCAGTTGCAAGCGTGTAACGGTGCAATTTTTTACCGTGAATATCGGTCCACCAAAAAGCGCCATCTTGAGGGTTCCATTGAACGCCCTCGCCCAATAAATTTGCACAAGGTATTGTCGTGAATAATTTTAATTGCGTCATAAATTCATCCATTGCCAATGGGTATCGCTGTGATGAGCGAACAACTCTTAGGCCAAAACTTTTAAGTGATGGTCAAAGTGAATTCGTAAAAGAGGATCAATCATTATTGTTATGCGAGCCTACAAACCACTGGCCGCAACGTCTGTGCGTTAAAGCACATGATGTTAAGTGTGGTAACCCGAAAATCGCTAGGCATTTTCGCACGGCCTAATGAGCAATTCACATATTAAGCCCATTAAGCGCGCCACAATTTTGATTAGTGGGGTGTTTTGACAATGGGTGTCTCGGGATGATTCCCCCACTCAGACCAAGCCCCAGGGTAAGCTCGAATATTTTCGAAGCCAAGCACTTTACCTATAAACCAACTAAAACTTGAACGGTGATGAGTTTGGCAGTGGGTGATAATTTCTTTATCGCCGGTAATGCCGAGATTCGCCAACTCAGCACGAATAGTATCGAGATTTCGCACACGGTTATCGATATTGCGGTCGATACAGGTTTCCCAGTTGTAATGCACAGCGCCTGGGATATGCCCCGCGCGTGCAGCGACGACGCGCTGGCCGATATATTCCTCGAAGGTGCGCGCATCCCAAATCACAACATCCGCGCGATTATAGTTGGCCATCAGATACGCCAAATCCACTTGCGCTTGAATGTTGAGGTCCGCTTTGGAAAAGTTGCTGGGAGTCGGGTAATTTGGCTCGACCTGATAGGGTAAATCATCTTCCAACCATGCATGAATTCCGCCATCGAGCAGGCTGTAACGAGTGTGTCCAATGGCATCTAGCACCCACAACAGCCGAGCCGAGCGCGTGCCGCCTTCGTCATCGTAAGCCACCACGTGAGTGTTGGGCGTTAATCCAACAGACGAAAACAGTTCCACCAAGGCATCTTCTGATGGCAAAAACCCGGGCGCCGGCATATCCCCCTTCTGAAGTAAACGGTAATCCACATGAATGGCGCCAGGAAGGTGCGCTTGCTCATAAATCGCCAGCTTACCCACATCAAGGATTAACAAGTTTTCATCTTGAAGATGAGGTGCTAGGGCTTTGCCGGTTACAAGTAGGGGAAGTGCAGACATGGGAACAACCTAACTGATGGAGATTGAAAGCAAACGCATGAAAATTGCGTCGATAGCGTAGCGCTCAAATGCGGCTTGAGACGCTAGAAGCGGGCTTTGAAGCCCGACGCTTCGCGGGGTGCGCACTATATCAGAGGGGATGCAATGAGCCTAAAAACAATATGTTATTACCTTATACCAAAACAATCTAAATACACCCACGAAAAGGCACTGATAAATTATAAGCATCTGTTAAAATTCGCGCCATTCCCTTAGCCATTCTATAAGAATCCCCTAAGGCGACCGCAAGGACTTGCTCTCCTCGTTGACTAGGTGACCACACCCCTCAGCTGTACCCCCATACGGATATCCCATTTGATTGATGCGTTCGCACTCGCGTATGCAGGGTTCTACCCGTTTTCGTTTTATTACTCTCAGGAAATTTTCAATAATGAATAGTCGTTTAATCCAATTGGCGAAAAAGCCTTTTGCTATTGCATTGGTTTCTGCGCTCAGCCTTGGCCTTATTGGCTGCGGTGGCGAAGCCAGCAAAACCGATGCCCAAGGAAACCTAAAAATCAAAGTGAATACCCCGCATGACATCGCTCAGGAGTCGGCGGACAACTACGACGATAACCTTAATGGCGTAATCACAGGTAAAACGCTCAAACGCTGGATTACCGACTGGGAAGCAAACCGCCCTGCAGGTATCAAAGGCAAACTGGTTATTTTGCAGCAAAGCGCTGGTCCAGCAGGCTTTGAATTCATTAAGCCGAATAACACTAATGTCTTCACTTACTTGGAGAGTGGCTGGCGGGAACCACGCTCAAACGGCGTGATGGAAATTGCTGGTATCGTCATCAACGGCCCAAGCGTTGACAACCTAATCCGCAAATATGGCATTGATGTTAAAAACGATTTAATCGTGTGTGCGCAAGGTACTGGCGGTAATGCTGCAATGAACCAAGGCCGTTGCTGGTACACCTTCCGTTATTGGGGCGTAGACGCTAAAAATCTTGCCATTCTTGACGGCGGCAACAATTATTTGAATGGTACCTGGACTGCGGAAGACTTCACCAATGTTCCTTTTAACGGTGCATTAAGGCACCCAAGCCCGATTATTAACAAACAAGTCTCTAGCGTTAAAGACTTGGGTGTTGATAACACCGCGTTGCAAGCAACCTTACAAGATTTGATCGAAGTGCTTCCTACCCACGATGAAAACAACCTTCGTGACGGCGTGTTTTTGTGGGATGGCCGCAGCCTTGAACAATTCAGTGCTGGCGAAGAAAGTGAAGCCGGCGGCCCACTAAATAATCGTTATGCGAGTTTCCAGAACAATTCGCCACGCCAGAGTCACCCACGCGGTTCGGTGCATCTTAATTGGGTGAACTTGATTGACACCAATACAGGCCTGTTCAAAACCAAAGCCGAGATGAAAGCCTATTTAGATGGCCAAGTTGACAGCAACGGTAAAGGTTTTGTTGACGGTAGTTACCAACATCTCGGTTTAGGCAATGCCTACCAAAAAGGTGATGTGGTCTATTTATGGTGCGAAACTTCGGCGCGTGCAGCCGTAACCCAGATTGCCTCTGCGGTGGTATTGGGTTTGCCAACTCGCTTATACGACGCGGCCATGATTGAGTGGAACTCCTTAATGGCAGGCGCCGTCGATAAAAACGGTGACCTAATTCTAGATGAAAACTCTCCTTGGGACACCACTGTACTTTCCGCTCCTTACTTCCCTAACAAGGCGGAACTCATCAACCCACGTGATGCTGAAAAAACGCCTTCTGCACCGCGTATTGTTGATGGCTTCGCACCCAACTCTAATTTGGTTATCGAAGAAGACAAAGCCTACCTTCGCCCGCAAGCGGTGACTCCGCCAAGTAATGGTGGCTCAACTGGCGGCAGTTCTGGCGGTAACTCCGGCGGTGGCGGTGGCGTTGCTCTTCCTTCTAACCCTTGTGGTGGTTAAGAACGAACAAATGCGCGGCAATTGCCGCGCAAAAGCTATCTCTTTCGGATTTTTTGTTATGAACGTATCTCGCTTTAGCCAACCGTTAATCATCGCCGTCTTTGCTGCGATTTTGTCTGGCTGTGCAACGACTGAAGGCGATTCCAGCAATATCGAATCGCTGTTCGCATCGAACACCAGCACAAATATGAGCCCGGTCGAAAATGCAAAATCCAATCGCTTGCGCTTTCGCAATGGACCTTTGTGCTTGTGCTCAGACGGTTTGCAAGAAGCCGATATTCTCAATGCTCGCTCAGAACCCGCCTCTGAAAATTAAATAAAGAGATGGACTGAGAACTAGCAGAAAATTTGTACTTCACACGAAATCAAATAACGACGTTAAAAATCCTCATTAAAAAAGGTATACAACCGTGACAACTATTCGCAATTTTATCGCTCGCGCAGCCGCGAAATTCGCCAAATTAACCGCCGCTTCCGTCGCTGCTTGGAGCATTTTCTTTGTGGCCGCATCCGGTATTGCTGTAACCCATTACTACTTAGAGGTTCACAGCAACGAGCAAGCCACCTTTGCTCAAGAGAACTGGGGTCAGGAAGTTTTAGAAATTATCCACGAGCAAGCAAAAGAATTATCACCGGTCGAATTCGCCAACGCCTGTGGCTTAGGAGCATCAAGCTGCTTCCGTTGCCACAACGGCAAGCGTGCGGAGTTACCCAACTACTCGCCTACCGAAGCACCTTGGCACGATCAACACAAGCAAGTGAACTATTCGTGCACCGGCTGCCACGCAGGTAACCCTCGTATTCTTAAGCAAGAAATCGCTCACAAAAACCTAATCGCTAACAGCGTTACGCAATCCGAAAAAACCTGTGCGACCTGCCACAGTGCAGACGAAGTGAAAACAGTGTTGGACGTATACGCTCAAAGCCATCCTCAATTATTTACAGCAGAATAAGGTATCACTCCGTGAACACCATTAAATCGATCATTAAGCGCCCATTGGCCATCGCCATCGGCGTGGCCACGCTTGGAGCCACTCATGCTCACGCCGGTCCGCAAATTGATTTTGGCGAGCAGAGTTTTTTACAAATTAACTATGCCTTGCAAGTCTGGGCGGTTACCAGCAGCTACACCGCGAATAACCACGACGGTTCGTCAACCGACGTGGCGCTGCGCCGCAACCGTATTACTTTTAGCGGTCAGTACAACGACTACATCGGCTTTTATGCGCAGCTTGAAGCCGGCAACGACAGCAAAGCGGGTAAAGACGAGAAATCAGTTTATTATCGCGATGCCTACGTCACCCTCGATTACACCGATGCTGCACGTTTTATTATCGGCCGTTTTAAAAATACGTTTTCTCGCGAAAACCTTGAGGCTTGCTTAGAACCACTCACCTTGGATCGCGGCGAAATTTCCTACACACCTTTTGGTGGTACACGTGATACAGGTGTGGCGATTTGGGGCAACCTCGCCGATGCGGCTTTTCAATATCGCGTCATGATTGCCGATGGTCGTGAAGGCCAATACGTTCCAATTAAACAACCGCGCATTACCACGCGTGTGCACTACAGTGCGCTAGATCCAGAATACGATTACGGCTACCGCGGCACATATTTAGGGACGCGCAAAATCTTCACCATCGGTGCGGCATTTGATTATCAAGCCGACGCGGCCTACGCCGATTACAACAACCGCGAAGACATTAAAGATTACACCGCGTGGACAGTGGATGCGTTTTGGGAATATCCCTTCAAGCACGGAACCTGGACTGTATCGGGTGCGTACTTTGATTACGATTTAGGTGAAGCCATCACCGAAAATCCAGATCCTGAATTGCCATCAAACACCCAACAAGAAGGCGCCTACGGAAAAGTGGGATACCTCTTTCCTAAGAAAGTTGGTCCAGGCCGGTTGCAGTTGTTCGCTCGCCACGACGGGACCGAATATAACTTGGTGGGCGGCAGTTTAGACCGTCGCGTAACCACCGCGGGCGCCAACTATTATTTAGATGGCCAGCGCATCAAGTTATCACTCGAATACCGTAAAAACGATTACGCCAATCCGACACCCGGTGTTGCTTCTCTTCAGGACAATCACCAAACGACGCTTGGTTTCCAATTTATTCTTTAATTCGTTATTAAGGTAAAACATGCAAGGGCAGAATGTCTGTGCACCCACGGCGACCTCGAGTCGCCGTAGTGGTTTTTTAAAGGCCGCGGCAATTGCGTTGGCGATTTTAATTATGTCTCTGTGGTATCTCTCGGTAGACACCCGTTTCATCTACTTACTTACCTACACTTGGTTTGGTGTGGTTTACGGTATTTTTCTTCAATATGGTCGCTTTTGTATGGCATCAGCCGTACGCGATTTATTTGCCGTAGGTGTGCCCCGAATGGCTGTAGGCGTGCTCATCGCCGTCATGCTTTACGCCGTCATTTCCGCGTTCATTCAAGATGCAGGATTTAACAATTATTTCGCGCATCCGCTTGCTATCCATGTGCTCATCGGCGGAGCCATTTTCGGTTTAGGAATGGTATTCGCCGGCGGTTGTGCATCAAGTTCGCTTTATAAAACCGGCGAAGGAAACATGGCAGGCGTGCTAGTGTTATTTTCAATCTCTTTTTCACAAGCCTGGTTTGTGAGTGCTGGCGGCTGGCTAAATCATCTCGTACCCGAGGCTTGGCATTTAGCTGCCTTGAGCAATGTGGAAGTGCCAGAAGAAATGACGCCAGCAGACGGTTGGTTTGATCAATTCACTGTAGGTTATTTGTGGAACCAAACCGGAAATACCCTCGCGGGATATCTCGGCTGGGCTGAAGACTTATGGACGTTTCTATTCGCCAATGCTTTTTTAGTTGCAGTTTTGCCGTCGCTAATTTTGATCGGTTTGTTGTATCGCTTTAACTACCGCAAAATTTACTTGCGTCAGCATCCGAGCACAACGACTGGACTTGGCTACGAGTTAAAGGGTGTTTGGTCGATGTTTATCCAATCAAAAAACACTGCGATTGCGGGTGTAGGTTTGGGTATTTTTGCGGGATTGCAAATGCTCGTCACCGGCGAGATGCGCGATCATTTCGAGATTTTTGATTTCGGTGAATTACTCGATCGCATGGGGTACAGCGAAGGCTTATCCATTCAAGGTACCGTGTTCGACCCTGGCTATTGGTACATCACCACCCAAGAAGCGCAATGGGCTGCGTGGGTCATGCAACTTTTTGGCATCGAGATGATGGATAACATTTTCTTCGGAATGGAAAATGGAATTCCAAGCCCTTGGCTTAACGCACCGGGCATGATGTCGATCGGCATTATTTTAGGTGCTGCTATGCTTGCCAATATCACCGGTGAATTTAAATTGAAAATGCCCAACCTCGAGACGGCGATACTCGCCATCGTCGGCGGCATTCTTATGGGCTTAGGTTCACGTATCGGTATGGGCTGTAATATCGGTGCTTTCTTCGCTGCCGTAACTAACGGTGATGTCAGCGGTTGGGTATTCCTGATTGGGATGACTCTAGGTGGCTTTGTGGCTGTAAAAGCAATCAAAGCCTGGATTGATTGGCGACTCTCTCGTCAAGAATTTGATTTCTAATTCATTTACGGAATTTTTGTTATGGGCCTTAAATTAAAAGAAACCGTCAAGTTCGAACAACTCGACAGTGACAACTTTCAATTAGACGTTCGCGGCTACGGCTGCCCACACGTTCAAATTTATACTGAGAAGGCATTGAAAAAAATCGAGAGCGGAAAAAATCTGACTGTCATTTTCGATAACCCATCATCAGGCGAATCCATTACCTATTTGTGCACTTCAAGTGGTGATGACTTATTTAAGCGGGATGAAAGTAACGGCACCTTTACTTGGTCAATCCGCCGCGCTTAACGCCGGTAAGATTCCAATTGCTCGATGGGCGCGTCACATCTGTGATCGCCCATTGATTTGCTAGGCTTATTTATGACCACGCCACCATCCTCCACTGTGCAAAAAATTTTTCTTCCAATTGCGCTTCTAGCAATCACCATTGTATTTGCGTTATATCTTTTTACACCTTCTAACAAAGAATCGGCCGATAAAACCGAGATTATGCCGCAGTCGGTGTCACGAAGTGAACTCGTCATCGAACAGTTTTTAGAGCAGCATTGGCACCACCCTATTGCACCGCAAGGTTCACCGCCACCACACTATTCCGCAATCGAGGCTTCTCTCGATCCGCAAAATTGCGCTGCCTGCCATCAAACGCAATTCGCGCACTGGAAAAACAGTTTACACAGCCAAACCATGACAGCCGGAATTTTGTGGCAGTTTGATTTATTGCCTCCCGCTGAAATTAGTAGCTGTCTTAATTGCCATGCGCCGCTTGCCGAACAACGCGCTCTGATAGCGAAAGAATTAAATTGGAGTAACGCCCCGAAAAGTCCTGTACCCGATTACGTTCCTGACACTCTCGCTCATCAAGGCTTGGTTTGCGCCTCTTGCCATGTGCGAAACCATCAGCGATTTGGTCCAGAGCCGCAAAAAGAAATCGATGAAAGCACTTTAGCTCACGGGGGATTTACCGTAAGTGATGCTTTCTCTAACAGTCGTTTCTGCTCAAGCTGCCATCAATTTCCTGAATCAGGCCCGCGTACAAACGGTAAATTACGCGAAGATACTTTTAACCAATGGCAAGCCTCTGCATTTGCGCAAAGCGAGAATCCCACGCACTGTCAGAGTTGCCACATGCCCAATCGGGAGCATCATTGGAAGGGAATTCACGATGAGGGCATGGTCAGAAGCGCGCTTGCGACTGAACTCATTCGCGATCGCGATCAATTAACGCTTTTATTGAAGAATGTGGGTGCGGGACACGACTTCCCCACCTACATGGTGCCGAAAATTGAAGTGCAGATTGTTGTTGATGACGGCAACAAAGAAACTATGATTTCTCGCGAGACCATTGGATGGCATGTCGACATTAATTTAACGCAGGAATATTTCGATCAGCGTCTTAAATCTGGCGAAGAACGCCGCTACCTCGCCAAGTTGCCTTCAAACATCGCAAGCGATGCGAACATTAAAATTTATCTGGATGTTGCGCCTCGCGAACATTATGAACGAACGTTTGAATTTGTATTAGCGCAGCGAGACAAGCTCCAACCCAAAACCCTCAGCTTGCTTGAGCAAGCCTATCAAGAAGTCAAAGCCACACGATATCGCTTGTTGCTAGCACAGCAGCCACTTAATTTAATCGAGCACGAGAAGACCCCATGAAACACCTTACCTTAGCCCTTGTTGGCAGCCTTATCTTGACCGCATGTGGCGGTGGTGGCGGCGGAAAATCCGATTCATCATCTGCTATTTTTTCGAGCGCACCATCTTCGTCGCAAAGCTCAACATCTTCGTATGTCTCGTCAACCGCAGGCTCGATATCTTCTGAATCAGCAAATCTTTCCTCGAGTTCATCGGAACCTTCTCAAGTTAACTGTCGAGTGATCGATCTATCTGAGCTATTCGCCTGTATTGCTGGCTCCTATCCCGTTCGCCATTACATTAATCGATTAACGAGTGAATTCATCGAAGGCTTAACGATTACTGACGATGGAGCTATCAAGGTATTACGTAACGGCGAATGGATTAACTATCGAATGGATGACGCGGTAGAAGTTAACGATCTACGCCAAGAAGCCGAAGCGCACTTAGCACTAAGCTTTGATGATGAAATACTTTCACTCTTTTTTACCGATAAAGGCGAGTTAAAAGATGTGGAGTTGCAGTCGACTGATGTTATATGGGGCGTAAGTGTCAAACCCTTAAGCGTTAGCTTTAACGATTACAAACAAAACCCAAGCGCTATGATATCCAACGGTATTGCAGGTAGTTTTAACGATTCGTCCCGCGTGAATGCGTTTTACCGCGCAACACCTGATAATGAGTCGTCGCTAGAAGATACTCAATTATTTTTAAAAGCCTACGATCTTACCGACTTTTGGTCGATCACGATCAACCAGAAAGAGCCGATTGATAAAAACATCCACTATCACTGTGGCGTAAGTGCCTTAAAACAAGTGGTCATTCAAATGGAATACCAAGGGGAGCATTATTCAAGCCTATACGGTGGCGAGTGCGTTACTCGAATTACCTCTTACGAGATCATTCAAGGTACTGACAAGGTAGATTATATCGATGGTGAAGCCATCGCCGTGCTCTACACTCAAAACCGCCAAAAGTCCATTCGATCAATCGATACGCGCTTTCGCTTCGACGTGAATTAATTTTCGATATTAAAAAAGCCCGCTTAGCGGGCTTTTTTAATAAGAATAACTTACCACCAAGTCGCGTATATAGCGGCCAATATAACTATCACACCAAGGCCAGCAACATTAAAACCAGATGTGGTTGCGTAAGTAATTCCCTTCACGTCAATTGCGTTAGGCTGTTCTTTATTACCAGTCAAAATCGCTGTCAATGCAGCAAGAACACAGCACAATACAAATACAATTCCTACCCTATCCATAAACGGAACTTCGGGAAGGATGACCTTAAATAACCATGACAGAGCCACAGACCCTACCGCCGCGACGATGGCGGAATTGCCATTGGCTTTTTTCCAGAAGAAGCCAAACAAGAAAATAACCACAATGCCCGGCGTGAAGAATCCGGTAAACTCTTGAATAAACTGGAATGCCTGCTCTGACTTTCCGACTAAAGGCTTGGCCAATAAAATACCAATTAAAAGGGCTACGAATGCGCTCATACGACCGACAGCAACCAAACGCTTTTCAGAAGCATTGGTGTTAATAAGCTTGCGGTAAATATCCATGGTGAAAATCGTCGAGATAGAGTTGCTCATCGACGAAAGTGAAGACGCGATGGCAGCCACCAACGCCGCAAAAGCAATCCCGAGTAAGCCGTGTGGAAGTAACTTCATCATTTCGGGGTAGGCTTGGTCGGGCTTACCAAGTCCGGGCGCCAGTATAAATGCGCAGATACCGGGCACCACAACAATCACTGGTAAGAACAATTTAATGTAAGCCGCAAAGGCTAACCCTTTTTGGGCTTCTTGAATGTTTTTTGCCGCCAATGCGCGCTGAATAATGTATTGGTTAAAGCCCCAATAACTTAAGTTCATGATCCAAAGACCCCCAATCAACACTGAAATCCCTGGAAGATCGATGTAATGCGGGCTGTCTTTCGACAAAATCATATCGAATTTTTCTGGTGCTAATTCGGTGAGTTTTGCAAATCCGGCAAAGGCACCCGCGCCATCAGCAATTTTATTTAACGCAAGGTACGACACTAGCAATCCACCTGCAACAAGCAGCACAACTTGGATAATGTCAGTTAATGCGACTGCCTTTAAACCGCCGTAAATGGAATACATCATCGAGAACAGCACCAAGAAAATCATGCCGTACACCATATCGACACCCATAAACTGCGATATAGCGAGCGATCCTAGATAAAGGACTGAAGTGAGATTCACAAAGGTGTAGAGTGCCAACCAGAAAATCGCCATGATCGTACGCACGCGGGTGTCGTAGCGATTTTCCAAAAATTGCGGCATGGTATAAATGCCTTTGGCTAAGAAAATAGGCAAAAAATATTTCGCAATAATTATTAACGTAATTGCGGCCATTAACTCGTAAGCGGCAATCCCCATACCGATTACAAAGCCAGACCCCGACATACCGATGATTTGCTCTGCAGAAATATTAGCGGCAATGAGTGAAGCACCAATCGCCCACCAAGGAAGCGACTTGCTAGCTAGAAAATAATCGTTAGCGTTTTTATCTTGGCCTTTCTCGTCTCGGGATACCCACCAAGCGAGCGCGAGTAACACCACCGCATAGATGATGAGAACCGCAATATCCAAACTATTTAAATGCATAGCAAACCCCTAGTATCATTTCTTGTTATTAATATTTATTAGCCGATTATCGACTGATTAAAAACGACCACCGTCAATCACAAATTCTTGTCCGGTAATCATGCGTGCATCTTCCGATGCAAGGAACAAAGCTAATTTGGCGACTTCTTGCGGCTCGATACGCCGCTTTAAACATACGCGTGTCATCAGCTCTGCTTCTTTCTCTTGCGTTAACCATTTCTGCAGCTGTTTAGGTGTTGCAATCCAGCCAGGTAAAATCGTGTTAACGCGAATGTTTGATTCACCAAACTCCCGAGCAAGAGTTTTAGTGAGCCCTAAAATGCCAGATTTCGCCGTGTTATAAGCGGCAAGTTCTGGCGGTGCCCAGTGGGAATTGACCGACCCCATATTCAAAATCACGCCGTCGTTATTCTTCGCCATAGCACCATGAACGGCTTTAGCGGCAAAAAAGACCGGATGTAAATTAACGGCAAAACTGTCTAACCACGCCTCTTGGGACATTTCTAGCGTGGCCATACGTTCATCGTTTGCCGCATTGTTGATCAACACATCGCAACGACCAAAAGTCTCGATTACTTGTTGAACTGAAAGCGCTAACGCCTCACTGTCACGAATGTCGCACCCAATAAATAAAGGCGCGCGACCGGTTTTGGTTTTGATCACATCGATAAGATCCGATGCGATCAACTCCATTGCAGGGAGGTCTATAAACGCAACCTTTGCCCCTTGTACGGCGAAAGCAGCCACAAGCGCTGCACCAATACCGGTCGCACCGCCGGTGACTAGCACACTTTTCCACTCCAGATCTCGATAGCGGGTGGTGATTTCATCCAACCAGTAAAGATCGTTCGGCGCGAGCCCTGCCGTTTTTTCCATGCTAGCTCCCGACTAATTCCGGCGAAGGTTGAGTCGCGAGCGAATATTCGATCAATTCCATCACCTCTACCAACAGCACTTTTGTGGCCGCCGCGGCCGCCTCACCATTGCCTTCACGAATCGCGTCAAAGATGCGTTTGTGATCGTCGTAATTCGCAGTGAGTACACCCTTTAACTGATTGGTGCTCGCGATACTGACGCGAAGGGCGACCTGTATAAATTCTCGCAACTGGTAAAAAAACCGGTTATTACTTGCGCTTAAGATCGCGCAGTGAAATTCAATATCGGCTGATAACGGATCATCCTGACCAAGCCCCGCATTCTTCATGCGAAGCAATGCATCGCCGATGGCCTTCATACTGCTCTGATCACGGCAATTTTGCGCGGCAAGAATCGCCGCTTCAGGCTCGATCGCCATGCGCAACTGAGTGAACTCGCGCAGCAGCCCTAACGACGGACGAGCATTGAGCGTCCAACTTAAAACGTCCGCATCGAACATATTCCATTGCTTACTCGGCATTACCCTGATGCCCTGCCGTGGCCGTGAGGCGATTAACCCCTTTGCCGTCAGCATTTTCACCGCTTCGCGCGTGACGCTGCGGCTGATATTAAATTGTGCTGATAACTCGGCTTCCGTTGGGAAGGGTTTATCGATGGCGTAATGTCCTTGGACTATGGCTTGACCGATTTGGTGAGTCAGCTGATGAGTTAGATTTCGTCCTGTGTCCAGCATAATAAAACCTATTTATATTATATTTAAGTGCACTATAGATCAATTAGGATCACGCGCTGTTGTGTTGACCGAATAACCACAAATAAAAAAGCCCGTCAAAGCATGCTTTGCGGGCTATTTAACTAAAGGTGACAGGGTTAGTCACGCAAATTTGATACTTATCTCAGCGATTTTTAACCTTTTTCGTGCCTAATGTCTTCACCACTAACCAAATACACCACGTATTGGGCAAGGTTGCGTGAGTGATCGCCGATGCGCTCTAGTGCACGAAGCGCCCAAATAACACTCAAGGTGCGAGAGATAAGGCTTGGATCTTCCATCATGTAAGTGATGAGTTCGCGAATCGCAGTATTGTATTCGCGGTCAACCTCTTCATCGCGCGCAATCACTTGGTGTGCAGCTTGAGCATCGAGACGCGAAAACGCATCGAGTGCATCGCCCAGCATGCTATTAACCAAGTTACCAATATGACGTAATTCGCCCAATCCGCGCCCCGCAAGACGCGCGTTGTGCTCGATTACCTGACGAGCGACTTTACTCGCCTCGTCACCAATGCGCTCAAGGTCGGTTATCGCTTTAGTAATGGCGATAACCAAACGTAAGTCGCTGGCCGCTGGCTGACGACGAGCAAGAATGCGGGTGCACTCTTCGTCGATGGTTAACTCCATGGTGTTCACTTTCGCATCGCCATCCACTACCGCATGTGCAAGCTCTAAATCACTTTGACTCATCGCTTGCAGGGCGTCCGAAAGCTGGCGCTGCACTTCTCCACCCATCTCCGATAAATGAGTGCGAATCGTTTGAAGCTCGGCATCGAACTGCTGAGAAATATGCGAGCTGATTGGCTTTAGTTCCATGGCGACACCTCTTAACCGTAACGGCCAGTAATATAATCTTCGGTTTGCTTTTTACTTGGATTAGTAAATAGCGTATCTGTTAAATCGTGCTCGATAAGATCACCCATATACATGAATGCGGTGTAATCCGAAACACGCGCCGCCTGCTGCATGTTGTGGGTCACGATCACAATGGTGTAATCGTTTTTTAATTCGTTAATCAATTCTTCGATCTTTAACGTCGAAATTGGGTCAAGTGCCGACGCTGGTTCATCGAGTAAAATCACTTCCGGCTCGATGGCGATCGCACGCGCGATAACCAATCGCTGTTGCTGACCGCCCGACAAACCAAAAGCGTTATCTTGTAAACGATCTTTTACTTCGTCCCAAAGTGCTGCGCCACGCAACGATTTTTCAACCGCTTCGTCTAAGAGTGCGCGAGAGTTAATCCCTTGTAAACGTAAGCCGTAAGCGACGTTTTCATAAATCGACTTTGGAAAAGGGTTCGGCTTCTGGAATACCATACCGACTTGGCGGCGAAGATCGGCCACATCCACGCCTGGTGCGTAGATATTCTCACCGCCTAAAAGAATTTGCCCATCGATACGGCAGTTATCGACCAAGTCGTTCATACGGTTAAAGCAGCGCAGAAGCGTCGACTTACCGCAGCCAGACGGCCCAATAAATGCGGTAACTTTTTTCTCGGGAATATCCATATTAACGCTGTTAAGTGCGCGTTTAGTTCCGTAATACAAATCCAAATCTTTTACTTGCAGCTTGATGGTTTCGTTCGCCAAGCCTTTTGCTTGAGTTGCAGTCATAATCAGTTCCGCTCGATAAATTTAATCAAATTACTCTGAGGCGCAGACCTTAGTCTGCGGCGCTCTTATATTTTTCACGTAGGTTATTTCGAATCTTAATGGCCGTCATATTGAGAGCGATAATTAAGATCACGAGCATTAAGGCTGTAGCGTAAACCAAGGGTCGAGCCGCTTCTACGTTCGGACTTTGGAAGCCCACGTCGAAAATATGGAAACCTAAGTGCATAATTTTTTGGTCGAGGTGAATGAACGGATAGTTGCCATCGATTGGTAATGATGGAGCCAACTTCACGACACCTACCAGCATCAATGGAGCTACTTCACCTGCGGCACGAGCGATCGCCAAAATAAGTCCGGTCATCATGGCCGGAGTCGCCAGCGGCACCACAACTTTCCATAAAGTCTCGGCTTTAGTCGCACCAAGCGCAAGACTTCCCTGACGTATAGTAGATGGAATGCGCGATAACCCCTCTTCAGTTGAGACAATTACAACTGGAAGGGTGAGCAAAGCCAGTGTTAAAGATGCCCAGAACAAACCTGGTGTACCAAAGGTTGGCGACGGCAAAGACTCTTGATAGAAAAGCTGGTCAATCGAGCCACCTAAGGTATAGACAAAAAAGCCCAAACCAAACACACCGTATACGATCGAAGGAACACCCGCCAAGTTGTAAACCGAGATGCGAACAAATTTTAAGACCGGCCCTTGCTTCGCATATTCACGAAGATAAATTGCCGCTAACACACCGAAAGGACACACGATAATCGACATCACAATAACCATAGTTACTGTGCCGAAAATCGCTGGGAAAATTCCGCCTTCGGTATTCGCTTCACGCGGTTCGTCGCTCACAAATTCCCAGAAGCGATCGAGATAATTGCCCACTTTTTGGAAGACATTCAGATCATTCGGGAAAGTTACGCGAACCATATTCGCAAATTTAATTTCAACTTCTTTACCTGCGGCCGTCTTAGCGATAAGGCTCACACGCTCGGCATTTTTCATCAAGTCGTCGCGAACTTGCTTAACGACCTGATACTCTTTATCGAGAATGCGTTCTTGCTCTTCAAGCTGCGCTTTTGCTAATGACAAGTCTTCTTGCGCTGCGCCCGATAATTCTAGGCGACGATAATCCAAGCGTAACGTTTGAATTTCACGGTTAATTTTGCCGATGTCCGACTTCTCGATAGAAGTAATTTCATCGTGCAGCCCATTAGCTTTGGTTAATTCCGCGTAGAGACGTTCGTTAAAGCCTGCAGCTTCTGCCGTAATAACAACTTCGCCATCCACTTTAATCGCTTGCGGATAACCGTAAAAATGGCCCCAAGAACGGCGCTCAACCACCATCGCATTAGGATGGTAACTTGGCTCGCTCAATGAATCCTCAAGAAACCAAACAAAGTCACGACCTTCTACATCGCGGTTACCCATTTTGATGAGATGACGATTCACCAATTCAGCTGTGTCCGACACTTTTAACCCAGCATCGCGAGCCACGACTGCCGAGAGGGTTTCCATGCGAACCATCTCACCCATAATGGTTCGAGTGGTTTCACCTTCTTTGACATCCATTGTGACGATAGCGCTTGGCCAAAAATGTCCAAAGCCTCGTACTGCAATCAGCGAAAGTAAGCCCACCACCATGATCATACACAGACTCACGGCACCGGCGTTTAACCAAATCCAAGGTGATCCACTTGCGAACCAGCCGGTTTTTTTCTGTTGAGATTGTTTAATCATAAACATAACTCCTTAAAGATTGCTGTAACGAGCACGTAGGCGCTGACGAATTGTCTCGGCCAAAGTGTTCACAACAAAGGTAAATGCAAGGAGTACCAACGCCGCTAAGAAGAGCACACGATAATGAGTACTTGCCACCGCTGTTTCTGGAAGTTCTACGGCAATGTTTGCCGAGAAGGTACGCATACCTTCGAAAATATTGAAGTTAGTCACTGGGCTATTACCGGTCGCCATTAATACGATCATGGTTTCACCTACAGCTCGACCAAAGCCCATCATAACGGCCGAGAAGATACCCGGACTTGCGGTTGGCAATATAACGCCGACCATGGTTTGCCAAGGCGTAGCACCAAGGGCGAGCGACCCTTGAGTCAAGTGACGAGGCACACTGAATACCGCATCTTCTGCAATCGAGAAAATACTGGGGATGATGGCAAAGCCCATGACAATACCTACCACCAAAGCGTTACGTTGGTCGTAAGAAATACCGTTATCGGTAAACCACTGACGCATGCTGCCATCGAAGAACGCCACTTCCACATGAGTACTCATAGACACACACAACCAAACCACTAACACGATAGGAACGATTAGGATCATCGCTTCCCAACCTTCACTGATTTGATCTCGCCAAGATTGTGGGCAACGACTCCATGCGTAACCCGTGACCAGCATGGTGAGCGGAATAACAATAAAGATGCTAAATACCGCGGGCAGATGATTCTCAATGAAAGGCGCCAACCAAAGTCCGGCCAAGAATCCGAGAATAACGGTTGGTAGTGCAGCCATAATTTCGATAGTGGGCTTAATCATTCCGCGCAATTTGGGCGTCATGAAGTAAGCGGTATAAATCGCACCCATTACACCAATCGGTACGGCAAACAACACAGCAAAAAACGCGGCTTTCAAAGTTCCAATCGCTAAGGGCACAAAGCTCATTTTGGCTTCAAATGTGTCACTCGCCGAGCTTGCCTGCCAAATGTAATCCGGCGCATCACGGCCTTCATACCACACTTTTGTCCAAAGCGATTTGAACGAAATTTCTGGATGGCGGTTCCATACGTCGGCTTCTTGCAACACACCGCTTGCATCCATAATCAATGCTTTGCCATAAATCGGCGAAACGGCCAATTCTGTAATTGGTGCTTTCGAGAAGTTGTCTTGAAGAAGTGTGCGCTCCGAGGTCGCAAAATAGATACCCACATTGCCCTTTTCATCGCCAACCCAAAATCCACGACGATGATACTCAGGTGTAATAGTAGTGATTGCAGCCGCTTGTCCTTTAAATTCACGAACCAGCTTCAAATTAAAATTGTTGTTTTGATCGCGAACGATAAACCACTGAGACAGGTTACCGCTCTGATTCCCTACAATTACCGAACCAGTACCGACCAAAAATTTCATTTGGCGAATCTCATCACCTTCAAATTTATGTGCTTTGATAAGCTGTGGATTCTTAGGGTTTTTCAACTCCATCAAGAACAACGCATTTTGACTCGCAACAACCAAGTGACGGCCAGTCTCATCTAACTGGAGTGCGCGTATTTGATGTCCTGCTGGAAGTTCGGGAAGATCAAAAGCCTGTTGGTTGGTTTGAGTTAATCCGGTAATCGGGTTAGTGCGAACAGTCACTTTGTTATAAACAAATGCGTTCTCGGTTTGAGCAACAATGCCCATTCCCTGATTAATTTCTTGAACAGCTAATTGAACAATGGGCGAATCAAGCGTATCTCCAGCCGCATTTTTAACGGCCAATGCTTCATCACCCAAAGGAAATCCTAACGATGGTGTAACCTTACGCTTGTCGTTCGGATAACTAATAGCGTAAGAAGGTTTAACGATGAGCACTCGTCCTGAGTCATATCCGTAAGCCAGCATATCGCTTGCGGTAATACTTTTTGCGGTAGCGGTAATTTTGCTAGCTTCAGGATGCGCAGGAGTGACGTCAATGAAGCTGCCAGGCTGGGTAAGATCTTCAAAACGAACGTTACCATCGCTTTTAAATACGCCTGCAATTTCCTCATAACGATCGAGCGTGATGTGAATTGGCTGAACTTCATCTGGATTCACAAACTGAGAAGATTTTGTTACCTGAACTGAAGCCGATTTAAATAAAGGCGCCACTTCAGAAAACAAATAAAAGAAGATCATGCCCAACGAAAACACAACGGCAATACCAGCACCCGTAATGCCGAATTGCGAGGCTTTATCGTAAAAATTCCGAAGTTTTCGTCGCTTGTTACGCACTTCTTGCGAAGGCATTAGCTTGGGTGAAACCGTGTTTTGTGTCATTCGTCATTACCTAGTAATACTTCCTACTATTTATGCTAACAACGGAAAATGACACTTTTATTACAAAACTAAGACAGCCTGTCTTATTTCTGCAATAAAAAAAGCCGCCTATTAGGCGGCTTTTTAGAGCACACTAAGTAGATTAATTAGAAAGTTCTTTCAATGTTTTCTCTGCAATCGACGCTGGCAATGGAATATACCCATCTCTTGCAACAATTTGCTGACCTTGTTTAGATAAAACAAGCTTCACGAATTCCAACTGCAATTGATCCAATGGTCGATTCGGATGCTTGTTTACATAAACATATAACAAGCGTGATAAAGGATAGGTTCCATCAACAGCTGTTTCAAAATTAGGCGTTACATAGTTACCGTCGTCTTCACGAGACAAAGGAATTGCGCGAACACCTGATGTAACGTATCCAATTCCCGAATAACCAATACCGTTTAGTGATTCAGAAACACCCTGCACCACCGACGCAGAACCTGGCTGCTCGTTGATCGAGGACTTAAAATCACCTTTACAAAGCGCTTCGTCTTTAAAGTAACCGTAGGTACCCGACACCGCGTTACGACTGTAAAGAGTGAAATCGCGATTAGCCCAAGTACCAGTCAAGCCAACCTGACCCCAAGTTGTGATATCGGCTTCCGCACCGCACTTACGCGTTGCCGAGAAAATACCATCCACTTGTGCAATCGAGAGACCTTCAATCGGGTTGTCTTTGTTTACATAAACAGCCAATACGTCGATCGCAACAGGTACTGCGGTCGGCTTGTATCCATATTTAGCTTCGAACTGTTGAATTTCTTCTGCTTTCATTGGGCGGCTCATTGGCCCGAAGTTAGAAGTACCTTCAGTTAGGGCGGTAGGCGCAGTCGATGAACCCGCACCTTGAATTTGAATGTTGACGTTTGGGTAAATTTTTTTGAAGTCTTCTGCCCAAAGGGTCATCAGGTTATTCAGTGTATCGGAACCCACTGAGTTTACAGTGCCCGACACACCGGAAACCGGCTTATAGGCTTCTAATTTTTTATCTACAGCTGCCTGCAATGCTACTGAACACAGTAACGAGGTCGACACCAACAAACTTTTAATGAGTACTTTCGCGTTCATTTATGACTCCAAAGAGTGATTATGTTGTGGAAGCCCCAAGTCATCACTACTCGGCAGCTTTAATATTCACTCTAAAGGGCATTTATGACAGTTATATGAAATTGTCCGAAATCTTTCACAAAGCCAATGGAGTCATTTCAGCCTAGCTCGACTCCGCCTGAGCATCTCCCAAAAACCATAAAGCCGAGCTTATGCTCGGCTTTATGGTTGGCTCAAAACTATTTAACGACTCTTAGACCTGGGCGTTTTCCGGTTTTGATATCTTGTACCGCCGCTGGTCCTTTAGGTGTTGGCTCTTTAGGTGCCGGTGGAGGTGGATCTTCATGCTCGAACATCATCCCTCTGCCATTTTCACGCGCATAAATACCCATAACGGCGTAACAAGGAACCTGTATTGTTTGAACTACTCCGCCGAAGCGTGCGCTGAAAGCAATTTCGTGATTATCCATAAAAAAATCCGTGATGGCACCCGGAGCAATGTTTAATACGATTTGGCCATCGCTACTAACATGCTGTTGCGGTACTCTAACGCCCTCTAGATGAGCGTTCACTACGATGTGTGGCGTGCAATTGTTATCAAGAATCCATTCGTAGACCGCACGGATAAAATAAGGGCGACTAGAAGTCATTTTGGTCGACATGGTACGTCCTTAGAAAAGATAAACTCATCGTGGAGCTATAAACAAAACAGGCGACTTACGTCGCCTGTTTAAGTTCTTAGTGGATGTCTCGCCAGTATTCGCGATTCAAGAAGTATACAAATACAAACAAGATTAACAAGAAGCCAAGTACCCAATAGCCGATTGTTTTACGTTTCTCAGCAACAGGTTCTGCTAAATATTCAAGGTAGTTCACAAGATCGTAAACCGCTTGGTCAAACTCAGCAGGGGTCATGGTTCCTTTAGTTTCACCCAACTTAAGTGATCCACATTGCTCATCCATCACCAATGCACCCACTTCATCGCGAAGTGCGCCGCCTTGGCTATTCAGTTTAGGACCTGGAGCACACTCCAATAAACCTTGTGGACGAATCAACACATGTGGCATACCCACGTTAGGGAACACACGGTTGTTTACACCAAATGGACGCGTTTCATCTTTGTAGAAGTTGCGTAAATAGGTGTACAACCAATCTGGATTACGTGAGCGCGCAACTAATGTTAAATCTGGAGGAGCAACACCAAACCATACTTTTGCATCATTAGGTTGCATCGAGATTTCCATCAACTGACCAATACGCTCACCAGTGAAAATCAGGTTTTTCTCCATAACATCATGAGGAATATCTAAGTCGTTCGCGACGCGCTCATAGCGAGAAAACTTAGCCGCATGACATCCCATACAGTAGTTAGCGAAATACTTAGCGCCACGTTGAAGCGACTCTTTGTCGTTCAAATCAGGCGTCATAGTATCGCAAGGGATCGAACCACAGTTGAATGCACCTTCTGCCGCAACCGCCTTAATGGGTACTACCGCCAAGATTACAAAGAGTGCGAAACCAGCAGCCACAACAATACCAGGCAAGCCTTTCGCCTGTACGCGATCAGGCTCAACACCATCACTAGTTCTTGAGGCTAAAATTGGAAGTGCCGCAAATAGAGCCGCTAAACCAAAACATGCCAATAAAAGCAATGTTGGAACATCACCACCGATATAAACGATACCCATCCACAAGAAGCCTACCGCGAACACGCCACACAAAATCCAAGAGCGAATTGACTTTACATTCTCTTTGATGGTGGTAGTCCACACCGGCATAGTGATGAAATAAGCGAAATAGAACAAGGTCGCAATTTGAGACAACATGGTGCGGCCTTCGGTTGGCGCCTTCACACCTAAGTAACCGAGCACTACGAACATACTGGCAAACGCGATCAACATAGTGCGCGCAATGTTGTTGCGATAACGCATAGATTTAACTTTGCTGCGATCTAACCATGGCAATACAAACAAAATCGCAATTGCCGCCGCCATCGCAATGAAACCACCAAACTTAGCAGTAATAACTAATGGACCAATCTCGATCGGCATAGTCACTGCGCGAAGAATTGCGTAGAAAGGAGTGAAATACCAAACTGGCGCAATGTGAGTCGGAGTTTTCAGGTTATTAGCTTCTTCAAAGTTAGCGTATTCCAAGAAGAATCCGCCCATCTCAGGCATGAAGAACAAAATAAAGCAGAAGGCAAACAAGAATACTGTTACACCAACCAAGTCATGCACAGTGTAGAAAGGATGGAAAGGAACGCCATCGCGTGGCACACCGTTTTCATCTTTGTTCTTTTTAATCTCAACGCCATCTGGGTTGTTAGAGCCGACTTCGTGCAACGCTAAAATGTGCATAACCACTAAGGCCAACAACACAATTGGCAATGCAACAACGTGCAACGCAAAGAAACGGTTAAGAGTAATTCCCGAAATTAGATAGTCGCCGCGAATCCACTGCACCAAGTCTTCACCGACAACAGGGATTGCGCCGAAGAGCGACACAATTACCTGTGCTCCCCAGTAAGACATTTGTCCCCAAGGCAATACATAGCCCATAAAGGCTTCTGCCATAAGCACAAGATAAATAACCATACCAAAAATCCACACGAGCTCACGTGGGGACTTGTAAGAGCCATACATCATGCCGCGGAACATATGGAGGTAAACCACGACAAAGAACGCAGAAGCGCCAGTAGAATGCATGTAGCGTAAAATCCAACCGTAGTCGACGTCACGCATAATATATTCAACAGAAGCAAACGCACCTTCAGCGGAAGGAACGTAGCTCATCGTCAACCAAATACCCGTCAACAGTTGGTTAACCAACACCAACAACGACAAAACACCGAAAAAATACCAGAAGTTAAAGTTCTTGGGCGCATAATATTTGCCCATGTGGGTATCCCACGCACGTTGTACGGGGAGGCGTTGATCAACCCACTGCCAAATGCCTACTAACCAGTTCATATTAAGCCTCCTGATCCTCACCAATTACGAGCACAGATTCGCTCTCATATCGATGGGGAGGTACTTCCAAATTAAGTGGCGCTGGAACGCTCTTATACACACGACCAGCTAGATCGTACTTAGAACCATGACAGGGGCAAAAGAAGCCGCCCAACCACGAGCTACCACCAAGGTCTGCCGCACCTACATCAGGGCGGTACAAAGGCGCACACCCCAAGTGTGTACACAAACCTAACATTACAGAAAATTCTTTTTTAATCGCACGCTCAGTATTCTTTGCATATTCTGGCTGCTGAGGTTGATCCGAATTGGGATCTAACAGAATGTCCATCTCCTCAACTTTCTTTAGATTGTCTAAAGATTCTTGAGTATGGCGAAGAATGTACACGGGCTTGCCGCGCCACTCGACGGTTACCATTGCACCTGGCTCGATTTTACTGATGTTGTAACGAACAGGAGCACCGGCCGCTTTAGCTTTGGCGCTTGGGTTCCACGAACCCACAAAAGGAATAGCTACACCCACCACACCTACGGCGCCTACTACAGAAGTAGCTCCGATTAACATGCGACGGCGCGTTTGATTGACAGCGTCATTACTCATGACGATTTTCTCCCCTAACGGCTTTAACGGCTCTAGCAAAAGATTTCGGACTGCCGATGATTTGGTCTTACTAAGATAAACCTATGGCGATACCCAAAAGGCGGGCAATCTTAAAGAATTAACGCCAACAAGACAAGAATAACCACAAAAAGCATAGGTTATAAGCTGTTAATTTTAGGTATAAAAAAACGCCCAAGCCACCGAAGTCTTGAGCGTTCTTGATAATCATCAAAAGAGTCGCCAAAAAGCAACCCAGATAACGATTAACGTTTTGAGAATTGTGGCTTCTTACGTGCTTTACGTAGACCAACTTTCTTACGTTCAACTTCACGAGAATCGCGAGTAACGTAACCAGCTTTACGCAATACAGAACGCAATTCTTCGTTGTATTCCATCAAAGCACGAGTCAAACCGTGACGGATTGCACCTGCTTGACCGAAAGAACCGCCACCAGAAACAGTAACGTTAACGTCGAATTTCTCAGCCATATCAACCAATTCCAATGGCTGACGCACAACCATGCGCGCAACTGGACGGCCGAAATATACGTCCAAAGGACGATTGTTCACAGTGATAACACCTGAACCCGCTTTAATGAACACACGAGCGGTAGAGGTCTTACGACGGCCTGTGCCGTAATATTGAGTTACAGACATTTCTCGACTCCTTAGATGTTCAATTCTTTAGGCTGTTGCGCAGCATGTGGATGCTCTGCACCAGCGTAAACTTTCAACTTTTTGAACATTGCGTAGCCAAGTGGGCCTTTCGGCAACATGCCTTTAACAGCAGTTTGGATTACGCGCTCAGGCGCTTTATCGATTAGCTTTTCAAAAGTGATCGATTTAATTCCACCCACGTGATTGGTGTGGTGGTAGTAGACTTTATCAGTCGCTTTATTGCCAGTTACACGAACTTGCTCAGCATTGATCACTACAATGTAGTCACCAGTATCAACATGAGGCGTGTATTCTGGTTTGTGCTTACCGCGTAAGCGTGATGCGATTTCCGCAGACAAACGGCCGAGAGTTTTTCCAGCCGCATCCACGATGAACCAGTCGCGTTGGACAGATTCAGGTTTGGCAACGTAGGTCTTCATGTTATTCCTGCCTAAATTGGATGTGGATTTAACCTCAATAGCGAGGCTCCTCAATTAAGAGGACGGCGAATCTTACACACCTCACCCAAGAAAAGCAATTTAAAAACGACTTGCAGTTAACCACGAAGTGCTCGTGGATTCATCATGGTCGATGCGGTAGAGCGAGAAACTCTTCGCTCTGCATTTCGAGCAGGCGACTGACAGTGCGCTGAAATTCAAAATTCAAGCGCCCATCGGTGTAGATATCCGCGATGGGGACTGCCGATGACACAATCAACTTAACCTGCCTATCGTAAAACTCGTCGATTAGATTAATGAAGCGACGAGCCGCGTCGTCATTTTTCGCCCCCATCTGAGGCACATTCGACAGAAGCACCGTATGAAATTCACATGCAATTTCGATGTAGTCATTCTGCGATCGAGGCCCTTCGCAAAGCGCCGAAAATTCAAACCAAATAATGCCCTGTGTTTGAGCCCGCACAGGAATTTGCCGCCCCTCAACAGTTATCTCTCCACCCCTGCGAATGTCGTGCTTAGGCGGAGCCAATCGGATTAGGCATTCTTCTAAATGAATATCAGCACCTTCATCAAGTGGCGTGTAGAACAAGTTTGCCTGAGTAAGCGTTCGCAATCGATAATCCACACCCCCATCGACATTCACCACAAGGGTGTGTTTTTCCAACAATGCAATTGCCGGAAGAAAACGGCTGCGCTGCAAGCCATCTTTATAGAGTCCGCTTGGGACGATATTCGATGTCGCAACCAAGGTGACCCCTCGGGCAAAGAGTTCCTGCATCAACGTTCCAAGGATCATGGCATCGGCGATATCTGACACAAAGAACTCGTCGAAACAGATTACCCGCGCCTCCGAGGCGATTCTGTCAGCAACCACTTTTAGCGGATTTTTATGACCATCAAGTGTTTTCAACTCATTGTGCACGCGGCGCATGAAACGGTGAAAATGTGATCGTAACTTTTGCGGAAAGGGTAGACTTTCGAAGAAGTTATCCATCAGATAGGTTTTACCACGCCCTACCCCACCCCAAAAATAAAGGCCGCGCACTGGATCGCGAAATTTAGGCGTTTTACGCAATCCTAGCTTGTTAAAAAATGAATCCGCACGTGCGCGATCCTCCTCCCAACGCTCCACAAGAGATTCATAGAGAACCTGAAGGTGATCGACCGCCATTGCCTGTGCCGGATCATAATGGAAATCTTCACGAGTTAAATCACGCTCGTAGCGAGCTTTTGGCGACAACATATTGTGCATTACATCAACTGCTAGAAAGGGCGCCACTTTAACCAAAGCCAATCTTAAGGCCAAGACTAACAAGCGCAGAAATAATTAGGGCATCAAATCACTTAAGAGCGCTTTTGATAAATCATCTTTTACTTGCGTGAGATAGCCATGAAAGAAATGACTTGCATCGTCATATCGAATCAAGGTTGATGACGACCGCAATTGCGACTGCCATGCGTAAACTCCTTCAGAGTCAACTCGCTCATCCTTACCACCTTGAATAATGACTGTTGGAACGGTAAAAGAACCGTCATTATCATAATCGTAACGCTCAATGGGAGGCGCGACTAACGTTAAGTGTCTAAGCCCATCCAGCCGATAGCTCGCTTGCGCGGCCATAGCCGATCCAAATGAAAACCCTGCTAGCAACAACGTCTTATCGGTAAACTGTTCAAGCGCCCAGTTAGCGACATCAAGCGTGTCTTTAAGCTCCCCCACCCCGTGATCGAATTGCCCTTCGCTTGCACCTACACCGCGAAAGTTAAAGCGCACAACGTCGACTCCAAGATCACGATAGGTGCGCATCAACGTAGTCACAACCTTGTTGTCCATTGTTCCGCCGTGAACTGGGTGCGGATGGCAAATGATAACAAGCCCATTCAACTTGGATAAAATTCCGTCACTGTGACCAACGTGGAAGCGCACTTCTAATTTTCCAGCCTCACCATCAATAAGGTAGGCGGATTCTTTTTCGCTAGGGACCTTAACAACCATCTCACATATTTCCTATCGAAGACAAAAATTGCACATTTATGCACGTAAAAAGACTTATAATTATCAGCCACATAGCAGAGAATGTCGTGTCAAACGCACGTCATTGACGCAAATAAATTAAATGCCATAGGAGTTGCCCGTGTATTCTCTGACTACCCTTATTGTCATCAGCCTGTTTAGCCTCGTTATCGGCGGCACCTTAGGTGCGTTTATCCTTTACAGTCTTCGCGGCAAAATCCTTGCTCAAGAGCTTGAAATGCGTGCGAATACCGCCGAGAGCGAACTTAGCGCCTATCAACAAGAAGTTGCGTCTCACTTCGCGCAAACATCTGAACTTATTAATGATTTAACTCAAGCCTATAAAAATGTTCATGAACATTTAGCTACAGGCGCACTTAAATTGGCGACACCGGCCATTAGCCGCCAGATATTGGATTCAGCCAATTTATCGAGGACTAATTCACTTGCGTCGAGCTATTCTTCAGCAAACGGCATAATTGAACCCCCAAGAGATTGGGCACCTAAAGCACCTGGAGCCAAAGGTACGCTCAGTGAGGATTATGGTTTACACGATGACACCCTTACTGGCGTCACCCCGCGCATTACTGAATCTGCCGATGACTTCGATTTCGATTCAAAGCCTAAGATTTAAACATCCAATATAAGGGCGCTATGGCGCCCTCTGCGTTTGCCCTGTCTTTCACTACAAGGAATCATTTATGCTGCAGCGAGTGTTCAACTTTATCGGTTGGCCGATCTCAGCTGGCATTATTATTGGTCTGTTAATTTTATTGCTTTTTCCCCATCTGCGCCCAACACAAACCGAACCTCTAACCCCTCCTCTTGGGGTAGTGTCATACGCCGATGCAGTAGCACGAGCCGCACCTGCGGTCGTGAATATCTACGCCGAAAAACGCGTACTTAGTCGCCAACAAAATCTTCAAAACCACCCTTTTTATCGACACCTTTACGACAATTCTAATCTTCCTCTACAGGAGCGAATGGAAAAAACCCTGGGTTCTGGAGTGATTGTCGACACCAGCGGCCTCATTCTGACCAATAATCACGTTATTCGAGGCGCTGAGAGAATTGCAGTCCTTTTATACGACGGACGATACACCGGTGCTCACCTGATCGGAATTGACGAAGAAAACGATCTCGCTGTACTCAAGATTGAAGCAGAAAATCTTTACGCCATTCCGCTAGGCGATTCATCGAAAATACGGGTCGGCGATGTGGTACTTGCGATTGGCAATCCTTTTGGAGTCGGCCAAAGCGTAACCCAAGGTATTGTAAGTGCCACAGGGCGCTGGAACGTGGGAATCAGTGAATCGGCAGTAACAGAGAACTTCATTCAAACCGATGCAGCCATTAATCCCGGCAATTCCGGAGGCGCTCTTATTGATGCGTTTGGAAATCTGGTCGGAATCAACACTGCTGTTCTCGACGAGTCTAATACATCCGCTGGGATCAGCTTTGCGGTTCCCGTGACTACCGCTATGGAATCACTGCGCCAAATTGCGCTTCATGGGCGAGTAATTCACGGCTGGATCGGCATTGAGGGTGGCACCCGACCCGCTCAGCAAGGCATATTCATTAGCGCCCTGTACAACGGCGGGCCAGCTCACGCCGCTGGAGTCCAGTTAGGCGATACCTTAACCCACATCAACGGCATTGAAATAAGAGACGAGCGGCACTGTCTGGAGCTTGTTAGTAAGCTAATCCCCGGGAAAAAAGCACGAATTTCTGTTTTACGTGGCCAAGAAACTTTAGAGCTTGAGATCGTTCCTGGCGAGCGAACCAATCAAACAAAAACTTAATGCAATAAAAAAGCTCGCCTAGGCGAGCTTTTTTATTGGCGTACAACCTAATCTAAAATGCGGTACTCCGCCGAGCGAGCGTGAGCTTCAAGGTACTCACTTCGCGCCAAAACAGAAGCGATACGGCCTAATTCCGACGCGCCCGCGGGAGAACAATTAATAATCGAACTTCTTTTTTGAAAGTCGTAGACCCCCAAAGGCGACGAGAATCGCGCGGTTCCAGATGTTGGCAACACATGGTTGGGCCCAGCACAGTAATCACCTAAGGCTTCCGGAGTATGACGCCCCATGAAAATTGCTCCCGCATGGCGAATTTTCGGCAAATAACTTTCGGGATCGGCAACGGAAAGCTCAAGATGTTCCGGTGCAATTCGGTTGGATAAGGCAACCGCCTCATCCATATCACGAACTTTAATCAGCGCACCACGATTTCTCAATGAAGCACCTGCTATCTCGCGACGCTGTAGAGTCGGCAGAAGTTTATTAAACGATGCCTCGACAGCATCAAGAAATGCCGCATCATCTGACAGCAAAATCGCCTGCGCCTGCTCATCATGTTCAGCCTGACTAAAGAGATCCATTGCAATCCAATCGGGATCAGTTTTGCCATCGCAGATAACTAAAATTTCCGATGGGCCAGCAATCATGTCGATTGCCACTTGGCCAAACACCGCCCGCTTGGCGGTAGCGACGTAAATGTTACCTGGGCCGACAATTTTATCGACTTTAGGTACGGATTCGGTGCCATAGGCCAAAGCGGCAACAGCTTGCGCTCCACCAATTGTCAGCACACGATCCACACCTGCAATAGCAGCGGCGGCAAGAACCATCGGACTTATCTCACCGTCAGGCGCAGGAACAACCATCACCAATTGCTCGACACCTGCAACTTTCGCAGGGATAGCATTCATCAATACAGAAGAAGGATAAGACGCCTTTCCGCCCGGCACATACAAACCCACACGCTCCATGGCTGTGACTTGTTGCCCCAGAATCGTGCCGTCCGCTTCCGTGTATTGCCACGAAGATTGCAACTGTTGCTGGTGATAATTTTTAATACGTTCCGCGGCGACTTCCAAAGCGTGTCGCTGCTCTTGCGAAACGCTCGCTAAAGCACTTTCTAATTCTTGCTTTTCAATCACGAGCTCTTCGAAGCTTTTGACACTGCGACGATCGAATTGATTGGTGTAACTCACAAGGGCACTGTCGCCTTGCGACTTCACATTGGCCAATATTTCCGCCACTCGCTCGGCCACATGAGCATCACTTACCGATTCCCAAGCAAGAAGTCCAGATAGCTTCTCGTCGAAATCAGTCGCGCCAGTATCTAAACGATTAACCAATGTTTCATTCATTTCTTACACTCACTTATTGCATCTTCGCGCCATCATCTCGCGTAATGCTCAAGAAGAATCATTAATTTTTGCAATTCAGGCCATTGGCAGTGCTTAGGCACTCGTTTTATCGGCAACCGCTTTGGCAATAGGATCTAAAATGGCTTGAATTTGGCGATATTTCATTTTCATCGACGCCTTGTTAACGATCAATCGCGAACTAATATCCGCAATGTGATCTCGAGGCTCCAAACCGTTGGCGACCAAGGTTTTTCCTGTATCAACAATATCAACGATTTCGTCGGCCAAATTCATGATCGGCGCTAACTCCATACCGCCGTAAAGCTTGATGATATCTACCTGACGTCCAAGGCTCGCATAATAGTTTTTTGCGATATTGACATACTTTGTCGCCACACGAATTCTTCCGGGCGGGGTTTCTCGCCCTTTAACGCCTGCAGTCATGAGTCGGCATCTTGCGATGTGCAAATCAATAGGCTCATAGAGTCCAGCAGCACCGTTTTCCATAAGAGTGTCTTTGCCAGAGATTCCCATATCTGCCGCACCAAACTGCACATAGGTCGGGACATCAGCGCCACGCAAGAGTAAAAAACGCACATCATCACGATTGGTTGGAAACACCAATTTGCGACTTTTCTCCATATCTTCAAGCGGTTCGATACCCGCCGCCTTAAGCAGCGGTAACGTCTCGTCCAGAATTCGCCCTTTTGTAAGCGCGATAGTGAGGGTGTGACTCATAACTTAACCTTTGATACGACGCACCGAAGCGCCCAATGCTTGGAATTTGGCCTCAATCGCTTCGTAACCACGATCAATATGATAAATGCGATCAATCAGTGTTTCGCCATCAGCCGTCAATCCGGCAATGACGAGACTCGCCGATGCACGCAAATCCGACGCCATCACAGGAGCGGCCTTGAGACGTTCGACACCGGTCACGATGGCGGTATTTTGCTCAAGAGCAATCTGAGCACCCATCCGCTGCAATTCAGCAACTTGCACCAGACGGTTTTCGAAAATTGTTTCGGTAATCGCGCCGGTACCTTCGGCAACGGAATTCATGGCCATAAATTGTGATTGCATATCCGTAGGAAATGCGGGGTAAGGAGCCGTTTTAAGGCTGACGGCTTTGGGTCGCTTACCTTGCATATCAAGGGCGATCCAATTATCACCCTGCGTAATCTTGGCACCGGCCTCTTCAAGCTTAGAAATGACCGCCTCAAGATAGATGCCATTAGTGTTCTTCAGTGTCACAGAGCCTCGTGTCGCCGCGGCGGCAACCAAATAAGTCCCCGTTTCGATGCGATCGGGCATGACTTGGTAAGTACAACCACCCAAGCGCTCGACTCCCTGAATAGTTAAGGTCGATGAGCCTATACCGTCGATTTTCGCCCCCATGGCGACCAACATGTTGGCAAGGTCAACAATTTCAGGCTCTCGTGCGGCATTTTCGAGCACGGTCGTGCCTTCTGTTAATACAGCTGCCATAAGTAGGTTTTCTGTTCCACCTACAGTAACGGTATCCATAAAGAATCGGCAGCCTTTTAATTTGCCTTGAGTTTTAGCACGGATATAACCGCCTTCAATTTCGATGACGGCACCCATAGCTTCTAGGCCACGCAGATGTATATCCACTGGACGTGATCCAATCGCACAACCACCAGGAAATGACACATTTGCTTCACCATAACGCGCGAGTAAAGGGCCTAATACCAAAATAGACGCGCGCATGGTTTTAACGAGTTCGTAGGGTGCGGTAACGGATTGAACGCTATTAGCATTCACAACAACTCTATTTGCTTCAGCGTCTATTGTTGCACCCAGGGTCTTTAGCAAATCTATGAGCGTCTTGATATCGTTAAGACGCGGGACATTGGTGAGCGTTACTTCCTCGGTCGCCAAGAGAGTCGCGGCAAGAATAGGCAAAGCGGCGTTCTTGCTGCCCGAGATACTAATTTCACCCGAAAGTGGGCCAGAACCGGCGATTAAAAACTTATCCATCGTGAGGAATTCTACGCTTGTGAAGAGAATTGGCGTGGGGAAAAGCCCGTTAGGCTTTCGCTGCCCACTCGTCAGGTGTGTATGCTTTGATGTAATCAATAGCGTGAATGGTACGATTAGCAAACTGCTCGCTCAGAGCGCCCATCACCAATTGCTGTTTTTTAACAGGTGACAATCCTGAGAATGCTGAACTCACGATAACCACACCAATGTGATCACCCTGCACTTCCACAGATTTAACATCAGACTCGGGAATATGCGCCTCAATTAAGGCCTTAATTTCGTTCGATTGCATGATATCTCTCTAAAAATTTATATCCGCGCTATGGCTAGAAGCATCCAATTCGAGGGAGCGTAAACGCACAACTTCGCACATTAATCGGCAACTACCGGCGCATTTACCATGAATTAAAAGCTGACAAATCTACCAGATTTATCGCCAATCCGCACCTAAAAAGACACTGCACACCGCAGCTCGCCCGCAAAATAAAAAAGCCCAGCCTAGGCTGGGCTTCCACAGTAAGAAAAATTTAAACGTCGGCTAACCAACCCGCGATAACCTTATCCAAATCATTACCGTATTTGCGCATGGACGATTTGAACTGGCTTGAAAACGACATGCCCAGATTAACGCCATTTAAGGTGACGTTAACGACTCGCCAATCGCCCGCCTTATCTTGAAGCATGGTGTAATCTAATTTGTGTAGTGTGCCTTTATCATTTACTTCCTGCGCTACGGTTACGCGCTTTGCATTACGCGGATCTTGTGTGACGGACACCACGCGAATCTCACTGTCGGCATAACCTGAAATTCCTTTGGAATAAGAGTTAACCAAACCATTACGAAACACGGTTGCGAACGCATTGCGCTGTTCGGGAGTCGCCTTGCTATAAGCTTGCTGTCCCATCACATTTGCCGCAATAAACGGAAAGTTAACTACCCGCTCTAAAATGTCATTGACGCGAGTTTTATACGCCTCTTCGGTAATTTCGCCCGCACTCAATTTTTTAACTTCAGAAAATAACTCCTGGGTGACACCTTCAACGATTTTTTGCGGTTCACCCTTATCAGCCGAAACTTGAACAGCGGCCAATAAACTAACGATGATTGAAACCATCATTGCCCACACTTTAAAACTCTTCATTTGATACCCCTTGTGTGCACTACTCATATTGATTACTCCTCAGAGCCTCACCACGGATAGCTCGCTATAACCTTGTCATCCTTCTGACAACAGAATGAAGACAACGTCTTAAATTATTTTTTAATCGATTATGCCCAGCAAAATGAAACGGGCGCGAACTATACCATTAGAGCGCTCCATCCCCCCCCAATACAGTGAAAATTGTCACCACTTACCATTGAGGTCTTTTTTAAACGCCAGCAATCCCTATAATGCAAACATCTTGTCACCCGTATTAGCCACTTGCGACCCACTCCATATGACTGCCTTTGATTTCTCGCGCTCCGCCACTCGCACTATCGAACTGGAATATGCAGCGGTTAAGGGCCTCCTAGACAAAATCGACCATCGATTCGAATCGGCATGTCAGCTCATGCTGGAATGCACAGGTCGCATTATTGTCATGGGCGTAGGCAAATCAGGACATATTGGGCGCAAAATTGCGGCCACCCTCGCAAGCACCGGTACTCCCGCCTTTTTTGTGCATCCCGGCGAGGCCAGTCATGGCGATCTCGGGATGATTACTCAACACGATTTGGTTCTTGCCATCTCCCATTCCGGAAGTTCAAGCGAAATTGTTTTCCTGCTTCCACTATTCAAACGAGCAGGAATACGGCTGATCAGTATCACTGGCAACGATCATTCGATTCTGGCAGAAGAGGCTGAAGTCAACCTGAATATTGGAGTGAGTCACGAAGCCTGTCCTCTCGACCTAGCACCGACCTCGAGCACCACCGCAACTCTGGTTATGGGCGACGCCATTGCCATCGCACTACTAGAGGCACGCGGTTTTACCGCCGAGGATTTCGCATTTTCGCATCCAGGTGGTGCCTTAGGGCGACGTTTGCTGCTGCGCGTTAGCGACGTCATGAGCACAGGGGACGAACTGCCCATTGCCTGCCCACACACAAGCCTCATTGAAGCGCTCACGATCATGTCAGCTAAAGGTTTTGGAATGGTCACCGTGTGCGACGATCAACAACGCCTTCTAGGCATATTTACCGACGGCGACTTACGGCGCTGTATCGATAAGGGTATGGATATTCGCCATTCCCAAGTCAGCGATTTGATGAACAACCAGCCCAAGACTACTTCCAGTAAGATGCTAGCGGCTGAGGCCGTAAAATTGATGGAAGAAAATAGCATTAACGTGCTACTGGTCACCACCGACGACGGCACTCTAGTGGGCGCCGTAAAAATTAATGATCTGCTGCGTGCCGGAATCGTCTAGGCACTGCACTCCAAACACTAAAAGAGCGTCAATGTGAACCACCAAATTTTATCGGATGACCAATTAAATCTCCGCCTCGCAAACATTCGACTACTGCTTCTCGATGTTGACGGCGTGCTTACTGACGGCCGTTTATTTTTTAACAACGCAGGCGACGAGTTCAAAGCCTTTAATACGCTCGATGGCCAAGGTATAAAAGCTCTTCAGCGCAGCGGCGTTAAAGTTGGCATTATTACAGGCCGAACGAGCGATTTAGTTGCCAGACGCGCCCGTGATCTTGGTATCACCATCCTCGTTCAAGGACGCGAAGATAAGTGGGACGCGCTTCAAGAGATATTACAAGACACCCCGCATCCGCTCGATGAAATTGCTTTCGTTGGCGACGACTGGCCAGATTTAACCGTCATGACGCGTGTAGGCTGCGCAATCGCACCCGCTAATGCTCACGAAGCCGTCGCTGAGCGCGCTCACTGGCAAACAAGCAAAAAAGGCGGCGAAGGTGCCGTAAGAGAAGTGTGCGATCGCATAATGAAGGCGCAGAATACCTATGAAAAGGTACTCGCAGACTACACTTGTTAAACACATTAAGCCGACCTTAAGTTTATAACTCATAAAATCCTTAGGTCATTAGGGATCAATCTCGCGCTAAACATTTTGGAGCTAACGTGCAACAAGCCGACTCTCAACTACCAGACAGTCAAAATAATGAACAAGAAAAGCTGCAAAATAGACGCGAATGGCTTGCTAACCCTTGGTTGCTCGCCATCTTCGCCGTAATAGGAATTGGCGCTTTTTACTGGCAGAGCTCGCTCGAAACACTTATTGCACCTCATGAAAGCGCTAAAGAATTTCCCATGATCTACATGACGGGCGTCAACGTGCGCGAGTTTGGTCCCTCAGGAGAACTTACGCACCAAATCACGTCTGACAAAATTGTGCAGTATCAAATGAATCTCGAGGCAGCCAGCCCCAATGATTACTTCCTCCTTACCAAACCGATATTCACCTTCTATGAAAATCAGCCAACGCCTTGGCAGGTTTCATCCGAAAGTGCTCGCGGCGTGGTTGGCGGTAATTTAATGACCCTGTCAAACAATGTCGTTATTCAACAAGATTCCGTTGAGCATGGGGTGATAACCGCGAAGACCGAGGAACTCTTGATCAACACCAAGGCTCAAACCGCTGAAACTGATAAGCCCGTCAATATGCGCAATAATCGTATGACGATCGATGCCATTGGCATGCAAGCCAATTTGCAAGATAACAGCGTTCTTATGAAATCTAACGTTAAGGTATTTTATGCCCCTCAATAAAACCAGCCGATACGCTTTAATTGCACTGATAGGTGCTCTTTCACCACTCGTGATGGCGCTTCCTGGCGATCGCAACGAACCTATTACGGGGCAAGCCGACTCAATGCAGATGGACCAGAAAACTGGCATTGCCACCTATTCTGGGAACGTCAATTTAACTCAAGGATCTCTCAATATTCGCGCCGATATTATTCGCGTGCATATGGATAGCAATAACGAGATCACCAAAATTACAGCCACCGGCAAACCCGCTTATTTCGTTCAAAAACCGAGTGAAGATCAAGCTGTAGTCAATGCATCTGCCACTGAAATTACCTACTCGCCAAGTGACGAGCGCTTGCTGTTAATTGAAAACGCGCTCATCGAGCAAGACGGGCAAAAGCTCAATGCCCCTAGAATTGATTACGATTTAATTAAAGAAGTGATGAAAGCCGATCAGGTCGGCGAAAGTCGCGTTGATATTTTTATTCCCGCCCGTAAGAAGTAACGCCAATGTCGATATTAAGCGCAAAGCACCTGGCCAAAAGCTATAAAAAAAGAAAAGTTGTCATCGATGTATCCATTAGTGTCGAAAGTGGAACCATTGTCGGCTTACTCGGACCTAACGGTGCTGGGAAAACCACCTGTTTCTATATGATCGCCGGATTAGTAGCGGCCGATAACGGCAGCATCCATCTGGATGACATAGACCTAACCCCACTGCCCATTCATGGTCGCGCAAGAGCGGGCATAGGCTACCTTCCTCAAGAAGCCTCTATTTTTAGAAAATTATCGGTAGAAGATAATATTCTTGCCATTCTAGAAATTCGCAAGGATCTCAATAAAGCCGAGCGTCAAGCAAAGCTTGAATCACTATTAGATGAATTTCATATTCAACACATTCGCAAAAGTTTGGGCATGTCCCTATCGGGCGGCGAACGTCGGCGGGTCGAGATCGCTCGTGCGCTTGCGACCGATCCGAAATTCATTTTGCTTGATGAGCCCTTTGCAGGGGTGGACCCTATCTCAGTGAACGACATCAAAAGTATTGTCCACCACTTAAAAGACCGAGGAATCGGCGTACTCATCACCGATCACAACGTTCGCGAAACACTCGACATCTGTGAAACCGCCTATATTGTGAGCGAAGGCCACATTATCGCCCAGGGTGACGCTGAAACTGTGCTGGCGAACAGCAAGGTTCGCGAAGTCTACCTCGGCGAAAACTTCAAAATCTAGAGCAAATACAACCATCTAAAGCAGCTAAATCTGATTTAGCTGCTTGACAGATGAGTATTTTCCTTTTTAAGGCACAAGACTTGCTTACACCTGTTGCCTGAGACGCAATTGCTCTCTACACTCGACCCTAAATCACGTTTTTAACAATGGGTTTTGTTGTATTCATGAAGCAATCATTACAGCTCAAGCTAGGTCAACAACTTACCATGACACCTCAGTTGCAGCAGGCGATTAGACTACTGCAACTGTCGACTTTAGATTTACAGCAAGAAATTCAAGAGGCATTGGACTCAAACCCAATGCTCGAAACAGAAGACCTTTTTGATGATACCCCATCAGCCGATGCCACTCTCTACAGTGACGACATCAACCCCGATTACGCTAGAAGTCTAGAAGTCGCTGGCGATCCTAATGCTGACAGCAATGACAAATACATCAGTCCATCACCCGACGCCGTGGAAACCAATTATGGTAACGGCGATAGCGAATCATTCACTGAGCTTCACGCTCATCAAGACGACGGCTTAACCTCGCACGATCTTTACGGCGATGGCGACACCTTTGGTGATAATAACGGCGACTGGAGTGATTCCATTCCTCAAGACCTGCCCGTGGACACCAGTTGGGACGACGTCTATCAAGCCTCATCCAGTTCGACCAATTACGGGTCCGACAACGATGATATGGACTTCGAAAGCCGTCGGGCCGTCGCTGAATCCATTTACGACCACCTCATGTGGCAGCTGAATTTAACCCCCATGTCAGACCGGGATCGCATCATTGCTCTGGCTATCATAGATGCCGTTGAGCCTAGCGGAATGCTATCCATCTCGCTCGAAGAAATATTTGAAGGACTCATAAGAGACCTTGAAGAACTGGATTACGATGAAGTCGTCGCCGTTCAACATCGCCTCCAACAATTTGATCCTTGCGGCGTGTGCAGCCAGAATTTAGCAGAATGCCTTTTCGTCCAGCTGCAACAGCTGCCGAAGGAGACACCTCAATTAGAGGCAGCGAAGCTCATTACTAAGCAATATCTGCCGCTTCTGGGCAGCCGTGATTATCGGCAATTAATGCGACGTACTAAGCTCAAAGAAGCGGAACTCGCACAAGCCGTCACGCTTATTCAAAGCCTCAACCCTCGCCCCGGCGATATCATCGACAACTCCGAAACTGAATACATTATTCCCGATGTCTTTGTTGAAAAACGCAAAGGTCGCTGGATTGTCGAGCTCAACCCCGAAATCGCACCTAAACTACGAATAAACGCCGATTATGCGTCCATGGTGCGTCGAGCAGATTCCAGCGCCGACAACACTTTTTTGAAAGACAATTTGCAAGAAGCTCGCTGGTTTTTAAAAAGTTTACAAAGTCGCAACGAGACTTTACTCAAAGTTGCTAGTTGTATCGTAGAAAAACAGCGTGGTTTCTTGGAATATGGACCAGAGGCAATGAAGCCACTGGTTCTTCACGACATTGCAGAAATCGTCGAAATGCACGAATCAACAATTTCGCGAGTCACCACACAAAAGTACATGCACACGCCGCAAGGTATTTTCGAGCTTAAATACTTTTTCTCGAGCCATGTCTCGACTGACGGCGGCGGCGAATGCTCATCAACTGCCATTCGCGCGATTATTAAAAAGTTGATTAATGCAGAGAATCCGAAAAAGCCACTAAGCGATAGCAAAATCACCGAGCTCTTAGCAGAGCAAGGCATACAAGTTGCAAGAAGGACTATCGCCAAGTATCGCGAGTCTCTCAATATTCCACCTTCTAACGAGCGTAAAACCTTGTAGAAGGCACCCAGGGGCGAGCCCCACTACCTGTACTATCGAGGATTGATTATGCAAGTAACTATCACCGGCCATAACTTAGAAGTCACCGAGGCCTTGCACAATTACGCAGCCACCAAGATTGAAAAACTCAATAATCACCACGATCGCATTACTTCAGTGCAAGTTCGTCTCACTATCGACAAAATGGAGCAGGTTGCCGATGGAACACTGCACGTGAGTGGCAAAGATCTTCATGCTGAAGCTCGCCACGAAGACCTCTATGCCGCCATCGACCTCATGGTTGATAAACTTGATCGTCAACTGTTGAAGCATAAAGAGATACTCCGCGCACATCGTTAAGATGTACAATATCAGCCCAAATTAATGGGCTGATATTTTTTGAGTAACCACGATTATCATGCAAATCCACGAATTACTTTCACCGGCACGCTGTCTTGCCCAAGTGGAAGCAACCAGTAAAAAAAGAGCGCTGGAACTTTTAGCTACCACCATCTCCGAAGAATTTGATCACCTCTCTGCTGAAAACGTTTTTTTAAGTCTCGTCAATCGAGAACGCTTAGGCTCTACTGGTATAGGTATGGGAATTGCCATTCCACACGCACGAGTGACACATTGCTCGGCTCCAATAGGAGCACTCATCACCCTAAGCCAACCGATAGAATTTGACGCGATTGATTCACAACCTGTTGACGTCATATTTGCTATGCTAGTGCCCGATGCGGCAGACAAAGATCATCTTGAAACTCTGGCAAGTCTCGCCTCTGCACTTAACGACGAGCAATACCGAGCGAAGCTTCGAGCAGCGACCGACTCGATCGAATTATTTAACGCTGCGCACCTCGCTCAATAACACTCGTCATCACTCGCTACACAAATAAGGTGCCAAGTATGCAATTGGTAGTTGTAAGTGGACTTTCGGGCTCTGGAAAATCAACAGCCCTTCACGTCTTAGAAGATGTGGGTTTCAATTGCATCGACAATTTGCCTTTGGGTTTATTGCCCGCCTTGGTACGCGAAATCGAAGCTCATGGCAGTGCCGATCAATCGGTTGCGATAGGTGTAGACGCACGCAACACTTGGCAAGACCTCAATCGTTTTCCCGATCTCATCAACGAAATTGAAGAGATGTCTCACAGCGTAACTGTGCTTTTTTTGGAGTCGCAAATACCCGTTCTCATTAAGCGATTCAGCGAAACCCGGCGTAAACATCCGTTAAGCGACGAGTGGACAAGTTTAAGTGAGGCCATCAACAAAGAAAGTAACCTGCTCCATCCGGTGCGAGATCAAGCCGATCAAATTATCGATACGAGCAATCTCACTCTTCACGAGCTGCGAGACCTAGTAAAAAACCGAATCGTGGGCCGTAATGATGCATCCATGGCAATTCTGTTTGAATCTTTTGGATTTAAACATGGTGTACCTGTGAACGCCGATCTTGTGTTCGACGCTCGCTGTCTGCCTAACCCACACTGGAAGCCCAACCTTCGACCGCAAACAGGCAAAGATCAAGACGTTATTGATTTCTTAGAATCAGAAGAATGCGTTCAACAAATGTTTAACGATATTCAATCGTTTGTGGGGCGCTGGTTGCCCGCTTATCTTGCGAATAATCGAAGTTATATGACGATCGCCGTTGGCTGCACTGGTGGGCAGCATCGTTCAGTCTATTTAGCAGAGCGGCTCCAAGCCCACTTCGCGTCTCAATATCCGGATTGCCAAGTAAGACATAGAGACATTAACAAGCACAAAACGAGCACAAATGCCTGAGCAAACTCTCACCATTATTAATAAGCGCGGTTTACATGCACGTGCAGCCACTAAACTTGCTAAACTGGCGAGCTTATTTGCCTGTGACATTCGCATTAGGCTGCAGAATGGTCAGTGGGTGGATGCTAAGAGCGTGATGAATTTAATGCTGTTAGCGGCGTCGGTTGGCACCATCATCGAAATACAGACACAGGGTCAAGACGCCGAAACCGCGCTTGCCGAAATTTCCGCCCTCGTAAACGACTATTTTGGCGAAGGCGAATAACGAAGTTGTAGTCGCTGCGTTGCAGTTATTCACTTTTTTCTCTTTACTTATTACACCGCACTCAGGATAGATTCCGTTTTATGGCTCATGATTACAGCGACCAAGAAATAGACCCCAGCGATTACATTCTCAGTAAATCTCAGGTCAAACGTGATATGCATAAGTTGCAAGAGCTTGGCGAAAGCTTTATCACGATGAACGAAAAGCAACTCAAATCTTTGCCGCTAAGCGAAGAACTGTTAGATGCAATTTACATTGCCCGAAAAATGCCACCGAAAGAGGCACGCCGTCGTCAGATTCAGTACATTGGTCGATTGATGCGCGAAGGCAATCATGAGGAGATTCAAGCGGCAGTCGAAAAATTACAAACGCGTAACGACCAATATGTTCATCGCCAACATCAGATCGAACGCTATCGCGATCTTTTAATCGAGAACGATAAAAGTGTCTTTCAGTCACTGGTATCCGACTGCCCTAACATCGACATTCAGCGCTTACGCCAACTTGTACGCAACGCACAGAAAGAGCGCGAAGAAAATAAACCGCCTGTCAACGCACGTAAGTTGTTTGGATTTATACGCGACGAGTTAGCCAAACAAGATTAAAAAAGGCACCTAAGGTGCCTTTTTTTCGTTTTGGGCTTCGTTAACCCCTTCCTGAATCAGAGCCTCGAGCGCCTGAATATCAACCTCGCCATCACTTTCTACCGACGAGCTGCTCGCTTGTTCAATCGGACTACCCACACTCTCTGCTGGGCCGGAATCATTCAATTGGCTTAGACTCTCTTCGCTTTCAAAAAACCGAGTAAACCGAACCACCGGCTCATCCCAAGAACCTTTAATCTCGTAACTAATGCTGGTTGCTCTATCAACTTGTTTCTTGAATAGCTTGCTCACCACATAAACACCAACTGCCGCCGGTAAACCAGTGATTAACGCAGCTGCAAATGTAAGGTTACCCGCTACGGGGAGTGTCGCGATAAGACGAGAATTAATTTGCTCGTTTTTAAGATCGACAGTCCCCGCTAATTGCAGTCGACTCGAGGGGCCTTTTAAATCTAAGGGCTTGGTGAACCGCATCACCCCATTATTAAAATTAGCCTCGCCCACGACTGAGTCGTAAGCCAATCCACTTTGATACAAATCCGAAAAATCGAGCTTAAGACGACGGGCGATAGAGTCGAAGTTGACCACCGACATAAGTCGCAGCAAACCGTCACCCGCTCCCGCATTTCGATAAAAGCGCCCTTTTTGTAGAGTAAGATCAACCTTACCAGCGAGTGTCACCAACTGTATTTCCGCAGGTGTGCCTGGCCATTGGATATCGGCAACAAATCTTGCCGACTCACTTTCAAGCAACTGAGGAACCTGCCAACGCTTGGAGACTTCCGCTAAATTTTCAGCAGTCACTACGCCAATAAACCGAGATTGAACTTCACCACCCACATCTCGCCAAATCAATTGCGCACCTTGTGCTTTTTCACTCTCTCCGGAGAACCTCAAGCCTCGAATAGCGCCCTCAATATTATCGATGACGACACCTTGTGACGTTGGTTTAGTTTCGAATGCCCATGCACCTAGAGGCTCGTCGGCCAAAAACAAGTTTGCAATCGCGACGCGAGCGGCGGGAAGATCGTCCGCCGCAAACACTGGCGCGACAGCTTTCTGCTCATCTTCACTTTCATCGTCGGAAATTGCATTTTCACTAGACCCTTGCTCACCTACAGATTGAACTGCAAATTCACTTACTACTGCATGAGGGCGATTTAAGGCAGATTCCGGCAAGTAAAGATGGTCAATGTTCAGCTCCAGAGGTAAATACTGCGAGTCGGGTATGATCACCTGTCCAGCTAACACCTTGTTTTCAAGCTGAAGATTCCATCCGTAAGGAACTGGCCTTGCCTCGACCTTTAAATCATTCAAAACAACGGGACCGATTTGGTGCTTCTCTAAATTGACCTGTGCTCTAAAAGGCAAACCCGCGATATTTCGTATAGCTGGCTCAGTGCCAGAATTCTCCGCAGTCGCCATTACCCCAAGCGTTGCATCCAGCCGAGCTTGATGATCTTGATAACGAGCGAAAACATTTTTCCATAACTGAATATCGAATTCTGGCAAAGCCCCCGAAACGAAAAATTCAGATACCGCACTAAAATTTGCTAACGAGTTTAAACCAAGGCTAGCGTTAATCAGGTTTTTGCTACTCGAATCAAGGTGCAGTAATGCGTTCAATTTATCTTGGTATCGAATATCAAATTGCCATGCATCTGGTTTCACCCACATATCGAATGATAGGGCAGACTTTTCCTTCGCAACTTTTAATAAATCCCCAGGCAAACTCACAACAACACCATCGAGATCGCTTTGAATGTTTACGCGCGCCGAAGCGCCAGCCGAAAATGTTGAGAGCGATTGTGGCAAACGTGCATCGATGGGTTGATCTGATTTTTCGGTGTGAAAAATATCAACTCTTGCATCGAAGGAGATATCACCTTGCAAGAAATACACTTCGGGTCGACGGCTCAACTCGGCAAGCGTTTCACTTGCGATTACGCCATCCAAATAGATACTCGATCTTCGCCCACTGGGCCCGGCCGAGCCGTTGTTAGTTTCTGTTTTGATAGCTGCTGTGAACGGATGTGAAAACAAATCTCCGGTCAACTGAGTATTCGCAAACCCGATGTCATGACCATAACTGATTTGCCCCTGAAGATTCGCAAATGACAAATTCAAATCGGTCATTTGCAAGCGCGCGTCAGACAACTGAGTGTCGACTTTATACGCTGTGAGCTGCTGCGAGACAGATGAGTCTTCAACTGCAATTGGCAAGCTCAATTGAACTTGGGTGGTCGCGTGTCCTTCAAGCTGCCAAGCATCCATTTTATCGCCAATAGTATTTCTCAACTGTCCCTGACGCGCGGTATTTAAAATATCCACGGCGGGACCGATCAACTCACCGGTAAGGTTCATCAGGCTTCCACCGTCCGATAACGGGCGAATGGTCAGATTCGTATTACTCAGTGAGCTCCGGTGAAGATTGCCCCGATTGATAAATGCATCCACGCTTGCATCACGAATCCAAATTTTCCCACTCATATCGGTGAGTTGAGGCCACTGCGAGTGGTAGTCAAGGCGTGTGCCTTGTGAATCGATATATAAATTAAAAACTTTCGTTACAGGATCTTTATTAGCAAGATCAGCTCGGTAGAGCAGCCCCACTTGATGCGCGACACCGGGGTTATCACTCCCAATTGCTGTGTCGAGCCAAGTAATGAGAGACTCAGGAAGCAACGACGGAACATAAGTCGAGTAATCTTTTACAGGAAGCTCTTGAGCCGATATTTGTAACGTGAGATCGATACGGGGCGTCTCGTTGTTTTTAGGCTTTAAGGGCATGTCGAGCAACATATGCCCTAAAAGCTTTGTATCTTGATAGCGAAATTGCAAAGCACCACTATTGACGTAAATCCGGTTTTCTTCCGGGCGCAAATGCCAGGCTACATGTCCCTTGGCATTATCAAACGTCATGGGTGCATCATAAGTGGGAATAAAGTGCATCGAAAACTTATCGCCACTGTTGATCCATATCCCCCCACTGTCAGCATCGGCGGTAACGTAGCCATCAAGCGCTGTAAGAGTTGGTACGCCGCGCCACGCATCAACAAAAACCTTGTCTAACTGCCCACGCAATTGCCAACTCTTCGGTGAAACTAAAGGGACATTAACCCAAAGTGATTTGAGATTACCGCGCGGATTAAGATCGCGCAGAATTTCTGACAATCGGCCTTGCCCGATAGCCCCTGACGCATCTAATAACCCGTGAAATTGCTGCAAATTAATTTGATCAAAAGCCAAGTTCACTTCAGATTCTTTTTTATCGTAATCAATCTGGATACTGACTTCGCGAAGATTATTTTCGCCATATTTTGATTGGAACTGTTGGAGCTGGAGCATCCAATTTTCATCGAAATTCCATCGCCCCACGACCAGGGTTGACACATCATCAAGCTGTACCGCCGTTTTACCAGCAGCAACTTCTATCCGTTGTAAATCGAGTTGACCACTTAGATCGTACCCAGAACCATCTTCTGAGCTTTGAAGCCAAACTTTGGCTTGAATGTCACCATCACCTTTTAAAAATTCATAGTCCATTCCGTGAAATAGAAAGTCACTGGTTGCGGCTAACACTTCACGTGTAGGGAATGAACGAATTTCAAGATAACCTTTAGAACGAAAGTTTTCCTGATCGCGCGGGTCACCCATTCCTTCGAGAATTAACTTCACATTATTTGTTTCGGCACCAGCATCCACACTGAGTAAGAGCCGATGAAAATCCCCGGAGTTTTCAAGAAGCAGAGACGGCGCTTGTAACAAAACCTCTTGCCCTTCGGTGAATACGAAACGCAATTTAGTCGAAACAAATTCGATGCGATTCGATAACAAGAGCATGTCGATGAGCTGATCGAGATTGACGTCGTCTTTTCGGATTTCGTCTTTCCTCTCAGCTCTTTGAGGAGTATCAGGGGACGCTTGATTTAGGAACCCCTGCAATTGCCATTTACCATCAACCGTCTGCTCAAACTCAAGTTCGACGTCGTTAAGCAAGATACTGTTCCACACCACTCGACGAGCGATGAGCGAGCGCAAAATATCGAATCGTACTTGTGCTGTTTGCAGGCTGACGAGCGCTTCTTCTTGCTGATTTGCAATGCGCAACCCCGTGACCGATAAACTCGGGCGCAAACCGTCCCATTGAGCGTCGATGGTCTCGACACTCACTCGCGCATTGAGCGTTTCCGACAAATAATCAGAAAGAGGCTCTTTGTAATCGGCGATGAGATGGGAAAAGCTGCGTCCTAACTGAACAATTACCGCTAAAGTAATCAGCAGCAAGGCTACGAATATATATCCCCATTTCACCAGCCGTCGCAAGGCGATGCTCATAAATGCAGTTAACTCATTAAACGGTTGCCTTACCAGCAACTACACCAAAACAATATCGTATTGTTCTTGATGAAATAATACCTCTACGCGGAACTCGATAGTGCGACCAATAAATGCCTCGAGGTCCGCAACATAACTTGCCTCTTCATCTAACAGGCGATCGACCACTACCTGGGAGGCTAAAACCAAAAACTTATTATTGTCGTAAGTCCGTGCCATTCGAAGCACTTCGCGGAAAATTTCGTAGCACACAGTTTCGGGCGACTTTAATTGACCACGACCTTGGCAAATTGGGCATGGCTCGCACAGCAACTGCCCTAGCGATTCGCGCGTACGTTTGCGAGCCATCTCAACAAGTCCAAGCTCAGACACACCGGTAATACGCGTTTTAGCGTGATCTTTTTCCAGTGCCTTTTCGAGCGTGCGCAAAACTTGTCGTTGATGTTCTTGATCCTTCATATCAATGAAATCAAGAATAATTATTCCGCCCAAATTGCGAAGTCTTAACTGGCGAGCAATAGCGACTGCTGCTTCCAAGTTAGTTTTAAAAATGGTTTCTTCAAGATTGCGATGTCCCACAAATGCGCCAGTATTAACATCGACAGTGGTCATAGCCTCGGTTTGCTCGATGATCAAATATCCATTGGACTTAAGTGGCACCCGCGGCTCGAGCGCGCGCCGCAATTCTTCCTCAATTCCGTAGAGTTCAAGCAATGGTCGATCACCGTTGTACAACTCGATAATATCGCATAGCTGAGGTGCATACTGCTTGGAAAAGTCGAGCATTTGTTGCCAAGTTAAGCGTGAATCGACCAGCACCCGATCGATGGGCGCACGGGCTAAATCGCGTAGGGCGCGCAAGTAAAGCGGCATATCACGATGAAGCTCGGCCGGAACTCCTAAACTTGGTAATCGAGCCTGTAAATCTTGCCAAAGTTTAAGCAGAAATGGCATGTCGGCAAGAATCGCCTCTTTACTCGCACCTTCAGCAACTGTGCGAACAATAAATCCACCCTCAACCTGATGTTCGCTAAGTGCCGAATCAATAATTTCACGCAATCGCGCTCGCTCGTCCTCGTCTTCAATGCGTGTCGATACCCCAATGTGGCTGGATTTGGGCATGTACACCAAATAACGTGAGGATAAGGTCAAGTGGGTGGTCAGACGCGCGCCTTTTGTGCTAATCGGATCTTTAGCAACTTGGACTAAGATCGTTTGGCCTTCTCGAACGAGCGTACGTATATCGGGAACAGGCTGGCTTCGGTCCTCGCCCTCTGGTGGCTCGGGCATCATGTCGGACGCGTGGATAAACCCCGTACGCTCCAATCCTATGTCGACGAAGGCGGCTTGCATCCCCGGTAGAACACGCACGACTTTGCCGCGATAGATATTACCAACGTAAGTGATTCCTTGGCTTCGCTCGAGATAAAACTCTTGCACTACGCCATTTTCAACGACGGCAACGCGTGTTTCGACGGGAGAAACATTAATTAAAATCTCTTCACTCATCGCCAGTATCCTTTTGCCAATAGGCGCATCCGAATTCTTCACAGAGCGACGCCAGTGTTTCCAATGGCAGGCCTACAACATTCGAGTAGCTGCCGATAATTTTCTCGACGAACACCGCCGCAAAACCTTGAATACCGTAACCACCCGCTTTATCACAGGGTTCTCCGGTGTTCCAGTAGGCGAGAATCTCGGCATCACTCAAGGATCGAAAATGCACATCCGTAACCACACGCCTTACAGCACTTTTGCCTTGATGACAAAGCGCGATCGCGGTTGCTACCTGATGGCTGCGTCCTGACATATACCGCATCATCTGAACAAAATCTTCGTAGTCTCGCGGTTTTTCAAGCACTCGATCGTCAATTACGCCAATGGTGTCAGCCCCCAATACGGGTCGCATCTGTAAACCGGATTTCTCAAGTAACGCAACACCAGCCTGCGCTTTACTCAAAGCGAGACGTTCAATGTAGTCGAAGGGTGATTCACCGGCAGTTTGAATCTCGGGAACGTCAACTTTAAGCACCCGATGATTAATACCGATTTGATTGAGAAGTTCACGCCGCCGTGGCGACTGTGACGCAAGATAGAGAGAGGGAGCAACCACAACGCCTCCGATCAATCAGCGAAGAGATGGTAGCGATACGCGAGTCGATCCAACCACAATTTGAGAAACGGCCACACTAGGGCGCTCGCCACGGCCGGTTTAAGAAAATTTAGGCCCGAGAGCTCATGTCCTGCCATGCCTTGAACCCAGTTATCCGATAGCTGTGCAACCCCGACCAAAACGAACACCCAAGCGCACTGTTTTATTACCGAGAATTTTCGCACTCGCTGATAGGAAAGCAGGCACAGGTAAGCAATTAAGATAACACTTAGTCCGTGCTGACCTAGCGGAACACTTTCAAGCACATCTTGAAACAGCCCTAGTAAACAAAGCCCCAAAAGACTGACGCCAGTGTTCAGGGTTACAACCCAATAAATCACGATTAACAGAACGAATTCGGGCCGCCACCACTGCCAATCCAGTGGAAGAGGAAATATAGCAAGTAAAAGTGCCGCCACGACCGACAGCGTGACCACTAACCATAATACAATTGGGGTTTCGCGCATTAGGGAGTCCCCTGGGAATTCGTTGGCTGACTGCCCCCTTTAGACGTAATCACATCAACTGACGCACCCGCCCGATCTTCAAACACTAATAACAAGTGTCGACTGCGATCTAAATGGGCCATGGGTTTTGCCACTACTGTCAGAAAAGCGCGCCCCGGATCTTGAACCACCGACTCAACCACTGCTACGGGGTAACCCACTGGAAAACGCTCGCCCAACCCCGAACTTACCAGCAAATCGCCTTGGCGAATGTCAGTATTTGAAGAAACGTGCCTTAGCGATAAACGATTGAGATCGCCGGTGCCCTCGGCAATTGCCCTCACCCCATTTCGATTAACTTGTACCGGAATCGCGTGAGTAGCATCGGACACCAGTAAGACAGTTGAACTGTCGCTTGCTACCTCAATAACCTGCCCCACCAGCCCGTAAGCATCGAGAACCGCTTGTCCCTTGAAAACCCCCGCGTTCAAACCACGGTTAATAAATACTTTGTGACTCAAGGGATTTGGAGAGACACCAATAAGCTCGGTAATTAATACCCGGTCTTGCAGCAATTCGCTGGCATTGAGCAGCTGGCGAAGACGCACGTTTTCAGCCGCAAGATTGGCCATTTGTTGTAATTTGCGTTGATGAATGAGCAACTCAGATTTGAGTGTTTCAATTTCGTTGATGAGTTCGCGGCGACTCATAGTATTAGCCGCGCCCCAATCAGACACTCGTCCAGGAACGGCTGTTACCTTGTAGAAAGGTTCCGCCAAAAACGCCAATCGCTCACGAATCGAGTTGAGGTAGTCGGTGTACAACCCAACCACCACAACGCCAATCATGACGAAAGTTAAAAAGAAAGCGCCAAAACCTTTTGAAGAGTTTTGCGAAAAAAGCGGTTTAATAGTCCTATCTCCCGTCAACAATCAGGCAGATGACTGCCTGTCTATTATTAAGACGAAAGCAAATCGATATTAAATCGATCCGACATCTCAAGCGCCATACCACCGCCACGCGCGACGCAAGTTAACGGATCTTCAGCGATCACAAATGGCAAGCCTGTTTCGTTCGCCAACAAACGATCGATATCACGCAACAAAGCACCGCCACCAGTCAAGACTACGCCGCTTTCAGCGATATCCGATGCAAGCTCCGGTGGAGATTGTTCAAGCGCGCTTTTGACCGCCTGAACGATACCTGCGAGCGGCTCTTGTAAGGCTTCTAAAATTTCGTCGGAACTTAGCGTAAAGCTGCGCGGTACACCTTCAGCCAAATTGCGTCCACGCACGTCGATTTCACGGATCTCTGAGCCTGCAAACGCGCAGCCGATTTCTTGCTTAATACGCTCGGCGGTTGCATCGCCAATCACGCTACCGTAGTTGCGGCGAACATAGTTCACAATCGCCTCGTCGAAGCGATCACCGCCAATACGGACTGAGTCGGAGTACACGATACCGTTAAGTGAAATAACGGCAATCTCGGTAGTGCCGCCACCGATATCAACAACCATCGAACCCGATGCTTCCGATACTTTTAATCCTGCACCAATCGCTGCTGCCATAGGTTCGTCGATCAAACGTACTTCGCGAGCACCGGCGTTTAATGCCGATTCACGGATCGCACGCTTCTCAACTTCAGTTGATAAGCAAGGAACACTGATAAGAACACGCGGAGAGGGTTTGAAGAAATTATCTTGATGAACTTTTTTAATAAAAGTCTCGAGCATTTTTTCGGTAACTTGGAAATCGGCGATAACGCCGTCTTTTAATGGTCGAATTGCGGTGATATTCCCAGGGGTACGACCCAACATTCTTTTAGCTTCAACACCCACCGCTTCGATGGATTTAACACCATTAAGATGGCGAATCGCGACAACTGATGGCTCATCCAACACGATTCCCTGACCTCTTACATAAATAAGAGTATTCGCAGTACCCAAGTCGATTGATAGGTCGGTCGAGAAAAGCCCACGTAAAGTTTTTAACATGACGAATAGATGCCTTATCAAACAATGTAAATGTAAGATTTACCAAGCCTGTAGAAAGAGTGCACTACAGCTTGGTAACGAATTTGGTATCGCAGAGGAGTAAAGACCCTCTTTCTTATCACTAATTCCACGAACATCCAAAGAAGATGAAAACCTGCGGGAAATCGTAAAAATTAGAACTGGCTATGCAATAGTGATTGCGCAGTATAAGTGAAAACTCGGCGTTAATATGCGCAAATTAAACCCTTTGCGCGGTTTTTTTTAAACTTTTTTCACCAATGCACTTTGGGGTGATACGCAAGTCCCCATAATCAGGGGGAATAATGCAGAATCCCCCCAAAATATGATACCTTTAGCCGCTTTTATACTCGCACAAAATAAGTGTTTATAGGCTCGACCTGCCTCACTTTTTATCTAATTTCGTTTAAACCATGGAGTTTAGCCCACTATGGCTATAGATCGCGCTGATATTGCCAAGCTTGCGAAGCTGGCACGCATCGAAATTTCCGACGCCGATGCCGATGCCGCCGCCGCAAGTATTTCTGATGTTTTAGCACTGGTTGATCAATTACAAGCCATCGATACCGACGGCGTATTGCCAATGGCTCATCCCCTCGACGCTGTCCAGCGCTTGCGCGCGGATGAGGTCACCGAAGTCAATCAACGTGAAGCTTTCCAAGCCATCGCTCCGGCCACTCAAGATGGTCTCTATTTAGTTCCTAAAGTCATTGAGTAATCGCAACGATCACATTGCCGACCCCGACAGGATTTGATTCATGCATCATTTAACTATTGCTGAGCTGGTAAAAGGCCTTCGCCAAAAAGAATTCTCCAGCCGCGAATTAACACAACATTATCTTGATCGCATCGCGCGATTGGATGGTGTGTACAACAGCTACATTACAGCCACTCCGGAACTTGCTTTAGCTCAAGCCGATGCCGCCGATAAGCGTTTAGCGTCTGGGAATGCGCCAAGCCTATGCGGCATTCCTCTAGCTCATAAAGACATTTTCTGCACCACCGGCGTTCGTACCAGTTGTGCCTCAAAAATGCTCGATAATTTTATAGCGCCCTACAACGCAACCATCGTCGAAAACTATCTTAATGCCGGTGTGGTCATGTTGGGCAAAACCAACATGGACGAATTCGCGATGGGCTCATCGAACGAAACCAGTTACTACGGCCCTGTAAAAAATCCTTGGGCGACCGATTGCGTGCCCGGCGGTTCATCTGGCGGTTCGGCAGCAGCAGTTGCCGCGCATTTAGCCCCTGCGGCAACCGCATCGGATACTGGCGGTTCGATTCGTCAGCCAGCAGCGCATTGCGGTCTCACCGGCATTAAACCAACTTACGGCAGAGTATCGCGTTGGGGAATGATCGCCTTCGCATCGAGCCTCGATCAAGCGGGTATTTTGTCTCGCACAGCAGAAGACGCCGCGATTTTATTGAACGATATGGCGAGCTTCGACCCTAAAGATTCCACCTGCGTGAATCACCCTCTGGAAGACTACACCCAAGAACTTAACAAGCCACTACAAGGCTTGCGCATTGGAATTCCAAAGGAATATTTTGGGGAAGGCCTTAACCCCGCGACTGCTGCATTAGTTGAAGACGCCATCAAAATCTATCAATCACTTGGTGCGAGCATCCATTCCATTAGTTTGCCGCATACCCACTTGGCCGTACCCGCTTACTACGTGATTGCGCCAGCGGAATGTTCGGCGAACTTATCGCGCCTTGATGGCGTTCGTTACGGTCATCGCTGTGAAAACCCAACCGATCTTAACGATCTTTACTGCCGCTCGCGCGCCGAAGGTTTCGGCGATGAAGTCAAACGCCGTATCTTGGTGGGAACTTACGCGTTATCGGCCGGTTATTACGACGCTTATTATTCGAAAGCTCAAAAAGTGCGCCGCTTAATTAAGCAAGACTTCGTCGATGCTTTTACCCAAGTGGATGTGATTTTAGGCCCAACATCTCCGTCACCCGCTTTCCAGTTCGGTGCAAAAACTCAAGATCCGGTTGCCATGTATCTTGAAGATATTTACACCATCGCCACCAACTTGGCCGGGTTGCCAGGGCTTTCAATTCCCTGCGGTTTAGTCGACAACAAACCTGTGGGCCTTCAATTGATTGGCAACTTCTTTGCCGAAGCGCGAATTCTTAATGCCGCGCATCAATTCCAACAAGCCACTAACTTCCACCAACAAACCGCACCCGGTATTGAATAAGAGGTTGCCACTATGCAATGGGAAACCGTTATAGGTTTGGAAGTGCACGTTCAACTTGCCACCAAAACCAAAATATTCTCTGGCTCAAGCACCGCGTTCGGTGCTGAACCTAACACTCAAGCCTCGGCTATCGATCTTGCTTTACCTGGCACACTTCCTTCGCCTAACGAAGAAGCTTTTCGCTTTGCCACCATGTTCGGCTTAGCCGTCAATGCTGAAATCGGAAAGCGTTCAGTATTTGAACGTAAAAATTATTTTTACCCTGACTTGCCTAAAGGCTATCAGACCACCCAACTTGCCGAACCTATTGTTGGTACTGGCTGGGTCGATTTAGAGCTTGAAGGCGGTCGCACCAAACGCGTTCGCATTCATCACGCACACCTTGAAGAAGATGCGGGAAAATCTTTGCACGAAGATTTCGCCGGCATGTCGGGTATCGACCTTAACCGCGCTGGGACGCCACTCATCGAAGTTGTCACCGAACCCGATATGCGCTCAGCAGAAGAGGCTGTCGCCTTTGCTAAAAAGCTCCACTCTATTGTCACCTCTCTAGAAATTTGCGATGGGGACATGAGTCAAGGCTCCATGCGCTTCGACGTTAATATTTCGGTTCGCCCGAAAGGTTCAGAAACCTTAGGCACTCGAACTGAAACCAAAAACTTAAACTCGTTTAAGTTTATGGAAGAAGCAATCGAGCTTGAGGTTGAGCGTCAAATCGACGTGCTCGAAGATGGCGGCAAGATTGTGCAAGAGACTCGCCTATACAATGGCGACACGAAAAAAGCACGCTCAATGCGCACTAAAGAAGACAGCAATGATTATCGCTACTTCCCCTGCCCCGATCTATTGCCCGTCATCATCGACGACGATTATATCGAAGCAGTTAGAAAGCAAATGCCTGAACTTCCCGAAGCCAAGCGCGCCCGTTTTGTCGAGCAATATGGTCTGAGTGATTACGACGCTGGCCAGCTTACATTAGATAAACATGTTGCAAGCTTCTTCGAAGCCTCAACAAAAATATCCGGTGAGGCGAAATTAACCGCTAACTGGATTATGGCGGATCTTGCAGCCTATCTAAACCGCACCGAGCAAAACATCCAGCAATCGCCTATCACACCAGAGCTGCTTGCAGGCTTAGTCGTTCGCATTAAAGACGGCACGCTATCGAGCAAAATCGCCAAACAAGTTTTCGATGCCATGACTAATGGTGAAGGTGATGCGGACACTATCATCGAAACAAAAGGCCTTAAACAAGTATCCGATACTGGTGCGCTCGAAAAAATTATCGACGATATACTCGCGGCCAATCAAGCTCAAGTTGATGCTTATCGCGCAGCCGAAGAAGCCAAACGTGGAAAAATGGTGGGCTTCTTCGTAGGACAAGCGATGAAAGCCTCTAAAGGGCAAGCGAACCCACAAGCCCTTAATGAACTGTTAATCAAAAAATTAAACGGCTAGCCTAAGTTTTGGTTTGCGCAAAGGATTAAGACTATGAGTTTACGTAAAGACAAAGAGAAAGTATTGGGCGAGCATTTTGACGAAGATCGTATTAAAACCTTCTTCGACTATGATGCACCTGCGGGCATCAATGCCGACTACCACTTGCTAGAAAAAGCTTACAGAGGTATGCGCGGTGAAAACTTCGCGACCTTCTTAACGTTCTTTTTAGAACAAGGCCGAGACATTAATGCTGTAGGCCCCGAAGGTAAAACGCTATTGCAGGTTGTTAGCACTCATCGCGCCAGCGAAGAATACGCTATCGCACTCAGAGAAGCTGGGGCGAAAGAATAGTTTCTGAAATTTTGAAGCAATAAAAAAGCCGAGCATTGCTCGGCTTTTTTATGTTCAAGTTAATTACTCAATTGGAATCAACTCTAACTCAACACGACGGTTGGCTTGCTTGCCAGCTTCGGTATTGTTGTTAGCGATTGGATATTGAGAGCCATAACCGTAGTATTGGATGCGATTACCGGCAACCGCTTGACTACGTAAGTAGTTAGCAACACTGGCCGCGCGATTCTGTGAAAGAGGTAGGTTAATATGATCACCACCGGTTGAATCTGTATGGCCAGAAATGCTAATTGCGGTCTTGTTGAACTCTTTTAACACCTTAGCAACTGAATTTAAAACAGGGTAGAAATCAGAACGAATGTCGGCACTTGATGATGCAAAAGTGATATTGCCAGGCATGATCAAATACAAATTATTTCCTTCGCGACGAACTTGAACACCTGTGCTTTGCAGCTCTTGGCGTAATTTCGCCTCTTGACGGTCCATATAATTACCTACACCCGCACCTACAGCGCCGGCGATAGCTGCGCCTTTGAGCGCACGTTCGCGACGATCTTTCGCGTTGTCGCCAGTAGCAGCACCAAGGATCGCACCTGCCACTGCACCAATACCGGCACCTTTAACGGTGGTGCTAGTTTTGTTTTCACCTGTGTAGGCATCTTGGGTAGTACAGCCAATCAAAGAGAAACTTAATAACAATGCGGCAATATATTTCATAACAATACTCTCAATGTAAATTAAAAAACGTCCCTCGTTGGCCGTTAATTCAGCCCGCGAATAACTTTTGTTTATATATTTTGTATTAATTAGATGAATTTCACCTGAACTTCATCCAATATTACAAAACATAGGTTTTGCCGATGACTCCCTCATCGAAGACAAGACAATCGAGCGAAAAGTTTCCTGCTTCTAGAAGCTTAGTCTTTAACTCCTTAAAAACGGACCGCCAATGAAAATATTTGCCGCTATCCTGACTTCCTGTTTAATCTTATTGGGTTGTAAACAGTACTCCGTTAGCCTTAATGAAAAGGTTCTCTATACGCCAGCGCCTTTATTTACTCAGTTTTCAGTGGCTGATCGTCGACTTCAACAATGTCTCGATCAAACCATTAAAGATATTAAGGCAACGCGAGCACAAGATGTCAAAATTCTTAACTGCGCTCACGCCGGAATCGAGTCGTTAGAAGGCTTAAGGGTATTCTCTAGCATCGAGCAATTGAATTTATCCAATAACCAAATCCGTAATATTTCGGAGTTGGCATGGTTACCAAGACTAGAAGTTTTAATGTTGCAGGAAAACACCATCATCGACGGCGCGCCACTCTTAAATCTATTACATCTCTTACACTTGGATGTAACAGAAAACCCGTCATTCGATTGTCAGATCACGGCACAATTAAAAAGAAATCTCGAACAATTAAAACCTAAACTAGTTTTCCCTCAGCACTGCTAATGACTATCTCGAGATAAATGCTAACCCCAGCGTGTTGCGGAACTGATGTACAACACGCATTGGGACGGCTTCCTCATTAATGGCACCTACTGTTTTTTTGAATCGTACCATCAACTCAGCGCCCATCGGAGGATAGACGTCGGCATCTAGTTGAACCTGAACACCACCCGCCGAGATATCCTTACTCGTCCCCACGTAGGTGCCAAAACTTGGATGATATATCTCAACGCGAATTGCAGTCGTAGTGCGTTCGAACTTTCTTCTATCTAGCACGTCTTCCCCCTGACGTTAACTTTGCGCTAACTTTTAATTATTAGAAAAAACAATAGAAAAAGAGGTTTAAATTCTTGCTCGCTATATTACATCAATACATTTTTTGCGCAAAAAAAGAGGGCGATATCCGCCCTCTTTTATGACCTACGTCTCAGTCCAGTTAAAACTGAATACCCAATCGCTGCCCGACCAACTCATAAGACTCAATTACATTGCCGAGATTTTGACGGAAACGATCTTTGTCCAATTTTTCGCGCGTGTTGGCATCCCACAAACGGCAATTATCGGGAGAAAATTCATCGCCCAAAATAATTTCACCTTTATGCAAACCAAACTCAACTTTAAAATCGACGAGCAACAACCCCGCTGCTGCAAATAACTCTTTTAATATCTCGTTAATTTTAAACGTGAGCTCTTTCATGCGCGCAAGATCAGACTCACTCGCCCATCCAAACGAACGCACGTGATACTCATTAACCATGGGGTCATGGAGAGCGTCATTCTTTAGAAAAAGCTCAAAGGTAGGGGGATTTAACTCTTTGCCCTCTTCAATTCCATACCGACGAACTACAGAACCTGCAGCGAGATTTCTTACAACACACTCGACCGGAATCATCTCCATTTTTTTAACTAACACTTCCGTGTCTGACAACAATTTCACAAAATGCGTTGGTATTCCTGCCTCGGCGAGTTTACTCATAATAAAAGCGTTGAACTTATTGTTCACCATGCCCTTGCGTTCCAGCTGCTCGATACGCTCGCCATCCAGCGCCGACGTATCATTACGGAATAACATAACGAACAAATCAGCATCATCGGTTGAGTAAATTGATTTCGCTTTACCTTTGTAAAGCTCTTGACGCTTTTCCATGAAGTTGCCTATTTAGATGAAGATTAAACGACCGATAGCCAATCAAAACCGTGATCTTGACAAGCGTACGTCACATTTTGTACGGCGCCAGTTACAGGCGCAACTACCGACCGCACTAAATCTACCGAGTTGTTTTGCTGGCTTATATGAGCCAAAACCAAATGTTGTAATCGTTCGCTATCTATGCGCGCCAGAAAGCCAGCGGCCTGTTGGTTATTGAGGTGGCCCCAACTGCCACCAACACGCCGCTTAAGAGACGCAGGATATACGCCCGATGCCAACATTTGTGAATCGTGATTAGCTTCTAAAATCATCGCATCGACAGTGCGATAACTGTCTTCAATGAAAGGGGTAATGCTGCCTAAATCGGTCAACACCCCTAGCTTTCGCGAATTAAATTCAAATAGATACTGAATGGGCTCACGAGCATCGTGAGGCACTGGCACCGGCGTGATATAAAGATCATTCAACACGAAGGGTTGATAGTCTTGGATAAGCCTCAGCTCAGGCAAACTTTCCAGTCCCTTGCTGTGACTTGTTCCAGGCGTCATATAGACGGTGCGTCCATAACGCTTGGCAAGGGTCGCGATTCCCTTAATGTGATCGGTATGCTCGTGAGTCACTAAAACTGCCGATAACTGTTCGATCACCAAATTGAATCGAGCCAAACGAAGTTTAAGCTCTTTGATACTGAAACCGCAGTCAATGAGGAGATAATTTTCTCCCCAGTTGACGAGCGTGGCGTTGCCTTTGCTTCCACTACCTAACGAAGCAAAACGGAATTGAGCCATTTTAAATCAAGTTTTTGCGCAACAGAATAAGAAATTCTCTAGCCTGATTAGAATCGATACGTTTTCCGTATGGGTCGCGAATGAACACGCGGTGGACTTGCCCTTCGGGAATGACAACCAGTAAATAACCATTAATATCTTTTAAGGCTTTCTCCGCTTTTAGATCAGATCGCGGCGCTTTAAAAAAGGCATCCCCTTGTAAGACATGAGGCTTAATGTCGGCCAGGGTATACTTGGTCGTTGGCACTCTATCTTCTTTAGCACCGAATAAACGGGCGAAAAAACCTGGCTTGGCGTCGTCAGGATTTAAATAATCAACGTAGAAAAGCCCAGCTTCGTTATCGGTATCGAAAGTGGTAAACCCATCCTGTTTGGCAGAATAACCTAGGGTTGCCAATGTACGAATTCGATCGAGCGATATCTCGAGAATAGGTTCGCTATTGAAAGTTGCTAGCGTCGCTTTAACATCGCCACCAATCGACTGAGCCAACATCGAGGTACCACTCGCGTCAATGTCGGCAGCGAGAGTTGCAGCCAACTCATCCATTAGCCATTTTTCGCGCTCGGCGTCGGTCGATGCTTGTGGCCAAACCAACTCATCTCGGGATTTTTGAGTTGCAGGCACACTCATGTGTGTAATGTGAATCTCGGTTGTTTCTGGCTGAACACCTTGGTCGATCTGAATACGATAGCGGTCGAAGGTCGACATATCGGTTTTAAATTGCATCCAGTTGGTTTCAAGAATCCCACGAGAAACATCAGCGCGGGACAAGGTGAGATCGTTCGCATTTAAAAATTGACGGACGCGCGGCCAAACATCGCCAGGCGCGACATTGAGCAATATCCAACTCAAGCCACCAACACGCTGAATTTTAACGTTCTCTTGCTGCAAGTTAGCTGCAATAGGAAGTGGGCGAGGCGTTTGAAAATTAGGCTTACCCTCAATCACCATGTCACTAGGCTTAAGATGAGGGATGGGGTAAAGCTCGCCTATAGCTTCCGTTTTTACACCAGGCGGAAGCACTAAAGGAGGCACTGTCTGTGCTTTTTGATAGTCGTTCTCACGGTTACGGAAAACGCCATCATCACCAAAAAACATTCCGCAACCCGATAAAGAAAGGCAAAGGCCCGTCAGTGCGGAATAATAAGAAAACGCACCTACAGCTTTAACCGCAGATTTCTTTATTGTCATGGTTTTAGTGCAACTCATTAAAATTCTCTTTATTAGCGCAACGATGGCTCTAAATATTAACGCCCGCTTGTTGCATAGCCGCTTTAATTACTGAGTGATACTGAGACGATAATGGTGTTAACGGTAGTCGAATCCCTGAGGAGATCAAACCTAGTTGAGACACCGCCCACTTCACAGGAATAGGGCTAGATTCGATAAATAAATCCTGATGCAACTTCATGAGCTGATTATTAATTGCTCGAGCCGCCTCAGCTTCACCCGCCAATGCTAATTCACACATACGCGCGACAGCATTAGGTACGACATTGGCAGTGACAGAAATATCCCCATGACCACCTAATAAAATTAGCTCAACGGCAGTGGCATCATCGCCCGAAATAATTGAGAAGCCTTGAGGCGCTGATTCAATTAGAAATTTGGCGCGCTCTAAATCACCCGTTGCCTCTTTAATACCCGCAATATTGGGCACCGACGCCAAGCGCAAAGCTGTCTCTGGCTTCATATCAACCGCGGTGCGGCCGGGGACGTTATAAAGATACTGGGGAATTGCGACCGATTTGGCGATCGACTGATGGTGCAAAAACAAACCTTCTTGCGTTGGCTTATTGTAATAAGGAGAGACTAATAGACAGGCATCGACACCCGCATCTTTAGCAGCTTGGGTAAGCTCTATCGCTTCAGATGTTGAGTTGGCCCCTGTCCCCGCAATTACGGGCAAGCGGCCATTGACCTGATCGACTACACGCTTAACAACGTCCAGATGCTCTTCAACAGTTAGAGTTGCCGATTCTCCGGTGGTGCCCATGGCAACTATGGCATGCGTGCCCTGTTCGATGTGCCACTCCACCAATGCATGTAACTCGTTGTAATTTAATGAGTTATCTGCATTCATTGGGGTTACAAGGGCAACCATACTGCCTTGGATCATCACTCGCTCCACAAAAAGGGTTATCGCTGAAAAAAATAGTTTGCCATGGTAAATGCTCGGCCGCTATAGAACAAGGGCGGCCTGAGCTTTATGACTTTTTAAAGTCGAGCATACGCTGCAATGGTTTCATAGCTTGCGCTGCAAGGCCCTCGTCGACGAAGATTTCGTTATCTTGGGTTTCGAAAACCGCAGCTAAGTTATCTAAGGCGTTCATTGCCATCCAAGGGCAATTTGCACATGAACGACACGTCGCTCCTGTGCCTGCAGTCGGGGCAATATGGAACACTTTGTCGGGACACATTTGCTGCATTTTGTAGAAAATGCCCTGATCGGTTGCAACGATAAATTCTCGGTTGGGCATATTGATTGCCGCGTTGATAAGTTGCGATGTTGAACCAACCACATCACCCAACTCCACCACCGCTTTAGGTGATTCAGGGTGAACCAATACGGCCGCATCCGGATAAAGGCGCATTAAGTCTTCGACGCCTTTTGCCTTAAACTCCTCATGAACAATACAGGCGGAATCCCATAAGAGTACGTCCGCACCTGTTTTTTGTTGCACATAAGAACCCAAGTGCTTATCTGGCGCCCACAGAATTTTTTTGCCTTGTCGATCAAGATACTCAACCACATCAAGCGCAATGCTCGAGGTAACCACCCAATCGGCACGCGCCTTAACAGCGGCCGATGTATTGGCGTACACCACAACTTCACGGTCAGGATGTTGATCACAGAAGGCCGCAAATTCATCTGCTGGGCAACCAAGATCAAGCGAACAAGTGGCCTCAAGCGTCGGCATTAAGACACGCTTTTCCGGAGATAGAATTTTTGCGGTCTCACCCATAAACTTAACGCCAGCAACAATCAAAGTTTCGGCTGGGTGATTTTTACCGAAGCGCGCCATCTCGAGTGAATCCGACACACAGCCGCCGGTCTCTTCTGCAAGCGCTTGAATAAGTGGGTCTGTGTAATAATGAGCCACGAGCACCGCATTATGGGCCTTTAAATTTTCCTTAATACGGTCCTTCAGCGCCTGCTCTTCTTCAGGAGTGTGCGAAGGCGCACTCCACACACGAGCCAAATGCTCTTTAACCAGATCGCGAGAACCTTCGACACGAGTTGCAAGATTCATTTCTTCAGCCATTTGGCAGCACCCTTCTTCAGCTAAACGGTTGATGCCGTCGAGCGGCACCGAATAAATATGCGCCGCATTCTACCACACCACCTTCGTTACAAACGCCCAATAAAATGCCAAGCGAAAAAACAAAAAAGGCGCCTTAAGGCGCCTTTTCGTGCAGATTTAACTGCTTTATGTGGTGGGTCGTGCGTGACTCGAACACGCGACCAATTGGTTAAAAGCCAACTGCTCTACCGACTGAGCTAACGACCCAAAATTAGGTACGGATTTTACAAAACAACTCTAAAGAAGTGAGTGGTGGGTCGTGCGTGACTCGAACACGCGACCAATTGGTTAAAAGCCAACTGCTCTACCGACTGAGCTAACGACCCTCAAATCCGAGGCGCACATAATAAGGTTTTGAGAAAAAAACACAAGCGTTTTTTTGCGAAAAAATGAAAAAAAATCAAAGACATCTCTGCACAAGAATAATTATGGAGCAGATTGTTTTAATTTAAATCCATTCGGAACACTCCTTGAGCGATGTCGCAAGAAGCATCTTATAAGTAAACTCAAATGATTTAATGACTAAATAAACGAAAAGCCGCTAAGCGGCTTTTCGTTTGATAATTACTGGTAACGAGTAGGGTCTTTCAAACCTGCTTCGATAAATCCCTGTCGGCGCAACCGACAGGCATCACATTTGCCACAGGCCAGCCCATCGTCAGTCGCCTGATAGCAGGATACTGTTAACCCATAATCTATACCCAGCCTTGTTCCCACCTGAACAATCTCGGCTTTCGACATTTTCATCAAGGGCGCTCGTATCGATAATTTCTGTCCCTCGACCCCCGCGCGCGTAGCGAGATTGGCCATGACTTCATAGGCAGCAATGTAATCGGGACGACAATCGGGGTAGCCCGAATAATCGACAGAGTTCACGCCGATGAATATATCCTTGGCGCCCAGCACTTCCGCCCACCCTAACGCAATCGATAAAAATACTGTATTGCGAGCAGGTACATAAGTGATGGGAATGCCTTCTGTTTCTTCCTCGGGAACTTCGAGTGAGTCATCGGTCAGTGCCGAGCCACCAATGGCCCCCAAATCCATTTTGATGACCTTATGGGATCGACTGCCAAGCGACTGAGCTGTCGCGGCCGCTGCGTTTAATTCAGCTTTATGACGCTGACCGTAATCAAAACTGATCGTATAACACTCGTAACCTTCTGCAATCGCCATAGCGAGCACTGTCGTGGAATCCAATCCACCCGAAACCAATACAACCGCTTTCTTGTTCATTACGCCTCCTAATGACCTGGCTCATCGTTCCATAGCAATTTATGCATTTGCAGCTGGAAGCGTACCGGAATATTGTCCGCCAAAATCCATTCCGCCAATTCGACAGGCTTCACCTGTCCATGACACGGCGAGAAAAACACATCGCTCACCTTCTCATGAAGCGCCAACTGGTCGACTTTGAATCGTGCCCATTCATAATCTTCACGACTGCAAATCACGAATTTAATTTGATCGTGAGGCGTCAGGTGATCGATATTCTCCCAAAGATTACGTGCTACCTCGCCAGAGCCAGGAGTTTTAAGATCCATCACTCGGCTCACTCGAGCATCAACCGCATCTATTGGCATTGCGCCGGATGTCTCAAGCGAAACCTCGTACCCCTGATCGCACAGAGCCACAAGAAAGGGCACGCACTCCTTTTGGGCGAGCGGCTCACCACCAGTCACACAAATATGCTTCGCATTGAATACCGCAGTTTTTTCCAAAATTGCGTCGAACGATAGCCGTTCTCCACCATAAAAGGCGTATTCAGAGTCGCAATATCCACAACGTAACGGACAACCTGTAAGACGAATAAATACCGTCGGAAGACCGATAGTTCGCGCTTCGCCTTGGAGCGAGTAAAATATTTCGGTGATTTTTAAAGTAGATTCATTCATAAATTCACAGGAGCGCTAAACAGGCGCAGGCGGTTTTGAAGTAAAAAGAAACAATCACCCATCGATTGTCGATAGCAATTGGCGAGCCACAAGCTCGGCTGGTATTCTACCCTATTCGTCTGTTGTCTACTTGGAAAACCATGAAACCCACTAAGACCCGTCGCGAACTGCACGCTGAGATGCAAGCGCAAATCGACGCATTTCTAAAAGAAGGCGGCCGCGTAAATGAAATCCCGCGCGGCGTGAGTGGGCGTCCTTATGCCCACAGCCCACTCGTTGCAATTTTTGATGGATCAGGCCAAGGCGAACGCACCCCCATACCCGAGGTGGTCGCCGCAATTGAGGCAAGAAAGGCACCACAGGCGCCAACCAAACCGCGCAGTAAACGTCCAAAAAAACGCATTATTTACGACGACTTTGGCCAGCCCTTGCGCTGGGAGTGGGTTGAAGAATAGAGGCTAGCTAACTATAGCCAGCCTCTTCTCCGGAAGAAAAGATAGGGCAACACCGCCGATAAGATCATCAATAAAATTGCGACAACGAAGCCATACTTCCAATCTGTATGAGGGATGTATTCGAAGTTCATTCCGTAAGCACTTGCCACCACTGTTGGCGGTAAAAACACCATTGCTGCAATCGAGAAGATCTTAATGATCTGGTTTTGCTCGATATTAATAAAACCTTGAGTCGAGTCCATCAAGAAGTTGATTTTGTCGAACAAGAACGCGGTATGCGACATAAGCGTATCCACGTCTCGCTTAATCTCACGAGCGGTTTCTTGCAGCTCAAAAGATTCACGCAAATGGCGCTGCAAAAACGAAATCGAGCGCTGGGTATCCATGAGACAAAGGCGAATTTTTCCGTTGCTATCTTCAAGTTTTGCTAAACGATCGATAGCATCTTCAAGCTCAGCTTCGCCATCTTCGAGCACCATGTGGCTAACTTCTTCCAGCTTACGATGAATGTCTTCGAGGGCGTCGGCAAGGTTTTCCACTTTTTGCTCGAACATGGTCACCAGTAAATCTTGGGGCGATTTAGCGTGTACATGGCCTGCGCGAGCGCGCATCCTTAACAGTCGAAAATCCGCCTGCTCTTCCTCACGCACGCTAATCAATCGGCGATCTTGCAAAATAAATGCAACCGTCGCGGTCTTGTGTCTACCTAGTTCACCGGGAACCAAAAACAGGGAGTGCACGTGAATACCGGTTGAATCTTGGAAATAGCGCGCCGAAAACTCAATTTCCTCAACATCTTCAGATTCGGGCAATTCTGCACGCAAAAAACTGTTCAGCTCTTCGCGCTCCTCTTCGGTTGGCTCATGAGCGTCAATCCAAAGAGAATTCGCCATTGCCTGTCGGGCCTGTCCGTATTCGTACTTGTCTTCTCGCAGTGTTGTGCCTTGAACTTTAAACATTCTTAACATCGTTTGTTCTCCTCAAGGTATCGATACGGAGGCGCCGAAAATGGGGGCGGCTTTATACCATATTCTTCTATATGTTGACTCTAGTGTGTTTGGGTTGATTCTCAAATTTAGGCGACCGCTTTCTATGTCGCCGGTTCTTGATCGTTCGATTTTTTATAGAGCGACGGTTCGCCATCGGGTCTCGATTTAAATCGGCGATGAACCCACATATATTCCGACGGGTCCACGCGGATCATTTCTTCGATTTTGGCATTCACCGTAGTGGCATCGGCGCGATCATCATCGGTAGGAAAGTTAGCCAATGGCGGATGCACCACAAGACGATACCGCCCACCCTTTTCACGGTAATGCGCGAAAGGAATCACCGCGCAATTGGTCATACGCGCAAGTTTCGAAGTGCCAGGGACAGTCGCGGCTTCGATACCGAAGAATGGCGCAAAAATACTACGGTGCTTCCCATAGTCTTGATCGGGTGCGTACCAAACGATATGCCCTTTGCGCAAGTTGCGAATCAACTTACGCATATCGTGTCGGTGAATTGCGTCATTATTAACGCGAGCGCGCGCACGTGCGATGGCCCAGGACATAACAGGGTTGTTATCTTCCCGATAGACCACATCGGCACTGATGTGAAACGACATAATCCGGCCGCTAATGTCGATGGTCGTAAAATGACAGCCCGCCAACAAGACACCTCGGCCTTCAGAGAGCGCCTGTTCGATGTGCTCAAGCCCTTCGAGGCTATAGCGATCACGAAGTTTTTTATCGCTACCCCAAAGTGCCATGGCCGATTCGGTAATACTCATACCGCAGCCCAAAACGACATCTTTAACAATTTGCGCTTGTTTTTCGGGAGAAAATTCAGGAAAGCAAAGCTCGATATTCCGCTCGGCTACACGGCGACGGCTTTTTGCCACTCGATATAATATGTGCCCCAACCCACGCCCGAGCGCTTGGTTCACACGCACCGGCAATTGCGCGATTAACCACAGTAATCCAAGCGCCGCCCAGGTTTTCCAATATTTAGGATGTAAAAAAGCGCGCTTAAACGCTAAGTCGTCAGATTTGTCCACAAGCTCGTCTCACACTTGGTAAAAATTGACGAATTATAGCAAGCCTAAACTGAAGATATGGAAAACAAGACGCCAAACCTTAGAGTTGCGTCCACAACCATGCCACCCCAAGCAAGCCAACAAGACTGATAGCGCAGAGAACCAACCCGATCACGCGAATTTTTCTGCGGGCTCGCTCGTCGTCGCGCTGAACCAACTCATCCGCCGAGTTGGCAAGATGACGGGTTTTGAGTAGTCGCGCGTGCATGATTTGCAAATCTTGGCGCTCTTGCTCACTCAAGGATTCCGAGGCAAGTTGAGTGTCGATACGCGCGAGTTGAACGTCGAGTTTATGGTTGATGCTGGCTAAATCCATGAATCCTCTCTTTTATTATTGTGCTATTTTCATCATCGCGTTTACCATTATCTCCCTCGCCAAACGCCTCTTGGCATCCAGCATAACCTTTTTGATGCCATTTCGCTTATGAAAAAACGCAAACCCCATCACCTCCCGCCCAGTTTCTCTTGGCAATTTTTGCTACCGCAATTTTGGCCAACCTGGCTGGCGCTAGGGATTGGGAAAATCGTGGCGCAACTTCCTTTTGACTGGGTTATAGGCACAGGGCGAGTGTTAGGCGGGCTCTTTTATCGTTATGCCCCCAAACGAGTAGCTATCGCACGCGCTAATATCCAAACCTGCTTCCCAACGCTCGAACCGACCACCCAAGAAGCGTTAATTAAAGAATCGGTAATCAATTGCGGTATCGGCATGGCGGAAACTTTGCTGGCTCTATTCGGCCGTCGTTCGCATTTTTTACAGCGAGTAAGCATCGAGGGAATCGAACACCTTACCGCGCGCAAACAAGGCGTGTTATTGGTGGGCTGCCATATGACCACATTAGAAATGGCTGGCCGACTTTTAGCGACCGCGCAAACTTTCGATATTCTCTACCGCCGCGACCCTAATCCACTATTAGCTTGGGCCTTAGTGAGTGCGCGCGCCAAGTTTAATGGCGAGTCGATACTCTCAGTTGAAACCCGCCGCCTTGTAAAACACCTGCAACAAGGGCGAATTGTTTGGTACGCGCCCGATCAAGACTATGGCATCAAGCACAGCTTATTCGCCCCTTTCTTCAATGAACCCGCGGCGACCGTCCCAGGTACGGCACATTTCGCTAGGCTCGGAAGGGCGAAAGTCATTTTCTTTGCTCACCATCGCGACGAAAAAAATCACTACCACATCAAATTGACGCCAGCGAAACCCGACTTCCCAAGTGGTGATGATCTCGCCGATGCGACCTACGTCAATCAAATGTTCGAGTCGATGATTGAGGTCACGCCCGAACAATACCTTTGGGTCCATCGCCGCTTTAAAACACGCCCTCCTTCGGCTGAACCGATTTATCCGATCCGCCAAAAGCGCAGAAAGGGTTAACCCAATACTTATTTAGCCCAATAAAAAAGGCAGCCTAGCGCTGCCTTTTTTATTCAAGTCATTGAAGAACTGTTGTTAGCCCGCGACCGCTTGATCGATCAAAGGCTTAAGCTCGCCCTTTTCGTGCATCTCGGTGATGATGTCGCAACCGCCGATTAACTCGCCCTTCACCCATAACTGTGGAAAGGTTGGCCAGTTGGCAAATTTTGGAAGCTCGGTGCGAATATCGGGATTCGACAGAATATCCACATAAGCAAAGCGTTGGCCGCACGCCATTAACGCCTGAGACGCACGCATAGAAAAACCGCACTGCGGAGCATTGGGTGAGCCCTTCATGTACAAAATAACAGCGTTGTCGTTAATTTGTTGTTTGATGGTTTCAAGAGTGTCCATTACATCAACCTCGATAATAGAGCGGGTAAACCCGAGTGATTCAGTCAAGTATTGGCATTTTACCTGAGCCTGTCGAGTCTCACCACTCTTGCAGGTGATAAAGCCCACCAATTTGTCTATGCTTGGCGCTTTGCCTCTAGGTGACTGTCACTATGCTAACGCTACGCATTCAAGCCTTTTTAGCCTTTCTCGGCTTCGCGGCCCTGTTGCTATTAGGCGTTTACACTTACTCCAGCATGAGCTTCGAGAAAAGTTTCGAAACCTACACATTACAAAGAGAGAATGAGCGCAACGCTGAGTTAATCGAATCCTTAAAACAGCACTACGAAGAAGAAGGCAGCTTCAAGGATTTTCAAACTCACCCAAAACTTTGGGACGCCATCAATCAATTGCGTCGAAATGGTGAGCGCTTTCCCGCTCGACCTCAACCCACTTCTGATCAAGCAAACTTAATACTCGACCACCGTCCAGCATCGCGGGGGCCCAGGCGCGAATTTCGCACCCGTTATTTACTGCTTGATGAGCACAAAAATTTAATTGCGGGTAATCGATCTAATCGCGATCAATATCTATCGACAGAAATTGCACTCGAGCACAATGGCAAAAAGAACGTCATTGGTTATTTGTCCATGCCAGTAAACCGCGCTCTTCGCGACTTAGCAGATCTTCAATTTGTCGCACAACAAAAAGATCACTTCTCGCGCATGACTGTCTTTGCGCTTATCGCCGCGTTTGCTTTCGCGATTCCCTTCGCCTTGCTGTTAACTCGGAAGTTAAAGCGCATCACCGAACATGTCGAAAGCCTCAGCCATGGCCTTTACGAACATCGCATTAAGGTTAATGGCCGCGACGAGATTTCAACGCTCGCACAGCAACTGAATCACCTTGGCCAAACTTTGCAAGAGAGTGAGCAATCGCGTAAGCGATTCGTTGCCGATATTTCTCACGAATTGCGTACGCCACTGGCAGTTCTCAAAGCCGATCTTGAGGCGTTGCAAGATGGAGTGCGCCCCTTAACGCACGATGCAATCGCGCGATTGCAATCGCATACCGATCGGTTACAGCATTTAATCAACGACCTATACGAGCTGTCGCTAACCGACGTCGGTGCCATGACTTACCGCAAAACATCTTGTGATTTAGTCACTATTGTTAAGGCAAGCCTTGAGCGTGCATCGGCCAACATTGTCGATCGCGGCTTAACTCTTACGTCGGCCCTGCCCGAGCATTCTGTGAATATTTTTGCAGACGAGGCACGCATACACCAACTATTGGAAAACCTGTTGGCCAACAGCGCGCAATACACTCATGCGCCCGGCCAAATTCAGCTCACGTTAGATGTTCACATTAATCGCGCAGTGATTGTGCTTGAAGATTCTGCACCGAGCGTTAACCATGAGGAACTGCAAAAAATCTTCGAACGCCTCTATCGTTCTGACTCGTCGCGAAATCGACAAACTGGCGGCGCTGGGCTGGGCCTTAGCATCTGTCGCAATATCGTCTCGGCGCATGAAGGCAGCATTTCCGCTTCGATAAGTGATCTTGGCGGATTAAAAATCATCGTCGAAATTCCATTGGTCATTGGCTAGCGAACTGCAGGACAACATCCATGCCTAACAACATTCTTATCGTTGAAGACGAGCCCGAATTAGGGCAGATCTTGCGGGACTATTTATCAGCCGAAAACTTTTCTGTCACAATCAGCCTTGATGGAGAAAGCGCGCGTGAACGGATCGAAAAAGAAACCTTCCAGTTAATTATTCTTGATCTCATGCTCCCCAAAGTAGATGGCTTGACACTCTGCAAAGAGATACGAAAAAAATCTTCGATTCCGATTGTCATGACAACTGCCAAGGTTGAAGAAATCGACCGGTTACTTGGCCTCGAGATTGGTGCAGATGACTACATCTGTAAGCCTTATAGTCCGCGAGAAGTGGTCGCAAGAGTAAAAGCCGTTTTGCGGCGCAGCGGCTCAAGCATGAGCGAGCCGTCGTCGACTCTAATATTAAATAAGGATTCACTTGAAGTTAGCATCAATAATAAAATTTGCACCTTAACGCTTATCGAGTTTCGCTTATTACAAACACTCTGGGCGAACAAACACAAAATCGTCTCGCGCGAGCTTTTACTTGCCAATGCCTATGACGACCATCGCGTCGTGAGTGACCGCACTATGGATTCTCACATTACCAAATTGCGTAAAAAACTCGCCGAGATTTATGATGGCGACCCGATTCAATCAGTATATGGTGCAGGTTATCGTCTACAAATCTGATTACTGCTGCTGAGCCAAACGCTTTTTTGTAAGCGCCGTAGCCTCGTGTTCTAACGGGTTTTCTGGCCAAGGATGGCGAGGATAGCGACCACGCATATCCTTTCTCACATCGGGATAACCATTAGTCCAAAACGTTTTTAAATTACTGGTAACCGCAAGCGGACTACCGTTTGGCGAAAGCAGTGAAATTTTGATTGGGAAACCGGTTTTGGCCAAACTTAATTCTTCACAGCCAAAAAATTCTTGGAGCTTCGCCGCCACGCAAATCTCACCAAACTCATTAAATTCAATTGTAACCTTCCTGCCACTTGGTAGCTCGATATATTCAGGCAAGAGCTGTTCGATTTTTTGTAACCGCTCGAATCCCAAATAAAATTCCAAAGCCTCTCGCCACGGCAATTGATTTGGATTAGTCGTAGGTTGAATAAAAGGTAGCAACCACTCGTTAAGACGCTCGAGCAACTCGTCATCCTCAAGAGGAAGTGCAGCTAGCAATTGATGAGAAATTAATAAGCGCGATTTTAATAACAGCTTTTTAACTGGAGCTGGCAATCGCTCACTAAAAAACGTGGCTTTGTTATGCTCATGCTGCTCCTCCTTAATTTTTTCGATGATAGCTTCTGCCAACTTGTCATCCCAAGGTTTGATTATTTCCTCAAGTATTCGACCGCCGATTACGCGTTGCACCAACCACCCCCAGCGACCATGTTTAAATGAGGGAAACAGCAACTCTTGGCTCAATAGCGCTTTTAATTTTTCATCAAGAACAATCGGCAAGGCTATCGCCGTCAAAGTTTCACCTTGACGCCTCAATACCAAAGCGCAGGCATAATCCTCCCGCAATGATGCACAGAAAGCAGCGCCCGACGCTAAACTGTAACGCCCCGATGCCTGCTTTACACCTATGCGATCGACGTAGGCTTTGGCGATGATCAGCTTGTCTGCTTCTGCGAGTTCACCGCTATAAGTTTCGATGTCAGTTTTCTGAAGACCGAGCTGATATCGCCATCGTTGCGTCTGCTTCTTCCACAACTGATTTCGTTTTAATTCTAACGCGGCCGCCACCAGCCAAGAATGCAAATCGTCGCCCTGTTGCCATTCAAAATGTAAAGCTAATGCCACTAGCAAAATTTGCTGCGGATGAATTGCCTTGTTGATATTAAGGAGAATGCAGGCCACTCGCGGATGGGTGCCGAGCTCTGAGGCGATTACACCTTGTTCCGTAATCCGGTTTTCGCCATCAATGAGCGACAGCGATTTTAATTGACTAAAAGCAGTCTTTAGAGCCATCGCATTAGGACGCTCCAACCAAGGCAGGCTTTCGACAGGCGCCCCCCAGTGCGCAAGTTTTAACGCAATGGGCAAATAATCGGTGGCGCGAAGCTCGGGAAGATCGGCTGCTGCCAATCGCTCGTCTTTGCTCCACAACCGAATACAGTTACCTGCGCGAACACGCCCCGCTCGACCAGTACGCTGCTCCGCACTGGCTTGGCTGATTCGCCCAGTGCGCAAGCGCGCAACGCCATTTCTTTGATCGAAAACTTGTCGACGAACTAAACCGGAATCAATCACCCAAGTTACATCTCTGATCGTTAGGGATGTTTCGGCGATATTGGTCGATAGAATGACACGCGGACCGGAAGCCTCATTAAGTGCTGCTGCCTGTTCGCATGCATCCACTCGACTATGTAATCGATATACGGGAAGCGCAGGGTAGCGCGCAATTATGGCTTGATGACAGTAATCAATTGCGCTCCATCCCGACAGAAATATCAGCAAGGTTTGCTGGCGAAGATGTGCAATGGAATCTAACGCCTCTAAAACCAATTTCGGCAACTCATCGCGTTCGAAATAGGCTGATGACTTTTGCACTGAAGGCGGTAAATAGCGGACATCGACGGGGAAACAAAAACCGGTCGCATGCAGCTGTTGAGTAATCGACTGCTGCAGTTTCGGGTCTGGTGTCGCTGTCATCAGTATTAATTCGAGCGAATCATTCAGCAGTTGAGCTTCTTGTAAAATAGCGAATAATAAATCTTGGTTAACACTGCGCTCGTGAATTTCATCGAGAATCACGCAGGCAACATTATCGGCTTCAGGATTGGATAACACTTTTTGCAAAAGCAACCCTGGTGTTGTGACGACCAAGCGAGTTTGCAGTGAAGTGTTGTTGTCGTAAGGAACTTGATAGCCCACTAGCTCGCCGCAAGTAGAATCTGTCAGGTCGGCCAAACGACGAGCTAAAGATTGAGCAGCAAGAATTCTTGGTTGAACCAAATAAATGATTTTATCGCTTTGGCTTTGCTCAATCTCTCTTAAAACCCAAAGTGGTAAGAGTGTCGATTTACCCGCGCCAGGTTCCGCCTCGATAAGCAGCGGGACAGTTTTGTCCCGCGCGCTAAATGCATCAAAAATTGAAGAAACCGGATACTCGGGAAGACGATCAAACCAAGACATACAATGCCGCTACTCACTTGGAAAAGGCCGTATTATAGGCGCAACTCAACTCCCATCATAATTTGTTTGGGGGGCGCTGGCTCGAACGAGCGGCCATTCGACTGATTAACAATGACCGAGCCCACATAGGATTCGTCGGTGAGATTGCGAAGTTTTAACCACCAATTAAGGTGACTTTCGCCCATCGATATTTCCCCACCCACTCCTGCATCCCAGCGAACATATGACGGTGCCGAAATATCGTTATCGTCACTGGTGAACACTTTACTTCGATGATGACCCGCAAGCGTGGTGTAAAAAATTTGGTCGCCAAACGGCCAATAAAGCAACTCTACATGTTGTTGCACTGCGGCCACCCCCGGCATACGGCGTTCATCTCCGTGGGCATTATCTAGGAATGCATCGATGTAACCACTGGCGCCCGTAATAGAGAGTTTGGGTGAGGGCCGCCAAGTCGCCGCAAGCTCTGCGCCTCGGCGCTGCGTTTCACCCGCGTTACGGTAAGTTGTTCGCCCACCGGTGGACGAATCGACCACCAACTCATCCTGACTCTCGATATTAAACACGCTCAAGGAAATATCGTAGTCGTCCGCCTGGTAGGCTAAGTCCCACTGCCATTGGTCGCTAGTGGCTTGATTGAGCCCAAAATTAAAACCCTGATTGTTATTGCTGTAGGCCATTTCGGAAAATGTAGGCGCTTCATGCCCTCGCCCAAAGCCTAAGCCCATCTGCCACTCTTGCGTCAATGCCGCTTTTACGCCAAAGGCGAAGCCTGTGAAGTCGAAGGATTTTTTTCCTGAGTCGTCAGGATTTAGTAAGCGCCCATCTGCGTCCGTGACAATGTAAAAATCTTCCACTTCATATCGCATGTCGCTTGCACGTAGGCCGCCGTAAATCTGCACCTCGGGAGTGACATAAAATTGCGAAACACCGTAAATTTCGGCGGCGCGCACCTGATTCATTTCATCTCGTCTAAGGTCGCCCATCACGCCGCGATTATTCACAAAACCTTTGCGATCATCCTCCATCCACGACCATTCAGCGCCGAGAGTATTAATCCATACATAATCTAAAAAATTAAGCTCATGAGAGACTGCGATGTTAGCGCCGTGAAAATCGCGATCAAAAAAAACCACGCCGCCGTTTCGCGCCACATCGGTCGATTCAATAGCTAAATATTGAGTAACTTGCCGTTCACCTCGCCAAAGTGCACCTCGCAAAGTCACACTCCCAAAATCCGCATCTGCACTCATTGAAGTAAGCTCATTATCGATGGCTTTTCGCGTATTCATCCGATCGGCCGCCGCACTGACTTGCCAAGGGTCATCGCGCCACTCTTGAGGTGTGAGGCCAAGGGGATCCTGCAACAAAGGATCTTTGCTAACTTGATGTTTAAAAGTGAAGTTTATGTGATTGGATAAAGCCATTCCGCCAGCGATGGACCACTTTTCTCGCTCAGCAAACGAATGAGCGCGAACTCCTTGATTTTCAATGTCGGCGTAATAAATCTGGCCCCAAAGTTTTTCTGACACTAAAGCAAGATCAACCGCTTTTTTTCGAAACCCATCTTCACCCACGACAGCCGATATCGATGCGTACGATTCGGCAATGGAATTCGATTCAATAAAAATAACACCACCGGCGCCAGCACCATACAAAATGGCAAGCGGACCTTTCACAGCGCTAACTGATTCGACTCTATCTAGTAAAATACTCGATAACTGCCCTTGCCCGTCTGGCATGCTTAGAGGCACACCATCCTCATATAATTTAATTCCCCGAATACCAAAAGCAGAGCGAGAGCCGAATCCGCGAAAACTCACGCGAGTGTCTTGGGCGTAATTGGTTCGACTATCCACTTGCAGACCCGGAATCGCCTGTGCGAAATCAGCAATATCTTGGCCAACGCCCGATAGAAAATCACGCTTGGTGCTTACATCAAAATCCAACGATGGCGCACTGGCGTATCCCTTGACCAAAAGTGTTTCGAGCGCTGGATTATTTGAAGGAGCTGTTCGCTCCGGCGTTGTTTTCTTTTGTGCGTCAGATTCTTCAGCGTACGAGTACCCGCCTATCAATAACGACAATAAACTTAACGAGAAAAATTTTGATAAAGACACCTTTTCACCCCATAAAAAAAGCGCTGGGACACAGCGCTTTTTATTGAATCTACATAACCTGTAACGTCTAATGCATTAACTTAGTTTCCTTACGGCGACGCTTCTCTTCATAAAGCAAAGCATCAGCTTTATCCAAAATCGATTCCAAATCTTGCGCATGATCGGCCGAGAACACGTAGCTACCCAAACTACAATACAGATTATAAGGCTTACCGCTCATTTCGTTATATCGATTAAAAGCTGTACTCAACCGATTGCGAATATTCGTAAGATATTTTTGGTCGGTAATACAAGTTAAAACAACAAATTCATCGCCCCCCAAACGGCACACAATATCTTCCGATCGAAAAACGGAAGCGATCAACGTGGCCGCCTCAACAAGTGCTCGATCTCCCTCTGCATGCCCGTGAGTGTCGTTAATAATCTTGAAATTATCGAGGTCAATGAACAAGGCCACCATATTGGAATCGTTCTGTGCAGCTGCCCAAGAGGGGGCTCGATGGAAAAAACCGCGGCGATTAAATAGCCCAGTTAATTCATCTCGCTCTGCCAGCCTCACCAAACGCTCATTATGAGTCGCGCTCATTTCTAACCGGGTCTGCAACCGATCGCCCTGCTCGCGCAACTCTTCAGTAATGATGGCGTTGATCATCAACCGCGACACCTCACTACGAATCCACTCAATCGGGATGGAAATCTTATCGTGCAAACACAATACCATCACTCCAAAATGCGTGTGCTGTTGAAAGATGGGCAGTATTACCCATTCGCAGGCGGTTTGATCACTGGTATCGGTTAATTTCAGTAAATGTTTCACAGCAAGTAGATCGGCTTTCGAATTATCCTGAATGGTATCGTCTCGATAAGCCATCCATTGCTGAAGCTCACTCGGCATATCGATTCCGAACAACTGATAATCAACCCGATTAAGATACTGGCCCAAGTACGCGTGTTTAATGCCTAAGTGTTTAAACAGTTTTTCGATATGAAGTTTCAAAGACTCGGGTGACTGCAACTCAGGTCGCGTTTTAATCCAGTCGCGAAAGTATTCGCGATTGCGATTATGTTCATCCTGCTTGGTTAAGAAATACTGATGAGCTTTGTTATTGATTGCAATCTGCCATTTCTGCATCTGAACAGCGCAGGCAAGCAAATGAATTTGATTCGCACCGCCGATCAGATCAGGGCAGATATCGAATAGCGATTGCTGCATCCGTAACACTAACGTTTGAAGGCTAGTTACCTCACCTTCATAAACTAAACACTCAAGCGCGAATTCTCCAATAGCAGAATCCATCCAAGTATTTTTCTCGAACTGTTTAATGCAATGCTCAAGAAACAACAAATAACTTTTGTATACCGATTCTCGATTGGGCGGCAAATGCAGCGAACGAATGATTTTATCGCGGTACTGAATATTTTGAGATCGGTGATAGGGGCCTGCTTTGGGTAACCAAGACTGGGTGGTATCCCTAACACCCGAACAACCGCAAGAGTGTCTCACCACTAAGTTGGTCGGTACCTTAGCGACCATTGATATGGATTCACCGCGAATTTGTTTTAACAAGGTTTCAACCGCGAGATGAACCTGACTTTCTGTAGGCAAGGTAACCGACGTTATGGGTGGCGCCTCGCCATTGGTTGAGCGTAGGTTGTCGAAGCCACAAATCGCAAAATCACCAGGAACATGAAGATGTCGTTCAGTGGCGAGCGTCATAGCAGCCATTGCCATTTCATCGTTAGCGCAAACTAAAACATCAAAATTCACATTTCTTTCGAGCAAGACTTCTAAAGCGCGCCGTCCACTGGCCGCGTCGAAATTGCCTTGAACAATCAGCGAAGGATCTAGCGGAATTCCACGATCTCGCAGCGCTGTAAGGTAACTGTCAAACCGCTCTTGCTCATCGAAGTGTCCATCGGGACCGCGCATGTACGCCACACGCTCAAACTTATGCTCATCAAGGAGGTGAGAAAACAGCTGAGCTGCCCCCATTTTATTATCGATAGTTACGGCGGGAATATTCTCGGCGGCGAAGTTGCAGCTTAATAAAGGTAATGGCTGGAATCGACTAAAAAGTTGAATAATTTCTTCGTCATAAGCGCCGGCTTGAAAGCTATTAGTGATGGATAAAATGCCGTCGAATGGAAGTTGCGCGCCAATATCAAACAATATGTTGAACTGACGGTTGAACTGCTTTGGAGAGTGGAGCCGTCGCGAGGGTAAATAAACTAAACGCAGATTATGTTGTTTAGCCTTAAGCGATAAGGCCGCCGTAATAGAGCGTGCCAAATTATCGTCGAGCTGGTGTAATAAAATACCAAGTGTAACCACAGAGCGAATCCCTCGTTAACATCAATTCATCAATCGGAAAAATGTTCTCTTCCCAAAACAACATGCCTGTTGATTAAATTTCGATAAGTATAGGCCATTTAAGGCGCAAGCTTGTTCAAAAAAGCGACATTTTTTGAACAGTTGGAATTCTGCACTCTTTTGGCGCACCTGCCAGAATTTGCCAATAAACGCAATAACTTATATATTTAGCCCCTATTTGTGGCATTTGCGCGTCGGGCATTCCATCCGCCCTCTTTGTGCTTGTGAAATCTTGCTTCCAGCACCTGTTAATACCCATATAGATTTTGGCTTATAGCCAACACTGCGGTTAATTCCCCCACTTAATTACTTACGCTGCCTGACGGCGGAGTCGATTTGTTGATATTTTTGGAGAAAAAAATGTCTAGCTTAATGAACACTTTCGGCAAAAGAACCCTCACTTTAGTGAAGGGCGAAGGTAGCCGAGTGTGGGATGACAAAGGCAACTCCTACTTAGATGGCATCAGCGGAATCGCGACCTGCTGCTTGGGGTATAGCCACCCGACTGTGACTGCAGCACTCTGCAAGCAAGCCGCTGAAATGATCCACGTGTCTAACCTGTACGACACACCGCAACAATTACATTTGGCCGATCTACTCGTGGATGTATCGGGAATGGATCAAGTGTTCTTTGCCAACTCCGGCACCGAAGCCAACGAAGCAGCAATTAAAATCGCGCGCAAGTTCGCTAACGATAACGGTCGCGAGAATGCCTCAATCATCGTCATGGAACACAGCTTCCATGGCCGTACACTTGGCGCACTTGCTGCCACAGGCAACGACAAGGTTCAAAAAGGATTCCACCCCTTATTAAGTGGCTTCATCCGCGTTCCCTACGACGACGTGGCCGCTATTGAAAATGCCATTAAAGCCAACGGCAATGTAGTCGCAATTCTGGTCGAGCCCATTCAAGGCGAAGGCGGCGTTCACGTTCCAGCCGAAGGCTATCTAAAAGAGTTGCGTCGCATTTGCGATGAAAACGACATGCTCTTGATGCTCGATGAAATTCAATCGGGCAATGGCCGGACCGGAAAATATTTTGCTTACCAACACGAGGGCATTTTGCCGGACGTTGTGACCACAGCAAAAGGTTTGGGCAATGGCTTTCCGATAGGCGCATGTTTAGCTCGCGGTCGTGCCGCGCAGGTTTTCCAACCGGGTAATCACGGCACCACCTTTGGTGGCAACCCATTGGCCTGTAGCGTTGCTATCGCGGTTATCGAAACATTAACCACCACCGGTATTATTGATCGTGCCGGTGAGCTTGGACACTCGCTGCTACGCGAATTTAAAGCAGCACTCGGCAACAATCCTAAGGTTGTCGATATTCGCGGAAAGGGTCTTATGATCGGGATTCAACTCGACAAAGACTGCCCTGAGCTTGTTGAACGTGCGCGTAATCTTGGTTTATTAATCAACGTTACTGCGGGCTCCACCATCCGTCTTTTACCCACACTCATCCTCACCGATGACGAGGCGAAAGAATTAGTTTCCAAGGTGGTTCAACTGGTTACAGAGTTTTAATAGGCGAGGCGCAATAACGCGCCCCGCTGCACAAAAGAGCATTTATTATGGTTCCCACAAAGGCACCGAGACATTTTCTAACACTTGAAGACATCAATCGCGAGGAATTGGAACACATCATTTCTCGCGCGATCGAGCTCAAAGCTGAGGTACGTGCCGGCACCGCACCGGATATTTTCAAAAATAAAACCTTGGCGATGATTTTTGAAAAGAATTCAACTCGCACCCGCGTTTCCTTTGAATCCGGTATGGCTAAATTGGGCGGTCACGCCATCTTCTTATCGACGAAAGATTCCCAGCTTGGTCGAGGCGAGCCTATCGAAGATTCTGCGCGTTGCATTGCCAGCATGGTCGATATGGTGATGATCCGCACCTACGGCCACGAAATTGTTGAACGTTTCGCCAAATATTCGCGAGTACCAGTTGTTAATGGCCTCACCGATGAATACCACCCCTGCCAACTCTTGGCCGACATTCAAACCTTTATCGAACACCGCGGCAGCCTTGCTGGCAAAACGGTAGCTTGGGTGGGTGATGGCAACAACATGTGCAACACCTATATTCAGGCCGCTGAACTTTGTGATTTCGAACTACGAATCGCCACGCCCAGTGAATTCGCACCTAAGGATGAGTTCGTAATACCTTATCAGTCGCGCGTTATGCTCACTCAAGACCCAATTGAAGCCGTTAAAGGTGCTGACCTCGTTATTACCGACACTTGGGCCTCCATGGGCCAAGAAGAAGAAAAGAAAATTCGCGAACGCGCCTTTGCAAGCTACCAAGTTAACCGCGAGCTTTTAAGCCACGCGAAGTCTGACACTCTCTTCATGCACTGCTTGCCTGCATATCGCGGCTTAGAAGTAAGCGCTGACGTGTTAGATGCTGACGATTCTATTGTTTGGGAAGAAGCCGAGAACCGCATGCACGCGCAAAATGCCTTAATGGAGTTTTTGTTCGAGCAGTCGAAGTAACTATTCCTGTAGCAATCGATTTGTTAATTAAAAAAGGCGCAACGGCGCCTTTTTTAATACCTGAAATTTAACAACTAAAAAAACCCGTAAGACCTACCGGCCACTTAATCTAAATTTAAGTCGCAAGATAAATCTCTTGCACCAAGCCCACTCCACCTGAGTCTTTAAGATAAACACTTGAGTTTGCTAACTGTCCCATCACTTGATTGGTGCTGTTATTGATACTAAAAGGAGTCGAGGCGTGGCCCAAAAAAATGGCGCCGACATCTTTTTCCCCGAGCGCAAACAGCTGAGTCGTACCATCTGGGTTTTGGATCCAAATTCGCAGCTGTGAATAAATGGGATCGGCCTCGTCGATAAAACCATTTCCATCCGAATCATGCTGAGCGAGTTCTGCAAAACCGCGCCCTGTGGTCGGGCCAAACAGTTCGCTACCATCATTAACTTTTCCGTCGTTGTTTTTGTCCCAAGCGAGATATCCGCTACCTGAGCCCAGCCGCGATATTTGGTCGGCGGTACCGTCCATATCAAGATCGAACTGAATCTTGTCCGGTACCAGTTCTGCGCCCTTTCCGTCGAAGTTGATCACTATGGGATCGATCAATTGAACTTGCCCGCCCGAAAATATATTAGCGGTGGATGATGTGATCTGGGTGAATTCGCGAGACATATTGAGCGAAATATCAAAGCTGATGCTGCGGCCATCGGCGGTATTGACGATCCCTTTCGCCGCAAAACTCAGAGACTCTGTCTCGCGATACATTTGGGTGCGCTCGTAAACGAGGCTCTGGCCGCTAATTGTTTGAGGTGTGATTGGCGACGGAAGCGATGTCTCGATTGCGGCTGGCTTACCTTCGGCCGCCACTGGAACACAAAGCCCTAGCGCTTTCCCAAATATACCCTTGAGGGTCGCCTGCAAGATTTTGAGGTTGAGCGCGTCTTTAGAGTCGACTTCCTGTGAGAGGTCGAGAGTCTGACGCATTCTATGTCGGGCAAGCACCGACCCCGCTTCGGAAAGATCAATCAGTTTAGGCGCTTGGCGTGAGGATTCACTCAATCCGCTATCAAGCGCCGGCGCAGGACTCGAAGCCTCTTGCCAAAATACCCGCTCTTCTACCACAGAGACTTGAGTTTGCGTGTGGCTTGCGGCCATCGCAATTGCGGAATTCGTCACTATCATGTCGTCACCTATGCTGCATTTTGTGCGCTCAACGCGCCCTGATGAGATAGATAGCGGCAAAAGCGCCGATTAATTGAGCGTTTTTTTACTGGTGAGCGATTAATGTTTGATGTTTGTAACGTTGGTGTAACAAGTTGACGCGGTAAACATAGGTTTTGGTCTCGTTGAACGGGGGGATTCCACCATACCGCTCAACATTTCCTGGGCCCGCGTTGTAAGCAGCGGTGGCGAGAGTAATGTTGTTATCGAATCGCTTGAGTAGGTGGGCCAGATAGCGGGTGCCGCCAAAAATGTTAGCTCGAGCATCCCAAACATCTTCGACCCCCATATCCTGCGCCGTACCTGGCATCAGTTGCATAAGGCCGCTGGCGCCTTTGCGAGAGCGAGCTAGGGGATTGAAATTGGACTCAGCGTGAATAACGGCTCTGACAAGAGCCGGATCTAAACCGTAATGTTGGCTCGCATCGTTAATAGCATCAATGAAATCTGACGTATTCAAACGCGTCACATTCCAATTCACGCTTGGCAAAGTGCCGCAGGCGTAGCAAGAATCGTATACGACTACCTGATACTGTTTTTTGAAGGGCTTACGGTCGCTATACGCTGTGGTGCCGTCTTCGTTGAATTTATAAAGCCGCAGCGGGCCTTGAGCTGCACTTGCCTTGGCAAGTCGCGCTTGCTCCCGAGCCTCTTCTGCCTCGCGACGCTCACGCTCTTGCTGCTCTCGCGCCGTTTTTTCGGCAATAAGGCGCACTTGCTCCTCAAACGCGGCCAAACTCGATGAAGAATCAGCCGCGACAGGAACGACTAAATTTCCCACGGCTAATAAGCTAAATAATCCCAGTATTCTTATTCGATTACTCAATGACACTTTACCGATCCTGCAGTAAAAACCCGACGAGTCTACCGCATATTAGGGCCGTTTCTAGCATTTAAGTGCCAAACCGTGAAATCTGTCGCTAGAGCTTTATCAGTGATTAGGATTCCAACCAAACGTCTCGCGCCCAATGCCAGATCGAAGGCCAAGATTCGTCAGTGATCTCACCATCCTGCCAATAGACGATTTCACCATCTGGCTCGGCGCAATAATAGTTATGGCCAACTTGGCAAATTGGTAAAAGATGACGGTCGACGCCGTTCGCCCAAGCATTGGCAGTCACTTCTGGCAAGTAAGTGTGTGAATAAGGGTCGGCGGCAGTGACAGGCTCAAGATGGCCGTAAATAACGTCACTGGCCTCTAAAAGAAAAGTTCGCACCTCGCGAGGAATCGGCAACAGAATTTCTTCTTCGATCTGAACCAACTGCTCTTCGTCGGGCAGCTCTAGAGGAACAGGGACAGTTTCATTGTGTTCGCGTAACAATTCGAGCACGTCTTCCATTGGGATACCTTTTGGCAACGATAAGAGCTCGGACTATAGCCAAATGTGTTGGGGGCGACAAGCAAACACGGCACAACCAAGCTGCCGCGTTTGCTCACTCCCGCCAAATTAATGAACGTCGCTTTTCAACAGCTCATTGGCGGCGTTAACCAAGAAGATATAACTCGCGGCCAGATTCACCACATACTCATTTTGGCCCCAAAAGAACGGCCAATCTTCGTGGTTCTCGGGGTAATCCGGTTTTAAAACCAAAATACCCGGCACTATGCCGCCCGAGATAAATGAAAAGTCGGCACGGTTCATACCGTAAGCCACTTCTTTAGAGCGAGTACCCACGTTCGATACTAACGACAAGTTATGCGCCGGATGGGTGCCATAAATAAAGTTAAGGCCACTCAACACCGATTCTCTATCGACAAGATGCGGAAAAGCTTTGTGGATAAAGTAATTGTTGATGGCAAATTGAATGACCGTACCACTACCTGCCCAACCGGTTTCGGTAATCGGCACCGCAAACGGATTTTTACTTTGGATGTCGGCGAGTGTTTGAGTATAAGCCCGAGCCTTGGCTTCTACCTTCGCTTTAAAACCTGTATCCATGTAGGGAATTGCGCGAATAAACCAAGACGCCATAAAACCGAACTCTTCTTGTTCGAGCAGTTTTGCGATAGCGGGCTGATACTGTTTATCGCCGGTTGCAATAAGTAATTCCAAAGCCGCTTTTAATTGTTCGTGCTCTAACTTACCGCCGGTGGTATTCCCATGGCGGAAATTATCGGGCTCGGGCTTTGCCTGCTCATCGGCCCACACTTTTTTCGCCGTTGCTAAAGACTCCTGTGCAAGATCATCATTAAATCCTTTCAACGCCCGAGCCGCGGCCGCCAATGCTGCTGCCGAACCATAATTGAGCGCAGAGGATTTACTGGTAAACGCCCAGCGATCGTCGAACTTACCGCTTTTAAATCCGTCGGTTTCAAGCTCACCCATGCTCGGATCATAAATAAGGTTATCCGTTTTCGTCACACCATCGCCGAGATGATGGTATTGATCGAGGTGCGCCTCCACTATTCCGGGAATCGCATGGCCAATGGCGCGGTGCTGCGCGATCAACGCCAGCGTCCCGTGTTCGATTTGCTGCAACATATCCGGCTTGCCATCGGCGGTGTGAAGATCAACATACTTGCGCGCATAATCAACCGATGTGGTATCACGTTTGAGATCAAACATTTCCCATGCGGTAACCAAATTATTCACCACGGCATACTGTGTTTGCGTGCGGATATCGTAATCACCGGCATCGTACCAACCGCCAATATTCAGCCCAGGAATATGTTCGCCTGGTTTGAATTTGGTGTCGGTCGTTGGCCCTTGGGCGTAGAGATCAAAATGTTCGTGATTAACTGGGGCTTGAAGCGCGTCGTCAAGATGCGATGCGCCGTGCCATACTCGATAAGACTCGTTTACCGTCACGTGATCCATTTGCACCGGCAAAAATACATCTAGCGTCGGATGCCACGCCGCATCGTATACATTAGGCGCTATACGGAAACTGTGAGTTTCCTGATCGCCATATTGAATTGCGTACAACCCTGTATCTTTTACGTGGCTGAAATCAAACTGACGATAGTGGTAACGCAGGTAGTTGCCCCAACGCTTGGGTTTACCGCTTGCGACAACAGCGCGAGTTCCGTCTGGCTTAATTTTTACCAATTTTGCCGTGTGGACTTTTTTATCACGTGCATCCAATTCAATCACGGCGATTTTTTTCTGACTTGGGTGATAACCCACTTGCGAATGGGCAATCATGGGCTCACGCACCCAATTCTTCACTGTCGACGCGTCGATTTGCCATTCGATTACCACACCCGTTTTACCTGCAGGAATTTTACTGCGCAAAATAAACCAGCCGTTTTGGGCTTTTCCACGGCCGTCAAAAAGCTCAATGGGGGTGTTGGCAGAGCTAACACTGATACGGCGAAGATGGTCTTCTGGCGCTAAAACGATGTGGTGTCCGCGCGCAAGTGCGACTGGCTCGGCCTTGCCATTAATCTCTTTAAGCCCTGTTGGATAGACCGGAAAATTTCCAATCTGCTCGTCCATAATGAAAGACTTATGAAAATAAGCAGCGGGTAAAAACTCTAAATTGAAACCCGCTTTACCCACTAAAGATTCAGGTAGCGGTTTTGGAAGATGAACGCTTAAGGTAACGCCCTTCTGGTTTTTAATAACTTTGATCGAGAAATCGAACTCTTGCTCGGGGTAATGCAGAAAGGCTTCGATGCTTTGCTCTTTTTTATTAACTTTGCGTTCTTTGAACATGGGCGTCATATCCCATTGTTCCGGCGTTGCATTAAGTCGCACATCGCCGTTAGTAACGGTGCGCTCGCCGTGATGAATAATTTCGACACCACTGGTTTTAGAGTCGCTAAACAAACCGTCGTACCAATTGCTAAACACCAGCAGGTTTAAACCCGGCTTCTCGAAATAGTCTTTATCGTTTAGCGTTAAATTATCTTTCGCTTGCAGTGGCGCTGCTGCAGCGAAACTCAATGTGATCGAAAATGCCACCGCTAGGCGGCACCATTGACCGTGTGGATACCCCATGCCCATCTCCTTTTATTATTGGTAAATTGCAAACAGCCGTTAAGACTTCGCACTTATAGTCTATTTGCACATAACAAGGGCGTATACTGGGTTTACAATTAATGACGAAGGTTAACAATCGACGCAAATGCGGTGATAGTTAGTCGAGAATTGGGCGCTAGTTAATCGAATAAAGAGAGCTGGTTATTTAAAACTCTTTCGAGAGATTCGCCCGAAAAATGCAAAATACTGTCAACCACTGGCGCAATCTGTTTTGCAACGTAGTGATCGTAATCGAGGGGGGATTGCAAATATTGCCAATCGTAATCGAATAGCCCCAGAGGCTCTGGGCCATTAGTCGTCATCACATAACTAATCCACTCACCGGCGCGATGAGTATGGCCAGTAAATTCAAACCACTTTCTTGCAGCCTGAACTTGCGGCGGAATATTTTTAACGTAATCGAAAAGTGGGCGTCTTAAACGCTTCCGGTAAATTAGTTCGTCGTTACAGTTACCTGCTCTCACGCGGGCAACCTGCTCCCGAATCCATTCGTGATAATCCTCGCCTTTAAATACCTTGGCATAGAGTGTTTCTTGAATGCGTTTGGCAATCGCCGTCCAGTCGGTGCGAACACTTTCTAATCCTTTGAATACGAGTGTTGGTTCACCATTCACTACCGCATAACCCGCGTAGCGTTTTTTGGTACCAAGCTCGGATCCGCGGATGGTGGGCATCAAAAAGCGTTGGTAGTAAGTTTCAAATTGAATCTCAAGGTAGCTCGTTAATGCGAATTCATCCTTGATGGTTTTCCTCCACCAGGCATTTAATTCACGAGCTAAACGCTTGCCAATGAAATTGCACTCTTGTTCCGTTTTAGGCGAAAAACGCTGGCAATTATTTTCGAGCCATACGAATAACGAATCTGTGTCCCCATAAATAACTTGGTACCCCTGAGTCTCGATCCACTGTTTGCTTTTTTGAATAATGTCATGACCGCGCAGCGTAATTGATGAGCTCACGCGAGGATCACAAAAGCGGCATCCGGTCGAACCCAACACACCATAAAACGAATTCATAATAATTTTTATCGCATGCGAAAGGGCATCGTCTTTATCAATTTTGGCCTGCTCACGCGCCTGACTTAAATTGGCGATCACCTCCGGCAAAACATGCCCCACCCGAGCGAAACTCGCACCGTTAAAACCAAGCACGCGATCTTCTTCGGATAAATTTTTATGCTCCGCCATCCAAAACGCACAAGGATCGATTAAAAAGGTGCGCATAATGCTGGGATATAGACTTTTAAAGTCGAGCACCAAAACGTTATCGTAAAGCCCAGGGCGAGAATTCATCACGTAGCCGCCGGGGCTTACGATATCGATTTCTTGTTCGCCTAAATTCGGGGCGACATAGCCTTTGCGATGCAATCGCGGCAAATATAAGTATTCAAATGCCGCGACCGAACCACCAATTCGATCAAGCAACAACCCAGTTAATTGGCTGCGCGCCATAGCAAATTCAATCAGCGAGAGTCGAGAAAATATTTCCCACACCAAACGTGTGTCTTGAAGGTTGTAACGAGCTAAAGCAATTTTATCGGTGTGAAAAAGTTGCGTAATGGCCTCGCCGCGATCATCACTATCGATCAACTTATCACTATCGAGAATGTCTTTCGAAACATGACTTAACGAATAGCTTTCGAATCTATGATTGGCCGCTTTTAATAATTCAATACCATCGAGTGCCACGCGCCCAGGAAATACGACAAATCGCCGGCCATTCTCACCTTCTTCTTGTCGCCAGTGTCCGGTGGAATTGTTTCGCCCAAGAGTTAGCGGTAGAGAAACTTTTTTAGCAATTTGCTCAAGCACCCAACAATCGAATTGCACAAAGTTCCATCCGATCAATACATCGGGATCGAATTCGCCCACGCAGGCAATAAACTTTTCTAGGCAATCTTTTTCATCGGCGCACGCTATTAACTGAAAATCGTCGACAATCTCGAGCGACGCGCCATCGTCCGCGACCATAAAAACTATAGAAAGGCCATCACCCAAACATGCAATGGAGTAAAGCTGGGTTCCATCCATGGATGTTTCAATATCGATGGAAAGCGCTTTAAGTGAAGGGCGAAAATGCGAATCGGCAAGAGGAAGAAGCCGCGGGTTGGTAATGGCGGAAAATGATCCCGAAGAATTTAACGTGCCGCCCTCAATCCCGGCAGTAGCGGTGATAAATCGCTCCATCAAATAGCGTTCGGGGGGGCGAATATCGCCTTCCCAAAAATCTAAGGCTGCGTGCGATAACCGTGTTTGAGCATCACGACTATCACGCTGCGATTTAAAATAAAGTGCATCAACCTTATCATTGCGAAAAGTTTTTAACGCAACTTCGCCTCGGCGATACCGAATTCCTGTCAGAATTTCGTCCACTTTCGAAGCGTCACGAGCGCGGCTAAAAAACACCACTTCTTGATGGGTGATTTGCGTAAATAGCGGCCCATTTTCGCTCGCCCACCACAGCTCAAGCGACACTCCGTTACGAGTGTCGCGCCACTGTCTTGTGAGAAGAAAAGCTGCCGTCATTACCAAGATCACTGAGGAAAATTGTTTGGCAATTATAGCGCCTACCCAACATTAAAACCGTCATGGGGATAAGGCTCACTTAAATCTTCGAACCAATCACATTTTAGCGATACAAAAAAGCCCTCATACGAGGGCTTTGAATTACTTAAGAACGCGGCTTGAACTGGCAGGATGCCATGGCTCGGGCACGTAAAGAGTGCGAGCCATTTTTTTGTATTCTTCAAGCGTGTGTTTTGGCTGATCGTATTCAGCCGGAATTGGACGCTTCGAGTAGGTTTGGAAGTAAAGCAAACAACTGTCTCTCCAGCGAATCGCTTCAAATTCTTGTACGGCGAGCAGCGCTTTAACTTCTAAGAATCGCTCTTGATCGATTTTTCCTTCTTGGGCATCCCACACGCGGCGCATCTCGCGTACTTGGTCAACGCCTTCAGAGTATTTGTGCACCAGCTCGTTCCATAAAGTACGGCCTGATTTCATTTTGTGATCCCAAGGTACATTGTGGAACCACAGCAATAAATCGTCAGGTACTTGCTCAAGATCGCCGTAAATCTTAGCAAGCGCTTCGGGGTATTGTGCAACCGCATTAGAACCCGTTTTAGTGCGATTAAACCCTAAGCCGTTGGCAGACGCGCGGTGATAATAAAGCGCTGTCCAGTCGAAGCGTGGAGCCTCTTCAGTCCAAGGCGCTGGGCCGTAATGGTCGCCCTGTGAATACAAGTGCGTTAATCCCAGTGGGTTACGGTAATTCACGCCCGCTTCGCGCGAGAACATCATGATGGTTTTTACTGGGTCGACAAACGCAGGATTATTCGTGAAAGTTTGACGCAACCATTCTTCTGCAATTTCATCCGCACTTAATTCCCAATCCCACGCCATACGGCCAAAGGCGTACCAGCTCGATTGTACAAACGGATGGCCGGTCCAGTTACGGTCGGTGCCAGGGTTTACCACCCCTGCCATACCGGTGCGCGACATAGGCGTTAGAGTTCCATCTAGAACCTTGCCCAGAGCCGAGCCTTCACCTTTCATAAGGGTATCGGTCTTAAGCGCTTCTTCGAATAATGGACCTTGGTAGGCTAAGTGCGTGTGGAACCCGAAATACTCTTGGGTAACTTGGAATTCCATCATCATGTTGGTCTTTTTGAGACCGGTAAATAATGGCGAATAGGGTTCACGTGGCTGGAAGTCGATAGGACCGTTTTTAATTTGAACGATAACGTTCTCATCGAACTGACCATCCAGAGGTACAAATTCGTCGTAAGCACCACGGAAGCGATCGCCAATATCGGGCGAATAAACAAACGCACGCCAGAAAACAACACCATTGTGTGGCTTAAGCGCGCGCGCCATCATGTTAGCGCCATCGGCGTGAGTGCGATTGTAATCTTGCGGACCGGGTTCACCTTCGGAGTTGGCTTTAATTAAGAAGCCACCAAAGTCAGGAATGTACGAATAGATTTTCTTGGCGCGCTCGTTCCACCAGGCTTGTACACGTGGATCTAGCGGATCGCCGCTATCGACATCACCGAAAGCGCGCGGGGCGTTCCAGTAAATTGACACATACACTTTAATGCCGTAGGGGCGGAATACGTCAGCGAGTGCCGCCACTTTTTCTAAAAATTGATCGCTTAAAATTCGCGGGTCGGCATTGACGTTGTTAATTACTGTACCGTTGATACCGAGCGAGGCGTTAATACGCGCGTAGTCTTCGTAACGCTTCGACTTGTAATGCGGCAGACTACCCCAATCCCACAGCGATAATCCGGCATAGCCGCGCTCAACCACACGGTTCAAATTATCCCAGTGATTGATAACGCGGTAATCAAGCTTTGGTTTAGATGCCACGCTCAAAGTCTCGATCGAGCTTTGGGTTTGCAACAAACGCAACAAATGGAAGCTGCCGTAGAGCGCGCCTATGTCGGTGTTCGCGGCAACCACAAGCGTCGGGCGCTTATTAACTTTAGTTTGCTCAATGATAAAACCTTCGTCACCTAGGGCTTTTAAACGCTCGGTCAAGGCTAGGCTGGCGATGGCGTCGGAGCTTTGCGGCGTGCCCACTAATAAGGTGTTTTTAGCAAGGCGCGTTTCCGACTTGGCCAAGTTGATGGCGCGGATTTCACGCGCTAACAAGCCACTCAAACCTAGAGTCAACTCTTTGCGGATAGCATCGGTCGTTTCGGAGTCACCCGCCACTACCACATTGCGAATGCTTGATTGGTAGGCTTTTAACGTCGATTGATCGGTCAAGGGCTGATATCGCAGCCACATCTCGTATCCGTCTTCTGCCCATGCCATTGTGCCAAGGCCAAGCCCGGAACACATTGAAAGGCACATCACTAATTTTTTAGCGTAGTGTTTCACTGATGACCTCATCTTCAATTAAAAAAGGGGTGTTCGTGTAAGTCCGGCGCAGTCTCGCCAGCATCATTAACTCGACATTCTACACACTAGTATACAAGAGGCCTTATCAATTATTGTAAAGGCCATTGGAAGTCGTGCCATAATGGGATAGGTTATAGTCAAAGTAAATATAACAGTCTCATATCTAACAATACTTAACTTATCGCGCCCCACGAGGTAACTATGGCTCTTTCTCGCAGAGATTTACTCAAGCACTCCGGCCTTGCAGGCTTGGCCGCAAGTCTTCCACTAGCCGGATGCGGCACCGCATCTTCGTTAAAAGCACAGGGGTTAAAAGATTTATACGCAAAAGATTTTACCATTGGCGCTGCTCTCAATCGCTTCATTATTGAAGAGAAAGACCCTTACCTCACCGCGCTAATCAAGCGCGAATTCAGCAGCATCACTCCCGAAAACTGTATGAAATGGGAAGAAATCCGTAACCCCGATGGCTCTTGGAATTTCGCCGACGCCGATGCCTTTGTCGCCTTCGGTGAAGCTAACAATATGGAGATGGTCGGCCACACTCTCATTTGGCATAGCCAAATGGACAACACCCAATTCTTTGACAAAGACGGTAAGTACATCAGTGCCGATGCCCTTAATCGCAAAGTCGACGACCATATCCAAACTCTGGTTGAGCGCTACAAAGGCAAACTCGCCCATTGGGATGTGGTGAATGAGTTCATCGACGATGACAACCAATACCGTCAAAGCCATTGGTATAAAACTCTTGGCGACAGCATCATCGATCGCGCCTTTAATCTAGCGCACGAGGTCGATCCAAAAGCTCACTTGGTGTACAACGACTACAACATCGAGCGTGAAGGCAAGCGCGATGCAACAGTCGAAATGCTGAAGAAACACTTGAAGCGCGGCACTCCAATTCATGGTGTGGGAATTCAAGGTCACATCAATATCGAAACCCCAAGTGTGGCCGACATCGAAAAAAGTATCCTTGCGTTCGCCGAGCTAGGTTTGCGCGTTCACTTCACCGAACTCGATATCGACGTATTACCTTTGGTGTGGGATTTGCCGACCGCCGAAATTTCCACGCGTTTTGAATATCGCCCAGAGCGCGACCCTTTTAAAAATGGCTTAACGCAAGAAATGAGTGATCGCTTAGCGCGTCGTTACGAAGACTTATTCAAACTCTTCATCAAACACGCCGACAAAATCGACCGCGTTACTCTTTGGGGTGTAAGCGACGACGCCACATGGCTCAACGATTTCCCAATTCCTGGGCGCACCTCTTACCCATTACTATTCGATCGCAAGAAGCAACCCAAAGACGCTTACTTCCGCGTGGCGAATTTGAAGAAGTAGCCGAAAAGTACCAATCAAAAAAAGGCCCTTTAAAAGGGCCTTTTTATTACCACATCATTTTCTTTTTCAAGAATCCGGTTAGCAGCTCGGCGTTAAATTTATGCTGAGCAATCCGCGGATGCTTACCGTAGCCCGAGTAAGGGAAAAAGATTGTCGATAAGCGCGTATCGCCATCGGCTTTTAATTCACGCACTGCACGGCGCACATAATTTGGCCATTTGTTTGAAGCGGTTGCATCCATACTTCCCATGGCACAAACGATCTGGGCGCGGGGATATTTCGCACGAATTTTTTTCACGAAATCTTTATAGGCCTCTACACGTTGATCGTCGGTTGGAATCGGACTTAGTCGTTTTTCGCGATCAATCAACCAACTGTCGTTTTGCATGAGATTGATGACCACCACGTCCGGCGTCCAGCGGGTAAAATCCCACTGAGTATCGTTATCACCCACCGCGCTTAATTGATCGTAAAAATTCGGCATGATGAAGTCGAACCAACTCACCATAATACCGATACCGCTTTGACTAATCGTGTGCAGCTCCGCATTTAGATTGCGCGCTGTAATCGCACCATAAGCCCAGAAATTATTTTTCTCAGCAAGCACATCGTCTTCGGCGTTATCGGCCGCTTCGTTACCCATGCCTGAAGTGATTGAATCGCCGTAAATTTCAATGCGACGGGTGGGGCGTTTTGGCGGTGGCAGTAACTTGCCTTTCTCAGACAATACAACGCCTTTGAAACGCGTCGCACCCTCTTCACCTTCGGTGCGCTTATAAATTTCTAATGTATGCGAACCTGCTCGAAGATTTTCGTACACGGTATAAATGTGTTCGCCTTTTTTGGCCTCAATAACGAATGGATGGTAAATGTCGCCGTCGACAATCACGCTGTAATAATTTTTCCCGTGTTGATCGTCCAAAACGATTTTTAGGGACGTACCGGTAAAGTTCGCTTTGATGCTCGTACCCGGCCAGCTTAGTAGCGGCGCTTTAGGGTCGGAGAAATCGATCCGGCCCGTGTATAAAAAGTGTTTTGCATCCGGATGGATGCGAACCTCATTTGCAATTGCCTGAATGGTTGGCAACACCAAGGCAAAGCAAAGCAATACCTTAAGAGCCCAACCGAATTTGAGTGATTTAATCATTGTTGTCTTCTTTTAATAAATTAGAGTGTCGCCCATCGAAAGCCGCCGGCTCTCGCGGGCTTATTCTACCCAGAGGCGGATTAAGACTTCCATCCATTCACAGCATTTTCCCGAAATGCCATAAACGCGTCGGGGCGATCGGTGAAGATGGCATCCACCGGTAACTCACTCAAAAGTGCCCAGTCTTCAGGACGATTAACGGTGTAAATCCAATTTTCTAATCCGCGTTTGCGTGCATCGGCTAATAATTCTGGGGATAAAAACTCAAGCCCAGTATTAAACGAGAATGCTTTTAAAGGTTCGCAGATGGCCGCGTATCCGTAAGGGATTCCCTCGACCAAGACACCGCGCCGCACCTGCGGCATGGCGAGTAACGCTTGGTGGAGCTGCTGGTGATCAAAACTCGACAGCACATACTGCTCGAAGGTCGTGTGGTAATCGAGCATAAAATCGCGCAGTTGTCGCGCCAGCAAAGGCACCACGTTCGGCCCTTTAATTTCGATGTTAAGCTCGGCTTTATCGCCCACTAGCTGCAACACGTCGCGAAGTCGGGGTATAGATTCGCCATTACTCAGTTTAAGAGAAGCGAGGTAATCATGGGTTTGATCAATCATGACACCTTCGCCATTGATGGTCCGACCTAAGACGCGGTCGTGGGCGATCCACAATTCACCGTCTACCGCAAAGACGTCGATCTCGATTCCATCCACCCCCATTTCTAGCGCGCGAGCAATAGCCGCCAAACTATTTTCAGGCAAAGCAAGGTTTCCGGCGCTTGGGCCTCCTCTATGCGCAATGCATTTCATTTATTCGATCCTTATTCAGTTTGGATGAAGCTAAATACGATAAACTAACCCAATTCATTTTTGAGGTGTAGCCGACGGCGTCTTGATTGCCAAGATTCAGGCTATGTTTAATTACTCAACCCTCTAACACTAGGCGAATTTTTTAGAGATGACTATGACCGACTATTTACCCAGCTTTCAATCGATCTTAGCCCATAGCATGACCCACAAAGCCATTATGGCGTTGATCGCTGGATTAATATTTTACGTATTTGCCAAGTTTGTTAATCGCATCATCATTAAAGTGGCAGAACGCCACTCACCGAATGATCTGCGTGCGGTGTACATGACACGCATCATCAACATCGGATTGGCCTTTTGGGCGGTGATGGTGATTTGCTTTATTTTTGGCTTAGGTCTGAGCGACATTTCTGTCTTTTTATCCTCGATCTTTGCCGTTGTGGGCGTGGCTTTATTTGCCCAGTGGTCGATCTTGAGTAACGTGACCGCAAGCATGTTAATTTTCTTCGGCTTCCCATACAAAATTGGAGACGCTATTCGTATCGTCGACAAGGACGACGACATCTCCGGTGTGATCATTGAAATTAGTATGTTTCACGTCATCATTCGTCGCTTAAACGGCGACATCATTAACTATCCAAATTCGCTCATTCTGCAAAAAGCAGTAATCAAGGTCGACGATTTACAAGCTCTCGTGAAAATCGAGACCGAAGCCAAAGAGCCCGTCAAACAAGGTTAAATAAAAAAGGCGAGCATCTGCTCGCCTTTTTTATCGATTAGCGTTTACAGCACCGCCACTATGGCTTTAGCCACATAATCTAATTTATCGAGACTCAGCCCCGCCACACTGATACGACTGTTGTCCGTCATATAAATGCTGTACTCGGATTTGAGTTTAGCAACCTGCTCTTTGCTTAACCCCAAGAATGAAAACATTCCTTTCTCTTTCGCAATGAAACTGAAATCGCGCTGATCTTGCAGCTTATTGAGCGCTTCAACCAACCCGACACGCAAACTCGCGATGCGCTCGCGCATCTCGTCGAGCTCTGTTTCCCACGCATGAGTGAGGGTTTCATCATGCAAAATCACATCGACCAAATAAGCACCGTGCGCCGGTGGCATGGAATAAATACTGCGCGCCACGCTTAACATTTGGCTGAAAGTCGCATCCGCTTCTTGCGGATTACGGCACACCAGCGCCAGACTTCCCGCACGCTCGCGATACAGCCCAAAGTTTTTCGAGAAGGAAGTTGCCACCACAACCTCTGGCAGTTTCTCGGCCATAAGTCGAACACCGTAGGCGTCTTCATTCAAACCATCACCAAAGCCTTGATACGCCATATCAATAAACGGAATGACGCCTCTGACCAATAACACATCGGCCACTTGCTGCCACTGTTCTTGTGTTAAATCCGCTCCGCTTGGGTTGTGACAGCAAGCGTGTAGCAATACCAAATCGCCCTGCGGAACAGTGTTAAGCACCGCAAGCATGGCGGCAAAATCAATGCTATGCGTGTTGTAGTCGTAGTAAGGGTATTCGCGAATCTGAATCCCCGCACTCGACAATAGAGGTATGTGGTTAGCCCAGGTTGGAGTGCTCACCCAAATAGTGGCACCGGGTTTTGCTCGTTGAATCAATTCAGCCGCTACACGAAGTGAACCACAGCCACCAGGGGTTTGAACTACGCGCACGCGGTTGTCTTTCAGCGCAGAATGATGCTCACCAAACACTAATTTTTTTACCGCTTCGTTAGCGCCGGCAATACCCGCTGGAGGCGTGTAAGACTTAGTGGTTTCGGTTTGAAAACGCACCTCTTGCGCCAAGGCCACGGCCTTCATGATCGGTGTTTGACCAGCATCGTTTTTGTAAACACCAACACCTAAATCTACTTTATTAGGATTACTATCAAGCGCGTAAGCTTGGCTAAGACCGAGAATCGGGTCGGCGGGCAACAACGGAAGTTGATCAAACATGATTAACACCTATTAATGAGTGAAAAAATTCGAAAAAACCGCTCGAAGCTAAGCTGCCGAAAATGCGTTATTGCGATAAGTGATATCCGCAGAACGTTGACATAGCCGCCACAAGGGGTTTGTGATAATTTACCAACCTGAATTAAGAGGACAGGATTTATGGCACCGACTTGGCAGATTAGCCACCTTGATCGCAGCAAGCAATCAATCATCCAACAAAAAATCGACTCCAAAACTAAACCCAAGGGTTCCTTGGGGCAACTTGAAGACATCGCCGCACAAATCGCACTCATTCAAAACACCGATCGTTTGACGATCAATCGTCCGATTATGTTGGTATTCGCTGGCGACCATGGCATTGCTGAGGAAGGTGTGAGCATTACCTCAAGCCGCGTCACCCAGCAGATGGTGTTAAATTTCTTGTCGGGCGGAGCTGCCATTAACTGCTTTTGTCGCACTAATCATATTGCGATCAAAATTATCGACGCCGGCATTCAATACGAAATTGTTCCTGCGCCCAACGCGCTCATTAACCAGCGGATAGCCGCTGGCACTCGCAATTTTGTGTACGAACCTGCCATGTCGAAAGAAGAATGCGAGCGAGCACTCGAGTTAGGCTCAGCCATCGCTAAGCAAGAAATCGCCTCCGGCTCGAACGTAATAGCCTTTGGCGAAATGGGCATAGGTAACACCAGTGCCGCGTCAGCCATTTTATCGGCGATTACTCACGCTGACGTTGAACAGTGTGTAGGGCTCGGCACTGGCATCACTGCCGATCAACTTCGCCTGAAAATTGCCCTGGTATGTCAAGCGCTTAAACGCGCGGGCGAGGTGGACGCGCTCGAAGCACTACGTCAGTTTGGTGGATTCGAAATTGCACAAATGTGCGGCGCCATCTTGGCCTGCGCCGAGGCTAAAACCACCATGCTAATCGACGGTTTTATCGTGGGTGCGGCGGCGTTAGTCGCGGTGTCTATGTACCCCGCCGCACGCGATTACATGATTTTCGCGCACCAATCTCACGAGACGGGCCACCAACTCTTACTCGAAACCCTTCGCGCTAACCCCCTGCTCGACCTAGGTTTGCATTTAGGTGAAGGTTCTGGCGCTGCCTTGGCCATGCCGCTTTTACAATCGGCAGTGAGCTTCTACAACCAAATGGCATCTTTCGAAGGCGCGGGAGTCGAGCTCTAGTGCTAACGCGAATCCGGCGAGAGATCAATCTCTTCCTCTTGGCATTGGGCTTTTTCTCGCGAATCCCAATGCCGGCAAACTTGCCCTACTCGCCCGAGTTGCTCAACCGCTCTAGCCGCTATTACACATTGGTGGGCTGGTTGCTGGGCGGACTTGTCGCTGGCCTCTTTTGGTTGGCGAGCCTTATATTTTCAGATTCCATCAGTATTTGGCTAGCCATGGCGTTTAGTCTCATGCTGACCGGCGTTTTCCACGAGGATGGTCTTGCCGATACGGCAGATGGATTCGGCGGTGCTTTCGCACGGGATAAAAAACTCGCCATCATGAAAGATAGCCGCATTGGCAGTTATGGCTCAGCGGCGCTGGTGATGGCACTGCTCGGTAAATATGTATTACTCATCGAGAATAGCGATATCCTTCTGGCGATTCTGATTGCCTACCCTTTGTCGCGAGCGGTTTCGGGCACTTTGATATTCGACATGCCCTACGTTGCCGATTTAGATACCAGTAAAAGTAAGCCGCTGGCAAATCAGCAATCTCGATTCGACTGCGCACTACTACTGCTGTGCTGTGCGCCGATTCTGTTATTAATAACTTGGCAAACCGCGCTCCTATTGGTTGGTGTGCTTGTTGTTGTGCGGCAACTTCTCAAGGCGTTTTTTCATCGCCAAATTGGCGGCTACACCGGCGATTGTTTAGGCGCGGCCCAACAAATTTGTGAGCTAGCGATTTACGCCACTCTCGTTGCCGCCGTTAGCCTGCAAGGAATCTAGGTGCTTCATGGACATTTTTTTGATTCGACACGGAGAGGTTGATGGCCCAGCAGCGCTTTACGGTATAACCGATATCGCCTCAACAACGCTCGGCAAAACAAAAGTTCTTGAACAACTCGCCCGCCTAAATCGCGCGGCGCCAATCGATGCCATTTGGAGTTCGCCTAGACGGCGCTGTTGTGAGCCTGCAACGCGGTTTAGCGAATCACATCAAATACCACTAAGGGTGTCTCCAGAGTTGGCCGAAATCGACTTCGGTCTTTGGGATGGCATTGCTTTCGATGCCTTCGATACCGAATTTGCCGATAACCCCGACCAAGCCTGGCCACATCTCACACGCTATTACCAAGATCCATTAGCAATCTCGCCGCCCAAGGGTGAACCCCTCGCTAATTTCACCCAGCGAGTCGAAGCGGCTTTTACTGCACTTCTTAAAGAGGCGCAAACTCATCACCGGAACTGTATCGTGGTGATTTGTCATGGTGGGGTCATCCGAGCCTTAATCGCCAAAATCTTAGGGATACCCATAAGCGGCGAACTGTTTAGTCGGCTGCAAGTGGATTATGCGTCTCTGCACCAGCTTCGCCTTACTCCAACCTCGGAAGCTGCCTCTGTTTTTAAGCAGTGCCGCATAGTGACGATAAATTCAACTCTCGAAGTATGAGCGCAAGCCCGAGAGCGAGGGATTTGATATAGTGGCGCGATTATTTTTGTTCGCCAGTCGAGTGTAATGTGTCCTCCCTTAATCTAGATCATCCCGAAATCCCAACGCATTTATCCAAAGGTCCACGACTATTCCACGAGCTAAAAACGCTCTCGGTGCTGGGCGGACCTATGCTAATTGCCCAACTCGCGCAGATGTGCAGCGGCGTGGTGGACACCATTATGGCAGGCCACGCCAGCGCGGTTGACCTCGCGGGCGTGGGCATTGCAACCAGCCTTTGGGTACCCTTTTTACTCTTTTTCACCGGTACCTTGTGTGCGCTCCAACCCACCATTTCGGGGCAACACGGTTCGGGCGATCACGCCAAAATTATTCATACTACTTGGCAGGGGCTGTACATTGCGCTGATTGGCACTCTGCTCATGATCATTGGCGTTCTTAACATCGATCCAATCCTGCCCATACTGCAATTAGACGAAGCCACCGCGAGGGTAGTCACCGGCTACTTAGCCGCCTTCAGTTGGGGTATTCCGGCATTAATGCTTTTAAACACCTTGCGCGGCCTAACCGATGGCTTGGGCAAAACACGAGTGGTGATGGTGTTTTTCCTGCTAAGTGCAATTGTGAATATTCCACTCAACTATTTGTTTATCTACGGTCATGATTTTGGTTTTTTCGAACTTCCCGCGATGGGCGGCATTGGCTGCGGTTGGGCGACGAGTATTGCCAACTGGATTGCCCTTATCGGGCTGATTATTTACCTCAACACCAGCAAAAGTTTTCGCAACTTTCACCTCATTAAAGAGCGATGCAAACCAGCATTGCAAGACATTAAACAATTACTCGCCTTGGGGTTACCCATTGGCATCACCATGTTTGTTGAAGTCTCGATGTTTTGCATGATTGCGTTATTTCTCGCCCCGCTGGGTGCCGAGGTAGTGGCTGGGCACCAGATCGTACTCAACGTAGTCTCAGTATTTTTCATGATTCCGCTCAGTATCGGTATGGCGTTAACGCTTCGCATTGCGTTTCTGGTGGGCGCACAAGATGCGCAGGGCGCGCGACTGGTGGCGAAATATGCGGTGTTACTGGCCTTGCTCATCGCCTGCGTTAACGCGCCGATTCTCTTTTTTGGCCGCGAGTTAATTGCCGCCATCTACACCAGCGACAAAGTCGTTCAAGCCATTGCGATTGATCTTCTAATTTTTGGCGCGATCTTTCAAATTGCCGACGTCATTCAAGTCACTATGATTAACGTTCAGCGCGGCTACAAAGACACCAAAATTCCTATGGTTATGATGCTACTCGCCTTTTGGGGAATCTGCCTTCCACTGGGCTACGTACTCACCTTTAAGGATTGGTTGGTTGCGCCTATGGGCGCACCGGGATTTTGGATTGCGCTCATCATTGGCTTGATCGTCGCCGCGATTTTATTAAGTTGTCGTGTGTATAGCTTTAAACCCAAGACCGCACTGGCGCATTGATTAAGTATCCCAGCTGCTTGTTCGCTAACGCTGGGATATACTCGCCTACCCATTAAGACTGTTTGCCGCTAAGGAATTATTATGTCCAAATTCTGGAGCCCCATCGTTCATACGCTCGAACCTTACGTCCCTGGCGAGCAACCCAAAGTCGATGGTTTAATTAAGCTCAACACCAACGAGAACCCGTTTCCGCCCTCGCCCAATGTGGCTCGGGTGATCGATCAGGCGCGCGTAGACCGTTTACGGTTATACCCAGATCCTAACTCAGAGACACTTAAAAATACGCTCGCGGATTATTACCATGTGAGCAACAAAAACGTGTTTGTTGGCAATGGTTCGGATGAAGTGTTAGCGCTGTTATTTTTGGCGTTTTTCAAACAAGATAGACCTATTTTATTTCCGGATATTTCCTATTCGTTTTATCCCGTCTATTGCAAACTTTACGGCATCGATTATGAAACTCCTGCATTGGCCGAGGATTTTTCGATTAATTTTGCCGTTTATCAAAAACCCAACGGTGGCATCATTCTGCCTAACCCCAATGCACCGACCTCAATCGCTAAAACGCGCAACGAAATTGAACAACTGTTAAAAGCGAATCCCGACTCACTCGTAGTAATTGATGAAGCCTATATTGATTTTGGTGGTGAAACCGCGATTCCATTAACCGAGCAATATGACAATTTATTAGTGGTACAAACCTTATCGAAATCTCGTTCATTGGCAGGAATGCGCGTAGGGTTTGCGATAGGAAATGAAGCGCTTATCAACGGATTAATCCGCGTAAAAGATTCGTTTAACTCTTATCCGCTCGATAGCATCGCAGAAGCAGCGGCTGTGGAAGCATTCAAAGATCAAAATTATTTTGAAGACTGCTGTAATAAAATTATCGAAACACGCGAGTGGACCACTCGTGAACTCGAAGCACTCGGTTTTTCGGTACTTCCCTCGAAAGCGAATTTTATTTTCGCAGCGCCTAAAGAAGACGCCCAAGGTATTTTCACTTACTTACGTGAACATAAAATTTTAGTGCGTTATTTTAATAAGCCGAGAATCAATCGTTTTCTACGCATTACTATCGGCACCCAAGCCGAGATGGAAAAGATGATCGAAGTACTTAAAGCGCGGTAAAGCCTTCTTAATTTACGGACATAAAAAAACCGGACATTGTCCGGTTTTTTTATGTCTTCGGTTATTCGCTATCAATAATTCCTGGTGCCATGCTTCCAACAGCAACTGCACCGCGATTCAAGATGAAAGTCACCACCTGCGCCTGCAGTTCGCCAGTCGCTTGAGGCGAATCATTTTCTACGCGTAGCAAAGACGCATGTCCACCTTCCTTAACTTTCACCAATCCAACACGCGGCGATTGAGTCAAATTAGTTTGTCCCAATCCCAATGTTTGGGCACCAGCTAAAGAAGCCAGACCTTGAGTCCCCGCAAGCGGCGCGTTAGTCGCGCTATTGGGCACTACCGCGTCGCCATTGATTTGCTGCAAGAGCACAGGTACACCCAGGTTTTTAAGGGTTCCCATATAGCTAACGGGATCGGCCAAATCCACCAAAGATTGGGTCGCGTATAGGAAGCGTTCGTAATTTGTGGTGTTAGGGCTAATACCCGATTGTGCAAGTCCACCGTTAATGACTGGCGCGTAGGTGCCAGAATTGACTAGCACTTGCGTTACCTGACTGCCGGAGCCCGACGCGACAAATCCTGCAATTGGATTGAGGTGCGAGCTAAGCCCGACCGATGCATCACCTGCAATCGCCAATTGGTTCACGGTGACAAAAGTGGTTCCCAGAATCCCGCCTAACGATGACCCCACCACGAAGGGCGATTGGTAATTTAACCCAACACCCAAAATCTCATTCACGCTCTCGCTGATATTCTTAAGACTCGCGTTTAAGTTAAGGAAATCCATAACGGCTTGGCGATTGTTATCGCGGGTATTCGCGATGTGACCCAAGTTAATAAATTGCGCACCCGAGCCATCAGCTGCTGTCGGCGCGTCAAAATTCATTGGCTGTGGATTACCGGCCGCGCCACCAATACCGAAATGACGCTCTTTTGGTGCGTTTTCGGCATAGAGCGTATCAAATGGGAGAAGCGCCGAATGACTAACATTGAGCGCTCCGGCAAAGGCACTATTAGCGGCTACACCATGAAGCGGTAAATCAATCGCCACCGTCGCCACACACTTGCTTGCAAGAGTATGCGCTAGCGCCAGTACCGAGGAGCGATCAGCCGTGATGCCATGAATAAACATCACCGTTGGCAAACCCGATGTGGCATAAATTTGACCGCAATTAGCTTCGCCTGCATACCCCGGCACAGTGCTTGTATTAGGCAGGGTAATTTGCAGTGGAACCGTTTCGACACTTGTAGGCGCAATAAAAGGATAGCGATAAGTGACGTTGTAGGAGCCATCTAAGTCGCGAGGAACTGTCACCCCCAGCTGATCGGCCAACGCCAAATTCGGCTGCCATGCTTTCGTAATGTATTCCTTATCGGACGTATTAGCGGCCGCGGTTAAGTAATAAGGTAGTTTGATATAACCGGTGTAAAGCTTACCCATATCAGGTGTCAGCGCACTGGTAAATTGGCCGAAGTCGATTCCCGTCATGGCGGAAATACCATGTTCGCGTGGCTTAGGCGTAGACAGTAAACCGTGAGAATCGAGGGTCATCGCCGACTGTGTGGCTTCAGCCAGTGATTGACCCGCTGCCATTAATTGTCCGACTAGCGCCGCACGCGGTGCAGCTGAGGCCACTAATACCACTTTTGGATCGGTAGTAGTGAAAGCATAACTTAAAATAATTTTTTCTTTCGCCGCTGCAGGCGTTAACTGACCTCCACTCGCGCCCGCCAAAAAGCCCGATGCCAGTGTTTCCCAGCCGTTAAGCAGTGGCTTTAAAGGCGCAAGCCCAGCTGCAGTTGCGTAATTAGGATCGCGAAGTGAGTTATATACCCAAGAGCGCGTGAGAGGTTTGCCTGCGGTGTCGACCAAATCGTTGGTCAAAATCACGAGATACTTTGATTTTGGATTAAGCGGAACCAATGGGCGAACGCGAATGGCGTTGTTGGTGCCGCCGTCCAACGAAGCCACCACCACGTCAAATTCTGCGACGCCTTTAATCCCGGTTACGTTTTTAATGTCCAGCGCATCTTTGTTTTGCGCATCAAGCTCCACTAAAAATACTGAGCGGTTTGCTAGGGCCGAAGCTGGGTCGACACTGCCTTCGATCAACACATCGAAATAGGCCGACACCGAAAAACCGTCCATTTGGTTCACGGCATGCCTTACAGGATCCGTCGGCGCTCCAAGATCAGCCGTGCCATCGGAAACCGCAGCTTTGGCAAAAATGATGTCGGTATTGAATGGCAAATCAGATCGAATCGGGTCGAATCGGGGATGAGTTCCCACCTCGTAACTTTCGACAGCATTTGGCGGCGGCGCTTTCTGTGTACCATCGCCACCACACGCCGACAAAAATACCGCACCGGATGCGACCATCGCGATAAATAATGGAGTCTGTTTATTCATCATTTTGCCCTGATTATTCTTAGTTAATAGACAGTGAAACAGAGGTAAAGAATCTATCCCTTTTACCCAACCTTGCCTTAAGTCGTTTATATCGTCCAGCAGATTTCTCACAATCAATCCTTTTGATAAGATTAGTTACTAAACTATACAGAGCCTACCCAACAAGCCCTACACATATTGGCGGCTGCCACCGTTTTACTATTGTTCACAAATGTTAAGATACACTCCTTTAGTTTCTCGTTTCCCCCCAAGGTTAAATCATTGTTACTTATTTAGCTGTGATTAACTCTCTCTTTCACTTTTGAAAAGCGTAAAACATTATGAGCGTAGTGGATTTTTTTAAAGACAAAGAGCGCCTTCTACGTAAGCAACTCCAAAGCGTCGAGATCAAAAGCCGAATCGAACCACAGTTGCGCCAAATCACCCAACGCTTAAGTGAAACTCTAACTAACACACTCAACACACCATGGCTTGGACGTTTTACCTCGGCGCAAGACGCCAAACCCGCACTCGCAAAACCGCTAATTGGCAAAGAAGCGCAAGCGTTCTACGATAAGTGGCAAGCACATATTGGCGAAGAAACCCAACTGGGAGAGTGGCTGTTTATTGACCAAAACCGTATTAATCAGTTTGCGGCGGTCACAGAAGATAATCAATGGATTCACGTTGATGAAGTGCGAGCAAAAGCAGAGTCGCCGTTTGGTACAACCATCGCCCACGGATTTTTAACGCTAGCGCTTTTGCCCAAACTCACAGAAGGTTCAAACAACCCCTATCCAGAAGCGCGTATGTTGGTGAATTACGGATTAAACAAAGTTCGCTTTCCGTATCCGGTTAAGGTTGGCTCTTATGTTCGCGCACGCACGCGTCTAAAAGAAGTGATTCCCGCAAAACGCAGCGTCGATTTAGTCAGTGAAATCACCATCGAAATTAAAGATAGCAAACGCCTCGCCTGCATCGCCGAGACAGTTTTGCGAGTCTATTTATAAAATTAAATAAATCCGAGCACCACCAAGGCCACACCGCAATAGCGCACAAATTTAGCAACTGTTACCAGCACAATAAATGCTGTGAGCTTTTCTCGCATTACGCCTGCGATTAAGGTCAAAGGGTCACCGATAATCGGCACCCAACTCAGAAGTAAACTCCACCGCCCGTAGCGGTGGTAAAACGTTTGGGCTTTATTAATTTGTTCATCGTTAAAAGGAAACCACCGTCGCGAGCGGAAAGACTCCAAATACCGTCCCAAAGCCCAATTCACGCAAGACCCCAGAACATTCCCGAGCGTTGCCACCAGAACCAACCACACAACTGGCGCGGCCTCACTCGCAATCATTCCTGCTAACACTAATTCCGATTGCGCTGGCAATAGCGTCGCCGCAACAAAGGCGACAACAAATAATCCTAAAAGACTCACTAGCACCATTGCTGAATATTTGACCGCCTAATTAATTTAGAAAAATCCAAAACGCACAACACTTGAAGTTTTATTACCCCGTTTGTGCGGCAAGGTTACCCACATCTTCTGTGGATAACCTTTGGAACAAGATGTGAGATCATACCGCTACCCCACATATTATGTGCCTTTGCGCTAGATGTTCGCTATTTAAACAGCCAGTATTCAGCTAATGAAAATTTTGTTAGCAACGCATAATTTTTACGCAGTGTACAATTGCTTCAAACGACTTAACGGGAGTTACTATGTCTAACACGCCAATGTACGGCTTTTCAGATACTTCATTTAAGGCTGCGGGTGGACTTGAGGGGTTACGAAAATTAGTCGACGACTTTTACCACGAGATGGATGTATTGCCAGAGGCTGCCATCATTAGAGCCATGCACAAACCCGATTTGACCGAATCTCGGGATAAACTCACGCTTTTTCTTTGCGGATGGTTAGGTGGCCCTCGCCTCTACCATGAGAAATATGGCAGCATCAATATTCCTAAAAGCCACATGCATTTTCCTATCGGCGAAACAGAGCGGGATGCTTGGTTGCTATGTATGGAAAGAGCCATCGCCAAGCAAAACTTCGCGCCTGACTTTTCGATCTATTTACTAAATCAACTTCGCATTCCCGCCGAAAGAATTTTTCAAACTAGCCAAAAACCTAATTAAACAATTAGACAAAGCAAAGCTAATCATTCGGTTAAAAATGTAAAAGCCAAACTTAACTCAGCCCGCGACGATGAAAAATGAGCATGGTAGCGAACCACCATGCTCATTAAGCATTAAACACACAAGTATGTTGACTCAATAAATTCTTGGTGATGCTTAGAGCACCTCGGCGATATCGCCTTTCTCTTCGATCCAATGCTTACGATCTGCCGCACGTTTTTTAGCAAGCATCATATCTAACATTTGATCGGTGCCATCGCCATCTTCAATGGTTAACTGCACTAATCGGCGCGTATCGCGAGCCATGGTGGTTTCGCGCAGTTGTAGCGGGTTCATCTCACCTAGCCCTTTAAAGCGTTGCACGTTCGGCTTGCCACGTTTATTTTCCGACGCAAGGCGATTCAAAATTGCATCTTTCTCATGTTCATCAAGCGCGTAATAAACTTCTTTTCCTAAGTCGATTCGGTAAAGTGGCGGCATCGCCACAAACACATGTCCATTACGCACCAACGCAGGGAAGTGTTTTACAAATAACGCACACAGCAATGTCGCAATGTGTAGTCCGTCCGAGTCGGCATCGGCGAGGATACAAATTTTGTGGTAGCGCAGCTCGGTTAAATCCTCACTACCGGGGTCCATACCAATTGCCACAGAAATATCGTGAACTTCTTGGCTCGCCAAAATTTCTTCGGAGTTCACTTCCCACGTATTTAGAATTTTACCGCGAAGCGGCATGATCGCTTGATACTCTCGATCGCGAGCTTGTTTCGCCGAACCACCCGCTGAATCCCCTTCCACAAAAAAGATTTCAGAAAGTGCAGGTTCGCCACTGGTACAGTCCGCCAGTTTTCCCGGTAAGGCAGGGCCTGCTGTCACTTTTTTACGGGCAATTTTTTTGCTGGAACGAACACGCTTTTGCGCATTCCCAATAAATAATTCAGCGAGTTTATCGCCTTCTTCGGTGTGCTGGTTAAGCCAAAGTGCGAAGGCATCTTTCGCGATATTTGAAACGAATGAGGCCGCCTCTCGGCTCGTCAAACGCTCTTTAGTTTGTCCAGAAAATTGCGGATCGTAATGTTTGTAAGAAAGGACAAACGCACAGTTTGCCCAAACGTCTTCGGGCGCGAGTTTAATGCCGCGGGGGATCAAACTTCTAAATTCACAATAATCTCGAACCGCATCGAGAAGACCTGTGCGCAAGCCATTTACGTGAGTTCCACCTTGAGCGGTTGGAATAAGATTCACATAAGATTCCTGCACAAGTTCGCCGCCCTCTGGAAGCCATTGCACTGCCCAATTAGCAGCTTCCGAATTTGCATTGAATTCGCCTACAAAAGGAGTGGCCGGAAGTGTTTCCCAACCAGAAGTCGCGCCCGAGAGATAATCTTTCAAACCATCTTCGTAGTACCAAACATCCTTCTCGCCGGAGTTCTCATCGATAAAGGTGACGGTAAGCCCAGGACAAAGTACCGCTTTGGCTCGCAATACATGGCGCATGCGAGTAACCGAAAACTTCGGCGAGTCAAAATACGTCGGATTCGGTAAGAAGCGTACGGACGTTCCGGTCTGACGCTTTGGACAGGTGTCGATGATTTCAAGATCGCTGGCTTTATCGCCGTTGGCAAATGCCATCCGATAAACATTGCCATCGCGTTTGATGGTGACTTCAAGATGCTGCGACAAGGCGTTAACCACCGATACGCCCACGCCGTGCAAGCCGCCGGAAAACTGATAGTTTTTATTGGAGAATTTGCCGCCTGCGTGGAGCGTACATAGGATGACCTCAACTCCAGGTTTGCCTTGTTCGGGATGAATATCAACCGGCATACCTCGGCCATCGTCGGTAACGGTTACCGATTGGTCTTTATGCAAAATCACTTCGATCGATCGCGCGTGCCCCGCAAGGGCCTCATCCACGGAGTTATCGATAATCTCTTGCGCTAAGTGGTTGGGGCGGGTTGTCTCGGTATACATGCCCGGACGCTTCTTAACAGGGTCTAAGCCCGTTAAGACTTCAATATCTTCTGCTGAATAGTTGGTCATGGTTATAACTACTTATGGGTCGACATGTTGCCGTGAAATAAAAACTCTAGGCTCGGGGCTAAATAGCGCTCAAAACCCGTAAATGCATGATCACCCCCAACTTCAACCGTCTGTTTGCATTGGTGAAATTTAGTCACCGCTTGACGGTAGTCGAGAGTTTCATCCCCTGTCTGGGCAAGCAACCAAATACGTTCGGGATGATGGACGGGCGAATCATAACGGATTATCTGTCGAATATGCTCGGCATTTAATTGATAAACATCGTCGGAATAGTAACCTTTCAGCGGTCGATTGAGGTAATCCGGCATAAATTGCTGAGGCGCGACAGCGGGATTAATCAAGACCGCATTAAGCCCAAATGTTTCGGCCACCCAATGCGCCCAAAACCCACCCAGCGAGCTTCCCATTACGCCCAAGTGGTCAGTTGGATGGGCTTCAATGATCGAGCGCAATCGAGATGCAGTGTCATCAGGGTAAGGGGTTAGATGGGGGCAAATAAAATCAATGTCTGGATGAAAATCCTGCAACCATTGTTTAACTTGCTGCGCCTTGAAGGACGAAGGGGAACTCAAAAAGCCATGAATGTATAAAAGGCGTTTCATCAACCCTAATAGCCTGTGGAACTGGTATCGAGTGGATAAACTTTATCAGTCACCCGGGAAACACCCGTCGCAAAAGTACCATCAGCGTAAAGATCGTACCAACGATATCCGGGAGCCAAGGTGTCTAAGGTGAAGTTTTTGCAACCAGGCTTGAACTGGATGCAGGTTGAGGGGGTGGCGAAACAAGCGATGCCGCGATAGTTGGCCGAGAACTCTTGGTGCACATGCCCAAAGGTCACGATTTTTACGTGCGTATACTGCGCCAGTAAATCGAGCACGGTGGAGGCATTAGTGACTATGTATTTATCGATCCACTCACTTCCTACCGGCAAAAGTTGGTGATGAAGCGCAACAATGGTGGGTTTGGCAGGTTGCTGCTCTAAAGTGCGTTGAAGGTAGTTGAGTTCCGCCGCTGAGACTTCACCATGAACGTGGTTTGGCACACTCGAATCGAGCAGTACCATCTGCCATTCGCCCAAGTCTAAATAACGAGTTTCGGCAAGCCCTTCATATCGGCCGTTCATTACTAAAGTGTCGTCGTGGTTACCCGCGATCCAACCAATGGGCTGAGAAAATATCTCGCGCACGGTCTCGATGAATCGTGGGTAACTGTCTAATGAGCCATCGTTCGAAATATCGCCAGAGCAAAGCAAGGCCGAAAAATTGGGGTTTTCACGATTAATTAGCGCTAACACATCACGCAAACTTTCGGTGGTGTTAATGCCCACGAGCGTGTCTTGATTGGTCGCCCCAAGATGACAATCGGTTATTTGTATTAAGCGCACTAAATCTAACCCCACATTAGATGACCGCAATATGAAAGAAATGCTTGTTATCTTCTACCAAGATATAACGATTTGGAACAATAGCGCCTAAATTAACTTCTTTCTAGAGGATTTGCTCACACTTTATGCAATGTTGCGTTAAGAGGTTTTTCTTTTGTGCGCTAATCCTGAATTTTAGCTGAACTTAACCACTCTGCTGTTTGGGGCAAACTCATGCCTCGTACGAGACAATCTTGCAGCCACTCACCAAGGAAGCGGTTGTTTTGAAATTTCTCGTCGCGAGCATAGGCTTGTGGGTTGGGTTGTTCGTACCGCGGCTTAAATCGCTTATGACCTTCCCATCCAATAACTTCGACAAGTTGCGCGTCGTGGTAAGCGCGAAAGGTAATGACAGGCAGTTTTAACCATGGCGATGGCGATACGCTTAAAGATTCAAAAATCCAAGTGCTGGTGTACTTAGCTCGTTCGATTAGTTGCAATTGATGCGTATAAGCAAGCGAACCTCGCTCCACTGAAAAACGCACATCACTTGAGGTCATGTCTTGTGTCAGTTTTTTAAGACGCAAAAAATTCGCTTCGCACACACCCATGAGCCGCGGCAAATCAACGATGTAACTTGTCTTAGTGGGAACTTGCTGGCGCAATTCCGGCTGCAGCCTTTGCTGCTGACGAAGCGAATAATCGCGTAATCTAAACATTCTTAACCTTCTGATATGAGCGGATTTAACGCTGCTCGGTGCAAACTAATCGATCGATATTAAACTGCAGCCATTGTAAACCAATCAGCGTCGCGGCATTGTTGAATCGGCCTGAATACAAATGTCGAAAAACATCGTCCACAGGTAAAACCTGTACCCGGATGTCCTCTCCCTCCTCTACCACGCCGTGAATTCCACCGGCATTGGATAAATCACAAAGTGCGCAATAAACACTGAGTTTTTCATCAGTTCCGCCCGGGCTCGAAAAGTACTCGCAAATAAAATGTAACGAATGAAATTCAAGCCCCGTTTCTTCAGCGACTTCACGTCGAGCGACGACTTCGGCTGTCTCATCGGCGTCAAACATTCCGGCAACTATCTCGAGTAGCCAGGGGCCATCAGGTTGTGTCATGGCGCCTACACGAAACTGCTCCACCAAACCCACTTGCCTTAGCTTTGGATCGAACAAGAGCACAGCGACCGCACCACCACGTCGAAAGAGTTCGCGCGTGATAGGCTCGCTCCACCCACCTGCAAATAATTTATGTCGTAAGGTCAGCTTTTCGATTGAGAAAAAACGCTTAAACACGAGCTCTTGCGCTTCTATCTTCACGTCGTCTTGGCCAAAAGTTGGGGGTGGAATTGCCATGTTCTCTACCTTTTTACACCGATAAAAAAGCCCTCATAAGAGGGCTTGGGCAGTCTTGGGTTTAGGATTATACGCGATGATAAATTTCTGCACCCATCGCTTTAAATTCGTCAGCTTTTTGTTGCATTTCAGCTTCGACATCGATCATCCGAATAACTTGATCTTCACCAATATCACTCACATCTTGACCTAAGCCCGCAGCATACTCACGAACTTCCTGAGTAATTTTCATGGAGCAGAATTTCGGTCCACACATTGAGCAGAAATGCGCGACTTTTGCAGACTCTTTTGGCAAGGTCTCATCATGAAAAGCGCGCGCAGTATCAGGGTCTAAGCCAAGATTAAATTGATCTTCCCAGCGAAATTCAAAGCGAGCTTTCGATAAGGCGTTATCTCGCAATTGCGCACCGGGATGCCCTTTAGCAAGATCAGCAGCATGTGCAGCAATTTTATAGGTGATGATGCCGGTCTTAACATCATCTTTATTGGGTAAACCCAAATGCTCCTTTGGCGTGACATAACACAGCATGGCACAGCCGTACCAGCCGATCATGGCAGCACCAATGCCGGAAGTAATGTGATCGTATCCGGGAGCGATATCCGTGGTTAATGGACCAAGCGTGTAGAAAGGTGCCTCGTCGCACACTTCCAATTGCTTCTCCATGTTTTCTTTGATGAGGTGCATAGGAACGTGTCCTGGCCCTTCGATCATCACTTGTACATCATGTTTCCACGCGATTTTAGTAAGCTCGCCGAGCGTCTCGAGTTCACCAAATTGCGCAGCATCGTTAGCATCGGCAATTGAGCCAGGGCGCAACCCATCACCTAGCGAGAAACTCACGTCGTAGGCTTTCATGATTTCACAAATTTCGTCGAAATGCGTGTAAAGAAAATTCTCTTGGTGGTGAGCCAAACACCACTTGGCCATGATGGAGCCGCCGCGAGAAACAATACCCGTCACACGCTTTGCCGTGAGCGGCACATAACGCAAAAGCACACCTGCGTGAATCGTAAAATAATCAACGCCCTGCTCCGCTTGTTCAATCAAGGTATCGCGGAAAATTTCCCACGTTAAATCTTCGGCAATGCCGTTTACTTTTTCTAACGCTTGGTAAATGGGCACAGTTCCAATCGGCACGTGTGAGTTGCGAATAATCCATTCGCGGGTTTCGTGAATATTTTTACCGGTAGACAAATCCATCACGGTATCAGCGCCCCAGCGCGTACCCCAAGTGAGTTTTTCCACTTCTTCTTCGATAGAAGAACCCAACGCAGAGTTGCCGATATTGCCGTTGATTTTCACCAAAAAGTTGCGCCCAATAATCATTGGCTCCACTTCTGGGTGATTGATATTTGCCGGAATAATCGCCCGCCCGCGTGCCACTTCGCTGCGCACAAACTCGGGCGTGATTTCATCAGGAATACTCGCACCAAAACTCATGCCCGCGTGCTGCTCGTTAAGTACACCTAACTCGCGTGCTTGCGCTAGAGCCATGTTTTCACGTATCGCGATGTATTCCATTTCGGGCGTGATGATGCCTTGACGTGCGTAATGCAACTGGGTCACATTTTTGCCCGCTTTCGCTCGACGAGGTTTACGGGTTAATTCAAAGCGCAAATGATCGAGCGATGTATCACTCAATCGCGATTGAGTAAATTCAGAGTCTGAACCTTCAATGATTTCGGTATCGCCGCGCTCTTCAATCCAAGCGGTACGCACATCGGGCAAGCCTTTGCGTAAATCAATTTTTACCGCAGGATCGGTATAAGGACCCGAAGTATCGTATACAGGCACCGGTGGATTTTTTTCGCCACCAAAATCAGTCGGTGTATCGCTTAACGTAATCTCGCGAATCGGCACGCGGATATCGGGACGCGAGCCTTGCAGGTATTTTTTTTGCGAATTGGGAAATGGCTTAATAGAGGCTTCATCTACTTTGGCGGTTTGACTTAACAAGGTTTTGCTGTCGACGCTTGAATTCATTGTTGTGATTATCCTGTCGTTGTTATCGATTAATAGAAAGCGTGAAAATGGTGAACTGGGCCGGCGCCTTTCCCGATCGTAAGTCGGTCAGCCGCCGCTAGAGCCTCGGTCAAATACTGCTTAGCCGCACCCACGGCATCAGGCAATGATTGCCCTTTCGCAAGCCCTGCCGTGATTGCCGATGCGAGCGTGCATCCAGTACCGTGGGTATTTTTTGTATCGAGTCGAGCGCTGGAGAATTCGTATTCGCCAGACGATGTGATCAACACGTCGACAGCGGTGTTGCCTTGGCCATGGCCACCTTTCACTAAAACGGCCGCAACGCCCTTATCAAGAAGACGCTTACCCTGATCTTTAGCTTCAATAATGTTGCGCGCAATTGGCTGGCCGCAAAGAACGGCGGCTTCGTTTAAATTTGGGGTAATGAGTGTCGCGATCGGAAAAAGTTTTTCGATATAAGCAGCGACCGCATCTTCACTTAAAAGGCGATCACCTGAGGTGGCAACCATGACGGGGTCTATAACGAGGGGAATGGAAAGACCTTCGAGTTCGCTCGCAACAGCGACAACAATATCGCGCGTCCCCAACATGCCGGTCTTAATCGCGCCCACCGCTAAGTCGTCGAGCACCGAACGAATTTGCAAAGCAACGAAACTAGGAGCTATAGGCAAAACACCTTGAACTCCTAGAGTATTTTGGGCAGTTAAACTTGCAATCGCGCTACAGCCAAACACTCCAAGAGCCGAAAAGGTTTTCAGATCCGCCTGAATACCGGCGCAACCGCCCGAGTCGGAACCTGCGATAGTGAATGCGATGGGAGTTTGTGAGAGGGTCATAATTTTCGCTCGTATTATCGGCGCGAAAACGATGGGCCACAGACAGCCACAATTGGGCTAGATGAAGCAGTTTCTCGTTTCCTACGCCAGTATTATCTGGATCAGGTCGGCGGGTATGTCTCAGCCGCTTACGCAGCACCCCGACAAGAAGCTTGGCAATATATAAGAGTTATTGGTGTAAAGCAAAAAATAAGCTAAGCGCTGAAATAAAAAACGCAGCCAAGGCCGCGTTTTTTGTTGAAACCCTAGATCAGCGTTAGCTTATACACGAGTGTTTTCAGCCTGAAGATTTTTGACATCCTCAGCGGCCGCTTCGCTGCAATTTGAGTTTTCTTGAGTTTTGAGCAAGCCCAATTTACCGGCAACCAATGGGGTGGTAGTGGCTTGAATTAAAATCGTTCCAAGAATGAAGATGAAAGTAATTGCACCCACCACATCCATGCCCGGCACTTTCATTCCCATCAGAATACCGACTAAAGCAGCAGGGATAACGCCAGTTTCGCGTGTCCAACTCATGAATAGCAATTCTTGAATTGTCCATTTGGCGCGGCGGTCTGGCCCTGCGCAAAGAAATACACAGAGTGGGCGCCCGACAAACATGAATACCGCCAATAGTGCTACACCGACACCTAAGTACTCTTGCAGCAATTGGAAATCGACTTGAGAACCTAAGAGAATGAAAATAAACATTCTCATTAGCAACGCAGTGTTTCCCATATAGTCTTCGAGATAAGCGAAATCCTCGTGGCGCATCGGCAAGTTAAAAGATTCCTTATTGCCGATCATTACGCCCGTCATAAAGACCGCCATATAGGCCGACGCATGAATGGCACTCGCGATCAGGTAAACGGCAATGACCGCTAAAATGATAATAAATGGCGATGTGTCGGTGAAAATCCCCACACGTCTATGCGCGATTGACAGTACAGCAAGATAACCAATCACCGCACCTAACAATAATCCCATCCCCGCTTCCCAAAAGAGCGAAGATAATGATGCCGTGATACTAAAACTTCCTTCGCCACCGGCGATATAAGCAACAACAGCGAAAGTGGCGATCGCCCCTACCGCATCGTTCATGGCCGACTCACTCATTACCGTTTGCGACACCCGATCGCGAATCGGAACTTGTTTAAATATAGGGACGAGAGTTGCTGGGTCGGTAGAAGAAGTCACAGCGCCCAACAATAGCGCCACAGCGATGGGCAAGCCAAGCCATACGCCAAACATTGCGGTCACAAATGTAGTGAGTAGAACGCCTACTGTGGCGAGTAAGAGGAGACTTATCCAGACTTCTTTGAGAACTTTAAAGCGGAGGGTTGCGCCACCTTCGAAGAGTAAGTAGCAGGCGCCTACGGCGAGAATGAGCTGGTTCATGGTGGAGTCGGCGGCTACGTTAAGCCATCCGAGAACTGCAGGCCCCATGAGGATGCCTATAATGAGAAACAATACAATATCTGGAATTCGAAGTTTTCGCGCCACTGCGCCACCTAGTAAGCCGGCGGCAATCACCAAACCGACATACATTAAGTCGAGTTTGGCTATCTCAATACTGGACATGGGGTCTCCCGATGGGTCTCTCTTTAATGCTTACCGTTTTTTGATCAAAAAAGGTAAATTTCTGTAAGGCGCGCATATTAGGTCTAGTCGCTCGGGTTATCAACCTTACAGCCTAATTCTGCTGACATTTGTATCTAATCTTCACCAATATCGGGGTATTCTTTTCACACAAGATCGTCACAACACTAGCAGAGGAAAGATGCTTAACCCATTGAGGGCAAAGAGGATCACTTACAATTGTAACTTTAAACAAAATGTGCAGAGATTTACTCTTTGTAACATCGCTAAAAGGACTCTTCCCTCGACCAATTACCACGAAAACGCTACACTCGCGCTATCATCACCAGCAACAAATACTTAGGTCGATCGTCCCTATCAACACGGAAAATACTTAACCGGATTTTGGAACACCTTATGAATAAAACTAAGCTTTTTTTGTTTGTTAGCTTATTTTCACTGACATCTATTTCCGCCACCGCTAGCACTCTAGTCGATGTCTATCAACAAGCACTCGAAAACGACACTTTAATGCGCGCGAATGAAGCTCGCTATCAAGCTGGCAAAGAGTATTCCCGTATTGCGCGTGCGGCCATGCTTCCGGAAATCGACCTAAACGCCAGTTATACGAAGAATGATCAAGATACGACTGATAATCTGACCAATATTGAATCGAGCGCCGATTCGACTAACAAGAGCTGGAGTGCGAATCTAAGTCAAACCCTATTTGATATGTCGGTGTGGTATCAATATAAGCGCGGCAACATCCTGAGCGAGCAAGCAGAAGCCCAGTTTGGTGCCGATCAACAAGATCTGATTGTTCGCGTTGCTGAAGCCTACTTCAATGTATTGCGCGCAATCGACCATTTGGAAGCGTCAATCGCCGAAGAAAACGCCTTAGCTCAACAACTTAATCAAGCAAAGCAACGCTTTGACGTAGGCTTAATTGCCATCACAGAAGTTCATGAAGCTCAAGCCTCTTACGACAGTGCCACAGCAGCAACGCTGCAAGCGCGCGGTCTAGTTGGCATCCGCTTTGAAGAATTAGAAGTCATTACCGGACGCGAAGAGCGCGGCATTGCTCCTCTCGCAGCAGATTTCCCGATCCTTCCACCGTCACCAGCCGACCGTTCAGAGTGGGTGGAGTTTGCGCTTCAGAACAACTACTTATTAAAGGCGTCACGCCTCAACGCGGAAGCATCGCATCAAAATGCCAAAGCGACCAGCGCCGACCGTTTACCAACACTCAAAGCCAATGCCTCTTACACAGAGTCTGATAACGATGGTGACGCAGCCACTCCTGGCAGTGTTAATCCATTCGATCGCACTGTCGAAGGCAGCCAGATTGGCGTTTCATTGAATGTGCCATTATTTGGCCGCGCCCGTACAGCACTGACACGTCAGGCATATGCGAGCTACACCGAAGCTCAAGAGCTTTATAACAACACGCAACGCAACACCATCCAAGCCGCTCGTAGCTTGCATTTAACCCTTGAGACTGATGTTGCGCGCGTTAAAGCACGTAAGCAGGCTATCGTCTCAAATCAATCTGCTTTAGAAGCTACTCAATCAGGCTATGAAGTGGGTACTCGTAACTTGGTCGAGTTGTTGTTAGCGCAACGCAACCTGTATCAAGCTCGTCGCGATTACTCCGACGCTCTTTACGACTATGTGATCGATAGCTTTAAACTTCGCGAGGTGGCAGGAATACTTACCCCTGCAGACATTCAAGCAGTCGATAAATGGCTTCAAGCCAATCGCTTAAAACGTCGCGACGACTTTTAAAGTCTACCGAACAAAAAAGGGTGATCTCAGATCACCCTTTTTTATTGGCCTAATTATTAAACCTTATCTCAACTCATCACTAGAGTGCGATTCAATTAACTCTGACTTCGAGTGATGTAGGGCAATATGATTTGCTGTGTTTTCGATAAAGCACCACGATTATTTTGAGCAACAGTTAAAGCCCTTACACCTACATCCTTCGAATGATCTTTATCACTGAGAAATCTGATCATCACATCTGATAAAGCGTCCGCACCCTCAACAACTGTTAAAGCCTCAGCCTCATCGAGTAACCGCGATACTTCAGCAAAATTAAACAGATGCGGACCACTGACTAAAGGCAATCCCCAAACCGCGGCTTCGATAAAGTTATGACCACCATTAGGAATTAAACTCCCACCGACAAATGCAGCGTGGCTCGCCCCATAAAACATAAGTAACTCACCCATGGTGTCACCCAAAAGGATATCGCCATGAAACTCGACAACCATTTCACTTCGCCTAACGACTGATAGCCCAGTCTCCAAACAAAGTTGGTGCACTTGATTAAATCGCTCTGGGTGCCTTGGAACCAGAATCAATAACGCCTCATCTAACTGAGACTTCACACGAGCAAATGCATTCAAAATGATTTCATCTTCGCCAGAGTGAGTACTGGCGGCGATAAAAATTCGACGGACATTGCTAGGATTGATTTTTTGGGCGAAGTCGGCTGCCGCATTGCGAACCTCGGCCGTTAAGGCTAGATCGAACTTAATATTACCCGTGATTGAGTAGTCGCTCGCATCAATACCCAACCGTTCAAAACGCTGAGCATCTTGACTATTTTGCACGCCGATTTTTGTAAGATTTTTTAACATTGGCCGAGTCAGTGCACCAAATTTCTCATAGCCCTTAAAAGACCGCTCTGACAATCGTGCGTTGATTAGCAAGCAAGGGATTTTGCGAGACTTGCAAGCAGCTAACGTGTTCGGCCAAAGCTCCGTCTCCATCGAGATAAACAACGTTGGCCGGACTTTATTCAAAAAACGGGCAACAGCCGTGGGGGTATCGTAAGGTGCATAGACGTGAAAAACTCTATCGCCCAAAGCGGATTTAACTTGCTCCGAACCTGTTGGTGTCATGGTAGTCACAACAACCTGTACACCATTTTGTTGAAGAAGCCATTTAATTAACGGCTGTGCACCAATAAACTCTCCCACGGATACCGTGTGAAACCAGACGATGTTTTCGCTCGAAAAACTGGGCTTAGTGAAAAAACCAAATCGTTCACCAATGCGCTTTCCGTAAGCGGGCGCTTTTTTAGAGCGTCGCCACAATCGCAATAAGAGAACGGGTGTAAGTAAATAAAATAAAATACTGTATAAGAATCGAGCCACAAAATTACACCCAAAATGCCGATATAGAAGCTATACCTTGCCCGCCTGCGGCTTGAGCATCCACAATGTCAGCCTCGCTCACGCCACCTAATGCATACACGGGAAAATTTGCCTGTTGCACCAAATGTCTAAAACTCTCCCAACCTAAAGGATTTGCGTCTGGGTGCGACTTGGTAGTTTTAACTGGGGAAAGCAGCGCATAGCTCACACCTAAGCTGGCTGCCATTTGTAACTCATCCCGCGAATGACAAGATGCACCCACAACAACTCCTTGTGGCAGGTAATATTCCAAATCAAGAGCCGAGCGAATATCCCAACGGTTGAGATGTAAATGAAGTGGCAAGTCAGAAAATTCATTTGTCAGCGCTTTATAGACATCAACAGAGGTGTTAAGCATTACCACTCCTGAATGAGATGCACGAGCTTTGAGTCTGGTCGAAAATTTCGCAATAAGAGCAACAGCAGAATCTTGTTGGCGCAAAAGCTGGTGTCTAAGAACAATCCCACCGCTAAAGGTCTCGATAAGCCGTTTTGTCTTGGCTAACCAAGTATCTAAATCATGTGCTTCACCGGTGATAGCTAGCCGTGACGGAAGAGTGATCGCATCGATGATGGGCTTATTGGCAGCTGGAAAGCTGTATTGATGAAGTTCATGCGGGCTTACCCAACGAATCTCCTGCCCTTCCGTGCCGACCGGTTCGCCGCTAAATTCGTTGACACAATGCACATCCAATAACACGGCTTTATCGCCGTAGTCGTGACGAATTTGAATGAGTGGCGCTGATGAAAAGACCTCGATGCCCAACTCTTCTTTTAGTTCTCGTACCAATGCTTGATGAACGGTTTCGGATTCTTCCAGCTTTCCACCCGGAAACTCCCATAAACCACCCTGGTGAACGTGGAGAGGACGTTTAGCAATTAAAACGTGACGATGGGCGTTGACTATCACACCCACCGCCACACGAATGTACCGCTTACTCATTAAACTTAAGAACGGTAATCGGCGTTAATGCGCACATATTCATAGGAAAGGTCGGTGGTCCATAGCGTCTCCGCAAAATCACCACGGCCTAAATCTATATTGATCGCGATGTTCGCTTCTTTCATGATCGCCTGACCTTGCTCTTCGGTATAGCTTGCAGCTCGACCACCTTGCTCAACAATTAGAGTGTCGTTAAGTCGAACCACAATTTTATTGGCGTCAAGGTTGGGCACGCCGGCGTAACCAATTGCTGCAACAATCCGTCCCCAGTTAGGGTCAGACGCAAACAATGCGGTTTTAATCAATGGCGAATGGGCTACAGCATAGGCAGCATCTAAACATTCTTGCTGAGTGCCGCCACCTTTTACGTTAATAGTTACGAACTTTGTCGCACCCTCTCCATCAGCAACAATACACTGAGCCAAATGGGTGAATGCGCGAATGATCAGCGCTCGAATCGCTTCATAGGCTTCACCTTCTGCCACCGTGATTTCTGGCATATCAGCTTGATTTGATGCAATCAGAATACAAGAGTCGTTGGTGGATGTATCACCATCAATAGTGATGCGATTGAAGGATTTGTTAGCTGCTTCGCGACAAATTTGCTGCAATACTGGCTGCGCGATTTTTGCATCTGTCGCAATGTAACCTAACATGGTTGCCATATTAGGTTTAATCATTCCTGCGCCCTTCGAGATACCGTTTACAGTCACGATAACGCCACCGATATCAATTTGTTCACTAAAACCTTTCGGACGCGTGTCGGTAGTCATAATGCCGTGAGCAGCATCATCCCAACCGGATTCAACAACTTTGTCTAAAGCTTCAGGCACCACAGCCAAGATTTTAGCTACTGGCAGGGGCTCGCCGATCACGCCGGTGGAAAAAGGCAGCACTTGCTCAGTGCGCAAATTTTTTGCCACAGCGATAGCCTCACAGGTGGCCTTCGCATCTTTGTAGCCTTGCTCACCAGTGCAGGCGTTGGCATTACCGCTATTAATAATTAAATAGCGAATCGGCGCAGCAGCCAAATGCTCTCGGCACACAGTAACAGGAGCGGCACAAAACGCGTTTTGGGTGAATACCCCTGCAACACTTGAGCCTTCGGCAAGCTCAAATACAACTAGGTCACGTCGCCCGACTTTTTTAATACCCGCGCTCACCGATGTTAATTTTACACCTGCAATAGGTAACATGGTTGGAAATGCGTATTCACCCACGGCCATAATTTTTGTCTCTTACTGGTTTTTTATTGGCTAACGCCACGATTAAAGACTAGAAAGGGCGCCCAAAGCGCCCTCGTTGTTACATTGTAGATTTAACTTAATTGCCCATGGCAACTTTTATACTTTTTGCCCGATCCGCAAGGACAAGGATCGTTGCGCCCAACTTTTCTGCCTTCGCGCATCATAGGGCCAGTAGGACGTTCTGGTTGAAGGGCGGGTTCCGCTTCACCCATGCCGTCCAATTGCTGATGCTGCATTTGCATTTTTTGGCGCGCTAGCGCTTCGCGGCGCTCAAGTTCCATTGCTTCCATTTGCTCACGGCTGATGGGTTCGACACGCGACAATAGGCTGATAGTTTCGGTTTTGATCCGCTCTAGCAAAGACTCAAATAGTGCGAATGCCTCGCGCTTGTACTCTTGCTTAGGATTCTTTTGCGCGTAAGAGCGTAAGTTAATGCCTTGACGCAGGTGATCCATAGTCGCCAGATGCTCTTTCCAAGCATTATCGAGAACTTGAAGCATGACTTGCTTTTCGATCTCGAACATAACATCGCCATGGCGTTCACACTTGGCAGCGTAGGCCGACTCGATCTCGCTAAGGATCCGAGTTCGAATGCCCTCTTCAGCTAATTGCTTATCATCTTCAAGCCACTGGCTGATTGGCAATTGCAAATTGAATTCTGCAGCCAATTGTTTTTCAAGCGCAGGAATATTCCATTGATCTTCAATCGACATCGGCGGTATGTGAGTTGAAATCACGCTATCCACCACATCACTTCGGATCGCAGTAATTGTTTCGCGAATGTTATCGGCTTCGAGCAATTCGTTACGCTGATAGTAAATGATTTGACGCTGATCATTCGCAACGTCGTCAAATTCCAACAACTGTTTACGAATATCGAAGTTGCGCCCTTCAACTTTGCGCTGTGCGTTTTCAATCGCATTGTTCACCATGCGGTGCTCAATCGCCTCACCTTCCATGCCGATACTACGCATAAAATTGCGCATACGGTCGGACGCGAAAATACGCATCAAATTGTCTTCAAGGGAAAGGTAGAACCGTGTTACACCTGGATCGCCTTGACGACCAGCACGACCTCGCAACTGGTTGTCGATACGACGCGACTCGTGGCGCTCAGTACCGATGATATGTAACCCGCCCGCCGCGAGAACTGCCTCGTGACGCTCTTTCCACGCGGCTTTCGCCTGCTCAATTTGCTCAGGTGTTGGATTCTCGACTCCTGCTAAGTCCGCTTCCCAACGTCCACCAAGAACAATATCGGTACCGCGACCGGCCATGTTGGTTGCAATAGTTACCGTGCCTGGGCGACCGGCTTGCGCAATAATTTCCGCTTCTTGTTCGTGGAATTTCGCATTGAGTACCGAATGCTTGATGCCTTCACGAGTTAACTGTTTGGACATCTCTTCCGAAGTTTCGATCGACGCGGTACCTACAAGAATCGGGGCGCCCTTTTCTTGGAAGGCTTTAATATCTCGCACAATAGCTTTGTATTTATCTTCCAAGGATAGGAAAACTTGGTCGTTCAAATCTTGGCGCTGGATAGGCCTATTGGTTGGGATAACTAAAACGTCCAACCCATAAATTTCACGGAACTCGTATGCCTCTGTGTCGGCAGTACCCGTCATACCCGCGAGTTTTGGATAAATACGGAAATAGTTTTGGAAGGTGGTAGATGCAAGAGTTTGGCTCTCGCTTTGAATTTCAACGCCTTCTTTGGCTTCAATCGCCTGATGGAGACCTTCCGATAAACGGCGGCCCGGCATGGTGCGCCCAGTGTGCTCATCGATAAGCACTACTTGGCCCTCTTGAACTATATACTCAACGTCACGATGAAATAAGGCTTGCGCACGTAAAGCCGAATTGACATGGTGAAGTAAGGCCAAGTTATTCGGCGCGTAAAGGTTTTGATCGGGCTCAAGAAGACCTGCACCAATCAGTAATTCTTCAACACGCTGATGGCCATCTTCTGTTAATTCAATGGTCCGAGATTTTTCATCGACAGTGAAATCGCCTGGGGTGGTAATGACCTTGCGATCACGTTCTTCACCGTTGTCGATTTGACGTTTCAGCTTGAGCACCAACGCATTCACACGACGATAAAGCTCCGAGCTATTTTCCGCCGCACCCGAAATAATGAGTGGTGTACGCGCTTCATCGATGAGAATCGAGTCCACCTCGTCCACAATCGCAAAATGATGTGGGCGTTGTACCTTGTCGGCTTTATTTAGCGCCATGTTATCGCGCAAATAATCGAAACCATATTCGTTATTGGTTCCGTAAGTTACGTCACAGGCATAGGCCTCGCGCTTAATAAAAGGAGGCTGCATTGATTGGATGACACCAACGGTCATTCCTAAAAACTCATAAAGAGGGCGCATCCAGTTAGCATCACGCGCGGCTAGGTAATCGTTCACGGTTACAACATGTACCCCCTTGCCCGTCAGCGCATTGAGATACGCGGGAAGCGTTGATACGAGTGTTTTACCCTCACCCGTGCGCATTTCGGCAATTTTCCCGTCATGCAATGCCATACCACCGATCATTTGTACATCGAAATGGCGCATGTTCATCACACGCTTACCTGCTTCGCGCACTACAGCAAAGGCTTCTGGAAGAAGTTGATCTAACGTTTCACCCTTGGCCAAACGATCGCGGAATTCTTGTGTTTTCGCACGCAATTGCTCATCCGAGAGCGCCTGCATCTGTGGTTCTAAATCATTAATGGCGGAAACTGTCTCCCCCATCCGCTTTAATTCACGTTCATTTTTCGAACCAAAAATGGCTTTAATTAACTTACCGATCATTTTTTATACCGTTATAAACAGATAATTCAACTGCCTTGCCTGCGACAAAAACAACAGTTTTTCCTAGGGTAGGCAAGTAAATAGGAAGGCGCCCACGAAAGCAAGTGGAGCTTTTGATTGAGCGCTTTAAGGCGGCGGGATTTTATCGATTTGTACGTTGAATGTACGAAGATGGATCGACGATGCGTCCGTGTTTATAAACCTCAAAATGGACATGAGGCCCACTTGATCGGCCGGTTGAGCCAGACAAGGCGATCACCTGACCTTTTTTAATCACTTCACCAGTTTTAACTAGTAGCTTTTTATTGTGCGCATAGCGAGTAACCAAACCGTTAGCGTGCTTAAGCTCAACGAGATTGCCGTACTCAGGATGCCTACCAGCCCAATTGACAACACCTGCCGCAACACTGTGAACTTGGGTGCCCTCTCTGACCGCGAAATCAATTCCACCATGGAAGGCTTTTTTCGCAGTAAATGGATCTTGACGATAACCGAAGCGGGAAGAAATATGACCCGTTTTAACCGGACTTCCCGCGACCAAAACATCATCCAACAAAAGACGGTTGGATAACAACGATTCGATAACAGTCAGCTGCTCTTCACGAGAGCCGATTTTCTCGGCCAACTCCTCAAGCGTCTCATGAACATCTGGGGCGGTATAAACAATATTCGGGTCTATGTAATTCGGTCCGCCAATTGCGGGCTGAATACTAAAATCAAATTCGCTTTGATCCAAGTTAGCTGTTTGCGTGAGCTTCTCACCCAGCGCATCTAATCGAATTAATCGGGCTTGGAGCTCGGCGACTTTTGCGGCTAACGCCGCAACTTGTGCATTAACTTGCTCTTCGTTTTGAGCCTGATCTTCGCCTTCAGGATTGTCGTCTTTCGGCGTTTCGGCAAACCACGCTTGCTGCTCATTCCGCGGCGACGAAAGTATTTCGCTCGACATCAGCCAGCTGTAGCCCCATGCGCCGACAAATGTGGGTAGACCTATTAAACACACCGACAAAAAGGCACGGGTCCAGCCGCCCAGCGTAATGCTGCGAGTCTGGGTATGCTTTTGATTGACGATAATAATTTTCATAGATTCGTGGTTGTCGATTTTATGATTGCTGGATAGCCATCTAAAAGTGCATAAACGCAAATCGGGTAAAAAACGCCTATTCCACGGCATTAAGAGGCTGTAATTATGTTATAAAGCCTAGAAATAATCCTTTACGCGCCTTCAAGGCGCGAGGGACTATGGCACAAAAAAACATTCACAAACAAGATTTTTTTCTGCAAACGCCAAAATTTGTGCTAAATGCACGGTAGTTATGCGGCTTTTGGCACGTTAATATACTGAATAGGTAATGTGGAGATGTCATCGAATGTCGCCCACTCCCAGGCATCCGGTTGCTCCATCAGCTTGCGTAACACTCGATTATTCAAGGCGTGCCCTGATTTATGGGCGGTAAACTCGGCCAATAATCCGTGACCTAACATATAAAGGTCGCCAATGGCATCCAGCACTTTGTGTTTAACAAATTCGTCCTCAAATCTTAATCCACCCTCGTTTAATATCCGATAATCGCCAACGACAATAGCATTATCCATACTGCCGCCACGAGCCAAGCCCTTCGAACGCAGATACTCAATTTCGTGCATAAATCCAAACGTACGGGCACGACTAACTTCCTTAACAAACACCTGAGTTGAGAAGTCGATTTCAGCTTGAGGACGCAGGTCTTTAAATACAGGATGATTAAACTCAATGCTGAAGTTTAATTTGAAGCCCTCAAAGGGCGATAATCGGGCCAACTTATCCCCATCCCGAATTTCCACTTCCTTAAGCACCCGAACAAAACGTTTCGGCGCATCAAGTTCAACAATGCCAGCCGATTGAAGTAAAAACACGAATGGATCAGCGCTGCCATCCATAATGGGGATTTCAGCCGAGTTGAGCTCGACAATCGCGTTATCGACACCGAGTCCCGCCATAGCTGACATTAAATGCTCCACTGTCGATACTCTTACTTCATCTTTAATGAGGCAGGTAGAAAGCGTGGTTTCACCGACACTCTGGGGGGTTGCTCGAATTTCTACTGGCGGGGACAAGTCAACACGACGATAAATAATCCCCGTATCTGCTGGTGCAGGTAAAATCGCCAGATGTATCTGCTTACCTGTATGCAATCCTACGCCATTGCAACGAATTGGGTTTTGTAGTGTTCTTTGCATTGCCATAATTTTTTCGCCAGGTAATAAAGGAGATAAGAAATGTAGAACCAAAATACGACAAGCAAGATTAACCTTGGGTGAAGGCATTAAAGGCTCTTGTCGCAAGAATTTGCAACTAATTATATCAAGTTGATAAATTCGGCTCTAGATAATCAATCAAATCGGCTCGATAGCTTTTGGCAACCAAATCACAAGATATTTAAATAAAGTCAAAAGGTTGTGGCGTGCTATTAAAGTAATTTCTAAGATAGATAATAAAAAACCGCCTATATCGTCAGGGGTGGAAGACGATATAGGCGGTTGAGCAATTTAACGGATAACTTCCTGTCAGCCGCTAAATTACATTTGACAAAGCATTAATCCGCTTGACGACGTAAGAATGCAGGAATATCGAGATAATCGAGATTTTTATCCGCAATCGAACTTGGGGCGGGAGCCGCCGAACCTGCTGCCGCGCGTAATCCACCTGCTGGACGATCGTTTACGTATTCTGGAACAACTCGACGAGCTGTATTATCAACAACTTTCGTTGGTTGTTGCGCCGGAACTTCACGAACAGTAACCGCTTGAGGTGTACCCAAACCGGTCGCAACAACTGTCACGCGCAACTCATTCGTCATTTCAGGATCAATCACGGTTCCAACCACCACAGTCGCTTCAGGTGACGAGAATTGATCAACAATTTGACCAACCTCTGAGTATTCACCCAAAGACAAATCGAGTCCGGCGGTAATATTCACCAAAATACCGCGAGCGCCATCTAAATTAACATCTTCCAAAAGCGGGCTACGAATCGCCATTTCGGCTGCTTCGCGTGCACGATGCTCACCAGTCGCACGACCAGTTCCCATCATTGCCATGCCCATTTCTGACATCACAGTGCGCACGTCAGCAAAGTCGACGTTAACAATGCCGGGGCGAGTAATGAGGTTTGCGATACCTTGTACTGCACCTAATAACACATCATTCGCCGCTTTAAATGCATCTAATAAGCTAGTGTTTTTGCCTAAAACTGACAAAAGCTTTTCGTTTGGAATAGTGATTAATGAATCCACATTCGCTCCAAGCTCTTTGATGCCGGCTTCGGCCACTTGCATACGCTTACGACCTTCAAACGGAAACGGCTTAGTCACTACCGCAACGGTTAAAATACCAAGTTCGCGTGCAACTTCAGCGACAACAGGAGCAGCACCGGTACCCGTACCGCCACCCATACCTGCTGCAATAAATACCATGTCGGCGCCACGCAATACATCGGCGATACGCTCGCGATCTTCAAGTGCAGCTTCGCGACCAACCTCAGGATTGGCCCCCGCACCCAAACCTTTAGTCATGGTATTACCCAATTGAAGAACAGTGCGTGCTTCAATATCTTTTAAAGCTTGAGCGTCGGTATTTGCACAGATAAATTCTACGCCTTCAACATTGCTGGCAATCATATGCTTGACTGCATTACCGCCACCGCCGCCGACACCAACAACTTTTATTACTGCGTTTTGTTGAACGCTCTCTACAATTTCAAACATAGTCACACCCCTTTATTTTCCTGAATCATTCAAAAAAATTAAAAATTCGATTGGAACATCTTTTTCAGGCGAGTTAAGAAGCCCTCTTGTACTTCTTTATTACCTGCCTGGGCATATCCTCCACGTTCATGCTGTTGCTTCATTCCATAGATAAGCAACCCCACGCCCGTCGAGTAAATTGGGTTATTCACGATATCTGTCAATCCGCGAATATTTTGTGGCGACCCTAAGCGCACCGGCATGTGGAAGATCTCTTCCGCCAACTCGACAACACCTTCCATCTTAGATGTGCCACCGGTCAGTACGATACCTGCCGCTAACAAATCTTCGTAACCACTGCGACGCAATTCCGATTGCACTAACGTAAATAGTTCGTCGTAGCGCGGCTCAACAACTTCGGCCAAGGCCTGACGAGAAAGATCTCGTGGCTGTCGATCGCCGACACTGGGCACTTTGATAGTTTCATCAGGACTTGTGAGTTTTGCCAGAGCACAAGCGTATTTAATTTTGATTTCTTCGGCATTTGGAGTTGGAGTGCGAAGCGCCATGGCAATATCATTTGTCACCTGATCACCCGCAATCGGAAGCACGCCGGTATAACGAATAGCTCCATCTTTAAAGACGGCAATATCAGTAGTGCCGCCACCGATATCGACAACACAAACACCTAACTCTTTTTCGTCGTCAGTCAGAACCGCGTAGCTCGAGGCCAATTGCTCAAGAATAATATCTTCAACTTCCAGTCCGCACCGACGAATACATTTTTCAATATTTTGAGACGCATTGACTGCGCAGGTTACCAAGTGAACTTTAGCCTCTAATCGCACACCTGACATGCCAAGGGGCTCTTTAACACCATCTTGATCATCAATTAAAAATTCCTGCGGCAGGATATGAAGAACTTTTTGGTCCGCCGGAATGGCAACCGCTTGAGCCGCATCAATCACACGCTCTAAATCTTGAGGGAAAACTTCACGATCACGGATAGCAACAATCCCGTGTGAATTAAGACTGCGGATATGGCTGCCCGCAATACCTGCATAGACTGAATTGATTTGGCAACCGGCCATCAATTCCGCTTCTTCGATCGCGCGCTGAATAGACATTACTGTCGATTCGATATTAACAACGACGCCTTTTTTCAAACCATTCGAACGATGTGAACCTATGCCCACGACCTCTAATTGGCCTTCAGGGGTAATAGCACCCACGATAGCAACTACCTTGGATGTTCCAATATCCAAGCCTACTATCATTTTGCTGTCATTGAGATTTGCCATTACTTAACCTCGTTGATCCCTTCTCGGGATAACCGAATTAAAAATTATCTTAATGTAATCGCCTAAGCGCCCCGTTTGGAGTCCGGTTTCAGATACCGTTGTGCAGAATCAGAACCTTCTAACCAACGCACTGCAATTCCATTGCTGTACCTCGCATCAATCGAAACCACATCACTCCAAACGCTGTTTAACTGAGAATTGTAGACATCAATGAATCGATCGATTTTTTGTAAAAGTTCGCCTCGACCTAAAACCAATTCCACATTGTTATTTAACGTGAGCCGCCAGGCTTTTTTATCATCACATTTTAGCGCGATTACGTCTAAACCGCGAGTACGCAACACCTGAGAAATGGTTAAATATTGCTGTAAAATCTCGCCTGCATTCGCTTCGCTGCCTTGTAGCCATGGCAACTCACTCAAAACACTTGCATCTTCAACCTTAACAATCTCGCCGCGCTGATTAAGAAAGCCTTCTCCCCATCGCGCAATAGGCTTTTGCTCTTTAATTCTTACCACCAAGGTATCAGGCCAGCGTCGTTGCAAAGTAACTGTATCGACCCAAGGATCGGCAACTAACACATCTTTAATTCGCATTAAGTCGAGCTTTAAAAAGTTGTTATCAATCTCTTGGCTAATCAATTCCGTGGCGCGCTGTTTAGAGACGTGATGAAAATCACCTTCAACCACAACACTTTTAAAAGGACGCTCTAAAAATTGACTTATCGGTTCAGCAGCCCAGTAAAAACCCACAAACACACTCAAAAGAATTAAATAAGCCAAATGCGCGGGCTTAAACCAAATGAAACTCAGCGCCGTTTTGAATCCTGAGTAAGAGTTTGATCTTGGTGATGCTCGTTCATAACCTTGCGCGCGCCTAGCCGAACGAACAGGCCGTCGTTGGCGAACAAGAGAATCATCTACTACATCACGCTCTGCCCGACGCGAATCGCTTGGGCCCGAGCGGGAGCGTCTCTCTTGTCGAGAAGGTGCATCCATCAAAATATCGCGCATTTCACTCGGCGAACCAAAAGACGCCGACGAATCAAGCTCGACAGAATCACTTCCATCGATACGCGGTTCGATTCGCTCGCTGCGCCTCTTTAGGTCACGCATCTTATTGCCCTAACCCCATTATTTTTTGAGTGTCGTCTGCAAAATAGTAACGACTAATTGCTGAAAGCTCAGGCCAGCCACTCTCGCTGCCATGGGAACTAAACTGTGGTCAGTCATGCCTGGCGCGGTATTAATTTCTAACAAATAAAATCGCCCTGCGTGGTCAGCCATTACATCCACCCGCCCCCATCCGCGACACCCAGCTGCGTTAAATGCATCGAGCGCTAATTGCTTGAGCTCTTGCTCTTTATCGGCCGACAATCCGCATGGGCAAATGTAGCGAGTGTCGTTAGCCACATACTTCGCATGATAATCATAGAAACGATGATCCGTCTCGAGCTTAATGGGAGGTAAAGCTTCGCCCGCCAGAATAGGCACTGTGTACTCAGCCCCAACGATTAATCGTTCAACCAAAACCGAGTGATCGTAAGTTTGCGCACGAGTAACAGCCTCGACAAATTCTTCAACATTGTCGACTCTCGCCATACCAATGCTAGAACCCTCGTTCGAGGGTTTCACCATCACTTCACCACCCAAGGTTTGCAGAATCGCTGCAAAATCCGACTGCGGATTAACGACAACAAAGTCAGGCGTCGACAATCCAACTCCCTCAGTGGTGGCATAGCCACGCCACAATTGTTTGGTCCGCGTTTTATCCATAGTCAAAGCCGAGGCTTGAACGCCACTGCCCGTGTAAGGAATTTCTAAAAATTCGAGTAACGCTTGAATACGTCCATCTTCACCACCTGGGCCATGCAAAATGATGAACGCCCGGTCAATTTTGGCGTGCTGCAAATCGGAAATAATATTTTTACCAACATCAATGCCAACACATTCAACACCTGCTTCCTGCAAGGCCGCTAATACTGCTGCACCACTTTTTAGCGAGATTTCACGCTCCGACGATAAGCCACCGTAAAGAACTCCGACACGCCCGAATGCTGCTTTCAATTCATCACTTATTGGTATTTGCACAGACTGCATGAGACCCACCTTATTTAAACTGACGCTTGGCAAGTTCGGGCGATAGCACACCAACGTTGCCTGCACCCTGAGTTATTACAATGTCGCCCGCACGAACTAAATCTTTTATAACATCTGGCACTGCATCGACTGTTTCAACAAATATCGGCTCGATAAGCCCTCTTGCTCGAATGGATCGACAAAGTGCACGGCTGTCCGCACCAGGAATAGGCGACTCTCCTGCACTGTAAACTTCGAGCATGATTAAACTATCGACCGCCGATAAAACTTCCACAAAATCTTCATAAAGATCACGCGTACGTGTAAACCTATGCGGCTGGTACACCATAACAAGTCGACGATCAGGCCATCCGTCACGCACCGCACGTATAACAGCCGCGACTTCTCGAGGATGATGTCCGTAGTCATCTACTAACATCACTTCACCATCGGCTACTGGAAAATTACCGTACACCTGGAAACGACGACCAACGCCTTGGAAAAATTCCAAGCCTTGCTGTATCGAAATATCATCAACACCTTCGTCAGTTGCGACTGCAATAACCGCAACCGCATTCAACACATTGTGTATGCCAGGAATATTTAATCGAATATGCAAGGGTTCTTCACGCCCGGGACGTAACACGTCGAATTCGGAACTCATTTGATGCTGGCGAACATTAATAGCTCTGAAATCGCAATCTTCAGAAAACCCGTAGGTCACAACTGGTCGACCAATCGATGGGATGATGTCACGAATAACAGGATCCTCACCGCACAGCACAGCTAATCCGTAAAAAGGCAAATTGTGCAAAAAATCGATAAACGTTTTTTTCAGTTTAGAAAAATCACCACCATAGGTTTCCATGTGATCGGCATCGATGTTGGTCACTATTGAAACCATCGGCTGCAGATGCAAGAAAGAGGCATCGCTTTCATCTGCTTCCGCCACAAGGTATCGACTCGCACCTAACTGCGCATTGGTTCCGGTTTGATTAACCAATCCACCAATAACAAAAGTAGGATCTTGATCGGCAGCTGCTAAAACCGAGGCGAGTAAACTCGTTGTTGTGGTTTTCCCATGAGTCCCCGCCACAGCGATACCGTAACGATAGCGCATGAGTTCACCGAGCATCTCGGCTCGACGAACAATAGGAATTCTCCGCTCTCTTGCGCTAACAATCTCAGGATTGTCCGCATGAACCGCACTGGAATTCACGACAACATCAACATTCGCGACGTTATCAGCATGATGACCAATAAATAATTTTGTACCTTTTGCTTCTAGACGATCAGTCACGGTGGAGCGACGAAGATCAGAACCTGAAATTTCATAACCCTGATTCAACAACACTTCTGCGATGCCACTCATTCCGGCACCACCAATTCCGATAAAATGTATGCGGCGAATACGACGCATCTCGGGAACATCAAATTTTCCCTTGGAACTAACCACGGGCGGCCTCCTCACAAGCATTGGCGACCAATTGTGCCGATTGCGGTATGGCAAGCGCGCGCGCAGCTTCTCCCATCGCAATCAACTTAGATTGATTCACTTCTGCCGAATTAATAAAGAAATGTTGTTGTAATAGATGAGCTAACTGCTCAGCAGTCAACTCTGATTGAGCCATGACTATGCCGGCCCCAGCGTTTTCTAAAATTTTTGCATTAGCGGTCTGATGATCATCAATCGCATTAGGCAGTGGGATCAAAACTGCGCCGATTCCAACCGCCATTAATTCTGACACTGTTAACGCGCCTGCCCGGCAGATCACCAAGTCGCATTGTGTATAAGCGCGAGCCATGTCGGTAATGAAAGGGACGACTTCGGCCTCGACACCCAGCTCTTGGTATAGAGTGCGCGTTGCATCATGGTGCGCCTGCCCTGTTTGATGCAGCACTTTCACAACACAATGATCGTTCAACTTTGCGATGGCGTGGGGAATTAAACGATTCAACGCCAGTGCGCCCAAACTGCCTCCGACGACTAATAACCGAAGCGCCTGTGTTTCTCGAACTGTCACTCGCTGCTTAGGGGGTAGCACGTCGATGATTTCGCGTCGAACTGGATTGCCCACAATTTGTGCTCGAGAAGCAAACTCTGGTTTTGAATAAGCACCATCAAACGCCATGAGTATTTTCGTGGCGAAGCGAGCCGATAATTTATTCGTCGTACCTGCGATGGCATTTTGTTCGTGCGTTATCACAGGCTTTCCGAGCAATTTAGCGGCTAAAGCACCCGGCCCCGAAGCAAATCCACCAAAACCGATGACGGCATCGACACCACTATTTTTAATGATTCCCCGCGATGCCAAAACTGCTTTAACAATTAGAAAAGGCGCTTTCAATAAACCAATAAGGCCGCGACCGCGAACACCTTCAATTGGAATTTTGTGCAATAGAATTCCCGCTTCTGGCACTAGTCGAGATTCTATACCGCGATCTGTCCCCAACCATTCGATGTCATGACCACGAGCGATTAATTCGCGAGCCACTGTTAAAGCGGGAAAAACGTGTCCGCCGGTTCCGCCTGCCATGATTAAAAATTTATGTTTCATCTTAGGCGACCCCAAACAGACGTTGACGAGTGGTTAAACGCACTTCAGGAATCTTAGGTACATAGACCGATAGCTCCCACTGAACTCGCATGACATATCCCATCAACATACAACACACGATTAGGCTACTTCCTCCGTAACTAATAAACGGTAAAGTTAGCCCTTTGGTTGGAAGTAACCCAGATGCCACACCAACATTGATAAACACTTGAAACGAGAAAATAATCGCAATACCAAAAGTCGAGAGCGCAGCAAACATTTTGCCCACCTCAAAATTATTTTTAGCGATAATCAAAATCCGATAGATGAGCGCAGCGAAAATTGCGAGTACCGCCACAGCGCCAATTAGCCCTGTCTCTTCGGCAATAATTGCGAAAATAAAGTCAGTATGTGCTTCGGGTAAGAAAAATAATTTTTGGATGCTATTGCCCAACCCAAGACCAAACCACTCGCCTCGGCCAAAGCCAATTAGCGATTGGGTGAGCTGATAACCACTGTTGAATTGATCCGCCCAAGGATCGAGAAAGGTAATGAGTCGTTGCATACGATATGGAGACAGTATTGCCATTGCTCCCAAAGCAAAAATTCCGCCTATAAAAAGAAGGCTAAATTGCACCATTCTTACACCGGCAATAAACATCATGGAAAATACTGTTACACAGAATACGACGGCACTTCCGAAGTCGGGCTGAAGTAAAAGAAAAAACACAATCAACCCTACTACGCCCAAGGGTTTTAAAAATCCTTGCCAGCCAAAGTGAAGTTCTTCGTAGCGGCGGGCAAAAAAACTCGCGAAAAACATTACCGCAAAAATTTTCACAATCTCTGACACTTGGATTGTGAACCCAGCAATGCTGATCCAGCGCTGACTGCCGTTAACACGGCGTCCTACCATAGGAAGTAAAACCAAAATAAGTAATGCGAATCCGGTAATCATTAAATAAGGGGCCCACTGTTGCCACTTACTGACAGGAATCCCTAGTGTGACGATCGCCGCGCCCAAACCAAGGCCGAGATAAATTGCCTGACGCTTTGCAAAAAACCACTCGTTGCCATAATTCACTGCAGCGAAGGAAATCGAACTTGATGACACCATAATCAAGCCGATAGACAACAATGCGAACCATAAAACAAACAGCGTCCAATCGACTCGCTCGCTGAATGGCAATTGTTTTTGCAAACTGACCGGTGCCATTAGCCGATCACCTCATTTACAATTTTGCAAAATTGTTCACCGCGGTCGGCGTAATTTTTGAACATATCAAGGCTTGCACAAGCCGGAGACAACAACACTATGTCGCGAGGTTTCGCTAATTGAATAGCCATCTCAACGGCGTTTTTTAAACTATCGGCAAAATATACTGGGACGAAGGATTCACATGACCGAGCGATAAGCTGCGCATCGCGGCCAATTAAAATTAGCTCACAGGAATTATCGGCAAGAACAGGCGCTAGCTCGCTGAAATTTTGATCTTTCCCTTCGCCACCTGCGATTACAAAAATTTTATGGGGTACTCGCGATAACCCCTCAATCGCTGCGATAGTTGCTCCAATGTTGGTGCCTTTCGAGTCGTTGTAAAACTCGACATCATTGATAGTGCGCACCCATTCACAGCGATGCCTTAACCCTTTGAATGTCTCGAGGGCTTGAAGCATGGCACTCATCGGAATATTCACGGCGTCGCCTAACGCCAGTGCAGCAAGAGCGTTATCGATGTTATGTCGACCACGGATTTTTAGCGCAGCGACAGGCATGAGTGGCGTTAGATTTTTCGCAAGATACTCTTCACCTTGGTGCGTCATCACACCAAATCCACCAAAGTCAGCGTTTCCGCCAAAATAAATTGGCTTCTTGCCGACCGGCATAGGCGGTTGAGTCAAAACATCTTTACGGTTAACGATAAGGTTCTCCGCGCCGAAGTACACACGCATTTTCGCTAAAATGTAAGCGCGCATATCGTCGTAACGATCAAGATGATCTTCGCTGATATTTAAAATCGTGGCCGCTTTAGCATTTACTTTTGTGACGGTCTCTAACTGAAAACTGGACAATTCGAGCACATAAAGTTCGACATCGTCTTGCAAGAGTTCAAGTGCCGGAGTTCCTAAATTTCCGCCAACAGCCACTTTTAAACCGGCAGCTTTGGCCATCTCACCCACCAAAGTAGTGACAGTACTTTTCGCATTCGAACCTGTGATGGCCACGACGGGCGCTTTGACATTGCGTAACAATATCTCGACATCGCCAATTACTGAAACGCCGGCGGCTATTGCATGCGCAATTTCAGGTGTTGCTAATGGTACGCCCGGGCTAACAATAATTTCTGATGCCGCGCTTAAAACATCACTATCTAAATTTCCAAGGATAAGATGTGTATTCGGGAACTCCTGCCGAACCGCCTCCAGATTTGGGGGGGATTGGCGAGTATCCATTAGCACGAATACGCGCTGACTTTTCTGCAAAAAACGCGCAACCGATAGCCCTGTCACGCCAAGGCCGACAACGACGCTGTAGCTATTGGTTGCGATAAGTTCAGACACAATCACACCTATTAATTAGCGGAATTTCAGGGTCGCAAGACCAATCAAAACCAGCACTAATGTAATAATCCAAAACCGAACAATGACTCGTGGCTCTGGCCAACCTTTCAATTCAAAGTGGTGATGAATTGGGGCCATTCTAAAAATTCGACGTCCAGTGAGCTTGAAAGACGCAACTTGCAAAATGACCGAAACAGTTTCGAGAACAAATATTCCACCCATAATAAAGAGCACAAATTCGTGACGGACAATCACTGCTACCAGACCTAAAGCTGCACCCAGTGCGAGTGCGCCTACATCGCCCATAAATACCTGCGCCGGATACGTGTTAAACCAAAGAAATCCGAGCCCCGCTCCGACCAACGCCGTGCAGAAGATCACAAGCTCGCCGGCGCCCGGGATATAAGCAATGTGTAAATATTGAGAAAATTGCGAGTGGCCCGAGAGATAGGCAATTAACGCCAAAGCGCCTGCCACCATGACACACGGCATGATCGCCAATCCATCCAATCCATCGGTCAAATTGACGGCGTTGCTTGTACCAACGATAACGAAGTAAGTGAAGATGATGTAAAAAATGCCCATGTTGATGGCGACATTTTTGAAGAATGGAACAAATAATTGCGTCTCTGCAGGCGACTGTGCCGAGAGATACAAAAATACTGCAGCACCAATTCCCGTTACCGATTGCCAAAAATATTTCCATCGCGCCGGAAGCCCTTTCGGATCTTTGAAAGCAACTTTGCGGTAATCATCCACCCAGCCAACAATGCCAAATATCGCGGTTACAATTAGCACAACCCACACATATCGGTTTGATAGATCGGACCACAGCAAGGTGCTCACGAATAAGGCCGTGAGAATAAGTGCACCACCCATGGTGGGTGTTCCAGATTTACTTAAATGTGTTTGCGGCCCGTCAGTACGAACTGCTTGACCAATACGTAGTTCGGTCAGACGACGGATCACCCAAGGCCCCAGCAGTAGTGATAATCCCAACGCAGTTAAAACACCCAACACCGCGCGCACGGTTAAATATTGAAAGACCGCAAAACCGCGCCAGTAATCTTGTAAAACATCCACTAACCAATAAAGCATTAGTGAGAACCTCCCAAGGCATCACAAAGTTCGCCCACCACAAGCTCCATGCGAGCACTGCGCGATCCCTTGATTAAAAATGTTGTCGCCGCGCTCGCCTCTTGTCGCAACCTTGCGATAAGTTTTGCGCGATCATTAAAATGTTGCCCTGCCTCGCCAAACGCTCGGCTGGTAGCTTCGCTTAACACGCCCAAGGTGAAAACCGCTGTTAATCCCGCGCGCTTGGCATACTCACCCAGCTCCGCATGCAGTTGTTCGGATTCATCGCCCAACTCTGCAATATCTCCCAACACCAAAATGCTGCGCTCTCGTTTAGCAAGCACATCAATAGCAGCTCTTACCGAACCGGGATTTGCGTTGTAGGTGTCGTCAATAACGAGGCTGCCTTCAAGCCCGCGACGCGGGCAAAGCCGCCCGCCTACAGGATTGAAGCGCTCAAGTCCCGCTTGAATTTTTTCGTCGCTAACACCCAAAGCATAACAACAAGCTGCGGCCATCAAGGCATTGCGAACACTGTGTTCACCCTGAGCATTGAGTTGAATTGGCAATCGACGACCTTTGATTAACAAATCAAATTTGAGCGTATCGAAAATATTACTATTGGCCGAATCATCACGAAGCCCTGGTCGTAACCGAACAAGCTCTGCATGAAAGTCAGCATCGCTGTCATTGAGCGATACCGTAATGATTTTTTTATCGGAAAAAGTTTTGAGCCACTCTGACGCGAATCCATCATCAAGATTAATAATCGCAATTCCGCCTGGCACCAATCCTTCATAAATTTCGGACTTAGCTTTAGCCACGCCTTCAAGCGATCCAAAGCCTTGAATGTGAGCCGGCATGACATTATTAATCATGGACACCTGTGGCCGAGCGAGCGAACAAGAGTAAGCAATCTCACCAGGGCCACTTGCACCCATCTCGACGACAGCGAACTGATGTTCGGCCTTAAGATCAATCAAGGTTAGCGGCACACCGATGTGATTATTAAGATTGCCTTTGGTGGCAAGTGTTTCGCCTGTGCCTTCTAAAATACTGGCAACCATGGTCTTAACGGTTGTTTTTCCACTGCTACCTGTAATGGCCACCAGTACGCCATCGAATAAACTGCGGTTTAACGCCCCCAATTGTCCAAGTGCCTTGGTAGTGTCGCTTACGACTAATTGTGGCAAATTGATTGATGGCGAGTATTTCTCGACAACCAAAGCACAAGGTTTTTTATCGGCGGCTTCTGCAAGAAAATGGTGAGCATCGTACTTTTCGCCACGCAATGCGAAAAATAAATCACCTTCTTCAAGGTTGCGGGTATCAGTGCTCACGCGCGTAAAGTGGGCGTCACCATTTTTCAATTGTGGGTTTAATTGATTAGGAACCTTTTGGCTCAACATAAAGTATGCGAAGCTGCTAAGCGAGATATCGCCAATCATGATATCTCTCCGTGCAACGCTTTATCGCGCTTCGCAAGTCGACGCTGGATAGCGAGTCGCGCTTGCTGTGAATCGCTAAAAGGCACTGTCTTGTCTTTAAAGATTTGATAATCTTCGTGGCCTTTACCGGCGATCAAAATTATGTCCTCAGATTTTGCCTGAGCTATCGCGAAGTCAATTGCTTGCGCACGATCCGCAATAACTAAGCAATTTTTAGGATTCTTCAACCCTTTTACAATGTCCGCAACAATCGATGCGGGATCCTCACTGCGTGGATTGTCATTAGTGACTAAAACATAGTCACTTTGTCTTTCTGCAATGCGTCCCATTAATGGACGTTTAGTTTTGTCACGTTCGCCCCCGCAACCAAATAGCGTCCAAATTCGACCCGACTTATGTTGGTGCAGTGCATCGAGTGTTTTTTCGAGCGCATCAGGCGTGTGGGCATAGTCAACAAAAACTTGAACGTCCTGTGTTTCATCAACATTAATCGATTGCAACCGCCCAGGCGCTGCCACCAATTGTGGAATAAGCTCTTTCACAGACTCAAAAGCCGCACCTTGCGCGCACACAGATGCAATCACGCCGAGCAAATTACTCAAATTAAATAAGCCAAAGAATGGAGAATCTATCGTTCCCTCACCCCAAGGAGTGATTACATAGGCACTTGTGCCGCGAGTGTGTTGTCTCACATCAGTCGCGCGAATATCGGCCGAGTCAGTTAATCCATAGGTGTAATGCTTAACACCGAATGGAATTTTATTGACAAGCGTTGCAGCCCAAGGATCATCAAGATTAATCACCGCAACTTTAAGATTTGGCATGGTCAGCAGCTTTTCTTTTGCCGCACCATAACTCTCAAGTGTGCCGTGATAATCCAAATGATCTTGCGACAAGTTGGTAAATATAGCGCAGTGAAACTGAATGGAAGCTGCGCGAGATTGATCGAGACTGTGAGACGAGACTTCAATTGCAGAATAAGCAGCACCGCGTTCATGGAGGCTCGCAAGAATTTTTTGCAAACTGATCGGGTCCGGAGTCGTAAGTCCAGTATTTACCAGTAACGCAATTTGTTGCTTAAGTGGTGTTAGTGCATTTGCATCTAATAAACCATAACCGGTTGTACCCACAACCGATGAAGGCCCGAGAAGTTTCGCCGTGAGCTGTGCCAGCATGAGTGTGCACGAGGTTTTGCCATTTGTCCCTGTAACGCCTGTCACAACCATTTTAGAACTTGGATGTTTATAAAACTGGGACGCAATAGAACTGACTTTTTCTCGAAGATGCGGAATGAAAATTAGCGGTACGGTACCTTGATAGTTCACCTCGAAAACATCGGCTTCTATCGCAACCGCAGCAGCGCCTTTGGCAATGGCGGTGTCGACAAATTGTTCAGCTGAAAAATTTGTACCTCGTAACGCAATAAATAAATTGCCACTCTCGATAATGCGCGAATCCAACTCGATTCCATTTATCTCAATCGTCTCGACAGCGCTTGGCAATACGCAGTCAGTCAATAAGGTTCTCAACGTGAATGGCATTAGGTACCTACCTTGGTATTGACTGCTTTGCGTTGATTAGTAGTTGCAACATCGGTTTGCTTGCGAAGAACATCCGGAGCCACTTGCAACATACGCAGAGCGTTTTCGGCAATTTTTGAAAAAACAGGTGCGGCGACATAACCACCATTGCCCATGATTCCGCTACCCTGAGCTTCGTCGATGATCACCAGCGCAACGATTCGTGGATTGTCCACAGGTGCCATGCCAATAAAAGAACCAATTTGTCGATCACGGGAATAGCCACCAGCAATGGCTTTGTAGGAAGTTCCCGACTTCCCCGCAACTGAGTAAGACAATGTATTTGCTCGGCTGCCGGTACCGTCGGCACTCACCACGCGCTTTAACATTTCCACCACCTGTTTCGCGTGCTCTTCAGTGATTACGCGCTCGCCTTCTTGAACGCCGTCAACTTTTAAAAGAGAAATTGGCCGTTTGATACCGCCACTGGCGATGACTGAATAGGCCTGCACGGCCTGCAATGCCGTCGTAGTGAGAGCGTAACCGTACGACATATTCGCACGCTCAATTCGCTGCGCCGCTTTAAAATAAGGTAAGGAGCCTGATGCTTCGCCGGGGAAGCCAGTACCAATGGGCTGCCCGATGCCGAGACGAGAAAACATATCCGGGATTTGGTTGGGCTCTAAATTAAACGCAATTTTAGTCATCGCAATATTGCTGGATTTTGCGATCGCCATCGCCATATCCATTGCGCCGTAATTGCGATGATCTTTAATTGCTTTAGAACCAACCATCATGTAACCGGGCGATGTGTCGATAATGTCATCGACTTTATATTTGCCTGATTCTAGCGCGGCCAAAACGACCCAAGGCTTTACGATAGAACCTGGCTCGTAGTTGTCGGTGATAACTCGGTTACGAACCCCTTCACCCCAACTGCGCGAGCGATCATTCGGGTTATAGGTGGGAAGATTAGTCATGGCGAGAACCTCGCCAGTGAGAACGTCCATGATGACTGCCGAGCCTGCGCGTGCACCACTCTCTTCAACCGCTCGTTTTAATTCGCGATGTGCTAAATATTGCAAGCGAAGATCGATGCTAAGCGTTAAATTTTGTCCCGACTGAGCCGCACGCAATAAACGCAATTCTTTTACCGTGCGTCCGCGCAAATCTTTTAAAACTTCTTTTGCACCGCTGGTACCACTCAACCAAGCATCATAAGCCAATTCCATGCCTTCCTGACCGCGATCGTCAACATCGGTACGGCCCACCAAATGAGCCGCCACTTCAGCAGCAGGATAATAACGGTGATATTCAATTTGCTCGTGCACGCCAGGAATATCGAGTGCCAGGATGGCTTGCCCTGTTTCCGGAGGCAACTGACGAACCACATACATAAATTCTTTGTTGCGGTAACGATCGAGCTTAGCTTTGAATTCGGCGAGATTAAGCCCTAGTGCACTCACCAGCTCGGGAACACGTTCGGAAGATTGCATCAAGACTTTGGGGTTTGCCCAAATCGTCGAGACCGGTGTGCTCACGGCAAGAGTCGCCCCGTTGCGATCGGTGATAACCCCACGGTAAGCGGGAATCACTTCCGTGCGAAGCGTTCGTGATTCACCTTGGTCTTGCAAAAACTGATACCCGCGATCAGTATTAGGTAATACCTGTAACCTTGCCACGTTTAGAATCAAAACGATAACGAGCAAAGCCATCACAAAAGCCACCAAATAAAATCGCCACTGAGCAACCTTTAAGGGTTGCTTGCGATCATTCGAAGGTTTCGCTGGGCGCGGCTCAAAGGCGGTACTCATTGGCGACCACCTTTTTTAGTGACTCGTACCAGTACAATATCGTCGGCGGTTGGCGCGATCATGTTAAGTTCGGAAGTCGCTGCATTCTCGACGCGACCGTAAGCTGCCCAAGTACTTTGTTCGAGCAAGTATTGCCCCCACTGAACTTGCAACGCCGAGGCTTCGCGCCGAAGTGTTTCGAGCTCGTTGATATCTCGTCTCACGACTTGAGTCGTTGATACAACCATCAACGCCGAAACCACAACCAAAACCCAAGCGACCACAATCCACAGCATTAAAACTGTAGAAAAAGGTTTGGGCTGTGGTTTAGTGATTGCGTTCATCATTATTGAGTTTGTTAAGGTTCTTCGAAATTGATGTATCTTGCGTAAATCTGTTTTCCAAAACCCTATAACTTTTCAGCTACTCGCATGACCGCGCTGCGAGAGCGCACGTTAGCTTTTACTTCTTCATCACTGGCTTTAATGGCTTTACCAATTGAACGCATGGTTTTATTCAACTGCGCATCAAATATCGGTAGGCCTTTAGGTACAGCATCGCCTTGTTCTTGTTTTCGAATAAAGCGTTTAACTAAACGATCTTCTAACGAGTGGAAGCTGATCACGACCAATCGACCACCGGGCGCCAACACTTTAACTGCTTGCGCAAGCACACTTTCTAAATCGGTTAGCTCGCGGTTGATGTAAATTCTGATCGCCTGAAATGCGCGAGTCGCTGGGTGCTTACCCTTTTCCCACGCGGGATTGGCTTCTTTAATAACACTCGCTAAATGCGCTGTTCGCGTGAAAGGCGTTTTAATTCGCTCAGTTACAATTGCACGAGCCATGCGTTTGGCGAACTTTTCTTCACCGTATTCGCGCAACACAAACGCGATATCATCTTCTTCCGCTGTATTGATCCAATCGGCCGCGCTTTCACCCCGCGACTGATCCATACGCATATCCAGTGGACCATCCTGCATAAAGCTGAAGCCACGCTCGGCTTCGTCAAGCTGCGGCGATGAAACGCCAAGATCCAACAAAATACCGTCAATCTTTCCTACTAGACCACGCTCTTGGGCTAAGCGCTCGAGCGATGCAAATGAATCATGCGCAATTTCAAACCGCGACTCTTGAGCAAAGGTTTCATTTGCTTTTGCAATCGCCGCCAAGTCTTTATCGATGGCCAGTAGTTTTCCAGCTGAGCCTAACTTCGACACAATCAAACCACTGTGCCCGCCGCGACCAAAAGTGCCGTCAACGTAAAATCCATCTGGATTGGTAATTAAGGCATCAACTGCTTCATGCAGCAGAACCGTAATATGCTGAGATTGCGACACTAGATATTCCTAAAGAGAGAGAGACAGTAATTCGTCTGGGATTTCGTCATCGGCTGGTTCATCTAATAGCGCCAACCAACTGTCTTCACTCCAAAGTTCAAATTTCGAACCCTGTCCGACTAACATGACTTTTTTATCGAGCTTCGCATAGGCGCGAAGTGTACTTGGCACTAACACTCGACCATTTGCGTCAATATCTAAGGTGGTCGCGTAGCCAATTAAAATCCGCTTCACGCGAGCCGACGCCTTGTTGAAACCCGATAATGCTTCGATTTGTGGGAGTATTTCGAGCCACTTAGGCTCCGGAAAGATCAAGAGACAACGCTCCTCGGTATTGGCAGTGATAACAATTTTGCTCGAAGTAGTCTCCGCCAATGCGTCACGAATGCGCGTCGGTATGGCCATGCGACCTTTAGGGTCCATGCTAAGAGAATGACTGCCTGAAAACACTGAGTAACCTTATTAAAATCCCACCAAAGCCCACATTTATCCACTTTTTCCCACAATGCTCACTATAAATCGGCGTGATTCAATGTCAAGCAAACCTATTGCGTAATTGAATGAAAATGGCAGGATTTTTCGATCATCGTCGATGATCTTGACGATTAACGATCAAAAGCTATCTGAGCGATCGCATCTAAATTCGTGTAAATACAGGGGAATAAAATCAATACTTAAAGTGATACTTTAAGTTGGGTAAGTTTTTTCACTAAGGAAAATAAAAATAGGAGAGGAAATTAGGAGAGGTGTCTATTAATTACACAAAGTAACAACTTTGGAAGGCTTATTTTTTCTAAGCTCCGAAGACTACTTCACCAATATCCTTTTCGCAAGCAGGACAGGTGATAAAAAAAGCCCGCCGAAGCGGGCCTTTGTGCAACAAGTATCAACCGGTGTTGCGCATACCGGCAGCAATACCCGCCATGGTGACTTTAAGTGCTCGCTCAAGATCAGGGCTGATCTCTTCGCTTGAACGGTAACGCTTCAGCAGCTCCGCCTGCAGGTAGTTAAGCGGATTAACATAAGGCTTACGTACCGCCAACGAGTGGATTAACAGAGGATCATCCAACAACAAAGTGTCTTGGTTTTTGAGCTGCTTTAGCAATTCCGTTAACACAGTAACGTCTTCACGAAGCTCCACTCCCAGTCCGCGATACTCTTCTGGCACCAATTGCTCTTCGTAATATGTCGAAATCTGAGTATCTACCTTACAGACGACCATTTCTAAGAGCGATACGTAGCTCGCAAAGAAAGGCCAGTTTTGGACCATATCGTTAAGCAAAGCGGCGTCATTTTCCTGCGCGTATTCCACTGCTTGGCGCATACCCAACCACGCCGGCAAGTTGAGACGAACTTGAGTCCATGCAAACACCCAAGGAATCGCACGCAAACTTTCAACACCGCCGGTCGATTTACGCTTGGCAGGACGGCTACCCAAGGCAAGCAAACTGAGTTCTTGCTCGGGCGTGAGATTGCGGAAATAAGGTACAAAATCTGGGTGACCGCGAACAATTCGACGGTAAGTTTCTAAACTCTTCTGCCCCATGCGCTCAATCAAATCGCGCCATTCTGGTTTTGGTGCTGCATGAGGCGCAATGGTCGCATGTAGAGTCGCCACCATATAGGCCGATAGGTTTTTAAAGGCCACTCGAGGTAAACCGAACTTGTAGCGAATCATCTCGCCTTGTTCGGTCACACGAATGCGCCCACGAATCGAACCTGGTGGCTGAGACGCCATCGCCTTTTCAACTGGGCCGCCGCCGCGACCAACCGTGCCGCCACGACCATGGAATAATACCAACGACACGTCATATTTATCTGAGAGAGCTACCAGCTTTTCTTGCGCCTTATATTGCGCCCAAGTTGCCGACAATTTACCGGCATCTTTAGCTGAATCGGAATAACCGATCATGATGGTTTGCTGCTGAGAGGAATATTCTTGGTACCAATCAATTCCCCACAGACGATCCATAACCTCAGGTGCGCGATCCAAATCGTCAAGAGTTTCGAACAGGGGAACAATCGGCATATTCCACGTCATGCCAGCTTCTTTAAGAAGCAGTGCAACCGCCAATACGTCTGAAGGTTGTTGTGCCATTGAAATAATGTAGTGCGACAACAACTCGCGTGGCTCTTTCGCAATAACACGACAAGTGTCGAATACTTCTTGTGCGTTAGCCGAGAATGTCCAGTCACTATCTAACGCGAAGGTTGGATCTGCTAAGGCCTTTAAGAGATACGCTTGGCGAGCTTCTTCATCCCACGACAAATAGTCACCAAGGCCTTGTTTCTCGACGATTTCCGCCACAGCTTCCACATGACGTTCGCCATCTTGACGAATATCCAGTGGCACTAGGTTGATACCGAAGCAGTACACGCGGCGGATAGTGTCCAACAAAGGACCGCGCGCGATATGCGGTAAACCTAGGGCATCTAACGAGTTGTAACAGATCATCAATGGCGCGAGTAAATCGTCGCGGCTCACAATCACATCGGCTGAAGGTGCAACATCTTCACCACGCAACTTGGCTTCACACCAAGCCATAGTCGCTTGCAATCGATCACGCAATTTCGCCAAGCAATCACGGTAAGGAGTTTTGGTATTCGCGAACTGCTTCGCCAAATCACCCGTCGCCGCGCTCATGCTCAAGTCGCCAATTAGGCTGTACAAATCGCGCGAATACAATTCGGCGGCCATCCAGCGGCCTAATAACAGCACTTCGCGGGTGATGGTGTGAACCACATTCGGGTTGCCGTCACGATCACCGCCCATCCACGAGTAGAATTTAAATGGACGCAAGTCAATCGGAAGCGTGATTTCCAATTCGTTAGATACAGTGCGATCAAGATGACGCAGGAAGTCGGGAACCGCTTGCCACAAGCTGTTTTCGATAACCGCGAAGCCCCATTTTGCCTCGTCCACCGCGGTTGGCCGCTCGGTACGAATTTCGTCGGTGCTCCACAATTCTTCAACCAAACGATGCAAGCGGTTTTCGTGCTTGTAGCGCTCGAAAGTCAAGAGACTAGAATTCTTTTTGGCAGCCAACGTATTGACGATCTGGTCGTACTTACGGATAACCGTACGACGTGTCACTTCGGTTGGGTGAGCAGTCAATACCAGCTCTATACGCATTTTACGAATGGCGTCGATAAGCGCGTCTTTATCTTTGCTCGCGTAATCTTGGATGAGCGCCTGTAGGCTATCGCCGGTTTCGGCTTCGGCGCTCGCCGAATATTCTTGGTCGGCGATATTCGATAGGTTCAAAAACTGACTGAATGCACGCACAATCGGCAGAATGTCTTTGTCATCAAGACTTGCGAGCATAGCGACGAGAGGCGCAGAGTCGCCTTTCTCAGTCTGATTAATTGCCTTACCAACACGACGAATCGCTTCTACTTTGTTAAATAGATCAGCTCCTTCGTGGGTGTGAATGGTCTCACCTAAAAGTTCACCTAATAGGCGGACGTTTTCACGTAATGTATCGGGCAATTTAAGCATCAATCATCTCCAACTATTCGAGGCGCAAGCCAAGGCACAGCCCTAGGATGTCCTCACTAGGCCCATAATTTGCTCATCGTTCTCGGGCAAAAAAGAGTCAGTATTTTACGCCATCACCTATCGAAATGACAGACGAAAACGTAGTTAACGTTGCAATCGACTAAAAGTCGATCATCTTGAAGGGGGTAAAAATCACTCTCGTATAGGAGGCCACTTTTCGGTTGCGAAGATTACAAACAGCATCCGCCAAGAGCAAGCAAAACCCGACAATTCTACGTAAATAAATCCCTATATCTTAAGAATGAAAGCATTTTCGCGGAACAAAACTGGGGGCAAACTTACCCACAGTTTCTGTGGATAATTATGTGAGAAAGATTCGGGTAACTCGCAAAAGCGCCGATTCACGTGGCCTGCAGCGGTTGCACACTATTCAAACACTGCTTCGATAGCAATTCCAAACTCGCCAATCGCAACGTCAAAACCTTGGCAGACAAAGAGGCTTCCCACCGCCGCAATCGCATCGCCACAGTAAACCAGTGGGATATTTTCCCTGAGCCAGGGCGGGCAATCTTGTTCTTGAAGGATCTTTTTGAGAGTTTGCGAACGACTCCGTCCGGCAGGATGGCATCGCTCGCCACCTGTTCGGGTCAGTATTCGGTAATCCTCAGGCACACCTTTGATGACGAGCGCTTTCCCGTCAGCCAAGGCAGGGCTAAGTTTGATCCTCCAGCAGCCATTGGTTTTGGTGAGATACAAACGCTGCCCGTACACCCGCAAACACCACTCTTTATCTAGCCGAAATTGTGGGTGCGCTTCTGCTGATCGATCAGCCAATTGAGCCAGTAAGTCATCCAGATGCTGCCGAGTAATCGTAAAATCGCCCTGCTGGCGAAGCCAATGGCGGATTACATTGCGCTGCCTGGAAAGACTTAGCCGACCGAGCGCGACAAAATTGATCGAATCACCCGCCATATCTTTGGTGGGCGCAAGCAGTTGGAGATCGTCCGCAGCAAACTCTATTAATAGTTCCTCCGCCTCCCTAGCCGCGCTCATGGCTTGGGTCCAGGTTTTCACATATTCCGGCCAGCGCTTGGCAAGCAGCGGCGATACGCTCTGGCGAACGTAGTTGCGGTCGTAAATGCAATCCGTATTCGATTCATCGACAACGTGCGTCCAACCGTTCGTCTGCGCATGCTGCTCGATAGCGGAACGTCCGAGTGCAAGCATAGGCCGAACGATAACCCCTTCTTTAATAGATCTAGCGGGAGGTATTCCCATTAATCCACGACTGCCAGTACCTCGCCCCAATCTTAAAATGAGCGTTTCAATCTGATCATCGCCATGGTGCCCAAGCGCAAGGAGTCCGGGCTCGGTCATGATGGAATTAAACACTGCAAAACGTGCTTCCCGAGCAGCGTCCTCAATACCTTTACCTGTCGATATAACATCGACAGTCTGTGACATGAAGGGAACACCCAGTTCAACGCATAACGCTTGGCAAAAGCGCTGCCATTGGCCAGCGTTGGGGGATATTTGATGATTAATGTGAATTGCGCGAATATCGGCGTTGAAGGGCAAGCGCGGTTTGATGCGAACTAACTCATGAAGCAGTACAACCGAATCGACACCGCCACTTAATCCCACCCAAAGCGGCACCAAACCCTCAGCGCGCGCGACAAGAGTGGGCTGCATACGACAAGCCGCCGCCCAAAGTTCGGTCATTTGGCACTCAAGATGAGCGGTAAAATTCACCGACATAAGGTCACACCTTCGAAAAATAATCCGGTATTAAACTGTATTGCGACCACAATAAAAAGCTCGGGCTTGAAAGCCCTCGCCTAGCGCGACATTATGTCAGCCATTTCGCAAGTACTTGTTGCAACAGCAAAAAGGAAGCCTCTCATGACGCCTCAATTCGATTACTCTCCCGGTTTCTGGCCATCACCACTCACAGCGGAGGCCATGGCTCAACAGTCAGGAAAAGTTTCCGAGCTCCAAATTTTGGGTAACAGCACCTATTGGATCGAAAGCCGCCCCACCGAGGGTGGTCACAATGCACTCATGTGTAAACGAGGCGATAAGATCCTCGAGGTGAGTCCTAATACTGTGTCGGTGAGAACACGCATACAAGAATACGGAGGCGCCCCCTACTTGGCGACGGCGTTAGGCGTTTTTTACGTCGACGATAAAGATCAACGCATCTATTTCTTGTCTCGCGAAGAGCAGCAGCCGCCCATCGCACTGACGCCCGAAGGTCCCTATCGTTATGCAGACTTTTATTGGGACTCTCGTCGTCAACTCTTATGGGCAGTGCGAGAAGACGGTACCCAAAGCACTCACAATCCGACTAGCCAAATCATCAGTTTGTGCCTAGAAACAGGCGCTATTGAAGTCAAAATTTCCGGTGACGATTTCTACAGTAATCCACAGGTTTCTCCAAACGGCGAAGAGCTTGTCTACCTAAGTTGGAATCATCCCGACATGCCTTGGCAAGCAAGCGCTTGTTATCTTGCTAATCTCGACGCCAAGGGCAACATCTTAAGTAGAAAACACATTGCCGGAGGCCGACACGATGGTGAAAATTCCCGCCCAGTGTCCGTATTTGCCCCGAAGTTTTCCCCCAAGGGAGATTTATTTTTAGTCGACGACCGCAGCAATTGGTGGAACATCTACCGCTATAACGGCCGTGATTTAGAGTGTGTTTTATCGATGGCCGCCGAATTTGCCACGCCACAATGGGTGTTCGGCATGAGCACTTACGACTTTATTTCTACCAAAGAAATCGCGGCCACCTACACGCAAAACGGCCAATGGCACCTAGGAATTATCGACATTAAATCTGGTGAGTTTTATCCAATCAACACCAGCTTTACGGATATTCAGCAAGTGCGCGCGCACCAAGGAACATTGGCGTTTATTGCAGGAAGCCCCACCCGACCTGCAGCTGTTTATGAGTGGCGTAGCGGCAAGCTAGAAGTACTCACCGACACTAAAGCGCCCATCCCCTTAGCCGATATTAGCCGCCCCTCACCGATCAAATTTCCCACTCGAGATGGCGAATGGGCACACGGGTTCGTCTACCCGCCCGCAAACGCAAAATTTGCACTCAACGGAAAATTACCACCGCTTCTGGTGATGGCTCACGGAGGCCCGACAGGCGCAACCGAAACCACCTTCTCGCCGAAGGTACAATTCTGGACGACCCGAGGATTTGCGGTGCTTGATGTGAACTATCGCGGCAGCACCGGCTTTGGTCGCCGCTATCGTGATCGCTTGCTTAACCAGTGGGGCGTATTGGACGTTATTGACGTATGCTCAGGAGCGGAATTTCTTGCTAAGCAAGGGCTTGTGGACGCAAATAAAATGGTCATTCGCGGTTCAAGTGCGGGCGGCTTTACCGTGCTCGCCAGCCTCACTTTCGACAAGGTATTCAAAGCCGGCGCCAGCCTTTACGGCATTGGTGATCTTGCCGCACTAGCCAAAGACACCCACAAATTCGAGGCTCACTATTTAAATGGTTTGGTCGCCCCTTACCCAGAAGGCGAAGAAGTTTATCGTGCTCGCTCGCCGATTCACCACATCGACAAACTTGCCTGTCCCGTGATTTTTTTACAGGGGCTTGAAGATAAGATTGTCCCACCGAGTCAGGCCGAAGCAATGGTCGACGCGTTAAAAGCTAAAGGTATCCGAACCGAATATGTAACCTTTGCGGACGAAGCCCACGGCTTTCGTCGCGCTAATAATATTGCAAGCGCCTTCGCGGCCGAACTTGCTTTTTATCAACAAGAATTCTTACAACAGCAAGCGTAAGAATTGTTAGTCAATCGAGGTGAACTATGGGGCGCTGGCGACCGCCAAGTCCAAAAGGCTCAAATTACATAACGCCATTTGGTTATCGAAAACTAAAAGATGAACTGGTGCAGCTGTGGAAAATCGAGCGGCCAGAAGTCACACGGGTCGTTCATGAAGCAGCAAAAAATGGCGATAGGAGTGAGAATGGCGATTACATCTACGGCAAACGTCGGCTGCGTGAAATCGACTCGCGCGTGCGGTTTCTATCCAAACGACTCGAGTATTGCCAAGTCGTCGATCGCCTTCCGCCTGATCAATCCAAAGTTTATTTTGGTGCGATAGTGACGCTCGAAAACGATGATGGGGAAGAAAAGACTTATCAAATTGTTGGGCCGGATGAATTCAATATTAGTGAAGGGAAAATCAGCGTCGATTCACCATTGGCTCGCGCCATGCTCGGCAAACATCTCGACGATGAATTCACGCTACAAAAACCCGAAGGCGAAGAGACTTTTGTCATCACCGAAATTCGTTATTACGAATATACTCAAGAAGACATCTATGGACTAAGCATGGATATGGACTTGAGTGACCTCGACGATGACGAGGAAATCGACGAGCCGACCGTCGAAGAAAAAATCTAAACCGATAAAAAGTCGGGCGCGCCTTTTCGTCGATTTAACCGGCTGCGCCCGACCATCATCTAAAGCGGCGAATAATAAAGTAGCGCCCTACCAATATCGACAATCGAAAGCTTTTTTAACGCGAGAAAAAAATAACTTCCTCGGTACTGCTCCGCTCGTGCGCGAAGCTCCCAACGCACTTCCGGCAATGCATGACGCCAAAGTAAATCGAAACGGCTTACGCAATAATTTCGAGCCATCACTAAACTTTCGCTGGACAGATTGTTCGAGTGCAAACGGCGGTACATACCGATCTTTGAGCTGACCACCAAAGGCGAGTGAGTCGCTACGCGAAACACTAAATGAAAATCCTCACAGGCGCGCAAGGATTCTTTGTAGTCACCTACTTTTTGCAAAATCGACCGACGAAAAAACGACGTGCATGCGCTCGAAAAGTTTTCGGTCGCTAATATTCTGGTTGCATCAATGGATGAAAGCTGCATATCTGCCGACCGTCCGGACTCAGCCCAAAGTGCTTGCAATTGCGTGCAGCTCGTGAAGTGCGATGAAAGAGTTTCTGCCTCGGTAAAATTACAATAATCGGAAACAAATATGCCGGCCTCAGGATATTCTTTAGCCAAGCGAATCATGTCTTCAATATAGCTTGGCGAGAAATAGTCATCGCCATCTAACACGCAAATAAAATCGCCTTCAGCCTGCTTGATGGCTCCATTTCGCGAGCGCGCAATTCCTTTAGGCTTCTCGTGTGTAATTAAACGAAGATGATCGTCTTCAAACTTTTCAAAAAAAGACTCAATGATCTCGCCAGTGGCATCCGTCGAACCATCATTTACAACAACCAGTTCAACATTTGTATAGGTCTGATTCAAAACGCTCTCGATGGCCTGCGCAAGATAAGCAGCACCATTTAGAACGGTCATGACAACACTGACTTTTGGCGTATCGGTCTTAACAAATTCCGGCGCGATTACCTGAACATCGTCTTCATCATCAAAAACTGTCATACATTCATCCTCTCTCGCGTTGATGATTCGGCCGCTTTGTTATACGAGCCAACAATTGCTTTTCGCGAGGCAGCAATTCGAAATAAAGGCAAATAAAAAACATAATGCCACTGGTGATTGATGCCAAAACAATTGCTCTCATATCTCCAATAGTCGTCGACAACGGACTAAGGCCATAGAGCCCCAATCCGCATAGAACTGGAGCGGCAACAACAAGTATCGGCCGCAAGCTCAACCATAAAAATGACGCAGGCTGGACGATATTCATTGTTTTGAACGCAATCCACGGGACAAAAATGAGCCGCCCTGCCATTAGCGGCAACGTAATCGCCCACGCGACTGTCAACAAATTGATTCCCAATACGGGATTCGATTGATTATCTACAACCAACAATCCAAATAACGCCAAACTCATTAGCGTTTCGAGTAGAGCGATCTTCGCAAGATACTGATGGGTATTGTTCGCGTAGAACGCCGAGGTTATGCCGTTAACCATTACACCGCTCAATCGCCCGATTAACAGAACCAACATAACCTGATACGTTGGCTGAAACTCAAACGCATCGCCCATCCAAACCACTAACACTCGCTCGCCAATTAGCATCCAAATCAGTAATACGGCTATGGAGAGATATACATTAACGCGTGTGAACAGCAATAAATCATCGCGAAATGCCGTCTGATTATTTTGCGTGGCGTGCTGTGTGAGTAACGGCGTGGCAAGATTGAGCATTTTGTAGAGCAACTCGCAGGTATATTCCACCAAACGTACGGCCACGTAGTAAAGCGATACTGCACCTAATGAAAGCTGCGACCCCACAACAAAAATATCCATGCGATTTTTGATTAGCTGATTGGCATCGATCAAAAACGCCCAAGCGCTATACCGGTAAAGCTCGTGGGTTACAGCCCGATTCCAATAGCGGCGACTCAATGCAAGAGCGGGAAATACGTGCTTGGCGACTAAAAAATACGCGAGTGCCGATATCACACTCATTACAGCATTGAGCGCGGCAATTGCTACAAGCTCAAATCCATTAACTAAAAGTGCGATTAAAACTGCGGTCGATATTAGCCGGACGATAATCCGATACGCGGATAATAAATCGTATCGCATGTAACCCGTCGCCAACCCACTAAAGGCCTTGACGGGAAATTCAATCGCGAGCGCCGCTCCAAACATCCATAGAATCCAAGCGAAATCGCCGCGGGAGAGCGCGCCTTTCAAATCCGGATCGAGGGTTAAAGTTAACAAGGTGACAACAATCAAAATCACTATCGCTAATGCGCTGTAAATCAAAAGAGCGTTGTTAACAATTTGATTGATTCGCTGATTGTCTTTTTGGGCGATACCCGCGGCGACTTGCCGTGTTACAGCCGATGCAAAGCCAAGGTCAAAAATATAAAGTAAAGCGGTGAAACTTCCGATGAGCACCCAGACGCCGTAAAGATCGACACCAAGATATCGCATCATCAAAGGCAGGGTGATAAGCCCAACGAGAATCGACACAATCGACTCCAGCGTGCGCAGCCCCGAACCTCTAACTAATAACGATAAGGTGGACATAAATTACACGAGCCGCCTTAGAGTTCTGAAAAACGTTTGCCAGCCACTGACTCGCCAAAAGAGCGATGACTCCCAAAACGCTGTTGAAAATTGAGTAAGCGCGAGCGAGGGTTTTCCCAACTCCAGCAATCGAGTAATGGCGTATTCGTATCGCATACGTTTGGCCTCGTGTTTTAAATACCATCCTGCCACACCGAGCATAATGTGGCGATTGATTACCGCCAGCTCATCTTGAAGCGTTTGTCGAATTTCATCGGCACTGCTAAGGGGTAAGTAATCGCGACTGAATAATAATTCGCGATCCACATGCACAAACTTATAACGGGACGCTAATCCCAACCAAAAATCCCACCAACTAACTGGGCAGGCCAAGTGCGCGGAAAATTCCTGACTGAGAGCGACCGACTTACGAATGAGCGCTGTCTGCATATTAAGCATTTGCAGCGATTTGATCATTAATACTTGCGATAAATAGTGGGTGGGTAGCATGGGCACATGACTCACAGCGCCCCAATAGGTTTCGCCGTGGTTGTCGGTCCAGAAACGTTGTAGGTGTCCCAGTGACACCTCGGCACCTGTCGTTTGCAATGCATCCAGTTGCCACTCGAGTTTTTGGTCGGGCCACAGATCCTTGCCGTGAATAAACGCGATGTATTCCCCTTGCGCCTCTGCAATTCCGAAACCCATCACCTGATGAACATGTTCAACCCGTAATTGGCGCAGGCGACTGTCGCGAGCCATCCACTCGTCAATCATCTGCGAGGTCTTTTCACAACGACCTGTGTGCACAATCAACAATTCGAAATGAGAGTAGGTTTGTCGAAGAACCGATTCTATGGATTCAGCGATGACAAGATCGAGCGTATCGCCCGACATCACAACGCTAACTAGGGGCCTAGAATTCGACATAACAACGAGGTAAACCCCTCAATAACCGCAAGAAAAAGACGATCTATTCCTCAACCCATTAGAGTCTCGGCGCGCCTGAGATAAGGAGGCGGCAGATTACCCGAGGCGCTCTACATCGTCTAGCGGCGCCAGTCTTTTCTTACGCGCTCTTTGCACTTGAAATAAAAAATGCCGCAAAAGCGGCATTTTTTATTCACTAAGTGAACTTATTTGATCAACCGTAGCGCGAAAGGTACGCGAAATGGCTTACCGCTTGAGGTGGCGATCACACCTAAAATACAGAAAATAAAGTTAATGATTGGAACAAGCCACACAATCGCGATCCCAATCACTGTGATGATTAAAACAAACGAAACCAACATTGCGGTGATCGACCAGTTCAATGCTTCGCGCGATTGATCTAAAACGTAGGCATCGTCCTTCTTAATAAGGAACACAATCAGGCTCACTAAAAAGCCAAAAAACATGGTACCCAACCAAACGAGCAGCGAGAGCGTTTTTGCATCCTGACTAGGTTCGTTTGATTGTGGGGTTTCTACGACGGAGTTATCCATGACATTTTCCTCAATGGAGGGTGGCTAAGAGTCGACTAATACTAGTCAGTTATATAAATAGATGTGCGCGCATTATTAATCGTCTAAATCCACTGGTGCAAGTGCCGTGTCTTGCGGTAACAGAAATTCTTGTCTCGAAGCCAAGCACCACACCATCGAATTCCAAAACGGTGGTATAGTACGCCCATTTTTTCGGCAGTCGTCTGTCTTACTTTTTGTTAGTTTTTGAAGGCTAAAGCTCTATGTCCCACGCTCGGAAAATTCTCGTTACCAGTGCACTTCCCTACGCTAACAGTGATCTCCATTTGGGTCACATGCTGGAGCAAATTCAAACTGATATTTGGGTGCGGTTTCAGAATTTGCGCGGACACCAGTGTACCTATGTTTGCGCCGATGACGCCCACGGCACTGCCATCATGCTCAAAGCAGAAGAAAAAGGCATTACTGCTGAAGAGCACATCGCCAACATTAAGCGCGATCACGAGGCCGTATCTAAGGGCTTTAATATCGGCTTTCACAACTTTCACAGCACTCATTCAGACGAGAACCGTGAACTCTCGTACATGATCTACGAGCGCTTGAAAGCCAACAATCACATCGCCGTGCGCTCGATCACTCAAGCTTACGACCCTGAAAAACAACTATTCTTGGCCGATCGCTACATCAAAGGTACCTGTCCTAAATGTAAAGCAGATGACCAATATGGCGATAACTGCGAAAAGTGCGGTGCAACCTATTCACCGATCGATCTAATCAATCCAAAATCTGCGATTTCCGGAGCCACGCCGGTCGCTAAAGATTCCGAGCACTACTTCTTCACGCTTTCAGCTTTTACCGAATTTTTACGTGATTGGACTCGCGCAGGCCATTTGCAAGACGAAGTCGCCAACAAAATGGCCGAATGGCTGGAAGATGGCTTACAAGACTGGGACATCTCCCGCGATGCGCCCTATTTTGGTTTTGAAATCCCAGGTGCACCCGGCAAGTTTTTCTATGTGTGGCTAGATGCGCCCATTGGTTATTTGGCGAGTCAAAAAAACTTGTTGGATCGCACTGGCGAAGATTGGTACGAATACTGGAAGCCCGACTCAACGGCCGAGGTTTATCACTTTATTGGTAAAGACATCGTCAACTTCCATGCACTATTTTGGCCGGCGATGCTCCACTCAGCGAATCTGCGCACGCCGACCAAAATTTGCGTTCACGGCTTCCTCACCGTAAATGGCACCAAGATGAGTAAGTCTCGCGGCACCTTTATCAATGCGGCAACCTACTTGCAGCATTTAAACCCCGAATATCTTCGCTATTATTTTGCCGCTAAATTGACAGCCTCGGTCGATGATATCGACCTCAACCTTGAGGACTTCATTCAGCGCGTCAATTCTGACCTTGTTGGCAAAGTCGTCAACATCGCCAGTCGCACCGCGAAGTTCATCCAAAAAGCCGGCGGCAACTTAGGCACTGAAATTGACGACGCCGCACTTTGGCAGCAGTTTGTCGATGCAGGCGAAACCATCGCCAATTTGTACGAGACTCGTGAATACTCCAAAGCCATGCGTGAAGTCATGGCACTGGCCGACGCCGCTAACGAATACATCGCCACCAAAGAGCCTTGGAAACTTGCCAAACAAGAAGGCGTCGAAGCCGAAACCTTGGCCGTTTGCACTCAAGGCATCAACATGTTCCGCGCGATCATGACTTATTTGAAGCCCGTGTTGCCGGTGCTCGCGCAAGACGCCGAAGCCTTTTTGGGCGAATCCTTATCTTGGACGAGCGCCATCGAATTCCGCAAAGGCTCAAGCATTAACGAGTTCAAACCCTTGATGAGCCGCGTCGAAAAAGACAAGGTCGATGCCATGATAGAAGCGAGCAAACAGGTATTGGCTGCAGCTGCGCCCAAAGCTCAAGGCCCATTAACTGACGAACCCATCGCGCCGGAAATCGAATTTGGCGACTTTGCCAAAGTCGACCTTCGCATTGCCTTAATCTCGAATGCTGAAGCCGTGGAAGGGTCCGACAAGTTATTGCGCCTCACTCTTGATCTGGGTGGCGAAACTCGAAATGTGTTCTCGGGCATTAAGTCCGCTTACGAGCCGGCCGACCTCATTGGTAAATTGACAGTCGTGGTCGCTAACCTCAAACCGCGCAAAATGAAGTTTGGTGTCAGCGAGGGTATGGTGCTAGCCGCAGGCCCAGGCGACAAAGACATCTATTTATTGGAGCCGCATCAGGGCGCAAAACCCGGCCAACGGATTATGTAAATTCACATTACTTGCGAGAAAAGGCGTGTTATCACGCCTTTTCTCGTTTTTAGGCCAAAAAGCACTAGTGTTAAGCTGTTGATTTCCCAACAAATAACCCACTCTTTAGAGCCTTATCAATAAAAGTGATGGATAATTGCAAAACATTTACGGCCATTGACTTGAGAAGTTGGCTTCGCACTTTCATAATACGCTCCCTCTCGATGGATCTTGGCTTTCCAAGGTCAACATTCAGGATGCCTAACAGGTAACCCACATGAGCCTTAGCGATATTCTTATTATTTTTGTCACCACGCTTTTGGTGAACAACTTTGTATTAGCTCAATTTTTGGGCCTATGCCCTTTTATGGGCGTGTCGAACAAATTGGAAAGCGCCATCGGCATGGCTGGCGCCACCACCTTTGTGATGACTTTAGCGTCAATCTGTACTTATTTGGTCGAAAATTGGGTGCTGGCGCCTTTAGGGCTCGAATACCTGCGCACCATCTCTTTCATTGTGGTCATTGCCGTAGTGGTCCAGTTCGTCAAAATGTTCATGGAAAAGACCAGCCCGCTTCTATACCGCGTGCTCGGCGTATTTCTTCCGCTTATTACTGTTAACTGCGCCGTGTTGGGCGTGGCGTTATTGAACCTTCAGAAAAACCACAACTTCGTCGAGTCTACGCTCTATGGCTTCGGCGGCGCGCTAGGTTTTGCCATGGTACTGATTATGTTTTCGGCGATGCGTGAGCGTTTGGCCGCCGCCGATGTACCCGCTCCGTTTCAAGGTGCTTCGATTGCCATGATTACCGCCGGCCTTATGGCACTTGCCTTTATGGGTTTTGCAGGCTTGGTTAGCCCCCAGTAATTTTGGCCCTTTACGAGATCTACTGACGTCATGATCGAATTCATTATTACTAACCCTATCCTGAGCGCACTGGTAGCGCTCGGCGGGTTGTCACTGTTGTTCGGCTTATTGCTTGGCTTTGCGGCGGTAAAGTTCAAAGTCGAAGGCAACCCATTGGTAGCCCAAATCGACGAATTATTACCCCAAACGCAATGCGGTCAATGTGGTCACCCCGGCTGTCGTCCCTATGCCGAAGCCATCGCCGATGGCGACGCAATTAACAAATGCCCGCCTGGTGGACAAGCGACCATCAACGCTTTGGCCGATCTTCTGGGAGTAGAAGCCCCTAGCCTTGATTCCGAGCACGGTGAACATTCTGATGTAAAGAAAGTTGCGTTTATCCGCGAAGATGAGTGCATCGGCTGTACAAAATGCATTCAAGCCTGCCCTATGGATGCCATTTTAGGCGCCGCAAAACAAATGCATACCGTGATCGCCGACGAATGTACCGGCTGCGACCTTTGCGTCGAGCCTTGTCCAGTGGACTGTATCGACATGGTGCCGGTCGCACCGACTCTGGAAACCTGGACCTGGCATTTGCCCGATATCACCTCAGACTCTCAGATTATCGCGACTGATCGCTCTGATTCGCGCCAAACCAAAGTAGCCTAAGATGACGCAATTAATCAAAGTATGGGAACTGCCGGGCGGGATTCATCCGCCGGAGAACAAGCAGCAGTCCATGACCTTACCTCTCAAAGCGGCACCTATTCCGCCGCAGGTGATCCTGCCGGTGCATCAACATATCGGTAATCCGGCGAAACCCTTGGTTTCGGTTGGCGATAAGGTTCTTAAAGGCCAGCTGATTGCCGCTGCCGTAGGAACCTTTAGCGCGAATATCCATGCTTCGACCTCAGGTGTCGTGAGCGCGATTACGCAATACCCTTTTCCGCACGCGTCGGGCATGACCAGCGAATGCATTGTGATCGATACCGATGGCGACGATCGCTGGATCGATCTTGAGCCCTGCGTGAACTTCTTACATGACGACCGCAACGAATTACTCGAGAAAATTCGCGCCGCCGGTATTGCGGGACTTGGCGGCGCGGGCTTCCCTACGGCGATTAAACTCACACCCAAATCGATTCAGAAAATCGACACTCTTGTGATTAACGGCGCTGAATGTGAGCCTTATATCACCGCCGATGATCGCCTTATGCAAGATCGTGCCGATGAGCTGATCCGTGGCACTCTATTGCTCGCCCATATTTTGAATAACCCCGAGCGCCTTTTGATTGGCGTCGAAGATAATAAGCCACTGGCCATTGCTGCGCTTAACCGTGCGCTTAGTATCCTTAAAGGACAAATGGCCGGTGCAGATCGAATTCAAGTTGTGCCCTTTCCCACCAAATATCCCTCAGGTGGCGCGAAACAGTTAATTCAAATTTTGACCGGACGCGAAATCCCTAGTGGCCGTCACTCGGCCGATATCGGCGTCATCTGTATCAACGTCGGTACCGCCGTCGCCGCCTATCGTGCGGTTCGGTTTGGCGAGCCGCTCATCTCGCGCATTACCACCTTTGTTGGTGAGGCGCTTGGTGAGTCGCGCAACCTTGAAGTGCTAATTGGCACGCCGATCGAATTCTTGCTAAACGCGCAAGGCTATCAGCCTGAGAAAGGCAATCGGGTCATTATGGGTGGCCCCATGATGGGTTTCACACTGCCCGACCTCCGTGCGCCGGTGATTAAAACCACCAACTGCATCATGGCGCCAAGCAAATCTGAATTGCCCTTACCGCCCCCAGCGCAAGCCTGTATTCGCTGCGGCCACTGCGCCGAAGTCTGCCCTGCAAGCTTGCTGCCGCAACAATTATTCTGGTATGCCCAAGCAGGCGAGTACGAACGGTTGGAATCTCACAACCTTTTCGACTGCATCGAATGCGGCGCTTGCGCCTACGTGTGCCCAAGCTCCATTCCACTCGTCCAGTATTACCGTGCGGCCAAGGGCGCGATTCGCCTAGCAAATATCGAAAAAGAAAAATCGGACCGTTCACGTCAGCGTTTCGAATTTCGTCAGGCACGCATCGCAAAAGAAGAGGCCGAAAAAGAAGCTAAGCGTTTGGCTCGCCAGAAAGCGGCCGAAGAAGCTAAAAAGAAATTAGCCGAGAAACAAGCACAAGACGCAGCCAACCCGTCCGCCGTGCCTGTGGCAGACCCCGTCGCCGCAGCGGTTGCTAAAGCTCAAGCCGCGCAGCCCACGAAAGAAGAACTTAAAGCCAAACTCGAACGCCAATTGGCAGCGGCAAAAAATGCCCTTGAGTTCGCCCAGAAACCGCTGGTGCCTAACGAAGCGGGTGAAGTTATCGGCGAAGACAAATTAGAAAAACAGCGCGCTCGCATTAAACAAGCGGAATTGAAAGTCGCCGAAGTCGAGAAAAAAATCAGCGAACTTAACGCCGCGCCGGAAACACCAAGCTCGGCGCCAACGCTTGACAACGACCCAGTTGCTCGCGCAATCGCCAAAGCGCAGGCGAAGATGAATCAAAGCCCCGCCGAAAAACTGCGCGATTCCATCGAACAGTTGCACTCGCGCATTGCTAAAGCCCAAGAGCGTGTCGATCAGGCTCGCGCCGATAATGCGCCAACCTTAAGCGCTCTTGAACAGGCAGTCGCCAAACTTCAAGACAAGCTCGCCACCACCCAGCAAGAGCTTGCTGCTTTGGGTGAGAGCGAGCCAGTGAAGGCTCCCGCTCCCATTGAACAAGACGCAGCGACGATTGCCATCGAAAAAGCGAAAGCAAAAGCGGCGGCGCTTGCCAATATGAGCGATGAAGAAAAGCAGCTTGAGCAAATCAAATCGCTCGAACAGCGCCTAGCCAAAGCGCAAGCGCGGCTCGAAAAAGCGGAAGCCGAGCAGGATCCAAACCTCGACGCCTTCAGATCGTCAGTAACCAAACTCGAAGAGAAGCTCAGCCAACTGCGAGCCTAACTTTCATTAAGTGAGACGTGAAATGTCACTGATCAACATTACTTCGCCCCACGCGCAAGGTAATAACCGCACCGGCAATATTATGCGCTTGGTGATTCTAGCCACGCTGCCAGGCATCGCGGTGATGACCTATTTTTTTGGCTTCGGGGTACTGGTTAACGTCCTTATGGCGAGCCTCTTTTGTGTCGGCTTTGAGGCGCTTATCCTCAAGTTACGCCAGCGCAATATTGCGTTTTATCTCAACGACTACACCGCATTAGTAACAGGTGTACTTATTGGTATTTCGCTGCCTGCTTATTGTCCTTGGTGGCTTTTGATGAGCGCTGCGTTCATCGCCATGGTTTTGGCCAAACATATATTTGGCGGCATGGGCTATAACCCCTTCAACCCCGCCATGGTGGCGTATGCCCTGCTATTAGTTTCATTTCCACTGCAAATGACAGCTTGGCCGACCCCATCAGGTTTAACCATTGAAGGCTCGTCACTGCCTAGTATTCTTGATGCGTTCCGCGCCTTTTTTAGTCAGCCCATAGATGCTTACAGCTCGCCCACGGTGCTCGACATCATGAAGCAGAACAAGGGCGACACTTTAGATGTGGTGTACGCCAATGCGCCTATGTTGAACCAAGGCCTGTTAGCGGGTGTTGGTTGGGAATGGGTTAACGTCGCATTCTTATTAGGCGGATTATTTTTACTCTATAAGCGTGTCTACACTTGGCATGCGCCTGTTGCCATGCTCGCTTCGCTCGCACTTTTGGCTGCACTTTTCTACGACGGCGGCAGCTCACAATCGGGCGGTTCGCCGCTCTTTCACCTTTTGTCGGGCGCGACCATGTTCGGCGCCTTCTTTATAGTCACAGACCCGGTGACCTCAACCGTCTCGGTTCGCGGCCGCCTGATTTACGGTGCCCTGATCGGTGTTTTGGTCTATACCATTCGCGCCCTGGGCACCGCCTACCCCGACGGTGTTGCCTTCGCGGTACTGATTATGAATATGGCGGCGCCTTTTATTGACTACTTCACCACTCCGCGCACCTACGGTCACAAAAAGGCTCGCAGCGCGTTGGATACCGATCCACGAGAAGGAGGCCATTAAGATGCTAGGCGTCTCCATGACCAAAAATGGCGTACTCTTGAGCTTGTTTGCTATCGCCACCGCGGCGGCTCTCGCGCTTACAAATTTAGGAACCCAATCACGAATCGCCGCTGCCGAACGTGCTGCCGCGCAAGCTACGCTCTTTGAAATTCTGCCTACGTCCGCGCACGATAACGATTTGCTCACCGACACCTTAGCCGTGCCGCAAGAATCGTTTGAGCAATTAGGCCTTCGCGATCCTTTGCCTATTCACCTCGGCCGCCGCAATGGACAAGTCCAAACCGTACTCATCCCAGCGATTGCGCGCGATGGTTACAGTGGCGACATTCGCCTTATTGTTGGCGTTAACCGCGATAAAACCGTTGCGGGCGTGCGCGTGCTGGCTCATAAAGAAACCCCCGGCCTTGGCGATAAAATCGAACTTAAAAAACATCAATGGATTTTGAGTTTCGACGGAAAAAGTTTAACGGTTCCCGTCATCGAACAATGGCAAGTGAAAAAGGACGGCGGCCAGTGGGATCAATTCGCGGGCGCGACTATTACACCCCGTGCAGTCGTGGGTCAAGTTCGCCGCGTTCTACAATTTGTTGATACGCACCACGATTTTTTATTTCCAAGCACCGGTTTAATCGAGGGGGCTCATCATGAGTAATCCAGTTAATTACCGCGAAATCATCGAAAAAAGTTTATGGAGTAACAACGGCGCGCTCGTGCAGATGCTCGGCCTATGCCCGCTGCTGGCTGTAAGCTCGACCGTTGTAAACGCTTTGGGCTTAGGCCTTGCGACATTGCTGGTATTGACGCTAACAAACGTCTCGGTCTCGCTCATTCGCAATATTGTGAACGATGCGATCCGCCTACCCACCTTTGTCATGATCATCGCCGCCGCGGTAACTTGCGTCCAAATGTTGATGCAGGCCTTTACCTACGAGCTATACCAAATCCTGGGATTATTTATTCCACTGATTGTCACCAACTGTATTGTATTGGGACGTGCGGATGCCTTCGCCAGCAAAAATACAGTGCTTCCATCGATTGTCGATGGATTTATGACTGGCGTAGGTTTTATGTGGGTCTTGGTCGCAATAGGTGTTGTTCGCGAAATATTAGGAACAGGCCATGTATTTGCCGACATGCAATTGCTATTCGGCGAAAGTGCTCGCTCGTGGGAAATCAACCTTTTTGGTGAACACTACCCCAATATTATTTTTGCACTACTCCCACCGGGTGCCTTTATCGTGGTGGGCCTGTTGATTGCAGTGAAAAACTATATCGACGAGAGACGCAAACAGGCGCTACTGGCGAGTCGCACAAAAGACGACGCACCCAAAACATCTAAACGTGTGCGCACTACTGGGCAAATAAGCTAAATAGATCCACAAAAAACGCGAGCCAAGCTCGCGTTTTTTATTTACAGGGCTGCATTGGTTAGCGAATACCTTGATTAACCCGAAACCATCCCGCAATACTTTTTCGCTCGCAGTTTGCCGGTTTCACCTCATGCGGGAATTCCTCACTTAGAAAAATCACCATGCGCCCAGCCTGCGGCAAAACATCGAATAAAAAATCTTCGCTATCGCTGTAAACACCCAACTGCCCGCCTTTTGTTTCATCCCAATCTTGATTGAGGTATAGAACGGTCGTTAAGCAACGCGCCGGTTGTCCACGAAAAGCATCGCGATGGGTGCGGTAGAAATCCCCGGGCTGATAGAGCGCAAAGTGAGCTTCGTATTCGAACAAGCCAAGATAAAGCATTCGGTTAAGCGCGACTCGCATCGACTCCATTACCGAAAGATACTTGGCTACATAAGGGCTCTCTGGCTCTAGCCAGATAATTTTATCTCGACGAATATCCTTATTGGTTTGAAACTCAAGGCCCCGACCAATCCCCGCCGGTTCCATCTGATGGCGCCAATGACCATCGTACTCGTCTAGCAAACCCGAAATCAGACTAGGTGAGAAAGCATCGTCAATCACCACAACACCGTCATCGACTAATCTCTGAGCGACGACATCGATTTGCTGCTCCCAAATCTCGGGCACAGCAATATCAAGGCCTGTTTCACATCGAAAAAGCACATCATTAAAGAGAGGTTTATTCATATAGATCAAGTGAAATGGATTCTTCCGCGTCGAAAAATTATCCACTTTGTAGGATTTGACTCAGGTCAATAGCCGTCCAAGATGGGCTGCTAGTATGCGGGGAAACCGTTAAAAATACAGCAACCCAACTCTTGGTCGAGTGAAAAAATTATGTCGCTATTCTCAGAAACCGTGCGCCTTGATCCCGATGTGTTGCAGGCCTACGACATGGCCGGACCACGTTACACCTCCTACCCTACCGCACCGCAGTTTAGCGAGTCTTTCAGCGAACAAACGCTACTACATGCCATCGAGCAAAGTAACAAAGCATCGCGCAACATCTCGCTTTATTTCCACATCCCTTTTTGCGAAAGCCTTTGCTACTACTGCGGCTGCAACAAGATCGTTACGCCCCACAAATCGCGCGCGCGGCCCTATCTTGAACGAATGATTCAAGAAGCCGCACTTTACGCAGCCCTTATTAGCGATGAGCGTAAAGTCACGCAGATTCATTGGGGTGGTGGTACGCCGACATTTTTATCGCACGAGGACATGGCCTTTTTGATGGATGCCACACGGCAGCTATTCAACTTCGCCGACGAACCTGATCGCGAGATTGGAATCGAAATTCATCCCGGGCAAGTTGATCTTGCTACGCTCGAGTTTTTACGCGGGCTTGGTTTCAACCGCATCAGTATGGGCATTCAAGATTTCGATCCCGCCGTTCAGAAGGCTGTCAATCGTTTTAATACCTTCGACGAAGTCGAGCAACTCGTTCGAGGCGTGCGTGAACAGCGGTACCAGTCGTTGAGCATGGATTTAATTTACGGGCTGCCGCTACAAACCCTCGAGACTTTCCACGCAACACTTGCGCAGGTCATTAAGTTAAGCCCCGATCGCCTGTCGATTTTTAATTACGCCCACATGCCGCATTTGTTTAAAAGCCAGCGGCTCATCAACGAAGCCGATTTGCCCAGCAGTGAAACCAAAATTGCGATGTTGTCGCTAGCCATCGACGAGCTTCAGCGGGCGGGTTATCGCTACATTGGCATGGATCATTTTGCCAAGCCCACCGACAGCTTGAGCCTTGCCCAAGATGCTGGCCTTATGCAACGAAATTTCCAAGGCTACTCGACTCACGGTGACACCGATTTATTTGCCTTCGGCGTATCCTCGATTAGTCAGATTGATTCGGTTTTTGTACAAAATGCCAAAGATCTTAATCGCTACCAACAGCTATTGGATTTAGCCCAACTGCCAGTGGTACGAGGAATTCGTCGCAATCAAGAAGATGAACTTCGTGCGTATGTTATCAATCAATTGATTTGTCATTTCACGCTGGATTTCGCCGATGTCGAAAAACGTTTCGGTGTTATAGCCTCCGAACATTTTCAATTTGAATTGGCCGAACTTATGCCGATGAAACTCGACGGATTAATCAGTCTTAACCATCAGGGGATTCACGTGCATAACGCGGGACGATTGTTAATTCGTCGCATCTGCATGGTATTCGATGAGTATTTACGAAATAACAAAACCATCCGCTATTCAAAGATTGTGTGACGGTTATTTAGTTAATAACAATAACGAATTACTCACTGCCCGAACCTAAGGTGTCGGGCATTTTTTTGCGTGTATAAATATCGAAACGGCTCGACTTGCCTTCAAGCTGATACGACGGCGTTTGAGAGTTAAGAAACGGGGCTTTACGCGGACGCTTTACCACTACACGATAATTGGCTTGCTCGAGGGCCAAAGGTAAAAGCGCATCAGCATCTAAGTCCGCGCCCACAATCAAATGAAAGGCTTTCATTTCTTTTTTAACATCAGCACTTTTTTGGCGCTCGGGAAACATAGGATCGAGATAAATAACATCGGGACGATCGATATCGGTTAAGCGATTTAAAAACGCGAGACTATCAATGTGCTCGGGCACAAGCGCTAAGCGATTTAAAATCTCAGCTAACTCGACATCTTCGCTTGCTGCAAACAAACGGCCACGCTCAAGGCCGTCTTTCAGCAATTCGTAAACAATTGGCGAGCGCTCTATCAACGTCATTCTGCACCCAAGGCTCGCCAACACGAATGCATCGCGCCCAAGCCCCGCTGTTGCATCGAGTATGTGAGGATAGCACCCAGCCTTAACACCGCAGGCTTTTGCAATCATCTGACCTTTGCCACCCCCAAATTTGCGTCGATGATCTACAGCACCTTCGGTAAAATTCACGGCGATGGCATTGGGCGCCTTTGGCCCGGTTTGCTGTAAACCAAGTCCAGAATCAGTAAACCAAAGTACAAATTCGTGAGAAGTGATATCACGAGGGTTTTCGGCTTGAATCACCGAAGCACCTAATCGACCGGCAATCTGAGTTGCTTCGGTAATAAACGCAGAAGAAGTGACAATGGGCAGAGAAATCATAAGGCGGGCTCTCACAAATCAAGCAGGCATTCTGCCACAATTCGCGGTTAAGCCCCAATGAGCCACGTGTTATTGCGTATACTGCCCAACAACTTAAACAAAACACCTTACCCAATATGCTGCCCACATTTCCGCGGACGCTCTTAATCGCAATCGCATTAAGCGTTCTTTCTGCTATTTTTTTTGCTCTCGGTGATTTTGCAATCGCGCATTTAGCACTCGAGCCGAACACTGTGCTAAAAGGCGAGTGGTGGCGATTAATGACCGCCCATTGGTTGCACTTTACCTTCTATCATTTTGGTATAAATGTTATTGCGTTTGTGGCGATCACCGCGCTGTTTCTTACACAAGAATCCGCTCGCCGATTCACCGCCAGCCTAGCGATTATGTGTGTGCTGCTTGGCCTTGCATTAGCATTATTGAACCCCGAGTATTCGCCTTACGTTGGGCTATCAGGCTTGCTACACGGCATATTGGTGCAGGGGATTATTACGACTCGGGACTACTCGCGGTCAATCAAAGGCATCGCCTTGTTGCTTGTGGGCGTAAAGCTAGGTTACGAACAGTCTCCCTGGTATTCCGCCGAGGATTTAGAAATAGCGGTGGGCGCGCAAATCGCGGTCGACGCCCATCTCTACGGTGCAATTTTAGGGTTGTCCCTGGGCACTCTCGCGTACGTTATTGGGCGTTCGCAAAATTCATTCACACTTAAACGAGCAAACGAGAAATAGACTATGCAAGGCTCACCTAATGCTGCCGTTGATTATTTTTACGACGGTGCCAAGTTGATGATAAAACCGGGATACCGCCGTTATGTGCTCATCCCGCTATTGGCGAATCTTATATTCTTTGTGATTTTAACGGCACTGTTAATTCAATTTTTAAGTGGAATTATGGGCGACGTTGCTCAGTGGGTGCCCAGTTGGCTGACTTGGTTAACTTGGCTCTTATGGCCGATCGTCGGCTTGGTTTTTTTAGTGGGTTACGGGTACTGCTTTAACATCATCACCAATATTATCGCCGCACCATTTTTTGGCTTTTTAGTGGAAAAGATTCAACAAGATCAATTGGGATTGGAACCACGTGACGAGCCGCTAGCAGAATTAATCCCTCGAACGCTAATGCGCGAATTAACCAAGCTCTGGTACTTTATCAGCCGCGGATGCTTGGTATTACTGGTCTTTGTTATTTTACTTTTCATCCCCGTCGTGAATATTTTTGCCACGCTACTTTGGATTGGCTGGAGCGTCTGGTGCATGGCGGTTCAATACATGGATTACCCTGCCGACACTAATCACGTTAGTTTCGCCGATATGCGAAAAACACTTAATCAACAGCCGTTAACCAGCTATAGCTATGGCGGCATTATATTGCTTGGCAGTATGATTCCCGTGGTGAATATTTTCATCACGCCGATTGCTGTCGCAGGTGCGGCTCTTTATTGGATTCATGAAGTTCATTTGCCATCGATACCAAAATCATCGTCAACACAAATCACTCCACAATGAGCCATACAAAAAAAGCCGCTGATGCGGCTTTTTTTATTTAGTTTTTACTTAGTCTCGCCAAATAACAGCGCTGACCTCGGCACCCAATAAGGGTTGATTGAACGCAATCTCGGGCGGCAAGCTACTTGCAGCGGCGGCACCATAACATACCATCAATGGCAGTAAGTGCTCCTCGCGTGGATGTGAATACCGCGCTCGCGGCGCCACTTCCCAATTGCCCAATCGCTCGGCAGTTTCTTCTGGGTTAGTCAGACTCTCGATCAACCACTCGTCGAACTCTTGGCTCTTAATGAGCACGCTTGGGTCCTGCGAAAAAAACGCGCGCATATTATGGAACGACATACCCGAACCTAAAATGAGTACGCCTTGCTCTCTCACCCATTGCAGCGCCAAGCCAAGCTCGATGTGCGCTTTAGCATCAAGCGAATTGAGTAGTGATACTTGAATCACCGGAATTTGCGCCTCGGGATACATCAGCATTAAAGGCACAAAGGTTCCATGGTCGTAACCGCGTTCAGCATTAAGACGAGCCTTGATACCTGCCGCCGTGAATCGGCTCATCACCTCTTGAGCGAGCTCGGGAAAGCCCGGTGCTGGGTAAGAATATTCGTAGGTTTCAGGCGGGAAATTATAGTAGTCGAACAGCATTTGCGGCGCTGGGTGCGAGGTAATCTCAACCTCATGCGTTTCCCAGTGTGCACTCACCACTAAGATGGCGTTAGGCCTAGGCAGCTTACTGGGTAAGTCTCGCAAAAAGTTCGCCAGCGCCTCGTGGGAAGGATCACCCATTAAGGGTAAAGGTCCGCCGCCATGCGGAACGTAAACAACTGGCATTAGCGAAGATTCAACCGCCAACATAGTCTGTCTCCCGACTCAAGATTCCACCCCTCTCAGAAGGGTGTGACAACAAAACTCGAGCGTTGTTGCGTCCTTTTTTCCAACGCCAGACGATTAAAAAGCCCGCAGAGCGGGCTTAGGTGATTAGCGTGGTTTGCGATGGCGATTACCGCTGCGATTGCCCGGGGCGCGCGAGTAACGCTCGTGGCGCTCGCGAATCGGTGCTGCAGCAACTTCAGGCGGCGGCAGCAATAAAACTTCCGGGGGCTGCTCGCATTTGATGGGGCTGCCAAGCAAGGCTTCAATCGGCTCTAAACGCAGGGCGTCATCTTCACTTGCAAAACTAATAGAGGTGCCACTTTTTCCGGCGCGCCCAGTGCGGCCAATACGGTGCACGTAATCTTCTGGTTCTTCTGGCAGGGTGAAGTTCACCACATGGCTAATGCCGCTAATGTGAATACCGCGACCGGCTACGTCGGTTGCCACTAGCACTTTTATCTCGCCACTTTTGAATTGATCGAGAGTAGATACACGCTTATTTTGCGCCACTTCACCCGATAGCAGCCCAGCTTTAATCCCATGACGCAACAGCTTTTCATGCAAGTCGCGGCACTCATCGCGGCGATTGGCAAATACAATCATGCTCTCGGCATGTTCTTGCTGAATTAAATTGTAGAGAACCGTGTATTTCTCGTCGTTTGAAACTAAATACACATGCTGCTCGACGCGAGCATTGGCAACCGACTCTGGCTCGATATCAACTGTTACAGGCTTGTGCGTCCACTGTTCCACCAAATTGCGCACTTCGTCGGTAAAGGTCGCCGAGAAGAACAGGGTTTGGCGCTCCTCTTTGTGTGGCGTTTGACGAACAATTTGACGCACTTGGGGAATAAAACCCATGTCCAACATGCGGTCGGCTTCATCGATCACCAGCACTTCCAGCTGATCTAAATACACGTCTTTATTGCCGCAAAAATCCAGCAGTCGACCAGGCGTTGCTACCAAAATATCCACATAAGCATCGTGTAAATGGCGTTGCTGCTTCGCGTAATCCATTCCACCCACAAGAGTATGAACCTCAAGCCCGGTGTATTTACACAGGGCGCGCGCGTCTTCAGCAATTTGGATAACCAACTCGCGAGTGGGTGCGATAATCAGCGCTCTGGCTTCACCCGCATAACGCTTTTCGGTTAATGGGGTTTTGAGCATGTAGTCAATCGTTGCCGTTAAAAACGCGGCGGTCTTTCCGGTTCCGGTTTGCGCCTTACCGACCACGTCGCGGCCTTGCAATGCATAAGGCAAAGACTGCGCCTGAATCGGCGAGCAGTATTTAAACCCTAACTCGAAAATTCCGCGCATCAATGATGGCTCGAGGTCGAAATCGTGAAAGCGCACTTTGCCGTCAAGTTCAGGAACTACAAACTCGCTAGGATCCCAAGGCGTGATAGCGGCTTTAGGTGCTCGCGCTTTGGGTTTGGTATTTCGGGGTAACGCCTCTTGTTGAGAAACGTCTTTAGGCGAAGTGTCTTTATGACGAGGTGTCTTTGGCTTAGCAGAGCGGGAATCTTGATTGCGTTTGGGACGGGAAGATGATCTGGCCGTATTCTGTGGGTCGCCCGTTTTACGGCTCGCCGAAGGGGCAGCAGCAGGCTTTGGTTGCTGAGTCTCGGCGCCCAGCAGTTTTTTAAAAAATTTTCCGATCAATCGAATCACCCAGTTGTGGTCGCGACATGCGCTTTATTGGTTCATTTACTGCAAATGACAGAGCTTTGCGAAGTATACACGAACAGTTTGCAAAGCGCGGTTTTGAATCAGACGCCACCCATCTCGGATTAACCGCTCTTTGCTAAGCCAAGGTGTTTACCTTAAATCGAAAAAAACCTTCGCCGGCAATTGACAGACCGTTCGGTCTGTCATTAAATACACCCCGCTCAAATCTCCTAAATGGATATACACGACCGATTTGGAAGGACGTAAATGCCACTCAATCAGAAATCTCCTCTTGAGCCCGCTGTCTCCAGCCGCTTAAAGCTTTTAACTCGAAATATTGAATATCCAGAAAGTCACAGTGCGATAGATTATTACCGCGAACAACTCTCTCAGACTCGCCTTGCGATTCAGCGCGCGTCTATCATGCTGCTGCTCACCAGTTTAGTTGCCATTAGCGTGGCGATTAGCTTGCACATTGTCGAACTCGGCGGGGTCGCGGCCTCGGCACTCTTATCGTCGCTGGCGGCCCAAACGCTCTTGCTTAGCACGCTCGCGCTTTGCGTGATGTCTTACTACCGCCGACTGCACCACCGATTTTTTTCGGCTGGACTCATCATTGCCGTCATCAGTTTGTACTTTCATGAGACGCACGCCGTGACATCAATTGCCAATGCGCTCAATATCCCGATCGATCACGACAGCATTCGCATTTTTTGCGTATTTTTTATCGCCTTCTTGGGCTATGTGGCACACCGTATTCGTAAGATGACCGCCCAAGCCAATGTCTGCTTGTTTATGGTTCCCTCGACGCGCGTATTTGTTATCTATCTTCTGCCTTTTTTAGCACTGCTTACCCTCATTGCCAAAACTGGACTCGAACACTTTTTCGTACTTGAGAATGCGGCTTTGCTTGAGCAAATTTTATTGCGTCACGCATACGCGTTGCTGCTCGTAACTTCACTCATCGATGTGTTCACCCTCAACTCTTCATCACTTCGTTATGCCAAGGAGGTGCGCCGTCATGGATGCCAGTAGTTCGACTCGCATGCGCATATTAGAGGTCGCTCAGGATGAGATGTACCGAAATGGCTATCAAGGCATGCGCATCGAAACCATTTTGCGTCGCACTCAATTAGCTAAGGGAGCGCTCTACCACCACTTCCCCAGTAAGCTCGCATTGGGTTATGCCGTTGTCGATGAATTTCATTTATCGCGGGTGGAAAAGGCTTGGGAGGAGGCGCTATCGTCCGACCCAAACCCCATTGCGGTGATGCTGAAATTAATCGATCAGCGCCGTAAAGATATCGTCGATTTAGAAGTGTTTAATGGTTGCCCAATTAATAACTTAGTTCAGGAAATGGGTGCACTCGATAGCGGATTTCAAGCACGGCTTTTAAAATTACATCAGGTGATTTTGGAAAAATTCACGCAGTGCATTCGAAACGGACAAGACGCAGGTTTAGTGAAGCGATCGCTCGATGCCAAACAAATCGCATTGTTTTTTATCGCCGCGCATAACGGCATTATGGGCATTGTGAAATGCATGCAAGCGGCTGACGAGATTCCGGGCCTATTTGCCAGCCTAGCAGATTACGCACGCTCACTCGCGCCACAAACCGAAAATACCTAGGCTCCATTGCCAGTCTTAATCCCACCTCCTAATGAAAAAAAACCGGCTTGCGCCGGTTTTTTTATTCCATAGTGACGTTAATTTTTTCGATGATTCGAAGCGCTTTTGCAACCGCTTGATCGGTCGAATCCGCAAGTGCGAGACCCACACCCATGCGCCGTTCGCCTTTCACTTCTGGCTTGCCGAATAAACGTAAATCCGTATCCTGTTCGCTTATCGCATCGCTAAGATTTTCGTAACGAATGTTACAGCTATCACCTTCGACCAATAACACCGCCGAAGCAGCAGACCCCCACTGGCGAATACTCGGTACCGGTAATCCCAGTATTGCCCGCGCATGCAAAGCAAACTCAGACAGATTTTGCGAAATGAGCGTGACCATTCCCGTGTCGTGTGGGCGCGGCGACACTTCGCTAAAGAAAACATCGTCGCCTTTAACAAAAAGCTCGACGCCAAAAATGCCGTGTCCGCCTAAAGCCGCGGTGACTTTTGTGGCGTAATCTTGCGCCTTACTAAGCGCTTTCTCGCTCATAATTTGAGGCTGCCAAGATTCACGGTAATCGCCGCGCTCTTGTCGATGGCCAATAGGCTCGCAAAAAGTCACACCCGATACCGAACGAACGGTCAACAACGTAATCTCGTAATCGAAATCGATGAAACCTTCGATGATGATACGACCACCGCCCGCGCGACCGCCTTCTTGCGCATACTTCCATGCGTGATCGACATCCGACTCACTCTTAACGACGCTTTGTCCTTTACCAGACGATGACATAATTGGCTTAACCACGCAGGGGAAGCCAATTTTTTGGATACCTTGGCGATATTCCGCTTCTGTGTCGGCGAATACATAAGGCGAAGTCGCAAGCCCTAAAGTTTCAGCCGCTAATCGGCGAATGCCTTCGCGATTCATGGTCAGTTGCGCGGCTTTCGCTGTTGGAATCACTCTATGGCCTTCAGCCTCCAGCTCTACAAGCGTTGCCGTGGCGATGGCTTCAATTTCTGGAACAATTAACGCGGGCTGCTCTTTTTTAACTAAGGCGCGAATCGCTTCAGCATCTAACATGGAAATACAGTAACTGCGATCGGCCACTTGCATTGCTGGCGCATTTTCGTAGCGATCCACCGCAATCACTTCACAACCCAAGCGTTTGAGTTCGATGACAACTTCTTTACCTAACTCGCCCGAGCCCAACATCATCACTCGCGTGGCGCTCGCGCTGAACGGGGTACCCAAAGACGTTAATACTTGCTCGGTCATTGTTTTATCCTCAATTAACTTGCGACGAATTCATCAACCCAGTTGCCCGGAAACTATTTTCGATAATAAAAAAGCCTCCACCGGAGGCTTAAATGAAATAACTGCTTAAGTGAAAACCAACCGTCACTACATGTAGGCTTTGGCAAACGCGGCTTTCGACTCTTTAATGTAACTTCTGACTTTTTTCGCGCGTTCTTCCCAGGCTTTGCGATCCGCCTCACCCGAGAATGGGTTCTGGTCTGGCGCGATTGAGCGATCAAATTTGTCGTAATAGGTTATCACCGTTGCGGCGATTTGGTTGAAGCGCTCTTTAAATAACTGCGATTCTTCGATGGTACTGGTCGCTCGCATCATAAATTGTAAAAACTGCGTATTGGAACTCGAATGGTTTTGGTAACTCTCGGCTTGCACTAAAAAATAATCGGTAATCTGTTTTAACGCTTCGGCTCGAGCATTTTCGTCTTTGCTCATGACACGATTGTAATTTTCCTGCCCTTTGCCAAGCCCCCCATCGATCAAGGCACTTTGCAAGTGCTTGTCTAAGTCCTTACGGTATTTGTCGAGCTCGCGCTGAATGTCGATTAAGTCTTTGTCGAGCGCGGTAACGGTAGTTAGCTCACGCTCAATCTCACTTAAAAATTGTTCGGTTTTGGTGTAAGTCGCCAAGCCTTCTTTCTCGGCAAATTTGCGCGATTTACGGTCGATGCCAGCCTTCTCGTAAGATGAACGATCAAACGCTGTCGCCACTATAGTTTTAAAAGGTTCGGCAAATGCGGCGTAAGTACCGCCGGTCATGATGTTAAGCGAGGTAGTGGCAATATCGCCCAAAGGTTTAATTAACGAATTCACTCGCGCTTTTTGAATGGGTGATGCCACTTTATTTACGTCTTCCACTAATTGCTTAAACGTGTGATAAGCCAGTGGATTTGCCATTTTGCTACGCTCTGATGTCGCCAGCACCAAAGTAACGCTCGAATAAATTCCGTTGGCATATTCGAGATATTGGCGTTGCACATCAATTTGAGCGGCGTAGTTAACGCCAAGCGCGCGAAGTGCATCGGCTTGAACTTGATAGTCTTTATCCGAGCGGAGTTTATCGAGCACTTCGCTAATCACTTTTTCCTGATTTTTTTGAAGCGCTGTACCTAACAGAATTTTCTCGACGCGAAGATCATCGACGAGCAGAGTTCCGTTTTCGACCACGGCATCGAGCCGTAAATATTTTTTTCCCGGATCATCGATGGAAATACGCTTGGCGAGATAATCTTCAGAACCTTTTTTACCTTTGATGGTGCCCAGACTGACCCATGCGGCGTCATCGTTTAATCGTGGGGACACCAGTACGTTAATTTCGTAGCGGATGTCGGGGCCCGAGGGTTTGATCCAGAGCTCAAGCGTGCCCTGCTCCGACAATGCGGTCGAGGTGCGCAACGACGATTCCCCTTGCTGCAATCGGATCGCCGTATCGCCCGAGCGAGCATTCTCTTTTACTAATTCTGCGCCATAAACCATCGCGATTTTCTTGGCGTTGGTTGAGGTGTCGAAGTCAGTTTCAAATACCACCGACTTGGTCGTAGCCGCCCATGCCGGTAGCGCAAGCAGTCCAACTAAAGCCATGCCAATGCTGGCAAGTGATCGGAAATAAAATAACGAAGCGTGAACTTTCATGGCGTAATCCTGATTTTTACCTAAATCGTTACCAATGGCGTCAAAGCGATACTTTCAATGTTAAGAAAAATTATTGCGTGTAAATAAGGGGGTCAATTTTACAAACCTTAGTAAACTAACCGGACTAATAACCAGAGTGACTATAAGCACTATGAAACCGATAACACGAAATCTTACCGCAGCGTTACTTGCGCTTGGATTGTGCTTTTCTACCACGTCTGCGTGTATTGCAGATGAACGCCCGCAACTCATCCAAGGCGAGCACGGCCATTACCTTAAAATAAACAACAAACCCTTCTTGATTCGCGGTGGCGAGCTCGACAACTCGAGCGCGTCATCAATGGAGTACATGGCGCCGATTTGGCCGAAAATGCAAGCCATGCATCTTAACACTCTTCTGGTTCCGCTCTACTGGGAGCAAATCGAACCCGCAGAAGGAAAATTCGATTTCGGCCCAGTCGATGCGCTCATCAAAGACGCTCGCCGACACGACATGAAACTGGTGTTTTTATGGTTCGGAAGCTGGAAAAACTCTATGTCGAGCTACACTCCAAACTGGGTAAAGCGCGACCCTGCCCGCTTTCCTAGGGCATTGAGTGCGGAGGGTGTTCAGCAAGAAATTCTCACCCCGTTTAGCCGAAACAATCTTGAGGCCGATAAAAAAGCCTATGTGGCCTTGATGAAGCACATCAAGAAAACCGACGCGAAATATCAAACCGTTATTATGATGCAGGTCGAAAATGAGATCGGCATGTTGCCTTCGGCTCGCGACCATCACCCCGAGGCCGTAAAAGCCTACGACGGGCAAGCCCCAGAAGCGCTCATGACGTATCTTTCCGCGAATAAAGATGCGCTTGTACCCGAACTTGCCGATGCTTGGGCGAAACAAGGCTTTAAAACTCAAGGCACATGGCGCGAAGTATTCGGGGATGATATTTGGACCGAAGAACGCTTTATGGCATGGCATTTTGCCCGCTACACCAACGAAATTACCGAAGCCGGTAAAGCCGTTTACCCAATCCCCGCGTTCGTTAACGCCGCACTTAACCATCGCAATGTGTTGCCCGGCCAATACCCAAGCGCGGGGCCATTGCCTCAAGTGTTCGATATTTGGAAAGCCGGTGCGCCCTCCATCGATTTGCTCGCACCCGATTATTACAATCCTGATTTCAAACACTGGAGCGACTTATTCGTTCGTCAGGGCGATCCTCTATTCATTCCCGAGCACCGCTTTGATAACACTGTCGCGGCGAAAGCCTTCTTCGCCTACGGCCATTACGACTTCTTAGGCTTCTCGCCTTACGACATAGACTCCGCGCAGAATCCTAGTGAGCAGCCCATCGCGAAAACTTACGACATCATCAAACAAACCGAGCATTTGCTGTTGAACAGCAAAGCCGGTGAAACCCGTGATGGCGTTTGGCTGACGAAAGAAAATCCCCAAACCGTCGTGCAATTAGAACCAGAAGTGAGCTTGATCGTGAAGCACGATAACACCCTTGGTTGGACCGCCGCGTCGAAGCAAGACGAATGGTCGCACGCGGGCGCCATCATCGTGAAAGTCGATAAAGAAACCTATTATGTATTTGGCACTGGCGTTGTATTAACACTCAAAAGCGAAGTGCCCGGTAAAGTTTACGGCTTCGATCGTATTGACGAAGGCCGCTTCATTAACGGCGAGTGGAAAACTGTGCGCTTACTTAATGGGGATCAAAGCCACCAGGGGCGTCATGTCCGCATTCCAGAAGGCGTCTGGGATATTCAGAAATTTAAGGTTTATCCTTACTAATTTTCGTTTCCTGTACCACCCAATAAAAAAGAGAGCCTAGGCTCTCTTTTTTATTTCACATTGATTATCCGCCTACCCTTTTACGAGTCCGCCATCGACAATTAAGTTTTGTCCGGTTACCGCACGCGACCAAGGCGACACGAAAAATAAAATCGCATCGGCAAAGGCTTCTGGTGTCGTGACTTCTCGAAGCGGCGTATTCTGCGCGATCAAATCAAACACAAATTCTGGCGTCGCGCCGCTGGCATCGGTGGTGCGCAGTAAACCGCCCGACAGCATATTCACTGTGATACCAAATGGGCCAAGATCATTCGCCGCCGTGCGCGTTAACGACAACAAAGCTGCCTTAGCGGCGGTGTAATCGTGGTAAGGCACCACAGGGTTTTGAAACAAGTTAGTGCCGATGTTAACCACACGGCCAAATTTGTGATGTTTCATGTCTGGCAGAGCGGCCTGAATTACATTCATCGCACCGCGCACCGCGCCTTCCACTTGTTGCTGCATCCGTGCCCAGGATAAATCTTCAAACTGTGGCCGCGCATCACCGTCGAATTTAAAATCAATTAGGGCATTATTAATGACACTAAGAATAGGTTCACCCGAGATGCGTTTGGCTTCTTCAAACATCCGCTTTACTGCATCAGCATCGGTAACGTCCGCCTGCACAGCGATCACTCGTCCGGGAAATTCTTCTTGCAAAGCTTTGGCTCGCGACTCGCTTGAAAAATAATTAACTACGACGTTGGCGCCTTCGCGCAGTAACGCTCGAGTGATCGACTCGCCCAAACCACGCGCTCCGCCCGTGACTAAAACCCATTGATTTTGTAATTGCATAATTCACCTATTGTTATAAGCAGAACGCCTTGGCTGCCAAGGCTACCACCATTTATCACCCGTTTAAGGGTGTCGAGACAGCTAGGGTTAACTCACCCTGTGCCAAACTAGCGGCTACTCTACACTATCGATTGTAGGTTTGGACGAGAGAAGGCTATGCCCAACGATTCGGGAGTATCCACAGCATTGAGAGACCGCATTCCGCCCTATGTGATTTTCAGTAGCGGGCACGGGGTTTCGTCGATCGGCTCGTGGATGCAAAAAACAGCCGTGGGGTGGCTCGCGTGGGAGTTGACTCACTCGCCCGCATGGGTCGGCGCCATCGCATTAAGCGATTTAATTACCGCACTCTGGGTGGCCCCCTTCGCAGGTGCCGTTACCGATCGCAGCAATCCTTACAAGTTATTACTCCTCACTCAAGGTCTATTGTTTTTGATGTCACTGGTGTTGTTTGGCTTAACACTGAGTGGCACCTTGAGTATTTGGTTATTGTTTTTATGGGCCGTGGTCGAGTCGAGCCTGCAGGGGTTCAACACGCCGGCGCGAATGGTCGCGATAGGCTCACTTGCGACCACCAAACAAATGGGCCAAGCCGTCGCGACCAACTCGATTGCTGCCAATGTGGCACGTAGCATAGGCCCTGCTATCGCTGGAGTGGTGATGGTATCGGGTCATACTGCCAATGTTTTTTTATTGAACGCGCTTTCTTACTTGGCCATGTTTGCGACGCTGATTTATCTGAAAGGTTTACTCAGCCGCGAACCTGCCGCTCCCAAGAGTCATCCCATTCTTGAACAAGTGACCTCGGGCTTTCGCTACATTGTCAGCAGCACGCAAATCAGCTTAATCTTTTTCCTCGCGTTGGGATTCGCCATTCTTGCTCGGCCTTTTACCGAACTTTTTCCTGCGATCGTCGGCCAAATTCTTAAGGGCGATCCTCAACTTTTAGCTTGGCTCATGACAGCTCAAGGCATAGGCGCCTTAGGTGCGGCGGTATGGTTTCTTCGCGCAAAACCACTTGAAAAGGTGGTTCGCGTCACGTTGATATCGGCTCTGGGCATTGCGGCATCCCTAGTAGTGTTTTCGCTCTCTCAACCTTTCTGGTTGATTTTATTAACCATCGCATTCGCAGGCTTTTTCCATGCGAGCTGTAATATCGGCATGCAAACTATCGCGCAAACCAGATCAGCTCCCGAATATAAAGGTCGGGTGATGGCGCTATACGGTTTGATTTTCCGCGCCGCTCCCGCGGCGGGTGCATTTTTGATGGGCGTACTGGCGCAGTGGTTTAATTTGCAATGGTTGATCGGCGCGGCGGCCGCGGCATTTGCCCTTCTCATGCTGCAAAAACTATCGGCCTTTCGCATTGCGTTTCTCGTACGCCCCGCCAAATATTGGCAAGACGGTCGCCCCTAAAATCGCAAGCATAAAAAAAGACGCCGTAGCGTCTTTTGAAAATTAACTTTGGAAAACTGCTCGCTTCCGAGTGCGCAATCTATGGAGTAAGTAGCGTGCCGATGCAGCGAAGATAAGCGAATAGCCCAACAATTCTGCCCCTTCTTCCACCGCATTTTTAATCACACGCAAGTATTCTTCACCCATGATGCCTTTCCAAAGGCTGCCCATTCCCATCAAGCGCGAATAAAACAGCAAAATAACAAGGCCAATCACCATCACTACACCGGCCTGTGAACGCATAAACCGCGACATACCCGCAAGTGTTTTTTCGCCGCGCTGGTAAGCGTAAATAATCGCCGTAAGCGCGATGGGGGATGCGATGTATTTCCAAAAACCGTGGGCAATCACATCAAAATAAGCATCCATTTCACGGATTAACAAAGTCGCAAAGAAGGCCGCCACTAAAACGGCGAAAGCCCGATCATCCGCCTTTCGATAGGCTAAATAACCAAAACTGCCGATGCTTAACACCAACAAAATGAGCTGGGCAATCTCAACAACAGAAAATTCAGAAACCGTATTACCGAGGGTATGCAGATCAATAAACAAGCACAACGGGGGAATTGTCACAATCAAAGCAAGCCACAGCGCACGTCCAATCATCGCCCCCAAGGACAAATGTTTACCGGTGATCTGACTATTTGCGTTAACGCCCGAAAGAGTCTTTGCCATAACTTTTACCTCCCAATCCCATGCACGAAGAAAGTACTTACTATCGTCGTGCCACCACTAATGAAAGGCGTTATTATCTCAGACCCGATCTGAATACATAGTTAATCTTGTCATTAAAACTTCTTATAAATGTCATAAAAATGTCATGCCACTGATAAGATTGATTCTTTAGTGATCTCGTGCGCACTCGAGCGTATGATACCCATCGCTAAACCGTGATCTAATTGAACGAATCTAAAAAAGCTAATCGTTATAATTTTTGCGAAATCGATTTCAAGGAATGATAGTGGTGCGTTTAATACTCCAGTTGGCCTGGGCTTTCTTTACAGATATCTGCCGAATTGATCTGGCTATAGCCGCTTTGGACAACGCTAAGCAGAGTTTTGGGTGCCTCGCTCGGCTACTTATCTACTGGTACTCACTTACTTTTACCGCAATAAAAAACCCGCGTCGGCGAACCAACGCGGGTTTGGGTTTATTGAGTTGGCCGATAAGCCGGGTTCTGTCGTGGACAGTCATTCATCTGGGGCATGCGTCACCACATGCCTCTAGCAACCTACCCGAATCCAACGCGGGCCGCGCCAATGGATTCCTATTTGGTCTTGCTCCGAGTGGGGTTTACCCTGCCGCAAACTGTTACCAGTTGCGCGGTGCGCTCTTACCGCACCCTTTCACCCTTACCGGCTCTGGTTTGCAATGCACCTTGAGCTTAGGCGGTCTGCTCTCTGTTGCACTTTCCGTAGGCTCGCGCCTCCCAGGCGTTACCTGGCACTCTGCCCTATGGAGCCCGGACTTTCCTCCGCCACGCACCTTATCCGCAAGCGGAAGGTATACGAGCAGCGACTGTCTAGCCAACTCAGGCGCGCACACTACGCACCTTGCCCATAAAGCGCAAGGCTTTTGTCACCAAACGTCACACCCTCAATTCATTTCATCAAGGAAGGTATAAAAAATTGGTATTTAACTTTATTTACGATATTAATAATCCAAACGGGTTGTCGGCCATTTCATCCAGCCGCGCAACAAGACTAAAAATAACGACAGGAGATCGCCCCTTGAAACGTTTTGCCAAACCCGGTTTTACCAAGCATTGGCTTCCCGTATTGATTGCCGCCCTCTCTAGCCCATTGGCCCTTGCCGACAATTCTCCGGCATTAGAAGAAATGCTCGTCACGGCACAAAAACGTGTTCAGAGTCTTCGCGATGTCCCCGTATCGGTCAGTGCACTCAATGCCGAAAAGATCGAATCGACCGGGCTTACTAACGTCGAAAAACTCGCCGACTACATTCCCAGTTTCAACATGACGCAAACGGGGATTGGCACCAACATCGCCATTCGCGGCATTAGCTCTGGTGTTAACCAAGGTTTTGAACAATCAACCGCACAGTTTGTGGACGGCATTCACTACGGTCGTGCGCAACTTGCGCGAGCGCCCATGTTAGACGTTGAACGCGTCGAAGTACTGCGCGGCCCGCAAAGTATTTTATTTGGCAAAAATTCAACCGCGGGTGCGCTTAGCATTATTAACGCGAAACCCGGCGACGAATTCGAAGCAAAATTTTCGGCACTCTATGAGCCTGAGCACGGCGAGCAAGATTTGCGTCTAGTCGTGTCATCGCCACTGTCCGACACCCTGGGTTTACGTGTCGCCTTTTTAAGCTCTTCGTTAGACGGATACATTCACAACACGACGCTTAATCGCGACGAGTCAGCTGATGAATCCCGAGTAGTGCGCGCAACTCTCGCATGGCAACCTAACGAACTTTGGGACGTGACACTCAAGGCCGAGTCGGGTTCTTTCGATAGCGAAGGTCGCAACATCGAAGTGATCAACCCTGTCTATCACCCCAGCTTTTTAGATAATGGCACTCCTATCGCCGGCGCTGTGCCCTATAAAAATATGTTGTCGCTGCTGACTCAGGGTGGCTACTTGCTAGAAGAAACGCATAACTTCGAACGCCAATCGAACGGCGATCACTCTTATAACAACACCGAAAATATCACCCTAACAATCGAGCGAGCCTTAGATAACCACACCATCACCTCGGTGACGGGTTACAACGCCTACGACTATGAAGAGCACTGCGATTGTGACTTCACCGGCGGTCAGGGCTTTAACATTATTTCTGAAGAAGATTACAGCCAATTCTCACAAGAGCTTCGTATCGCATCGAGCGAAGATGGCAACTTCAGTTACATTGCGGGCGTGTTCTATCAAAGCAGTGATTTGAAATTCCATGACATGTTCGATGTACCGCAAGACAGCTTCATTCCAACGGCGCTGGTTTCTCAATTTGGTACTGCGGCGAACTTGCTGCGCGGCGCTTCAACGCAACGCGACTTTAACCAAGACACGGATTTATTCTCCGTCTTTGCGCAAGCCACCTTCAATCTCACCGACACGCAACGGTTAATTCTCGGCGCACGCTGGACCGACGAAGAGAAGAATGCCTCGCGTCATCACTACCACGTCACTGCCGCTGGCGAACAAATTACCGATATGTCGCCAACGCAAATTTATAACCAACTGTGGCGAAATTTTAATATCGATCCACACAGTATTAAGGGCGATCGCAAAGAGTCGGATGTTACTCCACAAGTGACTTACCAGCTTGATCTCAACGACACCGATATGCTGTACGCCAGCTACACCACCGGTTTTAAATCGGGCGGCTTTGACGTGCGAGCTAACGCTGCTCCCGACGAGTTAGGCGGTGTTTATCCGGGTGTAATTGGTACCTGGGAATTTGATGACGAGACGGTCACCAATTACGAGATTGGCGGCAAATTCTTAGTGGCTAATGGCGCAGCGGAAATTAACCTCGCCATCTTCCGCTCCGAGTTTGAAAACATGCAAACCAGCCAGTTCGATGGCGGCGTAACCTTTAACGTAACCAACGCGGGTGAAGCCGTAGTTCAAGGTGTTGAACTCGATGGCCGCTGGGCGCTAACCGACAGCGTTCTAGTTCGCGGCGGCGTTGCTTACTTGGATTTCGAATACACCAAGTTCCCCAACTCGCAGTGTTATTTTGGGCAAACCGATAACATCGCCCCCTTCGGTGATGGCGTTTGTGACGCAACTGGTCAACGCCGTGAGTACACACCCGAGTGGAAGGGTAATCTCGGTATTGATTACACCCGCGAATTTGGCCAAGGCTACACTTTCAGAGCGACGCTCGATGTGATTTACAGCGATGAATACCTCACAGCACCCTCGCTTGACCCCCGCATGACCCAAGACGAATACACCAAAGTGAATGCCCGCTTGGGTGTGAGCGGCAACGACGATCGCTGGGAATTGGCTCTTATTGGTAAAAACCTTACCGATGAGTCGATCGTAACTTACTCCAACGGGTTGCCAGTGTCTGGTCTGTTAACTGGTGGCTCAAGCTCCGGCTACTACGCGTTTTACGAGCGCCCCCGCTCAATCGCAATCCAAGGCACTTATCGCTTCTAAGTAATTACGCTGAAGCACCAAAATAAAAAAGGACGCAATGCGTCCTTTTTTATTTTCAAATTTTATTATCAATTCTGTTGCGCCAAGGCCCACTGATACAAATAGTTCTTTTTAAGACCAGTAATTTTTGCTCCCACAGCCGCAGCCTGCTTAACGGGCAACTCCTCTAATAAAATTTTCATGACTCGCTCTTGCTCAGGCGTGATCGCCTGCTCATCACGCTTAGCTGCTCCAGCCACAATCAAGGCAATTTCTCCCCGCTGCTGGTTGGAGTCAGAGGCTACCCATGCGGTCATCTCACTGAGCGCCCCGCCACGGATAGTTTCGAATGTTTTTGTCAGCTCGCGAGCCATCACTACCTCGCGGTCATCACCAAAAATTTCACACATATCTTGAAGTGTTTCCAAAATACGGTGTGGCGCTTCGTAAAAAATAAGTGTCCGCGTGTCCGCTGCCACTTCGCTCAAAGCGCTCAAGCGTGCCGTTTGTTTCGCGGGCAAAAAACCTTCAAAAGCAAACCGATCCGATGGCAATCCAGCGGCACTCAATCCGGCGATCATCGCGCAGGCGCCGGGAATGGGAACAATGCGAACGCCCGCTAAACGAGCTTCTCGGACCAATCGATAACCGGGATCAGAAACCAAAGGGGTTCCTGCATCAGAAATAAGCGCCAAAGATTGGCCTTGCAGTAATTTATCGACCAATTGTGAGGTTCGATCTTTGTCAGTGTGATCGTGGTACGCCACGCATGGCGTTTTAATGTCAAAATGCGCCAACAATCTTGCACTGTGCCGCGTGTCTTCTGCCGCAATCAGATCTACAGTTTGTAGAGTTTCTATTGCTCGGGGTACCATATCGCCTAAATTACCAATCGGCGTTGCGACCACATAAAGGGTACCTCCGATAAATGGATCGGTAGATTCGAAGGGTGTTACAGGGTCGCAAGGTGTCATAAGTTATTTCCATCAATTACGGATCGATCGACGTTAGTCTTCGAGGATTGCATGTCTAGACTGTCTAGCTTTCACACTATCGCACTTGGCGCGCTTTGTGCCGCTCTTATCTTACCATTGAGCGGATGCGGTGACTCACAAGTAAAACCATCGACCGAAGATCCAATCATCGCTCATCAAGCCAGCGCAAAAGCCTTACTCGAAAAAGCGCGACTGAGTCAATCGCCCGAGCGCGAATCATTATTTCTTGAAGCGGCCTCGGTTTATTTAAAAAACGAGCGTTTCACCTCGGCATCCAGTGCCTTGTCTGAACTGAATTACGACTCTCTAAACGATCGTCAATTCGCCGAATACAGTTCAATTAAAGCTGCCGTTGCGCTGCACGAGGGCGCGAATCTCGACGCTTTTAATGCTCTGACACAGCCACGACTCGAGCAGCAGCTCACTCATCTTGATGGCCCTCTCGCTGCACAAATTCGCGAACTACGCGCAAAAACGTTTTATCTTTTAGGAGAGTATGAAGCCGCAGTTCACGAGCGATTCGCCATTGAAAATATTCAACAGACTCAACCAGAGCACAAAGACAACACTAATCAATTGTGGAACAGTTTGCTCAACATGCCTATCGAGCGGCTCGAGTATTTAAGCGAGCGCGCCCAGAATGACACGGCGCGCGGATGGTTTGCGCTGGCCACCATCGGAAAAAACACGCAATACGATCTCACACAGCAACAATCGATGATCAACCAATGGCGTAGGCAATGGCCCAGCCATCCAGCCGCCAAAGATCTACCCGACGATCTGAATCTCATTAAAGATTTAATCGCCTCTCAGCCCAAACACATCGCCCTATTACTTCCACAAAGTGGGAAGTTAAAAGAAGCGGGCGAAGCCGTGCGCGACGGTTTTTATTCGGCTTACTACCAAGCCCACAGTAATGGTCGTTCACTACCGCAAATTTCGCTTTTCGATTCAGAAAACATTTTGCAAAGCTACCAAAGTGCGGTCGCGCAAGGTGCTGATTTAGTTATCGGCCCGCTCGAAAAAGAAAAAGTCGCTGAGCTTGCGAGTCAAGCATCGCTCCCCACCCCCATTCTCGCACTTAATTACACTGATGATGTTTCAGCGAAACAGCAACCCAATTTTTATCAGTTTGGTCTCGCGGTAGAAGATGAGGCGCGGCAAGTTGCACGTCGTGCCTTTGCCGACGGACACCGCCAAGCGATGTTGATTATTGCCGATCAGGAATGGAGCGAACGTGCTAGCCGGGCTTTTTCAAAAGAGTGGGAAACTCTTGGCGGGAAAGTGGTGAGCAATAATCGCTTTCGCGCCGACGAAAACTTTTCCAAACTCGTCAAAGACGCGATGCTAATTGAAGAAAGCCAGACTCGCGCACGGGAACTCGAATCACTGCTTGGCATTGGTATTGAATCGAAACCGCGCGCGCGCGCCGATGTCGATATGATTTTTTTAATCGCTAATCCAGTTCAAGCGCGTCAAATTAAGCCGACATTTGCGTTTCACTTTGCTAGCAAAATTCCAGTCTACGCGACCAGTCAAGTTTACTCCGGCGAAGCTAACCCTAAGCTCGATCGCGATTTAAACGGTATTCGCTTTAATACCATGCCTTGGTTGTTCGATAACACTAGTCCAGAACGCCTCGCTGTTAAAGATCAATCGAAACTGGCCGCTGTTTACGATAAGCTTCAAGCCCTAGGTGTGGATGCATTCCGCGTTTACGCGCGCTTACCGCAATTAGCCAAGGTGGAGCAGATGCGCGTTTACGGCGCTACTGGCACCTTACGAATGCTGCCAGATGGCCGCATTGAGCGCGAGCAGGTCTGGGCCCGATTCCGCAACGGTGTTGCTAGCCCGCAAGCGACCTTAACGACGAGTGAATCGGACGCCCGCTAATTCATGACAAAGGATTCACCTAATCGCGGCAAGGATGCCGAGCAATTTGCCGAACAACTGTTATTGAATACAGGTTGCATTACGCTTGAACGCAACTTTTCAAGTGCTTTTGGCGAAATCGATTTAATTATGTTCCACGAGAACACTTTATTGTTCGTGGAAGTTAGACTGCGAACGCACCCTCGTTTTGCTCAAGCCGCTGAAACGGTTAACACTCGCAAACAACTTAAAATACGACAAACAGCCGAAGTTTATTTACAAAAACATCCTTATAATTGCCCCTGCCGGTTCGATGTCATCGCGGTATCACTAAACGCACAGGGGTTTAACGCAGAGTGGATTCAAAACGCGTTCGAGTAATTAATAGTTAAGAGAAGTTTTATTATGGATCAACGCGTCATTACACTTTTTCATGAAAGTATCGAGGCCAAGATGCAGGTCGGCGAGGCGCTCGCTCCAATGCTTGTGGCCGCTAGCCAAATTATCGTTCAAACGTTACTAAACGAAGGAAAAGTGTTGACCTGTGGTAACGGTTTATCGGCCGCTCAGGCGCAAACACTAACGGCGTGCCTTGTAAATCGTTTCGAACAAGAGCGCCCAAGCCTTCCTGCGGTCACGCTTGGCACAGATATTACAACGCTAAGTGCGATTGCAAGCGACTCAAGCTTCACCGATATCTATGCCAAGCAAATTCGCACTCTGGCGAATGCAGGCGACGTTTTAGTGGTTTTTCACAGTGCAGGCAATTCCAGCAATTTGCTACAAGCGATCAGCGCCGCGCACGATAAAGAAATGACAGTAATCGCCTTAACTGGGCGCGATGGTGGCGATATTGCGGCGCTTCTCGACGTAGACGATTTAGAACTGCGCGCGTCGATTAATTCTGTACCGCGCATTCACGAAGTTCATCTTTTAAGTGTATTTTGCCTTTGCGATCTTATCGACCATCAACTTTTTGGTGGTTTTTAACACACCTTACAATAACGCTAACGGGGTAAATTTATGTTTGGCATCATCGTTTTTGTCATTATCGTTCTTATCGCCTTAATGGTGATCGCGATTTACAACCAGCTGGTTACCTTACGTAATCGCTATCAAAATGGCTTTGCACAAATCGAAGTTCAACTAAAACGCCGCTATGATCTCATTCCTAACTTAGTCGAAACAGCGAAAGCCTACTTAGCGCACGAACGTGAAACCTTAGAATCGGTGATCAGCGCACGTAATCAAGCGGCGGCTGGCTTGCAAGCCGCCGCGGCCAATCCAGGTGATGCTCAGGCACTCAAGCAACTAATGGGCGGTGAGCAGGCATTAACACGCGCGCTTGGCAATCTGAATGTTGTTGTCGAAGCCTACCCAGAGCTCAAAGGCTCGCAAAATATGATGCAAGTGTCTGAGGAGCTGACCAGCACCGAAAATAAAATCTCCTTCGCGCGACAAGCCTTTAACGATGCAGTTACCCAATACAATACCTACCGTCAAAGTTTCCCACCTATTTTCTTTGCAAACTTTCTAGGCCACGGCAAAGACGCCACCCTACTTGAATTTGCCGATAGCGCCGAGATCGCCCACGCGCCCAAAGTGCAGTTTTAAACGAGCGCGGCTTAGCCGCGTATCACTGACTTTGCTTCAGATCACCTAGAGGCGATGATGGATTTTTTCGAACAACAAGCACAAGCGCGCAAAAAAACTGGTTATCTCTACTTGCTTATGGCATTAGCAGTCGCAACCCTAATTGCCATAAGCTGTATTGTGGTTGCTTGGACTATTCAACTAGGCGAACCTGTGACTTATCCAGTCTGGAAATTTTGGCTCATTCTTCCTGAAAGGCTTTTGGCTCTTATCGTTGGCGGAATCTTATTCGTTATTGTCAGTGCATCCGGATTTGAATATCTGAAATTGCGCTCAGGCGGGGCTGTAGTCGCAGAAGCTTTGGGTGGAAAATTAATTCCTCAAAACACTACCCATTTTGGTGAGAAACGAATTCTTAACATTGTCGAAGAAATGGCTATCGCCTCGGGCGTTCCTGTGCCTCCGGTTTATTTACTCGATGACGAAGGCATTAACGCATTCGCCGCGGGCCATAGCATCAACAACGCCGTAATCGGCATCACTCGCGGTTGCCTAACGAAATTATCTCGCGATGAACTGCAAGGCGTGATCGCGCACGAGTTTAGCCACATATTTCATGGCGACATGAAAATCAATATGCGACTTGCTGCATTACTGTTCGGCATTTTGTTTATCGCGCTTATTGGCGAATACATGATGCGTGCGTCTCGCCATTCATCCAGCAATGGTCGCAACCCTCTTCCGTTTATTGGGCTAGCGCTTTTTATTCTTGGCTATTGCGGAGTATTTTTCGCCAACCTAATCAAAGCGGCGGTTAGCCGTCAGCGAGAATTTTTAGCTGATGCATCAGCGGTTCAATACACGCGCAACCCTGATGGCATAGGCGGTGCCTTATCTAAAATTTTGCAGCACGGCTCCCAACTTACTCATCCTAATGCGGCGCAATTCAGTCATATGTATTTCGCAAACGGCATCAAGCGCTTTAGCAACTTGTTTGCCACACACCCGCCCTTAGAGTTGCGCCTCGATCGCATCAGACCAAACGGACGCTTCAATACAAACGCAGGAGCACAATCACAAATAGCAGGCCAACACTCGGCTGCTTCTGATCTTTCTTACTCTGGCTTCGCAGAAAGCGACTCTAAGGTACAACCAGCGCCGTCGAGCTCGCCTATATCAAACGTATTTCCGATCGGTGCCGCCGCAGTCAATGCGACAATCACACATTCAGTAGACGCGGCAAAACATGCAGAGCAGGCCATCAAAGAAGTCGGCTCGACAACACCTGAGCACTTACTATATGCCAGTGAATTGATTGCAAGTTTTCCTGAAGCTGTGACACGTGCGATTCACGACCCCTACCAAGCTCGCGGTTTAATTTTGGGATTGTTTATCGAAAAAGAGGCGGAGCCTGCGAAAGAGCAATGGGCATCACTGCCCGACACTCTGTTGATTAATGAGCGAGAAACACTGTTTGAATTCGCTGAGCTGGCCTGCAACCTTACGGCACCTTATCGATTACCCTTAGTAGAAATGACCATCCCCACGCTCAAACAATTACCGCAAGCGTTGTCCGACGAACTTATACAAGCCATGGATTGGTTGATCCGATTCGATCATAAGACTACGCTCGATGAGTGGTGCCTTTCAAATATCATCAAGACTCAACTTCAGCCTTCATCTTCAACCACAAGGCGGCAACCCGATTTGAATGATATTGGTTTACTTATTTCAACATTGGTACAACTCGGCCACAGCGACGCCCCTTCTGTGCAGCTCGCCTTCGATGCCTCAACCGAGGGCCTTGCGATAGCCTTGACCGAGCGATGTGAACTTTCTCTTAGTAAATTAGATGCGAGTTTAAACGCACTCGCTCACCTGCCGATCATGAAGAAGCTGGCTCTGCTCAAAAGGTTGAGTATTGCCGCCGCTCACGATAAAAAAATTCATTACCGTGAGGCTGAATTAATTCGCGCAATCGCCGCTCGCCTTGAGTGCCCCATGCCGCCATTAATTATTCGCCAATAACATTTTGGCCACAGTTGGCCCTTTTTTGTTACGAAAGAAGCACTCAATCGCTCGAGAATCGCGCTATAATACGCCGCATTTTGTCCCGCAAACCAATAGAGGTAATCGCCTTGCAACTGGAAAACGCATCTGTTGAGCAACTGCGCGCATGGGAAGCCGAGCTTGCCGCGCAATATCAAACTATTCTCGACAAAAAATTAAATCTCGACGTCACTCGTGGCAAGCCGTCTGCTGAACAACTCTCACTGTCTGATGCTCTCGATGGCATTTTGGCGGGCGATTACAAAGCTGCAGATGGTACTGATACTCGCAACTATGGTGGCCTAGACGGTCTGCCAGAAACCAAGCAATTAGGCGCAGATTTGTTGGGCGTGGACGCGGCTGATGTTTTAGTAGGCGGCAATTCAAGCTTAACTTTAATGTTCCAAGCTATGTCTACTGCTTATTACTACGGCTTCACCGGACCGGATTCTGCCTGGGCCAAAGAAGGCGAAGTAAAGTTCATTTGTCCCGTCCCGGGTTATGATCGTCATTACACCGTGTGTGAACAAATCGGCATTAAAATGATCACCGTACCTATGACTTCCACTGGCCCAGATATGGACCAGGTTGAAGCCTTAGTTAAAGCCGACAAATCAATCAAAGGCATGTGGTGCGTACCCAAGTATTCAAATCCAACCGGCGTTGTCTATTCCGACGAGACCGTTGAGCGAATTGCAAAGCTCGCGCAAATCGCTGGGGCCAACTTCCGCGTGTTTTGGGACAACGCTTACGGCGTCCACGATCTGATCCCTAACGCCCCAAAACTTGCCAGCATCCTTGAAGCAACTCGCCGCAAAGGCACAGAGGATTCGGTCATTCAATTCGCATCGACTTCTAAAATCACTCACGCTGGCTCAGGCGTTGCTTTTGTTGCTGCTAGCAAAGCCAACCTTGCTGGATTCAAAAAGTTTTTAAATAGCTGCTCGATTGGCCCAGACAAAGTTAACCAAATTCGCCACACCCGTTTCTTACCCAACAAAGAAGCATTAATGTCCCACATGGCCAAGCATGCTGCCTTGTTAAACCCACGCTTTGAGGCGGTTTTGTCGGCACTGAGTAATGCGTTTGATGGCACAAACTTAGGCTCGTGGGAAAAACCCGTGGGGGGATACTTTGTTTCATTCGACACTTTGCCAGGCTGCGCTAAAGAAACCGTTCGTTTAGCTGCAGAAGCAGGAGTGAAACTAACACCTGCTGGGGCCACCTTCCCCTACGGCAATGATCCTGAAGATCGTAACATCCGTATCGCCCCCTCGGTGCCAAGCGTCGAGGAAGTTGTCGGCGCTATGGAAGTGTTTGTAACTTGTGTGAAACTCGCATCTGTCCGTAAAGCTCTTGCGGCATAATCTCGCTGCAAATAAAAAGGCCACCGAATGGTGGCCTTTTTATTTGGTCAAACGTTCATCAAAATAAAAAACCGCCAGAAGGCGGCTTTTTTTAACAGTATTACTGGGAGGCAGGAACCAACACGACTGATGGTGCATTAGCCGCGTAAGCTGCGTCCGCTACAGATACATAAGTACCTGTCTTAGCGCGTGGATCTGCTTGAATAATAACCGCTGCTTTCGGCAATTCAGCTCGCATACGCTCAAGGTTCGAACGCACCGTGCGCTCGTCTACACGACGCTCACCTTCCTTCTCTAATAACCAAATTTGGTTATCGGCCGAAATACGAACAATGATATTTTGTGGAGCATCATCTGGCGGTGGATTGTTGTTTGGCTCAGGTACGTTAGGGTAAATGCCAATTTCTTTAACAAACGAGGCCGTTACGATAAAGAAAATCAACATGATAAAAACCACGTCGAGCATCGGGGTTAAGTCGATTTCACTGGCTTCTGTGTCGTCGACGCGCTTCTTTCTACGTGCCACCCTGTTTACTCCTCTAATTATTTAGCAATTGTCTAGGGTTGAATATGGGGTGATTCTAGTGCAAATAAAGCCCGAACACCATGCTTTGGGAGCACATTGACCAAGATTTTACGCTAATAAACCTTCGCCCCACTCTTACCGCCTGAGTTAAAAGCTACATCCATTGCCCAGTTGCGCCTCTGTCATAAGCAAAGAACCATTTACAACAAATACGCATAATCCATTACCAAGCGTCATCACTCATTTAATCATTAACGGCGTTAGCAATTGCTCGTCTCGTTTCTTGGCAAACTTGAGACCCTAATCAGCAGGTAGAAACGATTGTCGCAATGTTTCTTCGCTTCATAAACGAGAAACAAAAAACCAAAATTTAAAACGCGTTGTTAATGCGCGTAAGGGACTATCGAATCTCTAAAAAAAACATGACCTAAGGGTGTTAGGAATTTAGTCCGAGGCAGCAATCACTCGTTCTTTTTATTAATTAAACACTCAAATATTTCATCAACATTTTGCCTAAACTCAAAGCCAAATTACGTTTACTTGATTTACTCGAATAAATATCAATTTCCGTCGAATGTCGGCCAAAAGGAGTCAAATAAAAGGAAATTCAAAAAAAATGAAAAAAAAGCTTACTTTTATGGTTCATTCATCGCAAAAAACTTGAATTTTTTCAATAAAGTTTTAATTTATACATGTTGGACTTTATATTCCATTATCGACCCCTTTCGACAACTATAAAGGAAGCTCACCATGGCTGCACGTAAACAAACTGCCGACAACTCTGTTGCGAATTTGGAAAAGCAAATTGCACAGTTAAAGGCACAACTCGTTAAGGCTCGCGATGCTCAAGTTGCCGATGCAACTAAAGTGGTCGCAGCGTTAACTAAAGACGCAACTAAAGCGACCGCCGCCCTTAAGGCAGCACAAAACAAACTCGCTACTGCTAGCAAGAAAAAAACTCCAGGCGCTACTAAACAAGTGGCCACCGCTAAAGCTGCTGTAGCATCTGCAAAGAAAGCCGCAGATGCTGCAAAGCAAGCCGTTGCTGACGCCAAAAAGAAAGTAGCTTCGCTTAAGAAAGAAAACAAAGCTGCAGCTGCTCAAGAGAAAGCATTTGCCAAAGCTCAAGCAGCCTTAGCTAAGCGCCAAAAAGCTGCGGATAAAAAAGCTGCTGCAAAACAAAAAGCTGCGGACAAAAAAGCTGCATTAAAAGCAAAAGCTGCTGCTAAGAAGGCTGCTGCAAAACAAAAAGCTGCCGAGAAAAAAGCCGCTGCCAAAGCCAAAGCTGCTGCTAAAAAAGCTGCTGCAAAACAAAAAGCTGCCGACAAAAAAGCCGCGCTGAAAGCTAAAGCCGCCGCCAAAAAATCTGCAAAACCTGCAAAGGCAACTAAGGCAGTTAAAGAGGCGAAAGCTCCTAAAGCCGCAAAGGCAACCAAAGTAGCAAAAGCTGCCAAAGCGCCAAAGGCAGCGAAAGTAACTAAATCGGCTAAAGCGCCGAAAGCAGATAAACCTACTGCAGCAAAACGTGGTCGTAAGCCGAAGGCTGTAGAAGCAGCTCCAGCAGTACCTGTAACAGCTCCGACAGCTGAATAAGCTGACGATCATAGCGACTAGTCGCCCGATTAGTTACAAATGAAAGCGAGCCTTTAACAAGGCTCGCTTTTTATTTCTTCGATAATACAAATCTGCTCTGAAGTACTTGCATAAATAGATTTATTCCCCCAGAGCCATTGCCGCGTAGCACCAGAAATTCTTTATTTAAAAATACATTTATTGATAACGTAATTTGTTTGTTCGCGATGGATCAACGCTACTCGAGACAACGCCACCCGCCACCTCTGATTTTTTATTCGAGATCCCAGAGAATTCACTTAACCTTAAAAATCTCAAGATACAGAGACCTGTAGGATGTACGCGCCACGCCACATGTTAGTGATGACTAGAATATAGGGAAGTCCTGAGTGTATACGAACGCTCTGCAGTTGATTTTTGGGGGCGCCAACGACATTTAAAAAGGAAGGTAATTACGCTGCAACCATTACTAACAAGTTTATAATTTTTTGGTCGGGACACTATCTCACTCAAGATTAACCGTCTAAGTTAGAGATACTTCCTGCTGAATAATTTCTGCGTATACAAACGCAAGCAATGCCAACTTGGTTTCTTCATTAAGATTCGAATAGTCGAACTCAATCCCCAATACAACTTGATCCCCACCACTATCAGTTAGCTTGGATCGCACAATACAGGCTACATTAAGCACTCTTGAAATTGACTGCACATTAATAGTGAGCTGAAGCGAAGCTGGACTACTCTCTTCAAGTTCTAAATGATCAGCGACTATACGGCAGCCTGTCTCACTGATATCGACGATAGTGACTGCTACCGCTTCATCGCCATTAGACGATGCGATTTTTGCCGATAGATTGGTTCGCACACGCACTGAGTTACGTATTGCTTTGAAAGTCACTTTCTCTGGATAGATGAGGTGCAGCAACGGATAGGGGTCGGCAGACTGCGTTTCGACTTGACTGACAAATACACCCACGCCGTTATCCACAATAAAGCGAATGACAACCTTTTGCCCGCTGCGAAATCGCAATAACTGTCCGGCCTTTTTAGGCACAGTCACTAATACGCTCCGGTCAGGAAGACAACCAACCAATTGACAGGAAAAACGCTCGGGCAACCCAGCAACGTTTTCTGTCTGCAGCTGCAACGTGTAGCCGTAGGCCAGTTTTAAGGATTCAAACTTCATGAGTGAACTTAATTCCAGTCTAAGTTTTGTGATTAAAGGGCGGTAAGCGCTTTATCTTGTGCCGCAAACTCATTGTTCCACTCCATAAGAAGCACCGCCAGCGCTTTCGACTGTTCGTAAAGTGCAGAGAGCTCATCGATAGTGTCACGCGCACCGGTAAACAATTTGATTTGTCGGTGCTTGTTAGCCAATTCGTGTTGCAAATGCTGCGCTCGATAAACCTCGAGTTTCCACCGGAAGTTGTGAGCCATATTCCGATAATACGCCAACTTAGTTGCGAGTGTCAGTGTATGGAAGCTCGTCAGAGGCTCAAAAATCACAGAGTCTAATGTAAGAACGATTGTCTCTCGCGCACTCTCATCAGCGACTAACGTTGCAGTACGGCTAAGTTTGAGTAACTGTGCAATATCGCCAAACACCTCGCCTGGGGTTATATGATTAACCAATTCGGCGTTATTGGGTCGATCGATGTAGACAGCAAGTCGCCCTTTAAGCAAAAAGAAGATGCGCGAATCGTGCTCGCCTTTTTGTAACACGACTTCGCTAGGCTTGTAGGATGCCACGTGCGATGCTCTGACGAGTTGCTCATATTGAGCAAGGCTTTGTTGTTTAACCGCTTTAAAGAAAGGAATTGCAGCCAAAAGATGTTCCAACGTTTCTTTATCTTCACTGTTGATCGACCTAATCTCCATGAAACCACCGTTTTTTTATAATTAAATACATTCTTAAGGCTTAATTATGTAAAGCAGCCATTATTGCCCTTGTCAGGCAAATTGGAAGCTATAGTATACTGTCGCTCTAATATGGATTTCTGTAAATACATATCAGCGCTATAAAATAATTTCTAATAATTGAAGAGTACACAGTTATGAACTCATTACGTCGGTTCTTATACTCCGTAATTATCACATTCGCCACATGGATCAACGTCAGCTCTGCCGAACCCTTGTTGAACGGGTTGTCTGTGCACCAAGAACTTGGACAAGATATTTTTGTGGGTGCGCTTTATTCTGAGTCTTTGAGTAACAATGCAGACACACTGTTAGGTTCCAGCCAGCCAATGCGACTCGAGCTTAAAATTCTTGCTGCGGAAGGATTATCGGCTCGCCAATTTTCTCGTTTATGGATTGAGGGAATGGCAGTTAACCAGCGCGCCGATGTGCTCACTGCGCAAGCTGAAAACGTAGTCTTCTTTGATAAATTATTCAACGGTCGCTTGGCGCAAAATGATCATATTGTGATACGCAACACTCCAAGCCAAGGTGTGATTGTTGAAGTGAATACTCATGAACTTGGTATGGTCAAGGATCCAAAATTTTTCAATATTTTACTATCAACATGGATTGGTCGAGTTCCTCTTTCATCCGGTTTTCGCGACGGCCTACTTAAAATGGGGGACGTAGATAGTTCGCTTCGCTCAAGATTCGAGGCGATACAACCGTCCGCTGCTCGCAAACAAGCAATTGCTAACTGGTTACAACGCGCTTCCTCCTCAGTCGCAGCCGTTAGCTCATCCAAACCTGCATCAAGCTCATCGCGTGCACAAGCTAGCTCCGCACCAGCAATCGTTACACCCACGCCCGCACCAAAACCAATTCCTATTGAAACTCCAAAGCTTGAACTGCCTGTTATAGCGGCGAGCTCATCAAGTGCTCCAGTAGAAGAAGTGGAAGAAGTGGAAGAAGTGGAAGAAGTGGAAGAAGATGAAGGTCCTGTACTAACGACGCAAACACTGCTTGCTCGTCAGTTCTACATCTCAGACGTTTTACAAAAAGTGAACGCGAAAGTTCGCTATCCTTCGCGCGCCTTTGAGCGGAAGCAAGAGGGATTTATTAGGGTTCAAGCTGTTATCGACCGCTCGGGCAATGTCATAAGTACATCATTTCTCGAAACCTCACGATTCCCTCTGTTGAATCGTGAAGCGAGCGAAGCGATCTTCAGGGCCGAACCCTTCCCGCCGATTCCTGAGGCAATTTCAGGTGATCGCATCGAAGTCTCAATACCCTTACGTTTCGTTATTCCTCGTTAACCGAAATATAAAAAAGGCCGCTAAGCGGCCTTTTTTATTAATCACTATTTTAGTGTTCGCGTGTAGCTCTAAAGCTAATATCAGGATATCGCTCTTGCGATAAAGAAAGATTCACTCGAGAAGGCGCAAGATATGTTAGGTGCCCACCACCATCAATCGCTAAGTTCTCTTCACACTTCCGTTTGAATTCTTCTAACTTTTTATTATCAGAACACTCGCACCATCGAGCCGTAGTTACGTTTACGGGTTCGTAAATGGCTTCCACTTTATATTCATCTTTTAAACGATAAGCGACCACTTCAAATTGAAGCACTCCAACCGCACCCACGATAATATCGTTTCGGTTAATTGGGAAGAATACTTGGGTAGAACCCTCTTCCGATAACTGCTGTAGACCGCGCTGCAGCTGTTTCATTTTTAGGGGATCTTTTAATCGAATGCGTCTAAAAAGTTCCGGTGCGAAGTGAGGAATACCGGTGAATTTTAAATTTTCACCCTCGGTAAACGTATCGCCGATTTGTATGGTGCCATGATTATGGAGGCCAATAATATCACCAGAAACGGCCTGCTCGACGGAGGATCGATCGCCAGCCATAAACGTAACGGCATCAGCGACCTTGACATCCTTCCCTAAGCGCACGTGCTTCATTTTCATACCTTGGGTGTAAACACCAGAACACACCCGCATAAATGCGATTCTATCGCGATGCTTAGGATCCATATTGGCTTGAATCTTAAATATGAAGCCTGAGAACTTTTCTTCTGTGGCTTCAACCATTCTATCTTGGGTTGCACGTGCACGAGGTGTTGGCGCCCACTCAACAAATCCATTAAGCATTTCGCGCACACCAAAATTCCCCAACGCTGTTCCAAAAAACACAGGGGTCATTCGTCCTGCTAAATACTCGTCCAAATCGAACTCAGCGGTAGCACCGCGAACGAATTCAATCTGCTCTCGATAATCATCGGCATACACACCTAAAAACTCGGTAGCTTCTTGGCTATCCAAACCTTTGATCTGTATATCATCAGGAATGGTGTGTCCCATCCCATGTTCAAATACGTGAATGGTGTCGGTGTACAGGTTATAAACACCTTTAAACTCTTTGCCGCTGCCCAATGGCCAGTTGATCGGTGATGCAACAATCTTTAATACGCTTTCAATTTCATCGAGCAACTCTACACCATCGCGGCTCTCGCGATCCATCTTGTTGATAAACGAAAGAATCGGCGTGTCGCGTAGTCGGCATACTTCCATCAACTTAATAGTGCGATCCTCAACGCCTTTAGCGCCGTCAATCATCATAAGCACCGAGTCAACAGCGGTAAGTGTGCGATAAGTATCTTCGGAAAAGTCCTCGTGGCCGGGGGTATCGAGAAGATTTACGATGCGACCATTATACGGAAACTGCATCACCGAAGACGTTACTGAAATTCCGCGCTCCTGCTCCATCGTCATCCAGTCTGAACGCGCGTGCGGTCCTCGTTTACCCTTCACAGAACCTGCTACTTGAATAGCATTACCCCAAAGTAATAGTTTTTCGGTAATTGTAGTTTTACCAGCATCAGGGTGAGAAATAATGGCAAATGTTCGGCGCTTGGCCACTTCTTGAAGGTAAGCAGAATTAGACATGATAACTATCTTCTCAATGAGGCCTTGTGGCCGAGTCGATGATAAAAAGGGCGCTATATTACACCAGCTGTATCGCCTGTAGGAAATTTAAACGAATCAGAATAGCTGGCAGCTAACAGTTATTCGCGTATAATCGGCCGCCTCGCAGGAGAGAGAGGTTTTCCTCCGCCGAAGGCGCAAACTCCCATAATCGCTCAGGCAAATTTACTGCGACACACAGTTACGCCGTCTGGAGAGAGATCATCGATCCACCGAAGGGGCAAGTTGGAAACACCAACATAAACTCTCAGGTAAAGAGGACAGAGGGAGCGGCGATTATTCTCAGGGTCTCTGTGTGCTTACCTATATCTACATTATCGCAATCACTGCCGAAGCTATGTCTGGCGCCCTAGCCGCTGGCCGTCGCAATATGGACATGTTCGGTGTCAGCTTGATCGCCTTCATTACCGCATTGGGCGGCGGTACCGTTCGGGATATGTTATTGGGTAACTATCCTGTTACTTGGACCCAACACTCCGCTTACATCTACCTTGTGATTTCCGCCGGCTTATTCACCATGGTGATCGCAAGAGTCATGCATCATCTGCATAGACTATTTCTTCTACTTGATGCCATGGGACTAATTGCGTTTACCATAATTGGTTGTAATGTGGCGCTTAATTTAGATTACAGCACACCGGTAGTGATTATGGCGGGAATTACAACTGGTATTTTTGGGGGAATCTTAAGAGACATACTTTGTAATCAGACCCCGATGGTCCTAGTTAAAGAACTATATGCAAGCGTGTCGCTTCTCGTAGCGATAATTTACCTGTCGCTACTTCACTTCAAGGTTGATCACGACTTAAATCTTATCGTATCTTTCACTGTAGGTTTGGCGGTAAGAATGTCTGCCATCCGTTGGTCGTGGTCATTGCCTGTGTTCTCTTATGACCCATCCCGCTGGAATAATTAGCCCTAATCTACAGCGTAGTGACCCGCACCGACCCGTAACTGGTAGGCCATAAGGATTGCGTCCTCTCGACCATTTACGGTCGGGTAATAGCCTTTCCGCTCTCCGATTTCAAAAAAGCCTTCTTTAGTGTAGAGGTCTATCGCTTTTTTGTTTGAGCGTCGAACCTCTAAGAACAACATATCCGCTTTGCTCTGAGTTTGCTCGATTGCATGATTCACCAGAAGTCGGCCAATTCCTTTTCTTTGAAAACCTGGGTGCACAGAAAGATTTAGTATTTCTGCATCTCCGCCAGCATGACTTATCACAACAAGACCGCACAAGCTATTCTCAGCGAACGCCAGCCAACACTTTTGCCTACCTTGTAAACAATCTTCGAAACTTGATTGTCGCCAAGGATAAGCATGTGCGCTCCGCTCTACAGTCATAACATCTTCAAGATCAGTTTTGTCGAGCAAACGCAGATCGACTTTAAAACCTGTAGTTGTGGCTTTACTAATTTGATCAAACATCAATGGAATCTAGTAAGAAAGTATAAAGTTGTGGTTTTACGGTTGGATCAAGAAGAACTTCGCTTAGACTTGGCGTTAAATACGCGTACAGATCCACTCCGTCGATATATTTTTGAGTAAACGGAGATAGTTGCGCACCTTCTTCAAAGAAACAGACCTGTGCCGAACTTCCCATTAACCACAGTTCTTTAATCGGCCGCAAATCGTTCTCTACCGCCAGCCAGGTTAGCAACTCCTGCTGAGCAGTATGAAAAGAGCTTGAAGTGTATCTAGTCTCAACCATCGGCCACCGTAACACCTCTTCCAAAAGAGTGAGCTTAGAGGCTTTAAACGGTTTAAGAATGTTCGTAAGCAAAAGCTCGACTGGCAAGGGCTTTTTCACAGCTCGCGAATCGATCACAAGCATCCCCTCAACAGGCCGCCAAATAGATAAGCTAAAAGGTGCGAGGATGTTATCTTTATTAATTTGACGAGATTTGACCTGTAAAGATTTAACAATTTGATCCGTTTTTATTAAAGGATTTGAGTCGATCAAATTGTTTAGTAATTGGCGAGCTTGTACAGCATTAACATCACTCAAGACGCCTGGATGATCTTTATCATCTGGTAATGGAACGTCGTCAACCAGCCTAGAAAAATCATCTTCTAACTCAAAAAAATAGCGCTCATCCAAAATACTTTCCTGTGCTTGTGGCAATTGCCACTTCGGAAAGTATTGCTCTATTCCCAATGCACTAAGATACGCCTGATGGATCATGAGATCGCCAAAGAAGTTTAGGTAAAAATATTCTTAAGAAGAATTTAAATCTTAAGTTCTCAAGAGCAATCTAATCACCGCTGAGGATTAAAATCCACCGGATTTTCGGATAAAAATAAAAAA
>JBJEWS010000007.1:0-113153 GCA_051885175.1 Cellvibrio sp.
TTACGCAAATTATAAGAGTAAACAAGGTTTTCACCCCACGGATTCGTATGAGATCGGAGGCGCTTTGCTGCATCCAAGGTGTAGACGGAATTCAAAACTGCATCGCAGTTATGCAGTTAAAAATCCGCATTGCCAAATTTTTCAATGACAGATTTATCAATACCTATCGACTTATTAGCTTTTGGCTTAAGAAGCATGACAGCACCACTACCAATATGCGTTTCAATGTACCTATCATGTGGCGGCATAGACGCGATAATTGCTTGATCATCGCCGCTGCAGCCTTAGAACCTAAGTAACTCATGCAGATCCACCATAGTCATATCCACCTATGTTAGAAAGCTGTCCAGCATAGATGAAGCCACCTATGCTTGATCGCCAGTCGCGTTTATCTTTGTGGAATACAAAATAGCAATGTTCAGCAGTCTTTAGCTTTGGAATTAACAGGCGGGATTCACCATTAACAAACCTGTAACGATTCGGGTGATGCAGGGGTGATTGGTGTTGACCACAGAGTAATGAGGCAGCACCACAATCATAAAAAAACAAAACCCCGGGCAGAGGGCTGACCGGGGTTAAGGTGATTTTCTATTCTCAATGACATCCCGCAGGTTGTTAGCCATCGCTTTCAAGATGACGATTGGATTCCGCCCAATTTAAAAAGATGGCAAGCATTTCATTTAAATTTTGAGGGCCTCCACAAGCATCAAATTCACCGTCTTTAACCCTACAGAAGACCCAATCGTCATCCTCTTCTCGCTGTATTTCTACAGTTTGAAATTCAACACCGTAAAGATAGGTGTCTGCCAGCTCTACCGTCAGTGCCCACCCTGGGTTATCAATGTTAGTGATGGACACGCCATAGGTATGTTCCCAATCACCGTTGCACATGGACAGATACCACTGTTGCAAACGGGTCAGGAGATTTAAGTCATTTTTTAGTATCAGCATACGCTATTCCCTGAAGGGCAAACCTTTGGTGGTGGTGGCGTGGGAATTTCTGCTGGTGTAGCAGGACGAACTCCACCGGGTATCGGCGTGCCATCATCATTTCTGCCTTGAACGTGTGGAGTGGGCACTGCCTCGCCAGTTTCTTTATTTCAATGAGGTTTACCAGTGAGATCAACAGATTTTACCTTGTCATGCCCCGTTGGGTTCTGGGGGTTCGGTGTGTAGGTTTCCGTGCGGGTGATTTCTCCCGTTTTTGGGTCTGTTTTCCATGCCGAGTGTGGGCCTTCAGCTTCTTTGACCGGAGTAACCTTAACGCGATTTTTTCCTGTAATAGCTGCTTGAGTGGTATCAACAACTCGTTGTGCATAATTATTAACAGGACTACTTGGCTCTGTAACAGCGACTACACCTCTGGCTATAAGATTAGCCCGCTATACCGCTTTTATCCTTGGGGTGTCTTGCTTCACCTGTGGGGTCGGTGTAGTTAACCGGATCATTTCCCACATAAGCGTACAAATTTAATTGATCGGCGTAGTCTATCGGGTCTGTTGATAAAAATCTTCCTATAGCCGGGTTGTAATACCTTGCTTTCATGTAGGTAAGCCCAGAAGAGTCTTCGATGTGTCCGGTAAACCCTTGTTTACCGTGGGAAAAATTAGTATTCCCCATGTGCGCTTGGCCCCAAGGCGTGTAGGTTCTATCGGAATCAGGAACTAGAGTTCCTGACAGATTCATTACCGCACTAGCAGAACCCAAATGATCATTGATGGGATAAGTCACCTGCATTTCTAAATACCTTATAGACCAAGATTTTTCAGTTTATTGTTCTCGACTTCAAACTCTTTCATACACTTGGCTTCAGTGACTTTCATTTCTGTATATTTGCTGCGCCAGTTGTAGAAGGCTCCTATAGATATGCCGATTCGACACAAATGTCATCAACGCTGATATCTGCCTCGTGATCTTTAATCGCTTTAATAATTTATTATTCGGTGTAACGCTTCTTCATGTGAGCTCTCCTTTGGGGTAGGATAAGTGGAGAGCTTATTGTCGTCATGGTCTAGTTTTTGGGAATGGGTCATAGCGAAGTCAGTTTAGTTCTCATAAGAGGGCTGGCTTCGCCGAATCGATGGTAGTTAGAACTATTTTAGTTCGTAAATTGCCGTAACTCGCTGACCAACTTTAATGTACTCGGGTACGGTTATAATAAGACCACTGCCATACGAACTCGGCCATGGCTTTCCTAGATATATACTTGGACTACCCTCTAAAGAAAATATCGCGAATGAGTCTCCAAACCGATTCTCGGTTGTCATGCCGTACACTCTTTTGACTTGTCGAAATTGCGCTTGAGCAAGAGTATCCGCTTTCTTTCTAGATTTAATACTGACTTCTTCCAACATCTGGATTTTGTATTTATCAGACTGAGTTGATTCGAATCGCGAATCGATATCTTTAACACCGTCAATCTTAAATAAGTCATTCATAAAATCAGGAAACTTGCTTACATCATTGAGTTTTAAAATAAAGTCTTGTCGAAACTCGTACCCTAAAATTTCTAAATCGTAGACGCCTTGTTGGCTTGCTCGCTTTGCGGTTTTGTCGATCTGCAGGGACTCAATGTGACTCGCATCTATTCCATGATCTTTCATCGTCTGAAGGATTGCGGCTGATGACTGCAAAAGTTTATCTAGCGCGTTTTCGGAAGTTTTTTCGTAAGCGATAATGGTGAAATTGATTTGAGCCTTATCGGGCTTTACTTGCTTATCGATTGTTTTGGTGACTATGACAAATGAAAACTCTGGTACAGGATTAGCTAAAGATACTCATGAGAGTAAGACCGAAAGCACCAACGCAATGTATTTCATTTAAATATCCTTTTTTAATTAACAGTCGCGTAATTGAATGCGAACGGCTACAAAAAAACAGTATGCCAGTCAAAAAAACTGGGTTAGAAGAGAAATTATTGCAATAAGATTAGAGAGGCGAAATGTTAATAATTCGATGGAATAACATATATATTATTTTTAATACTTAAGACTACGCTATAAAAACTTTACGGCACGATCGCCGGTTTGAAACGTAAACCAGCGACCTACTGAAAGCTCGGTTCTTGGCAGTTGGCTCTGGATGTTAATTCAGTTACTTCGCTCTCGAATTACACGCTAAGCCATTTGGGCCTTTTTTGCCCGAACAGCGTCGAGGCTGAGCTTTATCGTGTTCGATGAGCCTTACACCTTGCGGCGATTTTTTAATGCTGACGTGGTTGTAAAGCTCGCCAATAGCGGTGTAGGTCTTCACTTGAATTGTGTCTTCTTCGAAATTAATCAGTTGGAATAACTGAGTATCTTCACCGAATTGGCCGTAGCTTTCGACTCGGTCACTCAATCCGTACATTTTGCTCCCCACTACGGTCACGTAATAAACCGATCCGTGCGATTGTGCTTGGTGTCGGCTGTAGCAGTGGTCGTGTCCTTCTAGACTACGGCATTTAATCGTTCTCTATACAATAAAAAACCCGCCAAGTGCGGGTTTTTTATTGGGCTATTTTCCTAACGCGGCGGGCGATTAATCTTCATCAAACGCGGCGAAACACTCGGCTAAGTGATCAATCAGTCGGCGCACGCTAGGTAGAAGTCCGCGACGCGACGGATAGACCAAATGGATGATTTCCCTTGGCAGTGACCATTCGGGCAAGAGTTGAATCAGCTCACCGCGGGCGAGTGCATCGCGCACCGTCAGTAATGGCAACTGCACTATGCCAAGCCCCGCGATGGCGGCATCTTTGAGCGCAAGCATGTCGGTCGTGGCGTAGCGAGGTGTATAGGCCAGATCGCAACTCACGTTTTGGCGGTTGATCAAGGTCCACGTGTGGCGCTCGTGCATGTTACCGACCGCCATGGCGGGATAAGCCATGAGCGCCTCAGGTGTGGTGGGTATGTCGCCGGAAAATAGCGCGGGGCTTGCGACGATAATTTTTCCACGATCTGATAGCACCCGTAGGATGAGTTCGCTGTCCTCAAGCGGTGGCGGTCGCACGCGAATCGCCAAGTCCAAACCCTCTGCTAGAACATCCACGCGGCGGTTCGTCGCTTCTAAATCAATTCGAACCTTGGGGTATACCAACATGAATCGGGTGAGCATTTGCGCTACGTGGGCATTTAGCAAGGTGATCGGGCAGCTTAGGCGGATGAGCCCCGAGGGTTCGGATTGCGTGCCATCAATCACCGCTTGGGCTGCATCTGCTTCAATGAGCATGGCTTTGCAATGCTCGTAATAGCGCTGGCCAAGTTCGGTTACGTGAAAGTGGCGGGTCGAGCGTTGCAACAAGCGCACACCCAGTCGCGACTCCAAATCGGCGATCCGTCGGCTCAGCTTCGATCTAGGAATCGATAAGGCGCGGCTAGCGGGCGCAAACCCTCTGTGCTCCACCACCTGAACGAAATAATAAAGATCGTTGAGATCTTGCATAGCTTTCCATTCCACTGTTCTAGTTTTGAGACAGTCTAGTCAATTTTTGCTATCTACTGCAAACACTGTCCTGAAACTATGATGAGTTCATACAAAAAGCTCATCAATGTCGATGGGCTCTCGGAGGAAGATCCTATGAAAACGATCCTTGGAACCCACACTGCGCCCGCTCAACATTGGGTTGGAGACGGCTTTCCGGTACGGACCTTGTTTTCCTACAACCGTCAGGCCGCTCAAGTAAGCCCATTTTTGATGGCGGATTTGGCAGGCCCTTATTACTTCGAGCCCAAAGATCCGAGTTCACCTAATCGGGGCGTTGGCACTCACCCGCACCGCGGTTTCGAAACAGTGACTATAGTTTATGAGGGTGAAGTCGCGCACAAAGATTCGACGGGTCAAGGTGGCGTGATTGGTCCTGGTGATGTGCAGTGGATGACCGCGGGGTCAGGTATTTTGCATCAAGAGTTCCATTCGCCCGGCTTTAGCCGCACCGGTGGCAATTTTGAAATGGTGCAGTTGTGGGTGAACTTGCCTGCGGCGAAAAAAATGACACCTCCCGGCTATCAAGCTATTGAAGCAGCGACTATACCTGTAGTTCCCTTTGCGAATGACGCTGGAGTTGCACGGGTGATCGCTGGGGACTTCTTAGGGAGTTCGGGGCCTGCTGCGACGCACAGTCCGATGACGGTAATTGACGTTCGCGTCAGCGCTGACGCCGAAGCTGAGCTACCCTTTCCTGCAGGATGGAACGGATTGGTTATCGTTTTGACAGGTGATGTGACTCTAAACGGGGATGTCAATCTTCGCGATGGCCAGATGGCTACTTTGAGCCGCGACGGGGATAAGGTTCAGGTGCATGCCCACCGTCCGAGCAAGATCTTGTTGCTTGCAGGCGAGCCCATTGATGAGCCGATTGTGGGATACGGCCCCTTTGTGATGAACACCGATGATGAAATTCGCCAAGCTGTTAATGACTTCAATTCCGGGCGATTTGGCGCAGTTAGCTAATACCGGAGCGACTCTCCCGCCCTCGGGCGGGAATTTTTCTAGGAGAATCTTATGTCCAAACCCTACGTACGACTCGACAAAAATGATGTGGCCGTTTTATTGGTCGATCACCAGACCGGACTTTTATCGCTAGTGCGCGATATAGATCCCGATAAATTCAAAAACAACGTGTTGGCGCTCGCTGATCTGGCCAAGTATTTTAACTTGCCGACCATTCTCACCACGAGTTTTGAGACGGGTCCCAATGGCCCCTTGGTGCCCGAATTAAAAGAAATTTTCCCTGACGCGCCCTACATTGCGCGCCCAGGCAATATTAACGCTTGGGACAACGAAGATTTTGTTAAGGCGGTCAAAGCGACCGGCAAGAAGCAGTTGTTGGTGGCAGGCGTGGTAACGGAAGTTTGTGTCGCCTTTCCAGTTTTGTCAGCGCTCGAAGAAGGGTACGAAGTATTTGTTGTCGCAGACGCTTCGGGCACCTTCAATGAGATGACGCGCACAGCGGCCCACGATCGAATGATTCAAGCCGGTGCACAAATGATGACGTGGTTTGGCGTAGCCTGTGAGCTTCACCGCGACTGGCGCAACGACATCGAGGGCTTGGGCAATTTGTTCTCGAATCACATCCCAGACTACCGCAACCTTATTAATAGTCATACTTTGTTTACAAGCGGCAAATAAATTTGGATAAATCAAATAAGCCCGCATTAAGCGGGCTTATTTGTAGTTGCATTGGTCCGAGCGTCTACACTGAGATCATCTAGATAAAGTGATTTACACCAAAATTACATCTAAAGACCCTCAACGTAACTAAAAGACACCCTCAAGAATAAATCGATAGATACTCGAACATCACGAGACGCGTGTGATGAGGAATAATAGATTATATTGGTCGATCGTACAGCCGCGAGATTTGTTTAAAGGATATGTATCAAATTTGGACTGTGTAATCCAGCGTTGTTACCGATTGGGTTGCTTAAAGGCATGAATTATTATTTACGACTTTGCAAAGCAAAGTAGACGCCAAGTCGAACGGATTATGGAAAAATAGCGGATGTCTCGAATAAGAGCTTTAGAATTACGTTTATCTCTTTGATCTAAAAAAGACAAAAGATTAAAAGCGTTTATGCCTTGCCATAAGCGTTTTGATTGATGTACCAAAGGAAGCAATCCATCATCCGTTGGCTTCATAAACGGATGATGGAGTCACTCAAAAAATAACTTACTTCGCTCTCGAATTACACGCTAAGCCATCTGGGCCTTGTTTGCCTGAACAGCGGCGAGGCTCAGCCTTATCGTGTTCGATGAGCGTTACACCTTGCGGCGATTTTTTAATGCTGACGTGATCGTAAAGTTCACCAATAGCCGTGTAGGTTTTAACCTCGATGGTATTTTTATCAAAATGTACCAGTTGAAATAACTGAGTGTCTTCACCGTATTGAGCATAGTTTTCTACGCGGTCATTCAAACCATACATTTTACTGCCCACCACGGTCACGTAATAAACCGAACCTTGTGGTTGTGCTTGGTGTCGACTGTAACAATGGTCGTGCCCTTGAAGAACAAGCGCGACTTTGTGCTTTTCAAAAATGGGCGCCCAAGCAGCTTTTAACTCTTCGGTGTCTGTCGGGCGGGCGCAGGTATAAATTGGTTGATGCATGACTACCACTTGCCACTGCCCCGAGGCCTTTGTGAGTTGTTCATCAAGCCATTTACCTTGACTATTAATTTCACCTAATTTCAAAGCCGCTGTGCCATCGAGCACATAAAAATCTACGCCGTTAAATTGAGTGTGGTAACTGGTCTTCTTGGCGACTTCGGCTCCGTTTTCTGGAACATTAAACAGTGCATCCCAATGCGGTATAAGTTCGACGTGATCTTCATTTTGTGCCGTGGGCGCATCAACATATTCGTGATTACCAGCCGCAACAATTTGTGGTGTTTCGGCAAATACAAAGCTTCCTGCACTCCACCATTGACCCCACTCGGTATCGTGAGTCACCTCTTCGCGCGAAGCGACAAGATCGCCGGCCGAAATAATTGTCTGTGCGTTCTCACTGGCTTTAAACGCAGCCCTCATAGTGCGAGCGGCGATGTCGCGGATCGAGTTTTGGATATCACCAAAATAGATTGCGTTAAATGGTGTGAAGTCGTCACTAGGTGTTGTGAATTGAAACCACTCGCCCATTCCCGATTGAGTCTTAATGCGGTACGCGTAAGTTGTGTTGGGTGTTAATGACGAGAACTCAACGCGATGGTAATGGGCTGGCCCATTCTCGGTATCGATACGCTTGTAATTCCCCTGCACCACTTGAGCATTGCCAATGCCTGGCGATGCGGTGGCTTTAGCCAATTCAACGTGAGTGAAATCGGTATCTACAGTAGATCGATAGGCTAAGCGCATTTCGGTCGAGGCGTATTCACCTGGCATTAACACGATGCGATCGGCTCGCGCCGTAGCGGCATATTCGTTGATTGAGGTCGTAACCGCAGTGGAATTATTAGGGCTTAACGAATGACTTGTGCAAGCGGTCAAGATTAGTGCGGCGGCAATAAAATTAATACTGGTGCTTAATACGCGAACAGATTTTTTCATAAAATTCTCCAATTATTGTCATAAGCATGGCGCTGAAATATGACGAACATATGACAACCAGAAGATTCACATTTGCGCAATTAATTCGTCACCATTCGGTCACAATTGAGTCCTATCCTCTGGCGCATTAATTTTCCCTTAGGAAGTGCGCAAATGAAAAATCCTGCTTTTGCTTTAAGCCTTTTAGCTTTAACCATCGCTCAAACATCACTGGCAACCACACCCGACGATCAACTCGAGGTGATGGTTGTGATTGGCCAAGCGGCTAGCTTAAACAGTGCGTTAGATAAACAACGCAATTCAGATGCAATTCGCAGCGTGATTCATGCCGATGGCATTGGTCAATTACCGGATCACAACGCCGCCGAAGCCTTGCAACGTGTTGCTGGTGTGTCGGTTGAGCGCGACCAAGGTGAAGGACGCTTCGTGAGTGTTCGCGGCATTGCGCCCGACTTAAACGCCGTAACCATCAATGGAACTCAAGTCCCAGCTCCAGAAAGCGATCGCCGTGCTGTTGCGCTCGATGTGCTTCCATCAGAGTTGGTGCAATCACTCAGCGTAGTTAAAAGCCTCACGCCCGATTTAGATGCAAACTCCTTAGGCGGCACTGTTGAAGTTGCAAGCCTTTCGGCGTTCGATCACAAAGACGCGTTCGCAACCTTCAGTGCAGAAGTTCACCACGATGACAACACTGCAAAGCAAAGCGGAAAAATTTCCGGCGCAGCGACCAATATTTTTAGTGTAGGCAGTGGTGAAGAAAATTTAGGTGTCGCCATTGCGGCAAGTTGGCAAGATCGAAAATTCGGCTCAGACAATATTGAAACCGGTGGCGCATGGGATATCGACGGCAACCAAGCGCGTTTGGAAGAATTAGAACAACGCCGTTACACCATTAGCCGCGAACGCACCGGCGTGGGCATTAATATCGATTATCTTCCTAATGAAAACAGCAAAACCTATTTGCGCACGCTTTACAGTGAATTCGCCGATAGCGAAGTACGCGAAGGCCTTGCGGTAGAATTCGCCGATCCTATTCTTGTTGGCGAACGTGCCGACGGCGAAGCGATTCGCTCGCTTAAAGCCCGTACCGATACTCAAACCATTTCGTCGGTTGTCGTAGGTGGCGAAACCCGTGTCGATGAATGGTTATTCTCAGCTCAAGCAGGCTTAAGCCGCGCGACGGAGAAAGATCCTGGCGGAATTGCCGGCGCTGATTTCGAAAGTGAATTTGAGAACTTAGGTTATGCCTCTACAGTTTCCCCTTCGGCAATTGGCGGTAGCGAACTTTTCGATTTCGCTAATTACGAGTTAGCGGAAATCGAATGGGAAAAAGTTAGCTCTAAAGACGAAGACAAAAACATTCGCTTTGATATCAGCCGTGATTACACCGCGGGTGATATGGCAGGGACTGTGAAATTTGGTGCTAAACATAGTCAACGCGAAAAATCGAATAAAACCGAAGTGTGGGTATACGACGATTTTACCGAAACCAACGGCTCTGCTTTTGCTCAAGGTCGTGTTGAATATGCCTACGGTAAGTTTGGCCAAGGCATGAACGTTTCGGCCATTAAAAACCAAATTAAAAATTTAAATGCAGATGATTATTGGGATGAAGAAGAATCCCTAATTAACGATTTTAGCATCACCGAAGATATCACCTCGGCCTACGTCATGAACACTCTAGACACCGACGATCTTCGTATTATTGCGGGCGTTCGTTATGAAGCTACCGATTTTACCGCTTCGGGTACCGGCCTGCGCGACGACGAGTTTGAAGCAAGTTACGACGAGAACGATTACGACCATTGGTTGCCTAGCCTCCATGCTCGCTATTCTCTTGGTGACAATACCTATTTGCGTGCAGCTTGGACCAACTCGGTTGTGCGCCCAACCTTCTTCCAAACAGCGCCAGGATTTGCCATCGACGGCGACGAAGCAGAGTTTGGTAACGCGCAATTAAAGCCACTCGAATCATCGAATCTTGATTTCGGTATTGAGCACTACACCGACTCAACCGGTGTCATTAGCGCTTTCTTATTCCACAAAACCATTAAGAATTTTATATACCAAACCGACGTTTCGGGCACAGGCTTGTGGGCAGACTTTGACGAAGCCATTACCTATGTGAACGGCGACGATGCAACTGTTTACGGTATCGAATTAAATTATTCGCAAAATCTTAATTTCTTACCCGCGCCATGGGATGGTTTAGTGGTAGGCGCTAACGCGACTTTCTCTAGTACCGATGCAACCATTGAAGAGCAAGCCGTCGCACGTGACATCAGCTTTCCTAATCAGTCCGATCAAGTGGGTAACCTATCGATCGGGTGGGAGAACGATAAATTCAGTATTCGCGTAGCTGCCAACTACAAGAGCGAATACTTGTACGAAGTGGGTGGAATCGACGAACCAGCCACCGATGTTTACGTGGATCCGCAAACATTTGTAGACGTAAAAGCACGCTACTCGATTCAACCTAACTTACAAGTAACCTTCGAGGCGGCCAATATTACCGATGAAGATTACTACGCATACAGTGGACATCGCTCGCGCAACGCACAATTAGAAAGTTACGGTCCGAGTTTCAAAGTCGGCATTACTTTCACTCATTTTTAAGCGTGCTTGTTCATTTATTAGGAATTAAATTCATGCGTTTATTTTGTGCATTATTCGCGGTGTTTTTGGCAGCTTGCGATCAAACATCGACAACTCATTCAACTCAAGAAGCTGCAGCAGCTACAAACGCTAGCGGATTCGTTTTAAACAAGGTCGCTACTCAAAAAATCGCTGACCGCGTGGAAGGCGCTCTACTTTTACCAAAGCGCGCAAACAGCCAATTAGACTATGTTATTGCTCATGGAGATCGCAATGATGGTTTGGTTGTTTACAACCAATCTGGCGACGCTTTGATTCAGCGCAGCGGCAGCTACGAGAGCCTCGACGCCCGTGCATTCGACCAGCACTGGTTACTGGCAATGGTTAATAAAGAATCTCAACAAGCCGAAATTCTGCAATTAACGGAAACAGGTTTTAGCAACATTATTCTATTGCCAAAATCGCCAGCGGCACTCGATGCCGTTTGCTTGAAGCAAGATAAATTAGGCAACGGCTTTTTATTTTTAATTGGCGAAGAAGGCTTTGGTGAGCAATGGCTAGTGGCCGCTCAAGGCAAACCACTTGCTCAACCGGTGGTAGTGCGCCGCTTAAGTATGCCCCCAGACGCAAAAGCCTGCCGCGTGATCGATTCACTCGATCATCTTGTGGTTAACGAAGAAGCCGTAGGTTTTTGGCAATATCTCTCGGGCGACGAAGCGCCTTTAGTGCGTGAGCCTATTGCCATGCTCGAGCCCTTCGGCAATGTTAAAAGCCTTGCGGGTGGATTAACCACTGAAGGAAACCTAGTAATACTCGTCGACGGTGAAGCCAACGAATTACTGTTCATGCAAGCCGATGGCGAGCGCTATCAACACATCGGCCGCGCAACATTAAACCTGCAAGAACCTGAAAAATTGTCGGCGCGTGTACAAGGTACGGGTATTGATGTTTTAGTTGTCGACGATGAAGGTGCGCACAAATTGCACATCGAAAACGTTACAACTTCATCAATAGAAACCGACGCGCCGGTTATTCACACCATCAGCCCCAGCATTCAAACAGCAGCGGTTCCCTCAATGGGTGACGCCGCGGATGATCCCGCCATTTGGATTAATTCTGAGAACGCAAGCGAAACACTTGTGTTGGGTACCGATAAAAAAGGCGGCTTGGCCGTTTACGATCTCAAAGGCGAGTTGCTGGATTATTTGCCTGTTGGCCGATTAAACAATGTTGACGTTCGTCATCAAGTGCGGGTGGGCGAGCGCGTTTTGGATTTGGCAGCCGCTACGCATCGCGATAATTACAGCGTGCAACTTTTCGCTCATGTGGAAGGAAAAGTCACACTGGTTGGGGAAATCCCGACCCCACTAACCGATATTTACGGTTTCTGTATGTATCAGGCAGAAGATGGGCGCGGTTACGCAATCGCCAACGATGCCGGTGGTCGTTTTATCCAATACGAAATCACCGAAGGTGAGGCCGATAAACTATCCGGCAAACAAGTTCGCGAATGGAAAACCGAGACACAACCCGAAGGCTGCGTAGCAGATGACAAACGCCATCGCCTATTCATTGGCGAGGAAGACGTCGCTGTGTGGGCACTGGATGCTCGCCCAGATGCGCCCACTGCTTTCGAGCAAGTCATCGCTGTGGGTGAGTGGGCAAAGGACGATATCGAAGGTTTAGCCCTGTATCATGCGGAACATCCTTACCTAGTGGTATCGAGCCAAGGTAATGATTCCTACTTAATTCTTGATGCTCTGCCACCTTACAAAGTTCAGGGTGCATTTCGTGTTGGAATTAACGGCGAGAAAAGTATCGACGGCGTATCTGAGACAGATGGCTTAGAAGTGACTTCTGCTAATTTGGGCGGAGAATTTACGGAAGGCATGCTAGTGTTGCAGGACGGCCGCAAGCGTATGCCAGAAGGCAACCAAAACTTTAAGTATGTTTCTTGGAAAGTGATTCGCGAGACGCTTAACCTCCCACATTAGTGTCAACAGTGTTAAACAATAATCCCGCACGAGTGCGGGATTATTGTTTTTGCGTTAGATATTTTCCAATCTAAATGCGAACCTCAAAAGAATCTAACCCATAACTAATTAAATTGTAGAGGCGCGCGGCGGTCTCGGATGTTAATCAGGTTGTTGTGAGTGGTAATTTCTGGCTGATTAGAAAGAACCCGCACGACCAAATCTTCAGCATCAATTGTTTTATCGAGCGTAAATTCCACAACTTCGCGTTTTACTTGGCTATCGTCTGGGTGACCAAGCTTGTTAATTGTTTGGGTGGAAATCACATCACCATTGTTATGCTCAAGTTGTACCTGAATATTTTTTGCGTTGGCATTACCAATATTGTGGACGCCTAGCGTTATGGTTCGACCACGCACATCAATATCAAACGTGCTTAACGCGAGATCGGCCAAATTGTTAGGTTGTTTGCTTTCGTTGATAAGCTCCATAGTAATAATGGTGGTCGTGTTAGGTTTGAAACTAACTGGCAATTGCTCGAAGCGACCAAAGGTTACATCCCGAGTAGTCTCAACCTTGTCAATTTTTCCATCACCATCGCGATCTTCGCCCACTTGCATGCGCCAAAGACCTGTCTTCACCAAATAGCCTTCGGCGCGAGCCTGGATCGATTTCGCGGCCAAGTTGTAGCCAATGATGGTGAATTTTTCGCGGGTTGGGCGCGGCATAAGAATCGCAACGTCAAGCGCCTCGTCACCATTGAAAGCCCAACTCAGGGTATTGCCAGGCACCATTTTATTGCGCACTAACGCAACGCCACCTAAGCGAGCTTTTTGTAGGTAGTCTGCGCGAGTGTCTACTCGGTCAGTCCACCAGTGGCCTTCGGTGTGGAAATACTGATGTAATTTTTTGTAGTAAATTTCTTGACGGTATAGATCGTCTAGGTATCGGGTATCGCCGGTTGTTTCCCACGCAGTGAATTTTTCCAACGATGTTCCAACCGCAGCATCTTGAGTTAATTGTTTGCGCCACTCACCCGACGGATTAAGTCGATCGAGAAAGTTATCGTTTAAACGGTGAAGTTGCGCAGGTCCCCCACGTGCGATTCGGTAATCTAGCCCTTTTAGAAATTTATCGTCGCCCGTCCACTCATGGGCTGCGGAGAATACCGTTACCAAATCAGCCGAACCTGCACCGCGATTAAGTTCACCACCGCGAACTTCGCCGGTTCTCCAGTTAATCTCGTTGGGTAGAGTAAATCGGCCATCCTCATCGGTATAAGCATGAGCTAAATACCCCTCAGCTAAACGACTAACAAGCTCTTGGCTTGGCTTGTGGCCCGAGTATTCGCCTAATAAAAACGCCGGATGCAATACGTAGAATGAATAAGGTTTTTGCCATTCCCAGTTAGGCCCTGTGTAAATTTTTTTACCGCCGTACCAATTACTGGAAAATAGCGTGTTGCCAAATGGATTTGGTTTAATCACTTGCGGTAATGCGCGAACCGTCTCAAGTAGCCTTGCCGCCGCAACCGGATCGCCCATTAGCAAGGTAAATAACGCGCTATTAGAGTTAATGCCTTCCTCGTAAACGTGTAGCTCGTCGGTTTCAATCGTGCTTAACCCATTTAACATGGTGCCTTCTTTATCCACCGCGTAAGAAAGATTAATGAGCGATTGGGTAACTTTTTCGCGATCAACGCCCATGAGCGCAAGGCCCGGCCATTGCTGCACCATGTCGGTATCGTCCGAGATTCCGCCACCAAAATCGCCGAATTCCACTTGGCGATTATCGATCCACCAATTAACAAAGTGCCGTACTAACTTTAATTGCTCGATTTGCGCGTAGGCCCAAAACGGAACACCGGCTGGGGCAACAAGGGGTGCAAATTGCGGCGGACGTTGGCTTTTAAAACTCATGTAATACCAATACAAACGTCCGAGATCGTGGTCCGGATCAACCCGAAGAAGATCGGTCACATCGGCGTGCGCACGGCGATAAAGCGCCATTCTTTGCGAGCTTGTGTGCTCTTCCACCAAATTGCCCCAGTTATCTTTCACCTGATTGAAGCGATCGGTAATGTGCTCGGCTTTAGCTTGTTCGCGTTCTTTAAACACCAATTGAATTTGCGCACCTTGTAAATGTTCGCCAGTAAAGTTTGGCGCACTCGATGCAAAGGTGAGATAGAAACTGTCGTCGGTCAGAATACGATCACGTAAGTCCAACCAAATTTTGTATTCTTGATTAGGCTTTATCGAGAAGGAAACATCGAGCATGTTTCGCTCGGGCCAAATGGGATCTTTGATCTGCACATTAAACGCGATTAAGCCGTTTCTCGTCGGCGCAAGATTCATAGCAGGCAATGTTAATTCGATACCGTCGAGGCCGTCGTAACTGTTCTCCCAACCGTAAGCCCACGAACGAGTCACCGATTTTTCGGCAGGATGGTGACTAACGCTCGAGGGGATTAACACGTGAACCAACGGCAGATCGTGTTTATCGAATACGCGATTCACCGCCCGCCGTAGCGACGCGCCTTGAGGTAAGGCTACGAGTGTTTGCTGTGCGCCTTTAGGAAATCGACCTTGAATAAAAGTATTGAGCGAATCTAAATTGGTATAGTCCGCCTTGGCGGTGCTGTCGATGCTGTATTTCAATCGGTGCACGCCCTGAGGTGCATCACCTTGGCTTAAATGATAAGCCCAAATTTCTTGAATGGGCGTCTCTTGTGCAGTGTTAGAAAATCGTAAAACTCCACCATTAACATCGACACTGTGACTCGTTCTGGTTTGGTGAGCGGAGCGCTTGCTTAGAGTTTTAAATGTTGAATGTGGATCTTTTTTGTATTGCAGTTGGCCATAAGCTGCACCACGAATCTCAACCAGATTGACTGGCTCGTTAGGAAGTGTGAGATCGTAGTTAAGCCCCCCTTGTACGTAGGTGTTCCAATCCGGTAATTGAAAATAATCGTTGCGCCCTGGCAAGCGGGAGCGATTGTAAACACCCGGCCATGTCGTTTCGCTAATGCCATCCACGCCTTTAAACATCCACTGCTTTAAATCGCGGGCGTCGGTAAATTCGATTTTACGAATTCGCGTATTGTTGTTGGGCAACTTCGGCGGCAATTGTGCGTGCCAGTTAAATCGGGACATCCAAGCGGAGTAGTAATCGATAGAGAGCTTTGATGCTTCGATTTCGCGCGGATCACGAGCAGCCATTTGACCACTCGGTAAAATTTGGCCAAGCGCTTTCACCGATTCAGCTTCGAGCATTCCATCGAAAATCGATAAGTGCGCAATATCGCCGCCGCGTAAAAAATTGTATCGGCTCTGAACTTGATGCGGAGATAACACGCGGCCGGCAAAGCCAAAACTATCTAAGCCTGTATCAAAATCTAAAAAAGTTTTTTTGGCTGGATTGACTAATTTTCCGTCGCTATCAACAGGGCCGGAAGCCTGCCCCAGTAATTGCCCATCTAAATAAAGCGCAACACCTCGCAGTTCATCCCAGGTAAGAACTAAGTGGTACCAACGACTTGGATCGGGAATAAAAGACAATGTCGAGCTCACGCGGGTGCGGGCAAGATTAGCATCGGTAACAAACGCATCGAACCCAGCACCATTCCAATCAATTCGCATCCACGCCATATCCCAACTGGAGTGATCAGCGTAGCCCGCACGAAAAATTACAAAAGGTGCATCATCAGGAGCGTAACCGGCGCGCCAAAAGAAACTCAGTGTTCCCCGCTCGGCGATTAAATTGCCACTCGCTGGCCAAGCTAACACACCGCTGTCGGGCCAATGTATTGCGGGAGTAGCACTAGTTGAAGATTGCTTAACATAAGCAGGGCCATTGTCGATTAATTCAATTTGATCGGCAAAGTTTGCAGCGGCTTCGCCTTTAGCAAAATCAGCACTTAAACCCTGCGCGAACGAAGCATAAAACAAAAGCTCGGCCGATTCTGTTGCGGAAACGGCCTTCACTTGGGCGCTCGTCCATGGCGTGGCGGCCGTAAATAAAAACGTAAGAAGAAGGTGTTTTAATATTCTTATCATAATATCCCCGCTAACAAGGCTGGTGTCTCTTAATACGCCCGTAAGCGTTATAACTCTTTATCGTAAAACGGGCAGATCAGCAAGCGCATCGAACACTAACTTGGCGGTAGCTCTTGCGCCTTCTGGTTGGAAATGGGTGTTATCCGTTAAGCCTTCTGGATACGCCGAAAATTTTCCTGCCGGCAAGTTCATGAAGTAATCACGGCTCACGACTTCCCGACCGACACTGGCGTAATACTCGCGCGATAACTTGCCTAGATCAATAAATGCAACATTCATCTCGCGCGCGATTTCGCGCGCGGCGTCTGGATATTCACCGTGAGAATTTCCTAAGCTGCCGTCGTCTTGCCAAGGATAGTTGCGATTGACCGGCGTCAGTAAAATTGGAATTGCGCCACGCTCGCGAGTTTGGGTGATAAACAGGCGAAGATATTCTTTGTAACCCTCAACTGTCACATAGCGCTCGGTTTTTGTGACGGCCTGATCGTTATGGCCAAATTGAATCATCACAATATCATCGGCTTTTAAGGCCTCTACAATTTCTCGCCAGCGACCCTCTTCGAAAAAGGTGCGAGTGCTACGCCCGCCTTTGGCTTTATTCTCGATCTGAACACCTTTTTCGCTGACCCAATGAGTCACACGATTTAAATTGGCGCCCTCAAATTGTTCTGCGAAATGTTGCCCCCATCCGGTTACAGGGTGACGCTTTTGCCAATAGTCGGCATTAAGTGTGTGATCGGCCACAGTCGAATCTGCGGCCAAATAAATTCTGGTTTTGCCGTCTGAATGTTTAGCCGACTGAGGAGTTGTTTCAGTCGAGACGGTACTACAACCCGTAAATAAAACTATGCCAAGAGTAAAAAGAAAAGTGACTATTCTGGAGTTAACGAGCATTTTGGCTTTTCTCCTCTCGACGAAAAATTTACCTAAGGCAGTAATCGATCAATTTGTGATTTGGATTTAAATAAAAACAGGGGGGAGGCCCCCCTAAAGCTGGGAATTTACTACAGAAAACATTTGCGAGCGGGGGCTAGGTGAAACTCCATCGCCCCCGCTCAGGTTACAACCGAGATTAGAACGTGTATTGAACGCCCATATAGAACTGGCGGCCTGAGTTGATCGACGTATCCAAAATACCGTAATCACTCATTTTCGCGACTTCTAACTCGTCGGTTAAGTTGAGCATGTCTAAAGTCACTTTAAGATTATCGTTAACGCGATAGCTCATTGCCGCGTCGACATAGGTACTCTCGTCAGTCCATGCAGTGCCTGGTCCGGCGGTAGTGGTGTAAGCGGTGGTGAATGGATCACGGTAGCTTAAAGAAACACGCGCCGAGAAACTGTCTTTCTCATACCACAAGGTACCGTTGTAACTCACATCCGATTGCCCTAAGAGTGAAGAGTATTTTTTCACTTTAGTAACACTATCAACGCTCGTAACAACTTCTGAAGTAATGTCGGTGTAGTTCAAGCGAACACCAAAGTTTTGTAACCACTCAGGCCCGAAATTGAAAGGTGTTTGGAACTGAATCTCCCAACCTTCCAATTCGCCGCCTTCACCGTTATGTAGGTCTTTGTATTCAAAGAGTTCGCCATCTTCAGCAGGGAAAGTACTTAACATGGCATCAGTAAAGCCCATTGTTTTGAGCTCGCCCCAGCTGTAATACTGAATACGCGATTGAATGAATGAGCTGATTTCTTTTTGGAAATAAGCCACCGAGAGTGTTGCGTTATCGGCGAAATACCACTCAACCGACAAGTCGAATGCTTCGGCACTGAATGGGTTCAGGTAAGGGTTACCCACGTTAACCGCTTTACTCACACCACTTGCACTACCACCAGGGGTTAAGCTCGACAAGGTAGGACGAGACATAACTTTCGACCAAGCTGCACGCAGAAGTACGTTCTCGATAGGTTCGATAACTAAGTTAACCGCAGGTAAGGTATCCGAGTAGTCGCGCTTAACATCGCGATTTTCGCCAGCGACTAACCCCAATGATGTTTGATCGGTTTTAACATGGCGCACGCCGAAATCACCGCGAACAGGAATGCCGCCAACTTCGGTGCTGAAATTCAATTGAACGTATTCGCCCATGCTCTCTTCGATCACTTCGCGATCCGAGCCTTGATCAACCATCATTGGGAAGCAAGCATCATTGCCGTGGTAGTTATATTGATCGAAGATTTTTCCCGCGTTGGGGAAGAACCAAGATTGACCATTACCCGCTTTAATTACAGAACCCATATCGGCTGTGACAGCAAAGTCACTCAATTCGAAACCACAGCTAACCATTGCATCGGTCAGTGCAAGATTAGTGTGGTTACCTTGATTAATAATCGCGGCATCACGCTTACGTAATAAGTTGTCGAAGCTAAATTCTTTATAGGAAATTCCGCCCTGCAATGTGAAATCGACTGAACCGACTGAGAAGTCGTAGCTTAAATCTGCACGCAAGGTCTCGAATTCGTTCTCGGTATCCATTGGTTGGTCGCGCAATTCCGACACGTAATAGCCGTCTGGATTGCTCACATCAAAGCCATACTTGAGAATCGGGTTGGTGCCACTATTGCGGTAATCGTAAGAAAAATCTTGGTTAAATTTCTCGAAGATTACTGTGCTCTCAGTTGGACGCTCATGAACCGATTTCGATTGGCCAACCATCAAGCTGCCTTTCAGATTTTCGGTGAACTCGTGCTCAAGGCTCAACGAAAACTGGGTGAATTCAGTATTCCATTGCGTTCTAAAAGATTCGTTACGTACATCCACGCCCGATAAATCCGCGTATAAAAGCGCATTAGTGTCAGCATCGTAGTAATAATCGTTAACGGTGGTTTCGATACGGCCAGTTGATCCGGTGCGCGCAAGAGAAATTGGAGTGAGCGTCATCTCACGACGTTCTTGATCGATCTTGCCGTAAAGCACATCCAAGTTCACCAATGTTTGATCGGTCGGGCGCCATTGCAATGCGCCAGTCATACCTAAACGCTCGGTTTCAATTTCGCGATCCAATTGACGAGGGAAACGCGGATGCACCGCACCGTTTACTTCTGCGGGAAGGTCGGCATGGTTAGCCCAACGGTTGTTACCGGTTTTGTTTGCCTCAAATCGACCCGAGTTGTGTCCGCCTTGGTCAACATTTCGCTCTGAATAGGCGACCGAAAAAGACGCACCTAAGGTGTCATCATCATTTTTGAATGATGCCAAGCCGCTGATACGAGGATCGAAAGATTTGGATTCGGAGTTGTAGCCACCTTGCGCGTTCACGACCAATGTTTGATTGTCATAATCGAATGGCTTACCGGTAGAAAGATCCACCGTTGCACCGAGCGAGCCTTCATCAATACGGGCCGACTGACTTTTGTGCACATCAATGCGGTTAAATAATTCAGAGGCGAAAATATTAAAGTCGAATGCGCGCCCGCCATTACCGTAGCCGGTTGAAATTGTTTCCATGCCGTTGATGCGAACGCGAGTAAAATCGGCGCTCAAGCCACGCACGCTGATTTGCTTACCTTCACCGCCTACGCGGTCGATGTTGATACCGGGAATACGCTGGAGCGATTCAGCAAGGTTGTTATCGGGGAAAGAGGCGATGTCGTCGGCAACGATTGAGTCCACCGCAGCGGTCGACGCGCGTTTAGCATTGAGCGCGTTTTGCAAACTCGCACTAAAGCTGCCAACGACCACCATCTCTTCGATTTCGTTTGCAAAAACATTCGGAGCAGATGCCGCAAGAGCCATAGCAATGCTCGCAGCCATTACATTTCGGTTGAGTTTTTTATTATTCACAAGCTACCTCGTTACTATTTATTTTAGGTTGTTGTATCAATCCTGGTGTGTAGCATCCGTTCGTGTATCTCTCCTGAAATCGTTTATCGCAAAGGGTTAAAACCTTCGCGGGTCAAGCGTGACATGCTTAATGCGTTTACGGCCTAGGGTGTAAGCGATGTGCAGCAAACCATCCTGCGTTTGAATGATCGCGGGATAGGCATAACCACTTACGAGAGGCGTTTGCTCCAGGCGCAAAATTTCTGTCCACGAAAGCCCATCGTGAGAAACGGCAAGTGCCAGTGGATAGCGAACACCTTTGCCGGGAGTTTCCGGCGAGTGCGCCACTGGGTTGTAAATCAATAAATGGCGGCCATCGGCCAAGGTAACGGCGTCGGTGCCTGAACTGGGGTTCGGCACCGCCAAAGCAAACAAGGGAGACCATGTCAGACCGCGATCGGCCGAAAAGCTAGACGCTAATACTCCTTGGCGAGTACGCGCGATCGATTGGAGACGGCCGTCGGCGTGTTCAAGAATACTGGGCTGAATGGCATCAAGCCCTGCGGGGCTTGCAACCGGTGCCGACGCGAACCACGTTTTACCGCCGTCTCGGCTGGTTTCGAATACCAGCGTCCAACCGGATTCATCTTCGCGGCTTGAAGGCGCAAGCCAACTGCCCATTTCGGTGATGTGTAATTTATTTTTGATCGGGCCCAGAATGCCCTCGGGCAGCCGTTGGGCCGGTTCGAAGGTGCGGCCACCGTCCTTTGAAATTTTGACTTCGCCCCACCACTCTCTCGGGTTTGGCCCAACCTTGTAAAACAGCCAGATAGTCTCATCGGGCGCGCTGAATAACACCGGATTCCAAGTGGGTAGATGGGTGCCATCCGCTTGTTCGCCAGTTGCGACCACACGCCCTTGACTCCATTCATGGCCATTAAATTCGGCCAGATAAATTTTCACATCGGGATGGCGCTCATGAGTTCCCGCAAACCACGTTGCCAATAATCGGCCATCGACAGTTTCGGTGAGTGATGCGGAATGCGCCTGCGCGTAACTGCCCTGCTCGTCCAAAATGTGAGCGGCAATAAAAGACGGATGCTGGTTAATGGATGGCGCCGTGTGAACTGCATTCACGCTGTTAGCAACAGAAGAGTCGAGCGTTTGGCAAGCCGCTAAACCACAGCAAGCACCAAGAATTAATAAAACTTGGCGGGCTTTCGGCGCAAGCGTTGCGCAAATGAATCGTCCAGTGAATCCCCTACCCACGGGAACCTTGTGAGTGAAAATTAGGGTCGATTGAGTACTAGCCGCTCGCGCGCTTATCTCTCGCATAATGATCTCGACGGACGTTATTTTTATTGGTGAATTCTTAAGTCAAAAAAACTCTAGCACATGCTACTTCGTATTAGCAATTTTTTTTGCCACTTCACAAAAATTGACACTCAGAAGGTAACATTCGCGAAATTAGCCTTGCATATTCGTGTTAGCATCGGTTTAAATCAATAAAAACACAAAAGGAAACTCATCAATGGCAAAAAGTATCGAGGATATTGCCAAGGCACTGGATGTATCGGTCACCACAGTACGTTTAGTACTCCAAGGCAAAGCAAGACAATATCGAATTAGCGAAAAAACCGAGAAACGGGTACGCGATTACACCGACTTATACGGTGCAAAAGTTAACCACACCGCGCGAGCTTTACGGCTCAAACGAACCGACTCACTGGCGTTAATCGTGCCGCGGTTGTCGAACGCGTTTTTCGCCGAATTGGCCGAGCGCATGGAAATACGCTGCCGAGACGCCGGATTACAGTTATCGATTTCCTGCTGCCATGACGATCCAGACACTCAGTTGAAGCTGATTGAGCATTTTCGCAACCGCAACGTAGATGGCCTTTTTCTGGTGCCAGCATTGCCGTCGCTCGCCAAGCAAGCTGCCAATATATTTAAAAAACGGCTAGTGATTTTGGACCGAGATTTTGGCTACGACGAGATTCCTACCGTCATCACCGAAAACTTCAGCAGTTCGATGACACTTGCCGAGAAGCTGTTAGACGCTCAACAAACCCGTGCAGAACCGCAATTTTTATTCATCGCAGGTAACCCGCAAATGCCATCGATTAGCGCCCGTATCGATGGATTTCAAGCCGCATTAGTGCAATCAGGGGCAAGAAAAGCAAAAACTGAATTGATTACGGTGAAAAAGAATCGATTCGATGAAGGCGCCACGGCCATTGAGGAGTATTTGTCGACGCATAACGAACTGCCGCAGTTGTTAGTAACGTCGTCCATCGCCCTACTGCAAGGTGCGTTGCACCAATTGAAGACAAGATTTAACGGCATTCCGGAATCACTCGATTTAGCAACCTTCGACGATCACAGCATGTTGGATTTTTTACACAACCGGACTTGGTCGGTACGACAGGATTATCAAACCATGATCGATTCGGCGTTTAACGAAATGTACAAATTGCTTAACGATGAAGACGCTCCCGAGCGCCATCACGTGGCTATGACGGTGATCGAACGCAACTCACCTTCACAGCTTTAACAATAAACGGGAGCCATGGCTCCCGCGCGAATAATGAATAATTAATTACGAATAACCTATAACAAGTCACGTTTTTCATCACACCAACCATAACGATAATGCGAGGTACTTATGCCTTTACCTTCTCTGTCACTTCGGCAGGGCGCACGCCGACTCACGCGAGCAGGACTTCTCGTCTCGCTAGTAAGCGCCGCTCTTGTCGGCTGCGACCAAACATCAACCACAGCCTCGTCTACTGCGACTGCGGCACAGGCACACGCCCAAGCACAACCAACAGATAAAGATTGTGTGAACTATCTTGGCAACTCGTTCCTTCGCCATTGCCAAACTTGGGCGACTACCTATGAAGGGCAGCGCCAAGGTGACTTGGGCAATGGGACTTATCTAAACCCTATTGTTGCTGGCGACCGTCCTGACCCGTCTATTCTCAAAGATGGCGATAACTACTACATGGTGTTCTCGACATTCGAGTCCTACCCTGCTCTTACCATTTGGGAATCTCAAGATTTAGTGAACTGGTCGCCCATTGGCCCCGCACTCACTAAATACATCGGCTCGATTTGGGCACCGGAGATTACCAAACACAATGGTCGTTATTACGTTTACATTCCGGCGAAATTCCCCGGCCACAACTCTAACTGGGTGGTGTGGGCCGATGATATTCGCGGGCCTTGGTCAGAGCCGATCGATTTAAACCCCGATCGCAAATATCCCGACCGCATCGACCCCGGTCATCTTGTGGGTGAAGATGGCAAACGCTATTTATTTTTCTCCCACGGCGATTATGTGCAACTGTCGGATGACGGTTTGAGCATGGTCGGCGAAATGAAACACGTGTACGACGGCTGGAAATATCCCGAAGAATGGGATGTTGAAAGTTATGCGCAAGAAGGCCCGAAGATGTTTAAACGCGGTGAATATTTTTACATGGTCACTGCCGTGGGTGGCACCGCCGGCCCACCAACTGGACACATGGTGATTGCTGCACGTTCAAAATCGGTGCACGGCCCATGGGAAAACTCACCTTACAATCCAATCATCCGCACAGAAGTCGCGAGTGAAAAGTGGTGGTCGCGCGGACACGCAACCGTCTTCGAAGGCCCAACGCCCAACGATTGGTACATGGTGTATCACGGTTATGAAAATGGCTTCCACACTCTCGGCCGCCAAACCTTACTCGAGCCAATCGAGTGGACTGACGACGGTTGGTTTAAATCGAAAGGCTTAGACGTCGGTCAACCGATTCCTATGCCTAAAGGCGGAAAGCCACGTAAACACGGTATTGCCTTATCGGATGATTTCTCGACCGATAAATTCGGCATTCAGTGGAGCTTTTATAAAGGCGATGTGAGCGAGAAAGATCGCGTTCGCTACGGTCGCGACGAACACGGGCCTTACTTAGAGCTCGCACCAAAAGGTGACTCGCCAAGCAATTCGTCACCCATGACATTTGTGCAAGGCAACCAAGCCTACCAATTTGAAGTTGACATCGAACTTGAACCGGGTGCGCTCGCGGGCACACTGCTGTTCTATAACGACAAACTTTATGCAGGTTATGGCATCAATGAGCGCGGCTTTTTGTTGCATCGCTATGGTATGGATCAGCGCTACAGTGCAGTTCGACCCGAGGGCAATAAATTCCGCATGCGTGTGACTAACAATCGCCACATCTTAACCGTGCACCACAGTTTGGACGACGGTAAAACTTGGCACAAAAACGACACGCAAATGGAAGTTTCAGGGTTCCACCACAACGTTGCCTACGGTTTCATGAGTTTGCGCCCAGCAATTTATGTTGCGGGTACCGGTAAAGCGAAGTTCCGTAATTTCGTTTATCGCGCACTCCCTTAATCACTCATTGCGTGGATGTCTATTACCGGGGTCTTGCGCCCCGGTTTTCTATCGCTGCCGACACATGATTGCCGCGATCGATAGACAAAACTCTTAATATTATTTTGACTTTTCGACGAGACCACTATGATAAAAATACTCCGGTTGTCGACGCAGTTAGTCTTGGCATCTCTGATCGGCATTGGCCTTGGCGCATGCCAGCCACACCATCCGCAAGCCACGTCTAATTCCCCGCAACAATCCTTAAAAACCCCTAACACTTACGACCATGATTTAGCCAACCAAGATTTACGCCTATGGTATAAGCGTCCCTCTGTAAATTGGAATCACGCGCTACCCTTAGGCAATGGTCGGTTAGGTGCGATGGTGTTCGGCACTATCGAGCGCGAACGCTTACAGTTAAATGAAGACACCATTTGGGCGGGCGGCCCCAATAACAACATTAGCCAAACAGCAGGTGCTGCGGTACCAGAAGTTCGTGCGCTCATCGACCAAGGCAAGTACGCCGAAGCGCAACAACTCGCTAATCGCATGTTTGTTTCACCTAACAATGGCATGCCCTATCAAACGCTCGGCAGCCTTTATATCGAAACGGGCCACAACAAGGTCGATCACTATTACCGCGATCTCAACATTGGTAATGCGTTTGCGAGCGTCCGTTACACCCTGAGTGGCGTCGATTATCAGCGTGAGTATTTTGCCTCGCTCACCGACAACGCCATTTTTGTGCGCTTCACCGCAAGTAAACCGGCCAGCATTTCACTTAAGCTCGGTATGGATAGCCCGCTAGATCATGAAGTTTCGGTGGACGATGGGGTACTGGTGATTAAGGGCCAAGGTTCCGCCCATGAAGGTCAAGAGGGGAAAATTCGCTACGTAGGTTTAGTGGCTCCACAAGTTGAAGGTGGTCAACTCATCAGCAATGAAGACCGCTTGATTATTAACAAAGCCAATAGCGTTACACTCCGGATTACTGCCGCCACCAACTTCGTCCGCTTTAACGATGTCTCAGCCGACCCACTTGCGCGCGCGAAAGATCACCTCGCGTCGGCCAAAAAATATTCTTATACGGACGCTAAATCTCGACACATTGCGAAATACCAATCGCAATTTAATCGGGTGAGTTTAGAGCTAGGCAAAAGTGAATTAGCGCACCTTGATACCGAAACACGCATTCGCGATTTTGCGAAACAACACGATCCCGAATTAGCGGCGCTGTATTTTCAATTTGGTCGCTACTTGCTGATTTCCAGTTCGCAACCCGGAACGCAACCGGCGAATTTACAAGGGATTTGGAACGAACATAAAAATCCGCCTTGGGATAGCAAGTACACGGTGAACATCAATACCGAAATGAATTACTGGCCGGCCGAGCCAACTAATTTATCGGAATTGCACGAACCTTTATTTTCGATGCTGAAAGATTTGTCCCACACCGGCCAAGAATCGGCACAAAAGATTTATGGCGCAAGCGGTTGGATGCTCCATCACAATACCGATTTGTGGCGTATCACGGGGCAAGTCGATCGCCCGTTTTACGGCCAATGGCAAACCTCTAGCGCGTGGCTAACGCAGCATTTGTGGTACCGCTATTTGCACACCGGCGATAAAGAATTTTTGCGCGAATATTACCCGGTGATTCGCGGCGCGGCGGAATTTTTTAAATCCAGTTTGCAGCCGCATCCAGTGTCTGGCGGATTAGTGGTTAGCCCCTCGAACTCGCCAGAAAATAATTTTTTGCGCAACAGTAACGACACAGCCTCTATCGCCGCTGGCAATACGATGGATAACCAATTGGTTTTCGATTTGTTCGACTTGGTCATTAATGCTTCCAAGATATTGAATACCGATCACGCATTCGCGCAAGAGATCAAACAATTGCAAGCGCAACTGCCGCCAATGCAAATCGGCCGCTTTGGACAATTACAAGAGTGGTACGAAGACTGGGACGAGCCTACCGATCATCACCGTCATATCTCGCATCTGTATGGACTTTATCCAAGTAACCAAATTTCACCTATTCGCACTCCAGAATTAGCGGAAGCCGCCAAAACGTCGATTGTGCATCGCGGTGATAAATCGACGGGTTGGTCGATGGGCTGGAAAATTAATTGGTGGGCAAGGCTGCTAGATGGCGAGCGCGCCTATCGCCTATTGCAAGAGCAGATCAACCTCACTGAAGAAACCAGCGCAATTACCGAACAAGGCGGAACCTACGCCAACATGTTCGATGCGCATCCACCGTTTCAAATTGATGGCAACTTTGGTGTGACCGCTGGCGTCAGTGAAATGTTGGTTCAAAGCCACGACGGCGCGGTGCATTTACTGCCCGCTCTGCCTAAGGCTTGGCCGAACGGTAGCGTTAAAGGATTAGTCACTCGAGGCGGATTTGTGATTGATATGGAATGGAACGAGCGGAAAGTCACGGGCCTAACTGTTCATTCCCGCTTGGGCGGCGTGTTGCGCTTGCGACTCGATCACACTATCGCAAGCCTCGCCTTAACTGCTGCCAGCGGCGAAAACCCCAACGACTTTTTCCGCCTACCGGCGATTAAACCAATCATAGATAAATCGCCCAAAGACAAAGCTCGCCCAATGATTAAATCGTTTCAAGAGTACGACTTAATTACCGAAGCTGGAGAAAGTTATCGCATCTTATAAACCAGAGCGCTTCGGCGCTCTTTTTTGTTGGGTGTTGTAATGGAGTTTTCTTCAAAAAATCGCGTTTGCGTCACCAAGTAATCAAAGTGTTCACCATGTGCAGCGTTTGAGCAAAACTGTCGATCGGCGAATCAATTTTTATCGATGAAAATCACTAAATTGATTATCCACAGAAGATGTGGATAAGTCCGAGGATAATGTGTGATAGCCACGTTCGAGCCCTTGATTCACGGGCGCTTAGCAAAACTGGTGAGAATTTAAACGCTTATCTGACACTCGCCGTGATTTATCCTTTTGGCTTTGGTTAAAATTGCGTAAACTACCCGCTTTTGGCACACATTCACCCTTATTTCGGTGCCGATAAACCTACAATTCAAACATGACGTTGGACCTTGGCATGGCTATTCTGGATCGAAATTTTAATCTCTCGCAACGCATGGTGCAGGAGCTCGGTCGCTCAATTATTTGTGGCGATTTTAGCAATCAGGGATTACCCACCGAAGCCGAACTCTGCGAGCGTTTTGGTGTAAGCCGAAGTGCAGTGCGCGAAGCCGTTAAAATGTTATCGGCTAAAGGTTTAGTGACCAGTAAACCTCGCCAAGGCATTTCGATTTTGCCCGAAGAAGACTGGAATATTTTCGATCCGGATTTGCTGCGCTGGTCACTCGAAAGCAGCCCGTCGCGATTAGTATTAAAAGAATTTTTACAAATGCGGATGGCCATCGAGCCAGAAGCCTGTGCGCTTGCCGCACGCTACGCCAGCGCCGAAAAAATTAACGCTATCGAAGCGGCGTTAGAAAAAATGCGCCTTGCCGACGATAACTCAGAAGAACATGTACAAGCCGACATCGATTTCCATGTGAGTATTTTGTACGCAAGTAACAACCGCTTTTACATTCGCTTGCGCGATTTTATTCAAACGGCGCTGCGCGTCAGTATTAGCCACACCACGCCCATCAAAGGGAACCATCACGCAGTTTACGAAGATCACGCCAAGATTTTTAACGCGATTAAAAACCGAAATCCCGAGCGTGCAAAACATGCCATGCATTTGTTGATCGACGAAGCCCTAAGCTTCGTGGAAGATTCCACCAACGATTAAATAGAAAGAGCCTCTTATGAGGCTCTTTTCATATCTATAGTTAGATTGGTTATCAGAAGGAGCGTTTTGTGCAAAACACACATAACCACGATCACGATCACGATCACGATCACGATCACGATCACGATCATCACCATGATCACGCGCCCAAGGTGAACTCGTCGAATATCAAACGCATATTTTGGGTATTTTGTATTACCGCGCTGTACGCCTTTATTCAGGCAGGTGGCGGAATCATTTCAGGCTCGCTTGCACTTATCGCCGACGCCGGCCACATGTTTTCGGACGCAGCCGCATTACTCTTAGCACTTATCGCTTACAAAATTGCGGCGCGCTCACCAGACGATACCCACAGCTATGGTTACCACCGCGTACGCGTTTTAGCGGCTCTAGCCAATGGCGTCACGCTTTTATTACTGGTGGTATGGATTGTTATCGAAGCGCTGCAACGCTTTTGGGAGCCGGTCGAAGTTATGGCAAGCTCAATGCTCGTTATCGCCATCATTGGTTTAATCATTAATATCGTCGGCGCGGTTATTTTATCCCGCGGCAATCAGTCGGACGCTAACTTACAAGGCGCTTTTTTACATGTGCTGAGTGATCTTCTCGGCTCAGTCGGGGCTATCGCCGCTGCCATTGGCATAATGCTAACTGGCTGGATGATTCTCGACCCAATCTTATCCATCTTCGTATCGGTTCTCGTCGTCCGCTCGGCTTGGCGATTAGTGGCGAAATCTATTTTTATTTTGTTGCAAGGCGCACCGAAAGGACTACATCTGGCCGCGATCGAAACTTCTCTTAAACAATTACCGAGCGTCGCAAGCGTTGGTCACTTTCACGCTTGGACGCTTACCGACGAAAGTGTCATAGCAACACTTCACGTAACACCTGCCGAAGGTGTCGACCCGCTAACGCTTCCCGAACAAGTCGCCCATCATCTTCGCCACGAGTTCAACATCGATCACCTCACCGTTCAGGTCGATCCACCTAATCGCCCACTAACACCACATCAATAATTTTATATGTGATAAAAAAAGGGGCCTAGGCCCCTTTTTTATTTGTCGAACTTGTTTAGAAATTACTCTGGCGACTTCAACTGATATTTTTGACAATTGATGTCGAACCACTGAGTTTGTGCGATCGTTGCGCCGTTCGACAAACTACAGTTAGCAATATCTAACACCAATTTACTTTTGCGGTTGTGAATCGCTTGAGTGCCGTCTTTTAGGTACGCAATGTACCACTCACTCTGTGGGCCTTCACAGCTGCCAAATATAGCGGCCGTTCCCGGTACTACCGATCCGCGCTCAACAGTTAAGCACTGACCATTACCGTTCTTCGTGGTCATATGGAAGTAACCTTCGCTCGACGGTTTGAAAGTCCAGCGTTGGTCGTCGCGATTGTGCCACTCGTCTTGCACCGCTTGGGTTTTGCCGAGGCTCAATACTTTTCCGCTTTGGACACTCGACAGGGCAATATCACCCGCCGGTTCAATACGCCATTGCTGACAGTCGGGCTTAATTTCGTCGAGAACTGGAATGTCGTTGATGTCTTTTTCAGCTTCAGGTTTAGTCGGCTCAACGCAGGCGCTCAATTGCAGCGGTTTTTCTGAGTCGCTGTTCTGCAGGCTCACCCAGCCATCGAACTCGGCATTAATGCTCCACTCTTGGCAATGTTGATTGAACCAAGGCGAAGTATGAAGGCCTGTACCGCCGGTCGCACAGTGCGTTTTGCCAGAAGATGCATCGCCCAAAAAGAGATTCTTGTTATTGACCAAACGGTACTTACCATGAGCGGTGTAATCGAGGGTCCATTCGGCATCTTTGGTATCGCAGCTATTAAAGCTTGCGCCCTGCTCACTCACGTTCAAACACTGGTTGTTAGCCTTGCTTACCAATTTGACGCGGGTTCCATGGACGCGAGTGACCAATGGACCGTTTTCCCCCGATGGGGAAATGACCTTTTCGCCTGCGGCGACTGGTTCACCAAAAAATGGCAGGCCATCGTCAGTCCAAGTGAATTTTTGCGCGCGCAGCGAACGGGTAGTATGGCAACCTTCAAGTTCGCTCGCGTTTGCGTGGTAAATCAACCAGTCTTCGGTGCCGTCCGGTGATTTAAAGAAACCGTTATGGCCAGGGCCATAAACGCCGTTGGCTTTGCTAAACACTGGCTCTGGGAATTTTTTCCAGTTGCTGGCAACCATTGGGTCGTCACCAATCAGCTCAACCAAACCCAGTTTGTAATCGGGCGTGTTACAGAAGCTGCCAGAATAGACTAAGAAAGTACGGCCATCGCGTTTAAGAATTTCCGCACCCTCGTTTACCTTACGGCCAGAAAATTCCCAGTCGTACTCGGGACGAGTGACAACAATCGGCTCGCCTTTCACCGTCCAAGGGTTTTCCATCTCGGTGATAAGGTTCACTTGCTCATCGCCGTGCCACTGGGAGTAAAGCAAATAGAGTTTGCCGTTGTGCTCAAAGTAGTTGCCGTCGATATTCCAAGTATCGGGCATGGGCGAGCCTTTATAGGTATAAGGGCCCATTGGGTCATCGCCATGACTTTCGATCACGCTTAAGTGCTGACGATCGAAGTTTTCGCTGATGCCCGAGGTGTAAATGACATACCAGCGATAGCCGTTCGGTCCTTTGAGGCGATGAAATTCGAATGCCCAAAAGTTACAGCAGCGGCCAAGATCCGTCTCCGACCAAATGTTCACTGGTGTGGCGGTCGCAAGAGCATCGAGTGTCGGCGCCTTGCGCATCACAAGCTGTGAAGTCCAGGTGGTTGTGGTCAAGTAATAGTTACCGTCGTAATACTCGAGCCAAGGATCAGCGCCGTTGGGGTAAATCGGGTTGGTGAAACTATTGACGCGGGTGACTTTCTCGTCTTGCACGTGAGCCTTGACGGATTCGACCGACGCCACCGCTGCGGGTTTAGTCGCCTCAGGCTGGCTTGAGGGTGTTTTTTCCTCTCCGCACCCCAGCAAAAGCGCTGGTATCAGCGCCAGCGAAAAGAGTTTTTTCATGATAATGATCTCTTGTTATTAGTGAAGACTGTAGAGGGCCTACTGGCACCTCAAATTTAATATTATATGACAAGTGATGATAACAAGAATGAACCCATATCGCCATGCTTCGGCAGGCAATTAAATCACCAGAGCCACATGATAAGAACACTGGATGCTACACAACTGCTCCACGCCGCTTGTGTATATGATGAATACAACCGTTAGTCTGCAGAAAATCGAAATTTCCGTATCGCAATCTCAACTAAAAGAGATTATCGTTGCGCCATTATTCGTCTCTGGATTTTTAACGTTGAGAAAGGACTTTACCGTTATGCGTAACAAATTATTAACCGCATTAACTGCCGTGATTATCGGTATCCTTTGTGTGAGCTGTGCGTTCGTCAATACCACTGTCCGCGGCGACGATGTAGTGCGAAAGAAACTTCACGAGGCAGAAACTCACTGCGACTCCTTGTTTCGTGTTTACAGTAGTGTTGCCTATTACGGCTGCTTATTGCATTCCGACCCTAAAGGGGATCAGCACCTTTATATCGTTTCTGAATACAGCCTTCACGCCTTAGACGTACTCCTCTCCACCACGCTCGACACTGTCGCCTTGCCTTACACCATTTACAAACAATCGAAATATGGTTCAATACCTTTAGAGAAGGAAATTTAATTAACAAAAAAGCCTGCATTTGCAAGCTTTTGTGTTTGGTACAGATACAGCGCGTCAATTCTATCGACATTGACGTCGCCCGATCATCACAAACTAAGAATGAAAGCAAAATCATCTAACCGGTATAGAGTAAATCCGTTTGGTAATGGATTCCGCCATTTGGCCGATTAATAAAAAGACGCCATTGATTGTTTCGTTTAACACCAAAAACTCGCGCGCGACTTCCGTATTGGTTAACACTTAATGAAACGCCTCGAGTAATACCAGGCGTTGTTGCCACGATATCCTGAACAAGATTGACGAGGGCCTGCTCACGAGAATTAGCCACAAACTCCGCTTCTCTCTTTTGCTTTGCTCTTTGCGATTCGATTATCCACTGCAGCCATGTTTGCGGAAGTGGAATCACTTGAATATTGTGGTGAACAACGATGAGCTTGGACGGTGTAGAAAATACAATAATTCCACAGCCAGTCAATTCGGCAGTGATGAATAACTGAGCATCGCAACCTAGCTCAATAGCATAGGCTTGATCGACTCCCCACTCTAAATAATAAGCTCGGTCTTTTCGGTAATCCCCCTGCGCGGGTGAATTTTGGCTAAACCATATTCCAGAGGTTTGCGGGATGCCTGTGTCATCGTATCTAACAGTAATGGGCGTCACACGCGAGTTGGAGTATTTATACTGTAATCGACTAACCCCTGCCTGACTAACGACCCGAGAAACGGCATTCGATGCACGCGCCATTGAACCATCGAGCCTAATTTGAGAGACATTACCCGCCCCATTTAATAAAGTTCTTGGGTCGTTTAAGAACTGTTGGTATTGCTTAATATCCATAAAATTTCCTTTTTAATTCGATGACCATTATTTTAGTAATTCAGTTTGATTAGCCGAAAAAATAAGAATCGATAAATCACGTTTGACAATTTCGATCATTTAAAAACTTTGTCACAAAATATTGAAATACGCTATCTGGCTTAACGGTAAACTTCATCATCTCAGCAGGCAGTGGATTCTGTAAGTGCAGTAGAAAAAATCAGCTTCAAAATCGTAAGCATGATAATCATAATCACCGACACCAAAACGTGACAGTGGAATCATTTTGATTACACGACTACATTGAAACCTAGATAGTTTTAGTGAGATCGCCGAGGAGTTAAACTTTCCCTTAACGAATCATATTGACTACATAATATCGGTTAATTCATCTGGTTTAACATGGCAGTATTGCTCGATATATACAGTAGAAATTATGCGTTTTTAGTACAGCTTGTTGTAAATCCCGTCCACTTTAAGTTGCGCATTCGTTGTATTTCACTTGCCGTGATCAATTGCGCTGCTATCGCATAAATCTTGTAACGTAATTATTTTTCCTGATTCTATTAAAAATTAAAAATTTTTAAACCAATGACTTATTGATTAAGGCTTTAATTCCAATAAAAAAGCCGCTATGACTAGCGGCTTTTTTATTAACTCGGTTTTACTTCAATCGTGTAAACGTCCATTGTTGATTGTTTGCGCCTGTGGCATTCCACTGAATAATTTCGGCATTGTTGGCGGTGCTGAAATTAAGTACGTCGAGTGGGAAACCGCTTAGTACCGAGGCGATGGTGCGATAGTTGGAACTTGCGTTAAGTTTCCATTTTTGTCCGTTGCCGCCCCAATATGGCCACTGGGCAATAATGGTTCCGGCTGTGGTGGAATTATTGAAAACATCCAAACTCTGCAAGCTGTTGGCGTTGATCAAACTGTAGTTGCCGGTGGTGCCGTGGTTAATTACGTACCACTGTTGGCTACGCGAGCCAGCGTAAGAATATTGCACAACAGCGGCACCGTTCGCGGTCGATGAATTGAGTACCATCAAATCTTTACCACTGCTGCGCGAAGTAATGCGATACAAGCCGTCACTCACGCCGCCGCAACTTGCCACGCTAAAGTCACGCGTTAAGGTTGGCCAACCGCCCGAGTAATTCATTTTTAGAATGTCGAGCTTGGCGTTGCCGTTATCGCTGGTGTCGTAATAGTGAATAGATACGTAGTTGCAGCCGTTCTCTTTCAAAACGCCAATGTGGCCAGGACCTTTGTATTTTCCAGAAGAATTAGGAAGGATGGTACGAACACCTGTATAGGGCCCCATAATGTTGGTCGAACGAAGCACTTGCACGTAATAAGTGCTCGAGGCGCCATTACAGCACGCACCGCGATTCACGAATAAATAGTAGTAGTCACCATCGCGCGTGATATAGGGCGCTTCGATATCTTGATGACCGCCACCATAAATATGGGTGACACTGGTGGCAAGTTTGCCGGTAGATTGATTCACTTCGGCGATGCCAATCCCGCCAAAGAATGAACCGTACGACATATACACTTTACCGTCGTGATCGCGATAAAGCGCTGGGTCGATGGCGTTGATCTCGTTATTGCCGCCGTAGGACTGCACTACGATTCCCAAATCCTGCCAGCTGGGAGAGGTGAGTGACGCGGTACGTGCAACACCAATCGCCGAGTTAGAAGAACCAAAAGTCGACACCGAATAATAAAGGTAGTAGTAGCCACCCATATGAATAATGTCTGGCGCCCAGAAAGAACCCGAGAAATTGGGGATTTTGTTGTAAATCCACGACGGATAGCTCGTGAAAACGGGGCTCGGGCCTCCGGTCCAGTGAGTCAGATTAGTCGAGGTGGAATACCAGATACCCGTTCCTGTGGTGAAGTGGAAATAGGTATTGCCGTCTTTGGTGATGGTACCCGGATCGTGAGAATTGGGGAGGCCAGTGATGTTAATCGCAAAGCAATTCAGCGACGCGGCCATAAGGCACAGGCCGGCCAAGAGTTGTTTAAACATAGTGATACCTTTGACATTATTGTTAGAGTCGGTATTAAGATGATTTCTCTTAATTATCATGTCTTATGATTATAAGACAATTAATTATAGGCAAATTTTATTGGAACGCGCCAGCCGCCCTAAGATTCTTTTGTCATACATATTGGTGTTCTTCAAAGAAATTGATTAGTCACCATATCTCCAGCGCCGATGTAAGTGCTCGTTTATAATTACTTTTCACGCGACAGTCGCGAACTTGGGAGGGACGACCCTCTTTAAGATTTCGAAGTGGGACGGCCCACACTATGGAGAATTTAATGGCCTGGTTTTGTGTTCTACTCGCCGGTATTTTTGAAATTATTTGGGCGTTTTCGATGAAGCAATCAGAGGGTTTCACCAAACTAACACCCTCAATTATTACGCTTGTCACTATGGGGATTAGTTTCGCGTTATTAGCCTACGCCATGCGAAGCTTACCGCTCGGTACCGCCTATATGGTGTGGACAGGGATAGGTGCCGTTGGATCGTTCGTGGTGGGTTATTGGTTTTTAGGGGAGCCGGCCACACTTATGCGTGTCGTGGCAGCGCTGTTTATTGTGTCTGGTATCGTGTTGATGAAGCTCGCGTCTTAATTGAGAAGATCGACACCGCCAATAAAAAACGCCGCATATTGCGGCGTTTTTTATATACCACACACGCGCAATTATCGTTTCACCGAAAATTGATAGTGCGTGTGAGTTTGATAAACCTCGCCCGGACTCAAAATGACCGAGGGAAATTTTGGCTGGTTAGGTGAGTCTGGCAAATGCTGAGTTTCTAAACAAAAACCGGCGAATTGCTCGAAAGTTCTCACTGAATTTTTAGAGCTGCCATCGAGGAAGTTTCCGGTATACAACTGCACGCCTGGCTCTGTGGTGAAGACATTGAGCTCGATGCCGCTTTTTTCGCTCCACGCTTTACCAACAGGTTTTAATGTTTTTCCGTCCCAACCGTCGATCAAAAAGTTGTGGTCGTAACCGCTGCCAATTTTGATCTGAGGATCGTCACTTTTGATATCCTGCCCCAAAGTTTTTGCCTTACGGAAGTCAAATGCCGTACCTGCAACTGATACCCCAGCCTGAGTTGGGATTTGCACTTCATCGACCGGCGTGAATTGGCTGCTGTTTAATTCCAACCACTGGTCGAGCACATCGCCCTCGCCGTTCAAATTAAAGTAAGCGTGTTGGGTGAGGTTCACCGGCGTTGCCGCATCGGTGGTTGCGCGGTAATCAATGGTCCACTTATTGTCGTGAGTCCATTGATAACGCACCTCGACCGACAAGTTTCCGGGGAAGCCTTGGTCGCCATCGGCGCTCAAAAGGCGCAACTCCAACCCAGGGCCTTGTTCATTTTCAAAAGGTGTGGCTTGCCACACGCGCTTGTCGAATCCAATAGGGCCGCCATGTAAATTATTAGGCCCATTGTTCGCCGCGAGCGAATAAGTTTTTCCGTCGAGCGTGAAAACGGCATTAGCAATGCGGTTACCAACCCGCCCTACCAAGGCGCCAAAAAATGGCGACAGGGTAAGGTAGGATTCCACATCGTCGTAACCTAAGTTCACGTTGATCAACTTGCCCGTTTGGTCCGGCACGCGAATTTCACGAACGATGCCGCCCAAGTTGATCACGACCATTTGGCTGCCGATTGCGTTAGTGAGCGTGTATTCCACTACCGGCGTGCCGTCTGGCATCTGTCCGAATGGGCGCTCACTGATGGATATCATTGTTGTCATAGTATTCTCTGGTTGAAGTACTGCTCAGGGTAAATCATCTGCTCGGTCTTGCCCAAAATCAGGAAAACCTTTGTCGTCCCATTGTAAGCGACGAATAAAAGTATGGCGATTTGGATCGCTCAAGGGCGTTCCATCTAAACTTTGCGATTGACGAGCGTGGTACACCATCACATCGGTTATGCCATCGCTGAGTGTTGTAAAGCTGTTGTGGCCAGGGCCATAGCGATGCAAATCAGGGTTAGTGTAGAAGAGCGGTTGCGGGGCTTTTTGCCAAGATTCACTTTTCATCAAATCGCTATTCTCGTCAGCCCAAATTAAGCCCATTGCATAACGGTGATCAGTCGCACTCGCCGAATAGGCAATAAACACTTTGCCATTACGCTTAATAACAGCAGCACCCTCGTTCACTTTATAGCCTAAAACTTCCCAATCGAATTCTGGCTCGGTTAACAAGGTTTCGACGTCGCCAACTTGAGTAGGCGTAACCAATTCGGCGATATACATCGACGAGTTGTATTTATTCTCGGGATCTTTTTGTGCCCAAACTAAATAGCGCACACCTTTGTGCGTAAATTGCGTCGCGTCTAGTGAGAAAGAATCGCGCGCAGTTTTCACTCGGCCGAGCTCCTGCCACTCGCCTTCCATCGGATTTGCATTGGTATTCGCTAGTACGTACATGCGAATACTGCCGGGAACATCTTTATCGCCCGCCGCAAAATACACATACCAAGTGTTATCAAAATAATGCAGCTCTGGTGCCCAAATATTCACGCTCATAGGGCCAGATTCGTGTTTAGTCCAAATGGTTTTTTCTTCGGCGTGTTTCAATACGGTGAGATTCGGCGCAGCACGTAACTGGATTTTGTCGAACTTTGGCGCGGTAGCAATAAAGTAATACTCGCCCGTGTGATGGCGGTGAATGTAAGGGTCGGCGCGCTGCTCAATAAAAATGGGCGGCACTGACGAGTCTTTTGCGGGCGCAGCTTGAAGACTCCAAGGCAAGGCTAGTAGCCCGATGAAAGCAACTGTTTTTAAGAAGGCGGCGGTAAGGCTTTGTCTTTGCATATTTTTATTATTCCAAGGTAGGACTGCAGCAGTGGCAGTGTTATGATGAAATCTGAGTATTATTATAAGATAAATTAATATCAACCACTAATAAAGAGATGTAAATCTATGAAACGCTTTGTTACGCATCGCTTAAAGCCCGCGCTAACGCGGGTGTGTAAATCCACATTACTTATGGGAGTGTTAGCGTTAAGTGCCTGCGGCAACGCAAAAGAGCCACGCCAAATCGACGTACACGACCCAGTCATGGCCAAGCAAGGCGATACCTACTACTTGTTCAGCACCGGCCCTGGCATCACCATTTATTCCTCAAAAGATAAACATAATTGGTCGAACGCGGGCCGAGTGTTTACAACAGAACCTAGCTGGGCGAAAACGGTAGTGCCCGATTTTGGTGGCCATTTATGGGCACCGGATATCGTCGAGCGAGACGGACTTTATCACCTTTATTATTCGGTCTCGGCTTTTGGTAAAAATACCTCGGCAATCGGTGTCGCAGTAAATAAAACCTTGGATAACACCTCGCCCGATTACAAATGGGTCGATAAAGGCATAGTGATTCAGTCGGTGCCGGAGCGTGATAACTGGAATGCGATCGACGCTGGCGTTATCGCGGATGAAAACGGCACAGGTTGGTTTAGCTTTGGCTCCTTTTGGGGCGGACTTAAACTCTTTAAATTAAATGACGATTGGACGGCCCCCGCCGAGCCGCAAGAGTGGTACACCATCGCAACTCGCGGTAACAAAGACTACCTCGATGGCAAAAAAGACGCTCCCGTCACCACCGATATCGAAGCGCCTTTCATTTTCAAGAAAGACAATTACTACTACCTGTTTGCTTCTTGGGGCTTCTGTTGTAAAAAAGGCGACTCGACTTACCATTTAGTGGTTGGCCGCTCAACGTCCGTCACTGGCCCTTACCTCGATAAAGACGGTGTCGATATGGCCAAAGGCGGCGGCACCCTCGTGATTAAAGGCAACGAGCGCTGGAAGGGACTTGGCCACAACAGTGCTTACACCTTCGGCGGCAAAGATTATTTGGTTTTACATGCTTACGAAACCGCTGACGATTATCTTCAAAAATTAAAAATTCTCGACATCCACTGGCAAGACGGTTGGCCAGTGGTTGATGAATCTCAGTTAGATTCGTTTAAAGCCTACGTCGTTAAATAATCGAATATTCCAATGTAAAAAAGCCCTCTTACGAGGGCTTTTTTGTTTCTAGCTACTTACTTCAACAATCGAACGCCGTATAACCCGCCAGCAATGGAATTCTCCTTCGCGACAAATTTAATACGAAACGCCTCTTTAGACTTAAACCTCTCGGGGACTTTAAACGAGACATCATAGAAAGCTTGTGCATTTGGCTCGAGCTTGATTTCCGTAATCAATTCATCATCCAGTAAAACCGAAAACTCCCGCCCTGCATCCACACTCGCGAAGGTTAAAAGAATTTCGCGGGCATTTTTCTCGCGATTATTCAATTGATAACTGAACCACTTGGTCGCATGACGCCAGTGACGCTCGCCATTAATTCCCATTTCGCTGCCCTCACCTTGGTAAAAGTGATCCGACTCGGGCTGCTGTTGACCGGGTTGAATGCTATCGATGGTTCTGGCAATTAACGCTAACTGGGCCGCTTCTTGTTCGGCTTTCTGTTTGCGTAGTTTCTGCACTTCATCGCCCTTGGCGTAAGGGAAATACACGGTATAGCGCGATTCATGCAGGCGGAAGAATGGGATCAATTCGAGCGAGCCACTTTGGTTATCATCAATAACACCTTTAGCATTGAATACCAGTTCGTTATTTTTAGCTCGTTTGAGTTTCTTCAAAAATTTATCGGAGTTGCCCAAAATAAAAGGCGCTTGCTCAATCGAGCACAATTGCCCATTCGCGATATGCCCCATGCGAGAATCGTCCGCGAAGTAAGACAACTTCTCGTCGCGGAATGGGTTTGTTTTAGCAGCGAGCACAATCGGGCCATAGAGCACCGAGTAAAAATCTTTTCCATCCGGCAATTGCTCAAGCGCGGTAGTCATCGAGAATTTATATTCAATGGTATCGCCTGCTTTCCAGTCACGCTCAATGGGAAGATAACTACCAGAGGAATTTTTGGATTTCTTCAAACGATGAACGCGCTTGCCGTTTAAATAAATTTCGGCAGTACCGTTTTTTGCCCATTCGGGGTGGCGAAGATTGAGCACAAATTTTTTATCGCTGTTAACGACAATCGTCGTTGTACTCTCGTCAGGAAATTGCGTCTGCTGGGAGAGCACAATCTTTTCTTCTTCCCAGTTTAAATCCGCACTCACAAACAGGTTGACGAATAGTTCAGGAGTTTTATTTTCGCTGTAATCGTAAGTGTAAATGTATTCGCCGTACTTACTTTGGCTTTCTATCCCCGAGCCAACACAACACCACATACCATCGTGCACTTGAGAGTAGGTGCGATAGTGGTTAGGCCGCATAGACGTGAAATACACCAAACCGCCAGTAACAGGATGCTGTGACGATAAAATATGGTTGAACAATCCTCGCTCGTAATATTCTAGGTATTTGGGGTCGTGGCTTTTATTGTGTAATAAACGACTCAGCTTGAGCATGTTGTAAGTATTGCAAGTTTCTGGCCCTTCTGGGTCTTCCATCATGGGTGTGAAGTCGTCGCTGCTATGAAAGTGTTCGCGCACACTGTTTCCACCAATGGACACGCTGCGCCGATTGACCACGGTATCCCAAAAGAATGCGGAAGCGTCTAACCAAGCCTGATTATTGTTGGCATCACCCACTTTTTGATAACCCACTACTTTTGGAATCTGGGTGTTCGCATGAAAGCCCGTAAGCTTATCCTGACTGTGAAGCAACGGCTCTAAAATGGTTCTTTGTGAAAAGTCGTCGGCAAGTTCGAGATATTTTTTATTGTTTGTAATAGCGTAAACATCGGAAAATATTTCGTTCATCGAGCCATGCTCACTGTGCAACATTTGTTGCATCTTTTCCTTGCCGAGTAATTGGTTGAGTCGATACGCCCAATCGGCATAGGCAATTAACATGGGTTTAGCTTTTTCAATACCCGCCACTTGATAAGCATCGCGAAGGCCTGCAAAGGTTTTGTGCAGGTTGTACCAAGGCACCCAGCGGCCGTTTAAACTAAACAACTCCGCATTGATCTTTCTGGATTCCAACTCTTTAACAAATTCGCGACTCTTTGGAACGCCGCCTATGTAGCCGTTGCCGAAGGCTTTCTGAACTTTTTCTAATTCTTCAATCACGTAGTCTAAGCGAGCTTTTATCTCTTTATCACCCGTAGATGCGTACATGTAGGCCAATGCGGAAATGTAGTGGCCGCCAATATGACCATCCAAACCGGTGTTTTCCCAGTTGCCATAAGATTCTTTAAAAGGAAGACCGGCCTCTCGCCTAAAAGGCGCGAGTAATTTTTCTGTATCCAGTTCAAGCAAATATTTTTTGTTTGTTATCTGCGCTTGGAAGAAAGGGCCATCGGTAATCCGTACCGACGACAAGGGGAATTCCTGCATCGCCCAAACCGAAGGGCTTAGGATCATCAAAAATAAACTTGTTTTGATGAAGGTCTTTTTCAACAACATTTTCAAACACCTCAAATAAAAATACCCGAGAGCAAAAACTCCCGGGTATTTAAGGTTTAACTTAACGCATGGAGATTAGTACGAGTAACGTACACCAAGCGCGAAGGTACGGCTGTACAACGATGATGCTGAGTTAAACAACTTAGAGTTTTGGTAGTAACTTTGATAAACCTCATCAGTTAAGTTAGTACCGTCAAACGTCACGGTTAGGTTATCACTCACGTCATAGCTGATCTGCAAGTCCAAGCTCGTTTCTGCTTTTCTGTAGATACCGAGTGGGTTAGCAAACGAAGCCGCTTCGTAATTATTTAAGAAGTCATCACGCCAAACGTACGATAAACGCGCGCCGAAATTCTCTTTTTCGTATGCGAGTACCGCACTGTACGACGAGTCAGACACACCGAACATATCACGTGATACCCAGCTCTCAATCTCGCCTTGGCTATTAGCTAGCGGAATATCTTGCGATGAATCAAGTGCGGTGTAGCTGAACTGAACACCCAATCCATCTAAGTAACCTGGTAAGTTCTCTGGGAAGTAGATTAAGCCTAATTCCAATCCATCTAGCTTTCCGTTCGACGCATTGAGTGGCTGACTGATAATGTACTTCTCACCTTCGTGCATAATCTGACGGCGGAAATCGATAACGATGCCCTCAATGTCACGAGTAAAATAAGTTGCATACATCGAGCTGCCTGGAGCGAAATACCACTCAAGTGACAAATCGATATTCTGCGACTCAACTGGATCTAGCTCTGGGTTACCACCAGATGCTGTACCGTAACCTACGTTAGTCAGGTCTTCGTTATAAATGATGTTAGCGTTAAGACTTCCAAACTCAGGACGACGTAAAGTTTCGGTATACGCCAAACGCGCGATCAAATCATCAGTGATGTGGAAACGTACCACAGCGCTTGGAAGAAGTGCCGATGTACTCCCATCCGCAGTACTGCGTGGATGACCTTCAGCAGCCAAATCATAGAAAGTCATGTCGGTGGCTGAATCGCTATAACGAACACCAACCTGACCATCAACTAAACGACCCGCAATTTCAGTCTCGAAATTACCCTGAATATATGCGTTAAAAGTGTCCTCTTCGATTTCGAAGAACCGATCAACTTTTTGCTTCTGAAGAGGTGCGTTAGTGTTAGCGTTATTGGTGTAATTACCGCGCATCAAATTAGCATTCTTGTAGAGCCAATCACCATTAGGCACAAACCAAGTTGTTGGAATATCCGCCTGACCATCATAGAAACCGCTATTAATGTGAGCAATACCCTCGTAGTTAGAGAATGAACAGTCAATAACGCACCATCCATCCTGGTTGCGATAGGAATCTGTTGCAGTTCTAGAATCGTAACGCAGACCGAACTCTACCTTATTAAAGAAGCCTTCGTCTAAGTCCCAAGCACCATCCATTGTCCAGGTCAGTGCATCACCAGAATATGCGCCACGGTTATCGTACAAAGTACTCATGGAATAACGGGACATATCAGTAAGGTCAACTTGCGAGTAGTTAACGTTACCGAAAACTAAATCACCATTGGGGTTAGGCTCGACCACTTTCCACGATGGAATACCGTTTCCAGGATTAGAGTCAATCCAAATATCGGGACGAACGGCCATTTCAGCACGCATTGCGATGAATTCTGTCTCGTACTCAGATTCTTGATATACCAATTCTGAACGAAGATTTAAATTATCGCTTAATTGCCATTTCCCCCCCAGTGCGTAAACCCAACTATCGGTTTTACCGGTTGCAAAATCTCCTGAAGTAAATCCGGCGGTGTCGCCAACAATGCGCTCTTTGATTACATTGGTACCGTCAAACAAGACTGGTGCAGGCTTATCGGCGAGATCCCACCAAGCATCAACGAATCCGAATAATAGATTGTTGAATGATTCGTTACGGAAACCGTTATAAAAGGTCTCAAATAAGTATTCAGAAGTGTCGTTAGGAGCCCATTGGAAAGAGACATTCGCCGCTGGACGCTCACGAGTACCGGTATAATCGTTTTGGAAAACCGCATCGCGAGCTAGGTAATAAGTTCCATCAACACCATTGTAATTCAGGGTCGAACCAGCTGCAGTAGGGAGACCATTTTCTAATCCTGGCTGCCAAATATTGGTATCAAAAATACGATCATATTGATTAAAACCACCTATTTTCTCTCCTGCAAATGGCACAGCGGCGCCGGCTGCCACAACCTGATCGCGATAATTTGTTTCAGCGTGAGATACGTTTAACAACGCACCAAACTCACCAATGCCAGTTTCCCAACGATTCGAGAAAAGAGCTGATAAATTGGGGTCGGTTTTATCAGCAGCTTCTTGATGAATAGCTCGACCTGATAACACAACTTTAGAGCCTTCGAAATCAAACGGGCGTTGAGTTTTAATATCGATTTGACCGGCAATACCGGCCTCGATGTTACTTGCAGAGCGGGTTTTATATACGTCTACTTGCTTGAGCAAGCTAGCCGGGATATCAGCCAAGGCTACCGAGCGGCCTGCCGCGGTAAAAATTGTACGTCCGTTAACAGTTGTAGTAACGTCGTTAAGACCACGAATAGAAACGGTAGAAACCTCACCCGCACCACGGTCAGTTACCTGTACACCAGTCACGCGTTGTAACGCCTCAACTACGTTGTTATCAGGAAACTTACCGATGTCTTCTGCAACGATTGCATCGACCACGGCGAAATTTTCGCGCTTAACATCGACTGCTTTAGCCAAGCTCGCGCGAATACCGGTAACGATAACTTCTTCGATTTGATCTTCTTGTGCCTGAACCACAGGAGCGCCGTAAGCGATGATAGCCGCTACGGACAAACTCAGAATATTTTTATTAAACATGTGAACTCCGGAATCTCTCAACGTTAATTATTGGAAGCTACGTTTCGATAGCCCTTAGATTGGTGAGAATGGTTAGAAAGCCTATGACGCCACCATTGCGATTAGTTTTGTCATATAAAAGTATTATATGCACGATAAGCGTTTGGCAACTGGTTCACAGATAAATCACGATAAATCGGATTGAAAGGATAAAACTGAGTAGGAAGGTAGCATTGGCGCACACGCCAAAGTAACACATATAAATTATTGATTTAAATAGAAAAAATCCGCGAATGGCTCAGCCAAACGCGGAAAAACGGTGGTGCGTTCAATCGCCATTGCTGGCGAAAAACCGATCGCACCCAACGACAAATTGCGTGACACTATGGGACTTGAGGAATACCACATAAGTTGATTTGTAATATAATATTAAGTTAGGGCGTTGTAAACACTCTTATCAAAAATAAATATCACATCACTGCTCAGCCGATTAAATAAAGGTGAAATTGTTTGGAAGATCTGTGCGAGCTTCGCCCTAAGTGCGAGATTTATCGCGAGAAAACTCACCGCGTTAAACGATGGTGCGGAGATACGCAAATTGTCGTAAAGGATGGGGGAGGTATTCAGAATTAAAAAACGAGAAATGAATCGAAGACAAATTACTTAGCGGATTAATCTAAAGCCGCGTTGCTAATTTGTTCAGCCATCCACGGCTATCAAAATCTATTACAGTAGTCGAAATACAAAGTAACGCTTTGGCTCGCCTTCGATCGGCGTCCATTTTTCGTAACTTCCAGCAAAAACAAATTTGTGTTCGTCAGTGTCTGGCAACTCGGGCTTAGCTAACATCAAATAGCTCATCACCAAACAATTGAGGCGATAAGAGGCGGAAGGTGGCTCTAGTAAAGCGTCGACATCGTCTACCGCTGGAGGAATGTCGGCACTCAGAGTAGTCTCGCCCACATTCAAAGTATTGGGATCCTCAAGAGCTGTATCGATATAAACGTTAGGGTATTTTCCAAAGTGAGTTTGGGGTGTCGCACAAGCGGTCAGTAAGGCCGCACAAAAACCAAGAAGGATCGCTTTCATATCTCACCAATGTCCCTTTCACGATGAATTGAAACCCGAGTGTATCGCCACATCAGCAAATTAGAAGGGCGGGACCTATTGCTCTTCTCATCATTTGAGCCATAGATAAAGGCTGCTCGTAATTTTACCTCCCATAGCCACGGTCACCCGCCCTCTGCACCTAGCCCATTTAATCGTACAAATGACACAATTTCGCGGTTTCCGCGATTTACAAGCGCCATGATTAGTAAGGGCTTCCCGCCTTGTGTATGATTCGCATCTATTATTCGACGAGTCTGGTTCGTCGCCATTCAGTGATGGGTTTGAATGAGGAAGTTTCATGAGTTCTTGGCGAGATTGCCGACTGTTATGGATTGCCACTATCGCAATGTTCACAGGTACAGGTTGCAGTTTATCGCCGGTTGGGGATCGCTCCGACGCCTACGCACTATCTGTCGACGACGCGCGGCTAACGCGCTTGGGCGCCGCCATTAAAGATCGCGTCGATGCCCATCCTGGCCTCACCGGTATTCACACCCTCAATGGCCCTCGCGACGCCTTTGCAGCACGCGCCTTGTTAGCTCGCGTCGCACAAAAAACGTTGGATGTTCAGTATTACATCTGGAAAAACGACATCACCGGCACCTTGCTGCTTGAGGAGATTCACTCGGCAGCCGACCGTGGTGTACGGGTTCGCCTGCTAGTAGATGACAACGGCACTCATGGGTTAGACCACATTTTATCGGTACTCAACCTTCACCCGAATATCGAAGTCCGTTTGTTCAACCCCTTCCCCACCAGACGATTTAAACACCTAGGTTTTCTCACCGACTTCGATCGATTAAATCGTCGTATGCACAACAAATCATTCACTGTCGATAACACCGCAACGATCATTGGCGGCCGAAATATTGGCGATGAATACTTCGGCGCGACAGACGGATTATTATTTGACGACTTAGACGTAATGGCGATTGGTGCCGTCGTTGATTCGGTATCTCAAGATTTTGACCGTTACTGGCACAGCTTGTCGGCCTACCCCATAGATTCGCTTGTTAAAAAACCACCGCAAACTTCTTTGAGCGAATTACACAGTGCGGCCAAAGCTGTTGAGCGATTACCGGGCGCTGCGGAATACGTAAGCGCCATTCGCGAGCTGCCCTTTGTACATAAATTATTAAATGATGAGTTGCCTCTCATTTGGGCGCATACGCTCATGATTAGTGACACTCCCGAAAAAGCGCTTGGCCTAGCCGATAAAGAAGAATTGCTCATCACCCGTTTAGCTGAGTATGGCGGACAAGCGGAACACGAGTTTTTTTTGGTATCGCCTTATTTTGTGCCCACCAAAGAAGGTGTAAAGGCGTTTAAATTTCTCACCGATAACAATATCGACGTGCGCGTATTGACCAACTCGCTCGATGCGACTGATGTAATTCCCGTTCACGCAGGCTACGCCAAGCGCCGCAAAGACTTATTAAAAGAAGGCGTGAAAATTTTTGAGATGCGCCGCACCACACCTAAAGGCAATCTGGAGTTTAGAGATTTATTAGGAAGCTCCGGTTCGAGCCTTCACGCAAAAACCTTTGCTGTCGATCGCAAGCGAGTTTTTATCGGCTCGTTTAATTTCGACCCACGCTCCGCGAATTTAAATACCGAGCTTGGCTTTATCATCGAAAGCCCAGAGCTTGCCAACGAAGTTGTGAACGTTTTTGAAAGCGAACTTTATAAACGCAGTTATGAGGTGGTAATTAATAACCATGGCAAGCTGCAATGGCAAGAACATCAGGGCGATAAAATCATGCTCTACTTTAATGAACCTCGCACGCCCTGGTACAAGCGTGCATTTGTGAAGTTTTGTTCGTGGTTGCCGATCGAGCCTTTGCTATAAAGCTTTGCGCTCGATCTCACCGCTCGCATTACTTTGCCAACAGATGTTCAAGCATGGAAGCTTTTATCTCAATCACCGTTCCATGTCGCATGCGTTTAGCAGTGCCGGCGTCAGGAAAGTGCATCTGATCGCTCACGTCTTGCCAGTTGATAAGATCGCTCGAGCGAATCGCACCGTAATATTTTTCGATGTAAGCATCGAAATAGATAGTGACTTCATTGTCGTTAACTAAAGTTGATGGCCCCTCTACCCACAAACCTTTTGGCGAGATCGGCTCACTCCATTGATGAAATGGCCCTGTATAGCTGTCGGCTTTTGCGATTTTCAAATATTTTTTAGGCGGAAATCGCGTTTCGTTTTTCACGATTAAGTAAAGCTGTTCGTCTAAGGTAAAAAAGCTCGCATCAATCACACTATAGCCAGGGTCGAGCAATAACTGGGTAGGTGAAAAATCGATAAAATCACGCGTCGTGGTGTAATACATCCGATGATTGTAATTATCTTCTGAGCTCCCTTGGGTTTCGGGAAATTTTTCTGGAATGGTCGAGGCCCAGAAAATCATAAAATGTTTACGAGCAGAATCGTAAATTATCTCGGGCGCCCAAGTGTTTCTCGCCGTCGGCTCGTGAGCCATTACCGGCAACTCGCGCTGCTGCGTCCAGTGTTTGAAATCTTTTGTGGATGCGTAGCCGATGCCAAGCTCATTCCAGCCAGACGTCCATACCATGTGAAAGGTACCGTCAGGGCCTTGCACCACACTTGGATCGCGCATTAATTTTGCTTTTCCAACTGTGGGTTGCAGCAAGGGTTCTTCCTGCAACTTTTCCCAATGGTATGCGTCAAGACTATACGCAAGGTGCAAACCGGTTTGTCCGTTGCCGGTAAAATAAGTCATTAGATACGCTTTAGAATCGGCCAATGTCGACGCGGCATCGCTGCGCAGGCTTGAGCAGCTTGAGACCAAACCGGCAAGGATGATAAGTAAGCCTGTCGCGATTAATCTATTCATTATTATTGATACCGGTTAATACAATTTAATTGTTCAAAGCTTTCGATCAATCGATCACGCATTGAAATCTCAGCTTCCCGTAACCACACCCGAGGGTCGTAATACTTTTTGTTCGGCGCATCTGCGCCTTGTGGATTTCCCAATTGACCTTGCAGGAAGGCGCGATTAAGTTCGTAAAACTCGCGAACACCGTTCCAGAACGCCCACTGGGTGTCGGTGTCGATATTCATTTTGACTACACCATAGTTGATCGCCTCATTGATTTCATCCGGATGAGATCCCGATCCACCATGAAATACAAAATCCACTGCGTTGGGAACTAAACCAAATTTTTTCACGAGATACTCTTGTGATTCACGCAAGATACTTGGCTTTAATTGCACATTACCCGGATTGTAAACGCCGTGCACGTTGCCGAAGGAAGCCGCGATCGTGAAATTATCGCTAATATCTGATAGCACTTCGTAAGCGGCGGCAACATCCTCTGGCCTGGTATAAAGCGCAGATTTATCCAAATGGCTGTTATCAACACCATCTTCTTCGCCACCGGTACAGCCCAGCTCAATTTCTAGCCCCATTCCTAAAGCGTGTAAGCGAGATAAATAGGCGGCAGATATCCGGATGTTTTCTTCGAGCGTTTCTTCAGAAAGGTCGATCATGTGTGACGAAAAAAGTGTGCGTCCGTTGGAGGACAAATATCGCTCGCTTGCTTCGAGCAAACCATCAATCCAGGGAAGCAGCTTTTTTGCAGCGTGATCCGTATGAAGAATCACCGGCACCCCGTAGCTTTCCGCCAAGGTATGAACATGAAGCGCCGCGGCAACCGCTCCGGAAGTCGCACTCGCCTGACCATCTAGCCGTAACGACTTACCGGCAAAAAAGCTGGCACCACCGTGTGACACTTGCAAAATAATGGGGGAATTTACTTGCCGCGCCGCTTCGAGCGCCGCGTTAATGGAGTGAGTGCCGATCACATTGACGGCAGGGATGGCGTATCCCATAGCTTTGGCATGGCCATAAATAATGCGAAGTTGGTTGCCTGGTACAACACCTGGCGAGATAAGTTTGCTGAGGCTTTCGGTACGCATATTCATTGTTATCTAACCGTGAGTCTATCTAAGAGAGGAATGAGCTCGAAATAAGTCGAATTAATCAAATTCATTCTTTTTCAATTAATATCAATCATGATATGGTAGAAGCATCGATAAGTACAATCATCTTGGTTAATAAAAATGAATAGCGCGATTAAGGTTTACCCTTCCAGACCGGCAAAGGTGTATCTCTACGGCACTTGCCTTGTGAATTCATTTGCCCCCGAATCTGGGCTTGATGCGATAAGACTCTTGGAGTCTTTTGGTGTTGAAGTAATTTATCCTCTGGAACAAACCTGCTGCGGCCAGCCCGCTTATAACTCCGGCTATACCGAAGAAGCATTAAAAGTAGCGAAAAGCCAGATTGCGCTTTTCCCCGAACCCTACCCAATTGTTATTTTATCCGGGTCTTGCGGGGGCATGATGCGCAAACACTACTTGGAATTGGCGCCGCAGGATAACGAAGTTGCCGCATTTTCCGAGCGCGTTTTTGAGCTTAGCGAATTCCTTGTCCACAGCTTGAACGTTTCGTTAAAAAATAAAGGCGAAACTGAAATCATTGCTTTGCACACCTCGTGCTCGGGCCGCCGAGAAATGGGAATTCACGATGCAAGCCTCAGTCTTTTAAACCAATTAGATAACGTCGATTTAAAAGAGCAAGCCTACGCAAGCGAATGCTGCGGTTTCGGCGGAACCTTCTCGGTCAAACAAGCCGATATATCCTCGGCCATGGCAATCGATAAAGCCCAGCACATCGAGAATACCGGCTGCCAACGGTTCGTCAGTACTGACTGGGGCTGCATGTTAAATATCAACTGTACGCTTGAGGCGCAGCAAAAACCATTACGCGGCATCCACCTAGCCAGTTATTTATGTGAGCGTGTATTAGGAGAATCCGTGTAATGTCATCGCCCGTCTCTCACTTTCAACCGGATGCTTTTAAACAGCAAGCGAAGGATGCACTCGCCAATCCTGTGATTCGTCAAAACTTTCGTGGCGCCATGGATTTTTTACGCAATAAGCGCTTAAGCGTCCTCCCGGATGAGGCCGATTTTAAAGCGCTGCAAGCAACTGCCGAAGCCATCAAAAAATCTTGCTTGCAAGATTTGCCCAATCTTCTGGAAGCGCTGGAAAAAAAATGCCTCGAAAATGGCATTCAAGTTCATTGGGCCGAATCGCCTCAGGAAGCTAACGAAATTATTAATCGCCTTATTGATCGTCACCAAGGAACCTCGGTGGTGAAAGGTAAATCCATGGCGACCGAGGAGATAGGTCTTAATCAGTATTTGGAGCAGCGAGGTAAATCTTGCATTGAATCCGACATGGGTGAATATATTGTGCAGCTTGCGGGCGAACATCCATCGCATATCATCATGCCTGCAATTCACAAAAATGCCCAAGAAATCGGGCAGCTGTTTTCCCAAAAAATTGCCGACATACCTTTTACGCAAGATGTGGATGCGTTAATTCAAATCGGCCGCCAACAACTGCGCGATCGCTTTCTAAACGCCGATATCGGTATTACCGGGGTTAACTTCGCCGTGGCTGAGACGGGAACGCTTTGTTTGGTTGAGAACGAAGGCAACGGCCGCATGACAACGACCATTCCTCCGGTACACATTGCTGTAGCCGGAATCGAAAAGGTGATTCGCTCGCTCGATCAAATCCCGCCGCTCTACAGCTTATTGACACGTTCCGCCACCGGACAAATTATCTCTACCTATTTCAATATGATTACTAGCCCGCGCAAACAGGGCGAGCGCGATGGCCCACGCGAAGTACATTTGGTATTGCTTGATAACGGTCGTACGCAAGCCTATAGCGATGAACAATTTCGCGCGAGTTTGCAATGCATTCGCTGTGGTGCTTGTATGAACCATTGCCCGGTTTATACCAGAATTGGCGGTCATGCCTATGGAACGACTTATCCTGGCCCAATTGGAAAAATTATTTCACCGCATTTAATGGGTATTGAATCGACACAGGATTTGCCGACTGCATCATCCCTGTGCGGCGCCTGTGAAGAAGTTTGTCCGGTAAATATTCCTATCCCGCAGATTTTGCAAAGGCTGCGGACCCAAGCCAATACGAATCAGCAAATGTCTAGGACCATGCGAGGCGCTGGTAGCGCACGCTCCTCCATTGAAGCGTTATTTTGGCGAGTATGGAGCCAAATGTGTGTGCGTCCAAAACTTTATTCCATCGCCACGCTTTTAGTCGCACGCGCCCGCGGTTTGGTTGTGCGCGTGAGATCTCCATGGAACCTAAAAAGGACCACGCCTCGCCCTGCTCCACGCACACTTAATGAGCTTATCCGCCAACGCAACCGGAAGAATTCATAATGTCCAACGCTCGTTCATCCATTTTAAATAAGCTTCGTAAGGCAATTATTCCAAATACCAGCGGCCCGAGTATTCCCGAATACCAATGGCCGTCAATCACTAATCCTTTGGAACATTGGAAACAATTGCTAACGGCTAACCACGCGCAGATCATCGAGACTCGCGAAGAATCACTGGCCGATTGTATTGAAGCTTGGTTGCATGAAAATCAAAAGAAAGTTGTGGTTGCGTCACAACGCATTTTTAATCGGTACCCCGAATTTGATCGATTTGCCGAAGCCCTTTCTGAGGGTGCGATTGAGCAATGGAAAGAGGATTTATTCAATCGGGTCGATGTTGGTATAACCTCGTCCCTAGCGGCCATTGCTGCAACTGGAACAGTCGTCATAGAGCCCGATGATGACGAGCCAAGAAGTTTGTCGTTAGTACCGCCATGCCACATTGTTATTGTCAGTCGAAACACATTTTTCGATCAGTTCGCCGATCTCTTACGAGAGCAATGCTGGGGCAATAATATGCCGACCAATCGTGTATTAATTTCTGGCCCATCTAAAACCGCGGATATTCAGCAAACCCTTGCCTACGGCGCCCACGGCCCAAGCGAATTGTTGGTTGTATTAATTCCTTAGCAATAAAAAAGGGCTTATCTTTCGATAAGCCCAAACCAACTACTGAGGAGAATAGAATTTAAACGATGCCTGAACCGCTGGCATTTTTATCACGCGGGCGCGCTACACCAACACTCTCGCGATACTTGGAAGCACGGTAGGTTTCTAACGGATTCACCGCCGCACCTTTGCGTAATCTTGCCATCGCAAGAATTGGCGATACATCAGTGTTGTACGCCTTCTTTAACGTTTGCGAAGCCATCATTGCATCGTTGGCGTCTTGGAAGCCGTGTAAATTTTCACGGTTAACGAGCAGCGCCTTAACGTAAGAGCGCTGCACTTCAATCGCCGAGGTCACCAGACTTTCAATCGGGTCCGTCACGTTGTGGCTTTGGTCCAGCATGTAAGCTGGGTTGAACTCAGGCTCCTTGCGATACTCCGCATCCACCAATTCGTTCCAAATCAAGAATTGTTGGTATGGTTGTAACGAACCACTGTCTAAGTCGTCGTCACCATACTTACTGTCGTTAAAGTGGAAGCCACCAAGTTTTTTGAATTGAATTAACCGCGCAACGATCATCTCAATATTGGTGTTCGGTGCGTGGTGGCCTAAATCCACCAAGGATTTACACTGTGGCCCTAATTGCATAGCGGCAAGAATACTGCTGCCCCAGTCTTGAATAATGGTTGAGTAGAACGCGGGCTCAAACATTTTGTGTTCAAGATGCATTTCCCAATCGCTCGGAAGACCGGCGTAAATTTGCGCTGCAGAATCTAAGTAGCGCTCAAACGCTCGTTGAAAATGCTGCTGTCCAGGGTGGTTCGAGCCATCGCCGACCCATACGGTCAAACTTTTCGCACCGAGAGCTTGGCCCCATTGAATGCAGTCAAGATTATGCGCAACTGCAAGGTCACGCACCGCTTTATCGGTGTTACTCAAGCTGCCAAATTTGTAAGAGACATCTTGGCCTGGCTGATCTTGGAATGTGTTGGAGTTTGCTGAAACCCACTTCAAACCATAAGCATCTGACTTTTGTTTAAGCTCAGAAAAATCGTCAACACGGTCCCAAGGGAAGTGCGGAGATATGCTGTCGGTGCAACCTGACAACTCATTGATCACCGCGCAATCTTCGACCTTCTCAAAAATATTGCGCGGCTCACCAAGGCCTGGAAAGCGAGCAAAACGAGTGCCGCCAGTGCCGGTTCCCCAGGAAGGAACGGCTACCTGAAATTCCATCGCTTTTTTTGTTAAATCTTCGATGTCGATACCATCGCGACTTAACTTTTCGCCGAGCGCGGCATAGTCGCTCTGCAAATACTGTTCGGCTTTTTTATTCTCGTCTTGTAATAACGATTCATTGATTATTTTCATAATTATTCTCTCTTATCGCAGGAAGGCTTCGTGTAAGCCACCGTCTACACTAATGACTTGACCAGTCGTTTTACTCAATTGGCCTGAAATCAATAAATAAGCTGCCTCAGCTTGGTCCGCCGGTGTGATTGGCTGTTTGGTGAGCGTACGCTGGGCATAGAAGTTAGCCAACTTATCACGCAATGCTTCGGTCGTCTCACTTTCGTCAAAAGGAATTTCGTACTTCGACAAGGATGAAATGACGCGATCACGTGGGAACATGTTACTGCCTTGAACGACAGTCGCCGGTGCTAATGCGTTTACGTTTACTAATGGCGAAAGCGTAATCGCAAGCTCGCGTACCAAATGGTTTGCTGCCGCTTTACTGGTGTCGTAAGCAAGCGAACCTTTTTTCGACACAGCCCCGTTGACGCTTGTGGTAATAACCATAGAGCCCGGTAAATTTTGACTTGTCCAAATTGACTCGGCTTCCGAGGCGACGACGTACCCGCCCTTCACGTTGACATTAAAGCTGATATCGAAAATTGAATCATTCTTGTGAAGATCGGCACCTTCTGCGAGGAATACACCAGCGGTAACTATGACATTGTCAATGCCGCCGTAGGCGAGTATCACCTGAGTGAAAAACTGACGAACGCTATCACGATTGGTGATGTCCACTTGCAGCCCAATAGCGGGGCCGCAACTTGAAATGCCGGTACCTGCAACACCGATACCCTGCCCGTAAATTTTAGTGAGTTCCGCTGCGGTTTGCTCGGCCGATTCCAATCGCAAATCGGCGCACACAACGTGGGCACCTTCTTTGGCAACGCGATGAGCAACCGCTTTGCCGATGCCATCGCCCGCACCAATCACCACGACAACATTGCGAGCAAGCGTGGCTTCTTTTGGCATGCGTTTGAGTTTTGCTTCCTCTAATTCCCAGTACTCAATATCAAAGGCTTCTTGCGCGGGAAGCGCCGTGTATTCAGAAATGGCTTCAGCGCCACGCATCACCTCAATCGCACAATTGTAAAATTCTGCGGTAACGCGGGACTCCGACTTATTTTTACCCCACGCAATCATGCCTACGCCAGGGATTAGCACCACAGTCGGGCTAGGATCACGCATCGGCGGAGAATCAGGACGCTTACAGGCTTCATAGTAGGCGGTGTAATCCGCGCGATATTGTGCGAGACCTTTTTCAAACTTTTCCAATAGAACAGAAATGTCGTCGTGTTGTGGATCGAAATCAACGTACAAGGGTTTGATTTTGGTACGCAGGAAGTGATCAGGGCAAGAGGTGCCCAATTCAGCCAAACGCGGCGCGTCGACGCTGTTCACGAAGCGTAAGGTGGTTTCATCGGTTTGGACGGTGCCGATGAATTTAACATTTGCCGAAATCAAGCCACGGGCACGTGGCAAAAATTCACGTAGTAACGCGGTACGCGCCTCGTCACTTAAGCTTTGATACTTCTGACCACCGAAGGTTTTCTCTCCTTTATCGTGCTGCTCAATATAACGAGCCGCAGTTTCGATCACCCAAAGTGAGGTTTCATAGCAGGCTTTGCTTTCGCTCGCCCAGTTAGTGTGTCCGTGCTGGCCCAATAAAATTCCGTAAATATCAGGATTCTTTTCGTAGATTTCTTCGCAGAGTTTCGCTGCTTCCCAGCCTGGTCGCATCCAAGGCACATAAGCCAATTTTCCGCCCCAAATTTCGTGGGTAAGACGTTCTTGATCTTTACAGGAAGCAACTGAGATCACCGCGTTAGGGTGTAGGTGATCCACGTGTTTTTCGGCAATCATTGAGTGCAACGGCGTATCGATTGACGAAGCGCGAGGGTTTAAACAGAAATTACAGTGCGCATACATGCCCACCATGCGGTCTTCACCTGCCGACTTGTAACCTTTGTCCGAGAAGCCGTCGTACACCTTATGCAAGGACTGCAACTTACCACTGTATAAAGAAGAGAAATTCTCTTTGGTAGACGTACGCAAATCACCGCCAGATCCTTTCACCCACAACACTTCAACCTTTTCGCCCGTAAGTGGGTCGGTTTCCATGAGTTTTGCCGAGGTATTACCGCCACCGGTATTGGTGATGCGTTGATCTTCGCCGAGTTTGTTGGAGCGATATACCAAATTTTCGACCGGATTGAGGCTATCCGCGACTTTATCGTCCCATAAGTAATTCACATGTTTATAGTCTTCAGGAAGGTAAGCCATGACAGATCCTTGAGTTGTTGTAATTGCGTAATGATTGAATGCGATGCATAAATATCAACATGCGATCAATATATCTCCATCGAATTGCAATTACAATCATTTTCAATCAAAATTAATCCCAGCTCTGATTTTACGATCGAAATGCCTAAGGTTTCTCAAAATCGATTCCGGTGTGCTTGACGAATGAGCGAAGAGCGAGTGAGCCGTCAATTTTGGCATCCGCCAAATATCAGACATAAAAAAACCCGCAGCTGCGGGTTTTTTAAAATTTTATTCGTTAGCCGCAAGCGTCGACCACGATTACTTCGACGCCCTGCTTCTCAAAATGACGCAAGATTTTCGGATCGGCATTACTGTCGGTGATTACCATATCGACGCCAGTCAATGGACTAAAAATTAAATTTCCTTTCACACCAATCTTGCTGCTATCGGCAAGCACAATTAATTTTTCGGCGCGTTTACGAAGTTTCTGTTCCGCAAGAATTAACAGTGGGTCTGTTTCCATTACGCCAATCTCACTAATGCCAGGGCAACCCATAAACATCTTACTGCCGTGATAATTTTGCGTAGTGTCGTTTTCGAATGAACTCAGAATAATGCTCTGCTTACGATAGACTTCACCGCCGGGAAGGGTGATTTGGTTTTGGCTACTTTCGAGCAATTCTTGGGCAAGTACAAATGAGTTAGTCAAAATATTCATGCGGCGATCTTGTAAAAACTCCGCCATCATAAATGTGGACGAGCCGCCGTTAATAATGACCGACTCGCCATCTTCACAAAGCTCGACGGCTTTTTTTGCAATCATTCGTTTGGTATCGACATTTTTTTCTTTATCGATCCAGAATGATTTACCGCTAATTTTTGCGGTTGGCACGACGGGTGATTGAATCGCCTCAGCGCCGCCGCGGATTTTTTTAATTTTTCCGGTTGCCGCTAACTTGTTAAGATCGCGTCGAATGGTCGCTTCGGAAGAATTCAAGTGTTCACAAAGTGCGTGAACACTTGCGAATTGCGCCTCATCTAGAAAGTCTAAAATGAGTTGCTGCCGTTGTTTTTCCAGCATGAGATTGCTCCGAGCCTGAGGTAAATTTCGCGCATACTAATGGATGCATCAATCAAAAACAATCAAAAAACCATGATTATGATTGATTGTCGCGCAAATACTGCTTTATTTTTCACCAATACAATCATTTTCAGCTATGCGCAATTGCCATGATGCTTTGTATTCGGATAACCCATCGAAACCACTTGGCTCACAAGTTTCTAGTTCAGCGGGGCTCGACAACACACCCGTATGTGGATCGCAGCCCGCCATTAAACTCATCGCCCCTTGTACCGTTCCGGTGGTGTCCTTAGATAGATAGACTCGTTGAGAATCTCGCAATTGTGCTACGAGCCGACAGAGTAAAGGATTCACCAGAAAAGCCCCCTCAATAATAATATCGCCGATTGCACCTAAGTCGCTTAGTCGCTGGTCAATCATCAATGCGGAGTAGAGAGTCGCGACGGCACCGGCCAGGTTGACTGGAATATTTTCACTCGCCCTTGGAGTCATTCCCCCGAAAGGACCATTACCTTCACTAAAATCGGGTGTCACCCAATAATTCTGGTCTATCACTTCTTGAATTGTCAGTTCATTAACTGGGGCATCGGTAGAACCGCCTAACCACTGGCAGATGGCCTCGTACTCGCGGCCCCCCATGTAACGCGCACAGGCGACCGCACGCCCATAAATATCGCTGTTGGTTAGGGTATCTCGGTATTGCTGAAGCCGTTCGAGCTGCCCTTGTGCGTCGAGCAAAATTGTCCAGGTACCGGTCGAGATAACTGTAAAGGAGGAATCGGTTCGATTAAGGTAACGCAGGTAACTCGCGTTACTGTCGTGCAGCCCAGCAAATATTTCACAGGTAGTGGGCAAGCCGGTTAGCTCACTAACGTGTTGGCTCACTGTCCCTATCGAATCCCATGCATTGGTAAGCTTTGGAAATAATTGGGTCCACCCAAGCCGCTCAACTTGCGTCGAAAATTCTTGTCGCTGCGGCGCCCACAAATCGGTGTGGCAACCCAAAGACGTTACTTCACTAACCAGCTCGCCGCCGAAACGCCATGCCCAATACTGCGGATACATGACGATCGCTTTTGCACTCGTAAATGCTTCTGGAAAAGTTCGAGCTTGCCAAAACAATTGACGCCCGAGATTGAGCCCAGCTGGCAAGTTAGGCGAGTAAGTTTCATCAAACAACGAACGCACTTTTTGATAATCCGCATCGCACTCGGAAACCATAGCGTACTCATAATCCAAGATGGGAAGCGCAAGACCATCGCCATTAATTGGCGAGTCGATTTGACTAACCAGTGCAGCGGTGGCGCCATGAGTAGTCACTATCAAGCCACTAATTTCGTTCGTCTTGGGGAATTGGATAAAGCATTCAATTAGCCACGCCCAAATGTTTTCAACATCGGCATGCGGATAAGGATGCGCCGCAACTGGCGTGTTTCTTCGTGAATAATGGGTAACCGGAATACCCGCGTCATCAAGAATATTCAACTTAACATTGGTTTTACCAATATCAATTACGGCTTTCATAAATGTCTCTGTTATTAATAGTTATGTGCTAATTTTAATTATGCTGGTTTGTAAACGCTAACGTCTTGTTTGATTCGGATTTAATTTCACAAAGGTTGGACGATTACGATCGACGATGAGTTTTCCATTTTCATAGAGCAACTCAGTCACTTGAAGAGAGGTTCGCTTAGGGTCAGCGGTAACGCCATCGTCGGCGACGTTTGGGTGGACAAAATAATATAGGAAAGCACGATCGCCATTAATTAATACTTCGGGATGATGCCCACTGTTTTGATCGTCAAGGCCCTCACCTGGCCCGACTAATAAATTTTCTTCCTGTCGGGACCATTGCTTTGCATCCGATGATGAATAAACGCCAATGCCGTTATTGCCTAATAAATCGTTTAATAACCAATAACGCCCTTGCCATTTGAAAACCAAAGGAGCTTCACCACGATCGTTCGGCAAATGAGCACTTCCTTTGTCTTCCCATTCGTAAAGGTTTGTACTCTCGGCATAAAATGTTTTCTTGCCTGCAAGTTCATTGTTGTACCACAGGCGCCAACTGCCATCGTCGAGTTGTAATACGGCGGCGTCGATAACTTTTTCATTCACCAATGGCAGTGTGCTTTGATACTGCCATTGCTTTAAATCTTGGCTGGTGAGATGAACAATTCGACGAGGATGATTCCAATCCTCAAACACACCTGGCACCACCGTAAGATACATGTGGTAAGTGTTTTCATGCTCGATCACCATCGGCGCCCAAAAAGTTGCGGGTTGATCGTCTGCGATATTTTGCGTGTAAGGAATCTCTTTAGGAAAGTTAACCTGACCTGCATAAGTCCAGCGAGCGCCATCGACCGATGTCGCCATGCCGATGGGAGTTCCATGAACCCAAGAGACATTATCAAGCTCAGCTTGATTCGCACGACGGTTGGTATAAAACATTACCCAATGTTGTTTAGATTTGTTGTAAACAATACTGGGGTCAGCCGCTCCGTCAAAGACAGGGTCTCGATAGAGTGGCTTTGGCGCAAGGGTTCCTAACGCATTTAATTCAACAGGAGAAAACGAGCAGGCACTCAACATTAAAATTATTAACAAAATACCTGCAAGAATTCTCATGGCGATTACTCTAAATGAAATACGTTAGCGAGTGGAATTTCGACTGGGCTATTATCCGGATGCGTATCCATAATATCGGCCATAAAACTCCACCATCGTTTTACAATCGCCGTGTACGGCAATTGCTCCATAGTGTGATCTTCGCGCCGTTTTAGCACCGCAAATAATTGCAGTGTTTCTGGATGTAAAAAAATCGAATAGTCACTCACGCCGGCAGCTTTTAATTCGGCCGATAGTTCTGGCCAAATTTCATCGTGCCTTTTTTTATACTCAGCTTCAAACCCTGGTTTTAGCTGCATTACAAACGCAATTTTTTCCATGTCATCCTCAACTAAATATTCACAGCAAGCCAATCGTAGGCTTTCAAAGTTTGTGTTGAACCAAGGGATTTACCAGTCACCGCATTGGTGGCGCCACGGGGCAACGATAGTTTTCCGCCCTTGCCGTCCATGTTAATCACAATTAATACCTGGGTACCGTCATCTTTGACTCGCGGACAAACAACCGTTCCAGGCGTCACACTAAATGGCGCGGCAGCGCCCGCTTCTTGCGCGTACTGATGCACCAAGTCTTGTAAGAATAAACGCCCTTCGTCGCCCGTAGGATGTGCACCTAAAAATACCACCTTGCCTTTGCCAAGGGCTCTTTCAGTTAGATAAGCCCCATTATTGACCAAGGATGAATTAATAGTGCCTAACACGCGGGTGGCAGATGTACTAGGAGCTGCACTAGCACCCCATCCCGTTAGCGCTAAAGTTTTTTTGCCAACCGTTGCGGTAATGCCGGTACCCGTTAAAGGAAATACAAATTCTGCTTCGATGCCAGCAATAGCATCTACTAACCCTAATCCACTTTGTGTGGGTACTGTGTGCTCGTGAGTGCGCATACCAGTGCCTGGGCCAACAATCCAAATCCCACCGTCTTTAACAAATTTAACCACTTTTTCTGCAAAGGCTTCGCTCACGTGAGGCATTGATGGCGTGATGAGTAATTTGAGTCCATCGAGCGATGCTCCTTCAAATCTAACATCGCGGTGATAGCCCTTATCCATAATTAAGGTTTGCCAAAATTGAATAAGGCTTTGGTAATTCGCCGGATAACCGTCTTCTTTATCGAGATTTTCTGTCTCGATCATCGCGCGTCCTAAGTCGGACCAAGTGACGGCGATTTCAGGCACGAGCGGCTTACTCTCGCAAATAACGGGTTCAAGTTGACGACGCGCCTCTTCCACTTCCAGCACTTGAGAATAACCTGTCGTGGGTTTAAACCAGCTACTCATCACCGCGCTGTGACTAATTTCGGCGCCCGAGCGCTGTTGTCGCCAGAGCCAGTAGCAAATCGCTTCGCCTCCTAGGCCGTAAATTAAAATACTTTCGGCTTTCAAAAATCCCGGCGCATGCATAGGGCTGTGATTTCCCAACCAACCATTGTGGCTCACACTGGTTTCCATTAACCAAAATGGGCGACCGGGTTTTGCTGCACGATACATGTCGCTTCGAAATGCCAAAGCTGCCCAATCTTTCGTGGTTGGGTAAGCATCGTAAGCACCAAAATCTAAATTCTCGAACAATCGCTCATGATTAACCGAGAATGCAGGGTTAGTGTTGTGCGTAATAGGCGCCGATGAATATTTGCGAATGATCGTTGCTTGGTCATCAGAAAATTCGGCAATGCGCTCGCGGTTAAACATGCGATAGGCGGTACTTAACGAGGCGTTGTGTAGAAAAGGGGTTTTTCTTGGCGCAGGCACCTGCTCAAAGCTGTAATAGTAAGTACTCCATACATGAGTATTCCATGCCTCATTTAAACGTTCGATAGTGCCATATTTTTTTCGTAACCATATATGCCAGTTGGCCACCGCTGCATCGCTGAAATCTTCTGCGACGTGACATTTCAATTCATTATCAATTTGCCACGCAATAATCGAAGGGTGTCCACCCAACTCTTTGGCAATCGCTTCGACAATTCGGTAGCAAGCCTGGCGAACGACTGGGTGCTCGTAGCTAATATGCTGACGTGCTCCATGAATGAGTCGATTGCCGTCGGCATCGGTGAATAGACGGTCTGGATGACCATGACTCAACCAAACGGGTGGAGTCGGCGTGGGTGTACAAAAGACGACAGAAATATCGGCAGCATGGAACTTATCCATGACTCGCTTGAATAGCGACAAATCAATTTCACCTTCTCGAGGCTCCATCACCGACCACGCAAACTCGCCGATACGAATAGTGTTAATACCGAGTTTTTTCATTTCCTTAATGTCGCGATCAATATCCGACTCGGGCCATAACTCGGGGTAGTAGCAAACTCCGTGAATCAATCGCTGCATTTTATAAGGAGTTTGATTCGACGCGCTTTTACCAGAGGTCGTTTGCGCGTTGAGATAAGGAGCCGCTGCCGTGAGGCTGGCCGCAGTCGCCATGAGCTTGAGAGTGTCTCGACGAGAGGTGTTCATATTTGCCTCGTGTTTTTATACGTAAATTATCTAGGGGAAATATAATATTTGACTGATAATGATTGATTATGATTAATTTGTATAGTCATGTTTACCCTTCTTTCCAATATCAGATGGGAGACGGGTCGGCGGAACGTCCTGTAATCGGAGCCTAGAGGCTCGAGAACTTTGGTCGAACGCCCACGGGTGACGTCTAATCAGATAATAAGAAGATGAATTATGAAAGATCGAAAGAGATTCTCTTTTCAACATCCATTTCGTTCGCGAACACTTCTTGCCGGCTTGGGCATATGGCTGTTCGGCCTAGCATCGCTTGCTAACGCCAAGGGCTTCGACCCTAACCAGGCAAATACATTTGTATTCGATAAAAATTCAGTCAAAGAATATCGAGACGCAAAATTCGTTTACCTCGCTCATCAACCTTATTCTCAAAGCGCTTCCTATGGGGCCGATCTGGCTACCGAAGCCAATAGCGGGCGGCCGTTTTATTTTTCGATTCGCCTACCCGACGGAAATTATCGAGTAGAGGCCGTTCTCGGCAGTGATTCAAACGATACTCATATCGGTATCAAAGCCGAATCGAGACGACTGTATTTAACCGAGACGTCGCTCGATAAAGGCGAGTTTCTAAGCGTCGATTTTATCGTCAATGTTCGTAGCCCCAAACTCACTCCTCCTGAGTTGAATGCACCTGGCGGTAGTCAGGTACTGATTAAATCGAGCGAGGAAAACAGTTTCACTTGGGACGAGAAGCTAACCCTAGAGTTTTTAGGGCATGCACCCTTCATAAAATCGATTCGAGTTGAGCCCGTTAACACCCCGGTTATTTATTTGCTGGGGGATTCGACGGTGACCGATCAAGCCTTCGAACCTGCCGCTAGCTGGGGGCAAATGCTGCCCTACTTTTTCAACAATAACATCGCGATAGCTAACCATGCAGAGTCGGGCGAAACGATAAAATCCTTTATCAGTAGCTTGCGTTTGGCAAAGGTCTTGGAGACTCTCAAAGCTGGCGATTACGTTCTGATTCAGTTTGGTCACAATGACCAAAAAAAGCAGTGGCCGCAAACCTATGTAGAGGCGAACACGACTTATCGAGATTATTTGCGGGTATTAATTGGCGAAGTGAAACGTTTAGGCGCTACGCCAATTTTAATTACGTCGATGCAGCGACGTAATTTTGATGCCGACGGACAGGTAATCAATACGCATGGGGATTACCCTAAAGCGGTATTACAAACGGGTAAAGAGCTCGGTGTCGCTGTGATCGATCTCGATACCATAAGCCGAACTCTCTACTCAGCGCTCGAGCCTCACTCCCCGCTAGCATTCAATGACGACGGCCGAGATAAAACGCACCATAACAATTACGGCGCTTATTTATTTGCTACTGCGGTCGCAAGTGAAATTTCACGATTGAAATTGCCGTTGCAGCATTGGCTAAAACCACACCTGATCGATTTTGATCCCCAACACCCACCCAAAGACAGTCGACTTGGCATTCCGGCCAGTCTGAAAAAGTCTGCCATTAGACCCGATGGAAACTGATCCCATGACTCTGATAAAGACGCTAACAGCAACTCTACTGACCGCCGTTTTATTTAGCTGTTCAACACTTCCCAAGGTCGACAAGCCGCCGGTTATTGACGAATCAAAGCTGTTATTTCAAGCCGATTTTTCACGGCTTGATGAACAGTTATGGAAAGTCGAGATGGAGTCAAAGGGCCAATCAACCGTGCGAGCCGCCGACAACCAATTAATATTGAATACTTTTGGCGGTGTTACCGTTTGGCTCAACAAGCCACTCACGGGCGATTATATTATTCGCTACAAGCGAGGATTTTTTTTAAATGGCGAAGCAAATGATCGATTATCGGATTTAAACCAATTTTGGTTGGCCTTCGATCCACGCAATAACAACTTATTTACACGCAGTGGTGCTTTAGCTGAGTACGACAACCTAAATTTGTTTTACATGGGCATTGGAGGAAACTATAACGGAACCACACGCTTTCGCTGGTACGATGGCACCGGTGAACGACATTTATTACAAGAATACTTATCCCACGATCATCTCTTAAAAAGCTCGGTGGAATACGAGGTGATTACCGAAGTGAAAAACCGACATACACGAGTATGGGTTAACGGCCAGTTGTTTTTTGAAAGCGAAATTCCTCACGATCATAATGTTGGCTACTTCGGATTTCGTTCTACCTATTCCCACCAATACATAAAAGATTTTTCAATTTACCGTTATTAAAAGTCGATTGAAAACTTCGATGCGGGGTTTAAAAACAATGCCCCGCAATTCTTTATCTTCCAAAACAATAACGCATACGCCAGAGGATTAAGTATGAAGCGTCGAGAGCTCCTCACCCATTTAACATTAGCAAGCACCTTCCTCGTAGCAGCCAAGCCGCTAAGTGCAAATACCAAGATACAATCACCCAGTCGCCCGGATAAAAATTCGATCCCCAAAAAGTTCATCGATCCTATTAGTGGACATACCATTTTACGATTATCTGAAATTGATAACTCAAGGTCGCTTTATTTTCACGATAATGCTTTCACCGCTGATTCTCGTTATATGGTAATGGACACACCCCTAGGTATTGGCCTATACGATTTCAAAGAGCATAAACACCGGATGCTTATTAAAGGCCGATATGAAGTTATTATGGTCTCTCGAAAAAAGCCTGTCTGCTACGCCCGAAAAATTCTTAGCAAACATTACACAGGTAAAGATAACGGCAATATTTTTGACCACATTGAATATGTGGTTATCGACATCCCGAGCGGAAAAGAAACATCTATTGGCATTTTTCCTAAAGGATTTATTACCACCATTAACGCCGACGACACCCTAATGGCAGGTGCTTACGCCTCGCGTTTTTATGAGTTACAGCCCGGCCCAAAAATCGAGAATACCGATGGTGGATATAACGCGCTAGATAAAAACGGAAAACCTCTCACTTTTGCCGCCGCCAAAGAATTGCGGATGGCCGACCGCCTTGCCCAAAACATCCCCATGGAAATTTTCACCATCGATTTAAAAACTGGTGAAAGAAAAGTCGTCACCGCGTCGAACGATTGGCTCAATCACGTCCAGTTTTCGCCGACGGATCCGCATCAACTCATGTATTGTCACGAAGGCCCTTGGCACATGGTCGATCGCATTTGGACCGTTCGTACCGATGGCTCTCAAAAGCAAGCCATTCATCCGCGCACGATGAATATGGAAATCGCGGGGCATGAGTTTTTTTCTTACGACGGAAAAACAATTTATTACGATTTGCAAACACCCCGCGGCGAAAAGTTCTGGTTATCCACCTATCACCTCGAGTCAAAAAAACGCGTGTGGTATCACCTTGAGCGCGACGAATGGTCGGTACATTTTCAAATCTCTCACAATGGCTCTTTGTTAGCAGGTGATGGTGGCGATGAAGAGATGGTGGCTAAAGCCGAGAACGGAAAATACCTTTATTTGTTCGAGCCTCATCTTATCGAGGACCTGGGCGTGAGCGCTCCCAACGCAGAAGATTTAGTCCGCCCAGGAAGACTCAAAAGTAAAAAATTAGTGGATATGCGCAATCACGATTATCGAGTCGAACCCAATGTTCAATTCTCACCCGACGATCGCTATTTAATTTTCCGCTCAAATATGCACGGCCCCATCCACACTTATGCCGTCATTTTGTAGTACATCCCTTGTATTCCTAAACAACGTCCAGTTACTTGTATTCATACCGAGGTGGATTGCGCTATGCAAACCACCTTGCCTCTGTTCTTTTTCATGATTTATACGACAAATGTTACCTTTCTAAACCATTGCCGTAACCGCCCCCCGTTTACCTGACTTAACACCGCCTCCTGATTGATTTTTGATTGATGATGAGTGATATTGATGTGACATGGTTGAATTTGATAAAGGCTAATCAGATATTTCACCATTTAAATCAATAACACCTTAGATAAAGATAATTACGAGAGGGCAACATGAACCCATCTAAAACCGTACACGACATCAAGGCTTTGCCGTTCCATCGCAAACGTTTGTCAGTGGGAATCGCAACAGCACTTTTCACAACCGCGGCATTCGCGGTCGCATCACCGAGTTTCGCTCAAGAATCATCAAAGTCGAACAACGAAGAACTCCAAATGGAGTTTGTCGAAGTTACCGGTATCCGCTACAGCCAGCGCAGTGCGCTTGATCGTAAAAAAGAAATGGGCACTATGAGTGACTCATTAGTGGCCGAAGATATTGGTGCTTTCCCCGATAAAAACATTGCAGAAGCGCTGCAACGTATTCCCGGTATTCAATTGAACCGTGACGACGGGGAAGGTTCGTCGGTTAGTATTCGCGGTGTTGACCCTGATCTGCTGCGCGTTGAAATGAACAACGTGGGCGCTATGGGTATGGGAGGAAGCCGCGCAGTAGACTTCCGCGATATGGCTTCTGAATTAGTAAAATCTCTCGACGTAATTAAAGGTTCTGAAGCGCGCCTAACAGAAGGTGGTATTGGCGGAACAATTCAAATCAACACCCGTAAGCCGAACGAATTTAAAGAAAACTTTTTATCCGTATCAGCGGAAGGTCAATACAATGATTTGATCGGCGATGTTATGCCGAAATTTAACATCACCGGTGTTTATAAGCCTACTGATCGTTTAGGGATCTTAGTCAACGTGACCGGTTCGGACAAATCAACTGTGGTTCACGCCATTCGTAACACCGAATGGAACCGAATGGCCGACTACGACAATTCACCTGAAAAGACAGTAGTGGATCAAGACTTCGCCTCCATTAACTCGCCCGATGGCTGTAACAACAACGCCGACTGTTTGAAACAATGGTGGGATTTCAACCCTTATTTACCACGCTATGGTATTTGGGCTCGCGACGAGAAGCGTCTTTCTGCCAACACTATGGTCGAGTATGCGTTTACCGAAAATCTCTCGGGTCACGTTGGCTATACCTATAACCAAAGGGACAAAACGGCTCACGATCGCAACTTGCAATTCGAAGCTACCTCTACCGCGCGTATTGCACCGGGCACCATCCGCACCGACGATCGTCATAACGTGATCGGTTACGAAGCCTCTAACGCTAACATCACCAACCGCACCTTGAACTTTGCATGGGATCAAACCACGCAAATGGTGGAGACTGGATTTAACTTCACCAACGATAGACTCGAAGTGACCGGCTTGTTGGCAAGCTCTAAAGCAGAGCAAGACATTGACTCTCGCGAAGCGAATATCTCTGCAGCCGGTGTTGGTGGAATCACCGTTGCGCTCGACGGACAAGGGCTACCGGAGTTGGATTGGAGCAACGCTTACTATCGTAACGCCGCGGATTTACAAGACCGTTCCAACAAATTCGATGTTAACGATTTATCGAACTACAACAACCGCACCCGTTTTAAATACAACCCCTTGACCGACGAAACCCAAGAAGACATGGGTAAACTCGACGTTGTATTCATGCCGGAATCTGGCGTATTTACAAAGTTCCGTGCCGGTATCCAAACCACCAGCCAGAGTTTTGCGAACACTAACCAGGAATACAACATCATTCGCGACCAAGGTGTTGCTTACAATGGCCAAACTTGGACATTGGATGACCATAAAGAAGTCATGCAAGGCAATATTGATCGCTCGCCTGAATTTTTCAAAGGCTACGATCTTAATGTCGATGCACTCAAATCATTTGCAACGATCAATACCTCAGGCTTTATTGAGTCTATGCGCAATAAAGTTGGCGAGAACGTGACTCGTAACGATATCGACCAAAAAATTGGTAACTTCGATGTCGAGGTCGATACATTCGCTGCCTATATCCAAGCTGATTTCGCAACCGAAGTCGCGAATATGCCGTTATACGGTAACTTCGGTGTTCGTAGCGTTAACACCGACACTGCCGCTAACGGCGACGTGCGCATTCGTGTGATGGTCGACCAATTGGATGAAAATGGTAATCCAAAAGTTAATCCAGACACGGGAGAACTATTGGGCGGAATTGAAGATCCAGACCATGCCGAAGCTTTCTTGGGTCGTAAGACAGTTAAAGCTGATTACAACGATGTGCTACCAAGCATGAACGTAACTTTAGGCCTAATCCCCAAGAAACTTGAGCTTTATCTTGGTGCTGCAAAAGTGATGGCGCGTCCACGCATTACCGATATCAACGTAAATGCTAACTGTACTTTATACCTCAATACCTTGGCACAACTCGACGATACACCTAACGTATGTACCGGTGGTAACCCTTATCTCAAACCTTATCGTGCTACCCAAACTGACGTTGCATTAACTTGGTACCCAGACGAAAACTCCATCGTGTCAGCGGTATGGTTTACCAAAGACATCACCAGCTGGACTATCGATCGCGAAGTTAACTACGACGTAGACTTCTTTGGCGATGGCCGCTTGTGGGACGTCACCCAAAAAGTTAACGGCAAGGGCGTAGACGTACAAGGTTTAGAACTTCAAGCACAAACCAGTTTCACTTGGTTACCTGGGTTCTGGAGCGGGTTTGGTGGTTCGGTTAACTACACCTACATGGAATCGAAAAATGTTGGCTTGTTTAACAGCTTAACCGGTGAAGAATTACCTTTCCCTTCACAATCGGAAAACAGTTATAACATTACCGCTTACTACGAGACCGATGTATGGAGCGCGCGTTTAGCCTATAACTACCGCGACGAATATCTTGCTGTGGTAGCGGATCGCTCGGGTAACCCAGCATTTACCGATGCAGCTGGCTATTTAGACGCTAAGTTTAGTTATAGTTTTGACAACAACATCAAAGTGCATTTTGATGCCCGTAACTTAACCGGCGAAGTTAAAACCAACAACGCAGGCCCAGGCCGTATGTCGACTTACGACTGGTCAGGTCGAGAATATTCTCTTGGCGTTAGTTGGAAGATGTAAGTCTTCTGCTTGAAATAAAAAAGCCCAGCGTTAGCTGGGCTTTTTTATTTCGACGAAAGCCATCAACGAAAAATGATTAACAAGGTTTCTTCGCGTAATCTTTCGTTAATGTACACCTACAAATCATCTTGCAATCGCATAATGCTGCTTACTATTTAAGATCTTTTTTACAGCGATAATTATTTTTACAGAGGGAAATTGGATGTTAAGCATAAGTCTAAGGATTGTTGCTTTGGTCTCGCTCGTTGCCTGCACCAGCAACTCATCACTATCGCCTACTCAGTCGAGCCAAGTGACTGACGGGACTCACGCCCATTTTGAATTTGTGAACTATGAAGGCAATGACCCTGCGTTCGCACAAACGCCAAATAAAAATCAGTTTCGTAACCCGGTGTTGGCGGGCTATCACCCCGACCCGAGTATGATTCGCGTAGGCGACGATTACTATTTGATTAACTCAACCTTCGGATTTTTTCCCGGTATTCCGATTTATCATAGCCGCGACATGGTGAGCTGGAAACAAATCGGGAACGTGATTGATCGCCCGAGCCAACTTAACTACGACGGAATTTACTTAAGTAACAACGGCATCTATGCGCCCGCAATTCGTTACAACAAGGGCGTTTTTTATGTGATTACCACCTGCGTCGCCTGCGGACATAACTTTGTCGTAACCGCCACCGACCCCGCTGGCCCTTGGTCAGACCCAATTTTTTTGCCACACATTAACGGTATAGATCCATCGCTGCTTTTCGATGACGACGGACGTGTTTATATCGTGCATCACAGCGAACCAGACACCAAACGCTACGATGCGCACACGGCAATTCGCGTTATGGAAGTGGACCCTACAACTTTCGCTCCGCGTTCAGCTGATGTCTTGCTGGTCGATGGCGGCGATCCGGTACCTTGGCACACGGATTATTTAGAAGGCCCGCACATTTATAAGGTGAATGGAACCTATTATCTGTCCGCACCTGGCGGTGGTACCGGCTACTACCACTCGCAATTAATTTTTCGTTCGTCTTCCGTGATGGGGCCATACGAAGCCTATGCCAACAACCCGATCCTGACCCAATTTGGTTTAGCTGATGATCGACCACTGCCCATTACGGCGACCGGTCACGGCGATATGGTTCAAGACCAAAACGGCGACTGGTGGATGGTTTTTCTTGGTACTCGTCCATACGATCTGCACCGTCCCGGCCATCAAGATCCAGGTAACTTTGTGACCGGGCGCGAGACGTTTATGTTGCCGGTAACCTGGCGCGATGGTTGGCCAATCGTGCTGGAGAAGGGCAAAGCCGTTCCCTATTTAGTCACGCGCCCTAATTTGCCTCGCGATCCCGCGCCATCAAAACCGGTTACGGGGAATTATTCGGTCACGGAAACATTTTCACGGCCGACACTCGGGCACGAGTGGCAAATGGTGCGAGCGCCTGCAACTCCTTGGTGGCAAACCGGAAAAGGGCTCACGCTCAAAGCACGCTCAGCGCAACTGGGTCGATTCGAGCAGCCTTCCTTTATTGGCCGGCGCATTGCGCATCTCAATAGCACGCTCACAACCAAAATCCATTTCTCGCCAACTCAGCCAAGTGACGAAGCCGGTTTACTCGCCGTGCAAAACGATCTGCATTATTTTCGCTTTGGTATAGCACGCAGCGCACAGGGAGAGAACGTTTTACGTATCACCCGCCGCGATGGTGAAGATCAACCGGATACAGGCGTGACATTGGCCGAGTATCCCCTCAAACAAGATTCTACAAACGGAATTTATCTGCGCTTGAAACTTGATCGCGACACTTTGAGCTTCGCTTACAGCCACAACGGCAAAGAGTTCATCGAAGTCGCAAGCGGCATTAGCAACTCCCCTTTGACAAGCGCGCGTGCCGGTAGCTTCACCGGGGCCTTGGCGGGTGTCTATGCCTACGGCCAGTCCCAGTGAAACCATTGTAGGCCTGTGACGCGCGTGAACTTTTCTACACATGGGATGACTGAGCTTAATTTGTGAAATTAATGTAGCGGCGAAGCATCCTAGCGACCTTAAGCATTCACCATAAAAGCCCACCCATACACAATGAGTGGGCTTTTACAAAAATAAAAATAATTTTTTAATTACTTATCGAGCACTAAAAGTATCGTTCATCCATTAATAATTAAATTAATGCAATTAATTAAAAATTAGTAATACCCTTTATTTGAAGGCTAAAACGCCAATTCCCGACAATCAATCACCGATTCGGGTTTTAAAAATAAAACTATCTATGTTATGGTTTACCTCTCACGACGCTGATCGTGCTTTTTAATTGCAAATTTAAACATTGCAATTAACTTTTAATTTTCGCTAAACGCTTCGATTTAGCGATGCTTAGCCGCTGCAAACGCGTGCTTCAAATATGTAATTATTTTCCGCAGAAAAATGGCTTCATCCTAATATTTTCTGCAATTTAAATAATGCGAACTTTGCCGCTATCTTGTTTTCACGAGAGGGATTGGCGTATAAAAAATTTACATTGCTGAAATAAATCTATCGTTCAAATTGAATAATTTATAGCGATAGTTATCGGTAAAAATTCGTTTTCGAATATTTCGACTGTGCTGCACTGGCCGCGCAGGGATAACCCATATTCGCTAAAAAAATCTCAAATTCGAGTTAGCGAATCAATTTATGCCTTGGGAGGTTTACACGTGGAAGATGCCGGTCTCCATCAATTATCAACACCGACGGTGTTACTGCTGATGGTTGCGTTTTACGGCGCAACCTATTTAATGACATTTCTGATTAAAAAGAAAAAAGAAGACGCCGACGCATTTATGGTATCCAACCGCTCGGTGGATTTTGGTATGGGCGCTGCAAGTATGACAGCGACTTGGATATGGGCGGCATCTTTTTATGCTGCCGCAACATCCGGATACACCTATGGAATCTCGGGGCCACTGCACTACGGATTGTGGGGCGCATTGATGATTTTGTTTATCTACCCATTCGGTCGACGCTTTCGAAAACTCGCGCCAAACGCTCATACCTTGGGCGAGCTTATTCATGCGCGTCACGGGTCATCGAGCCAGTTAATTCTCGCCGGATCAAACTTACTCGGCAGTTTAATTAGTCTTATGGTGAACTTCACGGCGGCAGGCGCGCTCGTCTCTGTGCTATCGCCTCTGCCCTTCCAAGCAGGCGTGATTATTGCGGGCGTGGGCGTTCTCAGTTACACCTTATGGTCTGGTTTTAGAGCATCGGTAATTACCGACTTTGCACAACTGATCGCTATGATGGCCATCGCCATTCTAATTATTCCTGCCATTTTATTCGCCATGGGCGGCCCTGAAGAGCTCTTTGCTAATTTCGATAAATTAACGCCGGATCAAGCCAATTTATTTTCAATGGATGCGCTGCTTAATCAAGGCGCGCCCTTCTTTGCTGCCGTGCTCGCTTATTCGATTGGTAACCAGACTATTTCTCAACGCTTATTTGCCGTTCGTGAAGACCATATTAAGCCCACCTTTATTACCGCCACACTTGGTTACGGCGCCATTGTTATTGGTTTAGGTATGATTGGTCTTATGGCATTGCTAGCGGGCGTTACACCGCTCGATGGCAACATGAATAATTTAATCCCGCAAATGGTGTCTACCTATTTACCTGCAGGATTCATCATGTTGTTTTTTATTTTGGTGATAGGTTCACTTTCATCAACTGCCGACGCCGATCTCTGTGCGCTCTCAGCAATTGCCATGGCCGACATCTATGGCAAAAATATCGCGAAAGATAATCCCGACCCACGCAAGATGCTTTTCATCGGGCGATTGACGATGGTAATCGCCACGACCGTAGGTATTGTACTGGCGAGCTTCTCGCTCGATATTCTTGTGATGTTGGTGTTTGTGGGCGCGCTATGGGGCGCAATTGTTTTCCCGGTTATTGCAAGCTGCTTTTGGAACCGAGTAACAAATACTGCTTTTACCTGGTCGGTCATTATCGGCGTACTCATGTTCTGTATTGCTCGATTTACGCTGCTGCCAATGACTGGCGCAATTGGGATTCTGTTTGAATTACTGGCCTCAGTCGGCGGTGGTGTTGTGATCGGTCTTATGGCGTTTGGATTCGTCAGTCGCCGAGCTGGTTTCGTTGCAGGTGTTCTTGTTGCAATCGTACTTGCCTACTACAGCCTAGGCGCCTTGCGTGATTACACCGTTCTTATGGCATCGCTCACAGCCTACGGAGTCAGTACGTTAGTTTGCATCGGTTTAAGCTTGATGAATCAGCGCCGTTTCGATTTTGGCTTAATCAAAAAACGCATCGCTAATTACGACGGTGAAGATGAGCCATCAAGCTCAACCCCAGGTGTTTAATCCAGCATTAATCAATGACATGTAAGAGGATTTAAAAATGGAAAGTCTATTATTAGGCAGTTATATCTTAGTTTGGCCTGTTATCTCATCCGTGGTGTTGGCCGTTATCGTTGTTGCGACCCTCCGCGATTTTCGCTGTGCCAAACGCGAAGGACGAGATGTAGTTTAAATATTTCATGCTGAAGCCAATAATCCCAATAAAAATATTGGGATTATTGGTTTTACATGCACTCGCTAAACACTATTTTCTCTTAGCAATTGATTTATCAATAACGCTGTAAAGCAAATAAATCGGCACTAGGCCTACTAGGACAGCAAGTAAGCCAAACAAACTAGCGAAGGATGATTTTTTTGCAAGATGGTCGCTCACGTAAAAAAATAAAAATATGCAGATAGCAGCGGTAATGAAGAAATAGCAGGTATCGAATAGTAAGGATAACAATTTATTAATTTTCATTTAGCATGCTCTCGATCAGCAAATAAAACTCAGCTTTATTTTTATTATGTGTGTTAATGGCTTTCAGAAAAGGAGACATACTATCTTCAATAATGATATAGGCCATGTCCAAATTGCGATCTCTAAATTTCTCATACAACCTAGGATTCGTTAGGCTCAGTCTCTTACTTGCCTCAGATGCTTGCTCGATAAAGCCCTGTATTATCAGTGCAGACGCCGCTGCTCCGACGCCAAACTTAACAACTCTTTGAGCTGTGACCTGCGTGGCGATCTTTTCAGCAATTTGTCATGAAATCAGTGTTGTCAACATTAGCTGAGCAGAGGTTCTACCAGTCATAAAACTAGTACCAATACCCGCTTTTTTAGCTATGGATTCTATCGCAGAGTCAGGCAAAAAATCATAAAACTCAGTTAATACTAGCCTCACCATTTCTCTAATAAGGCCCGATTCCGATGAACCAAAATCAATAGCCATTTTAATTGCTCGAATCCCTCTCTCGCGCTCGGCACGATTTTCGTTGCGTACTTTTTGATTCCCAAAAAGATCTTCGGCTGTCCTTCTCGCGCCATAAGCAATATCTTTTGGTATCGAAACGATCCCCTGAATAGCCGCCTTCCCTAGTTCAGCTACATACACTACTCTTCTCCTTGTCAAACCTAATCATTTAAGCAGACATTATAGCTAACTCAAATCTCAAATATCCTATAGAGTTCTCGTTACAAATAATTTCTTGTGCCTTTAACCATGATTAAATCTGATCAAATTTTTTGTCGCTTTCATCTTCTATTTAATTAAGCTATTGATCGCTTCGTTAAGATTAACACCTGAAGAAACACTAACCCTGGATATGTTGAGAGTTAATTCAATTAGCTATTCGTTAGTTCTAGGTTCCTTCTCCAACGGCGCCAGACGCGGAATTCGAAAAGTATTCTAGTTATTCCGCTTAAAATAATCCCAATAGTCATATTGGGATTATTGGTTTTATTATTTTCAACACCCAACACTGTGTAAATGTTGGGGGTTAGAAATTTATTGAGAAGATTGCTCTACTCTTTAGTGACACCGGACATGCCTTCACCTAAGTAAAAACTTGGATGAGGCGGTTGATTGTAAGCGGTGTTTTGCCAAGTGAGCGCCAAACGATATTGACGATCTTGCAGTAGAGTCACCAATCCATACTCCGTTGGAATGGGTGTCGAGTAAATTCTCAGCGCAGAATTATCGCTCGTTCTAAAGATAATTTCTTCGCGCCAATCGCCAAGAATATCGCCAGAAATCGCGGGATTATTTTTAGTCCCATTATTGGTACTAACATTATCCGCCGAAAAAATTACTTCACTCGTAGAGGTTTGCCAATTCCACTTAAATATTTTGGTGGAATCCAAAAGCTCTCTTAATAAGTCACCATCCCACCAAACAGCAAAGTTCACTTGTGGAGGTCGTTTATCGCTAATTGGCTCGCCTTTAACATTGAATAATTGGGGAGAATTCAATGCCCAAGTTTCTGCTCCCAGGTGATTCGGATCTATATCGGCAGCAAGGCCACGACCGGTATCTTTTTCGGCTGATTTTTTCCAAATGACGGTTCCGTCGTTCACGCTGACAAGGCCCGATCCCACCCCACCATTGGCGCGCACCGATTCGTAAACATGAAACGACTCTAAACCCTCACGGGTTGGATCAAAATCCGAAACGTGCATTGCATCGCCGTGTTTTAAATCGGTGCTCCATTTTGGACTACCATCATGATCGATCGCCATAGCACCGTAAATAATTTCATCTTTACCGTCGCCATCGATGTCTGCTATTGATAATTGATGGTTGCCTTGCCCACTAAAACTTGCAGGTACGCCATCGGCTTTGGAATCGAAAACCCATTGGGTAGAAATTTTTCCATCGGCAAATTGATAAGCCGCGACAACCGAACGGGCGTAATAGCCACGCGCCATAATGATGCTAGGACTTTTTCCATCCAAATATCCAACGCCCGCTAAAAAACGATCGGAGCGGTTCGCATAGTTATCATCCCAAATGGCTTTCATTTCTTCGGGTGTCGGGTTGTCGTTGCCCGGTGCTCGTTGCGGGATATAAGGTACTGTGTCTAAGACTTTTCCAGTTGCGCCTTCAAACACGGAGAAATATTCGGGCCCTTTTATAATACGACCTTGGAGCCGACCGATTAATCGGCCATCGTCTAACTGTATCGCGCCGGTGCGATCTCGTATTTCCACTTCGCCTTCGTGGCTTACCCAGTCGGCGTTAGCATCACCAATGACATTGCCTTTGCCGTCGACACTGCCGTCCGCGGTTTTTACGGCGATTTCAGCTTTGCCGTCGCCGTCGAAATCGAACACCATAAATTGGGTGTAGTGTGCACCCGACCGGATGTTTGGCCCTAAATTGATTCGCCACAGATGGGTGCCATCGAGTTTGTAACCGTCCAACAATGTTGGCCCTGTATAGCCCGCAAAAGCGTTGTCTTTAGAGTTGCTAGGATCCCATTTAAGTACTATTTCGAGCTCTCCGTCACCATCCAAATCAGCGATGCTTGCATCATTGGCGTTGTAGGTATACTGAGTTCCATCGCGAGAAGCTCCTCCTGCCGGAATTTGCAAAGGAATTTCATGGTAGGACTTCTGCCAAGGTTTGACCTCTAGCGTTTCACCCTTATTGGATACAAGTGAATAAACACTTTCCGGAGTGCCTTCGGCATCGAGAAAATTGCTTTTCCCTTTGATAGGTGTCTGCGTAATTTTGACGTTATCGCGATAAATTTCAAACGAGAGATCGTCTTGGTCGTCGTTAAGTTTTCGCCATGAGATCAATACACCTTTTTCACTCGGTACCCCGATTGCGCCGCGGTTGAGTTTTTCAGTGAGTAAGCGACTATCGTGTGGCGATTTAATCTTTGCTGCTTGAACGGATGAAGAGGTGGCTGATGCGGTTGCCGACATTTGAGTTTGTTCTGAATCGCATCCAGCCACCCATAATGCACTGGCGAGAATTCCGCTAAATGCAAGGATTGATCGCTTATTGTTATTTGGTCTCATGGTTTATCCCTGGTTATTTTATAAGTTGAAGAGAGGAGATAAGGTTTTCGCGACCTGCTCTGCATTAATTCGAGCACCCGCTTCATTGGTGTGAGTGTGTTCGTCCGCAAACAGGGTTTTGACTTTACGCTTGCCCAACTGGTTGTATTTTTTCGAAAGGGCGCCATTCAAATCGATGAACGTGCTGTTGGTTTGTAGTGCAACAATTCTCGCCCACTCGGCGTATGAGTCGGGCGCCTCGATAATCCGACCTTTCTCCCAGCGGTTGCGTGGTACGGGAGACGCAATCATAGTGACAGCGCCGCGGGCGCGAGCTTCGGTTACAAACTTGCGAAGATATTCACCATAGGTATGCACTCGCTCGGGCTTTCCCGTCAGCTGATTAACAATATCTTGATACTCGATGCCAACGCCTTTAAGCGTGCCTCTGGCTCGATGATTATCGTTAACCGGTGCGGCGTCGTTGTGTCCAAACTGGATGATTAGTAGATCGTTGGGTTTAATCATGTTGAGTGTTCGCTGCCAGTTTTCGCTGGTGTAGAAAGTACGGCTACTTAAGCCACCAATGGCACGGTTAACAAGATTCACTTTTTTAGTGTTGATGAATTCATGCAAGTAGTCGCCCCAGCCCCACTCTCCCTGAGCGCCATCGCCACGGCCGTTACGCACTGTCGAATCGCCGATCAAAAAGATTGAACGTAAATTTAAATCAGCAGGAACAGGTAAGCGTAGCCACGCAAAAGTATCCGTGGGAATTGCGCGACCTTTAGCATTTAATAGAGCGTCTATGTCGCCAATGCGCGCACCTTTCATTCCTGCCAGAATAACCTCGGCATGAATTTTTGCGCCCTCATTATTGAAGTGAACATAATCTTTCACAAATAATTTTTGTGTCTCGGCTTCGCCTAAGGCTTCGAATTTATCAGCTACGAGATTATTTACGTCGATGAAAGCGGTATCCAAATCGAGCGCGAGTTGATACATCCAAGATGTGTAGGCACTTGCACGTTCAATGCGGCCATGCTGCCAAACCTGTCGCTGTGTAAGTGAGAGAAGAACCGGGGTTGCTTGTTTTGCCTTTACTTGTTCAACCATCGAGCGAATGTAATGCCCGAAGGTATAGACGGTTTCACGCTTGTTAGTAATCTGGTTGTCGATTGTTTCGCTTTCCTGCCCGATACCTGGCAAAGAACCGCGAGCCCGATGATTATCGTTAATGGGGCCGGCATCGTTGTGGCCGAATTGGATGATGACGATATCGCCGGGATTAACTTGCCCAATTAACTCATCCCATAACCCTTCGGTAATAAAAGTCCGCGAGCTTCTCCCACCGCGTGCTTTATTAATCACACTGACTCGATCAGCCTCGAAGTATTCGCCAAGAAGCGCGCCCCATCCTTGTTGATCGGGCGCTGAGTAAGTGGCCGCTGTAGAATCGCCAGCAATAAAAATTTGTAGTTTATTTTGAGCCAACACAGGCGCGCTTAAAAGCGCGCCTGTAATTAAACTCAAAATAAAGCCCCAAAAAAGCTTTATTTTCATTTCAGATAATCTCCTACTAGGGCAAGATTTTGAATCGCCGCTAAGCCCCATTGAGCGCTGTCGTTAGTCGAAACCCAAGCGGCTTCATCCACCGGATTAAGAACATCAGGCCCTTCAATACGAGCGGTCTGAAGTGATCGCACAGGTTCTTTAAAAAACTCTTTCCACGCACGTGCGGCTAAATTCGGATCTTGAGTTTGCGCTGCACTGTAGGCGGTTACACGTGAATAAGCCTGTTGTAAGTTGCCTTGGCGCAGTTGTCGGCCGTAGGCGGCGGTGCGCTCATGATCAGGCGCGTTATACATACGACAGTAAAGCAACCAAGCTTCTTTAAAGGCAGGCACATCGATGAGTTTGTTCAGTTCGGCGCAAACCTCGATCAAACCAAACACCGCATTTAAGTGAGACACACCCATTGGTGAGGTGGTGTCGGGGCGAGGAATGGCGGTGAGCTGTTTGGTGTCCACATCAAAATAGAATCCACCCGCAAAGAATCCCAGTGGCGTTTCGCCAATCACTTTCATGGCATTTTCTAACCAAGTTTTGTATTTCTCGTCGCCAGTGCGCTCCCAAGCAGTTAGCCAGTTAGCCGCGGCGGAACCCCAGTCGGTTCCCACACCAATTTGTGTGTGCAGTGCGGCACGCTTAGCGGCTTCTGGGTCGACCTTTCGCGCAGGGAGTAAATTTTTAAGTTGACGATCGGCCTCGGCGACTTCCCATAAAACATCGCCGGTGCGCTCATCGGCAGTGATGAAATAATGGAAGCGTCGATAAATCGCGGTGCTGATACGAAGCTGTTTTGCACTACAGCCCCAATGCTGGACGTTGTGCCGCGTACCTAGGCCGGCAAATTGTCCGAGATGGTAAATATCGACATCGCGATTGTGGCGAGTCATGGCCTCGGCCAAGCGAAACGCGGTGGGGTCGCCACTGCGTAAGAAGGAATACCAAAGCCATAAATCCGGTGATAATTCGGAGTTGTCCCAAGCATAGCCACCGATGTCGTATCGCCATACATGGCGATCGGTATCATACGCGTGCATCACATCGCCGTAATGCCAGAATCCGTACCAATGACGCTGCTCGACTTGATTAGCGTAGTAATTAATCGACCACTGCAAGCGATCTTCAATACTCGCTGCGATAGGGTTCTTCCGGCTGGGTAAACTCCACAAGCCACCAAACACACCCGCATTTAAATAAGTTTGTGGGGACGCAATAATTTGTCCGTTGTTACGAATAGCATCCGCAAGCTCGATGGTTTTTTCCCGACTGGGTGTAGCATCTAAAGCAAACAATGTGATTTCGCTGGTCCGCGCAATTCCTTGGGGTGATCCAAAACCCGGCTCGTAATCTTCATAAGTGATTTCGAGACCTTCCAACTGCTTGGGGTAGGTATCCATTCCCATGCCGTCATGATAAAAACGCAAATCCATTGCCGGAGCTTCGGGCGACCACATCCACAGCGTGGCTTCGGCCACCGAAGTTCCCGCGTGGCGAATGTCGATCTGCGTTGGATGCAATTGCCAAAAATCGCGCATACCAAAAAGAACACCGCCTTTGGTTCCGCCAACATAAGCAACGCCCGAGGCACGGTGTCCTTGGTCGGCATCGATCCAAGCATGACCCGCTTTGGTGCGCTTTTTCAGAGTAAAGCCATTAGCACTGAGTTGCGATAATGTGTAGTCGTTCCACACCGGAATATATTGCAATCGCTGACTCACGCGTTTATCCCAGGTCGAGATTTTCGGCGTTTCCAACCCAGCGACTTGTGCTTTACGCACCGCTTCACCCGGGTCGCGGCGCAAGCCTGTTAATCCGTGAGGCGATTCACCCCAAAGCCCTTTACCTTCGCCGACAAATCTCACATGTCGGTTGTAGGTAACATCGTGTTGCGGAACGTCGAATCTCAGCCCCATAGCGCGGATGAAATCTTTATTCTCGTCACCATCGTATATAAAGGTGTGACTGATTTTTACCGAGTCACCACCGGCATAAAAATATAGTCGCAAACTAAAGGGTAACCATTGTTTTCCGTGATCGTCTTGATGCACACCATCGAGTTTTATGGTGGCGCGAACTGGGCCGTCTTGTTCAATTTTTGCGGTCTGAATAAATGCTTGAAAATTACTGACGATCAAAGGTTCGCCGACGACGATCTCGGCGGCCGACTGACGTTGACCAATGAACCGTGCATCTTTCGCAATCACCTTACGTCCACGTGTGATGGATTCGAATACAGTTTTTCCGAGCGTATTTACTGCACAGCGAATCACACCGGTATCGACGATCAGTTGTTTGCCGGATTTACGAACCGTAATTTTATGCTTGCCGCGAACGGGATTTCCCTTGGCGACCCGGAATTGATTGCCCACCGGACCACTGGCATCTATCGCGTGGCCAGTCCACTTTACGGAACCGTCGGGCCAGGTAGCCGTAACCCATGTTTGCAAGGCTCGCTTGTTGTTGTTTTCGTCAATCAGTAGTAAGCCGTCCGACGGCTGCAGTTGGCCTTGCGGCCAAGGATGGCCGAAAGTAAATCCGGTATGAGCTCTTGGCTCTTGAGTACCCAACCAACCCAAAGCGCCATCGGTATTGAGTAATGGGTTCGAACTTGGCGCCGTCACGGAACGTGAAGTTAATTGGGTGTTAGAAGCCGCCAAGGTATTTATGGCGGTTGATGCCACCGGCAAAGCCGCCGCGAGGGTGCCTAGTCTCACAAAGTCTCTACGTTTCATAGTTGTTATTCTCTAATGATTGAACTTGATTGTTATAGTTATGGCGTCAAATTGCAGCCTATCTAAACTAATATTTACCATAATTGAATATATTTGACCACATTTGATCGTATATGATCGACACATAGGGCATGCAAACCTATAATGGCCTGACCACTTTACCAATAATGATCATCTTCGATAATCCATGAAACGTTAAGAAGCGTGAGAATCAACGTCAAAAAATTAATAAAAGAAGGATAAAGATATGACCACACACCTTGCTCGCCTGATTATCGGGCTGTTTTTATTCGCATCCGCAGGGCTAAGCCAGGCACAGTCTTCAATTACTGCACAGTCACAAGTGTCGGCTCGTCCTGATCTTGTGATGACGAATGTCGCTGCTCGAGATCACATCGACCTAAGTGGCGATTGGGTCTACTCCAAGGATTTATATCGCACCGGCCTCACCGACATTAACGGATGGGTGGCGAAGTCGAGAATGCAGCGGTATCGCGACATCAATGTCGAGCAGGAAGAAAAAAACGATCCTAACTCGTTTTACGAATTCGATATGCAGCGCGGCCCCACAATGAAAATTCCAACCGCCTGGAACTCGTTTAGCCCAGAATTACGTTACTACGTAGGCACCATTTGGTTTCAAAAAACATTCACACTGACACCAAAGAAAAACCGCCGTGTATTCGCGCATTTTGAAGCGGCGAACTACCACACTCACGTTTTCGTTAACGGTGAGAAAGTGGGCGAACACGAAGGTGGCTTTACGCCATTCGCATTCGAGATTACTCATCTCGTGCGCAAAGGTGAAAACCAAATTACGGTAGCTGTCGATAGTGAACACGGAAAAGAGTCGATCCCTGGCACCATCACCGACTGGGACCTCTACGGCGGGATTACTCGGACTCCTCGCATTGTGACAACGCCAACAACATTTATTAACGACGCCTACTTACAGCTAGATAAAGATGGTCGGCTCATTGGCGAAGTCCGCCTTGATGGCAATCACAAAGCCAACCAAACCGTAACAATCAACATTGAGGGCGTTCGTAAAAAGTTAAGTGTTACCACCGATTCAGACGGTGTAGCCAAAATTTCTCATGAGGCTCCAGACAATTTACATCTGTGGTCGCCCGACAATCCTCATCTTTACCGAGTGAGTTTTTCAACACGTTTAGACCGCTTAGACGAACGCATTGGTTTTAGAACTATCGATACTCGAGATAATCAAATTCTGCTTAACGGAAAGCCCATTTTTTTATCGGGCGTATCCATGCATGAAGAAGAGATCGGCGATAATCCAGCCAGAACCATGACCGAAGATGCCTTAAGAAAATTGTTCTCCGAAGTGAAAGACGGCTTGAATGGCAATTACATTCGTTTATCTCATTACCCTCACTCGGAGCTTGCCGCGCGAATCGCCGACGAGATGGGCCTTTTATTGTGGAGCGAAATTCCGGTTTATTGGTCGATCGATTTCCAAAACGAGCGTGTGCTAAATAAGGCCAAATATATGATGGCCGAAAATATCTATCGCGATCGCAATCGTGCTTCGATGATTGTGTGGAGTATCGCCAACGAAACCCCCGTCGCCGATGATCGCAACGCGTTTTTAATCGATTTAGCGAACAGTGTTAGACAGATGGATCCGACTCGTTTAATTAGTGCCGCATTGCTGGTGGAACGTGCGGATACTCAAAAGGGTATCGAAATTAGCATGAAGGACCCTTTAGTTGATCACCTCGATATTCTTGCCGTGAATACCTACAACGGCTGGTACGGTAACGACAAGTTGAGTGATCTCGCCGGCATTATTTGGCACACTCCCGCAAATAAGCCCGTTATCTTGTCTGAGTTTGGAGCCGACGCTATGGCAGGCGTTCACGCCAAGGGTGCTCCCTTTAAATTCTCGGAAGAGTACCAAGCGGAATATTATCGCCAGACGTTAAAAATGGCCGACAACATTCAAAACTTGGTGGGCATGTCGCCCTGGATATTAAAAGACTTCCGCTCGCCTCGCCGTGAACATCCGATCTACCAAAATGGTTGGAATCGTAAAGGCCTAATTTCCGAGACTGGCGTGCGCAAGCAAGCCTTCGATGTCATGGCTGATTATTACAAAGCTCGTCAAACTAAGTGATCGCTTTTAGCCAAATCAAATAGCCGTTTCTGAAAGCCCCGAAAGGGGCTTTTTCATTGCAATTCGCTCATTAACACTTCTTGATTTAAAGTGACCGCAAATGATCGAATATGATCGACACATGATTAGCTCGGTGCTATCATCCCCTTAACCTGCTATTAAGCGTGCTCAACCAACACTTGAGCAGCTCACAGGCATTATCCAAGGCTTAATAATAAATAGTGAGTTTCTTATGGTTGCTATCGTAGATGGTATTGCCCGTACCGAATTAACCCGCACGATCGATAAATTGATCGACAATCTCGTCAATATTAAAGACACCAGCGGCGAGTTTTTACTGCGTTTGGACGATGGTCGAGTCATCGACACCAAAGGCTGGAACGATTGGGAATGGACCCACGGAGTTGGCCTATATGGCCTTTTGAAACTCTGGGACATCACCGGTGACGAAAAGCCCCTGCATATCATGCAGGAGTGGTTTAAAAATCGTTTTGAAGCTGGCACTCCGACTAAAAACGTCAACACTGTCTCGCCTTTCTTGACGCTGGCTTACCTTGCCGAGCGCTTCAACAATCGCAGCTACCTCCCCTACCTAGACGTTTGGGCCGAGTGGGTTATGAACGAGATGCCGCGCACCGAAGAAGGCGGGCTGCAACATATCGTTTTCAACTCAGAAAACTATCAGCAAATCTGGGACGACACACTCATGATGTGTGTACTGCCTTTAGCAAAAATCGGCTTGCTGCTAGATCGCCCGCATTACGTTGAAGAAGCTAAACGTCAGTTCATGCTTCACATCAAATATTTGGCTGATCGCAAAACCGGATTGTGGTTCCACGGCTGGACCTTCGACGGTCGCCACAACTTTGCCGATGCTCTTTGGGCGCGCGGCAACTGCTGGGTGACCATCGCCATTCCAGAATTCATCGAATTACTGAATCTTCCTAAGGACGACGCTTTGCGTTTGTTCCTTATCGAAACTCTCGATGCGCAGGTCAACGCACTACAAGATTACCAGCACGAAAGTGGCCTCTGGCACACGCTGATTAACGACCCATCGTCGTATCTGGAAGCCTCAGCTGCTGCAGGCTTTGCTTACGGTATTTTAAAGGGCATCCGCAAAGGTTATTTAGATGCGAAGTATGAGCCCATGGCCATCAAAGCCATTAAGGCAGTTCTCGCCAACATCAGTGACGATGGTGAATTACAACAAGTGTCGTTCGGCACTCCGGTATTCGACGATTTGCAAGGCTATCGTGACATCCCATTAACTTCTATGCCCTACGGACAATCAATGGCCATTCTGGCATTGGTTGAATACATGAACCGTTACATCTAATTTATTCGTAGTCCTTTGCCCGCATTTCTTGTGCGGGCTTTTTTTCTCTTTTTCATTACAACAATAAGAGACATAACCATGAAGACGCGCGAAATTAAAACACGTAATTATGTTGCCTATGGTTTGAACGACGTTCTTGGCGCGGGCTCTATGGCCGTCATCAGTGGCTGGCTTATTTTTTTCTACACAACCTTTTGTGGTTTGTCGGCCGTCGAGGCCGCTTCCATTTTTGCCATTGCAAGAATTATCGACGCCGTTGCGAGCCCCTTAATTGGACATATTTCCGATAATTTAAATAAAACCCGACTGGGCCGTAAATTTGGCCGTCGCCGAATCTTCTTGCTGTTCGCCATTCCGCTGCTGCCAAGCTTCGCTTTGATGTGGGTGGCCGAACAACATTATTTCTATTACCTCTGCACCTTTGTGTTCTTCGAGCTCGTCTATGCGTCGGTTTTGATTCCTTACGAAACCCTTGCAGCCGAGATGACCGACGATTACGAGAAGAAAGCAAAATTTGCGGGCGCTCGAATTTTAGTGGGGCAGATCTCTGCAATTTTCGCCGGCATATTGCCAAATTGGATCGTGAGCGCGGTTGGCGGAAAAGAGGATGCTTCGACCTTTCTCATTATGGGTTCTATTTTTGCGGCAACCTTTATGTTCGTGGTCTTGATCACCTATCTATTCACTTGGGAAAGAGAACCACTTCAAGAGGATATCGATAAACCTAAAATACCACCTTTAGAATCCCTTAAAAACGTCTTTGTTAACCTCTCATCGACGTTGCGCATTCGCGCGTTTAGATTGCACTTAGGCATGTATCTCGGCGGTTACATTAGCCAAGACATTTTTAACGCAGCGTTTACCTACTTCATTGTGTTTGCGCTGGGCGGGACGGTTGCCGTCGCCTCGACCTTAATCGCCAACACTTATATTGCTCAGCTCGCAGCTGTTGCACTTGCGATTTATCTGGTTATTAAAATCGGACCCGCGTTCACTTATCGGATCGCCGCAGCGCTTTACATCACAGGTATTCTCGCTTTGCTCGCCATCTTCTTCACAGCCACCGAGTTTCCGTCGATGTGGGTACTCTTAGGTGCTGTAGTGTTAGCAGGCTTAGGCCGCGGTGCGCTTAATTACATTCCTTGGAATGTTTACAACTACATCGCCGACGTGGATGAAATTGTTACCGCTAAGCGTCGCGAAGGTAGCTTCGCGGGTGTGATGACATTTATTCGCAAAGCAGCTCAAGCAGTAGCAGTAATGATGGTTGGCATCATCCTCGAATGGGGTGGATTTATTTCAGGCAGTGAGACTCAATCGTCGGGGGCGATCAGCACCATCGTGTGGGCGATGGTCATTGGTCCAATACTGTTGCTCCTCATGGGATTTTTTGTTGCGGGGCGATTCAAACTCAATAAAGATACCCACCAAATCCTTATGAATGAGATCAGCCACCTGAAACAAGGAGCAACCTCACCTTCAAGTGAAGAAAATAAAAAAGTCGTAGAAGATTTATCTGGCTGGAAATACGAAAAGCTCTGGGGTAATAACACCGTAGGGAAATAATTTTTCAATATGCATTTATAAAAAAGCCCGGCAATCGCCGGGCTTTTTTATGGTTTACTGTTAGGTTTTTTTACTACGCCCGATTCCAAGCGTCGAGTAAATACGCAAACGATTGCTTAGCCGTTTCTGGACTCGTCTCTTCGAGTAAAATTGGCACATGAGATTTATTGTATTGCTTAACTCGTTTAAAGACTTTGCACCAATCAAGGGAGCCAAAGCCCGCTGGTAAGTCTTTAGATTTTCTAATACCCTCTGGAGTTTCTTCTAAGCGATAGTCTTTGGCGTGAATTGCAATAATTTTATCGCCAAAACAATTAAAACAATGATCTAAAAATGCGTCGATATCCTCAACGCCTTTGACGGGTGTGAGGTTAACTGGATCAAAAATAACACCCAAATTTGGCGAGTTAAATTCGTCGATGAGAAATTTAATCTGATCGGCCGTTTGCATCGCATGGTATTCCTCTACCGCCTCGATGCTTAACGTCACATCCTTGGTTTCGGCGTAGCGAATAATTTCTCGCAGTGTTTCTGTCGCGACTTTAAATGCGGCTGCTTTGCCGCCAACTGGGTCTTTCTGCAAATAGGGAATGGGCGAGCCTGTCTCGGTTCCTATATAGCGACATCCTAATTTATGAGCATAATCAATATGCTCTTTGAAACGACGAATATTGAATGCGCGCTCATCAAGATCTGGCGTAACCGTATCTATATAGCAACCAATCACGGCAATTCCGATGCCATTTGCGTCGAGTGTTTGTTTAATCGATGCGAATTCACTTTCGGTAAAATCGCTGGGGAGAAGTTTCTCGCCGGGAAGTGCTTTAGCTAGCGCAAGCTGAATCGTTTTAGCACCTGATGCGGCGATTTTAGGCGCGAGTTCTTCGATGGGGAGCGTGCCGAAATCGTGCGCGCGAATTCCAAATAAAGGCTGCATAGTAATGTCTCTCTTTATATTTTTTAAGAGACTTATTATACACGCTAAAAATATTTAATCCGGAAAAACAGGCAGAATAGGAGAGTGGCTGCACATCCATGTGAAGCCACAAAATTACTTTTTTTATTTCGATACTGATTGATAAATTTCAGAAACTTTTTCGGAATTAATTGCTCCCGAAAAAATCATTAATTCGTCAACCGCACCTTTAAAAGGAACGTCCCAATAGTTTACGCCCAAGGCGAATTCGTTAACCTCGCCAAGCACATTCATCACTTTGGGAAACCCTTCGGCTTTTTTCGCAAGTTGCCCATTGAGATACATACTCACAGAATTCTTATCCGCGGCGTCCACACTAATCACTACATGAGTCCAAGTGTCGAGGGGAATACGCTGATTCAACTCCGCAAGATCATAGTACCCGTCGCTATGAGCCCACAAACGTGTACGATCAACGCCACCCATCGACGGAACGAGACTTAACCAAGCCGTCGAAGACGCACCACCGAAGAAAGCCGTGGTAAAGCTCGAATGAGCTGCAGGTTTAATCCACATAGAGACTGCATACGAATCGCCACGAATAAGATCATCTGGCAAACGAACACCGCCCGTTCCATTCATGACAACCGCTTCTCCAGACACGCCCGAACCAAATGATAAAGTTCCACCAGTGTTATTGATGCGATCACCGGTTGCTGTCGCTGACGGCATAGAGTTGTCTGAAGGATCAAGGTTGCCATTGAAACTAAACACCACAGGCCCCGGCGTTTTCACGGTGACAGGGAACTGCTTGGTAAACACTTGATCGTCATAATGAATGGTTGCCGTCAATGTGACTTGCTGATCTCCGTCTTGCTCACTTGGCTGGATGACCGTCGCGCGATTGATATCAATACTGATATAGCGCTCATCACTTGATGACCACTGAATCGAAGAGCCGACTGGCCCCTCGATCGGCAAAACGAAATCATCTCGAACGTTATTCATATTGCCAAGGGTCACAGAGTCACGGACGATGCCGGCAAACTCCGCAGGATTCGTTTTGTTGTTGTAAGCAATATGTTTGACGTCTTGCGGCGTTAATGCGGTGTCATAAACGATAAGTTCATCGATCATGCCTTTGAATGGGTTGTCCCATCCGTAGTTCGCCCCAAGTGCAAACTCACCACCATCCTTAAAAAAGTCATCGCGCGGTGCTTTGCCGATCAAATTACCATCGATGTAAAAGTGTAGATCCGCTCCATCGTAGGTAATTGCATAGTGCTGCCATTCGTTAATTGGAGCAGGCGCCGTGTGCACCACTTGCGTCCAGTTATCCGGATAAGCGCGACTCCACACCAATGGATTATTGGTGAAGTGCGCCGCACCACCTGGAATAATGCTCACCCAAGTATCGGTCGCAACTCCAGTCGCCGCAAAAAAGGCCGGGGAATAGCTGCGTACTTCTTGCGTCTTCTGCCAAAACGAGACAGTGTAGGTAGAGGATTGAATAAGGTTGTCGGGTAACCGAAGTCCCATATCTCCATCAAGTACAACCGCATTGCCACTTCGTCCATTCGCGTCGAAATTTATCGGGCCGTCAGTAGCAACTCTTAAATCTCGGTTGGTCACTCTTGGTGAATCCTTCACCCCTTTGCTGTCGGCCAATGTGCTATCAAAAGTGTAATGAGCAATCGCATTTTTAAACGCGGGACGTGCGACTAAATCGACAGTGATATTTTCTGTGAAAGTTTTTCCATCAAGCGTGACGCTAACGGCAAGCTCAACACGTTGATCGCCTCGGGCCGCGGTGGGAATACGAATAGCGCCGCTTGCCGAGATGAATTCAGGCTGACTGCTGCTATAAGTAATGGCGGCACCGCGCGAACCCACTACCGGTAATTGAGTGATGCCCGACTGCGGTGTGATGAGCGTAAATTTCTCTAGCGCCTCGAAAATATTATCAGCATCGGCTTGGGTGTTGGCGAGGGCGGATTCATAAATGCCCATCAAGCCCGAGCCAGAATCAGACATCGCCGAGAAAACAGGAATCAAACGTTTTTCGTCATCACTCCACTGCCAGGAAACAGCGCCCGAATAAGTTTGGTCGCCAATCGTGAGCGCAATGTGCTTACCGTTAGTGGAGTTGTAAGTACCTGATACTGCGCCATGGATTGTGCCATCACGATTAAGAGTGATTGAAACTGAACGAATCGCGTCGGTATTCACATGGTTGCCCTGATCCACCAATTTGTAGTGCCCGGCAAGTTCGCTTGGGTCGACGAGGTTATCGCCTTCGAGCGGAACATAGCGCGTCGGCATAGCGACCAACCAATCATCCTCGGTTAAGTGCATTTCGTGTACGCGAACCGCATGAGCTTCGGCATTCCCGGGAAAGGGTGTCGACGTTTGCGGGAAACGTGTGTGAGTTACCAGCAGATGCTTCCCACTCTGCTCGTCATAGTAAGCAGAGTTATGGCCAGGCGATTGATATCCCCACGTTTTAGTTTTATCACCATGCAAGCTGACAAATTCAAAGCCGCCCAAAAGCTTGCCGCCAATTGCAAGCCCACTTTGATTGGCTATATCGTTACCCGCAGGATCGAGAAAAGGGCCATCGGGGGTTTTGGAGCGTGCAATACGAATGTTGTAACCATCGTTGAGCGCAAACCCAGCAACTGAGTAGAACAAGTAGTAGTAATCACTCACTGGGCTGTAAAGCATGAACGGCCCTTCGATGGCTCGATAGTCCCCGCCCACGACTCGCTTACCGTAGCCTTGACCCGGCTTTGGTTTACCGGTGGTTTTATCCATGGCGAGCACAAATAAGCCGCCGGAGTAAGAGCCGTAAACCATCCACAATTCGCCGTTTTTATCGTAATAAGCGGCAGGGTCGATTACGTTGGGATCCTGCGCACCGCGCCATGTGGTTTGGCCATTATCCAATGGAAATTCGGCAAACTCTGCTGCGTTGCGGTAGCCACTTCGTAAAAATACCCCACGATCTTGATAAGGGCCTTCTATCGATTCGGCTTCGGCCAAGCCCAAGTAAGAACGGTTATGGCAAACCTCAGCCACGGCGTCAGTTACGTCTGGGTTCTGTTGGCCACAATGGTTGTAATAAAACCAAAACTTACCCTCGGGCGAGGCAATAACGTTTGCCGCCCAGTTTCCGGTGAACCCGTCCGTCCAACGAATCCCTTCGGCAATTTCCGATGTATAGGTTTGAAATAGACCGCTCTCATCCACTAGATGATTTTGCGATAGCGACGAAATCATTTCCCAGCGGACTAAGTCTGTCGACTTGGCCGCAGCTAAATGCGAGCCAAAAATATAGTAGGTGTCGCCGGCTTTAATAACCGACGGATCGTGCACGCCAACATTGTTCCAATCCACACGACCTTCCGCATTCAAGTAAACCGCTGCGGGTTCATTAGGGACTGCGTAGTCGATCGACGGTAGCGACGATTGGGCCGCCGATGAAATAGATGAGGTTATAGCAGACGATGACGATACGCTGCTTATCGCACTCGAAGGTGGTGTACTTCCACCACCGCCGCCGGAACCTCCCCCACATCCGCTGACAATAGCCGCAAACGCGGCGAGACAAGCTAAGCCTAAAGGTTTCATAGTAAGTCCTTTCTAGCATTTATGGTTTGTTATTGATTATTGGTGACTGCTGCTCCGCATTGCGCGGATATCTAGCATAGCATAAATATCATACAATATTACTATATAACATGAATGGGTTTTTCCGGTGGGATGACTATGCTGGAGGGGGATTATTCGGTGGTCAAATCTTCGCTTTCATGTTGCAAAATAGGTTCGCGAGCCGTGCCCTAAATCTCGCTAGCAGGCTAAAATCGTGCGGTAAAATTGAGTTGGTTCTGTGACACCCGCGAGCATTCCCGCAACTTGTGATGCAACCAACCTAATTTTCATTCGGTGGAGGTTAAAATAACCGCCCAACTCTGTGAGTCGAAAAGTGCACCCAAGGACAGACTTACGAAATAAGGATATAGCCAATGGCAAACAATACTTTAATGAACTCTCGAAGCCCCGTTACTAACAAAAGTAACGGCACTGTGATCACCGGCCCCGACGTTTGTAAAACTCCCACTCCGGGTGGTCCGGTTCCTATTCCCTACCCCAACATCGCCAAAAGTGCCGATCTCGCAAAAGGCAGTAAACGAGTCAAAATTAACGGCGCGTCCGTTTGCTTAAATAGCTCAGAATTTTCGACCAGCGTGGGCGATGATGCCGGTGTATTAAAAGGCGTGATCTCTAATAAACACAAAGGTAAAGCCTTTCCAATTAGCGCCTCGCCAGATATCAAAATCGAGGGCAAATCGGTCGTGCGAAATAGTGATTTGTTTTTGGGGAATGGCCGCAATACGCCACCGGCGCCCATCATGCAATCACAAGTCGCACCCGCCGTTATGGCACCAATAAAAGACGAAAAGTGTGATTACTGTAAAAAGAAAAAGCACGATCTTGCCAGTAAAGCAGGCAATCACATAGGTAATGGGCAATTACTTCGTAAAAATATTATCCCTAACGTCAAAAATCACGCTTGGTATGCCGGTAGCGGCTCACTTCAAGCTCACCACCTGATTTGCAGCGAAGCCATGGACGATGACGATTGGCCCGATTGGTGCGCCGACTTTGGCTATGACATCAACTGCAAAGAAAATGGGGTGATGTTGCCCCATATGCTTGAGCTGGCTTGTTTACTCCACGCACCACTGCACCGAGGTGGCCACGCGGCCGGTGCTGCCGATGGCATCACTTATCCCGACAAAATAAAACTCGATATCAAAGAAATTGGTGAAAAAATTAAGGCGGGCAAATATTGTGATAACCCTAAAGCCTTGGTTGATGAACTCAACAAATACAGCAAAAAAGTTTTATCTCAAATCGATAAATTTAGATGGACAATTACCTCAGATGGCCGCGATTACCGAGTGGGTGGCAATGGTTGTGCCGGAGCCAAAGGCATTGGCGCTAAGCCTAAACAAGCCTGTCCGCATAATCGTCAACACAAGTTGTATTGTAACGGCAGCCCTGTTGCACTATCTCAAAAAGTCACCCCATTAGAAATAGGGAAATAGAATCATGTTGCAAGCAGAATATTACGTCGTCGAACGAGAAAATAACGACCACTATCCACTCTTTTCATGGGATCAAAAAAGTGGAGACTTCGGCCTCGGGAAACCAGTTCACCATGAAGGAATTTTAGAATTTCGTTTGGGTGAACCCATACCGAAAAAAATTGAATGGGCAGACTTCCACCGCGCTCCTCAGCCAGTGGTCTCCCTTGCGTTAGCAACCGCTCTTGAAAAGTTGGATATTTATGGCATACAACTCATTCCTGCCAAAGTCCGTAATCCTAAAGATCCATTTTCCGAGCCGCTCGATTATATTTTTATGCATGTTTGGAATCGAATTGCGTGTCTAGATAAAACCGAATCTGCAATCGAATATCTCGATGAAGATGATCCAGAGAGTATGATTTTTAGTATTGATAAATTTGTGATGAATGAATCGGTACTCGAGAAAATCGAATTACCGAAACGCTTGATGTTTGAACTGGCCGAGAAAACCTCAATCCTGATCGTGCATCAGTCGGTGAAAGATGCCATCGAATCAATCAATGCAAAAGGCATTCGCTTTGTTCCGGCACTCGAGTGGAATAGCGACAGCGCTTTTGATTAATCTTGCTTTGACGCTCGGTTTTTTGATCTAGCTACTAGCGAGTAAGCCAACCGAAACGTCTACTCCCTAATAAACAATACTGCCATGCACTCGGGAAAGAGCGCATGGCAAATTGAAACTCTTAGTCGATACGCGATGCTTTACCAAAAACTGGCATACCTTGTTCATCCCACTTAAGTGGCTTAACAAACGTATGACGGTCAGGGTTCCACAAAGGATCCCCTTCAATTTCGGTGTAAGTACGCGCATGGTAAACCAGCATAACCGTTTCGTTGTCTTCTGCGAGGGTAAAACTGTTGTGCCCGGGGCCAAAGACTTTATCTTCAGGCGCTGAAGTCAGAACCGGTTTTTCTGACTTCGTCCAAGACGCAGGATTGAGCAAATCAGCGTTTTCATCCGCCCACAAAATACCCATCGCATAACGCTCGTCGGTTGCAGAGCCCGAGTAACTGATAAAGATTTTGCCGTTGCGCTTAACCACCGATGGGCCCTCGTTCACCCAGAAGCCTTGGATTTCCCAATCGTATTCTGGCTTGCTCAACATGATCGGCTCACCTTCAATCTCCCAAGGCGTTTTCATGGGCGCTATGTAGAGATTCGAGTTACCTTGAATCGCGTTATCCTTCTGTGCCCAAAGATAATAGAGCACGCCTTTGTGGGTAAAAGTGGTCGCATCTAAGCAGAAGGTATCAATACCCGTATCTACCTGCCCCATGAGCTCCCACTCGCCTTCCAATGGATTGGCATTGGCATTGCGGATGGCGTACATGCGATGCTGGAACAAATCGAATTTAATTTCGCGGCTTGGCGCTGCAGCGAAATACACATACCAAGCTGCAGTGCCATCTTGAGGATTCACATTGTAGTGAATCTCTGGTGCCCAAATAAGTTCGCTGTAAGGGCCAGTGTCTGGTTTAATCCAAGCGCTTACCGTCTCCGCCGTTGCGAGCCCTTCGATAGTCGTAGCACGACGTAACTCAATGCGATCGTACGCAGGAACCGATGCGGTGAAGTAGTAATAGCCATCGGTGTGTTTGTACACAAACGGATCGGCACGTTGCAAAATTAATGGCGATAAAATGTCGCTCATCTTGAACTCCTTAAATAAAAAGCACTACGTCAGGTAACACTTAAACGTCTATCGATTTTTGCTCGACCATACGGCGATAATAATTGTCGGTAATTTTGTATTTGAACATGATGAAACCGAGTACCACATGGAAGCCACCAGAAATTACGGTGAGCATCAATGCGATACCCGTCATCGCAAATTCGGTTTGTTCTTGGCCGGCTTCGTAACCAAAATAGGTGAGCAATAATCCTACGATAAATCCGGCTAAGCCTGCGCCTGCTTTTTGGCAAAACGAAATACCGCCAAAAGCCAATCCCGAAACTCGTTTACCGTTTTTGATATGACCATAATCCACCGCCTCGGCAATTGCCGACCAAAAAATAGGTGCGTGTAAATCCACCACAAACGAAAGCAAAATGTAGAGCACAAACGCTAAAACAATATCGCCCGGATCAACAGCAAAGAACATGAGCACACTGATCACGCCAACTAAAATTTGCGTCCAACGGAAGAACTGCACTTTACAGAATTTTTTCGTAATCCAAGTCGATGCGACCATGGATGCGATGGACGCTGCGATACCGGCACTGGTGAACGTTCCTGCTAAGGCTTCGCCGCCCCCTAAAAAATAAATCGCGTAGTAAAAAGCCACGCTACCGCGTAATGCATAACCTAGAGTGCCGAGAATACAAACCGCGCACAACACTAACCACTGATCGTTTTTAAGCAGCAATTTAAACTGCTGACCGAGCGGCTCTTTTTGAACTTCGTGTTCAACGCGCTCCTTGGTGGTTAAGAAGCACATGATTAATAAACCGCTGCCGACAACGGCCATCAATCCCATTGCCAATTGATAACCTTTGGCAGCATTATCACCACCCCAGTAGGCGGCTAAGACTGGCACGGATGCAACAATCACAATGTTGGCAATCTTCGCTAAGAACATGCGATAGCCATTAGCCGATAAACGCTCTTGGGGGTCGGATGTGAGTACACCAATGTATGAAATATAAGGAATCGCAACACCCGTAAACATAAGGGTTGCAAATAAATAGGTTACATAAGCCCAGACTAATTTTGCGTTGTAATCAAGATCTGGCGTTGTAAAAAGTAATATCACAGAGAAACCGTAAGGAATCGCCATATATAGAAAATAAGGGCGGAAACGGCCATAGCGACCTTTAAACTTATCGGTAATCAATCCCATAACTGGGTCGGTCAGAGCGTCTAACAAACGTGCGACCAAAAACAACGTACCAACATCCACCGGACGTAGACCAAATATGTCGGTGTAAAAATACTGCATGATATAAAAGAGCGAAGCGATCATGACGTTGATCGACATATCGCCCATACCAAAGCCTACTTTTTCGGTAAATGACAATTTTTGTGATTGCATATTGGTCTCGCTTTATTGTTATGGTGAAAAATATTTTTCACTTAAAACAAAGGCAACATTTCTGTTGCCTTTGATTGAAACTCTTCTTTAAAACTTACACACCGACTTGTGCGCGATAGAAGAGTGAGTTGTGTCGTAGCTCATTTTTGAATTCGCGTACGTTGGTATTCTCATCGATCACAACCACTTCGATGCCTGCCATCTCGGCGAAATCAACCATTTCTTGAGTCGTCAAGGCTTGGCTGTAAGCGTTGTGGTGCGCTGCACCGGCTAAAATCCAAGTCGCCGCTGCCACTTCCAGATTGGGTTTTGGCTCCCACAAGACACTCGCAACTGGCAGATTGGGTAATTCTTTTTCTGGTTTAACCGCGTCAACTTCGTTGATCACCATACGATAGCGATTACCTAAATCAACAACTGATACGCAGATAGCAGGGCCTGCTTTTCCAGTGAATAACAAGCGTGCGATGTCATGACGGCAACCGATGGTGTGCAAGTGCACTTCTACTTTTGGCTTACTCGCCGCAATAGTTGGGCAAACTTCTAACATGTGCGCGCCCAACACTTGATCGGTGCTGCTGAAATGATAGGTGTAGTCTTCCATGAAAGATGTACCTTCTGGGCGACCTTTTGCCATCACTTTTGCAATACGAACTAACGCAGCCGTTTTCCAATCGCCTTCGCCACCGTAACCATAACCTTGCTGCATTAAGCGTTGGGTAGCCAAGCCTGGCAAACTAGTGAGGCCGTGTAAATCTTCGAAGGTATTGGTAAATGCACCGAAGCCGCCTTCTTCTAAGAATTTAGTCAAGCCAAGCTCTAAACGCGCTTCGTTGCGGAGCATTTCGAATTGATGCGCATCGTTTAATAGACTTTCGGCAATTTCGTATTCGTTTTTATATACTTCGATTTGCGCGGCAATCTCTGCATCGGTCACAGTATCGACAACGGCTTTCAAATCGCCCACGCCATAACCATGTACTTCAAAACCGAATTGCACTTGAGCTGAAACTTTATCGCCTTCGGTTACTGCAACGTAACGCATGTTATCACCAAAACGAGCGACTTTAAGATTTTGCGATTCGTACCAACCCATGGCCGCGCGCGCCCAAGAATCGATTTGCTTTTGAACGGATTCGCGCTCCCAATGGCCAACTACCACTTTACGATCGTGACCTAAACGTGTCGCCATGTGGCCGAATTCACGGTCACCGTGCGCGCTTTGGTTGAGGTTCATAAAGTTCATGTCGATGGTATCGAATGGCAAAGCCGCGTTGAATTGCGTGTGCAAATGCAAGTAGGGCTTATTTAATTCTTTTAAACCGGCGATCCACATTTTGGCAGGAGAGAAAGTGTGCATCCAAAGGATCAGGCCAACACAGTTTTCATCGCTATTCGCACGACGTGCTACATCCAAAATTTGCTTCGGTGATTTAACCGTGTCTTGCGCTACCACTTTAATAGAAATGTGCGCCGAGCTATCCAAACCTTTAGCAATGGCTTGGCTGTTTTCGGCTACTTGTGCCAATACGCCTGGACCGTAAAGTTCTTGCGAACCTGTGACCAACCAAACTTCTTTATCGCCGTATACTTTCATATTGTTTTCCTCTAAATCCGATGGCCTAGCGCAGCGGATGTGATTGTCTTTGTGAATTATTCTTGGCCGTAGTAGGCGTTCTTACCGTGTTTACGTAAGTAATGCTTATCGACAATACCTTGCTTTAATTGCTGAACCTGTTGATCAAGCGTGCGAGTGAGATAAGCCATGCGAGCAATTTCTTCGAGCACCACCGCGTGGTAAACCGCATCGGCTGCATTCTTGCCCCAAGTGAAAGGCGCGTGGCCCGCTACAACCACCATGGGCACTTCCAATGGATTTTTATTGGCAAAGCAATCAGTAATTTGTACGCCGGTTTCTTCTTCGTAATCGCGAGTAATTTGTTCGTCACTCATTACGGCCGTGCACGGAATTTCGCCGTAGGCATAATCGGCGTGAGTGGTGCCATAGCAAGGAATAGGCTGCTGCACTTGCGCCCACGCAGTGGCGTAGGTGGAGTGGGTGTGAGTTACACCACCAATCGTGTCGAAGTGACGATATAAGTGAGTGTGCGTTTTAGTATCTGATGAAGGACGTAAACGCCCTTCAACGATATTGTTTTCTAAATCCACAATCACTATGTCGTCGGCGGTTAATTTTTCGTAGGCAACGCCGCTGGGTTTAATCGCCACAACACCGCGAGCGCGATCGATTTGTGACACGTTGCCCCAGGTGTAGACAACAAGATTGCGATGGTGAAGCTCCATATTAGCTTCGTAGACTTCGCGTTTTAGTTCTGTGTAACTCACGATGCGCTCCTTAAGCTAATGATTGGTTAACGTATTGACCGAGTGTTAGATAATTTTGGTAGAGCGCCTGATATTGTTCGGCAGCTTCTTTATTTGGTGTGAAACGTTTGCATACAGGCGATGCCATCACTTTTTGCGCTTCGTCGACGTTGGCATAAACACCGCCAACGACCGATGCAAAAATCGCGGCGCCCAGTGCACAGCTTTGCTCGCTCTCAAGTACATCGATAGGAGAGTTCCAAACATCGGCGCACACTTGCATGATGAAGTCCGATTTTTTTGAAATGCCGCCGATCACCACCACGCTGTTAATCGCAACGCCTTCTTCAACGAAGCGTTCGATAATCGCGCGGGCGCCAAAGGCAGTCGCTTCAACTAATGAACGGAAAATTTGCGGGGCATGGCTGCCCATGGTTAAACCCGTGATCGCCATAGCAACACGCTGATCGGCATCGGGTGTACGACGGCCGTTTACCCAATCAAGTGCTGTAATTCCCGTCTCACCGATGGCGATTTTTTCCGCTGCTTCGCCTAGGGCTTTTAAAGTGTTGCCTTCGATTTCGGCGATCAATTTCGCTTTCACTTCTTCGCTAATGAGCGCGCTTTGTGCGAGCAAATTTTGCGTTGGCCAGTTAATGACATTACGGAACCACGCGTACAAATCTCCGAACGCCGACTGACCGGCCTCAAGTCCAACGTAGCCAGGCAAGACCGAGCCATCCACTTGTCCACAAATACCGCGAACACTTTTACCTTCGATAGAGGCGTAATCGGAAACCGTAATGTCACAGGTAGAGGTGCCCATAATTTTGGTAAGCACGCCCGGTTTTACATTGGCTGCGACCGCACCCATGTGGCAATCAAAAGCACTGAAACCAACTGGTGTTCCGACCGGTAAGCCGAGCTTCTCGGACCATTCTGCGGTTAAAAAGCCGCAGGTTTGGTCGGATGTGAAAGTTTGCGCGGGTAAGCGATCACGCAACTGATCTAACAATGGATCAATGCCGGTGAAGAATTCGTTTGGTGGATAACCGCCCCAGCTTTCATGCCACATCATTTTGTGGCCAGTGGCGCAGCGACCCATGCGTAAGTCCAACGGATGAGTGGTGCCGGTTAGTACAGCCGACATCCAATCGGCGTGCTCAACCCACATATAAGTGGCTTGACGCACTTGTTCGTCGGCACGAAGGACGTGAAGCGCTTTGGCCCAATACCACTCAGACGAGTAGATGCCGCCTTCGTACTGCAAATAATTAATAGAAGAAGCATTTGCCGCATCGGTAATTTCCGCAGCTTCTTTGATTGCGGTGTGATCTTTCCAAAGCACGAACATCGCATTTGGATTAGTCGCAAATTCTGGACGTAGTGCCAGCGCCACGCCGTTTTCGTCGACTGGCACGGGAGTTGATCCTGTGGTGTCAAAACTAATGCCCACTACTTTTTCGGCCGTGCCTTCGGGCACTTTTTGCCAAAGTCCTTGAAGAACTTCTTGCAAACTCTCGAGGTAGTCGAGTGGGTGCTGACGAAATTGATTTTTGGCGGGTTCGCAGAAAAGACCTTGTTTCCAACGTGGGTAATAAACCACATTCGTGGCCAACTCCTGACCGTTAGCCGTATCAACCAGTAAGGCGCGTACGGAATCCGAACCGTAATCAAGACCTAGAGCAAACCGAGACATAAAAGCAACCTTCGTAAAGTGAGAGGCAATAAATCTTATTTAATATAATATTGTCAGACAATATTATTAAGGGTGTTTGCGGGTGTCAAACGATTTTTGAAACCCTTTCGTTTTTCGTTACATCTGTGTAGAAAATACCGAGGCGGGGAATACTCCCCACCTCGGTTGCGTGGTTAATGCCAGCTTGATTGAACTCGCATTGCAGCGCCTCAAGACGGGTGTTGGCCGCCTTGGATGCTAATTTTTATTTTTTAGGTTGACCGGCCGGTGTGGTCACACCTTCAGTGGTCATAATCATGCGTTTGATAGTGCCGTCTTCGTTGTAATGAAGTTCTTCCAACGAAACTGAACGACGGTATTGACCACCATCAGGACGCCCAGCTCCCGTGTGGTAAAACACATAATCGCGGCCTTTGAACTCGATAATCGCCTGATGGTTAGTGGGCGTATTACCGGCGACTTCATTCAAGATACCTTTATATTCCCAAGGCCCAGTCACACTCTTACTCATGGCATAGCCGAGTTTCTCGGGGAAGCCCATCGCATAAGAGAGGTAGTAGTTGTCGTTCTTTTTGTGAACCCAAATCGCCTCGGTAAATTCAGGCAAGCCTTTGATGTCGTGAATGGGGCCATCAAGCTCGATCATGTTTGGCTTGAGCTTCGCGTAGTAAGGCTTAGTGTTACCCCAGAACAAATAGGCTTGGCCATCGTCGTCGATAAACACTGAAGGATCAATATCGTCCCAATCGATGTCGGTGCCGGTAGTCATATCGTTGGTAACGAGCGCTTTGCCCAATGCATCTTTAAAGGGGCCAAGCGGGGTATCGCCCACGGCAACACCAATCGCGAAACCATTAATAGTCGCGTGACGCACAGTCACATACCAATAGTATTTGCCGCCCTTCTCAACCACTTGGCTCGCCCAGGCATCACCTTTCGCCCACTTAAAGTCGGTCGCTTTTAGTAAAGGGCCGTGACGCTCCCAGTTAATTAAGTCGGTCGATGAAAAGCCCAACCAATGATTCAGTACAAAAAACTTGGTGTTATCGGGTGCTTCGTCTTGGCCTGCGTACAAATACACTTTATCGCCAACAACCAACGCCGCAGGGTCGGCAGTGAAGATGTCTTTAAAGAGTGGGTTGCTCGCCAGGCTTGCGCTGCTCATCGCAAGACCGACTGCCGTTAACCCCACACCACTGATGATTTTTCTAAGCAAAGAAGCTCGCATAAGTCTGTTCTCTTATTAGTATGCGACGCCAAGCGGCGACGGGTTGATGAAGAATTGTTAAAACACTAGCCTAAATCGACTAAAGTGATATTATAAGACAAATACAGGCTAAGCAAGTTAAGATGCATCAAAGGCGTGAGGTTTTATGTGAAGCTATGTATATTATCTGAATAATATAAGGATCATTTTGTGGTGCCAAACCGGTCGAGAACGCATGTTTTCGCCAGAACTCTAGCCCCGCAGAATGCCAAAATCATTTCGATAATATATTTGAGCTCATCCATGACCTTAACCAATCGATATCCAAGCCTAGAAAATAAAGTGGTGCTGATTACCGGCGGCGCATCCGGGATTGGAGCCAATCTTGTCACGGCGTTTGCCAAACAAGGTGCGCGGGTTTGCTTTATTGATATTCGCCGAGCTGATGCGGAAGCCTTAGCCGAACGAGTGGGGAAGGAGTCTTTACATACGCCGATTTTTTACGAATGTAATTTATTAAACATTCCGATTCTGCAAGCAACCATTGCAAAAATACGGAAAGACGTCGGCAACATTCAGATTCTGATTAACAATGCGGCCAATGATACAAGACACGATTTTAGAAAAGTGTCGATTGAATATTGGAACGAACGAATTGCAGTGAATTTGCGTCACCACTTTTTCGCGGCGCAAGCGGTGTATGACCACATGGTCGAACTCGGCGGCGGCTCGATAATTAATTTGGGTTCGATGAGCTGGTACGCGACCCAAGGCGGTATGCCTGGCTACACCAGCTCCAAAGCTGCAATTGAAGGCTTGACCCGTGGCCTTGCGCGCGACATGGGCAAAGACAAAATTCGCGTGAATACTTTAGTCCCCGGGTGGGTAATGACCGAGCGACAAATCGCCATGCTCGGAGAACAAAAATCGATACAAGACATTATTGATAATCAATGTTTAAAAACGTCGGTCATGCCCGACGACATCAGTGCGATGGCTTTATTCTTAGCCTCAGACGACAGCCGCCTTTGCACTGCACAACATTTTATTGTGGACGGTGGATGGATTTAAAACGCTAACACGATCCCGCCACCGCCATCACGATAACGGTATCCACGAGCGTCAAGATAAATTTAATAATTGACGCAGTACCCTAATTACAGCACGAGGATCGACCATGAAAATGTTAAAAAAAACAATGGCGCTAGCGGTGGCCGTGGGCATCAGTTTCCAAGCTCATGCGTTAACTGTTGGCTTTGCACAAGTTGGCTCCGAAAGCGGATGGCGCACCAGCTTTTCTGAATCGGTAAAAGCCGATGCCGATAAGCGCGGCATCACACTAAAATTTTCGGATGCACAACAAAAGCAAGAAAACCAAATTAAAGCGGTGCGCAGTTTTATCGCTCAACGTGTCGATGCGATTTTGATTGCGCCGGTGGTCGAAACCGGATGGCAGCCGGTATTGATGGAAGCTAAACGCGCACGTATTCCCGTGGTGATTCTCGATCGCAACGTATCGGTAACCGATCAAACCTTATACCTGACTCGTATTGCGCCCGACTTCGAATTAGAAGGCCAAAAAGCGGCAGGCTGGTTAGTAGAAAAAGTGGGCGATAAGAACTGCCCTATCCTCGAACTCCAAGGCACTGTTGGCTCAAGTGCTGCCATTGGCCGCATGAAAGGCTTCAACGACACCATTAAAAGCGTTTCCAATATCAATATTATTCGCAGTCAAACCGGTGAGTTCACCCGTGCAAAAGGCAAAGAAGTCATGGAAACCATGCTTAAAGCTGAAGCCGGTGGAAAATCCGTTTGCGCCGTTTGGGCACACAATGACGAAATGGCCTTAGGTGCAATTCAAGCCATTAAAGAAGCAGGATTAAAACCCGGCACCGACATTTATGTCGTGTCTGTCGATGCAGTGGACGACGCGCTTAAAGCGATCGACGCAGGCGAGATTAACGTGTCGGTCGAATTAAGCCCGCACTTAGGCGGCCCAGCATTTGATGTCATCGACGAGTACCGCAAAGGTAAAAAAGATTTTGAAAAATGGATTCGTATGGGCGGCGCTGTTTTCACACAAGAAAATGTGAAAGAAGAGCTAGCCAAACGCGGTCTTTAATCTTCGGGCGCTTAGCGCCCTTGTCTTATCTTTAGCGGTACTCCCATGCAAAATTCATCAGCAAGCCCGGTGCTTGAGCTTCGTGGCATTCACAAAAAATTTCCTGGCGTTCATGCACTTAATAATGTCAGCCTCTCGCTAATGCCCGGCGAAATCCACGCGCTACTCGGCGAGAACGGTGCGGGAAAATCAACACTTATTAAAGTCATGACCGGTGTATACACGCGTGATGCCGGCGATATTTTATTAAATGGCCAACCCATTTTTCCCCGCGATACCGGCGATGCTCAGGCATTAGGTATCAGCACCGTTTATCAAGAAGTCAACTTGCTTCCCAATCTCACGGTAGCCCAAAATTTATTTTTAGGGCGCGAACCTCGTCGCTGGGGTTTGATTGATTGGAAGAAAATGAATCAGGCTTCGAGCGAAATTCTTAAAGATTACGATCTCGATATCGACGTTACCGCACCCTTGTCACAATACTCCATCGCGATTCAACAGCTAATTGCCATCGCGCGCGGCGTGAGCATGTCAGCCAAGGTGCTGATTCTTGACGAACCTACCGCAAGTCTTGATGCCGACGAGGTGCAAACCCTGTTTCGCGTCATGCGCGAGCTTCGCGCCAAGGGCGTTGCATTGGTATTTGTAACCCACTTTCTCGACCAAGTTTATGCCGTGTGTGATCGCATCACAGTGTTGCGTTCAGCACAATACGTCGGTACTTACGAGACAGCGACACTCAGCCGCGGTGAATTAATTAGCCACATGCTGGGTAAAGAGTTGGCGAGCTTGAGTGAACTTCGTCCCGATGCTCTGCCAAGGGATTTGCCCAACCTTATCGAATTAAAACAACTCGCGAATCCGCCATTTGTACAGCCAATTAATTTACAGGTGCAAAAAGGCGAAGTGGTCGGACTGGCGGGACTGCTCGGCTCAGGCCGTACCGAACTTTGTCGACTGCTATTCGGGATTGATAAAGCTCAAGCGGGTGAGTTTTCTGTAGACGGCCAAATTAAGCGGTTTCAATCGCCACGCGAGGCCATTGATGCCGGCTTTGGTTTGTGCCCTGAAGATCGTAAACAAGATGGCATTCTTGGACAGCTTTCGATTCGCGAAAACATGATTCTCGCCAAACAAATCAAACGCGGGTGGTGGCGATTCATTAGTCGTAAAGAACAAAACGAAATTGCCGAGAGTTTTGTAAAAGAATTGGCGATCAAAACGTCGGATATTGAAAAGCCCATCAATCAGCTCTCTGGTGGTAATCAGCAGAAGGTGATTTTAGCTCGATGGCTTGCGGCCAATCCGCAGTTATTAATTTTGGATGAGCCAACCCGCGGCATCGACATTGGTGCACACGCCGAAATTATTCGCTTGATTCGAAAGCTCTGTGCGGAGGGTTTATCGCTCGTGGTCGCCTCATCGGAAATGGAAGAGTTGGTGGCCTTTAGCCATAAAGTGGTAGTGATGCGCGATCGACAAAAAGTGGCCGAACTTACTCACACCGACATTTCTCCTGACAATATTATGAAGGCGATTGCCAGCGCTTAGTTTTCGATTGCATTCGCCACCGTTTGGTCATTACGAGGTTTTACAATGTTCACTTTCTCTCCCCAACTGCGCCGCTACCTGTGGCCCATCGCGGGTTTGGTATTGTTGCTCGCCATCAATGCCATCATTTCTCCAGAATTTTTTTCCATCGAATTTAAAGATGGTCGCTTTTACGGTTCACTCATTGACGTGTGCAACCGTGCCGCACCCGTAGCCTTATTAGCCATTGGCATGTCATTGGTAATCGCAACGGCGGGCATCGATTTGTCGGTGGGCTCCATCATGGCTATCGCTGGTGCAGTTGCGGCCTACGCCATCACTAAAGGCAGCGACAGTTTGTTCGTTATTATCGGCGCAGGTTTAGCGGCAGGGCTTGTGGCAGGACTTATTAACGGGTTTCTCGTCGGCTACATGAGTATTCAGCCGATTGTTGCCACACTCATCTTAATGGTGGCTGGTCGCGGCATTGCCCAGCTCATTAACGAAGGACAAATCGTAACGTTCAATCACGAGGGTTTTAGTTTTATCGGTACCGGATTTTTCTTAGGTTTGCCGCTGCCCATTATTTTAGTGATCGCAACGCTAATTGCGGTACAGCTACTCACCCGCCGCACTGCCTTGGGTTTATATATTGAAGCGGTAGGCTCCAACCCATCGGCAAGCCGTTACATGGGTTTGAATGCACGAGCCATTAAATTAAGTGTGTATGTAGTTGTCGGATTTTGTGCCGCCCTCGCGGGCATGATCGCAGCCGCCGATATTCGCGGCTCCGATGCTAACAATGCGGGCTTGTGGTTAGAGTTGGATGCGATTCTTGCGGTAGTGATTGGCGGTGCGTCACTCATGGGCGGACGTTTTTCAATTTTCTTAGCGGTAATCGGTGCACTGATTATTCAAACTTTGGCCGTGACGATTATTTTGAGTGGCATTTCTCCAAAATTTAATCTCCTCATTAAAGCCTCGGCAATCATTATTATTTTGCTGTTGCAGTCGCCATTATTCCAATCGCAAATGTCGGCGCTTCTTACCAAAATCAAACGCGCTGTTGGAGTGAAGGAGAAGGCCAATGCTTAATCGCAAATACATTCCACTTGCCGTCACCTGCAGTTTGTTCTTTTTATTGTTCGGCATTGGTGCTATTCAATTCGAGGGCTTTGGCTCATCAAGAGTGTTTTTCAATTTGTTATCCGATAACGCGTTTTTGATTATTTGCGCAATCGGTATGACCTTCGTCATTCTATCGGGCGGCATTGATCTTTCGGTGGGTGCGGTTATCGCCTTAACTGGCGTAGTGACCAGCGTGCTTATCGCTAAATTTCAATGGCATCCGCTGGCGGTCTTCCCCGTGGTGTTACTGGGCGGAACCCTATTCGGTTCGATCATGGGTGCCATTATTCATTACTACAAAATTCAGCCTTTCATTGTGACACTGGCCGGAATGTTTTTAGCACGCGGACTTGCGAGCATTATTAGCGAAGAGTCCATTCCTATTGAGCACGAGTTTTACATGGCAATCGCCGACGCCGGCTTTATGTTACCAGGCGATGCGTGGGTGGGTGTATCGACAATCATTTGCTTACTGGTCTTAGTAATCGCCATCATCACTGCGCACTTTACGCGTTTCGGTACGCGCATTTATGCCATAGGTGGCGATGAACATTCAGCCGCGCTGATGGGTGTGCCCATCGCGAAAACGACTATTGCCATTTATGCCATTAGCTCGGGTCTCGCAACTTTAGCGGGAATTGTGTATTCGTTTTATACCTTCTCGGGTTATTCACTGGCCGCGATCGGTGTTGAGCTGGATGCGATTGCAGCCGTGGTTATCGGCGGAACTCTGTTAACTGGTGGTTTCGGTTATATTTTTGGAACTCTGATTGGTGTTTTGATTATGGGTGTAGTGCAAACCTACATCTCATTTGACGGCACTCTTTCGAGCTGGTGGACAAAAATCGTAATCGGCGGGCTACTCTTCTGTTTTATTGCACTGCAACAACTGCTATTGCGAAAACGCGATTAATCCGTTCCATGGCTCATTAAAAAGCCCCGCGCATGCGGGGCTTTTTTTATTGCTGTTAAAATCTAAGGCCGCAAAATTACCTTGGTGCAATTATCAGCTTTTTCATCGAACATTCGGTAACCTTCGGCCGCATCGCGAAGTGCCAAACGATGCGAAATAATAATTTCTGGATTAAGCGCGCCTTCGATCACTTTTTCTAAGAGTTCGGGCAAAAATACTTGAACATGCGTCTGACCGGTTTTAATGGTTAAACCTTTATCGAAAATATCGCCGAATAAAAAGCCGTGAATAAAACCCGCATAAACACCCGGCACACTGATGATGCCACCACGTCGAACCGCAGCAATGCACTGACGTAATGCCACGCCGCTACTGGTTTCGAGTTTGAGTGTTGTTAAAGTCGTTTCGACTGCACTACCTTTCGCTTCAAAACCAATCGCATCAATAGCGGCATCGACTCCGCGGCGCCCCGCTGTGTGCTCAATGATAAATTCGGCAACATCATCGACTTGATCAAAATTCACCGGAATCACACCATATCGGCTGACTGCAAATTCGAGTCGGTAGGGATGATGATCGACCATAAAAATTTGCTCAGCACCTAACAGTCGTGCGCAAGCCGCACTCATTAGACCTACCGGTCCTGCGCCGAAGATAACCAGACTAGTGCCCTTACCTACCCCCGCATTGACCACCGCTTGGTAACCGGTCGGTAAGATGTCCGATAAAAACAGTACTCGCTCGTCATCGACGCCTTCGGGGATTTTAAGCGGCCCTACATTAGCTTTTGGTACGCGAACATATTCCGCTTGTCCGCCTGGAATTCCGCCATACAAATGGCTGTACCCAAATAGCGCCGCGCCTGGCGGAATTTGTTTTTTATTGATGATGGCGCCTCGGCCCGTGTTCGTCGTTTCGCAGGCAGCATGAAGGTTGAGCGAACAAAAAAAACAACCGCCGCAGGCAATCACAAACGGAATGACCACTCGGTCGCCCTTGGCAACTCGCGTCACCGCCGGGCCCGCATCTTCCACGATTCCCATAAATTCGTGACCAAAAATATCGCCCGCTTCTGTGCGTGGAATTTTGCCGCGATATAGATGGAGATCAGATCCACAGATGGCCGTGGCGGTCACTCGCAAAATAATGTCGTCCGGCTCTTGAAGAATTGGATCGGGATGCCTGTCTACCCGAACATCTTTACTGCCGTGATAAGTCAGCGCAAGCATATTATTCCCTCATAAAAATGGTGAGATACACCGCGATGCTATGTGATCACCAGATTATGCTCCGTGCGTTACACCACGCAAAAAACCAAAATTAATCGAGAATTTAAGAGCTTCACAGCTAGAGAGGTTTATTGGGATTTGGGCGCGACGATCCGTCAATTTCGGTATCGAGTGGAGTAGGCGAAATACTTGTATCAACATCATCGGCTTTGGAATAACGTCGAGGTTCCGTTTTCGCCACGCGATTTCTCACCAGCATGGCGACGGCAAAAATTATGACGAACATACACAGCCAAAATAACGCCCACGCGAGAGTTTGATTATTCATCACCGAGACTCCTTGCAAAATTTTTTTGCATCATCGGCGCTCAATCGACGTTGCTCTGTTCGCTAGCTCACACAAAGATTGATAATCGCTAAAAAATAAAAAGAGTGGGTGCGGAGCACCCACAATCAACAGGATTGGATTATTGAAGTGTTGGAGTCGACCAATCAAGCCACGAGTTCACTTCGCTTTGAGAACTTTTTGTCGTTCTCATGACGTTAGTGTTCGCCGATTGATTCAATAAAAACTTCCTTACATAGGCTTCTAATACGTCACGTTGATGAGACGGGAAAGAACAGTGGTTGTGTCCGCCGTTTTCCGAGTAGGCGATGTTATCTGCCGCGCCTAAAGCGCGATAGATTTCTTTCGCTGCAGCAGTGCCCACGTAGCCCGCTCTTGGGCCAAGCCAACTAATATCGTTATCTAAAATCAGTAAGCCACGTGGTGCGACCATCCCCATCACCTGATGATGATCGAACGGCAATCGCATAACATTGTTACCAAAATTAGAACCGAAGTTAGCGCGGAACCAAGGTTGCTCTTGCGTGGCATTGCTCAGAGTTTGAGTTTCGACACCGCTATTGGACAGCGATTGTGCCACGCGCCACGCGACCGCACCGCCGGCACCGGACTCCTGCGGAATGGTCAAAGCGATACGCTCATCCAAGGCACCGGCCATCAAGGCGCCTTTACCATTGCGCGAGCATCCGGTCACACCCACACGGCGAACGTCGATCAAATTATTCGAGCTGCTTTCAAGCACGTCGATAATTCGACTTACGCCCCACGCCCAGGCAACCATCGAACTTGCGCTGTGATTGTTCATGTAAAGATCGTAGAACAATCCAGTACCACGCGAATTGCCGCCGCTTTGCGCACCCATGGCATTGTTATTAAAGTTAATAACAGCGACACCTTGAGACGCTAAGAAGCTATTATCCAAGTTTGAACCGCCCACACCGATGATCGCCGGATAAGGTGCTTGGCCTGTCGAAGGCAGTGTCACCGTCGCTTGGAACGAAATATTGCGATTATTATGGGTGACTTGCACGTTAATGGCAGAGTTGCTCACGCTGCCCGAAACCTGTGCAGGTTTCGGCGGTTTTTCGCCACTTTCGTATTTCTGCAATTGTAAATTCGTTTCGTTGCGTAGGCAGCGCCACTCATCTTTGCGAGTAATACGAGTGCCGTTCACTTTTCTAAATGGGTCGGGAAGTTTGGCAACTTGTGAAAGAGCATTGGCTTCGGGAAGCGTCGGCGCAGGACAATCGGCACCGGTATTTTCTGCTGTCGCAACTCCCGTTGGTGGTGGTGGCGCAACCGGAGGTTCTTCAAGTTCGCCATCGAACGAATAGACGGCAAGCCCCGCCAAAGTCGCGTTATCGGTAATTCGATTAAGCGTAATACTGAGCGATCCGTCGGTGACCGTTATTCCATCCACATTCACCGAGTACGCGGCATCGTGACCAACCAACGCGTACAAATCGAGATTGGAAAAAATCTCCCGTCCTTCAACACTTAAATTAAATGAACGTCTGCCAACCGCGGTTTGATAAATCTCTGCAAAATGAAAGCGAAGATTGTATTCACCTTGGCTGACGGGAATCTCGTACGAGTAATCGCCGTAACGCTCAGACTTAAATAACGTCCCCGATTCATCACCGCGAATCGTATCATTGGTGCTGTTGCTGGTTCCGCCGTTATAGAAACGATCCGGCGTAAAGGTGACACCTTCATAAATCGCGTTAGTGGTCGATCCAGCATTGATGGCAACAACCAGAGACGCACTCGCAGCACTGCTCGCAATAGACGAAGCGATCGAACTTACCGTCGAAGAAGACGCTACCGAGCTTATATTCGCGCGGGAAGATGCGGCCAAACTACTCGCTACCGCAGACGCAAGACTTGAGCTGGAAACAAGGGACGCGATCGATGAGGCAACTGATGAGAGCCCAATCGACGAACTCATAACCGAAGATAGATCGCTGGATGCAGCGCTGGGTATAGAAAATGATGATGCTTGTGAGGATTCAAGACTGCTGTTAAATGAAGATGCAGACGACGGTTCGGACGTGGCGTCTTGAGAACTAGACGATTGTCGAACACTGATTTCAATAGTTGCTCCACCGCAGGCTGTTACTGAAAAGCCGACGAGTGCGAGCGCAGCCGATTTGAACAACATCCTAGTTTTGAAAATAAACATGGGATTGCTCCTTATCGTGATTATTATGGTTTTTTATCTGACTTATTGTTCTTATGAACATAAGCCAAAAAACAGCCTACTGTATACTTGTATTCATCACAATGCGGTTAATCATTGCTGCGACACTATTGTGAAATCTGTGAAGAATGTGTCAGAAAATTCATTCGTCGGTTAAAGCGCTTCATCGACAGTTGCAGGAACTGATCTAGGCAAACACCCAAATCGACAGTGATCGATCACTTCTAAGGTATGCCTGCAAAAATTGAGATAGATCCTCTGAATACGAGGAGACTTAGGCCACCAATCATCGTGGTCAGAATCACGATATTTAAGATTTCATGGCGGCAATTAGCCGCCCCTATATAGAAGAAGCTATATCTAGGCGGCTAAAAAAAGAGGGAAATCCCAAGCCCGACTTATTTACCAAGGCTCGGAATTAAAAAAACGGGAGTTAGGCAGCCTCGAATTTGGTGAGAGCTCGAGCCAATGCCTCGAAGCGCAGTTGCAATTCATCCACGACTTCAAGATTTCGCTTGATACATTGCCATGTTTCTTGTCGCCATTCCGCCACTTGGTCTAGCTGCGACGTGATGGACTCTGACCGCTCGACTTGTTCGCGCGTTGCATAAGAGAGCTCATCGCTAATCTCACTAAGTAAATCGAGCGCCTGAGTAATTTGCTGGAATAAGCCCGCGACTTCTTCGCTCGCGGTAATGTGGGCGTTTGCGTGTTCACGACACGCACGAATCGACTCCACGGATTGTTCAGAATCTGCCACTAATCGCTCGACAATTTCCTGAATATTCTGTGTCGCGGTTTGTGTTCTTTGCGCCAGAGTTCTTACTTCATCAGCCACTACCGCAAATCCACGACCATTCTCCCCTGCCCTTGCCGCCTCGATTGCGGCATTCAACGCAAGTAAATTGGTCTGATTGGCAATGCCTTGAATCTCACCAATCATACTGGTCACGGTTTCGCAGTCTTTCGCGTGGGTGTAAATCACTCGCTCGAACTCACCTAAAGATTCTGAAAGCTGTTCGGATTCGACACGCGCGCCGCTAATGATATCGACGCCTTGGTTTTTGGTGGTGACTATCTGATCAATAGTATGGGCAGCGTTATCAATCTGCCGGCTCATTTCTCGAAATGCACTGTAAACATCCTGGGTCGCGGTGGCGATAATTCCCGATGCCTTAGCGGATTGATCACTGCGTAAACGTAGCTGCTCCGAGGCGGTTTTCATATTTCCAAGGCTTTGAAGCGAACTGTCTTTTGCACTCTGCGCCACGGCGACCGTTTCGGCGATGGAATCAAGCAACCAGTTAAAGTGGAGCAATACATCGTTATTACCTGCGCGAGCGCGGATGTTTAAATCCACTTTGTCGCCTTCGGCGGTCATTTTTTCGGTAACGCTGACCAATTCACGTGCAACCACGAGGAGCTTGTGGGTGATACTCACTAAAACCAAGAGCACGGCAGTTTCGATGACGACGTAAAGCGCATGCATCGCTACTATGCCCCAAGAGTGAAGATGATCCGGGAATAGATAAACTGGGTAGCCCGCATGCTGCATTAAATGACCTGCGATATGGATAATCGCAGCGACGACCGCCCCAAGAATTAATGGGGCTGCATGTAAGTAAGTAAACACTGCAGCAAGTAATACGAAGTAACCGAAATGCGCCTCAATTTGGCCATGTAGCTGATGCACGTGCATCGAGACGAACAACATAAATACGGCAGACACGATTAATGGGGTAATCCGGCGATCGCTTACAAAGATTAATGCCCACATATTTATGGCAGTGAGCGCACCACCTACGACAATTGCCAACTGCCAAGTTTGATTTACGGCCGCATAAGAAAGCGACATCATCCAAACCGCCAGCGTCACCCAGACCATAATTCGATTGATATGGACGTGATAATTCATCACTAAGTCTACGAAACCTGACGATTGCTTTATTGAGGAGACGGCCATAGGATCCCTACTCTGCTACATAATAATGAAAAGGGCGCCACCATAGCGGAAATATAACTTCCGCTCCAATAGTGTTTTTATAAGGAGTCATTAGTTTTAATTACTCTTATCAGATAATCTTTGCCCTCTAATACAAAAGGAAATAAAAAGGTTGGCGATTAATAACTTATGTTTTTTTAATCTGGACTGGTTTAGCCATGGTTTACTCTGTGAACGATTCGGCATATCGCTAACTAAGGGTTTGGTGTTCGATCGGTTGAACAAGCCAATCGCTGGACATTATTAGTCACATGACTAATAATAGACGGCAAACTCAGGACACCGCTATGCAAACCTTTCCGCTTCTCACCGATGCTCAAGAAGCCATCCTTTACCTCAGAAGTAATCCCGATTCTTCTGACGCTATAAGAGCCTATGCAATTGGCATATGTAGTAAGGAAGGGCTTACAAACAAACAGCTGCGAGAAATTACTGGTATCGATAAGGTTTACACCCTCACCCACTACTCCCGAGTCGGTAAGAACTTAACAGAGGAAGAACTAATCCTGTGGCACAGAAATCCGCAGCGATTATCGCTTGGTCATATGAGAGCCATCTGCAAGTTATCCCACAAACAACGCGAACCATTAATTAGAAAGGCTCTGGCCCGTCACACGCCAGTCAGTGAATTTGAGAGAATCGCCCGTGGCGAAGAGTCAACAAGCGACACCGATATCCGTCGCTACCAAAATCTTATGAGTGACGCGATTGGGCATCCGGTCAACATCCGTTATAACCCTGCCTCAGGTAAAGGTGCTTTGACACTTGAGTTTTTCAATCTCGACGAGCTCGACAAATTTGCTGAGTTATTGGGTTTTAATTCAAAGGATTACTTCTAAGTGTCTCCCGAGGAGACACTTAGACTTACCACCTCTTTTAAAAATACAATTGCTGTTTTCTCTACACTAACTTCCAGCCTCTTTTGCTCTCTCGAAAGTTACCACTCATCTCAATCTAAGTTGTGCACATGTGCATTCACGGCAGCGACGTGGGGAGCTCTTCCAATATACTTAACTTCTCAGAGTTCTTTGGATGGCTTTTTCAGTCGTACCATATGGCTTGATCGTCTGGCTTGATCGTCTGGCTTGATCGTCTGGCTTGATCGTCTGGCTTGATCGTCTGG
>JBJEWS010000007.1:113253-243512 GCA_051885175.1 Cellvibrio sp.
CTTGATCGTTTGCTTTAATCACTCTTCCTTATGTAAAGAAAGACTACTGAATCGAACAAATCACTAACGCTTCCTTGCAGTTGGCATGGCCAAGTACAATTGCCTTGATTGAAATAAATACTTCTTTCAAACCACGACATACTCAATCAGAAATTCAGCAATTGATGCTCCCTGTTTTCTTAGCCGTTCTACTCTCGTTGGTTAGAGCAATCTAATATGCACTCCATAATTCACATAAGTAAAAATAACCAAAATCTAACTGTCTCCTTGGGAGACACTGTCAAGACATCGCCTTGCCCTATCGATAATATGCGTATATTATCTATCGTATGTTTTTAGTAGAGATAATCCATGTTTACTTATAATTCTAAAGTTCTTGCGGTTTTAAACCAAAAAGGCGGCGTGGGTAAAACTACAGTCGCGAGCGTTATCGCCGAGTATGCTGCCCTGGTCGAAAATAAAAGCGTTCTTGTTATCGATCTTGATATGCAATGTAACTCGTCCGACTACTGGGTCGGCATGGAATCTGCGCCTCAGGCCACCGGTGGTCAGATTCCCCCAATCCATCCCGACTATGACGGCGATCCTGATGTCGAGAGTCGCTCAAGCATCGCCGATATATTTTTCGGAAAAGCAGTGCTGCCACATTCTACTTTTATCAATCTGGATAACGGATATAAAGGATCGGTAGATGTGATGGTAGGACACCCTGCTCTGTTAGAGCGAATTAATAGTGAATACGATAACCAGTCGGGCAAAATCGCCTCAATGATTATCGATCGGTTGGGCGAATTCCTCCACATGCCAGAGGTCGCGGAAACCTACGATCTCATCATCCTCGATACTGGCCCCAGCCGAAACCCGATTTTCCGATCTGCTGTCCACGCGGCTACCCATACAGTAATTCCATTTGAACCTGAAGAAAAAAGTTTGCAGGGTATCAATGCCATGCTTCAGGTTATTCAGTCGGAAAACTTTTCTCGATCGGCTGATAACCAACTCAAACTTATCGGCCTCTGCCCCAATAAAGTTCGAGCCAATACCAATATTCATCGTGGCACACTCGAAATGCTCCACAGCGAATTGGGCAGCATTATGTTTCCTGAAGATGTCTATCTGCCCCAGTCGACCGCGTTTCCGGAGCGCGATGTAAAAGGGGTTCAACCCAAAAGTATCTTCCAGATTCCAGCGAGTCACACTGCCCGTAAATACAGTAATGCAGTGGGTAAATACACGCTAAAACATATTTTCAAATAAATGTCAGTGTCTCCTTAGGAGACAGTAGGAATTTTCCATGGCGAAGAAATTCGGTACTGCATCGGCTCGAGTCGGCGCGACCAGTAAAATTGACGAAAATGCAACGAACACTGCCAAGTGGGCGGGTTCGGTTGCGGCACAATTGGCCACCTCGTCAAATGTTAAAGAAATTATGACCAAAACGATTCCGGTCGATTACGTCTTTTGTGACCCGGAAAACCCTCGGAAACTAGAAGTTAGCCAACAACAAATTATCGCAATTGCCCAAAAATTTCCTATCGATCGAAGCCGATTAGCGGTAGATGATGCGACCGATTGGATTGAAGATTATGTCAATCAAGTGGCTCAAGCCGAGCAACTAGAAGGAAAGGCCCTAGGTGATTTTGAATCCATCGTAACCTTTGCGGCAGCGTTAAAATCTGCCGAGCGATTACTTCACCCAATTGTCGTTTGGCGCGAAGAGAGCATGTTCCATCTCATCGCTGGCGAAAGGCGATTACTCACTCACATTTTACTGGGTGAAAAGTTTATCGCCGCGCGAATTTTGGAAGAGAAGTACGAACGTTCACAAATTGACGCCTTGCAGTGGGAAGAGAACGTTCAGCGAGTCGACATGACACTCTGGGAGCGGGTCGACCACGTTCATAAATTGTTAGAAGCAGGGGAAGGTGTCCGTGGTACTTCGGTCACCAAACTGTCGAAAATTTTAGGCCGTAGTCGAGCGGAAAGTCAGCGTTATCTCGCGGTGCTTCGTTACCCCTATAAAATTTTGCTCAATGCGATAGAGCAGGGCAAAGTAACGGATCTTAAAACCGCCGCAGCACTTGCACAGTTATCTAAAGAAGAGATTGAACAGCGTTTAGGTCAGTCACCTAAACCCGAAAAACAAAAGCCGGCTCTTAAAATAAACGACAAGAATGCAGTAAAAGGTTTGGCGAAAATCATTAAAGCCGCAGCAGCTCAACTTAACAAAAGCGATCTCTTAGACGACTACAACTTATCCAAATCAAAAGATCTCACTCAAGCGTTAAACCACTTGTTAGCGGAGGTGACCAATGAGTCAGATCACTAAATTTGGCTTACCTCGCACTCAAGAAACCGTTAGCCGGTCGAGTATACGCGTCCCCAAAATGATGCTTGAAGCAGTGGATTCTTCCATGGCAAAGGCTGGCTACAACAAAAAACAGCGTTCAAAGTGGATTGAAGATATTACGCTCAACTTCTTAAGCCGCTCAGATGCCGCCAATCTCATTGCCGAAGAATTCATTGTTCCAGGTTCAACAGAATCTATTCCCGTCAGTATTAGCCAAAAATTGGATTCGGAAATTAATCGTGTTTTAGAACAAGTTGCCACTGAAGAAGGCATCCGAAAAGATCGAAGCGCGGCCTTGCGTACGGCAATCACTCAACAATTGTTGCTCGACAGCCGTATGCAACTGTCTCCTCGGGAGACACGTGAAGAATTTTTAAAAGAGTATCAAGACGATGATGAGTGAACTTGACCCCATTGATCAGCTCGATCTCTTCGTTGCCAACATAGTCGATGTGCTCCCTAAGAGCGATATACACTCAATGGAGTACCCGTTATTCGCCATAAGCTCGAAGCCAGACACCGAAATTTTCCGTTATGAAAAACCTAACGGCGATTTCATCGAGGTGATTCCTTCCGTAAAGGGTAGGGCGACCATCCACGATAAAGATATGTTGCTCTATACCTTTGGTCAGGTGGCTGAAGCTATTAACCGAGGGCATAAGCCGAGTCGTCGACTCAAAATTATTGCCTATGACTACTTACGTTCTACTAATCGAGGTACTGATGGGCGGTCTTACGCCGCAATTTTGGATACCCTGGCAAGACTGCGCGGAACAACCTTTAAAACAAATATTCACAAGGCAGAAACAAAGAAAGGCGATGTATTCGGTTTGATTGATTCTGGCACTGCCGTCACCGACAAAAACGGTCGCCTGGAGTATCTTGAAGTTGTCCTCTCGGAGCACTTATTTAATTCCATTAAGAATCACCACATACTAACTTACAATCGTGATTATTTTAAACTTCGCTCCCCTTACGATCGCCGCATGTATGAAATCTGCCGCAAACATTGTGGTAACCAAAGTGTCTGGGAGATCGGATTCGAAAAACTCTACGATAAGTTTGGTGTTAAATCCGAACTCCGTGAATTTCGTCGTAAGATTAAAGAATTAGTAAAAGAACAAGCCGTTCCCGATTACTTTATTGAATACCAGACCGCAAAACAGTCTGGGACTATTGAAAAAGTCATCGTTTATCGAGATAAAGACGCATTTTTAAAAGAAGAGGCATCAAAATCGGTAGAAACAGCCGAAAATATTGCTGTTTGATAAATATCATTCGTGATTCTGACCACATCGACTCTCATTATTCGTGGTTCTGACCACGTTTAACCAACAAAAAACCCCGCTTATGCGGGGTTTTGTTTTTGTAAGCTGGTGATTAATAAATAGCACACTGTATGCTATTTCAATTTTGCTAATCGTGATTCTAACCACGCTCAAAAGAATGATGATAATCAAAACATAATGGTTAAATTATCCACAATTAGCCCTGTGAATTCACTCGTGGTTCGAATCACACATCCTCGAGATTCTAACCACACTATTATCGAGGGTTTAACCACCATCATTCGCGATTTTGACCACGCTCCTTCGCGAATCTAACCACTCAAATAGCCCAGGAGCCAGTAAACAGAGTACTTTTCTGATTTGTAACTACTACTAACTATCTATAACTACTTTATTAATAATTTAAGTAACTTAATAAACACTTGTTCAAAAATATTAAAATTATGTTTTAAATTCGCTAACCAAATTTTTAAGCTCGTTACCAATTTTAGCAACTACTTCACCGGCTTTGAGTGATTCACTTGAATGCTTATTAGCCAACTCAGTCGCTTCTGCAATAGAATGAATACTCGCATTGATCGATTCAATCACTTGAGACTGTTCTTCCGTTGCCGCAACGATTTGCAAACTTTGCTCGTTCACCAATGAAATCTTTTGTTGAATATCAATCAACGATTCTGCTGTTGCGGAAGCCTTGGATACCGACACGTCACCTTTTAAGAGGCTTCGATTAATCGATTCGCTTACCGCATTAGTACTAGCCGCTAACTGATTAGTTTTTTCCTGAATCTCTTGAGTTGAAGCCTGAGTTCTTGCCGCTAACGCTCTAACTTCATCAGCCACAACTGCAAACCCGCGACCTTGCTCGCCTGCACGCGCCGCTTCAATAGACGCATTCAAAGCCAACAAGTTGGTCTGTTCTGCAATTCCGCGAATAACTGTTGATATCGCGCTAATTCCTCGAACATCCTCTTTGAGCTTTTCTAAACTCTCCATGTTGTGACGAACATCGGCCGATAGGGCTTGGACGTTCTCGATAGATTCATGAGAAGTCTTTTGTGCATCGGAACTAGTCCTATCAGCAATAGATACTGCGTTAGACACCTCTTGAGAACTTTGCGCGACCTGAACCGCCGCAGCTGACAGTTCATTGATAGCAGACGCAACCTGAAGTGTTTCTTCACGTTGAGAGTCTAGAATCTTAAAGTTCTCAGCAGTAATTTTGGCTAATTGACTGCTGTTATCTGTCATTAGCAGAGAAGTTTCTTGAACCCGTTTAATCATGTGATGAATACTTTCCACGAATTGATTAAACGCACTAATCAAGATACCGATTTCATCGTTAGACGTTTTAACTAAACGACGAGTTAAATCTCCACCACCCTGAGCGAATACTTGCAAACTTTGAATAAGCCCATTTAATGGGCGCAAACTTTTGGTAATTACCCAGTAAGTAATTAATGTCGAGATTATCGTTAAAAAAACACCGATATAGATGATTTGCCAAAGGGTCGAAAGAATGTAACTTTCACTCTGGGCTTTCGCCGCATTAACCGACGCCTCGATGCTATCGATATAAAATCCCGTACCAATCATTAAATTCCACTTCTCAAACCAAATTGAATAACTCAATTTAGGATGTGCGATAGTTTCGCCTTGTCGTGGAAAATGGTAAGTGACAAACCCACCGCCTTCTTTGGCGCGAGCAACCAATTCGTTAATTAAGTACACGTCGTTAACGTCTTTGTAATCGCGGAAACTATCACCAATTCGAGCAGAATCGCTACCAGAAAAAACCCGGATTGAATCACCGTCATAACCGAAGTAGTAGCCATCTTCGCCATAAAAAACCCGAGACAATAATTCGACTGCCTGGGATTTCTGCTCTGTGTCCCCAAACTCGGATGAATCATAGAGCGGTTTGATTAGAGTCTTAGCAATATCAAGCGAATGACGAAGTTCTGTTTTGTGTGCTTCGACTAGCGTCTCTTCTAAGACGGTCAAATCATTTTCCAAAACACTGTGCATGCGCGAATTCACCAGCAGCAACAGGGTGATTACGATAAAAAGGCAAGGAAGAACGCCAACTAGGATGAGTCTTAGTTTTAAAGAGAGGCGGTTCATAAGAGAATCCCTTATTGTTATTTTAACTAGAAGTTATAAAAATTCAGTTTACTGCCAAATTTGTTAAAGACAACTTTTAATGCCAATGAAAAATTAAGTGTCACTCAAAGCAACAAAACTATGAGAATTTAATGGGCAATAACAAAAGTGAGTAGTCACTTTTTGCAAGTAATGGCACACCTATTTTCATTTCATAAATCATTAATTTAACCGTCCTTTAATTGTCATAGTCCTCCCGTTAACTAGCCACAAATAAATCTAAACAGATTGGTTAGGAGAAGTTGCTATGGAACATAAAAATGGTGCGTCTTTTATTATTGATAACTCAGGGATTGAACCCTTAAGTAATTACTCAGGTAATCGGCACTTTCAGGAAGTTCTTGAGGCACATGAGTCGCAGCGTCGACGTTTACTTAGAGGTGGTGTGCACGCGGCTATCGCTGCATTTATCGGAACCAACCTCTTAGCTTGCGGCTCCGATAGTTCTTCATCGCGGAAAAATTTATCGAGTATCGGGACTTCATCGTTAAGCGCATCAAGTCAACAATCGAGTGTTTCACAAGAAACTTTGTTGGGCTTCGTCGGACTAGCGGTGGGTCGACCCGATGAAATTCAGGTTCCGACTGGATATACCGCTCAAGCTTTTGTGCCTTGGGGAACTCCGCTTACTGGTCAATTACCTCCTTTTAAAGACGACGCAAGCAACACGGGTGAAGAACAAGAGCAACAAGTGGGCAGCCACCACGATGGGCTTTTTTATTTTCCTATCGACGCACAATCGGACGGGAATAATTCCGAAGAGGGGCTCTTGGTGATGAACCACGAATACCTCGACCCTGATGTTTTCCATGCTATGGGTCCAAGTCTTATTGATGGACAGCGTCCTACCGATGAAGTCCGTCGTGAAATTGCGGCGCACGGTGTGAGTGTAATTCACATTAAGAAAATCAATTCTGAGTGGCAGTTGGTTGAGAATAGTCGGTTCAATCGACGTATTACAGGCTCTACCCCCATGGAAATTCGTGGGCCTGCGCGTGGCTCCGAATTATTGAAAACTCGCTTTTCACCCACAGGCACCGAAGCCCGAGGAACACTCAATAACTGTGGCAGTGGACTAACGCCTTGGAATACTTATCTCACAGCCGAAGAAAACTGGGCCGGATATTTTGTTAACAAGCAGACAAGCCATCCTCGTGAGCAAAGTCGCTATGGCGTGCCTAATAAAAACGGCCGTTATTATTGGGAGACAGCTGCATCAGGTGAAGACATTTATCGACGCTTCGATGCGACGCCATCTGCTGATGATCCGACTAATGATTACCGCAACGAGCCAAACACGTTTGGCTGGATGGTGGAGATTGATCCCTTTAACCCCGATGCGAAACCGCAGAAGCGAACAAGTTTAGGACGCTTTGGACATGAAGGTGTTGTCTTCGCTAAAGCGATAGAAGGCCAACCAGTAATTTGTTATTCCGGCGATGATGCTACCAATGAATACATTTATAAATTTGTCTCGACTGAAAATTATTATGCGGCTACCGCAGGTGGTCATTTGTTAGAAGAGGGGACATTGTACGTCGCGAAATTTAATGACGACGGAACCGGAGAGTGGCTACCACTGGATTTCAGTAACCCTGAATTCAAAGCTAAAGCCCAAGTGGCAAATGTCTATTTTGAAGATCAGGCAGACGTGTTGGTAAACACTCGTTTGGCTGCCGATGTTGTTGGTGCAACACCAATGGATCGACCCGAATGGGGCAGTGTGCATCCGGAAACGGGGGAAGTGTATTTCACCTTAACGAATAATACCCGTCGCACGGAAACTAACGCCGCAAATCCTCGCGCAAATAATGCAACTGGGCACATCATCCGTTGGCGTGAAGTTTCGAGTGAGCGTTTTGAGTGGGATATTTTCTTACTCGCAGGCGACGTAGGGACATCAACCGGAGAGGTAACACTTACCGAAGATAATCACTTTGCAAGTCCAGATGGATTGTGGGTTGATCCGCGAGGTGTACTGTGGATTCAAACCGATATGAGCGGCTCGCAACAAGGGGAAGGGCCCTTTGGTAATAATCAAATGCTTGCTGCTGATCCTGTGACTAAAGAGGTCAAACGGTTTTTAATTGGGCCGATGGATTGCGAAGTAACGGGTGTCCATATGACACCCGATTTAAAAACCATGTTCGTCAATATTCAGCACCCAGGAGATAGATCCAAACCTGGCGTATTCACCAGTCATTGGCCATCGGGTGGCAGTTTTAGGCCGAGGTCAGCAACAGTCGTGATTACTAAAGATGACGGCGGAGTTATAGGGACTTAAGTGCGTAAAACTAAATTAATAATTAGCCCAAGGATGGGTAGTCAACTTAAGGCGCGTAGCGCCTTTTTTATTAGTTTATTTCCATCATTTGCCATAATAAATATAGACCATCATGCGCAGGATTTATCTGTATACTGTGCTTTTGATTGAATAAACCTTTATGCATGATGGTCTAAAATGATAAAAGATTTAATTTCTAAACTAGAGGTCGAGCTCGCGGCATTTGCTGAATTGTTAATGCTGATCGAGCCACTACAAGGGGCATTATTTAAAATCCCGCCTGTCGTCATGGGGGCAGAAGGCGACGAAATAGAGAAAATCGAGCCTGAAACCGTTGTTTTGGATCGTCTAAGCGTCGAATTAGGAATGGCTTTTAACGATCTCTATATTAAAAAGCCTTTCTCTCAAAAATCGAGTCGTCGTTATCCCGGAGTCGTTCAATTTCCAGCTAACGAGGACTCTCAGAAATTGGTCGAGCTAATCCAACGCATCAATCAGATAAAAACCGATATTCAAACAAAAGTCGTGACAACTTACTCAACTAGGGGAGATCGATTTAGGGCAATGCACGAGGCTTGCCCCGGTGGGATGACGATGCACATTTATCGTTTAATCCATCTGCTAGATCAGCGCTCGGTCAATTCGATCCGTTTTACATGGCAAAAAAAAGAAGTCGTTACGGTACCTAATAAGCAGCAATTGCTTGAACAAATCGCCGCAGTCTATGCCGTGACTGAACCGCAGGATCAATTGCCGCTACTACAATTGTTAGATGCCATTAATAAAACAACCGAAACCAAACTGCGGGTTCGACGCCCGGTTAAGGTTCAGCCCGCTGCTAATGTAGTAATGGCAGATGCAAAACAAACATTGAACGCGCCGCTTCCAATCGTGGTCATTCAAAATGAAATTTTTAGAATGGCTCCAGTTCCTGTTTATGATGCTTCCGTGAAGCGAAAACCTCGATCGGATAGAAAGCCCAACATCATCTTGGGAACATTCAATGGCTTCCAAATTGAATCGACAAACTAGCCGTTGATAAGCCTCACTAGGAAAGGTCCTCACTGAATCATTAATGCAGAAGAGATGGATTTCATTGAGAGCCGATCTAATATTTATGAGAATTATTTTTAAATCACGAGGAATTTATTCATAAAGCAAGAACGAGATATTGAAAAATCCTATTCCAATAATGAGTTCGTACAAAAATTGCGTCGTTTGGCAGATTCAATCGAAACTGGTGAGCGCTTCGAAATTCAAATCGCTGGCGAGCGAATTTACGTTCCAGCACGAGCAACGTTTTCAGTAGAGCATGAACGCGACGGTGATTAGGAAGAGATTGAATTTCAGATTAAGTGGAAAAATTAACCACTACCCTAAATTCAAGTTTTAAACACTCCGTCCCTATTAACCTCTGGAGACGGAGTATCAAGGCAGCAGCGCAAAATAATCACTGAGTAGGATCGCCTGATGTTAATGGCCCTTCGTCGATAGGTCCACTGGGTTTATGAGAATCACCAGGCAATGGATCCGTAGGATTGTTCGCAGGGTCGCCTTGCGGTTCGGGATTATTCTGGGAAGAGGGCTGCTCAGGTGTTGGCGATGTAGGATTGATTTCAGGAGCTGAAGGTGAGGGTACTGGGTCGATTTCTGGCTGCGGCGTCGTTGGCGCTGGGTCGATTTCAGGTTTGCCAGCGGGATGATTGGGGTTTGCAGGCGAAGTAATGGGAGGCGTTGCATCTTGAAGGTTAATGCGATCACCTAACAGTTTCTCTAGAATATCGTGCCACAACAAGCGGACACGTTTCCCGCCTGTAACATTGATGATTTTCGGCAAATCAATTTCACTCTTAAATTCCTTAATCAATTCTGGACTAGTCATAATGGCCTCGCTAAGTGGAAGTAAAAGTACCCGACTCACTGGAACTTTTGCAGGCTACCAATGAGTCGGGGCGGCAGGGATATAAAATTTCCCAATTTATCTATCACTGTTTAACTATAATGAGCTGTTACTGCCCCCTGGGGTTCCTGCTGGATATCCGCCAGTTGTTCCACCCTCACCTGAACGGCCTAATGAATGATTACTCGCGCCCGCTGAAGAACGATTATCTTTAGTTGCCGATACTAGATTTTTTGCAGCTGCTAAATGTGCTTTTAATGTAGGGAGAGTTTTTCGAGCGAAGGCTGCAATATCAGCATCATCCGATGCCGCAGCGCGTTCAAAAAGCTCAATGCTATTTTCATGCGACGTTACTTGGCTTTCGGCGTAGGCATGGTCGAAAGAGTCATCACGTAAATCCAACGACCAGTTCTTAGCCTTAGCAACCAGAGATTCATCATCAGATAGCTTTAAGTTTTTAGCGCCTGCAATACGCCCGAGCTCAGCGTTAGCGGCTGTGTGATCGTCGATAAGTTTTTGCGCGAAGGCACGTACATTCGCTGCAGAAGATTTTTCCAACGCTAATTTTGCGTTTTCAATTTCGGCAATGCCACTTGCTGAGGCCTTTTCGACAAAGTCATCTGCATCGATCTTATCGACAGCAAATGCCGACAGTGAGAATACAGCGAATAAAAAGACGAGTGCTCGGGTGAATAAATACTTCTGAATCTTCATGGTGAAATCCTCTTCTAAATGCATGATTGAATAAGCAGATAATTATTACCCACTCATGTCAGTCTATTCATGCAACCGAAATCCTTCCGTTAGATAGCTAACCTAAGTCAAAATTTTTTTAAAATATCAACCTTTAGCTCTAGTCAACTTCGATAAGTTGCTCAAGATGCTTTAAAGATAATGTACGTTGATTGGTATCATGAGTTTGGATCCTTAACTCGCATAGTCTCCTTCGAATACAGGCGAGTCGAATTACATCACGAGCATTCGGCTGATTGATGGCAGCTCTGGTAATCGTTTCCAGGTAAGACTGTGTCAACCGTTCCTGAAATTGTGCTCTAATCATAAGTTTCAATTGGTCAAGTTTTTCGCCATCAGCAACAACGTCAACGAGGCATACTTTGTCGACACAATTCGATAATGCATCGTAAAAAGAGCATATAAGCGCGGCCAAATCCTCAAATGGGCTAGCATAGGGTAACGAAGCATCGGCAGCGCCGAAGCACCGTTCACTAAAATTAATAAAGTAAGCATCCTCTGCCGACACAAGAACATTTGCTAGGGTTAAGTCACCATGAATTCTTATGAGTACACCAGCGTTGAATGCTTCGGCAATTTTTAATATTGCTTTCAAATGCTGGGGGTTATCGTTGGTTCTAAGCTCTTTAAGCCGCGGCGAAATTGCGTTTACCAATTGCTCGTCCAACTCACTAAGATAAGAGCTAATCTCACCGAGATAATGGTCGAGATACTCTGAGGTAAGGTTGTGAACTCCAAAACCATCGGCTGGATTGCCCTCGGCGAGTAATTGATGCATTTCACCGAGTCGACGCCCAAGAAGTTCCGCAAAAATATAGAGTTCTTTAAGCGCTGGATATTCATCGTCCATACTACAACTGCCTTGGGTCTGATCTTCTTTAAAGATTTTCTGTAAAGTCGCCAACACCCAATGCCATGCATTACCTTGGTGAATAACCAGTTTTTGTAGAATTCCTAGAGAATGGCTAGGCGAGCTCACTTCAGAAGCTCGAACCTCTCCAATGATTGGCACAATATTTTGGTAACCCGCCTCCTCGAGAAATCGAGTGATTTCCACTTCAGGGTGGAGTCCTTCTAAAATCGTTCGAAAAGGTTTTATACGGATTTTATCTTGAATAACGACCGAGCCATTCTGATGAGACACTTCGGTGATTTCAATTTCATTTAGATTAATCGAATCAAGAACATCAATATTGTCGTATAAAATAAATTCTAACCCTGTTGTTGCCTCAGGGTTAGGTTTTTTAAATTGCTTAATCAATGCCTTAACAAAATCAGGTACGGTTAACGCATCCGTTAAAATTCCAAGGTTTCGATTTCTCCGCACGAACGACAAACCTAAACGCTGCGAGAGCGGGCTTGCGACTACGTCGTCGACAAGTGCAAGCGGAATAAATTGAGCACTTCGCCCACTGTCTGTAACCACATCCACTTCCATTAGTATGAAGCGTTCGTGATAATTGTCTAAAGGCACAATCTTCTTTAGGTGGACACGTCGAATTTGCTCGTGATTTGCAGCTAACCAACTGACTTGACCAAGATATTGAGGAAAAACAACGTCTTCGATTGTTCTTTTAATCTCCGGATTCTCAATAAGCTCTAATAAATTTTTCCGAATAATAAGGGTAATTAACTCGGGCAGTGCTAGTGGTGCAGGGCGATACCAATCAGGCACGGTTACGTGATCGGCCAATAAAAACCAAAAAAAACCATAAGGTGGGAGCGTCAATTGGTACTCATGACTATCAATGGGCGGAAATGCTGTACCGCCAATCAGTTCGATAGGAAGAAGCCCCTGATAATTCATCAAATTTAATTGAACCGCCTGAGCAGACCTGCTCAGATTAACCACGCACAAAATAATCTCTGGCTGCTCGTTGTCATGAATATACTCTCTTATATACGCCAAGACGTGCCGATTGCTTGGTGAAAGTATTTTGAATGCTCCGCGACCAAAGGCTTTTTGTTGTTTACGTATGGCCAGAATTCGACGAGTCCAGTTAAGTAGCGAATGAGTATCGCGTGATTGGGCCTCCACATTAAGCACCTGAAATCCGTAGAGTGGATCCATAATGACGGGGGCGGTTAGACTGGCAGGATCCGCTCGAGAAAATCCGCCGTTACGATCGTCTGTCCACTGCATAGGCGTGCGCACGCCGTGGCGATCACCCAAAAAAATATTGTCGCCCATACCGATTTCATCACCGTAATAAAGAGTAGGTGTACCCGGCATGGAGAGAAGTAGACTATTGAGTAGCTCGACGCGCCTGCGATCTCGTTCAACTAACGGTGCTAGCCGGCGCCGGATACCAAGATTAATTCTCGCTCGCTTATCAGAAGCGTAGTGATTCCATAAATAATCGCGCTCTCTATCGGTCACCATCTCTAATGTGAGCTCGTCGTGATTGCGTAAAAATATCGCCCATTGGCAGCACTCGGGGATTTCCGGCATTTGCCGTAATATATCCACAATGGGGAACCGATCCTCTTGTGCGATAGCCATATACATGCGAGGCATAAGAGGAAAATGAAAAGCCATGTGGCATTCATCACCATCGCCAAAATATTGCAAAATATCTTCTGGCCACAAATTAGCTTCGGCTAACAGCATGCGATCTGGATAATGTTCATCAATGAACGAACGAATGGTTTTAATAATCTGATGGGTTTCTGGAAGGTTATCGTTTGAGGTGCCTTCACGCTCAACTAGATAGGGAATAGCATCTAGGCGCAATCCATCGACCCCAAGTTCAAACCAGTAGCGCATGATCGCTAACACTTCCTTCAAGACTGCGGGATTATCGAAATTAAGATCCGGTTGATGGCTATAAAATCTATGCCAATAATATTGGCCTGCTTTTGAATCCCAAGTCCAATTAGAACTTTCCGTGTCTGAAAATATAATCCGTGTTCCTTGGTATTTTTGATCGTCATCAGACCAAACATAAAAATTTCGAGCCGCGGAATTCCGTTTAGCTTCACGTGCTTTTTTAAACCATGGATGCTGGTCCGATGTATGATTTATCACCAATTCCGTGATAACACGAATGCCCCGCTTATGTGCCATCGCGAGAAAATGCTTAACATCTTTAAGCGTTCCGTAAGAAGGTTCAACGGCACGGTAGTCTGCAATGTCGTAACCATCATCGCGCATAGGCGACGGATAAAACGGCAATAACCAGATCGTATTAACGCCAAGAGATTCGATGTAATCCAGCTTTTGGATCAACCCCTCGAAATCTCCCACGCCATCATTGTTTGCGTCAAAAAATGATTTGACATGGACTTGATAAATAATCGCATCTTTATACCAATCGCGATCGTGTAAAAAAGAGTTTTCTCTCGATGCCGTCACTATTAGCCTCAACTTATTCGTTAAATCGAAAATTATAAAAAAGCATATAGTTGACAATAAAACGTCCGACTGTACGTTATCTAACATAAACTGAACTTTTCCAATATTTATCGAACGGCTGATTAAGCATTCATGAAGAGCAATATTCTTGGTCTACACTCAAAATTCACTCATCGAATTTTTGAGCTGGGTTATGCGTAGATCAGGAAAAGAAACCTATACCGAAAAGCAAAAGCGACAAGCGCAACACATCGAAGCCTCTTATAGAGAGGAGGGCGTTTCGGAAGGTTTGGCCGAGAAAATTGCTTGGGCGACGGTGAATAAACAATCCGGCGGTGGCGAAAAATCAGGATCAGGAAAACTCACGCCTAAGTCAAAAAAGCAAGCTGCCAGGCACGACTCGGCTACAAATGCAGCCAAAACAAAAAAAGATAAACAAAAACCAAACGCGTTAGAAAACAAAACGCTAAACGAACTTCGTCAACTCGCCCGAGATAAAAATATCAAAGGCCGATCATCGATGAACAAAGCTGACCTTATTCAAACGCTTCGACGTCAGGATCTTCATTAGCAAGGAGCATAATTGAGTATGTCGATTGATTGGGAAATATACATTCCGAAACTGACCTTTATTCTGTGTACACTTGCAGTTGTTTCGGTGCTGGCGCTAATCGCCCCGCGAATTACTCTTCTTTTGTCAAAACTTGCGCCTGAAGAATCTTTTGGCTGCGAACTCATTAAACAACTTAAAAGACCCATTCAATTTTTACTTCCGTTGATTGGGTTTCAAATCATTTGGCACTCACCGGCTAACACCATTATTTTTAAAGATAGTATTAGCCATCTCATCAGCTTGAGCATTATCGCTGTTATAACTTGGATGGGCGTGCAAACTATTAATGCCGGTCGCGCCATTATTGTGCGCCGTCACCCCATCACCATGAAAGATAATCGCATTGCTCGAAGAATACACACACAAACCCAAGTGCTCGACAACATCCTTTCCTGCATCATTATTCTGCTAGGGATTGCGGCGATGTTGATGACTTTTCCTGGCGGCCGCCAAATGGGAGCAAGTCTTCTCGCCTCGGCCGGACTTGCTGGAATCGCGGTGGGATTCGCAGCCAAACCCGTATTGGGCAACCTCATCGCAGGGCTACAAATTGCCATCACTCACCCCATCAGCATCGACGATGTTGTTATTGTCGAGAATGAATCAGGACGCGTTGAAGAAATCTCCAGCACCTACGTGATTATTAAACTCTGGGACGAAAGACGAATGATCGTTCCACTCCAATATTTTATTGAAAACCCTTTCCAAAATTGGACTTTAGAATCCTCTCAATTATTGAGCCCATTTTTTATTTGGGTGGATTATGCAATGCCTCTTGCTCCGCTGCGGGAGGAGGTAGATCGGCTCTGCAAAGAAGTCCCGGATTTGTGGGATGGGCGCGTCGGCGTGGTGCAAGTCACGGATAGTAATGAACGTGCTATGCAATTACGAATATTGGTCAGTGCCAGCGATTCAGGAAAGAGTTGGGATTTACGATGTTTTCTTAGAGAGCGGCTCATCGAATTTATTACTCGCCAATATCCTCATTACCTCCCTCGTTACCGCACCGACGAATTGCGCTCAGCCGAACTCGAAAAACCCAATGCGACTGATCCCACCAACGCCGATATTAACTAGCCATATCTACACTGGCCACATAAAGAAATTTTAATTACCTTATGATGCCTGACGATTTAACCCATATCTCATCATCAAATACTCCACCGAGCCAGCCGTTCGAATACACCCACGGTGCGCATCCATCTACCGACGGGAAAGCCCGCTTTTCATTATGGGCGCCGGATGCTAAACAAGTGGCAGTGGTATTTTTAGACGGAAGCATCAAGCCGCTAGATAAACAATCAGAAGGTTGGTTTAGTGCTCAACTGTTCTGTAAAGCTGGTACCTCATACCAATACCTTATCGATGGAACGCAGCAAGTTCCCGATCCTGCCGCACGCCGCCAACACGACTACAACGGCTTTAGTTGCCTTGTATCTCACGACTATCTCTGGCAACACAATGAATGGAGAGGAAAGCCTTGGCACCAATGTATTTTTTACGAATTGCACATTGGCTTAATTGGCGGGTTTACAAACGCCATAAAGTTACTGCCATATTTACATCAACTTGGAATCACCGCCATCCAACTCATGCCCATTGCGGAGTTCCCTGGCAGCCGAAACTGGGGCTACGATGGAATTTATCTTTTTGCGCCCGAGATGAGTTGTGGCACACCGGATGAACTTAAATCATTTATTGATGCCGCCCATGGTTTAGGTCTCATGGTATTCGCCGATGTGGTTTACAACCACTTTGGAGCAATCGGCAATTACATTAACTCTTACGCCTCGGATTTTTTCAGCCCTAATCAACCGACTCCTTGGGGTGATGGGATTAATTTCGAATTAGCTCAAGTCAGAAACTTCTTTATCGAAAATGCCATCATGTGGGTGATGGATTATCGCTTCGATGGATTGCGTCTCGATGCAGTACACGCAATACCCGATAAGTCTTTTTTAATCGAACTTTCCGATCGCGTGCAACAACTTGTGGGTGATGCTCGCCAAGTTCATCTTGTTCTCGAAAACGAAGGTAATCATGCATCGCTAATCGACTCTCATTTTCGCGCCCAGTGGAACGACGATTGGCACAACCTCGTCCACCATTTACTCACCGGTGAAAATCACAGTTATTACGCTGGCTATCAAGACGACGCTGATCAAAAACTCGTGCGGACATTCAAAGAAGGGTTTATTTATCAAGGTGAACCAAACCTAGAGGGAGTTCCACGAGGCGAGACGAGCGGCCATCTTCCACCTACGGCATTTATCAATTTTCTTCAAAATCACGATCAAGTAGGAAATCGACCGCTTGGTGAGCGGTTGATTCATTTAACCGATCACAGCGCCTTGAAAGCCGCGACGGTTGCGTTGATTCTTTCGCCCATGATTCCCTTACTATTTATGGGCGAGGAATGGGGTGAAAATAACCCGTTTTTATTTTTCACCGATATGCCAGAAGAGTATGCGGAGTTGATCAAAGAGGGCCGTCACAAGGAAATTTTTTCTAAGGGCTTACCTAAGGCCAACCTTCACTCGGATGATATACCTCACCCCAATCACATCGAGGCGTTCAAACAATCTCAAATCGTTTTTCCCGATATATCGAATAACCTCATCGAAAATAAATCCGCAAGCGAGCGAGAATGGCTGGAGTTTTATCAAAGGCTAATTCATCTTCGTAAAACGGAATTAACTCATCATCTTCCTCGCTGCCGTAACCATAGTGTTATGTCGTTTTCTAAGCGTTGCATTAAAGCGACTTGGCAGTTAGCGGACGAACGTTACTGGCACCTTTACCTTAATCTATCTTCTGAGGCCGTACGAATTCCAAATTTAAGTGCGAGTGAAAAAGCACTCTGTTACTGCGGAACTAGCGAAGCCGTCTTTAATACTGGCTTATTGGCTAAGTATTCTGCGGTAGTGGCAACGTCTTATTCGTGACGAATCGGTTGCCTTACCGCTAATGTTCGGCAGCAAACAGAGTTGCTGCTGGGTTTGTGAGAAAACACCGGATCGGATTTTCGAATCAGGAGTTTAGGATGTCACAGGTTCGCGCTACATTAAGGCTGCAATTTAATCAACAATTCACCTTTGCCGATGCTAAAAAACTCATTCCCTATTTTAGTCAGCTTGGCATCAGCCACATTTATTCCTCGCCCATTTTGAAGTCCCGCGACGATTCGATGCACGGTTACGATCTGGTTGATCCAAATCTTGTGAACCCGCAGCTGGGCGGGGAAGCCGAACTGATCGATTTCGTTAAAGAATTAAAAAGGTACGGAATGGGGCTGATTGTCGATATAGTCCCCAACCATATGGCAGTCGGCGGGGATGCAAATCCTTGGTGGCTCGACCTGCTCAAGTGGGGGCGCCATAGCGATTACGCCAATTTTTTCGACGTTCAATGGCAGTCCCCCAACCCTGCGCTGCGTGGCATGCTATTGGTTCCATTTCTGAGTGATGATTACGGAATAGTTTTAAGTAACGGCGACATAAGATTGCATTTTGATAAAGACACGGGTGAATTTTATTTTCGCCACGGCGAGCATCGATTTCCCCTGTGTCCCTTGAGCCTGCATCACATACTCTTTCACTCCCAAAAGGAAGCCATTCGTAAAATCGCTCACGAATTGGAATTTCTCGATCAAGTTTCTAACAATCTTGCGCTCAAATTTATGCCGGAATTAAAAGCCCAAGCTGCAAGGTTAGAAGGTCAACTTGCCCAGTTAGCGACCTCTCCACATCTTCTTCAAGAAATAGAATCACTCTTAACTCTATATAAACTAGACTCACACCGCGCTCAATCTAATCCTGCCGATTCGAGCACTAAAGATACAACAACTTTGCATCATCCCGCGCTTATCGCGCTGCATGAATTACTCGAACTCCAGCACTACCGTCTTGCTAGTTGGCGCACAGCTCCAGACGATATTAATTGGCGGCGCTTTTTCGACGTTAACGATTTGGGCGGAATCAGAGTTGAGCGGCGAGAAGTTTTTGAAGCAGTACACCGAAAAATTTTCGAGCTAATCGAGCAGGACATCATTCACGGCCTTAGAATCGACCATATCGACGGGCTCGCCAATCCGCGTGCTTATTGTCGAAAACTTCGGCGACGTATTCTTAAAATTTTGCCACGAGAAAAACTCTCAACAGATAATTGCTGTCAAGCGGCACCATTCTTTCCTATTTATGTCGAGAAAATACTATCAAGCGATGAGCAACTAAATAACGATTGGCAAATAGACGGCACCACTGGCTACGAATTTATGAATTCGGTTTCGCTCATACAGCATGATACCCAAGGCTATTTATCGCTCGCGAGCCTTTGGTCTGAGCTCACCGATCGCGGCCCGAGCTTTAGGCAAGAAATTAAAAAGGCGCGGCGGCTGGTGTTATCCAGTTTGCTAGCGGGTGATCTCGAAATCGTTGCACAAGAGGTGGTGGCCATCGCTCGGCGCAATCTAATGACTCGCGACATTACCCTTAACGCAGTTCGCCGATGTTTAATCGAATTAGTGGTGAACTTTCCGGTATACCGAACCTATGTCACCACCATTGGGCGACATTACCCTCAAGATCGCGAATACTTTCATCATGCCTATGAGCAAGCTAAAACGGCGCTCGCCGAAACGGACTGGCCAGTGCTCGACTATTTAAATCTCTGGTTGGGTGGCGAGCCTTTGTGCAAACTGCCCGTCGGTGAAGAGCGCCAATTGCGAAAAAAAGCAATCGCACGTTTTCAACAACTCACATCGCCGACAGCGGCAAAAGCGGTTGAAGATACGGCTTGTTATCGCTCCGCCATTTTATTATCACGTAATGATGTCGGATTTAATCCGCATAAATTTAGCCAGACGGTCGGTGACTTTCACCACCAACAGCTCACTCGCCGCCAAGAGTTTTCTAATAATTTATTACTCACCGCCAGCCACGATCATAAACGCGGTGAAGACACACGAGCCAGAATCGCAGTTATTAGCGAGCGTGCCGATTGGTTTCGTGAAAAAGTTCACACGTGGTTTGATGCTGCCACAGATCTTCGACGGATTTGCGACGACAAACCGGCACCATCGGCAGGCGACGAACTCATTCTTTATCAAACACTTTTAGGCACCTGGCCTTTAGGCCTCGATACGAAGAACCAAACCAAAATAAATCACTATCGCGATCGCTTAGTGGCTTGGCAGCGAAAAGCCATTCGCGAGGCAAAATTAGAAAGTTTTTGGTCTGCGCCGAATGACGCCTATGAAAATGCCTGCGAGTATTTTCTTAACGAATTATTGACCTCGCCGAATGCACAATATCTGAGGGACGATATTGTGCAGGCCGCGCGAGAAATCGCGCCCGCTGGTGCCATAAACGCATTAGCGCAAACGCTGCTGCGATTAACTTTGCCCGGTATTCCGGATTTATACCAAGGGACGGAGTTTTGGGATTTTAGCCTTGTTGAGCCAGATAATCGCCAAGCGGTTGACTACGCAGCTCGAATTTCGGCGCTTCAACATCAGCACAATTACTTTTCTGATGAGCTTCTTGATAACTGGCAGGATGGTCGCATAAAGCAATGGCTGATTCAGCGTACGCTCACTTTGCGCAAGCAATATGCGGATTTATTCGCCTATGGCGATTACCAACCATTAGAAGTTGAGGGTGAAAGAGCCAATAAGGTTGTAGCTTTTTTGCGAGAATCCAAAGGGCTTTGTTTAATCGTAATTGTCCCTCGATTAACTTTCGAACTGCTCAATGGCCATATTCAGCCACAGATTGCTCCCAGCGAATGGCAAAACACAGCAGTGCTACTGCCAGATTTTGTTAGGCCCTACATCATCAAACACAATCTTATTAGCGCGATTGACGGCCGAATCTCCGATGGCGTGATCTATCTTCGCGATGCACTCTCCCGATTCCCCTGCTATTTATCGATTGCCGAATACACAGAGCAAACTTAGTGAGCTTTTAAAACACCTTTCGCAAGCAAGTCGCCCATCCTTTGGTAACATTAGATCACAGGCTTGCATTGTGGGCTGCTGGTACAAGAAAAATTGCGCGGCCAAAACAATGTAATTCGATTTAATGAATACTCTTAGGAATAACTATGAAAGATTACGGTGCACTTCTTTGGTTAATGCCGGCTATTTTGGCGGGCGTATGTGTTGCTGTGCAGACCGGCGTGAACAGTCAATTAAGGTTGGAGTTACAGTCGCCATTACAGGCGGCGTTAATCTCTTTCGTGGTGGGGACCTTCGTGCTTATGCTGATTCTGGTCGCACGCAACGAATGGCGAATCGATTTTGGCATAGCCAAAGAAGCCCCTTGGTGGATATGGACGGGCGGCGTGCTCGGTGCGTTTTATGTGTCGAGCATAGTTTTTGTCGCACCTAAAATCGGTGCGGTTGCGGTATCGATTTATATTATTTTCGGCCAGCTCATCACATCGACAATTTTAGATCACCACGGTTGGCTTGGCTTTCCCAAAATTGCCATCAGTGCCGAGCGCATCATCGGAATACTGCTGGTGCTGGTCGGTGTGATTTTAGTAGCAAAATCGCCCGTGAGCCCCAAATAAAATTGCCGCGTTAATAAACGCGGCAATTTTACAAACGCCTATGCACAAGGCGCTCTCTGTAGGATTAAAAATCTACACCTTGTCTTGCTTTAATACCGGCGCGAAAAGCGTGTTTAATATCTTTCACTTCACTTACAGTATCCATCGCCTCTTGCAAAGCACTGCCGCCGCCACGTCCGGTGACGACTAAACTTTGTTCAAAGGGGCGATTGCGAATTGCGTTTAACACGGTGGTTTCATCAAGGTAACTGAAGCCCAACATGTAGGTGAGCTCGTCTAACACAACAAGATCGTAACTCTCGTCGCTCAACATTGCCGCGGCTTCTTTCCAAGTGGCTTCGGCAGCGAGTATGTCGCTGGTGCGATCTTGCGTGTCCCATGTAAAGCCTGTTCCCATTTGCACGAGCTTGACCTGCGGGCACTGGTCACGAAGATAAATTTCTTCTCCGGAAAGCTGCTCGCCTTTAATAAACTGCACTACGCCAACTTTTTGGCCGTAACCCAGCGCACGCATGACCATGCCAAACGCCGAACTGGATTTACCTTTGCCATCGCCAGTTAATAGCACCGCCACACCGCGTTCGTCAGACGCACGAGCGATAGCAGCATCCACTTGAGTCTTTTGCTTTTCCATGGATTTTTTGTGGCGAAGATTTTTTTTCTCGTCGTTTAACGAGTTTTCGGGGCTATCAGTCATGGCAAGGGTCCAAAGAATTACAACAGAAGAGACAGGTTAAAAATCGATAAGAAAGGTGTATTGGCTCACGGCCTAATCGATTAAAGTGCCGGCAATGTAAGCACTCAACCTGGCTTTGTCAAACCTAGCCAATCAAGCAATCTGAGACTTTTGGCGCATCGACCAGCGCACTGCAAACTCTAAAAAAAGGGGAAGAATCTGGCGAGCATGGGGCGTTAACTCAATCTGACTAAGCAGTGAATCTGGAGATTGCCCCTCTCGATCAAGACACTCGGACAGAAGCTCGAGATACCCCTTCATCACGGATGCCGAAAATTCAGGATGAAACTGAACGCCCCAGGTCGAATCGCCAACTCGATAGGCATGATGCGCTTCGTGGCTTGAGCTTGCCAATAATAGGGCCTGTGCCGGAAGGCCTCGAACTGATTGCCAATGCACCGTGTTTGCGGTGAACTGCGGTGGAAGATGCGACAAAATAGGGTCGTCATTCGCGGCCGGTTGCAAATGGATCCAACACGTCCCCACTTCTGCACCCTTTGGGTGCACATCCACCTCGCCACCCAGCGCTTTTGCAATAATTTGGTGCCCAAAACAAATACCCAGCAACGGACATTTCGCGCTGTGAAGTTGCCGAATCCAGTGCTCAAGCCGTTCCATCCAAAGGCTATTCTCGGTCACCATTGCATGAGAGCCGGTAATGACGACACCTAATATTTCATCAAGGGCGGGTAGGGGCGCGCCATTTCTGGGATCAATCACGCGAATACTAGGACTGTATGTTGCTGAGGACATCAAAGCCTCGCTGATCCAGTGTTCAAAATCGCCGTGGGCGGCTGCTACTTCGTCAAAGGTATTTCCTGTTTTAATGACAATTAACAAGCGCCCGGATTTTATTTTCGTCATAAACTAAACCTTATTGAACAGGGATTTAGCCAGTTTTAGAGCAAAGCCAATGCCACAAGTCGATACACGAGGTCGCGACATGCAAATGACTAATAAAAAGCCATTAAAAAACTCTCTCACCCTAGGCCTCGGCCTCGCTGCACTTACCTTGGGATTCGGCAGTAAGGCTTTGGCTCAAGCGAACGACCCTACTGCGCCCAATACCGCGGCGACTAAATCTTGGGAGTGGGGCGTTGGATTAGGGCTCGTCACCGGCCCCGACTACCGTGGCTCGAAAGAAACCCGAGACTTTGTTTCACCATTTCCTTACTTTGTTTATCGCGGAAAAATATTTCGCTCCGACCGAGAGGGCGTTCGTGGCCAATTCATCGACACCGATCGCTTAAGTTTAAACGTGAGTTTAAGTGCGCATATCTCACCCGAGGCCGACGAGAACAAATTACGCCGTTCACTCGGGCTTGGCGAGCTGGGATCGTCGCTCGAAATAGGGCCCGCGCTGGATGTAAGACTCTGGGGCGATAAAAGTCATGGCATGAGCGTGATATTACCGCTGCGCAGTGTTGTCATGATTGGTGGCGACGACACTGGTTATCAAGGCATGACGTTTCACCCGCACCTGATCTATACCAACCGATTCGGGCAATGGGGTTTTGCGGTGCGAAGCGGCGTTTCGTTCGCGACTAACGATTATCACCGCTACTACTACGATATTCCGGCCGAATTAGGTACCACCGAATATTCAGCTTATTCAGCCGACGGCGGCTATTCCGGGATGACCAATCAAGTATCCATCAGCCGTATGATTGGCAATGTAAGGGCGGCAGCGTTTGTTCGCCACGATTACCTCGGCGGCGCCAGTTTCGAGGACTCGCCGTTAGTGGAAACCAAATCCACCGTCCGCGGCGGACTTGCTTTTATTTGGGCGTTTAAATAAATCGATTAGGAGCACAGCCTTATTTAAATTCTAATAAGGTTGTGTTCGGAAGCGGCATAAAATTCCATTCGTCTAATTCCAGCCAAGCATCCTAAATAAAATAAATCTGCATTTATTTAGCTTATTTTAATTTTTTGAATTAACTAGCCCCCCAAGTATTAAGAATATTTTCTACTTATAGATGGTAGTTCTTCATTAAGCATCCGATTCGGGAACCTGATTTCCATACAACGAGATCGACAAAATCTCTCCTAATATACTTGCGTAGGCTTACTCAACATCCTTGTAAAACGTCAAAGTAAAAATTGCCCTATTCTCCCCGTTCGTATATTCATTAATAGAGAAGTTAGCTGCGCTGAAGATATGAAGAAATTTTTGACTACCCCTCTTAACGCATCATAACAATCAGCCGAACAGTGCCTCATCTTTATAGGCTTTCTTAACGCGCCACCTGTACTCATCAATTTATATGATTTATTCTTGCATTCGCGAGATCATTAATCTAAATACGACAAGTGCCATCACTCAGTGGCCGATGAGAGCAATTATGCTTTTCCGAATGTTTTATCGAATTCTTTTTAAATCGCTGTGCTTGTGCCTCGGCCTAATAATGCTTGCAGGCTGCCAATGGCTTAAACAACCCAGCAGCGGCGAATCTCTTATTGAGCTTAATCAGGATTGGTATTTTTTCCGAAGTACTGACGAGCTGGATTTTTCAGAAGCCCAGGAGTATTCAGATTGGGAGTTAGTGCGTTTGCCACATACTCCCAAAATCGAACCTTACATTGTTAATGATCAATTTCAGGGCGACGCCTGGTATCGAAAAACGTTTGTTGCGGAATCTGGTTGGAGAAACAAACGCGTATGGCTTCGATTTGAAGCGGCAATGAACCATGCGGAAGTTTGGCTCAATGGTGAAAAAATTGGCGAGCATCTGGGCGGCTATCTGCCCTTTACGTTTGATATTACCGATAAAATCCGCCCCGAGAAAAACCACGAAATTTGGGTCAGATTGGATAATCGCGATAACCCAATTAGCGGACCAAAACCGCTTAAATCTCTCGATTTCAACACCTACGGCGGGCTTTATCGAGGCGTGAGTTTGATTGTTAAACACAATCTGCACATTACCGATCCACTGCTCGAAGCGATTCCTGCTGGAGGCGGAATCTTCGTCACCTATCCATTGGTGAGTGAAGAAGTCGCCGTGGTAAAAGTTAAGGCACACGTTCGCAACCGCGACAACAAGCAACATATCGTTAGAGTTGAACACAAATTATTTTGGGATGACGAATTAGTCGTCGAAGTGATCACGCCCGCGATGCCGTTAAGCGCGCTCGATCACCACAGCATCGAGGAGCATCTAACAGTTGAAATGCCGCATTTATGGTCTCCTCAATTTCCGAATCTTTATCGGCTAGAAACCCGTCTGATAAGTGGTGAAACTACTATCGAAAAAATCGAGACGCCCATCGGTATTCGCGAATTCTCGTTTGTTGATAATCAACTACTCATTAACGGCAAACCACAATTTTTGCGCGGCGTTAATCGCCATCAAGAATATCCCTATGTCGGTTACGCAACATCAGCCGCCGCGGATTTTCGCGATGCTTTAAGAATTAAAGCCGCTGGATTCGATATCGTCAGGTTATCTCACTATCCACAATCGCCCGCCTTTATGAGAGCGGCGGATAAAATCGGGTTGGTGGTGATTAATTCGATTTTAGGTTGGCAATATTTTAGCGAGGACCCCGCCTTCCAACGCCAAGTCCAACAAACCTGCCGGGATTTAATCCGCCGCGATCGCAATCACCCTTCAGTACTTGCGTGGGAGTGCTCGCTTAACGAATCCACTATGTCTGAAGCCTTTATGGATTCAATGGCGCGTATCGTTAAACAGGAATTCCCCGGCGCCTTGAGTGCCGGTTGGCAAGATCACGCTTACGACATTTATTTGCAGGCGCGCCAGCACCGATTAAAACATTACGAGACGCCCACAAAACCTTATTTTGTTAGCGAATATGGCGACTGGGAATATTACGCGGGCAACGGCGGTTTTAATCAAGATCAATGGCAAAACTTAAAACCTGCCGAGCGTTCCAGCCGTCAATTATTAAGCGCGGGGGAAGCACGTTTACAGCAGCAAGCGAAAAACCAGCAAGAAGCTCACAACGATAATCTCAAAACGCCGGCCTTTGGCGATGCCTACTGGGTAATGTTCGATTATAACCGTGGCTACGCGCCCGACCTCGAGGCGTCGGGAGTCATGAGTATCGAACGCTTGCCCAAATTCGGTTATTACTTTTTCCAAAGCCAACGCAGCCCTAACGAAGTATCGATTCATTACGACTCGGGACCGATGGTTTTTATCGCAAGTTTCTGGCAAGAAAACTCTTCGCTCACATTTCCCGTATTCACGAATACCGAGGAGGTTGCACTCTACCTTAACGGCGAACTTATCGAAAAACGTAAGCCCGACCAAAACCAATTATCGGACTCGCTAAAGCATCCACCCGTCACTTTTAAGTTGAAAGAGTTTATTCCGGGCGAACTTAAAGCTGTTGGCTTCATTGATGGCCGCCCCGTGACCGAACACAGCATAAAATCACCCGGCGAGCCGGTACGATTGTCGTTTTTTACCGACGCCAGTGGTGTTCCGCCTCAAGAAGGTAAAAAAGACGTGGTCTTTTTTCACGTCCGTCTGCTCGATGAGAATGGCACGCGAGTACCCGAATCTAACCGTAAGGTTCACTTCTCGATCCGTGGAGATGCTCGACTTATCAGCCCCGTCGAAGTCGAGACACAAGCCGGCTTTGCTACAGCGCTGGTAGAAATTGGGGATACCCTATCAGACGTGCGTATTACGGCACGTTCAGACGGTTTAAAAGGCGTTACCCTTAATGTTGCCAACCATAAACTATGGTAAAGAGCAGCAGGCCGCAGCTGAATAGTAGCGGCCTTTAGCCCTCGTAGGCAGTGGCTTTACGCTTTGCTATGATCCACGGCTTCACTCCAATATAAAAATTAACCGAGCGAGGGGAATGTTCCTCGCTCGCCTCGCGACGAACACTATCAGGATCAGCTATGGGCAAGGGTGCGGAATTTGATTTGCAACACCAGCAATTTGCATGGGTCACCGATATTTATATCAGCAACCCATTTTTGGCTTATGTCAAAAATGTTCGACATCACGAGCCTGATTTGTCGCCTATTTTTCAGGTCATGAGCGCCGATACCGCTCTCATCAGTAGCTTGGATTTTTTCGACCCGACCAAACTTACCTCTTACGAGCCGATAAAATCCGTTTCTATCCATACCGAAAAGCCTGTACTGAGTACGTTTGCGATCGAAGATTTGCAGCGCGTCGAGTCTCGAGTGAATGCTGATTGGCAATGGCTCAACAATGCAGCTACCGATAGAAATCTCACACATAATTGGCAAAACATCTTTCCGCTCTACACCGAATTTTTAAACGTAATCCCAAGAACCTCACACTGCTGGCTACTTTTCGCCAACCCTATTACCAACAATCAAGGTGACTTCTGGGAAGTGGGGGCAGAACCGCTGTTTCTGGGCTACGCTGACGAAGTTACCTTAGACAATTTAGAGAGTGGAATGGGCGCGCTTTCACCGGTGCTCGGCAACTTGGCAAAACTGGTAACTGAAAACAACGTCAGTGTTGTTCCCCACAATCAAGTGGGCGGCACTACTTGTTTTAGCGTTCCTTTAGCTTATATCGAAATTCCCACCGCCGCTTTACTCAACGAGGCCATCACCTAGGCATGAACGTTTGGCAACTCTTTAGAAAACTCACTCCCTTTGTTAGTCCTTATCGCTCTTTAGTTGTTGCCACTTTGCTCATTACCTTGGTTGGGGCGTTCACCGCACAGGTTAACGCACTCACCCTTCAATATGCCGTCGATAGCATTGATCAACTCTTAACGCTAGGAAAGGGGCTGGATGATGGCTGGTCGATTCTCATCACAATTACCGTCATTTTGCTGAGTAAAGAAGTTGTCAATGCTCTGCTTCAATTTGGCCAAAAATTCTATGGCGAAAAGTTACGTATTCTTATCTCGCAAGATTTATCCTCAAGCATTATCGAAAAGTTCTTAACCTACAAACTAAGTTTTTTTCATCAGGATGAAAATCAGGCCGGAAAACTCCAAACTCGAATTGATCGCGGTATCGGCTCCTTAACACGCCTTGTTCAGATTTTCTTTATCGATATATTGCCACTGTTCACCAGTGCTTTAATTGCATTGTGTTTAATGTACTACGCCAATGTCGTTATTGGTTTAGTTGCGTCTTTTATTGTTCCCATTTATTTCTGGCTCACTTATCGCCAAGCAAAAAAACTCGGCAGTTGGCGACGCAATTTTAGAGACGCGCGTGAGAAAAAAAGCCAAGGTATCATTGGAATTATCAACTCCATCACGGTAATTAAATCGTTTAACCGCGAATCTATTGAAGCCAAAAAGCAATTAGATTTGCAAAAAAATATGACCGACAACCAGCTCTACACGCGCAGAACCAGCTTCGTTTACGACGGTTTAAAAGTTTTTATCGAACAAATCGGAATCGTCTTAATTATTATCCTAACCGCTTATTTTGTTCTCGATGGTCAAATGAGCCTTGGAATGATTATGTTCCATATCCTGCTATTTAATAATGTTTCCGCTCCAATTCGCTCGCTGCATCGAATTTACGATGAAGTGAACGATGCACTTATTTATTCTGAGAGCTTTTTCAGCATTACCGAAGCCGACCACCAGATAGAAGCTACAGGAACTTTAAAACCTGAAATTAAGGGTGAATTTATTATATCGGGTGTTAATTTTTTATACCCCAATGGCCATCATGCACTCAAAGATATTGATATGCGCATACAGCCTAATAAGATCACCGCGTTAGTTGGCTTATCGGGAGCAGGGAAGTCGACACTAATTGCGCTACTCGATAAATTTTACGAGCCACAATCGGGGAAAATTACTTTAGATGGCGTCAACCTTAAAAGCATCGACACTCAGTATTTGCGAGACAACATCGGACTAGTCTTACAGAAAAACCATATTTTCGACGGAACTATCTACGATAACATCGCTTACGGAAAATCCGACGCCCAGTATGAAGAAATTATCGAAGCTGCCAAAAAGGCCTCTATTCACGATCAGATCATCGCGCTTGCTAAAGGCTACGACAGCGACGCACTCATGTTATCTGGCGGCCAGCAGCAGCGCATCGCATTAGCGCGGATGTTTTTGAAAAATCCACCGATTATTTTTTTAGACGAGCCTACCGCCAGCCTCGATGCCATAGCGACAGAACAAATCAAAGAAAGTTTGGACGAAATTAAACAAGGACGGACGGTAGTTATTATTTCTCACAGCCTCTCTCAAATCATCGATGCTGATTACACCTACGTGTTGCGAGAGGGCAGGGTTACAGAACACGGTACACACCATACGCTCTATGCGCAACATGGTGTGTATAACGAGATATTTACCGCAATGGCGAAAAGTTTGAACATCGAAAAAATCGCGCAAACCTTTAACCAAGCGGTAGATGACAGAACGAGCCAGCCTAAAAACTAACGGAAATCGCCCGATACTTCGCGGCGAAGAATCGCCGCCCCTTCACAAAGCGCTCGTAACTTTCCTTGGGCTACAGCGCGTGGTAAAGGTGCCATACCACAGTTGGTAGACGGGTAGAGTTTATCGGTATCGACATACTGAAGGGCTTTGCGCAAGGTGTCGGCAACTTCTTCTGGGGTTTCGATACGACTTGATGCCACATCAATCGCACCGACCATGACTTTTTTACCGCGAATTAATTCGATAAGTTCCATAGGCACATGGGAGTTGTGGCATTCGAGCGAAATGATATCGATCGATGATTGCTGTAATTTTGGAAACGCCTCTTCGTACTGGCGCCATTCGGAACCTAAGGTTTTTTTCCAATCGGTATTGGCTTTAATGCCATAGCCGTAGCAAATATGTACCGCCGTTTCACAAGATAATCCTTCAGTCGCGCGCTCAAGCGCCGCCACACCCCAGTCGTTAACTTCATCGAAAAATACGTTAAACGCTGGCTCATCAAATTGAATAATGTCGACCCCAGCCGCTTCCAACTCGCGCGCCTCTTGGTTCAGAATTTTTGCAAATTCCCAGGCGAGCTTTTCACGGCTTTTATAGTGTCCGTCATAAAGTGTATCGATCATTGTCATGGGGCCTGGTAACGCCCATTTAATAGGGCGGTCGGTTTTACTGCGCAGTAACTTTGCGTCTTCGACAAAAACCGCTTGCGGCCGAGAAACTTCGCCTACAACACTCGGAACGCTAGCCTCATAGCGATCTCGTATTTTAACGGTTTCGCGTTTGTCAAAATCTACGCCGGCCAAATGCTCGATGAATGTCGTCACAAAATGTTGTCGTGTTTGCTCGCCATCACTCACGATATCAATACCCGCGTGAACTTGTTCCGCCAAAGATAAAATGAGCGCATCTTGTTTGGCCTCTACCAATTCAGTTCCTTCAAGTCGCCAAGGTGACCAGAGTTTTTCGGGTTCGGCGAGCCAAACAGGCTTAGGCAGACTTCCTGCGGTGGAGGTAGGAAATAATTTACTCATCATGTAATCGCTCAATTAATTTAAAGATTCAAAAGTTTTCGATTCTGCCCACGCCTTAAGAATGGGTTGATAGGGCTTTATGAAGTTTTCTTCGGTAAATTTTCCCTGCTTCACCGCAAGCTGGCTGCGCTCTTCTCGATCGTAAACCACTTGTGTGTGTGAGAAATTCGTGTTTTTAAGACTCGGCTTATAGCAAGCACCAGCGACCGAATTAGCGTTGTAGATTTCCGGCCGATAAATTTTTTGGAAACTTTCCATAGTACTAATGGCGCTGATGTGTTCGAGATTGGTGTAGTCATTAAGTAAGTCGCCACTGAAATAGAACGCCAAAGGTGCCACGCTATTTTTCGGCATAAAGTACCGAACTGATAATCCCATCTTTTTGAAGTATTCATCTGTCGACGAAAAGGCATCTTGTTTAAATTCCACGCCTAAAACTGGGTGTTGATTGGTCGTCTTACGGTAGGTTTTACTACTCGATACACTCAAACAAATCACCGGTGCCTTGGAAAAGTGTCGCCAATAAACTTCTGATTGAACTAAATACTTGAACAGTTTTCCGTGCAACTCACCAAAATCATCGGGAACACTAAAATCGGATCGGCCATGATTGTGCGCGGGTAATACAACACTAAAGTCGTAATCACGCACATAAGATGAAAAACTGTTGCCGACCATGCCCGGAATTCGTTGCCCAGTGAATTTATCCAGAATTGTTGTTTTTAACATTTCGATGATGGGGAAAGGCGCTTGATTCTGTGCAACCTCAATATCCACCGAGACTATGTCCAGTTCGAGCGAATATCGATCACCATTTGGGTTGTCCCAATCGGCCAAATCGTTAAATCGACGATCGATCATGGTTAGGGTTTTGCGAAGATTTTCTTGCCGACTCTCTCCTCGCGCTAAATTCGCGAAGTTGGTGGTAAGGCGGGTTTTACTTAAGGGTTGGTAGTGCTCGTCAAAACGTAAATACTGTATCGAGCAGCAAAATGGTTTAGTCATCAGATAGCCCTCTGAATGTACGAGCAAGCTCGTGAAACGCGAGTAGTTAATTCAGGGGACTTTATACCGATAAAACCATGTGATTAAAATTGATATAAATTCAACGCAAGATGAGAAAAATTCATATTAGTGGGGTGGATAGAGTTTAGATCAACGAATCGCTCACAAACCCTGGAAGAGGCCGGAATAGAATTTGTGAAGCAACATCGCCCATCGTCGATTATTGGGCGCGCTGCTCAATTAGATGAAGTCGCCAACATGGTCGCCTATGTGGCATCGCCACTTTCGTCCGCAACCACTGGCGCTGCACTTCGTGTAGAAGGTGGAATTGTCGATAGTATTTAAATTTTTTCGCAAAATTACTTTACATATCACGACAAATAAAAAGACTGGAACACGTCCAGCCTTTTTATTTTCAAAGTGCAGCGATCAAATTTCCAAACGCGTTACTTACAATTTCCCGCCTTGCGAAAGCCTGCTTTGATAGCGGCGGCTTCATTATCAAATTCGACAATATTTTTAGGCGAAAGACTGTCGTAATGCGGACAACCTTCTGGTAAATGGTAAATCTGGCTTTTACGATTGCCGCGAACCACCTGTGTTGATGATGTGTGAGTTTTTCGATTTTCTAATTCGGATGTGTTGGTCGCTACTCGTGGCAGTGGTGAATAAAGGCCATCGCCGCGATTTTTGTATTTTGCGGTCCAGACGCGCTTGCCCGTCACGAACTCGTTATCATGCCCCACAATTTTACTGATTCGATCATGAATAAGCCGCTCAGACTCAGTAACCGGGTAAGCCTTGTGCCATGCCATAAAAAGCGCAGCCTGACTTGCCGACATAGATAAGTCGTAACGGTCGTGCATATAAAAATAAGTCCGAGCAATTCGACCTCGAGTCTCAGCAGGTGGGCTAACTTGTCGGTTTTTAAAATCCACTGCAATTTGGCAGGCGCCGTAGCGATTATCTTTTTTAGCGAAAGCATTAAATGCAAAATTGCTGCGATCGCCGTTCACCTCACCAATGGATGGCACCAAGTTATATAAATCACCTTCCATTACGGCAAACATAGGATCGTTTTTTGTGCAATTGTCGCGGCCACCTTGTTGCCAGCATTGCCGAGCGCGGCCGAAGTTAGAAGCAGGGACTATGTGCTCCCACTCTAAGCGGCTCGCGCGATTTGCATCGGATCGAGTTTGATAACCACAGGATTGTTTATTAATTCGTCCGCCCGAAGCGCCTGCCCAGGACCATTCACAACCGCAGTAAAAGGTACCTTCACGGTTTTGATCCATATAGACCGACTGACGGAGAATCTTTTTAGCTTCAGAAAAATTCGGGTAGTCTGCTTGAGCAGCAAAGGAGAGAACTAGCGCGATAATGCTCGCGAAGGCAACAACTATCTTATTCATTACAGCACCATATTAATAAGAGGCGCTATGATGAATTAAATAAAAATCATTGCAAGTAAAAAGGCCGCAGAGCGGCCTTTGATTACAGGTTAAAAATGTTTACTTTGCAGCTTGTACTTTCTTCACATGTGTCATGATGTTTACAAATGTGTCTACGTAGTAGATGTCTTTATTTTTCACTAGATAATCGACTAAGGCCTGATGCGCTTCGGCACTTACCGCCATATGATCGCCACCCACACCGTGAAAGGTGAAGTTCACCATAGTGCCCTTGGCCGCGGCTTCTTTTACCATATCGATGAGTTGATCGCCGGTGTGACCATTGGGAAAATCGACGCCCACTTCATAAGGGTCGAGTGTCCACATGTTCTCGGTCACTCCGCCGCCTTTTCCTTTCAAGGCAACGAATTGATCAATAATGGCAGGCCAGTAAGGCTTACCGCCAGCGAGTTTATCGATGCAAGGTGGGGTGTAAGTGCGTTCGGTTTTGCCATCGATCGCATGCAAAAAACTGTTGGCTAAACGAACTTGATCAGCCATTTGCTCTACCGAAAGATTATCGAGATTTCGCGACTCCGAAACCCAATCGCGCCCAGGTCCCGTTTTACTGCATTGGTGGAAAAGCGAGTGGTTGCCTAACTCGTGACCATTTTTTGCCGCTGAACGCCAATCGTTTAAGCGATCGACAAGCGTGTCGGACGCTAACGAGATATAAAAAGTGCCCTTCAAACCTGCCTTATCTAATTGTGGAACCACAATATCTAATTGGCTGTTTAACGCATCATCATAGGCCAAATTCACGGCAGCTTTAGCACCATTAGGCCAAGGGAAGGGTTTAATTTCATTCGCATTAACCGTAGTACTCGCAAGTGCAGTGACTATTCCTGATACAAGCAGAAGGTGCCGATAAAATTTCATAGATCAATCTCTTATTGTTGAATAGGTTGGTTATATCAATAAACCATTTTCCATGGGCTGTCTATAAAACCGCGTCGAATCACAATTAATTGCGCTAGGCTAAAAAAGCCGTAAGTATTTTCGAAACACATCCTCAAATCGCTACAAAGAGAGTAAAGTGGCGACCGTAAAGAGGTGTTAAGAATCTTTGTGATTCTATCGAGTAGGTATAGTAGATCGACATGTTACCCCACAGCATTATTGAGCAATTCGACCAGCAAGGTTATTGCGTAATTAAACAGGCGAAGTCACCGGAGTTTTGCGAATTCGTCTTGGCGCTCGCCAAAGATGATCTTGCCAATCAACGCGAACCTATGGAGTACGAAGCAGACGTGTCGTATCCCGGAGCGCCACCATCTAAACAAGCGCCCGGCGGCGAGACCGTGCGCCGTTTACTTAATGCCGTAAATCGCCATCCGGCGTTACTTGAATTTGCGACAGACCCACAACTCAAACTTCTACTACAACAATTGTTAGGAGAGGAGGTTTATCTTTCCATCGCTCATCACAATTGCATCATGACCAAACAGCCGAAGTATTCGAGCCACACAGGTTGGCATCGCGATAGCCGCTATTGGAATTACCCTTACGCGCGATTGGTATCTGTGTGGTTGGCCTTAACTCAAGAGCGTAACGACAACGGTTGTCTTTGGGTGATTCCAGGTTCGCACCGTCTTGCACTCGATTCGAGCCGATTCGACGAGAAACTATTTTTAGATAAAAACAATCCGGATAACGCGCCCTTAATTGCGCAAGCCATTCCAGTCGAGCTAGAGATAGGCGATGTGTTGTTATTTCATTCAAATTTATTTCATGCTGCTGGCAATAACACCACCGGCGCAACAAAGTACTCATTAGTGTTAACCTATCGCGATGCAGATAATCCCCCTAAAGAAGGTACGCGCTCGTTTACCATGGGGGAAATAAAACTCTAGCGCGATGACAAGACACAATGACCATAGAAATTTTAAAAAAACACCGCGAAGAAGCGGTGTTAGCGCAATTTCGCCAGCTCTATAAAAATTTCCCCCAAGGGCATCATCGCCCCGCCGAACGCCCCGATTTTATTGTGCAATCGACTCAGCGACTATTGGGTGTCGAGCTCACCCAAATTCATGAGTTAAGCCGAGAGGATGATCAAATCGCTCACCGTTATGAAGCGCGAGTTGATCAAATTCTTTATATGGCGAAGAAACAATACGACCTTAATGAAGAACCCGATTGTTATATATCGATTGTATTTAATCTCGAACAGATCGCGGAATACACCGACGACGACATTATCGCTCGGCTGACCACAATTTTATTGCGCTACTTACCCAACCGCGGCGACATCACCGTAGTTGATTTGCCATCCTTGGGACTGTTGCACGATTGTCCATTCATTCACCGAATTTTAATTTATACCTATCCAACGGATAGCGACGTTGGTGCAATTTTTTATTCACCACGCTCACTTTGGCTATCGAAAATTGGGCGTTCACATCTTGAACGTTCCCTTAATGCAAAAGAGAAAAAGTACCCGAGTTATCGGGAAGCCGCCGACGAAATTTGGCTGCTCATGGAACTCAACGGTTATTTCTCAGCCAATGAAGTCTACAATCTCGAACAGTTATGCAAAGGTGTATACGCCAGTAGTTTTACGAGAGCGTTTGTACTTTGCTCGTTCGAGAATCGATTGTTTGAACTCAACCTTCAATCGCAAGGATCGTAATCTAGATCAATCGATTTACAGGTTTTCGCGACTGACGAATTAATCTTTCCACCCGGCAAAAACTGGAAAAACACCCGCGATGAAAATCACGGTGAAGTTACGCAACTTGAAGCTGTGTACAATTGTGCATACAATGCTCACCTACATCGGCGCGAATGTCGCGCTGATCTACTCAATACAGGTGAATGAATGGATCGAGGCTATGGCGACGAAACCGAAGCGAACAGTGCTGCTGAGCCGTTCATTCAGGGAAAAACGCGAATAACGATTCGACTGGATGATGTCGTCATCGACTGGTTTCGTACCCGTGCCGCAAAAGTTAATCCAGGCAACTACCAAACTTTAATTAACAACGCGCTGCGCGATTACATTCGCCAGCAGCAAGAACCGCTGGAGCAAATGTTACGGCGAATTTTGCGTGAGGAGCTCAGCCGCGCTGCGACTGAGGTAAATGCCGAAGGCACTGAGTCTGCCCAAGGTTTAAACAGAGGAGATAACTAATCTATATTTTGCCCCACATCCCGTCTGCGGTTTTTGAGCCGTACCTAATGAAGTGCCATCCAGTGCACTTTTCTTGTCTTGCCCCCTTCCGACTTCTTGAGCAGCGAATCTTTCATCGCCTGCACGATTCAGGCTTTACGTTAGAAGCTGTCGAGCCGCCCTGATTCCCACCCCTAGACGCTTTAAATATTTTCCGACCTTCAGGCTATGTCTGCCTGTTGGCGTGTTTCTGTCTATCTGAAAGGTGTGAATTATGAGTTTTCGAGTTGCTATTTTAGGTGCAGGCCCAAGCGGCTTGGCCCAATTACGTGCATTTGAGGCCGCGCGACGTGCCGGACATGACATTCCCGAGATCGTATGTTACGAGAAGCAAGGCGATTGGGGCGGTATGTGGAACTATACCTGGCGCACCGGTTTAGATGCCTTTGGTGAGCCGGTGCATGGCAGCATGTACCGCTATTTATGGTCAAACGGGCCGAAAGAATGTTTGGAGTTTGCCGATTACACCTTCGAGGAACATTTCGGCAAACCCGTCGCTTCCTACCCACCCCGCGCGGTACTGCGCGATTACATCATGGGCCGAGTCGAAAAAAGTGGAGTGCGTCAGTACATTCACTTCCATACTGCGGTGCACTGGGTCGATTACTCGCAAGAGAGCGGTAAATTCACGGTAACTGTACGAGACTTAAAGCAAGACGAATTACGCTCGGAAGAATTCGATTATGTCGTGGTGGCAACTGGACATTTCTCAACACCAAACGCCCCTTATTTTGAAGGTCTCGAACAGTTTCCAGGCCGCGTTCTGCACGCACACGATTTCCGCGACGCCTGTGAATTTGAAGGCAAAGACGTACTCTTAATTGGCAGTAGCTATTCCGCGGAAGACATAGGTACGCAGTGCTATAAATATGGCGCCAAGTCAGTGACCTTTAGTTACCGTAGTCAATCCATGGGGATCAATTGGCCAGATGCCTTTTCAGAGAAGCCCTTGTTAACCCGTGTTGAGGGAAAAATTGCCTACTTCAAAGACGGCAGCAGCAAAGAGGTTGACGCCATTGTTCTTTGCACCGGCTATCAACATCATTTCCCATTTCTACCAGATGAGTTGACTCTAAAAACTCACAACCGTTTGTATCCCGAGGGGCTGTACAAAGGCATTTTCTGGCTCAACAATCCAAAACTCATTTATTTGGGTATGCAAGATCAGTATTACACCTTCAACATGTTTGACGCCCAAGCCTGGTACGCGCGCGACGTAATGTTAGGTCGAATAACGTTACCGGATACAGAAACTATGGCGAGTGACAGTGCTAACTGGGTAGCACGCGAAGAACAAGCGGAAGATGTTTTTTCACACATCGATTTCCAAGCAGCCTACGTGCGTGACTTGTTGTCGGCAACAGACTACCCAAGCTTGGACGTAGAGGCCGTTGCCGAACTGTTTAAACAGTGGCAGCGGGATAAAAAAGAAGACATCTTGGGGTATCGCAATAAAAGTTACCGCTCGGTATTGACGGGAACCATTGCACCACCGCATCACACATCTTGGATGCAGGCGATGGATGATTCATTAGAAGACTTCCTTCACGGTGGTAACGAACAAGTGGAAGACGATAAGACCAATACCGAGTCACCGCTTAAAGCCATTTCTTAAGAGCAAACTGCGCTGCGCTGACCGGAATGAGAATATTGCTCATCTCTTTACTGAATCAGTGCAGCGCATCACTTCAAATAACGTCGAGACAGTGCAAAGGCAATCGATTGTTTTCCGTCTTTAAATCAAACCACCATATTGCGTTCAATGATCGCCATTTTGGCGGTGTGGTGAAGAGGGTTCAATTTACCCGACAATAACTTATTCATTTCCTCAAATGCAGTGTCGATGAGCGTTTGATAATCCTGCCGGACCGAGCAAATCGGATTATGAATAAAATCGAGCAGACAATGATCGTCGAAGGTGGCAAGAATTAATGTTTCTGGAATACCTTTAGGGCTGTTTTTCAGCGCTTGCATCGCACCTTGTAATAAGGGTATCGACGATGTGACCAGCACTTGCGGAAGATTATTTTCATTCGCCAAGTAATAATCCATCGCTTTTACACCTTCGGCGAATTGGTTTTTTTCGACTTGGATGACTTCAATATTTTTGGCATCGGCATTTAACTGTTGCAACGCATGCTTAAACGCATCGAGCCTCGCGCCCACTGAAGGCATACGTGGGTTGCCCGCGATAAATAGAAACTTGCCCATGTGGTGTTTTTTCTGAGCAAAATGAAACAGCTTTTCGGTGAGGGCAAAACTTGTCGAGTAATTATCCGTAACCACTGTAGGCAGCTGGCTGAAACCAAAATCACGATCAAGCAACACCAGCCGATCTGGAAATGCCACCGAAGCTTTCGGTGGAATGCTGCTGTTCGCGGGTACCAAAAAAAGCCCGTCGACGTTACGTTGACGATAGTGCTCAATCAACTCAAGCTGCGTTGCCGCATCGTCGTAACAACAAGATATTGATAATTGTAAACCGGCATCGCGACAGCGAATTTCCATTTTTTCGGCTAATTCAGCGAAAAAATGATTAGAGAGACGCGGAACAATGAGCGCGAGTGAATCGCTGCGTTTAAACCGTGGGCGGCCAAACTGACGAATCTCCGCCCCATAGCGCTCGGTGTATTCTTGAATTTTTTGTTCGACTTGTGGGTTGATCCGGTATTGCCGCGCTTTTCCTAACAATACTAACCGAACTGTAGTGGTCGACTCGTCGACATCTGCGGCAATATCCTCAATACTTTTTGCCATAGCATCTTTCCTAGTGTGATTTTCACTCATTTAGCCGATATTTAGATCTCTTTTCTTATTAGGGTTTTAGTCTACACAATTTATATGACAACTTGTATTCAAGAATACAGAAGGTTTGTAAGTTGTTACTAATGGTAATTGGCGTAGGGTCGATATGACGATCAGTCCGATTACCAAAAAATCAAAACGAATATTTATTAATCAACAATTTAAACAGGTGTTCAATGAACACATGCTTAAATCACGAATTACGGCGATTCAATGAACAAAAATTATAGGGCCCGAGCAATAGCGAATCGAGCTTTTAGAAAGTCAGGGCATTGGAATGAGTCGATATGGGGAGCGTTTCTTATTCGCCTGAATCGATTAATCGGGCCTCGCCAGCGGTTTCTTCGGTAATGCGGTAAATAAACAAGTCTTTATCGGCTGCCGCTAATTCACACTCGATGACGACTTCGTGGCTGTACTCAACATTAAGAATTTTCCCGTTTAACTGCTCAACTAAGTGGCGAATTTTTGCTTCACGAGCGAAATTAACCGCAAGGCTACAGGATATTTTAGGAACAACTTCAGTTAATACCGCTAAATTCACCGCATCCGAAACTGCTCCGGAATAGGCTCTCACCAAACCACCCGCGCCTAATTTAACTCCGCCAAAATAACGTACGACAATTGCCACACTGTTGCCGACTTCTCGCTCTGTCAATACATGCAACATTGGTTTTCCGGCCGTTCCCGAAGGTTCACCATCATCCGAAAAGGCCTGAGTAATGGGTTGTCGAGTATTGCCGAGCACATAAGCCCAGCACACATGATTAGCATCGGGATATTTTTCGCGGTACGTGTTAACCCATCCTAGTGCTTCTTCACGAGAAATAACTGGATGTAAAAAAGTTAAAAATTCACTGCGTTTTTCTTCTTTCGCTAAAAAAACTGGTTCAGAAAGAACCCTATAACCGGACAAGAGCAGTCTCCCAATCAATCAATAACTCCGCATTATAGCCAGCCACTAAGGCAAGATGAGTAGATTCGTGATCTTGACCGGATTTTCACTTTCGAGTTATTGCGGTGGCGGGTAAACTAACGCATTCTTCACGCTTCTTCTAATAGGCGTTTCTTCGCCAATATTTAAAAAACTTTCACGTAAGGTGTCGATGCCATGACAACGCAAACTTCTCATCCTTGGCAATTTTTCCGCGCGGGTGGATTTGACCAAGTGCAAATCTCAACGCCTGAGGATTTAGCGAAGCTCAATCAACTCGATCAAAAGTTGTGGGCCGCTTTGGCTTGCCCAACTGGCACGCTCGAAATTGACCAGCGCATGCTCGCGTACATCGACACCAACAACGATGGTCGCATTCGCGCTACCGAAATAATTTCGGCTGTTGATTGGACGCTCGCGCGTCTATCCGACCCATCAGTACTATTCTCAAAAGCACCGTTACCGCTATCGGCGCTCAGTGATTCCGATGAAGGTCAGGCTCTGGCAGAAACCGCTAAACGTCTCCTTAAAGTTCTTGGTCGCGCCGACAGTGATTCCATCAGCATCGACGATACCCAAGACCCAAACGTTTTATTCCCCAGTAATGAATTTAACGGTGACGGTTTAATACCAGCCAGCCTCACCGATGATGAATCTCTAAAAGCAGTGATCGCCGATATTATTACTGTCGTGGGCAGCGAAGTGGATCGCAGTGGCGAGCAGGCTATATCAGAAGCGGCCATCAAGACATTCTTCGACCAAGCTCGCGCGGTCGCTACTTGGCAAGCGAGTTCAAACGACGAGCAGCTGCATCCATTCGGTGATGACACAGCCGCCGCGATCGACAGTATTATCGCGCTCAAAGAAAAAATTGAAGATTATTTCACGCGTGTTGAGCTCGCCAGCTTCGATCCCCGTGCGACTAACATCATGAACGGTGAAGAGAGCGAATTAGTTCGCTTGGCCAATTTAAGCTTGGCCAATACCGATGCGCTAAAAAGCCTGCCATTGGCCGGCATTCACCACGGCGATCAATTGCCGTTGAGCAAAGGTATTAACCCCGCCTACACTGGTACAGTTGCAACCTTGATCGAGAAAGCTATTAAACCCATATTCGGCGAAAACAAACAATCCATCACTCGCGACGATTGGAATCAATTATTAGCCAAGACCACCGCATATTTTACGTGGCAAGCAGCAAAACCCAGTGTGGACTTCCTTAATCATTTTAATCCGAGCCGTGCAACCGAATTAATTGAATCTGATATCGAATCGCGTTTACTTGATCTCGTTGCACAAGATAAGAGTGTTGCTGTAGCCGCTAATGGATTGGTTGATCTCGATAAACTGATTCGCTTTAAAACCAGCTTGGTTCAGCTGCTGCGTAACTTTGTATCTTTTTACGATTTTTATTCCCGCAAAGAAAAAGCTATTTTCCAAGCGGGCACGCTTTACATCGATGGTAAAAGTTGCGAGCTAGTTGTAGAAGTGGACAACATTGCCACTCACTCGGCCATCGCTGCAAAAAGCGAAAGCTACTTAATTTACTGTAACTGTACGCGTCGTGGCGAACCCGTTCGCGGTAAAGAAGCCATCAGCATCGTCGCTGCCATTACGGCAGGTGACGAGGGCGATATCGCGGTCGGCCGCAATGGGATTTTTTACGATCGCGACGGCAACGATTGGGATGCCTCCGTTGTTAAAGTGGTACAAAACGCGATTAGTGTGAGTGAAGCGTTTTGGAGCCCTTATCGCCGTGTGGCGAGCATGGTATCCGAGCAAATCCAAAAATTTGCACAAACTCGTGATGCCGACATGGTAAAAAATACCACCACCAAACTTAACGAGACGACCGCTGCACCGAAAGAAGCAACTCCAGCCGAAAAATCATTTGATATTGCAAAATTCGCCGGTATTTTCGCCGCGATTGGTTTAGCCGTTGGCGCTTTGGGTACCGCATTAGCAGCGGTACTTACCGGCTTGATGTCACTTGCTTGGTGGCAGTTCCCACTGGTGATTGTCGGTGTAATTGTTGCGATTTCTGGCCCATCAATGCTGTTGGCTTGGTTCAAACTTCGTCGCAGAAGCCTTGGGCCTATCTTAGATGGCACAGGCTGGGCGGTTAACACCCAGGCAAAAATCAGCATTCCTTTTGGTGCAGAATTAACCGAATTAGCCAAATTACCTAAAGGATCACACTTGTCTTTGCGTGACCCCTACGAACAAGATCGCCCCGTTTGGCCCTATATTTTAATCGGCATTATCTTGATCGGCGGCTTTATTGCGCATCATTTCGGATTATTAAGTGCATTTAGTGCGTAGTTTTACTATAGCGCTCCATTAAAAAAGGCGAACTTCTGGTTCGCCTTTTTTATTTAACTGCTTCGAGCAAATTGAAGATAATTAAACCGGAATAGTTTCTTCTTCACGAAGCGTCAACACTTCAAACCCATCTTTAGTCACTGCAATCGTATGTTCGCTTTGAGCCGATAATTTTTTGTCGCGAGTGACTACGGTCCAGCCATCTTTCTTCGTTTTAATTTTTGCCTCGCCTTGGTTAATCATGGGCTCAATAGTAAACGTCATACCTTCAACTAACACCATGCCGGAATTAGGCTTACCCACGTGTAGCACTTGCGGGTCTTCGTGCATTTCGCGACCAATACCGTGCCCGCAATATTCTCTCACAACTGAATAACCGTGACGCTCGGCGTAGGTTTGAATCGCATGGCCAATATCGCCAAGGGTGATACCCGGTTTTACAATTTTTATACCTTCCCACATTGCCTCGTAAGTAGTCTTCACCAATTTACGGGCAAGCGGTGTCGCATCCGGCATGACGTACATTTTACTTGAATCGGCAATAAAGCCGTTTTTCTCAAGGGTGATATCACAATTAATAATGTCAGAAGATTTTAAGCGTTGATTTTCGCTTGGAACACCGTGACATACCACATCATTAATCGACGTGTTTAAACAATACTGGAATCCGTACTGGCCTTTGCTGGCTGGACGAGCCTTAAGCTCATTGACTATGAAATCTTCAACGCGATTGTTAATTTCCATGGTAGTAACGCCGGGCTTAACAAACTCGTCGAGCATTTTGAAAACACTGGCCAATAAGCGACCAGATTCGCGCATTAAGGCGATTTCATCGGCCGTTTTAATTGTGACAGGATGACTCACAACAATTCCTCGCAAAAAATGAATCGGGCAGTGTAAACCCCTTGAGGGAGCCTGTAAAACTCGTGTCGCTTTTAGAACAATTTGATATGTATCAAGCCTAGTCTAATTGTAAGTTGTTAGCCTCTTAGTCAAAGAACCATGAGACCATTAAGAGATCACAACAATGAAAAGACCTCTCAACATTTTGCTGTCGGCCGCACTCGGATCCCTAAGCCTTTTAAGCCTAGGGCTCGAGGCTCGGACAGATTTTATTCAACCCATCGAGCCTGTAAAAATTACTCAACCGGAAAAAGTGGAATTGGGTAAACAGTTGTTCTTTGATCCTCGTTTGTCCATGTCGGGGATTATTTCTTGTAATACTTGTCATAACTTGTCGCTGGGCGGTGTCGATAACTTAAAAACTTCTATCGGTCATAAATGGCAGGCTGGTCCCGTTAATGCGCCAACCGTTTTTAACTCAAGCCTCATGATCGCGCAGTTTTGGGATGGCCGCGCGGCCGACTTAAAAGAGCAGGCGGCAGGCCCCATCGAAGCAGGCGTGGAAATGGCGATGCCACATACACTTGCAGTTGATGTGATTCAATCCATTAGTGGCTATGTTGAGTCTTTTAAAAAGGTTTATGGCACAAAGGTAATTACAATGGATAACATTACCGATGCCATTGCAGCCTTTGAAGAAACTCTCGCGACACCGAATTCGCGCTTTGACCAATGGCTAAAAGGCAACGACAAAGCCATCACTAAGCAAGAACTTGAGGGTTACAATTTATTCGCGTCAAGCGGCTGTGTGGCTTGTCACCACGGCCCTGCAGTGGGCGGAACCTCGTTCCAAAAGATGGGGTTATTAGAAGAATATAAGTCGACTTCACCCGCACAAGGTCGTGCGGCGGTTACAGGAATCGATGCTGAACGCTTTATGTTCAAAGTTCCGACCTTGCGCAACGTGGAATTGACCTATCCCTATTTCCACGACGGTGAAGCAGCAACCTTGGAAGAAGCTGTCGATATCATGGGGCGTTTACAGTTAGGTCGTAAATATTCTGACGAAGAAATTAAATCTATTGTTGCCTTCTTGAAAACCTTGACCGGTGAACGTCCACAAATGGCGCTGCCTTTGTTGCCCGCCTCGGGTGATTCAACCCCACGTCCGGACCCTTATAAATAAGTTCCTGCATGACAGCTCCAATAAAAAACCCGGCATTGCCGGGTTTTTTATTACGCGATATTAATGGCTGCTATGGTGACTGGTGCTCTTATGACTTCCACGTAAAGGACCATCCGGTTCCGGATTATTTTTTCCGCCCCAAATACGCACATATTGCATCATCCCTTGGTCTTCGTGATCGAGAATGTGGCAATGTAAAACAAAATCACCATCGAAGACTTTGTAGTGCGAGCGCACAACAACCTTGTAACCAGGCTTAACGAAAATAGTATCTTTAAAGGCGCCTTTTAAATTCGCATATTGAAAGTCTTCATCAAGCGTCAGCGTAATTTCCATATTAGTGCCACTAACATTGTCCTTTCCTAAATAAGTCTGTTTATCGAATAATTGTCGTGGCCCACTCACGTCAATACCTAGCGGGTTATAAACGGCTACCACCTCAAACGGATTTACGTGAATATGAAACGGATGACCTGCCAACTTGGAAGTCAGATGCCATTCTTCCACATCGTTGAGTTTTAATAATTGATCGACTTTAGTTCCCGAAAACGATTCGTCATTAATTTGAAATAGAGCGGGCGAGCGGGTGACATCGATATTAAATTCCACCTTGCGCGGAAGAGTTGTAGTTAACTGGTTTTCGCTTATGGGTGAATGCGCCACAAAACTATCTAACGACATAACACCAGGCACCGGTTTTAAGTCGGCAATGATTTTATCTCGTATCCTACCGCTAAAACGTCGCTCCGCTAAGATTATCAAAGTATCTCTCACGAACGCGACCTCATCATTGCTCGAACCAACAGCGCTCGGCTGGCGGTCAATGGCCACTTGCGCGGAAGGCGCGACCTCGAAAAATGCGAGCACCTCACGATCAGGCTGCGCCTGATTGACAGTTCCGCTTGCAGGCGTCGGCCCGTCAAATACAACGTAGGTGCCAGTCTCTGGAAAGTTTATTAGAACATCGGCGCGATAACCCGGTTGTAACACGGTTTGATGTTGCTCGGCGATATAGGGAAGCGTGAGTCCGTCGGTTGCGACCATAAACTGATTGAGTGGTGAACCCTCAACGATTTTTGCCTTCTCCGCATCCGAAATTACAAGACCTGTCTTTTTAAAAAGTAAATTTTTATCTTGATCGGATTTTAATTTGTAGACCTGAACGTTAATTGTGTCTCGAACTCCACCGTGAATCATCCGTAAACGTTGAATGATATTGGCGGTGGTTTTATAAGTCGGCACCACAAGTCCGTTAATCGTAGTGTGTCTTAATGAGTCTTTCCAACCGCTCGGCCCCAAGTTGTCGTAACTGTCGAGTTTACCTGGATTATTTTCCGGGCATTGCGCAGGTTTACTTACGCCCTCTTCATCTACCACTACCGAACCGCAAGCATATTGGATTTGTTGAAATAGCAGCACACGTTCCTCGATGAGTGGAATCTCCTCAATAGGAACATGCGACGCTCGGCTAATAACGCCACCTTTGCAATTAGCCTCGCCAGACGGGCCAGGCCGACAAAAGGGCGTTAAAAGGCTATCCAAATCACCGCGTTGAATGCGAATGTCCGCCATAGAATTTGCTTTAAAGACGTATAAATTGTCATCTGGGTTGAGGGCTTCAGATTTTAATTCGATGGGCTTGCGGTCACCGCGAATAATTAAGGCACCGACCATTCCACTACCAACTTGAATGGCAGTAGAACCATGAACATGAGGGTGATACCAGAATGTACCAGCAGGGTGATCGCGACGAATATTGTAACGATACACTTTCGATTCGCCTGGCTGGATGCTCGTTAGAACATCATCTTCTGTATCGGGATCCACCCAAAGACCGTGGGTATGCAGATTGGTATTGTTGAAGCAATGAGGCGTATTAATATCGCTCGATGGGTCGGTGCAATGCTTATCAGCATTTTGTGGTAATTGATTTTTTACAGTGATTTCGAGTTGATCTCCCGGCGAGATTTCCAATGTTGGCGCGACCAGCACCGCCACCGACGAGGCGCTACCAGAAGTTTTTTTATTGGCGTCTCTTTTTAGTGAGGTTTCGCTGTAATCCAAGCAGTGATCAAAATTGAACTCTTGCGCCCCAAGCATTAACGATGTGTCTGCTGGTGTTTTCTCGCAACGATACCCGCGCAATTGAACATGATCGGGAATCTCATAATAAGGATTCCTAATTGTGCCTTTAAGTTCCGTAACGACAAGTGTGGTTTTGAGCTGTCGGCCCGAACTCAAGTTTTCGTCTACTTTGGGCGCATCAGATGAAATTCCCATCGGCGCTAAGGGTGGGCTTGCAAAATTATTGGCCGACTTCGCGATAGGTGAGAGTGCGAGATAGCCAACGAATATAGCAAGTGACGATACAGTGGCCACGATAAATTTATTTTTCACGAATTTCCTTCCCTATGAAAAACTCAGCGGCATCCTAAGTGCCGCTGAGTTGAGCCTATTGAGACTTAACGTCTCTCAAAGCTCAAATATTATTAATTTATTATGTATGTTTAACTGAGCCGATTAATGTACAACCACTTTCAGCTCGATTCCTCCCACTTTTACGCCAGAAAGATCGTCGCCTGCAGTCGATTTAACCGGCAGATGGCTTAACAACGTAGGAACAAATACCAATTTCACCGCGTTTGCTTGAGCGGTGGTATCGCTTGCAGCCTTTTGAGACAATGACGTTAAGATCGATAATATTTGTTCAGAAACATCATAAACCACTGTCTTACCGACACTTGCATTGACGCCACCTTGATGAGTGGAGTGATGGGATGATTGATGATGCGCATGATGATCTTTCAGTGACTTCTTCTCACCAAAAAGATTGAAAGTACCCACGTAACGGCGCGCGATATTGACGTCGGTCTCGGGTCCTTGTAAGTATACATGGAAAGTTACTCGTGCATCAGCTTCAATAGTCATATCTTTAATGATTAAAAAAGCACCGCTATGATCTTTTAATAAATCATCGTTAGTCGCTAGATTATCGGAGCTTGAACCGCCAGCGGCGGAAAGCTTGGGTAGGGTAAGTGAAAATGTATTTTCAGTTTCTTTCAGCTCGATTGATTGGTTATTAAATGTATATCCATCTAAGCCTTGAACTCTTTTAGCGGATTCGACATTAGCTTGTAGCAAGTTGGTAGGTTGCATATCGTCACAGGTCAAACTGTCAGGATATCTGCGCGGAAACTTAGAAGAATCAAACGTATCGGCGATGCTATAGCTAATCACTTTTCCCGCTTCATCGCGAAATGAAAATTTCGTTTCAAACCAATCTGCAGACATCCCCAAATTTTGCTTAGCCCAATCAAGATTAATCTCGGGGTATTGTTTTTTACCATTGGGTAAGACTCTGTTCGTTTGGTCGAATTTGCGATCAAGCCAACACTGGTAGAGTCGGTCGATATTGGTATGGTGAAGATAGAACAAAGGATCGCGACCCGCGGTCTCTAAAAAACCTAAATCTGGCGTAGTACAGTTGGTTCCGACAGCACAATGGATAAGCCCGTGGGGCTGGCTTTCGAGCACCGTTGAGAAGTTACGAAACTCTTGGTATTTAAATGCATGTCTTGCACTTGCCGCTTCGACTTTAATGTAGCCTTCGTTGCTATTTAACCCAAGTGTTCGATTACCGCTGAAAAGACTATTTTTCGATGTTGGTGTAGCTTTATGTTCCGAGCGAAGCGCAGGCGGTATGACAATATTTCGGTTATCCTCCGCCTTAAAACTGGCGTAATTCCAATAAGGAAGCACAAGATTCTTATCGCTCACTTTCGAGCGTAGAACCTTTTCGAATGTATCAATATACATGCGATGCCAAGGAAGAAATTTGGTCGAACCATGGACGCACTTACCCCAAATGCCTTCTTCTGCAGGAGTAGGATAGGTCTGATTTTTACTGTCGGCGAAATAACTATCACAATTACCTTTACCAATGTTCGCTTCGCAAGCAGGGAGATTTTCAGCGCGCGCATCTTCGGCGCTGTTGTCTTTTTCTCGATAAAATTCGTGGGTATTCGACCAGTAAAGAAGGCTTGTATTAAAAAGTTCTGGCTCGCTCGCTTGGCTATTTTCTCGCAATACTTTGAAAGCCGATTCTAATGCGGCGATATTGGCTGGTTTTTGGGAGAATTCTTTAATATCTTGTCGAAGGGGTAGATCTTGGGCAACAGTTGAGGCAGCGCAAGAAACAAGAGCCGCCATTGGCAACATGCGTTTTAACGCTTTGCCAAACGATAGAGATGTGTTCACAGTAGTATCCTTCTAATAAATTAACAGTATTCTCGTCAAACGAGAGCCCAAAGACTGAGTACTCCCATAATCGCTCAGGTACAATCGGCACTGCTAAGGTTATAGGAGAATCCCTCGGCTTAGCAATTTACTTTTACTAGCCTTCACTACGGTTCTTCGTTAATCAAGACGGCAATTTAAGGTAAGAGGTAACTCGACAAATGATTGCTCAAACTGGCTCACCGACCCTTTGCGTTAGTTAAGAATGCGAAAAATTATTCACATTGATGCGGATGCCTTTTATGCCGCTATTGAAATTCGGGACGATCCCAGCCTCAAAGGTAAGCCCGTGGCTGTAGGTGGAACGACCGATCAACGCGGAGTCATTGCGACCTGCAGTTATGAAGCTCGCACCTTTGGTATTCACTCAGCAATGCCTACCCGAACTGCGCTAAAACTATGCCCTCATTTAATCCTCATCAAACCACGCATGGATGTTTATCGAGCCGCATCTGCCGAGATGCGCAGAATTTTTTCCGATTACACCTCACTCATCGAGCCGCTGTCGTTAGATGAGGCTTATTTAGATGTAAGCGAAAGCACTCTACTTAAGGGCAGCGCCACGCTCATTGCCGAAGAAATACGCCGTCGCGTATTTGCCAAATTATCGATTACGGTATCAGCAGGTGTTGCACCCAATAAGATGCTGGCCAAAATCGCAAGCGATTGGAATAAACCCAACGGGATTTTTGTCATCACTCCTAAAATGGTTGACGATTTTATTCGTGACCTTCCGGTCAAAAAAATTCATGGTGTTGGCCGATCGTTATCGCAAAAATTATTAAACATCGGCGTCGAGCGCTGCGAAGATTTACAGACAATAGATTTATTCACACTCACTCAGAAATTCGGTTCCATGGGGCCACGGTTATACGATTTGTGCCGCGGCATCGACAATCGTCCAGTGGTTAGTGAACGCCGTCGAAAATCTTTGAGTGTTGAAAATACTTTTTCAGAAGACGTTACCAGTCTTGATGAATGCATCAGCAAGCTGCCTGAGCTTATCGGAAAGCTCAACGTCCGTTTAAAAAAGCTTGATGCAAGTTATATTGTGAACAAAATTTTTGTAAAAATTAAATTTTCGGATTTCACTACGACAACATTAGAACGTCAGGGAAAATTCACGAATCTAGAATCGTATATTCCGTTACTGTCTGAGGCTTACGATCGCCAACCGGGCAAAGTGCGGTTATTGGGAGTGGGCGTAACGTTTGAAGAAAATATCGACCAGCAGGGTCAATTGCATTTATTTAGCAGTGAAGATTAGCTATAAAAGTAAAGCAGCCCCAGCGAGATTATCGCTGGGGCAAATGACTTAAACCTGCGCTAGCGCGTTTTCAAGGTCAGCTAATAAATCATCAATGTGCTCGATGCCTACCGATAAACGGACGGTATCCAATCCAACACCGGTTTTCTTCAATTCTTCTTCCGATAACTGACGATGTGTGGTTGATGCCGGATGTGTCGCTAAAGATTTTGCGTCCCCAATGTTTACTAATCGAGTGAATAACTGTAACGCATCTAAGAAGCGTGCACCTGCTTCACGTCCATCCTCGGCTTTGAGCCCAAATGTCAGCAGGCCTGAGCTGCGCCCATTAAGATACTGTTGCGCCAGCGCATGATATTCACTCGACGGTAACCCAGCATAATTCACCCACTGAACTTTAGGATGAGTTTGCAGATACTCGGCAATCTTTTGCGTGTTCTCGATGATACGATCCATACGCAATGCAAGTGTTTCGATACCTTGCAAAATCAAGAAGGCATTAAATGGCGATAAGGCCGCGCCGGTATTACGTAGTGGTACAACGCGCGCACGGCCAATATAAGCGGCAGGGCCAAGAGCCTCGGTGTAAACAACGCCGTGATAACTTACGTCGGGTTCGTTTAATCGCTTAAATCGCGCCTTGTGCTCTGCCCAAGGGAATTTCCCTGAGTCTACGATCGCGCCGCCGATACTATTGCCGTGGCCACCTAAATATTTTGTCAACGAGTGAACGACAATATCAGCACCGTGTTCAATAGGACGAAGTAAATAAGGAGTGGCAACTGTGTTATCGACAATCACCGGTATTCCGTGTTTGTGAGCAATCTCGGAAATAGTTTTGATGTCGGTAATATTTCCCGCGGGGTTACCGATCGACTCTACGAATACGGCTTTAGTACGCTCATCAATTAGGCTTTCGAAACTTGCAGGATTGGTGTGATCCGCAAAGCGCGTCTCGATTCCAAACTGCGGTAACGTGTGCGCGAATAAATTATAAGTGCCGCCATAAAGCGCCGTTGAAGAAATAATATTATCGCCCGCTTCGGCGATAGTCTGAATCGCGTAAGTCACAGCTGCTTGACCAGAGGCGAGTGCAAGAGCAGCAATACCGCCTTCAAGCGCGGCAATACGTTTCTCAAGGACGTCGTTGGTCGGATTCATTATGCGAGTGTAAATATTTCCCGCAACTTTTAAATCGAATAAATCGGCACCATGTTGTGCACTATCAAACGCATAAGCAACCGTTTGATAGATTGGAACAGCAACTGATTTAGTGGTGGGATCGGGGGAATAGCCTGCGTGAACAGACTGAGTTTCGAATTTCCAAGTCTCAGACATGACGAACTCCTTTGATTGTTATTTAAATAGAATGTAAAAGAGTCGAAAGTATAAGTTATTAGAGCGACAAGAGATAATGAAATAAAAACATATGCTTAGATGTATTTTTATTGTGGAGCCATAAAAAAAGGGCCCTAAGGCCCTTTTTCTGGATATCTGCCAAACTTAGAAGCTGGCGCGAATACCTAAAGCGTAACGTCCAACGCCTTCGCTCACGTAGAACATTTGGTTGGTTTGACGACCGTGAATACGTGCGCCTTCTTCAGTAATGTTAATGCCTTCTAAGAAGATGCTGACGTTATCATTAAGGTCGTAGCTCATCGACAAGTCTAATTGTGAGTAAGCTTCAACAGTTACTGGCTCATTACTGGTACTGGTGTAGTAGTAAGAGAAGCCACGGATGAACTCATCACGCCAGTTGTAAGCTAGACGAATTTGGAATGGACCATTTTCGTAGAAACCTACTAAGTTGGCGGAATCACTCACACCCAATACAGCGTCAGCACCTGGCACTTCACCTAATTCAGTGTAGCGATCATAGTCAGGGTCGGCGAATACGAAAGTCGCGTTCGCAATCACACCAAAACCGGTATCACCGAAAATGTGCTGACCACCCACTTCAATACCGCTAACTTTTTTGGTATCCAAGTTCTGTGGGTAACCAATTTCGTAGCGTACTTCTTTACCAGTGGTTGGGTCGATAACACCTGGAAGAGTATCAAGACGACCAGTGTTAACTACGAAGTTGTCGATAGACTTGGTGAAAGCACCAATCGACAGGTAGTCGAAATCGTTGATGTACCATTCAGCCGACAAGTCGAAGTTATCAGACATGAAAGGTTTCAAATCAGGCGAACCTGTTGAACCAACACCATCTTGGCCTGGGCGAATATCACCGAAAGAACGTGAAGAACGCATGTCTTTCAGTTCAGGACGAGTGATACTGCGCGACGCTGCGAAACGAATGACTACATCATCAGTCAGATCATACTTGACCGACAAGTTTGGTAAGAACTCATCATATTCGTGTCCAGTCACGGCTACACGCTCAACAGTGGTAGGCGCAAGAATACCTGTGTCAACCGCAGGTGGTGTATAGCTGATCGGAGTCGCTTCAATCGAAATTGAATCAACACTGGTCTCTTCGTAACGTCCACCAACAACTACTGTTAAATCACGTCCGCCTACAGTGAAGAACTTAGTTGCTTCAGCGTAGAAAGCGGTAGTTTCTTCATTGATCTCATAAGAGTTGTTAATTTGACGAACTAATGCGGTAGAAGAAGCCTTTTGCGCATCGGTTGCGGTCGCATCATTTTGTGCCTTGGCTACCCAATCGTTAAATGCAAGTGGATCGAAGTTCAGGTATCCGATATTGCCAAGGATCGCATGATCCATAAAGCTCACTGAATATCCTGCTGCTTCAGCTTCTTCAACAGAAGAGAAGATTGCATCACTGCCGCTACCAACGAGTTGATATTTACCTTGTAGGCGATCACCTACCGCTTTGTACTGTGCAACGTTTTTGGTTTGATCTGTGTACATCAAACCGGTTTTGACGATAAGTGTGTCAGTTTCGAAAGTGTAATCAAGGCGTACTTGATCAATTTCGTCTTTACGAGGGTCTGAGTAGCCGTCGTACTGCCATGGGCGAGCGTTAGCCAAAGACAATTTTGAAGAATCGTAGTAGTGACTCGCCACATCGCCACGAACTTCAAATGTTAAGTCTAATGGATAGGCTTGAACGTCAGAACGGCTGATGTTGTTTTCTAAGTCTGGTTGCGCCTCTGCTTCTGAATGGCTGTAACCAAATAATAATGTCGATGAATCGTTGATGTTCCACTCAGCTTCGAAGCCAGTGCTTAAACCAATTTCACGAGTCTCAGGCGCGTTTACGAAGAAGTCGAGGCCCGCGTTGGTGATGGTACGGTAAATCATAGTACCGTTGGCATCTACGTCATAAACTTCAGTGTTGCCGTGGCTATACCAAACCGCACTCTCATACTCATAACCGGTTTGTTTCAAATCGGTGTATTGAGTATCTAAAGTTAAGGTCAAGTCATCAGTTGGTTGAAGTTGGAAAGCAAGGCTTGCGTTCATACGCTCGCGCTCAGTTTCCTGACGCTTAATGACGGATTGTTGTGGACGGTAGTCAACATCGACTGTGCCATTACCATCACGCGATGGAAGGGTGAGGTACCAGTTAGGATTAGCGGAATCTTTGTTGCTGTTAACAACTGATGGGGTGCGTGAGTGCCAGTCCCAACGACGCTGTTCAACTGAGTCCGATTGGAAGTCACGGCTTTGATAACTAACAGCTGCCAACACACCGAAGGTGTCATCAACGTTTAAGCTGTAAAGACCAGAAATAGCAGGAGTTACATCGCTCAAATTGGTTTCATTTAGCAATTTTGCCGAAACCATGCCTTTGGTGCCTAGGTCGAGCGGACGTGCAGTTTTTACGTTAATGGTTGCACCGATACCGCCTGATTGCATGGTTGCACTTGATGTTTTGTAAACGTCAACACCACTAACCACCTCAGCAGCAACGGTATCGAAGTTGAAGCCACGACTGTCGTTAGCGCTTGGCATTTGACGGCCGTTCAATAATACGGTGTTGAACTGTGGACCTAAGCCACGCACAGTAATTTGACGTCCTTCACCACCGCTGCGATCGATAGAGACGCCAGTAATACGTTGAAGCGATTCAGCAAGGTTGGTATCGGGGAATTTACCGATATCCTCTGAGTTGATCGCATCGACAACGCCGTTTGAATCGCGCTTGGTATCCATCGCGCTTTTCAAACTTGCCTTATAGCCAGTTACCAACACCTCTTCGAGTTGATCTGTCTGAGCTTGTGCGGTACCAGCAATGGCCAAGCTTAATAAGCTCGCTTTAAAAATAAGCTGTTTAGTTTTCATGTGTATCCCCAGTGAGTTTTTTAAATTTATTACTGAACATCTACGGCTATCTAACGCAGCCTTGTATACAAGATATGGCGCCACTTTAGTTTTTTATACTTAAAAAAGTCAATTTTACTATAAGCCCTAAAGGAAATTGTGTGACACGCGTGTTATTTCGAAACAATACCGGTAACACTTCACTTTTATCATTCACTGGGATTTTCGACGCAGCAAAAAAGTTTGCGATCACCAACCGCAAAAGGCAAGCAAATTAGGGATGATTTACTGGGGAATTGAAAATCTGATAAAAACCGCTTAGCGACTCATCATAAAGAAGTGTGAAGAAAAGTGATGTAACCGGAAATCATAGTGAGAGACAGAACACAAAAAGGCCACCGAAGTGGCCTTTTTATTTTAAGCAGGAATAGATTCAGCCAAGGGTTCGCGATCCCAAATGCGGTGTTGTTTAAGACTTTCCGCAAATTGATCGAGGCCTTTCACCACGTCATTAGTGACGAGGAAGCCGGCATCTTCTTGCAGATGCAAATGCTCCGCTAACTGGCCTGCCTCGCCGACTAGTAGGATAGGTTTCAAATGCTTATAAGCCTCCAACAAGTAATGCTTAGCATCTCCGCATTGAAGAAGTTTATCGACCGCTTCCTGGCCACCAGTGACTATCACCGCATCGTACAACACTGAAGGCTCACTGCCGTGAGAACCGTCCGCCGCAAACTCTTTGTTTGCTCCACTGATGATGGGAGCAAAATCTTTACCGAGCAGCTTCACAAAAGCGCCTTCACCTTCGAGAGCGGTTTTAACCTTATCAAATACTTTACAGTTGAAACCGTTATCGGCAAGAACGGCAATTTTGCGGCCTTTAATATCTTTTGGTTGTCGTGTCGTCATGCTCACGGCTGGTGTGACTTCAACTGACTCACCTTCCTGGTAATACTGTTCACGCTCACTCAGATCGCAAGCGGCGGGCGCCGGAAGACCTAATTTTTCTGCAACTCTTGCAGCAAGTTCAGCATCAATATTGGCCAAAATTTCATTTACTACTCGCTCGCGAATGAAAATTTTATCCACTTTCGACAGCTCGAATGCATAACCATTAACCGTGTGATCTTGCTCGTGTCTAGCAAGACTGCGCCAATACATTCTTGGTTGTGAAAAGTGATCGCTAAAACTGGGGGAGCGGGTGCGAATTTTTTGCCCGTCCGTCAAACCTGGGTAGGTTGCGAAACCGCCTTCTTCAACTGGCGCTTCGCGAGGCCAATCAGCATCGATCGAGTTGGGTTGATAATTAGTGTGAGCCTGATGAATTTGCGTTTGGCCAAAACCATCGCGGGTGTTGTTGTGGAACGGACAACGCGGTTTATTAATGGGTAACAGATGGAAGTTAGGGCCGCCCAAACGGTGCAACTGCGTATCTTTATACGAGAAAATTCGACCTTGAAGCAGTGGGTCGTTAGAGAAATCGATTCCGGGAACAATATTCGCTGGGCAAAACGCGACTTGTTCGGTCTCGGCAAAAAAGTTATCCGGGCAGCGATTAAGCACGATTTTACCGAGCACACGCACAGGAACTAATTCTTCCGGAACAATTTTTGTGGGATCGAGCAAATCAAAATTAAATCGGAACTCATCTTCTTCTGGAATCACCTGAACGCCCAATTCCCACTCAGGGTAGTTACCGGCGTTGATGTTGTCGTACATATCAACCCGATGGAAGTCGGCGTTTTTACCGGCAATTTTTTGCGCTTCGTCCCACAAATTCGAACACACGCCTTGCAGCGGTTTCCAGTGGAATTTTACAAACACCGATTTTCCTTCCGCGTTTACAAAACGATAAGTGTGCACACCAAATCCTTCAATGGTGCGAAGGCTGCGTGGAATACCTCGGTCAGACATGGCCCATAAAACTGTATGAGCACTTTCAGGCGCGAGCGACACAAAATCCCAAAAGGTATTGTGAGCAGAACCGCCCGTCGGCACGTCGGTATGTGCTTCGGGTTTTACGGAATGAACAAAGTCGGGAAATTTAATCGCATCTTGAACAAAGAACACCGGAATGTCGTTGCCGACTAAATCCCAGTTACCTTCATCGGTATAAAACTTAATGGCGAAACCGCGAATATCGCGCACGGTATCCGCCGACCCTCGTCCACCCTGGACAGTAGAAATCCGCGTAAAGAGTGGCGTCACTTTGCCTTTTTCGCTAAAAATTCCTGCTTTAGTAATATCGCTATGATCACCCGAGGATTCAAAATAACCGTGAACACCCACCGCTCGCGCGTGAACCACTCGTTCTGGAATTCGTTCACGGTCGAAGTGCGCCAGTTTCTCTAAATTATGGAAATCCTCAAGCAAACTCGGCCCGCGCGTGCCAGCGCGAAGACTATTCTGGTTATCGGAAACCTTAACCCCATGGTTGGTGGTTAAGGTTTTTTCGTGATTAGAAACATAGTGCTCTTTCAAATGCTCAACGGGCGCGTCATATTCATCGCGGTAATGAGAATCGTGCTTTAAGAAACCTTTCTCGACGCCCTTATAACTGCCATTTTTATCGCCCGACTTGGATTTTGAGTCTGAAGACTTCTTCATTGCCTTTCTCCCTGTGACTGGTTGCTAATTTAGAGAAAGCATAGTCAAGAGAATAAATAGGCGAGCGAAATGACGAGTTAGATGATACGAAATGCCTAAAATAAATCGGCACAACAACGATGTCGCTCAGCCATAAGAACATGGCTAGCGACGTCGTCACTCGGTTAGAAATTGCCGCTCACTCCTAAGGTGAATCCTCTGCTTGGGAGCGGTGCCTTGTCGCGAAGGAATGACGAATGCACAAATGCGGTTTCGTCGGTAAGGTTGTGGCCTTTAAGATAAAGCGACGTTCCCGATACCCAATCACTGGTGTCAAAAGTGAGCTGCATATCCAGCAAGGTATAACCCGAAGTCGAGGCTTCGTAATCGGCCGTGTTGTTTTGCGTGAAGTAACGGCTTAGGCTCGCTTCCCAAGCCAACTTATTCCACTCGTGGTTGACCCTCAAACCCATTCGCATTGGCGGAATGCGCGGAAGGTCGCCACCCGCTTGCAATTTCCCGCGAGTGTAATCGCCCATAAGTGTCACTCGAGTGTCCGCATTAACTTGCCAAAACCACTCGGACTCAAACCCGTACAAATGCGCATCTTGTGCTTCATAAATGTAGAGTGGCAAGTCCATTGCATCTTGATGATCGCCATGATCGTGTTCGCTGTGATAATTAAATTCCGTGCGCGCGAGGTAGTAGTAGTCGGAAATATCGTTATAAAAAATATTCGTAATAAAACCTAAATCACCGTTAAATTTACGCAGTGAAATATCGATGTTATTGGATTTTTCTAGAGTAATGTCACGATCTTGTGCCTCTAAAATGATATGTCCGTGATCGTCAGATTCGATACCAAAAAGCGCACCGGCTTCAAACAATCCCGATCCCAAATGCGCACCGTAAGAAAAAATTTCCGACGCGGCAGGGGCGCGTTCGGCGTGAGTCATCGAAACCGCAAAGTTGTAGCCTTGGGTAAATTCCCAAACCATACCCGCCGATAAACTGTAGGGATTACTCTCGTAACGATAAGGACTTAATAACTCGCCGTCGTCTGTGTGCCCATGCCCGTGATCGTCCAAATGCACTTTGGTGGTATTTAAAAAACTGTCGATGCGGGTGTCTTCAACCCGCGCACCTAATTGGACCAATACATCACCAAAGTGTCGTTCCTCAATTAACGCCAGTGCCCAGGTCTCGGTTTTACTTGGTGGTGTAAAAGCCTCAAGACCCTCTGCGCTAAAATCACTGCTTTTGAAATGCAAGGTGAGGGCGCCGCGCCAATCAAGCCATGGATGATGGTAAATATCGACACGCGCCTCCCGGCTTTTGTTGGTAAAGCTCGTGGCGACTTGATCCAACTCGATCTCATGATGGGAATAATCGGTATAGCCCGCCCGAATATGAAGCGAGTTGATGACGGCGTTATCGAGCATCAATTCGCTGATCATCTGGTAACGTGTTTGCGTGAGGTCAGCATAAACGGGAATTTCGTTATTCTCATGATCATGATCGTGATCGTGATCGTGATCGTGATCGTGATCGTGACCATCATGGGCACCAGATCCGTGAGTGTGGCCAGGAATGCCGTAATTTCGTTCTAAGCGGCCAACAGAAAATCCAACGAACCCTCCGTCCATTAAATAACTGGCACCAAGATTTACACCCTTGGCTTGTGTATTGGACGCCGCCAAACGCTCATTGTGACTCGGGATTTTGTAGTCATTTGATTCTCGCCAAAAGCCATCGGCGTGAAGGGCAATGGTCTCACTTCCGCCTGTTGCCGCGGCAGTGACCAATTTATCGTCCGATACCGAATGATATTCAGTCCGCCATTCACCGCGAACATCACTCGACTGGGGCACTCGGTCATCGACGATGTTCACCACTCCACCAATAGCACCGCTGCCGTAAAACAATGTCGCCGGCCCACGTAGTATCTCGATTTGTTTCGCGGTCGAGGCCTCAGTAGTTACGGCATGGTCGGGGCCAACTCGAGAAGCATCTCCAGCGTCTAAACCATTTTGGCTAATAAGCACGCGGGAGCCTTCAAGCCCACGAATGATAGGGCTACTGGCAACTGGGCCGTAATAACTCGAATGTACGCCCACTTCATTTTTTAAGGTGTCGCCAAGGGTGCTGGCTTGTTTGCTTCGAAGATTCTCGCCGCTGATGACCGTGATCGGCTGGGCAGATTCGATGTTAGAGGCGTGCCATGGTAGGCCGATAACGTTCACTATCTCTAAGGCCGACGCATCAAGGGTGACATCAAGATCGAGATTGTCATGATCGATGTGGAAAATCCGATGCACATAACCCGGCGCCTTAATGTGCAACTCGTGATGGTGATGGGATACGTGCTTAATCGTAAAATTACCTTGTTGATCGCTGGTCGCACTTACATTAGCGCCCACCACCTCGATGGTGGCCCCAGCAATCGGCAGACCAGCGCCATCTCGTACTTGGCCACTAAGATCAGCGGCGCTCGCTAATTGGCTTAATCCTATTAATCCTGCGAATACTACTTTGTGCTTCACAACTACCTCGCGTCATTACTCAACCATGCATAATGTTATAATATAACATTACTGCGAATTCTAGCAATCCTAAATTTCAGCGAGCCGCGACCTTGGCAGCTACACTCCACAAGAACTGGCTCGGGAATGTTCATATGCTCACGTCGCTATCGCTGCCGGCCGTCGTGGTCGATATAGAAACCTCAGGGTCGAGCGTGACTTACGACCGGATCATTGAGATTGGTATAGTCGAAATCACTCAAGACGGCATTAATGAATGGTCGACGCTGATTAACCCGCGCCAAATGATTCCCCCGATGATCCAACGGCTAACGGGCATCACTAACGAAATGCTCGAAGATGCGCCTTATTTTGAATCGGTCGCCAAAGAGATCATCGAGCGCATTGAAGGACGCCTCTTTATTGCGCACAACGTCCGCTTTGATTACGGATTTATTCGCAACGAATTCGCGCGGCTTGCCTATTCGTTTCGTGCGCCACTCATGTGTACCGTTAAATTATCGCGAGCACTCTATCCAGAAGCCAAAGGCCACAGTCTTGAAAAAATTATTTTGCGCCATCAAATTTTTGTCCAACATCGCCACCGTGCGCTCGACGATGCTAAAGCGACCTACCAATTTATAAAAATTGCCGAAGAAGAGCACGGTGCCGAAAAAGTGAAAGCCGCGATAAAAGCGCAAGGTCAACGCAGCAGCTTGCCACCCAACTTTGATGCATCCCTCATTGAACATTTACCCAACACACCCGGTGTCTATTATTTTTGGGGCGCACAGGGCGAGCTTCTGTACGTGGGTAAAAGCATTAGTATTCGAAAGCGGGTTTTTTCGCACTTCACCGCTGATCATCAGTCGTCAAAAGAAATGCGCTTGTGCCAGCAAACTGTGAACATTACGTTCGATCAAACCGCTGGCGAGCTGGGCGCGCTCATACTTGAATCGCAGCAGATTAAACGATTACAGCCGTTATATAACCGACGATTACGGCGAGTAAAAATGCTCGCCAGTATTTATCTCGATGAAAATCCCGATGGCCTTCTACTCCCAAAAACTATTTGGTTGGACGAAAACACACCTCAAGATAAACAGCTGTACGGCTTATTTGCATCTCAACATAAGGCGCGCGATACCCTAAGCGATATCGCCCACAGTTACCGCCTCTGTTTGAAAGTTTGCGGAATTGAATCGCCACGCCCCGGACCTTGCATGAGTTATCAGCTAAAAAAATGTAATGGCATTTGCGTCGACCAAGAGTTGCCCGTTGTCCATAACATTCGACTGATTGAAGCACTCTCGCAACTCGCGCTAAAAGTGTGGCCGTTTAAATCTGCCATCGCGATTATCGAAAAATCACCAGAGGGATTGGAAGAACACATCATTGTCCATCATTGGAAAATTTTAGGCATTGTCAAAGACCAAGCCGATTACGAAAATGTGCTATCGCAATCCAAGAATCTCGGGCTGGATCGGGATATTTATCGTTATCTTGTCAAAACCCTTTACGACGGGAAATCCAAACGCGGCCGCACCATTATTCCTCTCAACGTCTCGCAATTTCATCGCCTCGATTAAAAGAACATTTTTTAGCCGACCCAATAATTCTTGTCTAACCTTTTTAAAAGGTGATCAATTTATTGCCCCATGTCGGAGGGAAAAATGCAAAATTTAAACGCTACGCACAAGATGCTGATTGCACTCATTATTGCACTGATCATGAGCGCTGCATTGGCCGACGAAATTGGCCAAGTGACTACCGCGCCCTCGGCAAATAAAACGATCACCGCGACCGAACGCTTAACTCTACGATATGTGAACGCCATTCAACCCAACGGCGCCGCGTTACCCAGTGCCAACAACGACTGCAAAACTTGGCTCTCAAGTGAAAACAATCACTATATGAATCTCAAAGTCACGACAACTTACAGCGTTAATGCGGGAAACGAGCGAATGTCGGCCACATCAAGCTTTCAATCACCCGACAAAAAAATCGCTGACGAGGTAGCAATGCCTCTCACATCTTTAGGGTTCGAAGATAAATACGGATTCGCGGCGATTACCGCCACTCACTACTATTTATTTACAGTCGATAAAAATTTTAAAAATCCTGTTAGCACTTTTGTATTGGTAAATCCCAATCAAGACTACCACTGCGCGATTTCAAGCCAAAGTAACGTGGTTAATCTCGATATAGTCAAAATTATGGACAATGCAAATCGCCGCTAAAAGTCTATGAATTTGGCGCGATTGCCGCCCGCTGTTATTCTATTGCCTTTTTTTAACGTGAAAGGTGTTTAGGTTTGCAGTCAATTTTCTCGATTACGGCAAGAATGGTTTGGCAATATTCGCGCCGATTTATTAGCAGGTTTAGTGGTTGGATTAGCGCTAATTCCTGAGTCCATCGCTTTCTCAATCATCGCTAGAGTCGATCCGAAAATCGGGCTATATGAATCCTTCTGTATTGCCGTTGTCATCGCTTTCACAGGCGGTCGCCCCGGTCTTCCGGGGCTTTTTTATTCCTCCTCACACCTAAATTATCGAGCGACTTCTTGATGCAATTCTTTTTTTAAGTGGTTTACCGTACAGAGCAGCTTTCCAGTCAGCATTAATATTTTCTTTAAATGTCATTTAAGGAAAACGGCTATGACTGAAAAAGATCAACATCAGCTCCAAGATCCTCGCAAACAATATCCGCAAGTCGATGGTAAAGCCGATCATAATCAGCCGGAAGAAGCCCTCGACGAAATTCTTAAACCCCATGCCGACCATGGCGAAAAAACCTACAAAGGTGCAGAGCGTCTTAAAGGCCGCAAAGCGTTAATCACCGGGGGTGATTCGGGCATTGGCCGAGCGGTTGCCATCGCGTTCGCTCGTGAAGGCGCCGATGTCGTGATTAATTATTTACCCGATGAAGAAGTCGACGCTCAAGACACCCTGTCAATATTGCGCGAGGCTGGCGTCAAGGCTGAAGGAATCCCAGGAGATATCAGCGAAGAACACTTCTGTTTAACGCTGGTGCAAAAAGCAGCAGAATCTTTAGGCTCGATCGATATATTAATTAATAACGCGGGTGAGCAAAAATTTGCTGATGATCTCGACGAAATATCGACCGAGCAATTTATTAAAACGTTCGAAGTCAACGTGTTCGCTATGTTTTGGATTACTAAAGCGGCCGTCCCCCATATGCCGCCGGGCGCGAGCATTATCAATACTACGTCTATTCAGTCTTACCAGCCATCTCCCGGATTATTAGCTTACGCCTCCACGAAAGGTGCCATCACCGCTTTCACCAAAGGTCTTGCCAAAATGCTGATTGAAAAAGGGATTCGTGTGAATGCGATTGCACCTGGACCTGTTTGGACACCTCTTCAACAAAGTGGCGGACAATCCGAAGAGAAGCTCGAAACATTTGGCAAGAACGTGCCTTTAGGACGCCCCGGACAACCCGCCGAAGTTGCGCCGGCATTTGTCTTTTTAGCATCGCAAGAGTCGAGTTACATTACGGCCGAAGTCATAGGTGTAACGGGTGGCAACCACTTACCTTAAAAAGCCAATATGGATGAGATCGTTAACTTATGCTTAAACGATTTTTGACAACACAAGAGTCTTAAAAAGTTTGAATTCGCGGCCACTCAATCGGTCTACTTAACAACAGGTCTTAACGAGTTACATCATGATCACATCGCAATCCAGAGACACCAACTCAAAAGGAGAAAGAAGATGAACTACGAAAGTAACGATACCTACGGTATTTATCGAAGCAGCGCTTACACCAATCAAGGCCCAGGGCCTACCTTGATGGGAGCGAAAACCTTAATTGGGAACGATGTTTACAATCTACAAAACGAAGATATTGGCGATATCAAGGAAATCATGTTGCACGTCTCAAGCGGTCGTGTGGAATATGCGGTATTGTCATTTGGTTCGTTCCTCGGACTTGGTGAAAAATTATTTGCCGTGCCTTGGAGTGCTTTGAAGTTAGATACGGTCAATAAACGTTTTACTTTAGATATGTCAAAAGACCGGTTACAGGATGCACCCGGTTTTGACAAAGATGATTGGCCTGATTTCGCCGACGAAAGTTTCGTCTCTAACCTACATAGCTATTACGGCACTCAATCCCATTCGACTACCGACCACCGTTTACACAGTTAAAATTGTTAAGCGATTAAATAAAAAATCCCCCATTGGGGGATTTTTTATTTTATAAGTTAAGTTGGTTTTTTTTCGATGTAGTATTGGGGTCACTCACTAAATTTTCGTTGTAATCTCCCACCGCGTCTTTGAAAATTTGTCGCGCCGTGCTTGCCTCTTCCTCATCGTGCGCTTCCACAATAACCACGGTACCACCTTTAATAATGGCGTCGTGTACAAGATTCGATAATGGCTTCATATTTTGTGATGCTCCTACACTTGCACCAACAAGGCCGCCAATACTCGCACCCCAACCTAACATTACCAATGGACCAATCAACGGGCTTGCCACAAATAAAGTAACGTTTGCACCAATCATCGCTACCGTGAGTAGGGCACCCACACCGGTTCCAACGGCAGTACCTATGGCGCCATCGACAATAATTTCTTTCAACACATTATCGCTGCTATCAGCGGCTTTATGATTCGGAAGCGGTGTTTCTTCGTCAATTAAATGTATTTTCTTCGCATCAATACCTTGTGCAATCAACTGATTAACGATCGTTTCGGCATGATCGCGTTTTTCAAAAAATCCCGATACGAAATGTGGATAGGTCGACATATCGATCTCCTTATGACGCCAAACGCCAAAATTAACCTTTTTTCAATTCGTCCGAATCTTCATAAAGAAAAATTCGCTCATTAATCGCCTAGTGTTAAGACTAGATGAATCAAACCCAATTTAAAGAAATTAATCTTTTAAACTTTGAAAAATAGGAATCGCTTACATATTCTTTAAGCTGTCTTGTCAAAAACGGAGTCATCTTTAGCGCATAGCTTTTTATGAAAAATATTCAGCTATTTCACTCACCTCAGATAAATAAGGAGTCGGAAATGAAACAGGCTAGTATTATTCGCGATATGGAATCTGCGCAAAAAAATTACATCTTATCGGCGATCACATCGTCGGAGCTGCAGGAGTTATTCCCTCATCTAGAGCCGGTGTATTTAGAGTTAGGTGATATTATTTATGAGCCTAACCAACCGATGAATTATGCGATTTTTCCTGTTTCTTGCATTATTTCCCTTCAGTACATTATGGATACAGGCGCATGTGCCGAAGCGGCTGAGGTGGGTAGTGAGGGTATGTTAGGGCTACCCATTTTACTTGGCGACAACATCACCACTAATACGGCGTTAGTTCAAACCGCAGGGCTTGCTTACCGCCTTCACCATCGCATTTTAAAAAAAATGTTCGAAGCCGGAAAAAGCCTCCAAGTAATTTTACTTAGATACACACAAGCCATCATGACCCAAATGTTTCAGACCGCCGCTTGCAACCGGCATCATTCAATCGAACAACAGTTATGTCGCTGGCTATTACTCACCACCGATAGAATTCCTTCCGGTGAGTTTTTAATGACGCAAGAATCGGTCGCCAATATGTTGGGAGTTAGACGCGAGAGTGTTACAGAGGCTGCGGGAACGTTAAAAAACGCCGGATGTATAGACTACCGCCGCGGGCATATATCGGTACTTGATCGAGAAAAACTTGAAGGCAACGTGTGCGAATGCTACCAAGTGGTTAAAGATGAGTTCAGTCGGCTCATGTACACTGTGAATTAACTCCGACACCAAGATAATTTTATGGAAAATTCTATCGCCAGTATGTCGCTCTTCGCTCAAGAATTGGATTCAAACCCTATTTTGATAACGGTTAAGGTTGGAAAACCTTATCAGATATTCGATGAGGAGTGGGCCTGCGCCCTGGCGATAGAACCATGGCACCAAGAGTTTAACGCTGCCCATGGTATTAATTCGTTTCAAGCCTTGAGTCTCGCCACAAGTTTAATTATCAATCAACTTTATGAATTTAAAGCGAGCGGCGGAAAACTATTTCTTGATCATCACCACGAATTTCCGATTGAGGCCTTCTCGCTAACCTTGGCACTTATTAATGGCCCAAATTGGTTCCATCAATATCCACCGAATTAGCAATTAGCTTCACTAGAGTTATTTAATAAAAAAGCCGTCGAATGACGGCTTTTTTCTAGTGAATACGAGAGATTATCTGCGGGTTATTTTTTAGTTTTGCAGTCACCATAGGGATAGTTAGCATAGTGCTACCAACTGCCATCAACAAAAGCGCTGTGAAAGTTTCGCTGGTGATAATCGCTTTATCTAACAGCACATTGGCGAAGATAATCATGATGAGTGCTTTAGTCTGCAGTAGCCAGCCAATAATCGATGCCTCGTGCTTTTGCCAACCTAAAATCTTACCAGCGCAGTGCACACCGGCCAGCTTTCCGGCAACCGATGCCACCAGTAAAATTCCCGCGGCGATAAATACGGCAGTTCCCCCAACATCCCAATTGGTGCGAAGCCCAGTACTTAAAAAGAACACCGGCATCAACATTAGCAAAACAAAATAGCGAAGTTTGTCCATGTCTTCTTGTTTAAACCACTCACTATTAATGACGACGCCCGCCAAAAAAGCGCCAACCATATAATGAAGGCCAGCCCAATCGGCGGCTAAACCTATTACACCGAGCCAGATGAAAGAAGCGAACCAGCGATCTAAATCCGGTAATCGCACCATAATTTTTCTGAATGCCCAAGCCGCGACGATAAAACTTGCGATGAAAATACCTTGTCGACCAATCCGCTCCCAATCCATGAGGATCAGTGCAAGCACGGCCCAAATAGCAATGTCGTCAATACTGGCATAACGCAAGATTCGCTGACCTAATGGCTCCCTTAAAATTTCGAGTTTATCCATAAACAGCAATAGAATTGGCAATGCCGTAACCGCACAGGCCATTCCCACACCCAAAATAAATTGCCAGGTGTAGCCCTCACTTCCCATCCACATATCCGACATCTTAAGCAAAATCACCGCAGCGATTCCGCCAAATATTAGCGGGGTACCCAGCGCAAGGCCTGCCGTAATGCCACTCTCCCGCTTGTATTTCCACGCTTGGCTTAAATCTAATTCAACGCCTGCGATCCAAACGAAAATCATCACACCCCACCAGGCAATGCCATTAAGGCTTTGGATAATTTCCGGTCTGAAAACAAATTCGTAATAGCTGGGAAAGACGTTTCCCAAGATGCCTGGGCCGAGCAAAATACCGGTGATGATTTGCACGACGACCAGGGGCGCCCAGTAATCGGTTCGAAATAATCGCCAAATCAAATAAGGTACGGTGAAAATAATCACCATCGCAATCAAGAAAATTTCTGTCGTTGTCATAATTCACCCAAATAGCGCCCGAAGATCGTAGCGGCGTTTAGCTAAACCGCGTTGTTAGTGGCGGGGATGATAGCGCGAGTCTTATTTTTAATACAGGCTGACTGTAGGTTTGAGAGTATTTTTGAAGAAGGCGGAACAGAGAAAAATAAAAAGCCACCTCAGCAAATCGCTAAGGTGGCAAGGGCACAACGGAAAATTAATACTTAAAGCGAAGGGTTAATGTGTAGCGACGATCATTCTCGAACCATGAGTTAGGCATCAAGCGGCCACCTTCATCACTGTCGGTAACTTGTTGTCTGAGCTTGGTTTGAGTATTAAGCAAGTTACTGCCTTGCAAACTGATCTCGATGTTATCGTTAAAGTTATAGCGGATCGACGCATCAAGATGGCCTTGATCTTCGCTCCATACCGGATAAACAACGCAACAATCGCGCGCCGTTACCATGTATTCGGAACGCCAGCTGTAGGCTACGCGCACAGCAATATCGCCTTTTTCGTACATACCGATAATGTTGTACGAATCTTTCGACAAGCCTTCCAACTCACTCACACCGATGGAGTCAGGTGCTTGGCCGTCGGTGTTATCACCGCCGCCTGGCTGGTTGTTGTTAATGTTGCTGTTAGTGATGCCATCGTTATCGATGTAGGTGTAGTTCGCTTGCACACCAAAACCATCGTAAGGTGCGGGGAGGAAATCAAAAAACGTTTGGAACGCAATTTCCGCTCCACGCAGTTTTGCTCCATCACCGTTTACCGGCCCGCTAATTTCAGCGGTGCGAGTTACGCCTTCGTTGGTGTAAGTAAGATAACGGCTGGCCGACTGAATATAGTTGTCGAAATCTTTAGTGAAGAAGGCTAAAGACGCCGATCCCACTTCCGACCAATAATATTCAAAAGAAAGGTCGTGCTGCTTGGCTTCGATGGGCTTGAGATAAGCATTGTGCGCGTTACCTGAGTAGTAAACCTCGGCTCCCACGATTTGGCCCGCATCGTCTTTCACCCAAAGTGGGTCGTAGAAGTTGTCGGTTTTAGGCGTTGTTTTAGACACGGCAACATAGTTGCGCAGGCTGCCGATATCAGGGCGTGCCATTGCCGTCGACCATGCGTAGCGGATAACAAGGTCGTCTGTTGGCTCAAATTTCACGTTGAAACTTGGCAACCAGTTGTCGTGCTTAACATCAGCATCATTAAGGAAACTGCCGCCGTTGGCGAACGCAATGTCATCCGCGGTCAAGAAACACCCTAAAGACTGCGACACATAGGGTGCATCCACAGGCGCACCATCAGGACGATCCAATGTAGTACAAGCCATTTCATCGGCAGTGTAAGGATCAGGGAAGGCCAAACCACCTTTACTTAACAAATCGGTTTCGACATAGCGAACGCCAATGTTACCTGAGTAAGGAATCCCGAAAATCTCAGCATTCTCGCCACCGAAGTTGAGCTGTACGTAAATCGCATTGGTTTTCTCGTTTACATCGGCGATTTCGGCAGGCTCGTAACAAGTGCCGTCGATCTCTTGTGCGCGATCACCCAATCCCGAACAGATAGGGTTCCAGCCCACGCCATTGGGCATGCCTAAGGCTTGTGCACTCATGGTCGAGGCCATCAACTCTCGATCGGCCAATAGTGACAAATTTGGGAATACGAATTGGTCGTGCGATAGCTGGTGGAAATCGGAATCGAATTTACCCACAGTGTAATGTCCGTCTGGATAGCCTTTAAAGCCGGTACCGAATTGGGTATCTGGTCCGTGACGATCAAGGTTCGCCCAAGCGGCACGTCCTGCCCAACTAGTCCAAGTGGGCGCAACGCCATTCCAGTTGTAGTTAGACCAACGAACCGTTTGGTCGCGGTTGGCGTGACGCACACCGACTTTTACCGACGTTGCCCAATCCACATCCAAATCAAATTCGAAGTCCGCACGCGCTGAGAACTGATTACCCTCAGAATCTTCAAGGTGATCCATGATGTGATCGATGAAGTAGTTATTCGGCTGCGCGAGGAAGCCCTCGGTATAACCAATGTTGGGCGATTCTTCGAAACTCACAATTGGACGGCCTTGACTGATATCGGCGGTAGCGAGAGCAAAGGTCGTATAAGCAGTATTGATATCGTAGTTTTCGACCGTCGAATCCACGTATTGCAAATCGAAACTACCACGGATGGTTTCTGTCGGCGCCCACTCGAGTTTGAAGCCGATGTCTTGCGTCATGTTTTCGTTATCGTTGGTACGACCGAAGGTGCCTAACTTGCCACCGCTTCTACCCACGGCGTTTAAACAATCCGGTGCCCAATCCTGCCCTACGTTCCAGTCATAGCACCCATTGGGGTTAATAAAGGGCTGTCCTGCAGCGTTGAGGCCTTGAGCATGAACATCTAACTCACCTGGACTGCCAACCCACTCAGGTACGAAGTTAAGCTGTCCCTGCTGAAACAAGCCATCGGGGGTAAACACAAACACACCATCTGGGTGTGGGAAAGGGCTTGCATTGGCGTGCTCGTAATACACCGACTGACCGTAAGAATGATCCGCGCCAGTTACTTGAAGTCCGCGTTCACGCCAGGAGTTTTGGTATTCAGAGCGATTGTATTGAACTGTCGCGAGTAAGCTGTCGTCGGCGCTGCGCCACTGGAAGGCCAAAGAGCCGCCTAAACGTTCGCGCTCATAAAGGTTGTCGAGATACGAGAAGTGTGCCGGGATAAATTTAAGTTCTGCACCATCATCTTGGTAAACATTTCTGAATCGGTTCATACGCCCGACTTGGTTACCCACCGAACGGGTTTTAACTTCGGAGTAAGCGATATTCGCCAAGAATCCGAAATCGCCATTATCGGTTTCCCAGCGATCGCTATAAAGCGCCGATAATTCTGGCGTGGCTTTTTCCGACAAATCGCCATAGTTTACGCTGGTGGTGAAGGCGACCATGCGTCCGTCTTGATCGAAGGGCACACGGGTGCGCATATTCACGCTACCGGCGATTCCGCCCTCGATCAACTCGGCCATTTGGTTTTTATAAGTGTCAACGCCCGCCATCAACTCAGGCGAAATATCACCCCAGCTCAAGCCGCGAGAAGAGTTAGCACTGAAGGAGTCGCGACCATTAAACTCGGTCCGTACATGGTTAAGGCCGCGCACTAATACGCCAGAGGGTTCGGCGGAGAAGTGCGTGGTGTCGCTTGAAGCTGCAAATCGATTCACGGTAATACCCGGAACCCGTTGTAGGGCTTCGGCGATCGACTTATCAGGGAAAGAACCAAGGTCTTTGGCGGTAATCGATTCGATCACTGTGCCAGCGTTACGTTTAAGTTCCTGCGCACTTTGTAGCGATTGACGCATACCAGTGACGAGCACTTCTTCCACTTCGGCGTTCGCATCTGTCGAAGTCTCTTGAGCAAATGCGGGGGATGACAGAGCAATGACACAGGCCGCCAATAGTGAACGTTGGAATGGCCGTCTAAAAGATGGCGAGCGAGAAAACTGAGCATTGTTTTTCATGACTGAATCCTTGTGAAACGTTTGTTATTTATTATTAATCCGCGAGTCCGAGAATCATGTAACCGATTTCGTCTGCGGTAAGATCCTAGAAGTCGCCCACTTCGCTGTCAATTTGACGCAAAATACATCATTCGATTTTTCGGACGACGATTAATGCGCCTATATATATTATTTATCTTCAATATCAATAAATTACGCGTAAAAGTAATGTAAGCGTGAATAGCATCACAAGGGCAAATATAGTTATACCCACCATCAGATTCCACTAGCGATTAATATTATTTATGGCTATAAGGCCAAAATTGTGCGGCAAAGTAACAGCGGAAACACTTTGAAAGGCTGGCGATAACTCGCCGTTAGAAGGTATTGGGAAATTTTGATGGGAAGATTCGGCCGCCTTGAAAAGCAACTTCGGCGGCCGATTAGAGATTATTTACCGCGCACCATATTCAACACTTTACCTGTGGTAAGCCCGCTAGCGGTTTGTTGAATTTGGGGAAGGTATTGGCCTTGCAGACTTTTACCCTCTTGCATAACTCGCTGGTAAGTTTGCTTGAGCATATCGGTCGAGAACTGACGATTGCCTCGATAATATTGGTTCGCTACATGCCCCAAGGCATAAGTGCTGGCGAAACTCATCCCCGAGCTGACCGCCTGTTTACCCACTCCGCCCAAAATGCCACGCCCGAGTAAACCACCTAATAGTTTTCGGCCGACTTGCTCTAAATATTGCGAGGTTAAACCCACACCTAAAGTGGCAATAAAATCTTTAATGTGGCCGCGGTCTAGGTTGTAACCGTAGTTTTGACCGATTTGGTACACCAAGCGCATTTGCAACGGAATGATGGCAAGTGTTGAGAGATTCTCGGGCAGTAATTCGATGGCGCCGTTCATAATCGAGGCTTTTAAAATCTTCGAATCTATCTCTTGCTCCGACATTACACTCGGACGAAGGCTCGCCGACGCGCCAGAATTTAGTCGATCCGCTTCATGGGGATGAGGCGCATTCAAACTCCCATTTAACACCAGGTTTTCGTCGATGATGTGATCGTTCGTGACTTGTAAGGGTGCCTCGGCCACTTGGCTTGCCTCGGTGATAAATGTGTCCGACTGCTTAACTAAGGCATCGTTGTTGGCAGAATTATCACCAAACAATCGCGCCTTCAAATCTAATAAAAAACTGACCTCTTTTTCGCTGGTGGCGCCATCGGCGTCGCACACGCAGACCGCCATTTCATAAGCAAGTTGTCGGCTTTCATTCGAGCTCAATGCAGCAATTGCAGAATCGATCGAGACTCGGCGAAGCAACACGTCCTGATATAAACTCGACAAATTAAAAGTGGCATCTCCTGTTAAGCCTTCAGCCACTTGCCGAATTTGTTCCCGTTCGCGGTCATGTTTTTCGCCATCACAAAAAGATGCCATTAAACAAATAGTGAGAATGGAACTGATCTCTTGTTGAATCATTATTCACCTTAAATCGAATGAGTTGAATTATCGTTAAACCCGAAGCCTAGGCTACCGCAGGCAATCCTCGCCGAGATTAGCGAGGATTGCTTAAGTATTGCTTAACTTTTCACAATTGCTGATTTCATCGCCTATTGCACGGATTGCGCGGCCAGCTGCTCTAAAGGTACAGGTCCTTGCGGCGCGGGCGCAGAAACGCTGTGTAGGAAAGCTTCAAGCGCTCGAAGTTCACTGAACGTCATGCCTAAAGGTTGCAGTAATTCACTCACTTCCGGGAAGAAGGGGTCGTATTTATGTTGGTATTGAGGGTAGTTAGCGTTGCGACCTTTGGTCATGCCGAAGTTATAAAAGTTGAGCAACCCGATAAGATTGTTAAACACACCGTTATGGGCATAAGGCGCTGTGTGCTTAACGTCTCGCAGGCTCGGCACGCGCACCACGCCCATGTCTTTAGGATTAAAGGTATGGGCGAATAATGCATCGTCTTCCAACTCACGGCCGTAGTAAGTAAGGCCGGTATTGTGGAAGGTGAAGTCGGTAAGGAGCGGGCCACTATGGCAATTCATGCAGCGCGCTTTGGTTCGATACAAATGTAACCCTAAAACCTGCTGATCGGTTAGCGCCTTGGTATCACCGGCGAGGAAACGGTCGAAGGGCGCCGGCTGGCTAATTAAGGTGCGCTGAAATGTCGCCAACGCCTGCGCGAAGCGATCAAGGTTGATGTCCGCCGAGCCAAAGGCTTGTTCGAACAAACTGGCATAGTCTGGATCTTCTTTTAACCGTGCGAGTAGTTCATCCAGAGTTAAAGCCATCTCAAGGCGGTCGGTAATTGGGTGCAGCGCTTGCTCTTCCAGCGTCAGGGCGCGCCCATCCCAAAAAAATGCGGTGTTGTAACCCACGTTGGTAATGGGCATGGAGTTACGGCGACCTTCGGTGTCGTGAGTACCTATGGAACGTCGACGCTTATCACTCCACTGCTGATCAGGCAGGTGGCAACTCGAACAGGCCACGTTGCGCTCTTTCGATAAATTAGCGTCGAAAAATAATCGTTGCCCTAAATCCACTTTCGCCAGACTGTAAGGATTGTCTTGCGGGAAGGTCATAGGGTCGAGGCTTCCCAGCTCACGCCATTTCACGCCTTCGTCCACTTGGGGCTTAGGCCAAGTTTCCGCTGGCTGACTATAGGTTTTACGCAGCTCGATAAGGTCCCATTCGTCTTCAACGATGGGATTGGGTGGAGGAGGCGCATCGGGCGTAAATGAAAAGGGCAAAAGTTGAGCCTGATCGGCCTTAACGATTGTCGCCTCTGGCCACTTCATTACCGCAAGCTCGCCATTTTCGTCAGTTACCCAGAAATCACCCGCTGCGGTAAAGGGAAGGCTGAGCGGGTACAAAAACTCGCCCGATTTAAGGTCGAATAAGGTGCGAAGCTCAGTGGCTGTCGGCAACCGCCAAGTGGTTTTTGCGCATCGACTCTCAGTGTTGAGCGCCGCTAACTGCGGATCGATAGCGGCACGAGCTACTCGCGCTGCTTCTGGCAACACCGCCCAAAACCGAACGCCTAAAGGCCATTGGGGGCTGCGATAACCCCAGCGATTTCCGCGGTCAAAAAAGTCGACGCAGGCCCAAGGCTCTTCGGTAAACCGCTGGCTCTGCCAGCGTTTGGGGTGGCCGTCATGATCTAACCTCACCATCATATTAAGCTCGGGATTAGGCGAGGGCGGGGCGGTTTCCAAAATTTTGGCCATTTGCTCCGCGAGTGCATTTTGATATTTCAGGCGAATAAATCGTAAATGTGTGGGGTCTTGGTCGGCAGCTTTAACAAGCGAACGGGTGTCGGCATAGCGACTCAATAACGACAACTTCGCATCATTTGCATGAACAAGCTGGGTTTGGACGAGGAGCGCAAGTTCATCGCGATTGACAGGGCTCACTTCCAGCGCATCAACCGTGGAAACTGGGCTTATCTTGATCATCGATTCTTTAGAAGAATCATCAACCTTAGCGAGCATCACGGATCGATCGCGACGAGCTTCGAGTACATGCACATCGTCAGCTGCTGAAACCACTAAATTAAACTTTCCGTCCGCCGCTGCCTTAAAAGTCGTTAGGGGATCACCACCCTGATCAAGCGCTCGAACCTCAAAACCTTGCCAGTTGATCGCCCCATTAGTAAGTACAAGCTCACCGGATAAAGTACGGTTATTCTCACTACAACCAACAAGGAGCAAACTCCACACAATTGAAGCCAGACCTGCGTGAAAAAATTTAAGCGACATAAAAAACCTTAATTAAGCGCCAATAGCATTTGATAATGATTATCAACAAGATTATCATTATCGCACATAAAGGGATTTGGTGGCACGTTTTCACTCATAAAAAGGATGCTTTGACGACACTTAAATCCTTTTGGCAGGTCGACATTCATGAATAAAAATTGGCAAAGCTACGTTCCGAATCGAGCGTTAGGGCTTGGGTTATTAATTATCAGCGCCGCATTAGTAGGGTGTGGTGGTGGAGGCGGCGGAGGCTCTTCCGACAAATCGTCTTCAGTGAGTTCGCAATCCTCTTCAAGCGTTGCAACCCTCAGCCAAGTCATCGGTGATACCTATGTGAACATCGAAGGGGCAAGTGTTCGCCTCGATGGCAGCAATGGCGATGCGCTTGCGCCCGTTACCCAAACCCAAAATAACGGCCAATTTTCATTTTCCAATCTTGCCGAAAGTGCTTTGAATGGTGCCAAGGTGTCAGTCAAAAACGGCTACAACGCTTCAATGGCGTTGGACTTCACGGGATTAACCCTACAAGCACCGGTAATCAATGGCACCTTTACCGTTTCACCATTAACAACGCTTCTCACTATCTATATGTCAGGTGGCGATGATTTAGCGTCTGCTAAAGCTCAGCTAACCAGCATATGGGACGAATCCCTGGGCGATCCGCTAGTGAGTGGGGCAGGAAGTTCGTTGGCCTTTAAAGCTAACGTGCAATTATCACTATTGGCGATCGGCGCCAAATCCTCATTGACAATCGTCGATATCGCCGAACTTGTGAAATCTCACGGTGCCGATTGGGCCGCGATTGAACGCACCCTCGAAGGAAATAGTGAACTTTCAGAACTCCAGCGCCGAGACATCACCGCGACATTTGATCGTATTCTCGCGGTTGAGACGATTGACCCAGCGCTCGGCACTTCCGATTTTGTTGCAGAAGTTAACCTCATCAATTTAAGCCAAGGCCTAACTGGATTTATCGCTAACGAACTTGCCCATGTGGCAGCGGACGAGGCACTTTTCGCCACTAATATCACAAATTTTTCGCGCGCAATTTTGACTGCAAACCAAGGCCAAGGAATTGCACAGCACACCAGCACCTACGCCAACTTGTTGCGCTATGTCTTTAATGCATACGAATTAACACCCGCCGATTTCGATTCAGCGGAATGGTCGATTCCCACTGGGTTAATTACCGACGAGCGCATCGCATCTCTGGCAAAATCTAACGTGGTTGATCATCGTGTTGCCTTAACCGATGGAGAAACTATCAGCAGCTCCGAGACCAAGCGCGCCTATTACTATGCTTCCGATCTTGCACCTGCTTACCGTGCCCAACAATTATTTAGAAACGTCCTCGACGATAACTATTCCGACGAAATCTACGGCAGGATCGCCGCAAACTTAATTACGCGCGGTATGGTTAGCGAGGCAGATGTCATTTTAAAAACCCAGATTTTCTCGCCTTACTGGGTTGCTCGCGGCTATGTACAAGCCGGTGAAGCCTTTGCAAATCTGAACGATATTACTCGCGCTAAGCAATATTGGGACATTGCCGCCAATACAATCGAACAACACATGCGCGCAGTGGGTATCGAATCCATGACGTCCGATGAAGCCAGCGTGTTTCAGGTTTTATCCGAACACTATAACAACTACGAGTTTCTCGAAGCATCGCAAAATGTGTTAGCGCCGGTTAACGAATTTTTAGCAATGCAAACCGAATACACCACCGCCTATGGTCGGTTATTGGTTGCCTACGGAAGACTCACTTCTGAAGCAGTCGAGGCGGCGGAAGCGGGTGGCCTTGCTCCTGAGTTAAAAGCACAGGCATTAGATTCACTGGCGTTTTACGAATCGATTGTGAACGCAACGGGCATTCAAAAAGCATCCAGCGGCTGCCCAGAACATTACATGTTAAAGGCATCAAGTATTACGGGCTTGGCTAATCATTACGCGTTATTAAAAGAGCCAGAGCTAACACGCGAAAAAATCAACCAATTCAACGCGCTCCGCGATGGCCACGCTTGTACCGCCACACGCACTAATGTTTACATCAAAAATTTGGTGGGCGCCTACGCATACTTAAACGATTTGGATGGTTATCTGACCTTGATTGAACAAGGCATGACAGTCGAGGCGACGCCTGCGCAAATCCAAGCAGCGAAAAATGCGGCCTACGAATATCAAGCCATTGAGCTTGCTCGTGGCGGTGATGTAAGTAGCGCAATTGCATTGGTGAGCAGCGATTCACAAAACGACACTATTGATGAGCTCACCAATAGCGGCGTTTCACTGTCGAGTGTTAACAGTGGCCTTGCCATTAAACTTTTCGAGCAAGGCTTTAAAGCTGAAGGCGCTGCTGTGCTCGAGGCTGCATGGAATATCGCTGCATCGAACGAGTTTATGCAGCTGAATGCCGCGAACGGTACTCGCTACGCACGTTACGGTTGTGCGAAAGTGGCGCAACACACATTTAATTTCGCCGATCAAACGTTGGGGCTTACTCGTCTTGCCAATTGCCAATCATTGATCGACACCTACGCCGCTCAAGCAAACCCAATGGCTGCCGCTGAAGCCTATGTGTATTTGTCCGAAGCGGCCATGAATATTAAGGACACCGCGACGGCCAAAGTTGCCTTCGATAAAGCTCTTGCGACAATAAACGGCTTGAGCCTTACGAATAAGGCCGAGGCAAGTGCAGTAGCGCTCATTTACGGTGTCGGAGCGGGTGTATTAAGTAGCGGTGTGCGCATGGATGAAGTTCGCGCACTTATCGATAATATGCACGCACATCACGACACCCTTATCCAAGCGGCTGTCGATCAAACCAGCATCAACGATGCAGTCACTCATGCGCGCACATTGATAAGTCGTTACGCATACGCCATTGAAGGTTTACGTCATCGAGCCGTGACTGTTGGTGCTGATTCTGATTTTGCTGCGCAATTAGCGGAATTAAAATCAAGCGCGTGGAATACCATTGTGGCGACCGAATCACTTATTAATCAATTAACCACAGCTTCTCGCCGCAACACCCACTATCAAAACTTGCTCAATTCACAAGGCGGTACTCCTTACCTTGCTCGCCTCGAGTTGTTCGAGAAGATTGAGCCAATGCTTGAAATGATCAAAGACACTGAATCGGAAAACAACATCAACGATCACCGTCTTGCCTTAGCATCCTACTGGCTATCTTTCTCTGCATTTCCAGGATCAAAGATCGCCTCGGTGGATATCGATAGTGACGGTTTGCCTGATTTTTACGAGGCTCCGGCTCAGCAAAGCGATATTCAACAATCACCCCTCGTATTGGATACGGATTCTGACAATGACGGAATTCCCGATGCCGAGGACAGTACACCATTTTACTGCGTGGCCTGTTCACGCTAAATTCACCGTGTTAGTAGAGTTGTTAACATGAGTTCTCATCGTAGCGATAAGAACCTCTCAGCAATCCAAGCGAAAGCTTGGGTTGCTGTCTGCGTTTTACCTTACTGCCTTTTTACATCGTCAGTTTCTGCCGAGACACCTGTTGAACCAACTAAGCCGGCAGCAGTTGAAAATAAAGCCGCTTCAGCTTCAACACCTGCAAGCAAAAATCGATTGACTCGGCTATCGACTGTTTATGTCGAGGCAACAGATCTATCGAATCGCGTGAGCACCTTGCAAAGCGAAGGCGCCTACCGCCTCGATACCAAAGCGTTAGAAAACCTAGGCAACACTAGCGGCAGTATGACCGACGCGCTATCGACCATCGCCAACATTCAATACAGCGACCAAGTCGATCCATCGTCCACCTTAAAACCCAGTTCTATCTCAATTGCGGGCGGACGATTCTACGAAAATAATTTTTCGATCAACGGCATGAGCAACAACAGTCAGCTCGATCCCGCGGGCCAAAATGAATCGTCAATAAATGATGTACCCGGCCACGAACAAGCGATATTTTTCGATCTCGATCAACTGGAATCCATTTCGGTTTACGACAGTAATGTACCGGTCGAGTACGGGAATTTTACCGGTGGCGTTGTCGATGCCCGTCTAAAATTTCCGGGCGCCAATCCCAAAACAACGCTCTCGGCCTTCACGACCGATTCTGATTGGGTCGATTACCATTTAATTTTGCGCGAAGAAGACCAAGAAAATGCCACCTTTGATGGCCCAGTCAAACCAGAGTTTTCTCGCACGCGTTACACCCTCTCGCACGAGCGTCAATTAACCGAAAATCACGGCATTCGCTTTGGTGTAAATCACCAAACACTGACCACGCCAATGTTGTCGTTATTACGTTCCGAAGATGTCGACGAAACCTCATCGAGCTTTTCACTTACCCACGGCTACAAAGCCGATAACGGCGTTAAATTATTAACTTACCTTGGTTACTCGCCCTACGAAAAACAAACTTTATTGGAAAACGTCAAAGACTCCCGTTACGAGCTGACCGGCGGCGGCCTAAGTTTAAATTCAGAACTCACTTTGCCAATTAACAATCAAATTCACACTGTCAATTTGTCGATTAATCAAAGTGAAGAATCTCGACGCGCTCCGACGGATTTGCGCGAATGGAAAAACACCCAAAGTAAACACTGGGGAATAGAAGGTGGGTACTACCAAAGTGCAGAGGGTGGCCATGGCGATCTTGATAAAGAGCAATTACGAATCAATTTGCAATGGAAAACACAGCACAGCTTAAACTCGCAATGGTCGCTTAAATATGGAGCACAACTTGCTTACTCCGAGAGCGGATTTGACCGCCCTGTTGACGTTAGCATTTATGATAACGCCGTTACGAACACTCAAATTCAATGCATCGGACGTGAATACGACTGCGTGCAAAAAGAACAGTATTTTCGCGATCGAAAAATTTATCCCGCCGATAAGGTCACTGTCGATCTAACCGAAACCGCGCTTTTCGGCGAGCTGCGTTATCAACGCGAGCGACTCGATCTCACTCTAGGTGCGCGAATCGATCAAGATAACTTTTTAAACAACACCAATATTGTCTGGCGCTCGCGCGCAGTTTATTCGCTTAACAATGAAGGCTCTTATGCATTAGTGGGCGGAGTTAATCGGTATTACGGCGGGCCCTTGCTTACCTACAAACTTCGCGAAGCGGCAAAGCCCTACTACAGCGAATATCGCGGCAGCTACCAAAATGTGATTAGAGATTGGGAATACAACACCGATGCGGGCGTTACGAAATATCGCTTCGACAAAGTGAATACGCCTTACAGCGACGAACTAACTTTAGGCCTTCGTGGCAATTTCGGAAAAGGCGTCGCCGAGATCAAATGGCTGCAACGTAAAAATCGCGATGAGTTTTCGCGAACTATTCAAGGCCCTGAAGATGATGGCTATTTGTATTACCTCATGAATAACGACGGCTACAGTAATTACGACAGCTTCGTTGCCAGCTGGGACGGAACACTCGGCCGTTTTGATGTTGGTGCGAACATCACTTGGTCTAAGACCGAGAGCAGTAACGACACCTACGATGACGTTATAGACTCCGCTACCGATAGCCAATTAGTTTGGTACAAAGGCGCCGCCCATACTTTAACCAGCCTTAATCAAGAAAGAACTAATTTTGCTCGGCCGTTGGTGGGAAATATTTACGTTAGCTCCGAACTTGCTTTCGGTATTAAAGGGACTGTAAAACTTAAATACAAAGGCGACCACACTACCATTACTCGCGGACGAGGTGTTCATTACACTGGCAATGTAATTAATGTCGACGGCGCCAGCTACGAAGAAGCGCTACCTAATTACATCGACCGAGATATTTCATCCAACGTCATTGTCGATGCTAAATTTCAATGGAAGCCAACCGATAATTCGCCTGTTAATTTCACCCTAGAGGTTCTTAATCTCTTCGACCAGCGCACCTATGCTCTCAACGGGCTTAACCGCTCAGGTATCGAAGTCGGTCGCTCATTCTGGGTGGGCACACAACTGCAATTTTAAACTGACAGCGCGCACACTCGGTAGTCCATTAGAATTTTCGGCGCAAGCATTAAAAACGCCAGCATGATCGCTGGCGTTTTTAATAATTAAGAAATCCACTCTAGGCTGGATTGGACAAATCAACATGGATAACTGAATCAAGCGAGTTATCCCGCATGGCGATAAGGATTGTTAAAAAATTGTTGAGAAACTTGGAAAATGGGTTGATCTTCGAATTAGTTAATCGCTTGATTGTTTCGTAATTTCTCCATCGATCTGGAGTAATGTTATCGATAGCAAGATCACCGGTATTCGTCACTTTATAAAAATCTACGGCAAGTTCAAGCGCTGTCCAATCGCTCAGGGTATCGACTGGAATAGTTTTTTCGCTTAATAATTTGTTGACTTGTTTTTCTGCCTTTTTCCAATTTTGGGATTGCTTCAAAAATTGGGCACTCTCAATCGTTTCAAATTCGAGATGAGTCGCCACAAGTAAATCGTATCCCGAGGCGGTTTTCCAAAATTCACGAATCGATTCAGGCCAATCTCTATTCATAAAACGGCCAGACACCAAGGCACGCAAATGGAATTCGGTAAATTCTTGATAATCTTTTGAGTTGAGTATTTCATGATTCCAGAGTTCAGTCGGCTTGTTCTTTTTCAACCACGCATGCTCTTTTTCGTAAAACGCGAATAAGCTTTTGAATCCCGTAACGTCTTTTACCACGCGAGTTTCAATAGCGGCCTTTTGGGATTGATCAATTGTGACCACCGTATAAGCGGGAACAAACGCGGCGAGAGAAGGAGCCTGCACATTGAGCAACCGATTGCCTTTTTTACCGGTAACCCATCCCGCATCGTTAAAGTGCATATGTCCGCCAATGTGGAGTTTAATCCCGGTATCGGCCAGCGACTGGCTGACGTGCTGCTCTGGTTTGCGCACCAATTGGAAGCTCGTCTCACCGAATAAGTCGGCGATGGCTTCCGATTGCCCGTTGTGAAATTCCGTCATGGGGAAGTGGCTAAAGGCGATGAGCGTTTTACCTTGCGCGGCGGCTTGAGCAACCACCTTTTCTATCCAATGAATCACATGAGTTTTGTGAGACATCAGTTTGTTATAGCCGCTGTTACCCGAGTCCTGAAATTGATTATCGCCCGTCGGGATATAAACATTCGCATCAATGGCGAGCAACCAAATATTAGGAATGGTCTCCACAACATAGGTGGCATCTGGCACCCACTGGCAGTGGGTGTAACCTTTCTGTTTGAAAGTGCCGCCTGTGCCTTGTTCGCAAATCTCATAACCGCGTTGGCTTAGCGTGGATTCTTTTTGAGCCTTGTCGAATGAATATGGTGCGTCGGAACTGTAGGGCGTCGCCCAATAATGATAGTCGGGCTTAGGATAAAACCCGGCGAAATCCAAATGTTTTAGGATTGCGGGGTAGCCTAAGTGCTTGACCTCATCAGAACAAATGATCTTTTGCTTTGAAGGTGCTAACGATGTAGATTTTTCGCACACTTCGGAGTCGATACTAAATATTGGTTGAGCGCTGCCATCATGGCTCAGAAAATCAGGCTCACCACCGGGTGAATCAAAAGGTCGCACAGGATCATGATTACCCGTTGTAGCTAAAAATTGGAGATCGTATTTGGTCTGGTAATCGTTAAGAATCTTGGCTAACCCTCGCATATGAATCGGTTGGCCGTCATCACTAAAGTCGCCAGGCAATACAATGTATCGAATTCCCTCTGCAACAGCGTCATCGAGTGCGGCGATTAAGGCGTAATAGTTTTCATTAAAAAGCCTTGTGGAATTTAATTGAGATTGCATGGTTCTTATCACAAATACTTCACCGGAAGCATCGGTAACGCCCGTAAAAGCATTATCAGAAAATTTTCCTTTCACATCATGAAAGTGAATATCGGGCATAAAAGCAATTTTTACTGAAGGCTGTATAGAGGCTTGTTCCTGCGGGCTATTTGCCAAGCTGGCAATCGAGGTGAGGCCAAGCGTTAAAAACCAAAAAAAGCGTTTAGCGATCATCATTTTGTTCGTTTTTTCCAGAATAAAAAAAGCCCCGCAGATGCGGGGCAAGCTTTGGAGACTTAGAAATCTGCACGAATTCCTAGGGATACTCGGCGTCCCGAGAACTCGTACATGGTGGGGAATGAAGAGTGCATAGTGTAAGCCGCTGTTTCTTCATCGGTTAAGTTGATTACGTCAACCACGACTTTGATGTTGTCGTTCACGTTGTAGCCTGCTGAGAAATCCACTTGGCCATAGGCTTTGCGATAAACAGGGAACAAGTCGCGCTCAATGTATTCAACATAATCGTCTTTGTAGTTGTACGAAATGCGCGCGTCGAACAAATCATTCTCGTAGTAAGCGGTCAAGTTATAAGTGGTTTCAGTTAAGCCTTCTGGCGGAGTCGGAATGTCGAGATCTGAATCGCCAGTCAAGGAGTTATCCAACAAGGTCATGTTGGCATTGATTCCGAAACCTTCCAAAGAGTCGTGCAACATATTCAATGGGAATTGAGCCACTAATTCCACACCCGATACATCGTAAGAACCTTCGGCGTTAACTTTTTGATAGATATCGAAATCGTAAATACCATCAACGGTTCCGTTTGCGTTGTACTTCACAACATCGGGTACTACGCCTGTGTGAGATTCACGTACCACACCGTTAATCGTCTTCTCGAAATATGACGCAGCTAACAAACCACCTTGTGGCAAGTACCACTCCACACCCAATTCCCATTGGTCTGCATAGGTTGGTTTGAGGTCTGGGTTACCGTCGCGATATTTAAATTCGCTCAAGCTCACGGTACGCTTGTAGGCGATATCGCCAAGGGCAGGGCGAATCAACGTCTCTGAAGCCGCTGCACGCACAATCACATCGTCCATCACTTCTAAAGTCATGTTGATGCTTGGCAATACGTCGGTGTAGCTACCTTCTTTAGAGATTGGCGCAGCGGTAAAGCCTGTTGAACCATCATCATTTTGAACTTGGTGGAAACCGTAAGATTCCACTTGAGTATCCACCGAGCGAACACCCGCATTCACAGTCGCTGGCATATTCGCAACGTCGAAGGCGAAATCAGCCATGGCGTAGAAGCTCACCACTTCTTCATCAACTTGATAGAACTCACTCTCGGCGAAATCAACTCCAAAACCATCGTAACGGAAGGTGTTGCGCGCATAACTGTTAGACACTTGCGACCACTGTGGGCTGCCAGACACCTCCGACAAATATTTTCCGCCTGGAACCAAATCAGAAATTAATACCAATTCGCTGTCGCTCAAGGTACGGGTGTTGCGCCATGACGAATCGCCCGCCGATGGGCCAGTTACAATTTCGTTGCCCTTATTACGCTCTTTCGATTTATCGGTGTAACGAACGCCGAACTGGACTTTCTCAAGCGCAGGGAACACGTCAAGGTTGAACTCACGTGCGAAGTCTAATTGAGCTGCGTATTTATCGTCGGTGATTTCTTCTAGGTTAACTTCGTATGAATCGAACAAATATTTCTCGGGTGAGTTATACATGTCGAAACTTTCTGGGTTCTCACTTTCTACCGTAACAGCACCTTTGCCATCAAAGTAAGAGCGTGATGGCCCGTAAGCCACGTGCTTAAGGTTGCTAGTATCGGACGTTTTTTCAACACCTGAGTAGCCCACCAAACCGGTTACTAACCAATCTTGGAATTCCCAATCCATGCTCAGGCTGTACTGGGTGTAGTCGGTTTTGTGAACGTTTTCTTTACTTAAGAATTCGTGCTGAGTATCGGCATAGGATGTGTCGGTTAATACAATAATTCCGTACTCGGCCAAGGTTTTGTCATCGTAATCATGAACACGCTCTAAGGCGCTGATGCTGGATGCGGTATAAGCCGCTGCATCGTATTCGTCTTCGGTATTATCGTAACCACCTAACATGGCATCAAAGGTTAGGCTAAAGGTATCGCTAGGCTTGAACTGGATTGCTGCAGTTGCGCCCCATTTGTCTTGATCGTTCAAATAAGAACGGTTGCCGACTTTATCCAAAAACACTACGCGATTAGTTTGATCATCGTCGAAACCATCGGTGATAACACGGCCAGTATCGCGCTCAAGCACTTCGATCGATTGCTCTGCTTGCCACGCCGAAGAACCGGTTTTTTCAGTCCAGCGCGACAATGGGCGGAAGTTAATACCCGAGTTTGAATCGGTACGGTTAGTACGAACCGACTGAGAATAAGAAACCAATGCACCCCAGTTATCGTAGGTATTGCTCGCTAAGAACGAGAATTTTGGATCGATTTCTTCAGAAATCGAGTTGTGCGCCGCTTCGGCCGAGAACACCAATTTTGGTTCATTGTAATCAAATGGACGCGCAGTATTAATCAACACAGAACCTGCAATACCGCCTTCTTCGTCGGCAGCAGTCGGTGATTTTTTAACGGTGACTCTTTGAATAATTTCAGACGCGAAAATATCAAACTCAACATCGCGGCCGCCCGATCCTGATGCGGTCGCTAAACCATTGATAGAAACGTGAGTAAAGTCGCTCGGCAACGAACGAACGTTAACTTTATTACCTAAACCGCGATTACGCTCGATGGTCACGCCTGGCATACGCTGTAAGGCTTCGGCAAGGTTTTGCTCAGGGAAATCCGCTATGTCGGTCGCGACAATTGAATCTGAGAAGCCAACAGTATTACGTTTAATATCGACAGCTTGTTCCAAACTTTTTGAATAACTGCCGGTAACCACAACAACTTCGATATTAGCGTCGTCATCTTGCGCGAAACTCGGCGCAGCAATGGCGATAGACGAACCAATAACAAGATTGCTAATAACACGACTTAGAGTGGTTTTCGAGAATAACGGATTGGGTCTTGATGACATTACGGTGTTTCCCCTGACTGAGCACAGAAATAATTGTTGTGTTTCTACTTCTGGTCGCGGGCATATTCCGTTTTGACGATTATCCTTGATGTGAACGAAATAGAAACTTGGCACAACAATACTCATTGGAAATGACAGAACCGTGTCGTCTCTGTTTCAGTTTGATGAAAATTGACTACCACAAGGACGCAATGATCAAATAAACCTCAAACCAGCATTTCTTTACACAAGCCTTTACAACCCAAGTTATCGCCGTAATGAATTAGGCTATGATGACGCCCACCGTTTTTTTAAGAGGTATCGGTTATGTCTGCATTGTTTTCTCCCTTTCGTTTAAAAGATGTGACTTTGCGCAATCGCATCGCCGTCCCACCCATGTGCCAATACAACGCGGTAGATGGGTTTATTAACGATTGGCATTTGAGCCACTATGCGGGGATGGCCCGTGGTGGGGCAGGTCTTGTAATTGTCGAAGCCACGGGTGTATCGCCCGAAGGTAGAATTTCGCCCGCCTGTACCGGCCTTTGGGACGACGCGCATATTGACGGTATGAGTAAAGTTGCAAGCTTAATTAAAGCCGGTGGTGCCGTAGCGGGTATTCAAATTGCTCACGCAGGGCGCAAGGCTAGTGCTAATCCCCCTTGGGAAGGCGACGATCATATTCCTAACGATGACCCTCGCGGTTGGCAAACCATCGCGCCTTCTGCCATTGCCTACGGCGGCGGACTTTCAAAAGTCCCAACCGAAATGACCGTGGCCGACATTCACAGAGTTACAGCGGATTACGTGGCGGCCGCTAAGCGCGCATTAGCGGCAGGCTTTGAATGGCTAGAGCTGCATTTTGCGCACGGCTATTTGGCACAAAGTTTTTTCTCGCCTCACTCCAATCATCGCACCGATGAGTACGGTGGTAGTTTCGAAAATCGCGCGCGCTTCATTCTTGAAACGCTTACCGCCGTTCGCGAGGTGTGGCCTCAGAACTTACCGCTAACCGCTCGATTCGGTGTGATCGAATACGACGGTAACGATGAGCAAACTCTCAAGGAATCTATCGAGCTTGTGACACTCATGAAACAAGCTGGGCTCGACATGTTAAACGTGAGCGTCAACTTCGTGATTAGCGACACCCAAATTCCTTGGGCGACTCCAGCATTTTTAGCGCCGATTGCCGAGCGAGTTTCGAAAGAAGCGGGCATTCCGGTGGCTAGTTCTTGGGGTATCGACGATCCTAAAATCGCCAACCAAGTTGTTGAAAATAAACAAATGGATTTGGTGATGATTGGCCGCGCATTTTTGGCCAATCCGCACTATGCCTACCACCTTGCACAGGTACTGGGTGTTGAGAACCCCGAGCAGGTTTTACCTATCGCCTATGGTCACTGGCTTGCTCGTTATCGCGGCGCGGCAAAAATCGATTAACTCAACGTCTGTTAAATAAAAAAATGCGTCCAAAAGGGCGCATTTTTTTATTTGCTTATCTTGGCCTTATAAAAATAGCCAAATCTATTTCTAATTATTCTCCTTAATTAACAGCGGCGGCGCGTAGGTATCGGACCGAATCTCGTCAATATGCCACCATAGCGATGACCACCACATAATAAGGAGATAACATCATGATGACTCTCAAGGTTGATTACCTAAGAATTGTTGTATTCGCGTTTTTATTTTTTCTATTTAACAGCCTTCACGCAAACGACACTAGTCCCGCGTTAGTCAAACATGGGATCAACCATAACAACCCGATAAATTACAAACGCGCCATTATTAAAGTTGGCGGCAAACATCCTCAAGCCGAAACTTTTTGGATCCGACAAACATCCCAACGTCATTTCAACCTCATCACTCTCTCTCATGAACGCGCAAAAAATCTCACGAGAAATAGTCACCTCTCGGAATCGCAACTTCGCGCACTCATCAATGCCAGTGATGAACAGATGATTTATGAAGATAAAATTCTTACACCGCAATTATCCACCGTGAATCATTTAACTGGCGCCCACGTAATGGCCGATCACGGCTATCAAGGTAGCGGCGTCACTATCGCAGTGATAGATACAGGTGTTGAGCGCGATCATCCATTTCTTCAAGATGCCATTGTTGCCGAGGCCTGTTTCTCAACGAACGATGACGATTATGAATCTTTGTGCCCTAACGGAGTAGAATCCAGCGAAGCCTACAGTTCGGCGAAACCTTGTACTCATCACATCAATTGCAAACACGGCACCCATGTTGCGGGAATTCTTGCAGGTCGAAAAAATGTTTATCCCGATCTTCAAGGCGTTGCGCCCCAGGCGAATCTTTTTCCGATTCAAGTCTATTCCAAATGCCGAAGTGGAAGTTGTATTGGTGCGTTTACATCGGATATTTTGCGGGCGTTAAATCATGTGCTCGAGCGTCGAGAAGAATTAAATATTGTCGCGGTCAACATAAGCCTCAACGATAAATCGTTCTACAGCGATAATTGCGAAAGCCCACTGGAACCAGTTATCCAAGAGCTACGTCATAAGGGAGTTGCCGTCGTGATCTCAACAGGAAATGATGGTTTGACTAACCAAATTGCATTTCCCGCGTGCACTCGCGGCGCCATTCCTGTGACAGCAACCGATGCTGCGGGAAGCATTTTAAGTCGCTCGAATATCTCACCCATGGTTAAATTCTCCGCGCCGGGTGCGGGGGTGTTCTCGTCGGTACTTAACGGTAATTACGGAATGCTTTCGGGAACGTCCATGGCAGCACCGCAAGTTGCCGCAACTTTTGCCATTTATAAATCGATGCTTCATCAACTATCGGTGAACGAAATTGAGCGAGCCTTAGTAAAAACCTCAATCTCTCAGCCTTCTGGCGCTACAACAACCCCAGTCAACAGCTTTCACTCGCTAGTGTATTTGCCAAAGCCGCAGAATTCTCAATCACCCATCTTAGTTGCAAACCTCAGCAACTTATCGGCTCACCAGTGCGCATGGAAAGATATTTATTCGGAACAGTTTTACGGAAATTCGGTAATTGATCGATTGCTGCACTGTGCCGGAGGGCACAAACTCATGATTCAAGAATTAAATCTTAATTCGAGGCAACTATTTATTTCGCTCGATGATGACTACTACCTTTATTCAAACGCACAAGGAGAAATCGAAGTTTTCCGAGATTGAGCCTAATAAGTGCTAAAAAAACAAAGCCAGTGAAGCGTTTAGCTATCCACTGGCTTTGGCTAGTACTTTGACTAAAGATTTAAATTGAAGATTTTTCAGAATTAATCGCGACTCATCGGCCCGTAACTTAAACTCTCGAAGGGTTTTTCAACTACGCCACGGCGATGATTAACCACCAGCGTGAGTATAAAAAATAAATTACATAAGAGGTTGCATAACCTTGGCAGCAGTTCCGGAACTTCGCGGCCTTCTTGCTCAACCCGCACCATTGCGCGAATCGCTTTTTTAGCGTTGCTGCGACAAATATGCAATTGGGGCACAGGCGCTACACCTTGGGGCAAAATGAACCGGTGATCGAGCGGTGGAATTAAATCGCGATAATGGATGTAAAGCGCTTCGACTCGAGCGAGGTCACTCTCTGTAATTGCTAAACGCCCGCGAATCGAGCCATTCAAATGAAACGCAAGCGGCTGAACCCACTGCAAATCCTGTTTAATATCCCCAAAGTCGTCACCCATTGCCGACCACGCCATACCGATTTGGGTACACAGTTCGTCGGTAATCACTTCAAAATCACACAAATACGAAGTTTCGTGAATGAAGGGGTAACAAAGCTCGTTCATATTTTTGGAATTTTTCATATAAGATTACCGAGCCATAATGAGCGGCGGTTGATGGTTGAGATCGATCAACACATCAACGCCGTAGGCTAATCGAATATTTTCTTGAGTTAGCACATCTTGAGCGCTACCGCTCGCAATAAGCTGCCCCTCGTGAATCATGACCAATTTGTCGCAGTAACGTGCCGCGAGCGATAAATCGTGAATGGTCATAACCACACAATGCTGTTGATCGGCGTAATGGCGTAACACCCGCATCACTTGCTGCTGATACCACAAATCTAAACTCGCTAAAGGCTCATCGGCTAAAAGCACTTTCGCTTGGGTGGCAATCACTCGCGCTAGATGGACTCGCGCTTGTTCGCCACCGGATAGCTGATCGATTGAGCGTGTAGAAAATGTCTCGACACCGCACATCTTCATAGCCTCGTCGATTCGCTCAGGTTCTGAAAAACCAAAAGGCGCGCGTCCCAAGGCAACAATATCGCGGACGCTTAACGACCAATGCACATCTTGCTGCTGAGGAAGATAAGAAATCACTTGGGCGCGCTTAGCTGAATGACTGAGCAATTCCCCTTCAACACGAATTTCTCCTTCGGCATCAAGAAGCCCAGCGATGGATTTTAAAAAGGTCGTTTTACCGGCGCCGTTCGGGCCAAGTATGCCAATAATCTCGCCGGCGTCGGCCGAAAAATCGAGCGGTTTTAATTGCGATTTAAAAGCCAGTTGAGTGATATCGATTAGCGCCATTTTTTACTTTCCTTCCAAATTAACGCAATTAGAAAGGGCGCACCAATTAGGCTGGTAAGAACGCCTAATTTTAACTCGCGTCCAAGCGGTAACAATCGCACCAGTAAGTCGGCACTTAAGACTAAACAAGCCCCCAAAAGTGCCGAAGGAATAAGCAATTTATCAGGGCGGTTTCCTACTAACGAGCGCAGTAAATGCGGAACGATTAATCCCACAAATCCAATATTGCCAGCAACAGATACGCTGCCGCCCACCACCAACGCCGAGCCCAAAATCACCGAGCGGGTAATTCGCACCACATTAAAGCCTAAACTTTTTGCCGTTTCTTCGCCTAAACTTAATCCATAAAGTCCACGGGACTGTTTTAATAAAATTAAACAGCCGACAAGAATAAACGGCGCAGCAACACCAACTTGATCTAACCCTTTGTTTGATACCGAGCCCATCAACCAATAGACCAACTCTTGCATGGCGTAAGGGTTGGGCGCGAAGTTAAGCGCAGTTGCTAACAAAGCACCGGCAATGGTCGAGATGGCAAGTCCAGCCAAAATAATTTTGTACACTTGCCCACTTGCTGCCAGCATTAAAATTAAAACGAGTGCGACCGCTGCGCCCGCGAGCCCAGCAACAGTGAGCGCAAAAACGCCGAGAAATCCTAATCCGCCGTAATAAAAAACATATGCCGCACCCAATGCGGCACCTTGGCTTGCACCTACAAGCGAAGGATCGGCGAGCGGGTTACGCAATACACCCTGTAATGCGGCACCCGCCATGCCAAGCGCAAGCCCGACGATAATCGCCAGCAAACTGCGCGGTAATCGAATATCGCCAACCACCATAGCTTCAAGGCTAAGTGTACCGTTTATAAAATCACTCAGCCCTTTCCAAGCGGCAAGTTCGGTTTCGCCAATATGTAGCGATAGCCCAAATAAAAAAAATAATAACAGGATCAATACACCGTTGATCCACGAGGTTTTAAGACTACTCATGTTGTACACGCTGTGAAGGAGTAATGGCGATATTGGCCAAGCTGTCGATTAAATCCCATGTCCAAGGGCCTGGGCACATCCATCGCCAGTAATCAGAATTAATCCAATTGGTTTCGACCACGATTTTTTTTAATACTGGATGCTCCGCAAAATGATTCGCTAACGCACGCGATTGCGGCGCGGAAAATAAAATCGCATCGGGCGGGTCTTGCACTAACTTTTCTAAACTCAACGTGACTAGACCCGGCTCATTGAGGTAATTTTTCCAACCAGCGTAGGTTAGCAGTTCGTCTTCTAAGGTGTTTTTTCCGGTGCCTATACCATTAACGCCTAAAATTAATAAGCGCTCTTTTCGCTCCGGCCATTTTCGTTCCGGTTTAGGAATCGAATTCGACACAGGCAAGCCTAAGGCTTTTAAAAATTCTTGCTGATAGGTTTCGATTGCATCGAGCGAATTAGGGTGCTTAAACATCACGACATTAAAACCTAACTGACCCAAACGCTGGCGTAGATTCAACGCGTTGTACTCGCCCACCAATATTGCAGAGGGCGCTAAAGAAACAATTTGTTCGAGAGAACCATTATGTGATGGCCAAGATTTTTCTTGCAGATCGATAAGATGACTTGGGTATTTCGTATGAATAGGGGAGAGTGCGACCACCGAAGACAAATCGCCAAAATAAGCGAGCATCCAATCCTGACACAAGTCGAGTGAGAGAAACTTTTTACCAGGCTCCGCTTGAGTCAAAACACTCAAACAACTCAGGAGTAAAAATACAAAGTAGCGCACATTCACCTACCTTTAAAAATAAAATCCCCCTTGCGGGGGATTATCGACACTAGAAATTCGGTGTCCACGTCAGTGAGAAGAACGCGGTTCTCCCAAATTCGTTATAGCCGACATAACGGCTATTTGGCCAGCTTCCATCATCAGTCAGGGCAGTCGCGTAGGTTTTATCGAGCAAGTTATCGACTTTGACAGCGGCAGTGAGTGACGGTGAAATCGCGTAAGAGGCACGTGCATTCCAAAGCGCATAACCCTTAATTTTTCGCGTTGACGCAGCATCATCCCAAGCAGCACCCGAGCCGTAAAGGCTCGTACTCAGCGTCCAATCGCCAAGTTTACGCGAAACATCAATATTCGCGGTTTTCTTAGGGCGACGGTTTAATAAACGGTCCGAGCTTTCATCGCGTGCGTCAACGTAAGATGCACTTGCATTAATCGCCCACGCGCCCAATTGTTGATTGAGTACAATTTCGGCACCTTGAATTTTAACTCTGCCAATATTGTGGGGAATCCAAAACTCATTGTTAACAATCGCATCTTCGATCTCGGTTTGATAAGCCGAGAATTCCAATGTCCCCGTCTCGGAAAAAGCATGTGTTAGTTTCAGTTCGATGCTTTCAGACTCTTCTGGACGAAGATTGGGGTTATCGTAATCCGGATAATAAAGCTCACTAAACGTCGGCGCACGAAACGCTTGGTTGTAGCTCACAAAAACTTTAGACGCGGTAAAAATAGGAACGGCAAGGCCAAAGTTCAGGCTGGTAAAATCGCCGTAAATATCGTTATCGTCATACCTTACGCCAAGTTCGGTGGAAAGACGTTCACCCGTCCAGTTGTGCTGAACAAATACCGCTTCGTTGCCACGCCCTTCCACGGGGAAAGGCGTCGAGCCTTTTAACTTGTCTTCGTAAGCGTCAAAACCTAACTGAACGGCTTGCTGATCGAAGCTCAACGAATGCAACCACAGTAACGAGGTGCGATCTGTTTTAAAGAAAGATTCACTATCCGCATCATCAAACAAATTCACGTTATCGTTTTGGTTTGCGCCCAGTTCGAGTCGCATACTCCATAGGCTATTTACCGCCCAATCAGCAGCGAGACTTAGGTTCTGAACTTTAAATTCGTCGTAAGGGTAGCTTCCTATCCAACCATAGTCGTATTCGGTTTGACCTTCCTGGTGTAAAAAACTGGCCGAGACTTTTACATCTTGGCTGAATTTATGGGAAGCATTAAAAGTTAAAGAGTGATTGCGGTAAGCGTCATCATCTTGGTTGGCCGGACTGGTCGAGCGAGAGCGGTCGTGACCGATCACTTCTTCCGAGGCCAAATTTAACGACGCCTGAGTATCTTTATTTTGGAAAGAGGCACCTAGTGCGTATTCAGACGAATCGTGATTTCCCAAGCCCACTCGCGCGCGAACTTGGTAGCCAGCTTTATCCGCACGGCGAGTAAAAATTTGCACCACGCCACCAATGGCATCGGCACCGTACTGTGTCGAGCGCGCGCCACGAATGACTTCGATGCGTTCAATCTGATCCACACTTAACGTTTCGAGTGCGGTCGCGCCTGAAGCTGCACTCGATGCGCGTACACCGTCAATCAATACGAGCACTTGCGAGGATTTGGTTCCACGCACAAAAATCCCGCTCAAGCCTCCGCGGCCGCCGGATTGGTTAATCGACACACCCGGAACAGTTTGCAAGACATCGATAATGTTGGTGGCTTGAAGGCGATCAAGATCTTCACGAGTCACGACGCTTACCGAGTTATAAACATCGGAAGCATTTTGCGGTAATCGCGATGAAGTCACCACGACACTCGATAATTTTACCGCGTCGCGAGAATCAGAAACTTGCGCATCAGCAAGCACAGGCAATGCACAATAGGCTGTGGTTAAAAGTGATAAATAACTAAGAGATTTTTTCATAGAATCCTCAAAAGTGAAAAAAGACTTTTGAGGAGGGCAGCAGAATAGCGAGCAGCTTTTTGAAATCAAAAAGGTTCAGAATCCTGACGGTGGAGCCCTCCGCAACACCAGTAGATCCATTAAGGCCGGTCTCCGGACTCGCAATCTCATCTATTTCCCTTCCCAGTGTTGACCAGTGGATATCAAATAGACTCAAACGATTGCTTACCGTTGCGGGGGCAGTGTCGGAATATTCACCGACTTCCCGTTTAACCTGATAAAAGCACAGGCACCCTAACGAAAAACGTGCCGCACTCTAAAAGAATTGACTCGATAATTCAAGCAAGAAAACCCGCGCAAAAAAACGGCGCACAAGGCGCCGCTTTTATTCGAACTAGGGTTACAAGCCCCACAGAGAATGTAATAGTTGTGTACGGCGTGGATCAAATCCTGTCCACTCACCCCAACGATCATTCGCGGTGACTGGATCCCAAGGAGTCAAGTACCAACCGAGGGTGTCGGCCGACTCTGGGTTAAGTGACCAATAACAAGCGTGAATATTTTTGCGTTTGAAATAATTCACAGCCGCTTGTTGCCACTGTTGATCCACGTTAGTGGTGATGTGGTTCCAAGTGGTGCGATCCGCTTGGCTCGCTTTATTTGGCCAATCCATGTTGCCACCGAATTCGCCAATAATAATGCCGTAGCCTAATTCACGTAGGTAGCCGAAGTGCTCTTCCCAACCAGCTTCGATAAGCTCTGGATTAATCACAACATTACAGTTGTTATGGCCAGCTTCGTCGCCCTCTAAGCCTTCACACTGAGGTTCGGCAGGATCCATAAAATGTCTCTGCACGAATACCGATGGGCCGTAAGTATGTGGCGAGAAGATCATACGATCTTTGGGGATATTAAGCGGATTATCGCCAGCTTCGAACAAGTTCTCACCCCAGTTCGGGTTCAAATCTTCACGTCCGTGAGGAACCGGAGTACGTGTATCGGGGGTTCCATCTTGGCTGTCGGCGAACGCCGAAATACCTTCAACAATCACCAATAAGTTGGGGTTGACTTCGTTAATGGCTGCATAAGCATCTTCAACCAAGCCTTTCCACTCAGCCCAGGTGTAATCGTAGGGCTCGTTGAATACGTCGATACCCACAATGTTAGTCACGCCCAATTTCGCTGGAAGACCTGCGATATCACGCAAATTCGCTAACCACTTTTGTTTGTCGTAAGCGTAGATTTTGGACACGCTGCTAGGGTTGCCAGTCGCCGCACAGGAATATTCTTCGCGAGTAAAGTCGTAACCCACACGTGTCGCATCAACATAAGGCGGACGTGCATCTAAGCGTCCCGCGCGCCAACCCACCCAGTTTGAACATGAGTGAATATCGATGAAGACTTGAAGATCGTTTTGATCAGCCAACTTGATGAAATCTTCCATGGCTTGGCGAGCATTAGTCTGGCGTACAGATTCGTGATTTTTAAGATTGGGATCACGGCCTTGTGGGTCGGTTGGATCAAGTGTTTGCGGCGCAATCGGCAAACGAATCATGTTGATGCCTTGAGCCTTCAACTCGGTCATGGTTTGTTGAATAGTGCGGCCAGTGCCTTGTCCACCATTCACCCACCACATGTTGCCTTGGTAAAGCTCCATAGGCGCACCGCTTGGGTTATTCGGATCATTCGATGGCTCATGACGGCCTTCCAAACCAAACCAGTTTCCGCAACGGGCTGGAATCGCTTGACCGTCTTTGGTGATGTTGCCTTGTGCATTCACACGGAAGACACCGGCGGTTGGCGCATTGCCACTTGAAGAAACCGCGCTGGAAGACACGCCGCCCGAACTTGAAATAGCCGGTGAACTCGAAACAGCACCACTGCTAGAACCTACGCTTGAGCGAGCCGCGGAACTCACAGGCACATTACCTTGAGATGAAGATGCAACCGACGTTGGTGTAGAGCTGGTGCCGCCGCAACTATCTAAACCGTAAGGCGCTGGCTGTGAAGTACAAACCGCCGCCGACACACAGCTGCGATTATTCTCGTAACCCCAGCCGCTGGTCACAGTGGTACACACCGGAATTTGTGATCCGTACCAGTTACATTGTTGCGCACAACTCACGGGTGCACTGCTCACTGCATTGCCGCTAGATGATGGAGCCGAGCTGGGTGCCGATGACGCCGGAGGCTGTCCGCCACCAGAACAAACGGCTCCATTAATGGTCGGAACTTCCGCTGCATTGCTGTTGTTTTTGGTAATTTGCAAACCAAACGCAACGGTTTGGTTAGGTTGAATATTGCCGTTCCAATTTAAGTTGGATGCCGTGTAAGGGTTACTGCCAGAGAGGTTAGCATTCCACGAACTGGATACACGGTTAGCCGAGTACTGCCAATTCACAGACCAATTCGAAATTGCACTGGAGGTTGAATTAGTTATTCGTATTTCAACGGTCGCGCCGTTGCTCCATTCATTCGTCACTACATAGCTACAAGCCGCCTGCGCTGCATTACCGTATAAAGATGCTGTCGCACCTAATGTGATAACGCCGAGCCACAAGCGTTTTTTTTGCGAAATAGCCATCATCGTCTCCTTGAGTAGGGAAGTGGGATAACTCTATTGATAAACCCCAGATAGGGGGAGAAGTCAAAATCCTTTTCAATACTGCGGTCAACAACATTAAGAAAGTTAATGCCGTTGCGATTTTCGGGAATTCAATGTGCTCTATAGATAGCGGTGAATTTACTGTCGAAAAAACGTGAGTTGGTCAAAGCCTAAATTTATCGTCGTTATTATTAACAGCATGAACAAACCAATGTTAGCGCTAACATTGGTATACCAGCTTACTTAGGAATTGCTCCCATCGAAAATAATCTTTTTGATAGCGCAGATCATTTTTTATTCTCTTTATAAATATGTGTTAATAATTTTTAATTTCCCCATAACATTTAGAGAATTAACGCGACTAAGTGTGATTTTTAAAGACAGGGTGACGCCAATTAACAAATGGGAATTTTTTCAGACTCGATAAATTAAACATTAGACTACCGCTTACGACTACCTATTTACCCATCCTCAGCTACTTTTAGTAAACATACTGATTAAAACTGTGTAGGCTCGCTATGGACTGGGGACTTTCCGCGCTCGATTTATCCCGCATTCAATTTGCGTTTACCATTTCGTTTCACATTATTTTTCCAGCAATTTCGATCGGCTTGGCAAGTTTTCTCACCATTTTGGAATGGCGTTGGCTAAAAACCGGCGAACAGGTTTATCGCGACCTTTACGAATTTTGGATAAAAATATTCTCTGTTTCCTTTGCGCTCGGCGTCGTCTCGGGTGTCGTGATGAGTTATCAATTCGGCACCAACTGGAGTGAGTTTTCGTTATTTGCAGGCGCCGTCACAGGGCCATTACTCACATACGAAGTGCTTACTGCGTTTTTTCTCGAAGCGGGATTTCTCGGCATTATGTTATTTGGTTGGGGAAGAGTAGGGCCTTATGCCCACTTCTTTGCAACATTTATGGTGGCGCTGGGCACCTGTATTTCGATGTTCTGGATTCTCTCTTCCAACTCTTGGATGCAAACGCCCACGGGTTACGAAATTGTCGACGGCCGTGTTGTTCCTGTGGATTGGTTCGCCATTGTTTTTAATCCGTCTTTTCCATATCGCTTGGCTCATATGGCAACAGCGGCATTTATCGTTTCCGCGTTGCTTGTCTGCGCGACTGCCGCTTGGCATTTGCATAAAGGCCGTCGAGACGATCGAGTTAAAAAATCTTTTTCGATGTCGCTCTGGCTTTTGTTAGTGCTTGCGCCTCTGCAAGTATTTATTGGCGACCTTCACGGACTCAATACACTCAAACACCAACCGGCGAAACTGGCAGCGATGGAAGGTCATTGGGAAACCAATACTAATAAAGGCATGCCGCTACGGCTATTCGCTATTCCCGACATGGAAGCCGAAAAAAATCACTTTGAAATTGGCATCCCCAACTTGGGCAGTTTGATTCTTACACATTCGCTCACAGGTCAAGTCACTGGATTAAAAGATTTTGCCCCAGAAGATCGCCCAAACGTTGGTATCGTTTTCTGGAGCTTTCGAATTATGGTCGGGGTGGGTTTGCTCATTATTTTGCTCGCTCTCTGGGGGGCATTTTTAAGGCGTAATAACAAACTTTACGAATCTCGCAGCTTGCACAAATTCGCCGTACTCATGGGACCGAGTGGATTTGTGGCGCTGCTCGCTGGCTGGTTCACCACCGAGGTCGGTCGCCAACCTTGGGTTGTTTATGGGGTGATGCGCACTAAAGATGGTGTATCGCCCATTAGTGCCGAGCAAGTAGGCCTTACTCTTTTTATTTTTGTGGTGGTGTATTTCATTGTGTTCGGAGTGGGCGCTTATTACATGATCAAACTTTTAGCGAAAGGCCCAGTGATTGGCGAACCGCCGCGCGACGAAGAAGGTGGGCCAGGACATTACAAAACGCCTATGCGCCCGCTTTCAAAAACCGACGAACAACTCGATACCGATGCCAAAAAGCCGCCGCACTCCGAGAGCGATATGCCCGATGCGCTTAAACCTCGCCACAGAGGAGATTTGTCATGATTGATTTATCGTTTATTTGGGCACTTATCATTGCGCTGGGTATTTTGATTTACGTGGTGATGGATGGATTCGATCTAGGCATTGGTATTTTATTTCCCTTCGTTAAAGACGAAAGCGATCGTAATATTTTGATGAATACAATCGCACCCGTTTGGGATGGCAACGAAACCTGGATGGTGCTCGGCGGCGCAGGCTTGTTTGCCGCCTTTCCTATGGTGTATTCGGCCGTGTTATCGGCTTTGTATATGCCCGTGATTTTAATGGTGATTTTTCTAATTTTTCGCGGCGTCGCTTTTGAGTTTAGATTTAAAGCCAATCGCACTAAACACCTTTGGGATTTATCGTTTATTTTAGGCTCAACAATTGCCACCTTTATGCAAGGCATTATTTTGGGTGCTTATATTCAAGGTATTCACATTGAAGATGGCCGATACGCAGGTGGCAGCTTAGATTGGTTAACACCGTTTAGTTTATTTTGCGGTGTCGCGGTCGTGGTGGCCTATGCAACTCTCGCATGCGGTTGGCTCATTATTAAAACCGCCGACGAATTACAAATTAGCATGTATAAACTAATGCCCTGGCTCATTGTTGTTTTACTGATCATGTTTGGCATCGTCAGTTTATGGACGCCTTTTACCCACCCCGATATCGCCGAGCGCTGGTTTAGCACGCCCAATATTTTTTATTTTGGTGCTGTGCCGTTACTGGTGGTCTACTGTGCTTATAAAGCCATCAAAGCCTCTATCGTTCGTCGTCAAGTTACGCCGTTCGTTGCAACTTTAGGTTTGGTGTTGCTGGCCTATGTTGGTTTTATTATTAGCTTGTGGCCAATGATCGTGCCGCCATCAATCACCATTTGGGAAGCGGCTGCACCGGAAGGTAGCCAGTTATTTACGCTCATTGGTGCGCTTTTATTAATTCCCATTATTTTGACTTACACCGGATTATCCTATTGGGTTTTTCGCGGCAAAGTTCGCGCGGACGACGAGGGTTATCACTAAAGGAGGTTTCGAGTGAAAATATCTGAACAATTCGATAATAAACACAACGAAACTTATCAAAAGCTCAAACCCTACGTATGGTTTGTTGGATTGTGGATAGGCGGATTTATCGCAGTGTCGGCTTTGGCTTACGGATTTCGTTATCTCGCGGGTTTAGCTTACGGGTAATGCTGTTTTGATTTTGAATAAATTCTATTGAAATAATTTTTCAAGCGAATAGAAAATCTACCAACCGCAGGGCTATAATGGCAACCCCTCTAACGGTTGGTTTCTCGAACATTTTGCGTTCGAAACTTCAAATAGGATATTGGCCATCTACCCGCGTCAGAAAGTTCACCGTATAGGTTTGTCACTTTCTTTACTTGCCATACTCATGCAAGTAACGGTTGCGCTTTCGTCTTTATTTCCCAGCCACTGGCAATTGCAAGACGTATTTTGCATGCGCTTGCATGATGTTCTGATCGTAGAAAACGCTAAACAGTCACACATTCATTCCAATCACGAACATCACAACCATCACGATTATCAGCATGATCACGCGCTCGACCTTAGTGCTTTAAATAAACCTCAAAGCCACGATCATGCGCACAGTCACGATCATGGCCAATGTCATTTTTGCTCGCTGTACCAGCAAACATCAGCCACCGAATTTGCATTTCCCGAAAATTTTATTCATCTATTTTCGGAACCGATCCTTCAATATCTCTCAAAAATAATTTCTGCTCCTTCATTTTTTCTACCCCATAAGCAAGCACCTCCCATCGTTTAGATAGATCTGCTCAATTCCTCTCTGTTGTCAAATAACAGCGCAGTTTCATTCTCTAAATAGGGAGCAATATCGCTCATGCTTAAAAAAGTGTTTACGCTAAGCACGCTAGCAACCGCTTGCATTTTTTCAGTTCAAACCTCTGCACACAGTCGACCCGATTCGCACGCACCCGCTGGAATGATGTACGAACACATGCACAAAAAAGGCGAGTGGATGCTCGGCTATAACGTTCAACGACTCACGCAAGATGGAAATTACTATCACGGCACCAAAAGAGTAGACTCGCATTCGTCACTATTGAGTGATTATTCAATGCTCACCGATAAGCACGTGATGGATATGCATATGCTTCACGTAATGTATGCCGTCTCGGATGATTTCACCCTAATGCTAATGCCGATGTACATGAGCATGGACATGGATATGAGCATGAATGCTCATCATGCAGGTGGCGCTCACGGTAATCATGGTGGGCACCATTCGAGTCATCATGGCGCACATAGTCATGGCGTAGACGGGTGGGGCGATACCGTTATTAGCGGTTCTTATCGAATTTTTGATGATGGCAACCATCATTGGATGGGAACCCTCGCCATCTCGGCACCCACCGGCGATTACAAAAAACGCGGTAGCGACGGAAAGCCTGTGCATTACGGAATGCAATTGGGCGCGGGGGTTTGGCAGATCATACCGAGCATCACTTACACCCACACCCAAGGTGCATTTAAATTTGGCGCCCAGGCATCTAGCCGTCATCATTTGTTCGACGATAGGAACGATTTAGGTTACTACCAAGGCGAGCAGCGTCAATTAACGGCCTGGGGTAGTTATATGTGGAACCACTCGGTGAGTAGTTCATTACGTATTGCCTACACCAAAACGGATCCTATGGCAGGCCATTACAATGTGCCACACCACCACAGCTCACCAGCGGATATTCAAGGCAACTACGGCGGCGAACAAACTCTCGCTGGCATGGGCATCAATTTTATTGTGCCGGTTGCCGGTGGTATTCGTGGTGGAATTGAATACATGCTTCCCGTTAAAGAAAACTTAAACGGTTTTCAGCAAAAGATCGATAATGTGTGGAATTTTTCTTTTAGTAAAGCGTTTTAAATATTGGCGAAAAAAATGAATTCCAAAATAATTAAAGGCCCGAAAATTCGGGCCTTTAATTACTGATGGGTACATTCATTCCACTTTTTATAAGCCTCTCACGACTTAAAAAATCCACTTGTATGGAAAATACGTTTTAGATATCGGCGCCTAGGTAGAAAGTAGGGTAGGAGACAATAACAGAATTTTTCACTTGGTACTTTTCTTCCGCTTATAAAACCATTCGCCCAAACACCAAAGTGAAGCACCGTAAAATATTCCTGCCAAAAGCCAGCCGAAGCAGTAATTCAACAGTTTTTGTAGAGTAACTCCTTGCTTAAAATTTTGAGAGACAAAAGCCATAATAATCGCCACTGGCAATGCAAATGTGAGCACTCCATTTCGTAGAATGTATTTCAATATTCCTTTTTTCCGCTGCTCATTACCGCTTAAAAAATCATCGTCCTTCACGTTAATTATGTTCCTTTATTTAACGCGATAGGGTGTTCGAAACCGCCACAGTTTTTAACTAATGAATAAAAAGTGCATCAATAATATTGAAAAATTTCCCTGCACCTACCTGAATGAGTACGAGAGATGAATTGCATTAACGCTGTCGATAAGCACCATGCCCGAATCCAATGCGTCAAATAATAAAGATTATTTTGTTTCAAAAATCCACTTCCTTTCATCAGTAAAATATTAATATTCGATAAATATTTTTTCAGAAATTTCTGCATATGTAATTCATTTCAAATCAAGTGGGGTGAGCCGTTATTAACTTGGTTAAAACCTCACATCCAAAGTCATCCATTAAGCTTTCACCTGTCGGCGTAAATAGCAAAGATTGTGGTAAAACAAATCTGTAACCCTTTTCGAGAATTTCACCCAACGCTTTACGTAACTTCACAAACCTGTTGAATCCACAACTGATAACAATTATCATTTCCGACTGCAATTGATAATCAACATGGAGCTTGTGATGTTAAATAGCAACAAATGGGCGCAAGGATTTCTGGTTTTTGCTGCATTCGTCCCGCCTGTCTTCGCACAAAGCGAAGTGACCGTTACCGAAGAATTGGTCGTAACGGCTAGCCTAAAAGAGCGCGATGCTGCGCTTTCGCCTGCATTCATCAGCGTAATTTCGGCCGACGATATTGAGAAGGCACCGATCAATAGTCTTGCCGATCTCCTGCGGGATTCAGTCGGAATCAATAATAAAACCGACAGTTCCGGCCGCGACGAAATTCAGATTCGAGGCATGAAAGGGCGGTACACCTTAGTGATGGTCAACGGTAAGCGGGTGTCATCGTCGGGCGCCTACTGGCGCGGTGGCGACTTTGACTTCAGCGCCATTCCCCTAAGTAGCATCGAGCGCGTCGAAATTGTGCGCGGCCCCATGGCAGCGCTTTATGGCTCGGATGCTATGGGCGGCGTGGTGAACATCATTACCAAAAAGCCCACCTACGATTGGGCGGCATCGGTCAATCTTGAATATCGCGGTGTGGAAGGTGGCGATCAGGGCGGTCAACAGCGGGTGAGCGTCGCCACCTCGGGCGCAGTGACTGATGCGGTAGGATTTTCGGGCAGTGTAGAATTTTCGGATCGCGAGCCTTGGTATCGAAATAACGCCGACGACCCGGACGAAGTGCCAGGGCTAGAAGAGAAAAAAACCTCGAGTATTGTCACCACGACCAGTTTCAAAATTAGCGAAGAGCAGTCGGTCGATCTCGACGTCACCTACATGGATGACGAGCGTCCTTACGGACTTTACAGCCGCAACAGTTACCGTGAACAAGCGCTTGAACGTTACACTTTTGGCCTGACTCATCGCGCCAATTGGGACGGCGTCAGTACCGTTGCTTACTTACAGCAAGAGAGTAGCCAAGTCGACGACTTCAACTCTTCTTACAATACTCACAAGCAACGCCGCGTCGAAGAAACTAACAACTACGCGAAATTTTATGCCGTTGGCGAATGGAACGCTCACGCTTGGGTGGCGGGAGTCGATATTCGCGAGCAAATTATCGAAGACCCAGTGTCTTATCTTGATACTGGCCGATTGGAAACCACGACTTTCGCACTTTTTGCTCAAGACGAAATCAGTTTGAATGATCGTCTCAATCTTACACTTGGCGGCCGCTTAGACGATCACGATGTATTCGGCAGCCACTTCTCGCCCAAGGTTTATTTGAGCTATCAATGGACACCCGATGTGGTGGTAAAAGGTGGCGTGAGCGACGCCTACAAAGTGCCCGACGGCAATCAGATGAGCCCCGAATTTCGAACCGTCAGTTGCGGCGGTCGCTGTGAGATTGTGGGCGATCCCGATCTTAAACCCGAATCGAGTATCAACTACGAATTAGGCGTCGAAGTACGTAAACCCGACTGGACCATGAGCCTTGTGCTATTCAAAAACGATGTGGACGATTTAATTAGTACTGCGGTCGACACATCCATTCCTGTTCGTTATTGGTTAAATGTGAATAAGGCTACCACTAAGGGGGTTGAGTTAGATGCTCGGGTTGATCTCAGCAGTGATTGGGAAGTTTCGTTTAACGCCACGTTACTCGACATAGATTCCAGCAGTATCGACGAGACGGACAACCGCCCGGAATTGATGAGCAATTTCACGCTCAATTGGCATCTTGTCGATAACTTTTCCACCAGCTTGTCTCTCAATTACACCGGTGAACAAACCTATTCTGGCAACGACTTGCCCGGATACACGCGAGTTGATTGGGCAAATAGTTGGTACGCCACCAGCGCTTTGACTTTCCGTTTTGGGATTAAAAACCTAGCTGATCTTGATCTCAAAGACGAAGACCCAGATTTTCTGTTCCAAGAATTGGGCCGAAATTATTACCTCAGCGCGTCTTATAACTTCTAATAATAAAAATCTTCCTAGCCTTTGCACGCCCTTCGGGGTGTGCATTTTTAAGTTGTGATGTTTTTAACTAATTAAAAAATTTTCACCACGCCTCATTGCTAATGAGAATGGTTTACAATAAAATCATCGAACGATAATGATTATTAATTGCGTGACCGTGACAGTCCAAGGATGTAAGTTTTTCCATTCAACAGGATATGAACATCATGAACAGGTTACTCAATAATCGTAAGAGTGCCGATCTCCCTTGGGCGACATTTTTAGCTCCGGGACGCGGCCTTTTCACCCAAGGTGTTGTCGAGCGAATTACCACACCGGTCAACCCAGACATTCACCATCTTTCAAAAAAATCTGAAGCGAATTCTCAACTTCAGTTTCACCAACAAGTCGAAGAGGCACTCAGCCGCGCACGCGCACAAGGCATCATCAAACCGATTATCTTCGGTGCAATTCCCTTCGATACCAGCAAACCTTCACATCTGATTATTCCGCGTCATTACGAATTTTCTTATCGTGATTTTGTCGCATGTGGGCAATCAGAAAAGCGCCCGCTCCCCAATGTGTCGGTAAAGCGATGCACCTCTATGCCTTCGGATGAACGGTTCAAACAAGGCGTGCATCAGGCCATCGCTAACTTTCAACTCAGTGATATTCGTAAAGCCGTACTAGGTAGAATACTAGATGTAGAGCTCGACCAATCACTCGATACTCATCAGGTTTTTGAATCACTTCAACAACAAAACCCTGCCGCCTATCTTTTTAATTTGCCGCTTAATGGCCAAGAACGATTAATCGGTGCAAGCCCCGAACTTTTGCTAAAAAAGCAGGGGTCGCACATTACGTCCTCGCCACTTGCGGGTTCGGCTAAACGTCATCCCGATCGCATTAAAGATGAAGCCATCAGCCACGCCTTATTAAATTCTCAGAAAGATATTTTTGAGCACAAGCTGGTCGTCGATGACATTCACGCACAACTCAAAGATCTTTGCGATCATCTTGTCACTCCGCAAGGTCCATCATTGATGAGCACGCAAACCATGTGGCATTTGGGAAGCTGTATTCATGGTCAACTCAAATATCCTCGCCATAGCGCGTTAGAAATCGCATGCCGTTTACACCCAACACCAGCCGTGTGTGGGTTTCCAACCGCTACTGCGCGGCGGCTCATTTCTTTAGTGGAAGGGTTTGACAGAGACGTATTCGCGGGAATGGTCGGCTGGAGCGATGCGGAAGGCAATGGAGAATGGGCCGTTACTATTCGCTGCGGAATTTTCAGCGAAAAACGCGTACGACTTTTTGCCGGTGCCGGTATCGTCGAAGCCTCTTGTGCGGAATCGGAATGGGCTGAAACTCAAGCCAAATTACAAACCATGTTACGCGCTTTAGGCATTAGCAATTTCCCCATGGCCAACGACCCAGTCGACGAGGGTTTTTCTCACATGGCTACGCAGGGGCGAGATTTACCAAAGGCGGTGAGCTTATGAATGGCTTCGTCGAATGGCCGCCTCATGTCGTGGCCGACTATCGTAGACAAGGGTTTTGGCTCGATAAACCGCTCACCGATTTACTCACCACCTCATTCGAGGCAGCACCATCGTCGATTGCTATTATCTGCGGTGAGCGGATTTGGACTTACGCAGATCTTGAGCGTTACTCCACTAATCTTGCGCGATCATTGGCTAGGCGTGGAATTACCCGAGGCTCGACCGCCATGGTGCAGCTTCCGAATTGTGCCGAATTTTATGCAACGTTTTTTGGCTTACTCAAGGCCGGTATTGTTCCTGTAAATTTATTGTTTTCTCATCGGCAATTGGAGCTACTCGCATACGCCAAACAATTGCAACCCGCTATTGTCATCGGCTCGTGCGAACACGGGTTATTTTTCGACGTTCAATTTTACCAAGAGCTACAATCGGTGAGTTCCTCGCTTAAACATTTAATTGTGTTAGGCGAGCAATTCTTTGCCGACGAACTCACGCAACTGTTAACTGAGCCGGATTTCCCAAACCCGTTAATAAATATCCGCCCAACATGCGCTGATAAGCCTGCCTTTTTTCAGTTATCGGGTGGTAGTACCGGAACACCAAAATTAATTCCGCGCACTCAAAACGACTATTACTATAGCATTCGCCAAAGTGCAGCCATTTGCCGCTTAACTCCAAAATCACGGTATTTATGCGCATTGCCAGCTGGCCATAATTTTCCGCTAAGTTCACCCGGTGCGCTCGGTGTACTTTACGCGGGTGGAACGCTTGTGGTGGCGAAAAGTCCTGAGCCGAATCACTGTTTCGAGCTTATTAAACAACACCAAGTCACCTTTGCCTCGCTTGTGCCATCGGCCGTATTGTTATGGTTAAACGCCGCTAAAACTAAACGCGCACAATTATCCAGCCTCGAATTTATTCAAGTAGGCGGGGCTAATTTTTCAAAGGCGTTGGCCGAACGAATTACACCGGAATTAGGCTGCAAGTTACAGCAGGTTTTCGGTATGGCTGAAGGATTAGTTAACTTCACTCGTCTCGATGATCCAGCCGATATCGTGATCAATACCCAAGGGCGGCCAATGAGTAGCGCGGATGAAATTCGTCTACTTAATGAATTTGGAGAGCCAGTTGGAATCGGTCGTCCAGGCATTCTCCACACGCGAGGCCCATACACCGTACGCGGTTACTTTAGTGCGCCGGAACATAACGCGCGAGTATTTGATGCTGATGGATTTTACTGTACGGGCGATATCGCTATTCAAGATGCTTTCGGTAATTTGCAAGTTGTCGGTCGAATCAAAGATCAAATCAATCGCGGTGGCGAAAAAATTGCCGCCGAAGAGCTTGAAAATATATTGATCGAACATCCTGCGATTTCTGAAGCTGCTGTCATCAGCCTACAAGATTACGCGCTAGGCGAAAAAATAGGTGCTTGCCTAGTAGTTCATCAAGAAGTAAGCCTATTTATTCTGCGTCGTTACCTTCGAGAGCGCGGGCTGGCCGATTACAAATTACCCGATCACATTTTCATTTTCGATAGCCTGCCTTTAACACCCATCGGGAAAATTAACAAAGTCTTACTACGGGATTGGGTTCGCAAGCAATCCCAACAGTTTTCGAAAGCCTCCGTTGGTTGCGCTACGAAAACAACGGCCGATTCAACTTCATCCTCTCATTACGAACGGATTTCACTATGACGATCCCAGCTATTCCCCAATATGCTATGCCCACTTTTCAATCGCTACCTAAAAATAAAGTGGATTGGAATATCGATGCCGAAAAAGCAGTGCTTCTTATTCATGACATGCAGGAGTATTTTCTAGCGTTTTACGGAAAAGACAATCCCTTGGTTAAGACGTTAATCGAGAATATTGCATCACTGCGTCAATGGGCAAAACGTCATCACATTCCCGTGGTTTACACCGCTCAACCAACACAACAAGACCCTCGTAATCGTGCCTTACTAAACGATATGTGGGGAGCTGGAATTACCGCAGTCGACAAAAAACTCAGCTCGATCATCCAACCCATTCGCCCCGACGCCGACGACATCGAATTAGTTAAGTGGCGTTACAGCGCCTTTCAGAAAACCGATTTACAAAAGCGCATGGCGGAATGGAACCGCGATCAATTAATTATTGTTGGCGTATATGCGCATATTGGCTGTATGACTACCGCGCTCGACGCGTTTATGCGCGATATCAAACCTTTTTTTGTGGCCGATGCCTTAGCAGATTTCAGTGAAACGGAACATAAAATGGCAATCGATTATGTCGCCGGCCGTTGCGGAAAGGTTGTTCTGACCGAAAATTTTATGACACAAACTCTTAAGTCAGCCGCCTCCGATAAGAATTTTTTACTAAGCGAAACTGGGCTTCGTCAGCATCTCGCTAAACAGTTAAATATTTTACCCGATGAATTAGCCACCGACGAAAATTTAATTGATTATGGATTGGATTCAATTCAAGTGATGGAGCTTGTCGCCACCTGTGAAAAGCTCGGAAGAAAAATATCCTTTGAGGCGCTTGCCAAAAATCCGACCATTAAACATTGGGCGAATCTACTAAGCCACGACGAAAACACTCATGCCGTTGCCTAGGAGCTTAAAAGTGCATAAATCAACTTCGTCTAATAAGCCACAGCTCTCACTCTCGTCATCACAGCAGACTTTGGGCGGCTTTGCACATAAAACCATTTGGGTAACCGGCGCGGCTCAAGGTATTGGTTACCAAGTGGTACAAACCTTTTTATCATTGGGTGCGCGAGTTATAGGGCTGGATTGCGATACTAAAATTGAACGGATTCAACACAACAACTTTCGATCCATCAGAATCGATATCACAGATTTTAAAAGTTTGAAACTAGTGTGTGACCAACTCATCCAACGAGGTGAAGAGCCAGATATATTAGTCAATGCGGCCGGCGTATTGCGGTTGGGCGACGTTAGTGATCTTAGCATCGACAACTGGACGGAATGCTTCGATGTTAACGTCAATGCGGTGTTTTATTTACTCAAACTTTTATCTCCCCATTTCAAGCAGAGGGCGCAGGGCAGCATTGTAAATATTGCTTCTAACGCTGCTTCCGTGCCACGCCTCAACATGGCCGCTTATTGCGCATCTAAGGCGGCGCTGGTGAGCCTCAGCCATTGTTACGGATTGGAATTAGCGCCATTTAATGTTCGCTGCAACCTTGTTTCCCCTGGTTCAACGGATACCCCCATGCTAAGAAGCATGATGGGCGCATCCGCAACACAAGCCGACGTATTTGGACCCCTTATTAAGGGCATTCCAGAAAAATATAAGTTAGGAATTCCTCTAAAAAAAATCGCCAGTGTGCAAGAAGTTGCCAACGCAGTAGTTTTTCTCGCGTCGGACTTAGCCAGCCACATTACACTACAAAACATTGTAGTCGATGGAGGTGCAACCCTTGCTGCATAAATGTATTCACCACGGCCTGCTTTCCGCGTCGGGGTTTTTGCGCTTTCTATTCACGTTTTTCTGTGTTGCGTTTTGCCTATCTGTGTATGGAACGACTCTTGAAAATAAAGGCGATAGTGCATTGATCCTACTAGATTCGACGGGTGAAGCCTATCTATCGATCAACGTCGAAAAGGGCGATTACGTTGCGGGCAAGATTTCGGTCAGCGAGGGCGTTAAAGCGATAAACCTGACGAATCTCGAAGGAGAGTTCATCCGAAAAATTAAAAAAAATAATTACCACATGGACGAATTCTTTTTTATTGCAGAAGGGAAGCATCGAATTCACATCCAAGGCAGCGATAAAGCCGAAGTCAAAATTCAGCTCGACCAGCGAGTTCCAGTTGACCAACAAGTTTCTGATAAGTCGCCACTGGCAAGTCAAACCATTAAACACTTAATCCAACAATTAAATGAAACCGATAATCCAGAAAATCTCATACAAGGGTTTTGGGAAACTGTCGAGCAAAAAGGCACACCGCTCATAGAAATCATCGATGATGAGCAAGCGGTAGTTACCTATTTGGTAAAAGGAGCGAAGCGCAAAGTCGTTATTCTTGGCGCACCCGCAAGTGGCAAACACGAGATGGAGAATATTCCGCGAACGAACATTTGGTATAAAAGTTTTATTGCTCCGCGTGATACGCGGGTGTCTTATCGTTTGGCTATCGACCCGCCCGAGCTTCCGGATTCGGCGCAAGGTCGTTGGGGTAGGTTGTTATCCGTCGCTAAGACGGATCCTCTGAATAAAGCACCTTGGCCAGCGAATGAGCCAGATCTTTATCGTCAGGAATCGACCTACGCGCTTGATAAAGCACCAAAATTTATTGATATCGTCACCTCGGATTTAACTTATCCCAAACCGATCTTAACCTCTCATACCCTTTGGAGTGAACGGCTTGGTAACTCGCGACAAATTCGCCTGTATAAATCACCCAAAGTTGACGATACTAAAAGCTCGAATAACACTGACTACCCGCTGCTTTTTATTCTTGATGGGGACGACTATGTAGAGCGCGTGAATATTCCTTCACTGCTCGACAAGCTAGTTCTCGATAAAAAGCTACCACCACTGCGCGCCGTATTTATAAGCAATAGCTCGCCCGAATCTCGCGCAACTGAATTACCCAATAATCCTAGGTTCGCTGAATTTATGGCGAAAGAGCTTAAACCTTGGGCGATAAAACAATTTAACCTTGATCGGGCACCTAGGCAGACCCTTATTAAAGGTTCAAGTTACGGTGGGCTGGCTTCGCTTTACATAGCGCTCGTATATCCGCATGACTTTAATCATGCATTGGTGTTGTCTGGTTCTTTTTGGTGGGGAAACACCGCTAGATTCTCGACCGATCAACCCTCAATGCAACAACTTATCGCCACACAAGACACCGCACTTATTCGAGTGATCGTCACCGCTGGTTTATTCGAAGGCGCTACCGATGGCTCTCCATCAATTCTAGAAACTTCACGACAAGTTCGCGATTTATTGACGGCGAAAAACTACGATTTTCACTATCAAGAATATGCAACGGGGCACAGTTATTTTTCATGGCAAGGAGCGATGATGGACGGGCTACAACAATTTTTTGGTGGGCATTCATCCTCGGATAACTCAACACTCGCGAAACATGCACCATGACGCTCGAATTGATTATAAGTGAGAGCGCCATCCAAACTATTAACGCCACTGATTTGAGTGACGCGCATCCTTTGTTAAAAGCTCCTAACCTCGGCGACGAATCTTGGTGGAGAGAGGTAAGAGCAGTGGGAACACCACTTGTAGGCGCTTACGATAAAGTTCGTAATCAATACCCAATGACTTTCGTTGTTCGCGGAGATGGCGACACTTGCGCGATTTATATCGAAGTCTCATCGCACACGCCTCACATTACCCAAGCGGCGACTCCACTAAAAGCCATTGCAGCAAATCAAGTATGGATTTACCACACTTATCTACCAAGTAATTGGTCAGGCAGTTATTTTTTTGTAACCATCCCGAGAAGCCATGCTGACATCGCCATCTCACCAGAAAATGCTCGAGAACGACGTTCCTGGTGGATAGGCCTTATTAACCGGTTCTCCCACCCCGACAAATTCTCTTTATTGAATGCGCGTGACAATGGATGGGGGCGAGCCTTTTCATATATCTATTTCGAAAAGGACGCGAAAAACTTTTCAAACACCGATCATCAAAAGCTCGATGTTCAAAATCTGATATGGGAAAGCCAACTTAATCCGTCGAGCCGCTACATTTGGCGGCTATCAACTACCAGAGCAAATGCAGATGCCCAAGAACCACTTTTGATTTTACTGCTCGATGGCCACTACTGGGTTAAACAACACGATTTTTTAATAGCGCTGAACAACCTAACACAATCGAAAAAACTGCTACCCGCCAATTACATTTTTATCGACGCGATAGACAGTGTCCATCGGGCGAAAGACCTAACCTGTAATCCTTTATTTTGGGAATCGATTATTCAGGAACTGTTCCCAATTATCCAATCCCACTGGGGAATTAAACCGAATGCGGATTCAACAATCGTTATCGGCGAGAGTTTTGGTGGCTTAGCCAGCGTTTATGCTGTGCTGAATTACCCTAGTATTTTTACAAAAGCCATCAGCCTCTCGGGCTCGTTTTGGTGGCCAAAGTGCGAGCCTAATAGCAGGCAAACAGGTAAATCTCCCTCTGGCACTATTACTCATAACCATTCGTCACTGCCCGAACAGCCAGAAAAAATTAACGGCATAGACTACTCAGTTAACGACTCTTTTAATAATACTCACATTTATTTAACCGTTGGTTGCTATGAAACTGACATGATCGATGAAAGTCGAGCCATGTTTAACGCCCTTGAACAGAGCCATATCCCTGCCAGTTACAGTGAATTTAACGGTGGGCACGATTGGTGGTGCTGGCAATTGGAAATACTCCGGTTGCTTCAACAACTACAGATAAAGCTCTGAGCAAACGATAATCTGCGATTAGGCCACCTCTTAATCCATTGCTATGAATAAGGTGAGCCACATGAGTAAGGAAAACTATTTAAATCCGTTTGACGACGAGACAGCAAACTTTTACGTTCTTAAAAACGCGAACGAGCAATACAGTTTATGGCCAGTATTTGCGACCATCCCACAAGGCTGGGAAAGTATTTTTGGCCCAACCCAACGCGACGCTTGCTTAACCTTCATTGAGGAGAACTGGACGAGCATTAATCCTTTCGCTACTGCTGAAGGAGAAGCGCAATGAACGCAAGTTTAAAATTACCCTTACTGGCCACTCAAGCAGGTATATGGTACGCCGATAAATTTCTCGAACACCCATCGGCAATGCTGATTGCACATTGCATCAAGCTACCAAACCAGATCGATGTCGATATTCTGATGCACGCAATAACGCTCAGCATGCGACAAGCCGACATGATGAATGTGACCTGGGGAGATGATGAAGGTCAGCCCTATCAAATTATTGATACCGAACAAAATCTTATTCTTTCGGAATCGAGTCATTTCGATAATCAGGTAACGATCGAGTATTTTGATTGGTCATTACGAACACAAGGCGTTTTGCAAGCCCGCCAATGGATGCAGCAAGATGTACAAACGAATGTCGACTTAACGAGTGATAAAAAGCATTACCGTCACGCGATTTTTCGGCTAACCGAAAATAACCAAATTATTTATTATTGGTATCAGCGCTACCATCACGTCATGCTTGATGGCTACAGTATCCATGCACTGAGCCGGTACATTGTCGATCTATACACATCGCTCTCGAATAAAACGCCTTTGCCCGATTATCCCTTTACGTCAATTCAGACGGTCATTAAGGAAGAGCAGGGTTACAGAGAATCGGAAAAATACAGGCACGATTTTAATTTTTGGAAAAATTATCACCAAGATTTCTCGGAACCCGTGAGTCTTTTCGGCCTAAGCACGGCTAAAAATACCAATTCCAGAAATCAAACGAATCGCGAAAACATTCAACTGCCGCGAGTGGAATCAATCACATTGAATCCCACAGCAATTAGCCAATTGCAAAAATATCTCGCCAGTGACGATACACACCAACTCAGTCTAAGCGATTATTTGATTGCCCTTATTTTAGGTTATCAAGCTCGGCTTACCGATTGTTTCGATCAAACAGTGGGAATCCCATTTATGCGTCGCATGGGGTCTGCGGCACTGAGCTGTTTGGCCCCTGTGGTTAATGTATTGCCGATAAAATTTAAATTCTCACCAATGATGAACTGGCGAGCTGCCGCTCAATTAGTCAGACGCTCCTTGCAAGAAGTTCGTCGGCACGACCGATTCCCCGCGGAAGAAATTCTTCGAAGTCTTCGACACGTTCATAACATCCGACAACTCTACACATCGGTCGTTAATTATAAGCTCTTCGATACTCCTTTAATAATCGATCAAACGCTGGCGATTGTGGAGCCCATAGCCACAGGGCCGGTTGATGATATCGAATTTAACCTGTCCATCCATGCCGATACTATTCGCTTAGAGATTCGTGCTAATTCAGAGCTTTATAGTCAAAGCGATGTTGCACAACATTTGGCTCGGATTTCGTGCTTATTCGAGCGGTGGGTTACAAACCCTTTAACAAACTTGTGCAGTCTTGATATTCGACATTCACACGAAATACAGAAAATCGAAGAATTATCTCGCGGCGAAGAAATTCGCGATTCAAATCAATTTTTGGTGGTAGATGCTCTCAAAAACTCGGCTAATTTATCGCCGCAGAATATTGCTGTTACCAGTTTAGGCGAAAGGCTAACTTACCAAGAGCTCATTCAATCGGTCTCCAAATTGAGCCGATTCTTAATAAGCCAAGGCGCAAGAAAAGATCGGGTTGTGGGCGTTGCTATTCCAAGAAGCTTGCAAACGCTGGTTAGTATTTTTGCTGTCTTGGATACCGGCGCAACATTCTTACCAATTGATTTAGATGCACCTCAAGAGCGGTTAGCCAATATATTTGACGATGCTAAGCCGTATATCATTCTCACGCTTACACACTGCGAAATTCCAACTATCGATGGGCACCGCATTAATCTTGATGCCCCTGAAACTCGTAAACTCTTAGAAAGCACCGCAAGTCATCCGCTATTGGCCAACGAAAGGCCATGCACAATCACACCCGATACACCCGCTTATATTATTTTTACTTCCGGTAGTACCGGCCGACCTAAAGGCGTGATGAACACACACGGCGCGTTGCATAATCTTTATCAAGCTCACGCGCACGCGTTTTATCTGCCAACCATTCAAAAAGTTTTTGAGCAATACGAGGGCAGATTGGTTAATGCTGCTCACACTCACTCGTTTTCTTTCGATTCTTCATGGTTACAAATCTTCTGGTTGCTGCACGGGCAGACCTTACATATCTTCGATGAAGATGAGCGTCGCGATGCCTATGGCTTAGTTCAACAAATTCGAGAATTAAAAATCGACGCGCTGGATTTACCTCCATCATTTTTAGCACAGATGCTGACATCGGGTTTGTTAGATGAATCGGGTCACATACCCTCGTTGGCTCTTATTGGTGGAGAAGCCGCGCCAGTTAACCTTTGGCAACAGTTCTCACACTACAAGGGTATTACCTTGGTGAATTTATACGGTCCAACGGAGTACACCGTTGATACCTTGCGAGCCTTCGGCCACGAAAGCGAAACACCGGTAATAGGTCGCCCTATCGCGAATACACGTGTTCATTTGCTTGATTCGTTTTTGAGTCCAACGCCTATTGGCGCGATAGGTGAGCTGTATATTTCAGGCAGCGGACTTGCCGCCGGCTATTTGGGCCGTGCCGATTTAACAGCCGCGCGCTTCGTCGCGAACCCTTACGCAACTTGCGGGGATGATACGCGTATGTATCGAACTGGCGATTTAGTGCGTTGGAATAATGAGGGTTTTATCGAGTACATCGGCCGCTGCGACGATCAAGTGAAAATACGCGGCTACCGCGTCGAGATTGGCGAAGTGGAAGCCGCAATTGCTCAACTACCCGATGTCGAAAGCGTTATTGTGGTTGCTCAAGCGGTTCAAGATACTCAACGGCTATTGGCTTACTGTGTCATCCCTGCACTCAATAATGCGCAGCGTCGTTTAAAAAGTTTGGAATTGCGCGAAACACTAAGCTGTCAGCTCCCCGATTACATGGTGCCATCGGCGTTTATCTTACTTGATGAGTTTCCGCGAAATCTCAGTGGAAAGATCGATAAAAAACAGCTTCCTCTACCAGACCTTCGAAATCAGCATCAGTCATTTAATTATCAAAACTCTGTTGACAATGTAAACGCTCATTCAGAAACCCTCACTAAATCCGAGTCTTTAGTGATTCAAGCATTTGCTTCTGTTCTGCCCCTTACCCAACATTTAAAAGTAGACGATGATTTTTTCTATTTAGGCGGCGATAGCATCAGCGCCATAATGGTTTGCACCACTTTGCGTCGGCAAGGCATAGCGATAAAACCTAGCCAAATTTTTAAATTAAAAACCGCGCGAGCAATCGCAGCGGATATAGATTCACAAATATCCTCGCGCACTTTGGCCAAAGACGTAAATGGCCAAGATATATCGATGACGAGCAAATCTGATTGCGCGACGCTGCAAGCACAGCACAGCTATTTTATTGATTACGCGCCAGCGTTACCACTGCAGGCTGGAATGCTATTTATCAGCCATATCAGCGATGACTCGTCTCACAATCAATCAAGCTCACAATATCATGCGATTACCCGCATTCGCTTTAACGGTCTGCTCAATGAAAACCACATTCAATCCGCCCTTAACCATTTGTTAATATTATTTCCGCAACTTAACGGGGTATTCGATACCACCAGCCTTAGTCGACCTATGCTGGTCATACCGGACCCTAAGCAATATGCACAGTGGCCAATCACAAAAATCGATTACCGTACTAATTCCCAAAAAAGCGAATTAGAAAATCCTGCAATTCAAGAAGATCTATTTTTAAATGCGTCTCTCAATCCTCAGAGCGCAGGCGGCTGCCTTGCGGCAGCACTCATCACTCACTCGGAAAAAGACACCGAGCTCGTTCTAAAAATTCATCATCTTCTGATCGATGGTTGGTCGACGCCTTTATTGCTGCGCGCGTTGTTTATGGCCTATAACAATCCGCATCTTATGCAACGCACCATTTTTGACCGCGACATAACCGCTCGAATTAATACATTTACTCGCGTGATGCGTGAGCTTAACGCTCGCAATTTCCAACAAGATCGGAAACTGTGGCAAGAGTACTTACAAGGAGTCGAGCCCTCGTTAATCGCAAGTGGAATCTCGCATAAGAGCGAATCACGAGAAATTGTCGAGAACGGGCATTCCGCAGAACTACAAGAGGCGTGTATTAACTTGGGCGAACCTCTCTCAAAACAGTTAACACAATTACTGCGAGGTTGGGGTGTGACACTTAGTGTCTTCATGCAAAGAGTTATGGCGCAGTTGTTATCGCCTTTTTGCGACGCAAAAGAAATTGTTTTGGGCACACCTGTCTCGGGGCGTACGGCCAATATCGAGGGAATCGAAAATCAAGTCGGATTATTTTTAAACACAATCCCCGTTAGAGTACCGCTCGATGCGACATCGTCACTTCGCAATCAACTCGATTCGTTACAAAAAATTTATACATCTTTGGTGGAAAGCGATGGCCTTGGACTTGCCGAAATTCAACGTTTGGCCGGTAAGGGTGAGCTATTCGATTGTTTATTGGTGGTAGAAAATTACCCCGATAACGATTATCTCACCAGTGAACTCAGTGGCGCCGATGGCAAACCTGTTCGCGTAGTGGACATTTTTAATCGCGGTTATAGCCACTATCCCTTAGCGCTATTAGTGCTGCCAAGCGAAGATATTGAATTTTTGGTCCAAAGCCGAGTGCCCGAATTGGATCCTCAATTACTTGCGAGCCGTTTGCGAAATATCCTTAACGAGATCATTCAAAACCCAGAAACTGCTCCCATAAGTTGGCCGCAACTTTCCGAGCAAGAGGCGCAGTTAATTCGGTCACACAATCAAACGGGACGAGATCTACCCAATACAACACTTCGCGATTTATTGCGTAATCAAGCTTACCTAACACCCCATGCACTTGCTCTTCGCGACGAAACCACTCAATTAACTTACGCCGAAGCGCGCTATCAAATTGTTACGCTTGCCGCTAGGCTGCAAGATCAAGGCGTGAAAGCAGGGGACATTGTGGCTGTTGCCTTACCGCGCTCCGTAAAACTTTGCCTTGCAATATTGGCAGTCATCGAAGCAGGTGCAGCCTACTTGCCGCTAGAGTTGAGTTACCCAGAAGATCGCTTGAAATTTATGTTGGCCGATTCTTCACCCAAAGCGTTAATTACGGCAGAAAGCGAGATGGATCGCTTCGATGTTAAAACAGAAAATATTGCGATAAGCTTTGATGTGCTGTTTAACCCGCGAGAAATTTCCCAAGCGCGGCACTATTATGTACCGGTAACCACAACTGCTGAGCATCCTGCCTACCTGATTTACACCTCGGGAACCACTGGTCGCCCTAAAGGGGTTTTAGTTTCTCACGGGGCAATTCTTAATCGCATTTTGTGGATGCAACACGAATACACACTAAGCGAGCAAGATGTCGTCTTGCAAAAAACACCCTGCGGCTTTGATGTTTCAGTATGGGAATTTTTTTGGCCAATAGTTGTGGGGGCGCAACTCTTTATGGCACCACCCGAGGCCCATCGCGATCCGGATCTTCTTGTCAGTATTATTAACCAGTACAAGATCACCACTTTGCATTTTGTACCCTCTATGCTGAGCATGTTTGTCGATCACGCGAAAATTATTAGTCGAGAAGTTGCCCAAGCAAGTCACCCGATCACTCCTTCGTTAAAACAGGTGTTTTGCAGTGGCGAAGCCTTGAGCCGAACACTCACCAATGAATTTTATCGGTACTTTTCGGCGCATCTTCATAATCTGTACGGCCCAACGGAAGCGGCGGTGGATGTCACTTATTTTTCGGCGCCGCGCCCCAGTGAAACACCAGCGAGTGGTTACCCTACCTTTTGCGGTGTGGGTGTACCTATTGGCCTGCCCGTTTGGAATACCCAAGTTTATGTGCTCGACCAATACTTACGCGAAGTGCCGTTAATGGCGGAAGGCGAGTTGTATTTAGCCGGCAAACAATTGGCAACTGAGTATTTAGGCCGACCTTCACTTACTGCTAACCGCTTTGTGGCAAACCCTTTTTCAAACACTGGCGAACGCATGTACCGCACCGGCGATAAAGTCCGCCGTTTACCCTGCGGCAATGTTGAATATCTTGGCCGCAGCGATGATCAAATTAAAATTCGCGGACAGAGAATCGAATTGGGCGAAATAGAATCAACATTGCTCGAATTTAAATCCGTTCGCCAAGCAGTGGTGGTCGCAGTGGATTTGGGAGCTCAAGCAAAAGGGAAAACATCAGGCGATCAACGTCAGTTGGTTGCTTACTTGGTGACCGAGCCTTCAGACAAGATCGATCACGCGCAGCTTTTAACTTTTTTAAAAGAGCGCCTACCCGCACACATGTTGCCAGCGCTTTTCCACAATTTGCCCAAGTTGCCGCTGAGTGCAAATGGCAAACTCAATCGAGCAGCGTTACCAGCCGTTACTCGCTTGATGGATTTAGAAAGTTCGCAAGAAACTCATCGCGCCGATAAAACCTTGCCCACTAGCCATCTCGAAAGAGCAGTCGCAACATTATTCGAGCAATTACTAGATGCCAAAAACGTCTGCCGCGAAGATGATTTTTTTGCCTTAGGCGGACATTCTTTACTAGCAATGCAACTTGCCGCGGCAATTCGGCGCGAATTAAAACTGCAAATTCCCGTTGGGCAAATCATGACGGCACCTTCTGTCGAAAAGATCGCCGCTTATCTCGAGCAGCACAATAAAACCGATGCATCTCAACAAGGCTTTTCGCCCGTAATGCAATTGCGAAACGGCGAAGGCACACCGCTTATTTGTTTTTATCCTGGTTCTGGATTCGCGTGGCAATACGCCGCTTTAACGCCTTATTTATCGGGCGGCTATCCCGTTATTGGTTTGCAGTCACCGCGTCCCAATGGGCTCATCGCGACCAGTTCCTCAGTGGAGGATTTGATCGATCGGCAGCTTCAATTATTACGCGACCTACAACCCCATGGCCCTTACTACCTGCTCGGATATTCACTTGGCGGCACCATCGCTTACGGCATTGCCACGCGCTTATTGGCCATGGGAGAGGACGTCGAATTTTTAGGGCTGTTAGATACCTATCCCGTCGAGGTACACGATTGGAATGATCCTGCCGGGGCAATCGCAGCGCAAGGTGCCGAGCGTGAACAAACTCAAGTGCTCGATCAAGCGTTTGGCGCGGATGGACTGAAAGACGAATCGCTCGACCGAGAACGACACCAACTTACCGAACAAATCTTTGCCAACTATAAAGATGCCGTGCGGTTATTGTCGCAAGCAGTTACGCCCCACTACTCAGGCAAAGTCGATGTATTTGTTGCCGAGCAGTCGTTGCCGAATTACATAGCGCCTTTAACGCAGTGGCGACACTACGTGAATGAAGTTGAATTGCATTCGCTTAATTATGCGTCGCACGAGACGATTTTATCGCCTCAGGTTCTTCGTCAATTGGGGCCACATCTTGATCAAGTGATTAGTGCGGCGAGGAATAATACAAAAAATTCCGGCTCAGCCCTTGATGTAACTAACGGCATTCAAAACGTACAAGCCACTGCCTAGTGTGCAGCTTTTTAAAGCACTTAACGCGTTTTATTCGGCTGTTCAGATCGTAATGCACAAGGATGTGCAATTAATCAGGCGCATATATCTTATGAAATTTTCATCGTTATTTATTAAATTTGATTTACTGAAAACTCACCCGCACTTTCGCGCAGTGTTCATCGCGCGAACAATTTCTTTGTTGGGGTTAGGCATTTTATCGGTCGCCTTGCCTTGGCAAATCTATCAATTAACTCAATCCAGTTTTTGGGTGGGCGCGGTGCTCGCTTGCGAAGCCATCGGACTTTTTACAGGTTTATTGGTTGGCGGTGTTCGCGCCGACCAAGCTAATCGAAGAACCCTTATTTTATGGGCGAGGGGACTTTGTGCACTCGGATTTTTAGGGCTTGCCATCAACGCGCAACTAGCATCGCCGTCGCTCGGATGGATTATTTTTTTATCCCTTTGGGATGGGTTTTTCGGCGCAATTGGCGTTACAGCGCTGCTTGCGGCTATGCCGCAAATTGTCGGCCGCGCACACCTACTCCGGGCGCGGGCAATCAGTATGGCCAGTATGCGTTTGGTAACAATCGCATCACCAGCGATTGGTGGGCTGATGATTTCGGTAAGCGATCTTAGCTGGGTTTACGGATTTATCACCCTCACCACATTCATTACGCTTTTGCCCTTATTAAAATTACCGCCGCTCCTACCGCAAGACGCTGTTATCCAATCACCCGTTAAAGCACTCGCCGAAGGTTTTCGATTTATAGTCGGCAACCGTGTTTTGCTTTCAGCATTCGGAATCGGGCTGTTGGTCACCTTGTCATCCGGTTTGCGTGTTTTATTCCCCGCATTTGTCGATGAATATTTCAAAGGCGATGCCGCGATTTTGGGGCTCATTTTTAGCGCGGTTCCAGTAGGCGCGACTCTTGGTGCTTTTATGAGTGGTTGGGTAGAGCATCTGGCCCGCCCCGGCCTTTGGTTACTCAGGTTGAGTGCCTTGGCAATCGCTTGCATTGTGTTGTTTTCATTCACCACTTGGTTATCGCTACTGCTATTACTACTGGCGGGCTATGGTTATCTCACCACGCTTGCGGGGCTATTGCAGTACACCTTAATTCAGGTGTACACGCCCGACCCATTACTTGGCCGAGTTAACGCTTTATGCACCGCGCAAGATGCGAGCGGCGATTCCATTGGCGCCATCGCATACGGTGGCCTTGCAGGAGTTTTCGGTAGTGCGGCGGGACTCTTCGCTGTGGGCTTATCGCTATTAGGATTGTCGCTTGGGATGTTGGCCGGATGCCGTTCATTGCGCTTAAGTTCACTTTCAGCACGAGCACCTGAGCCGAACGAAGCCTTGGAATCTCGCCTTGCTAATTAAATCTGTGCCTATCACTTTTGAGTGCCTTTCATCCAAATGCAGGGAAAGGCGCCATTTTAATCCGTGTGTGCGATAAACAACTGTTCTCACCTGCAAATAAGAATTATTATTGTTTAATTTTTTTCGTCGTCGGTTATTCGAACACTGGGAGGCAATCGTGGACACACTCATTTGCTTTGGCGCAAGCCTTATCGGCTGCACGCTTCTATACGGGATTTCACCCAATCAGGCGCTTTGGGAGAAACCCTTAACCCACCCAATCTGGCGGTGGTCTACGTGGATTATCATCATTCTTTCATTTGTGCTTTGGATGAATAGTCTCGAGATAAAAGCCGGATTCTTTGCCGCTACAGTCGTGCTTTTTTTAATTTCCGGCACGCTGCCTTTTCTGTCGTTACTCGTCTCACGAAAAGAGGGCAATACCCATGGCTGCTAATCCAAGTAAACGCGCACCTAAATATGCCGAAATAAAACCTGATTGGTTGAGTAAATCCCTCGCCGGATTGTGCATAGGATTTTTTCTTGCCGTTGCCCTTAGCGGCCTATTCGCTTGGTGGGGGCCGGGCGGCATTTCGGCCGATAATAAATCCCAATTCAATATGTGGATAGTTCCACCGATTTGGCTCACGGTATTCAGTTTTGTGTATTTTTTCCGCGACGGAATGCGAGCTTGGTTATGGCTGGGCGGTTTAACGCTTGTAGCTTTTACGGCACTTTTTTTAACCCGATATGGAATGGGAGCTTGGTAATGCGCGGGCCGCTTTTAAAAATTTATAAAACACTTCATACCTGGACAGGGCTTGCCTCGAGCATCGCATTGTTTATCGCCTTTTACGCTGGCGCGCTTACCATGTTCAAAGAGCCGCTCGAGCGTTGGTCGACACCTATCAACGCCGACCGCCAATGGATTAGCGAAGCCCAATATCCAAATCTTATCGCGCAGTTAATACACAATCGAAGTGATGCCGCGCGATCGTTTACGGTCAATATGATCGAGCAAGAACACACGCCTGCACCGATCACTTGGCGTAAACCTCTCTCTGAAATGCGAGGCGGACCGAGCGAAGGCTGGTCGGCAACGCTTGATGACAATGGTTCTTTAGTGGTCACTCAATTCGAGCCATCGGCAATGGCCGAACTGATCGATCTATTACACCAAACCGCTGGCATTCCCGGAACCGCAGGTCACCATGCTTTTGGCGTCTACGTGCTGGGCGTTATCTGCTTACTTTATGTTTTAGCCATAGTGTCTGGATTCATTGTGTTGCTACCAACTTTAATAAAAGATTTTTTTGCACTGCGAAAAACTAAAAATCCAAAACGCTTTTGGTTAGATGCCCACAACCTTGTTGGAATCACTAGTTTGCCCTTTCATATAGTGATTGCACTAACAGTGATTGTTTTTGCCTTTCACGACCAAATTTACGCAAGCCTCGGCAAGCTGGTCTATGGTGAGCGGCCATCCTTCGAGCAACCTGCGCCGGAACCTTCAACTTACCGGCTTGAAGAGCTATTAATGCCGCAAGAATTAGTCAAAAAGGTTCACGCGATTGCGCCAACTTTTGTTGCGCGCGAGGTGAGCTACAACAATATTCAGACCACGCGCGCCAGCGTGCGAATTGCCGGTGAAGATGACGACCATATGCTGCGCGGTTACAACCGCGGTTTTGTAACTCTCAACCCTTACACCGGAGAAATTCTCGATAAAGATTATTTACCCGGTCACGAAGAGGGTTATATACAGCCGGTTATTACATTTTTTTCACTTCATTTCGGCAGCTTTGGCGGCGATCCAATCCGATGGATGTATTTTTTTCTCGGAATCAGTGGTTCATTTTTATTTTATACGGGTAACTTACTTTGGATTGAATCGCGCCGTAAACGTCAGCGAGCCAATCAAGCCCTCGTCACTCAAGATAAAAACGCCTACCTCATCGCGAACCTGACAGTGGGCGCATGTTGGGGCTCAGTCGCGGCTATTTCGTTCGCTATGGCTGCGGGTAAATGGTTACAGTCCGTGGGTGACGACCCTAACGTTTGGTACTACTGGACTTACTACAGTGTATTTTTCGCTTGCATCGCTTGGACATTTTGGCGTGGTGCCGCGCGCGCGGTAGTGGAGTTACTTTACCTCTGTGCAATTACCACTGCTCTCATTCCAATCACGGGGTTGATTGCATTGGTATTTAAGCAATCACCATTGTGGCTCCACACCAGTAGCGATTTATTATTAGTAGAATTCACCGCGCTTGTGAGTACAGCTATTTTTATCTTCATGGCCAAGCGAACTAAACAACATCTAAAAACAGTGCCAACTGATAGTGTTTGGTATTACCCATCTAGCATCGTACAAAGCGAAAATTCTGAGCGTGAGGTCATTAATGCCACCAACGCCGAGCAAAAACCCAACGCCATTTAGCTTCTCATCATAAACGCCTAGATATCTGGGCGTTTTTTTATTAAATCATCAATAACTTAATTTGATTCATGTCTATCAAATAATAAATGAGACATCTAAAGATATTGCCATTTCACTATAAGATCCGAAAACAAATAATTTCTACTTTATTCAATTTTAAATAGATGGATATCGTTGACAGATTCAATATCCCAATAAAAAATATGCCTCGAGACTAGAGGCTTTGAAATTCTCCTACGCCAATACATTTTTATCAAAAACTACTAAATACATGACTATTAGCCACGAAGAATACATCCAAAAGCAACGCGATCGTGCAGTGACATTAGCACGCGGGATGCTTGACGGCTCAATTCATTACCTGGAAGGTACTCTTGAGTTATCATCGTTAAGGGAAGAACTTAGCCTTACTAATAATGAACCAGATTTTTTTTGCTTTACTGTAATATCCAGTGAGATTGACCACCTTCCTATTGGGAAATCTCGACAATATTGGTCCGACAAAGCTCTTGAAAAATATGATCTAGAAATAGAGAACCTTATAGAGTGGGCGAAAGATATTTCGTTGTCCAATTTAAAATCCATCATTGAAAGGTTCGGTAACCAATAAGCAGCCTCAATGCCGATTCTATATTTTTGATTTTTAATTTATAAATAACCTAAAAAACGTTATCTTTTAACGCATTTTTCAAAATAGATAAGGCGGATGCTAACACCAACTCAACACCTGACCATAAAAACGGCTAAGTCAACAGTTGAAGTATGACTTAGCCGCACAACTGGTGTTTACTGATCATCACTACTTAATAACCACAGCCAAATATTAATAATCAATCCACTTCTGCCACACGTATTTCGTTGACCAAAGCTCTTGGTTTAAATATTTCGACCAAAAGGCAGGGTAAAAAACTTAGTGTGATCAGCGTAGAAGCAACCAGCCCGCACAGCACGATAATGCCCACTCCCCGATACAATTCAGTACCTGCGCCCGGAATGATAATGAGCGGGGCGAGCCCAAAAATTGTGGTGGCCGTCGACATTAAGATGGGGCGTAAGCGGCTTTCTACCGCTCGCTCGACAGCTTCATAAATATCGAGCCGATGCTGATTGAGGTTAATCCTCGTTTGCTCGACGATTAAGATAGGGTTATTAATGACTGTTCCGAGAAGAATCAAAAAACCTAACATGGTAATCATGTCGAGTGCTTGGTAATTCGTCGCCATGCCGAGCGTTGCGAGTAGACTCGAAACTCCGTTAACGCCTACCAAGCCAATTAATCCACCCGCCATGCCGAGTGGAATAGTGGTGAGAATAATTAACGGGTAGCTCCAGTGTGAAAATATTGCGACCATGACTAAGTAGATTAAGATCACCGCGATAAAAAAGTTTTTTACCAATGATTCGCGAGTCGCCGCCAAATCGTCTGCGGCACCGGTAATACTAAAACTCACGTTGGCTGGCCAGTGTCCGGCGGCTTTTAAGTCGGGAATAAGTTGAGTGCGGACGGTTTTAACAGCAGTTTCGAGCGCGACTTTTTCATCGGGGATAATATAAATCGATACTGTACGCTGACCATTGACTCGACGTAATTGTTCGCTATCAACAGTTTCTTTCAAGTCGGCAAGGGCGCTTAGCGGCACCACTTGTCCAGTAGGCGCTCGAATGGGAACCTGCGCTAACTCGTGTAATGTTTGTCGATTGCCTGCATCGCTAAACAACAACATATCAATTTTTTTATCGCCCTGAATAAATTCGCCAACGAATGCACCATCGCTATAAGCTGCAACTGTGATGCCGAATGCATCAGGTTCGAAATCCAATTCTGCTAATCGCTCCCAGCGCGGGCTTATTTCAACTAGAGGCTGATCGAGCGATAAGGACGCGGGAGAGGAGTTGAGTCTGGGCGATTCGAATACATGTTCGGCGTGCCGTAAAATATGTTGCGCGGTGGCGTAAAGCTCGGCCAAATTTGGGCCGGTAATATTTAATTCCACTGCGCGCGAGCCACCTTGATTGCTGGAAATAATTGACCCGCGCGATGAAAATGCGCGCATACCCGGATACTGCGTAAACCGCGATACCATTTCTTGCATCATTAAGTCTACGTCTTCTGGGCGATGCGGCTCACTCATTAACCATATCTGACCCGCGTTCACGCGCATAAAATAGTAGCGAATTGGCGGCAACTCACCTTGTTCTATTACTGTGTCGACGGGCAACTGAGTCGCTTTGTCGAGATCGATCTGAATATCTTTGGCAATCTTGTGCATCTCTTCAAGGTTATAGCCGGGTGGGGCGAACATGCGAGTGAAGGCTTTTGGCTCTTCGCCTTCAGGTAGATATTCGGCAGGCGGCATTAAAACAACCGCTAACCCTAAGCACCCTACAACACTTATCGCAATTATTACTAAGCGTCGACGCGAGCTTGAAATACTATTTTTAGTAAACGTAATAATTAACGAATTAAATTTAGAGGAAGGGCGATCAGAAATATTGCCGCCAATGGCAGCACTCGCGGCAGGAACGAGAAGCAGCGCGAAGAGCATCGACATCAATATGGATGCCGATATCGCAATGCCAATATCAGAATAAAGTTGCCCAGCCTCTTCAGTAATAAATAAAACCGGCGCAAATACCAATACCGTTGTTACGCTTGAAGCGATAACCGCCGTCCATACTTCTTTAACGCCTTCAACGGCAGCCTGAATTGGCGCTAGTCCGCGCTTTCGTGCTTGCTCAATGCTTTCTAACACCACAATGCTGTTATCGACCGTCATGCTGATCGCAAAGGCAATCCCCGCCAGCGAAATGACGTTAATCGTGCGATCGAAACTTGCTAAACCAATAAAAGATGCGATGGTGCAGATCGGTATGCCCATTAAACAAATCAGCGTCGCTCGCCAAGAATGTAAAAATAAATACATCACCAGCGTGGCCAGAAACGCACCGATACACAAATTGGTAAAAACATTATTGATAGACGCATCCACATAACGCACATCGTCACCGATTAATAAAATGCGAAGACCGTTAGGCTCGAGCACGTCTTTTTTGATTTGCTCTATTTCTTTCAGCATCGCGTCTTTAATAGCGATCACATTGGAGCCTTGTTGCCGTTTAACACCGAGCGTTATGGCTTCTTCGCCGTTGACTATGGCAATGCCACGTTTTTCGTAATGGTCTAAGGTGATCTCGGCAATATCCGCAAGGCGGATAAAGCTGCCGTTTTGATGCGCAACAATTAATTGTTTAAGCTCGTCAAGATTGTCGAACCGGCTCGTGGTTCGCAGTAGATAGCGGCGTTTACCTTCATCAAGATCACCCGCCGAAACGTCGCGGTTGCGTGAGCGTATCGCGTTGTTTACATCCGCGAGGCTTAAATTTCGCTGCGCTAATTTTGCGGGATCGACGTGAATTTGAATTTGTCGCAGCGTGTTATTCATTTCGATTTGCGATACGCCGGGAATACGTTCCATTCGCGGCCGCACATGGTCGTCGATAAAATCACTCATCATGTCCATGTCGAGTGCGCGTGGATTACCTTGATCCGGCAGCACGGCGAAATACATAAAAGCGCTGTCGGAAAAAGATTCGCTGTAAAGACGCGGCTGATCCACATTTTCTGGATAGCCCGACACTTGGCTTAGTGCGTTGCTCACTCGAATCAATAATTCGTTGACGTTATCTGTAGAGGCAAATTCCAATTCGATCATGGCTTCGCCCATTGCAGCGAAGGATTCCATTCGCGTTAAATTTGGCAAAGAGCGAAGAAAGCGCTCTTGTTCGAGAAGGATTTCTTGCTCAACGTCTTGCGGTGTAGCGCCGGGCCAACCGGTTTCTACGGTAATCGTGTTGGTGTTGAGTGTGGGAATCATCTGAAGCGGCATACGAAAGCCCGCCGCGATTCCCAACACGCAAACAATGAGCGTGATAACCGTGAGCAGGCGATGCTCTTTTACCATTCGCTCAATCATGGCAACTCCTTCGCCAAGGCTTCACGCGCCGAGAGTGACTGATCGCTTTGATTAAAATGAATCAACTCAGCGATGACAACCTGACCGTCTTGCAGTATTTCGTTACCGCGAACAACTACCTTATCGCCCGCTGCAACGCCGGATTTCACACGATAACCTTTCGCGGTAACTTCACCCAATTCGACGTTACGGCGAATCGCTTTATCGTCTTCCACAATAAACACACTGTAGCCTCCATCTGCATGGCGCAACAATGCGTCGCGCGGCAAGGCGATCGCCGATTCGCGTTCCGTAAATACCAGTCGTGCTTTGGCCGACATGCCCGGCACCATCAAGGCGTGAGGCGCTTCGCTCGCTAAACGAAGCAAAAAACTGCGCGCCTGTGTCATCACCGGTAAGGCGGCAACTACCCGGCCCGAAAGTGCCAATTGCGATTGTGCGTCGGGTGAGATACTGATATTCGTGAGTTGATTGATGGTGCCAATAAATTCTTGCGGCAAGTGAACATCCAGAAATACCACCTGATTCGAGACGAGGTTAAACACCGCATCACCTGGGTTTAGCCATTGGCCTAAATCGGTAAAACGCGCGCTGATAACGCCTGCGAAAGGTGCGCGTAACTGATGTCGCTCCAGCGTATCGCGAGCCATGCTGACTTGAATTTGCGCGTCTTCGACTTTGGCCTGTGCCAATTTTGCTGCGTTTTGGCGGGCGAGAATTTCGGTAGCGGCGATATGCTGTTGGGAAGCAAGGCTTTGCGCTTGCGACGCTAATCGCTGCGCCTCGTCCCGTTCAATTTGTGCAGCTTTGAGTTGCGCTTTTGCTAGATTAACGCTTTCTTGTGCCAGCCGGTCATCCAGCTGCGCGAGCACTTGGCCTTGTTTAACCTCATCGCCGACATCCACGTATAGTGTTTTAACTAGAGCATTAACCGCCACCGAAAGTTTGGCATTTCGCTGCGGCATGAGTTGGCCACTTAAGATAACTTCGCGGGTGATTGGGGCAGGGCGTAACTGCTGAATGCTAACGTGGCTTTCGTCCGAGGCTAATGCGCTAACAGAAAAGAAGCACAAGCTGGCAATTAACCAGCGAGTAATGGTGCGATACATGGGCTCTCCTTACCTGAACCGTCAAAGAGAGCCATTGTAAATTAATGAAAGTAAGAATCAATCTCATTTGTAATTTATTTCGATCAATTCCCGAATTCAAGCGTCGCGTCTTAGGGTTGAGGTTCGAAGGGTAGCTCTACGCAGGTAAACACTTGATCAAAGTGGGTTAACGCCCAGCGTGCCGAAATGAGTGTGTTAATGGGTAATTTTTCACCCAAAGTGAGATTGAGCCTTAGATACACTTCGCCTAATTCCCAATCGATCCACACCACCGACACAGCATCGAATCCAAAATAGTGATTGACTTGCGAAAACGCGGCTTTAAAGAAACTCTCTTTTACCGAGAAAACGAGGCTGGTGAACAAACCTCGTTGGCTGGATGATATCGACTGCATGAGCTGCATTTCGTCGAGGTTAATCACCAACTGAGTCACCGACTCGAGTGTGGCTTCGTCGAGCACAGTCTGTAAATCAATACCCAATGCCACCGCTTTGCCGCGTGGAAATAATCCTGCCAGCGCATAATTTTCACAGTGAGTGATCGAACCTTGAATCTCGCAAGGGAATAAAGGCTCTCGGGATTCGCCAATGGCGACTTGGTAATCATCAATTCCTAGTCGCGCCAAAGCTGCTTTTGCACAAAGACGCCCGGCTAAGAATTCCGCTCGACGTTTAATCACCGATTGCATAACAGTATCTGGTTCTTCAAGCGCCACTGCGTCCCATAATCGATAATCAAAAGCGTGCGAATCAAATCGACACCCCACTAGCACGCAATCCGAATGGGGCCATGTCAATAAAAAATTCTCGTTAACAAATGTGGCGGGTGAATCGGTTAATAATTCAACATGAGATAGCAAAGGCGGGGCGTAAAAATCTGCTTGAGTGGGTATTGCCAGTTCAATTTCCATCTACTCTATTCTCTTTCCTTAGTTTTCGTCGCTTACTTACGCGCGCCATCCTAACAACAGACCAAGACGCACGCCACAATCGCAGCGATAGTCTATCGTTAATAAAAGCACACTTCTTAGTGTGCCGTCTCACAATTTTCACACCGCGGCCTCGCGCCCTTAATTTAAATGATGCTTCTAAACTTTATAAAAAATCTAGCAAACATCTAACGCTAAAACAGAGGGAACCTTGATGAAACATGCTCGTTTAATGTCACTATCGAATCTTGTAATATTAGCGGCCGCAGGTCTGTTAGCGGCCTGCGATAATGGCTCGTCCTCCAACTCAACCAGTCACGCTAATGCTTCGTCTTTTGCGCTGAGTGCTGCATCTGTTTCATCGACGGTAAGCTCTGTCGCCTCGTCGGTAGCGAGTTCATCTGCACCAGCTCTTAGTTTCAATACCACCGAAATCGAACAATTTGATTCTCCCTGGGCAATGACGTTTTTACCCGATGGGCGTTTATTGATTACCGAGATGTCGGGAAAGCTTAATCTATTCAATCCAGCGACCAAAAATAAAATATCCGTTTCGGGCGTGCCTGAAGTAAAACACGTCGCCCAAGGTGGGCTTGGTGATGTGATTTTGCATCCCAATTATTCCAGCAATTCTTTTATTTATATCAGCTACGTTGAAGAAGGTGAGGGCGGTTTAGGGGGCGCCGTCGTAAGAGCGAAATTAAAAATCGAGAGTGCCGCGGCTTCGCTAGAGGATGTAGAAATTATTTGGCGACAAAGCCCTAAAAAATCTGGTGATGGTCACTTTGGTTACCGACTCGCTTTCGACAAAGACGGAAAATTGTGGATTAGTTCGAGTGAGCGAAAAGAGTTTGATCCCGCCCAGGATCTCAAAACCAACCTCGGAAAAATTATTCGCTTAAACGATGACGGCAGCATACCCGAGGGCAACCCATTTGCCGATAAAGGCGATGTAGCTGCACAAGTGTGGTCCTATGGACACCGGAATATTTTAGGCCTCGCATTCACCAAAGACGGCAACCTATGGGCGCACGAAATGGGGCCGAAAGGTGGCGATGAACTCAATTTAATCGAGAAGGGCGTTAACTACGGGTACCCTTTGGTTTCGGATGGCAACCACTACGATGACAAACCCATTCCTAATCACGACACACGCCCAGACCTCCGCGCGCCGGTAATCTCATGGACACCGGTAATCTCTCCTGCAGGTTTCATCATTTATGACGGAGATTTATTTTCAAATTGGAAAGGCGATGGTTTCATTGGCGGACTTTCGTCTATGTCTTTGGTGCGCATCGAGTTCGATGGAAAAACCGCTCGTGAAGCTGAACGCTTCGACATGAAACGCCGCATCCGTGAAGTCGAACAAGGCCCCGACGGTGCCATTTGGCTCCTCGAAGACGGCACCCGCCAAGGCAATGGCTGGTTGTTAAAGTTAACGCCTTAATACTTACTTCTTTATAGCAAATAGAGAGCCCAGTGAATCTGGGCTTTTCCGTGAGAATGATCGGTGTTTGACGAGTATGAGATCTAGGTTATCAGGCCTCTCACGCCTTTTATTTAACATGTATCCACACCAAAAGTGTCCAGAACGCCGGATTGCGGGCGTT
>JBJEWS010000008.1:0-52108 GCA_051885175.1 Cellvibrio sp.
GAGCAATCCATATCGGTAGGCGATAGCTTATGAGGCTGGATATGAAATTTGTGGGCGGATGCAAAACAAAAAAGCCCCGCAATAGCGGGGCTTTTTTGTTTCTTTAATTTATTAAAGCGCTTGGATTTTTTGAATCTGCTCTTTAATTTTTTCGAGTGATACTTTGTTGTCGGCAAGAATTGCGCGTTCTTTCTCGACCACTTCTGCTGGGGCTTTATCGACAAACGCGGCGTTGCTGAGTTTGCCGTCGAGCTTTTGGATATTTTGCTCGAGTTTGCCTGCTTCTTTGGTGAGGCGTGCGATTTCTGCCTCTTTGTCGATGAGGCCGGCCATAGGGACGAGGATTTCCATGGTGCCAACCAGAGCGGTTGCCGACATAGGTTCTTGGTCGCCTGCGTTAAGCAGGGTTACGCTTTCAAGCGAAGCCATCTTCTTCAGGAAGGCTTGGTAGTTAGCTACGCGCGTGGCATCGTCGCTGCTCGCATTTTTCACGAGAATGTTGAGATCCTTCGCTGGCGAAATGTTCATCTCACCGCGAATGTTACGCACACCCAGAATCACTTGTTGCAACCAAGCCACGTCTGCCAAGGCGGTTTGGTCGATCAGGCTGTCGTCGGCTACTGGGTAGCGCGCGAGCATGATGGTGTCGCCCGTTGCACCTGCCAATGGTTTGATTTTTTGCCAGATTTCTTCGGTGATAAATGGCATGAGCGGGTGCGCCAAACGCAAAATGGTTTCGAGCACTTGGATCAAGGTGCGGCGAGTACCGGTTTTTAAGGCGACGCTTGCTTCTTTATCCCAAAGTACGGGCTTAGAAAGCTCCAAGTACCAATCGCAATACTCGTTCCACACGAATTCGTAAATGGCTTGTGCGGCCAAATCCAAACGGTAGGTGTCGAGCGCTTCGGTTACGGTTTTTTCCGCTTGCTGCAATTTCGAAATAATCCAGCGATCCGCTACCGATAACTCGTAAGGGCTGCCAGTTTGGCCGCAGTCTTGATCTTCGCACTGCATCAATACATAGCGAGTCGCGTTCCAAATCTTGTTACAGAAGTTGCGGTAACCTTCAACGCGGCCCATATCGAATTTAATGTCGCGGCCAGTTGAGGCAAGCGAGCAGAAGGTAAAGCGCAGCGCGTCGGTGCCGTAAGAGGCGATGCCGTCGGGGAATTCTTTACGGGTTTGCTTCTCGATTTTCGCGGCGTCTTTCGGGTTCATCATGCCGTAGGTGCGTTTTTGCACCAAGGTTTCGAGATCGATGCCGTCGATGATGTCGAGTGGGTCGAGTACGTTACCTTTGGATTTCGACATTTTTTGGCCGAGGCTATCGCGCACCAAGCCGTGTACGTAAACGGTTTTGAACGGAATCTGCGGCGTGCCGTCTTCGTGTTTCACCAGGTGCATGGTGAGCATGATCATGCGCGCAACCCAGAAGAAAATAATGTCGAAGCCGGTGACGAGTACGTCGGTTGGGTGGAACTTCTTCAAGAAGTCGGTTTGCTCTGGCCAACCTAAGGTTGAGAAGGTCCAAAGGCCAGACGAGAACCAGGTATCCAACACGTCGTTGTCTTGAGTGAGTTCAACATCGGTACTCAAATTATGCTTCGCGCGCACTTCCGCTTCGTTACGACCAACGTAAACTTTGCCTGAAGCGTCGTACCACGCAGGAATGCGGTGGCCCCACCACAATTGACGGCTGATACACCAGTCTTGAATATCGCGCATCCACGAGAAGTACATGTTCTCGTACTGCTTAGGAATAAATTCGATACGGCCATCTTCCACCGCGGCAATTGCAGGTTCTGCTAATGGTTTGGTGGATACGTACCATTGGTCGGTGAGCCACGGCTCGATGATCGCGCCTGAACGGTCGCCACGCGGTGCTTTTAGGGCGTGATCGTTCACCGCTTGCAAAAGACCCGCGTCTTCAAACGCTTGAACGATTTGCTTACGCGCTTCAAAACGGTCGAGACCGGCAAACTGTGCAGGCAGGGTGCAGTCGACGGCTTCGTTAAGTGAGCCATCTAAATTAAAGGCTTGCGCTTTAGCGAGAATCGCCGCGTTTTTGTCGAGTACGTTGATGAGCGGCAAGTTGTGGCGTTTGCCCACTTCGTAGTCGTTGAAGTCGTGCGCTGGGGTGATCTTCACGCAGCCGGTACCAAACTCACGATCGACATAATCGTCCGCGATGATCGGAATACGGCGGCCAACCAATGGCAGCTCAATGAATTTACCGATCAAGGCTTGGTAGCGTTCGTCTTCTGGGTGAACTGCGACGGCGCTATCGCCGAGCATAGTCTCGGGGCGAGTGGTGGCAACCACTAAGTAGTTTTTGCCTTCGCTGGTGGTGGCGCCATCGGCTAATGGGTAGCGCAGCTCCCACATAAAACCTTTTTCATCGTGGTTCTCAACTTCCAAATCGGAAATTGCGGTGTGAAATTTCGGGTCCCAGTTAACGAGGCGTTTGCCGCGGTAAATGAGGCCGTCTTCATACAAACGTACGAAGGCTTCTTGAACGGCTTTTGATAAGCCTTCGTCCATGGTGAAGCGCTCGCGCGACCAATCCACCGATGAGCCTAAACGGCGGATTTGGCGAGAGATGTTGCCACCCGATTCCGCTTTCCATTCCCACACTTTATCCAAGAAGGCGTCGCGGCCTAAATCTTGGCGAGTGATGCCTTCTGCGCCCAAGCGACGCTCAACTACCATTTGCGTGGCGATACCGGCGTGGTCGGTACCCATTTGCCATAAAGTGTCGAAGGCGCTCATACGCTTATAACGCACGAGGGCATCCATCACCGCGTTATTAAAACCGTGACCCATATGCAAAGAACCGGTGACATTCGGCGGTGGAATGACGATGCAATAAGGATCGCCTTCGCCTGTCGGCTTAAAGTAGCCTTTTTCTTCCCAAATCTTGTACCAGTTACTCTCGATAGCCTGGGGCTGATAGGTTTTATCCATAGCGTGATGAACCTTCTACAAAGTGCGGGGCGTTTTTGCCCAAAGTAAAAGCCGAAATTATACAGATTTCGCGGGTGCTGGCCTAGCGCAGACGCAGTAAAGTGCTGTCGCGAGAGTCGTTCTACTTGTATCATGCAGCCCCAATACTGGCGAACGACTAGGCGTGTTATGCAAGCGTGGGATCAATTTCAAAAGAGTCTGCACAAAACCCATTATTATTTGAGTGGCTACTGGGAGCGGCTACTGCCTAACGCCTATTGGCACCGACGGATGAAAAAGCAAGTTGATGCTCTGGATTCGTTACCCGAAGAAGAGCAAGCCGCGATATGGGCGAGAGTGAACTACTGTAATAAGCTCTCGGTTCCATTTGCTCGCAATGAGCGACTAAGCATCGATCATCAGTTATATGAAGGTAAAAAAAGCGCTGCTTACGATATTGACCTGTATCGAATGATGCGGGTATTCCCTAAAGGGTTTAATTTCTCCTATTGGTTCGGTGATATCGTGGATGTGCCGAATTACCCAACTTTTTTGAAGAGTCGACCAATTTGTCTCGATGATTCAAATGCAAATTCGGTTTTGCTCAAATTTAATCGCATTCGTCATTACTACGTTGTTAACGACAAGAAGCATTTCAGACAAAAAAATCCCCAATTGGTATGGCGAGGAAAATCGAATCAGCACGAGCGTGTTGAAGTTCTTGAGAAGTTTTTTAATAGCGACTTGTGCGATGTGGGCGACACTCATTCAAAACCTAAGCGGCCCGAGTTTGTACGGCCATTTATGTCGATTCCCGAGCAATTAAACTATCGCTACGTGTTGAGTGTTGAGGGGAACGATGTCGCGACTAACACCAAGTGGATTATGGCTTCCCAATCGCTTTGTATGATGAGAAAACCTCGGTTTGAGACTTGGTTTATGGAAGGGAGTTTGCAGGCCGGAGTTCATTATGTTCAGCTTGAAGACGATTACTCGGACTTGGAGGAAAAGATCGAGTATTACAACCGTAATCCTATTGAGGCTGAGGAAATCATTAAAAACGCGAACCACTATGTGGCTCAGTTTTTTGACGAACCTCGTGAAGAGTTAATCACCTATCTTGTTATGCAGAAATATTTTCAGCTATCGGGACAGTCGTAACGAAATTAAATGTTTAAAAAAAGGCGGTGTTTAGACACCGCCTTTTTTATTTTTTATGTCAGTCTCATATTAAAAACGGCTAAAGAACTTCCAGACTTCTTGGCCATGGAAGGTCGGAATTGAGTGGCCGCCATTCCATGAGCAAAATACAACTGGCTTACCCGCCGAACAATTTTGGTATTCGACGCAGTTGGATGAGATGGACACTGTGGTGTTAGAGCAGCGATTAGTGGTTCTGTATAAATCGCGAACTTCTGTGCCAGCCGAGTAGGGCACCACACTATCGTTGGTTCCGTGGGCGATCCAAGCTGCAACTGGTTGGCCGGCGTCAACGTAAGGAGTCCACGTCGCGCCTGACGCGGGAGCAATCGCTCGGAACACTTCTGGCATTTCCCGGCCGACTGCAAACGACATCATACCGCCATAGCTCCAACCAGTTGAGAAAATACGGGATTCATCAACACATAATTTGTATTTGAGATCGTCCAGCATCGCACGTAAGAAGGCCATATCTCGACCATTATCATTAGTCCAGCCATCAGTACCATTTGCCCGGTTAGGCGCAACAAAGATTGCTGAATTATTTGCCAAAGATTTCAAACCGTAGTAACCGTTGCTTACTACATCGTTCATGCTGCCACCGCGCCAGTGCCATCCAAACACCAGGCGATATGGGTGATCCATATTGTAATTTGACGGTACATCAAGAATGTATTCCCGAGTCATGCCGCTCACGTTAATTGTATGGCGACCGCTCGTTAAACGTGGGGCAGAACCACAGCCTCCAGAGCCGGAACCAATTGTGCTGGGCGTAGACGAAGCAGTGTTCGAGCTTGTCGCTGAGGACACGGGAGCGCTTGTTACGTTGCCAAAATTAATATGGCCATTGCAATGAAGCCATTCACTACCGCCTGCGCCACCACATTGATTATTCCCCCAAGCACCGGTGTTGATGGTTTGATCTTCGGCCTGACGAATTTCTCCGTTGACACTGATGTAGTCAACTCGAACATCAGCGTCTGCTTGATCATCGTTAGTGAAGGCGACTTCGATTTCTCCAGTTAAATCGGTGCGAGTCGAATAGTCCGACATGGCTGTGCCAAGCGTCCAGCTGGCGACATCGACACCACCTACGCGAAGAGTGATCGACTCTGTACCCGTAGTGCCAAGTGCACGGATGGATAACGAATGTTGGCCGACTGCCGAACTACTGGACGGTGCGCTACTGGATGACCATATCGCGCTAGAGACGCTCGACATCGGCAACGAACTGGCTGCAGAGCTTACGGGCGTGGTACCAGTGCTACAAATTGGTGCGGAGAAACCTCCTGTATGAGTTCCCTGAATGCCAAACTCAATGCTCTGTCCCGAGTTGAGTGCACCATTCCAGTTTATGTTGCGCGCCGTTACTGTATTTCCGTTGGTGGTGAGTTCAGCGTTCCACGAATTAGTGACCGACGGGGTTTGACTAAAATTTAACGCTAGCTGCCATCCGTTTATGGGGGTTGTCGTATCGTTTGTCACACGGACTGTCAGTACGTAGCCGTTACTCCACGAGTCGACTTTTGTTGTGCAAGAAAGCGCATGCGCGGTGCTTGCAGTGAAAGGAAGCAATACGAAAAAAGAAGACGCGATTAAACATTGCCGTATTTTATTCATAATGATTATCCAAAAAATTATTAATGTTATTTTGTGAATCATCTTGAAAATAATGCGAACTTTTCAGCAACAGATGTTTCTCTTTGATCATAAAACAAAAAATTATCTTATGGTAAAGAAAACTATAAGTTTGTTGAGTGGTGCGACGCGCGTAGAGTTTTTTACGGGGAGACCCAAAGTACATTACTAAAAAGGTATGATGAAATATTCTTGTGGGTTAGTGTGGTTGTCGGTTAGCAATATAAAACATACTAATGTACTAGCTGCGTGGGCAAAAAAAATCCCAGCATTAGCTGGGATATCGAGCCTTAAATTTTCTAGTCGACAATTTCAAAATATATCGGTTGACCACTAATGTGGGTCGACACTGTTGGCGCTCCGTCTCGATCAAACTTAGGTGATTGATTTAATTTTTCAGGAATGGCGACAGGTTCAGGTCGAGTCGTCCAAGCAACGAGAGTTCTTTTTCCGGACTGCGTGTGAACGAATTCGAGCCAGTAATCGGTGTCTGGCGATGCTTGGCGTTTAACAAATTTCGTATGGCGTAGTGCGCTTAGTAATTGCTTTAAGGCGTTGAAGGCGGGTCGCGGTTTAAATCCGTTTAGATCGTCAACCAGGCCATAGCCATTGGCAGAGAGTCGCCACCAGAAAACCTGCTCGACGTGCCCTGAGCACAAGCAAATCAAATAATAACGGACAAGAAAATTTGCATAATCCTCATCGGTTTCGCCGGGTTCTTCACGTCGCCACTTGGGTGTTTCATAGGGGCAACCAATGGGGGAGTAGATTCCCGTATATTTCACCGGCCAATTCACTTCCGAAACAATAATTTTATCGCTAACGCGATCCGATGTTTGGGCCACAGCCTTTAATAGAGCGGCTTTCTCAAGCGTCGAGTATTTGCCTTGCTTGTTCTCTGGTGCGCCGCGACGATCGACATAGAGCAGGTGTGAAAGCGCAGCGAGTGGTTGTGTTTTAGGAACCGTATTTAACGCGGCGATGACGGGAAGGTATTCAAAATCGATACACGCGGGGCCAGCGAGTTTTACCGCTGGAAAACGCTTTTGTAATTCATATGCGGGTTGCATTAATCGAGCAAATTCATCGCTACTCCACACCCCCCATTTTAGGCGATTGGTCGCGTGGGTAATTTCAATGTGTTCGACTCTGTCGGCGCAGCGTTCAAATATTTGCGTAAGAAACGCTAGCCAGCTTTCTGGGTTTAAGAGTGCTTGGCGATCTTGTAACACCGCGAGCATGATGGGAACGCCGCGCGTTGTTAATTGATCCGCCAGGTCAAACACGAGGTTCCAGTCTGCTTGTGTTTCGTGATGCGCAATGCGCAGTAGTACAGGAGGGTTGCCAAGTTCTTCGAGTAAGCGCAACTCTGTCTCGATGTAATCCGCCTTTGGATGCAGGGCAATGCCGATGCGATTGTTCATCGACACTGGTTGAGAATAGCTTTGGTTCAAGAGTTGTTTGTAGGTTTTGAAGATTCGCGGCGCAGCTTTAATGCCTTGGCCAATCATCGAAAACATATAGCCCCAATTGCGATAGGCGTGTTTTTCTTTACGGCCTGGCACGATCATAGGTTGCGCCGACTTTTCGTCCCATAACCAAATATCTTGGATGGGCGGATAGATTGGGCGTTCTTTAATTTTGTTGCGGTTTTTTAGATGGCGAATTGGATGGCGCCATTTAGATCGGGCGCGATGCCCCCAGAATTTTTTTCGAGCCTTCTGTTCAAGCTTTTCGATTTCACCATCAAATTCTTCGTGATGGTTGTAAATTGTTTTAAAAATTTTTAAGTAGGCGCCGGGTAATGCAATTCGTGCTAAGTCAAATGCACGCTGAGCATCGGTTAATGGCTTACCAAATCGTGCCCGATTTAAATCGATAAAGCAGGGCTCGCTGCCGTCGTTCGGCAGTAAGATATTTTGATTGCCCATGTCACCGTGCATAAAGCCGGCATCGTGCATTTTACGAATGGCAGGAGCTACTTTGTGCAGTAACTCCATGAGTGGCGCGTTGTCGCGTTCTTCGTAATAAATGTGCGAGAGCCGATCGCGAAACGAATCACCAGGCGAAAATAAACTCACAAAATAGCTTTCAATTAAGCGATTATTCTCCCAGCGATCGAGAAAGGCTATGGGTATGGCGGTGTTGATGCCGTGCTGCTCAAGGTAACGGGCAGCGTAATAGGAGCGTGAAGCTTTAGAACCGATTTTTTTATCGTACCAGTTCTTTAAAAGTGATTGCCGCTTGAATACTTTGATCGTGATATCGAGCGAAGGTAAGCTCTCAAGCTGGGTGCGCACAACGTAATCGGGGCCGTTAGAAAGTTGCACCACTTGAGGTGCCTGCAAAGCCGTGGAAATATTGGACAAAAATTCGCGCATGGCGACGTTGTCGTAAGCGGGATTGAGATCGCCTTGATAAAAACCAATTTTCATTTTCCCGTTTCTCCAGTTTGGCCGATTACCTTGCGAATTTCATTTACATAAGAATTTTTATCGTTAGGATCAAGAAAGATTTGCAAGTCTGCTAATCGTTGAGCGAGAAGGGGTAATGCATTACCTAATTGTTTAATGTCATAGTAGGCGCTTATGAGTTGGTATTCTTTTATTGGTTTAAAGCCATTTTCGAGTAGCATGGGGCGTAAGAAGGCCTTAGACCACATGAAAGCTGCGCTAGATTTACACGTACGATATTTGTCGTAAGAATCACATTGCGGATGAAGTAGCGGCATTATGATATCTGCGTTCGCGATATGTTCAATGAAATCGTCATGCTCAATGTAGTGCTCGAACCATAGAAATCGGGATTCCAGTTGTTCGGCTTTAATTCTTTTAATTAATTCTGGGCCATCATTTTTGCTGGCATTGCCTAGTAGAACGAAGCGAATATTACTGGGAATACCAGTGATATTAAGTAGTGAGATGTAATCACGTCTTGTAAAATCAATCTGTCCTGGAATAACAATGTTTATTGTCTGATCTGGCTCTTTGAGAGATGATGTGTGACCAAAATCTGCAAGTAAAACTGGCTTCGCGTAAATATTATTTTTTTCTAAAAATTCAGCAATGTAGTTAGTCAGGGTGAATGCACAATCAATATACTTTAAGTTGTGGGCGTAACAACTACCTTTAATAAATTTGTCCGCGTTGTGTAGGATGGCAATACGTCGGATAAACGACAAACGTTTGAGTAAGGCGCGGCATAAATTACTATCAAGTGTATTGATGATAATTGCATCTATGTTTTTTTTCTTGGCGTATCGAGGTACCAGCCATAATAACCTCAGTTTCGTTAGCAAACTTGAGGTATTGGCGTAAGATTGAATGGTGATAGATTGGCGGACTGAGTTGAGCGAAGCGCTATTACCAATTTTATTGCTACAGATTAAATGGACATGGATGTTGCTTGCGATTAGCGCTCTTATCTGTGGTAGTAAGAGTTCTTCGTGGTACTTGTGCTCAAAAAGGATAACATTATTACTTTTCATGAAATCTTACTTTGCAATTCCATTCTCTGCCCAAAATCTTCCGGTACGTTTAACTTCTTCGCGGATGGCGTAATTTTTTTTCCAGGTTTCTGGATTGTCGTAGGCGCGAGGATGATCGAGGTGAAGGCAATTAACACTGTAACGCACTTGTTTACCTTTCAGTCCGTAATTTATTAAACGCTCACCCAGTTCGCGATCGAGCCCGCCGTATTGCATGTTTTCGTTAAAGCCATTACAGGCTTTAATATCGGCAGTCCACGTCGATGAGTTCATGCCATTCCAAGTGGCTTTTGTTGGCGTAAGAGCATTAAAAATAGCTTTAAGATGCTTGCACTTAATCAATTTCCAGAGTTTGTGGCTGGAAGGTTGACCGGCTTTTTTAAGCCATTTGATATCAAAAATCTCGCCGCTTTTAATATCGTTTTCGGTAATGAACTCAGAAACAGGAGTGGTTAGCTTAATGTAACCACCAGAAAGAAATTGTTTGGGTCCAGCTAAAGAGCGGTGGATTTCGATAAAGTCCGGCTCGGGAATGCAGTCACCATCGGTAAAAATTAGATAATCGCAATCTGTTTCGGCAATCGCTTTATTTAAGATTTGGCACTTTTGAAAGCCGTTGTCTTCGTGCCATACATGCACCAAGTTCAGGACGCCTCGGGCTTTAAAAAACTCAATGACATCTCGCGTGGGTTGGCCGGATCCGTCGTCGGCAATAATGACTTTAAAATTTTGGTTGCGTTGTACTTCGTAACCAAACAAGACATTTTTGAGCCACTTAGGTTGGTTGTAAGTGGTGATGACGACTCCGATTTTTTGAGGAGCTTGAGTAGTGGTCGACATAGAACTTTCTCGAGGCCTGATTAAGGGTGTAGACGAGTGAGTAGCATTTCCCAAACTTTGTCAGCGCCGATTTCGCTCATACAAGGTGGGGTTTCCGTTGATTGCTCGGGTAATAATTTGCACACGCGTTTGTGGCAGGTTTGACAGGGTAGCGGTGGCGATAATTGTAGGTTGTGGGTGTGCTCACCGATAAGGCCAACTTTTTCGGGCGATGTGGGGCCGTAAATTGAGATAGTCGGAATTTCGAGCGCGCCGGCCAAATGTGAAAAGCCTGTATCCAACCCGACCACACCTGCGGCTGCGACTAATTTTTCTGCTACGGCTGTGATGCTCATGCGTTCTTGCGGACGTGTGGCTTCTGGACATGCATCGATGATGCGTTGTGCTAGGGCTTTTTCTCCGTCGCTTCCCCACATAATATCGACTTGATAACCCTGCGCGATCGCACGTTTGGCCAATTCGATCCAACCGGACTCGCTCCAAAGTTTGGTGGTCCAGCTCGTACCTATAATGAACACCAACTGATTCACTTTTGGCTCTACATGCGAAAAATGTTGGTGAATGCCAAAATTTAGTGGTGTCGTTAGCGGGTAAGAAAATGTTTTGGCAAACAATTCGCGCGTGCGAGTTACTGCGTGTTGATCCTTGCTAACAAAGTGGCTGATGTCTTGAAACCAAGTGTTGATCGATTCGCGCGCTGAGTCTTTGTCGTAGCCGTGAACAATACCGCGAGCTGCTTTGGCGACCAATCCGCTTTTGAGCAAGCCTTGTGCGTCCACTATCACATCGTATTCGTGCTCGCGAAGTGCTTTTCGCCATTGGCGATACGCGCGAAAACTTTCGAGGCTTTTTTGTTTCATCCAGTGACGCAAGGCAATAGGAATGACTTTATTTACGCTAGGATGCCACGCGGCGATTTCTGCAAAACCTTCTTCCACTACCCAGTGAATTTCTACATTGGGGTAGGCGACTTTTAAATCGGTAATTGCGGGGAAGGTGTGAAAAATGTCTCCCATTGAGGACATTTTAACGAGCAGAATTTTCATGGGCAGGGCTTTCTCACGGCGAACGGTTAAGGGCGCTGGGCTGCGCCCTGTGCGTTATTGATAATCTCTGTAAGATTTTTCTTCGACTAATTCAGAGCCGAACGCGATATTGATATCTTTTTTGGCAGAGGCACGCTTGTCGTTTTTGATGTAAACCGAGCGCGCGAGTTGAATAAACTTCTCACCGAAATCTTTCACATATTCGCAATCGCGAATATCGTCTTCGATGACCCACAACTCTTCGTTAGCGGTTTTGAGAGCGGCTTTTAACGGCTCAAGCTTGGCTTTTTGCTCGGCGTCTAACAGGGTGTCGAGTTTAGCATTGAGGATGTTAAGTTCATGCGAGACGTTTTTTAGTTTGGATTCGTCTTTAATTTGAACGACTTTAATTTCTAAAATGGTGATTTTATCGATTAATTCGCCCAAGGAGATTGGAGCTTCGATCAGCATGGCATAACCCTCTATGCATTTAATAAAGTGGCGTAGGATAGCAAATTTAGCGGCGTTGGCCTATTTATTCCAAGGCGCCCGTGCCAGTAGGGAGGCCATCATGCAGCTGTCGGTTACACCCGCAAAAATAAGCCCCGCGCCGACAAATGCCGAAAGTGCGAGAAACCCAGGTGCAACCAACCAAGCCAGCAAAGCACCGATAAGTACTAGCGAGCCTGCGGTAATACGAACTTGGCGATCGATCGACATGTGCGCTTTTGGAGCGTCGATCAAAGGTGCTTTGGCAGCGCGTAGTGCGTTTATGCCGCCTTCGATGATAAACAAATCGGCATTTACTTTCTCATCTAGTAATTTTGCGGCCGCTTCTGCGCGTTTGCCGCCTTGGCAAAGTAAGTAAATAACCTCTGGCGTCTTGCCGCATTGAGCTAGTTTATTGTTAAGCCGTTCTGGTGTGAGGTCGTGGAGTGGAATATTAAAGGTATTGGCTAGATGCGATGCGCGCATTTCTGCCACGGTGCGGACATCCACAGTGCAAGTATCGCTATCACTTTTGGCTAAATATTCGCGAGCGGACATGAAATAAATACTCATGGTTCATTCCTCGTGGGCTGTGCACAAAATAGACGGTGAAGGGTTTCGATAATGGCGATAGCTTCGGGGCTTTTTAGTCGATAGATCATATTGAGGCCGTCTTTGCGGCACTCGACAACGCCCGCTTCACGCAGGTTTGCCAGATGCTGCGAAAGTGCCGATTGACTTAGCGTGCTTTGGTAAAGTAGCTCGGTTACTGTTCGCTCTTGCTCGAGTAAGCCGCATAGCGCCATTAAGCGATGCTCGTTAGACAGCAGTTTTAGGAGTTTGACGGCTTTACCGGCCTGCTCTGCCATTGATTGATGATCGATGTCTTGAATGTTCATGGCGTAATCCTAAGTGAGGGGTTTTATATTAGCAATATCTAATTTAGATTTTTCTAATATTTTGGTGTGTGCAGGGGTGAAGTCTTTGGCACTTTTCCTCGTTATCGGCAGCAGGTGCGCGTATAATGCTGGCCTTTTTCTAAACCGTTGAAAGGCTGTTACATGAGCACTGTTCGCACCCGAATCGCACCTTCTCCCACCGGTGATCCGCATGTCGGCACCGCCTATATCGCCCTGTTTAACCTTTGTTTTGCTCGTCAACACGGCGGTAAATTTTTACTTCGCATCGAAGATACCGACCAGACTCGCAGTACGCCTGAGTCGGAACAGGCAATCTTAGACAGCTTGCGCTGGTTGGGTCTCGACTGGGACGAAGGCCCTGACGTTGGCGGCCCGCACGGCCCTTATCGTCAAAGCGAACGTATGGACATCTACGGTAAATACGCTCAAGAGTTGGTCGACAAAGGCCATGCTTTCTATTGCTTCGCGACTTCTGAAGAATTAGACGAGATGCGCCGCGAGCAAATGGCGGCGGGCCAAACCCCTAAATACGACGGTCGTGGCCTCAAGCTTTCTAAAGAAGAGGTCGAGCGTCGCTTGGCTGCGGGCGAGCCTTACGTCATTCGCATGAAAATCCCAGAAGAGGGCGTCTGCGAAATCGACGACATGTTGCGCGGCAAAATCGAAATTGAATGGTCGCAAGTGGACATGCAGGTGCTGCTAAAGGCCGACGGTATGCCAACCTACCATTTGGCGAACGTGGTCGATGATCACCTTATGGAAATCACCCACGTTATCCGTGGTGAAGAGTGGATCAACTCGGCGCCTAAGCACTTAAAACTCTACGAATACTTCGGTTGGCAAGCGCCAGTGCTCTGCCACTTGCCGTTGTTGCGCAATCCGGACAAATCTAAACTCAGCAAGCGTAAAAACCCAACGAGCATCCTTTATTACAAGGCGATGGGTTATTTGCCAGAAGCTTTGCTCAACTACTTGGGACGCATGGGTTGGTCTATGCCGGACGAGCGTGAGAAATTCACCTTGGCCGAAATGCAAGAGCACTTCGACATCAAGCGCGTGTCATTAGGCGGCCCGATTTTCGACGTCGAGAAACTCAGCTGGTTGAACAGCCTCTGGATTCGTGAAAACTTTAACGCCGAGCAATTGGCGGCACGTTTGCACGAGTGGGCGCTTAACCAAAGCATGCTGCTCAAAGCGATTCCCCATGCACAATCACGTATGACGACTCTCAGCGATTTTATCCCGCTGGCTGGTTTCTTGGTCTCGGGCATGATGCCTTTAACTGAGGCGAGCTTCGCTAGCAATAAACTCGACATCGACAAGCAAAAAGAGTTTTTGCAATTCGCTCTGTGGCGCTTAGAAGCGCTGCGTACTTGGGAGCGCGATAATCTGTTCGCGGAACTCAAGCGCTTAGCAGACGAGATGGGTATTAAGATCAAAGACGCGCTTGCGCCTATCTTTGTTGCCATCGCAGGCACTACGGCTTCTTTCTCGGTGGTGGACTCAATGGAGATCATCGGCCCCGACATGAGCCGCGCGCGTTTACGCCACGCAATCAATGCTTTAGGCGGCTTCGGCAAGAACAAGCAAAAAGACCTAGAAAAAGTCTTTGCGAAGCTCGGCCAGCCTGCGGAAAATGCCGAAGGTTAAAACTTAAGCAGTTGATTACCTTTGAAAAATTCCGGTGTTGCCAAGATATTACGCTTGACACCACCGGAAGCCTTCCCTAGAATGCGCGCCATTCCAGAGGAATTTGGGGCTATAGCTCAGCTGGGAGAGCGCAACACTGGCAGTGTTGAGGTCAGCGGTTCGATCCCGCTTAGCTCCACCAATAACTCTTTGATTTTCAAAGAATTTTCAAAAAGGCCGACTCGAAAGAGTCGGCCTTTTTGCGTTAATAAGTTAGTTTTGAGTTAGTTAAATGAAGTCAGGTTTTTTGTAGCCAAATTTCCCAGTTCGGTAACACTCAATCCGCTCAGTTTCATCACCTCCCTGTAGGTGTCCCGCACTGCGATCAGGTTATCCAACTCCAGGTCGCCGGTCATATCTCCCAACGCGTGGTTTAATGTCCACAAATCGCTCTCGCTTGCTTCGTTGTCGTTAAGCCAAAAATCCAGCAAGGCGAACGCTGCTTTACCTACTGCGCCGCTGTTCGAGTAGGTGTATTGTCTGGCGTTTAACAAAAAGACACAGGCGTAAATTGCGCTGGTTAGGTCAATGCTGATGGTTTCGCCCAGCCCTGTTTCAGAGTGCATGGCCTCAAGTGCATAACAGAGCAAAAACGGAATAATGCTTGAAGGATTGAGCGGTTCGTAATGATTGACGGTCAACGGGTTGGCGTTGGTGAGTAGACGAAAGTGCTTGTTTTTATCCAGGTTGATAATGGTTTTCTTACTAACCAATTTTAACGGTTTACCTGGAATTCCTTTTATTGCCGTTACTTCGCGTGGGCTTCTTTCCATGCCATTAAAAATCGTTACTTCCCCTCGGATATTGACTTGCCAATCCTGATGCACCGTTTGCAGTATTTCCCAAGCGCGATTAATTGCTTTGTCTTTTCCGTATTTTCCCCCGATCACATCCAAATCAAAACAACACAAATGGCACGCTAGCCTGTTGTTCACCAGGCAGGGCTCAAGCCATTTTGATGCAAGATTGTTAGTGACTGCATTGAAAGCAGCGCGATAGCTTGCGCTTATTTCCCTGCTCCCATACCACCATGCGCTCCATGCTGATTTCGAAATTTGACATTTATCTGTGTTTTCATCTGGCGTAGCGTTATTGGTTTTCTTTTTGGCGGGTCTTACCGATTCAAATCCCTTGAGATCTAATTTCTCAATGCATACGCTGAACGAGGGCTTTTCTTTGACTTCCCCTAACATCTGCTCTTGCAGAAGTCTGGTGAATACCCGTGGCCTGACTGGATTCATGGCTTTTTGCATACTCTCATTTGTTCCGTTTCGAGTGTAATAAAACAGAATTTAACAGAACCTCCTACCTAATCACACCCCGTAACCTGCCTCCAACACAAAAGCACAGGAGGCACTATGAGCACCCAATATCTCACGCTTGATGAAATCAGTCGCCGGTTGCATATGGCACCTGGTACGGCACGCAATCGCATATGCCGCCACGACCCAATGCCGCCCTCGGTGCGTATCGGTCGCCGCCGATTGTTTCCAGAAGATCAATTCAACCAATGGATGCATGAGCGCCAGCAATGCGAGCAAGGGCAACAAACGAATGTTTGATCTGAGTAACAAACGCTCGCGCAACGCCCATATTGTTTACGCGCCGGTAGCCCTAGTCATCGCCACCTTGCCGCACCGCCAAGTGAATGGCACTGAGTTTGTTCGGCGTAATGGTCGTCACACGCTCAGCATCCTGGCACCGTCGCGGGTGGGTTTACCCTATGGTGTCATCCCGCGCTTGCTGGTGATTTGGATAACCACGCAAGTAAAAACTACCGGTCAGCGCGAAATTAAGTTGGGCGATTCCTGCAGAGCATTTTTAAAAGAGTTAGGGATTCAATCGACGGGTGGAAAGAATGGCTCTATTGGCCGCTTGAGAAAGCAATTGCGCAGTTTATTGCAATGCACTATCAGCATTAGCGAGCACAGCGAAAATGTGGATCAAGAGAGCGGCATGCGTCTAGCGGATCAATCTGCGCTCTGGTGGTCGGGCGATCACTTGCAAGAAAGTTTTATCTTTCTATCGAGTGCATTTTTTTACGATATAACGAAATCTGCTTTTCCGGTGGACGTGCGTGCAATTCGAGAGCTGCGCCAGTCACCCTTAGCTTTGGATATTTATTTGTGGATTACCTACAGGGTTTACCGGTTAACAAAACCCTGCGTGATTTCCTGGGTGGATCTACAAAACCAATTTGGTACTGATTACGCAAAGCAGTGGCATTTTGAAAAAGCCTTCACCAAACATTTGCAAAGCGTAAAGCGTGTGTATCCCGAATTAATTGCCCATTGCTCTGCAAAACAAGGCTTGTATTTGCACCCATCAAAAACCCATGTGCTAGGTGGCTGTGGATAAGCCTGTTAGTGCTCACAAAACGGTGCGCATAAATGGTAACCATAAATTTAGGATGTACGCATAAATGGTAACCGCCGTGCGCATAAATGGTAACGCTGGTGCGCATAAACGGTAACCTTTTTGCGCATAAATGGTAACCGAGCAACAAAAAATGCTCTGTAAGTTTATGAATTTAAAAACAAATTTTTGTGGAATTTTGGCCCCCTATATATACCTGTATTTACCTATATATACCTATAGGTTTTTAACTGCACCTGTAGGGCTTGTTAATCATGTGAATAACTATTTTGTTACCGCGAAAAAATAAGCGAGTGAACAATAGTGAATCAAAATGCACCAAAGTGAACGATAAAAAACGCAGTGAACCAAAGTGAAATAAAAAGAATTAAAACGCACGAAATGAATAGGACAAGTTGTGTGAACTAGGCCTAGTTCAGCAAGCTGATCTGCCGAGTTCACGAATTTTACTCGCACTCTGTGCTCAACAATTAATAATTGCGGCTGCCGCCTGGAGGTAAGTAATGTCAGAAGTCAGAGAATACGCGCTGCGGGTTTGGGTAGCGCCAGACGAAAAAGAACAAATACAAACCAATGCCGAAAGCTGCAGCCTGAGCTGCTCGGCCTATTTACGCCAGCTAGGGTTAGGCTACATTCCCGCCAGTAAACTGGATGCCGCCGCAATGCGGCAGCTAGCCAAGGTAAATGGCGATATGGGGCGGCTGGGTGGTTTGCTGAAGATGATGCTAACTAATAAAGAACGGCACACTCCAGAATTAGGCAGGCGACTGGAAGGCCTCTTAGAGGAAATTGAGGTTACCCAAGGGGATTTAAAGGCAATCGCTAGGTTGTTGAAGGGGGCGGCGTCTTAATTTCTGAGAGTCCCCAAATGGGACTTATCGTACCCAAAGTGGGGCTGTTTTAAAGTCTAGGTTCAAAATCAGCAGCAAGACGCCCAAAAACCGGCCATATTTGCTTTTGTCGCAATATGGCGGGGTATGGGGCCGCTGTATTTTAGTTCCCTATAACAAGTCACCTGTAGCTATCCCAATCTCATGCGAGATATGAGTGCCCACAAATTTGCTGCAAGTGTGGCGAATATCTTCGCAAAATCACCACCCATCATGACCAGTCGTAGAGCCTACCGATAAAAATGCCATGGTCGCGGCAGGTGCAGGTAAGCAAGTTAAATACGCAGCAAATATATCCTTAAAAAGCCATGTGTATATCTTGGTCGCATAATGACCTTGCGTCTTCTAACCAAGGGGGTTAACGGAATATTGATGGCTAAAAATTAGCCTTTTTAAGGCTAAAGTGTGACGCTGTATGTATCATCATTAGCTGGTGTTATATTGGGCCTCTTGCAAGGTTGGTAAACCAATAATAGGCAGAATTACGCAAGTAGGACGTTATTGATGGACAAAAAGCACTTAACCGAAACGGACATAATCACCAAGTTCATACTCCCCGCCATTGAGCAAGCAGGTTGGGATTCAATGACCCAGCTACGCCAAGAGGTAAAGCTGCGTGATGGCAAGGTCATCGTGCGCGGCAACATGGGTGTGCGCAAAACCGTTAAATCTGCCGATATTGTCCTCTACCACAAGCCCAACCTGCCGCTGGCAGTCATTGAAGCCAAAGCCAACAAGCACGAAGTCGGCAAAGGTATTCAACAAGGGTTAGATTACGCCCGCCTGCTCGATGTGCCTTTTGTGTTCGCCTCTAATGGCGATGGTTTTATCTTCCATGACAAAACCAATAACACTGGTTTGATAGAGTCTGAAATCACCCTCAGCGAATTCCCCACACCAGAACAGCTATGGCAAAAATTCTGTGTATGGAAGGGCTATACCCAAGCGCAATTGCCGGTAATTACCCAAGATTATTATGACGATGGCAGCGGCAAAGCCCCGCGCTATTACCAATTACAAGCCATTAACAAAACCATTGAGGCGGTATCTTCAGGCCAAAACCGCGCCTTATTGGTGATGGCAACGGGAACAGGTAAAACCTACACCGCCTTTCAAATTATTTGGCGCTTATGGAAATCACGCCAGAAAAAACGCATTTTATTTTTGGCCGACCGCAATATTCTGGTGGATCAAACCCGCATAAATGATTTTCAACCCTTCGGCCAAGCCATGACCAAAGTAACAGGCCGTGAGATTGACCCTGCCTATGAAATTCACTTGGCCTTATACCAAGCATTAACCGGCCCAGAAGAATCGCAAAAAGCCTACAAACAAGTAGGCCGCGATTTTTTCGATTTAATTGTTATCGACGAATGCCACCGCGGTAGCGCCGCCGAAGACAGCGCATGGCGTGAAATTTTGGAATACTTCACTAGCGCAACCCAAATTGGTTTAACCGCAACCCCCAAAGAAACCGATGACGTTTCCAATACTGATTACTTTGGCGATCCCGTTTATACCTATTCACTCAAAGAGGGTATTGACGATGGTTTCCTTGCGCCTTATAAAGTCGTGCGCGTCGATTTAGATATAGACCTTCAAGGTTGGCGCCCCACTAAAAACCAAGTGGATAAAAACGGCGAGTTAATTGAAGACCGCATTTACAACCAAAAAGATTTTGACCGCACAATGGTGATCGACGAGCGCACGCAATTAGTGGCCGAAACCATTACCGCTTATTTAAAGCGCACTGACCCAATGGCAAAAACTATCGTCTTCTGTAACGACATAGATCACGCCGAACGTATGCGCCGCGCACTGGTAAACCTAAACCCAGAGCAAATGCAAAAAAACGACAAATACGTAATGAAAATTACCGGCGATGATGAACTCGGTAAAGCGCAATTAGACAACTTCATCAACCCAAAGCGTGCATACCCTGTTATTGCTACAACTTCAGAATTAATGACCACAGGTGTAGATGCAAAAACTTGTAAGTTAGTGGTGCTAGATCAAAACATTCAATCCATGACCAAGTTCAAACAAATTATTGGCCGTGGTACACGTATAGATGATCGCTACAACAAACTCTGGTTCACCATTCTAGATTTCAAAAAAGCCACCGAATTATTTGCAGACCCAAGCTTCGATGGCGTACCCGAAAAAGTGATGGTGACGACAGCGGAAGATGTTATCGATTTAGACGATTCAACCTTCGATGACGAACTCGCCAGCGCGCAAGAAGAACAGGCAGAGGCTGAAGCTGCACTCGATGACAACAACGGCAATGAAGTCAAAGAACCCCAAGCAACTTATGATGTAAACAATGGGCTCGGCGATGGCCCAATCGAGGATGAAGAGGGCAAACGCTACGTTAAATACCGCGTATCTGGCGTTACTGTCACCAAAATTGCCGAGCGCGTGCAGTATTACGATACCGATGGCAAGCTGGTCACAGAATCTTTCAAAGACTACACCCGTAACACCATTAAAAAACAATTCGCATCTTTGAACGATTTTATAAAAACGTGGCAATGCAGCGAACGCAAACAAGCCATTATTAACGAGTTGGAAGCAGAAGGCGTTATTTGGCAAGCCTTAGAAGAAGACGTAAGCCGCGACTTAGACCCCTTCGATTTAATTTGCCACGTTGCCTTTGATCAACCCGCACTCACGCGCCGCGAACGTGCAGAAAATGTAAAAAAGCGAAATTACTTCACCAAGTATTCTGCCGCTGCACAAAACGTATTGAATGCACTCTTGGATAAATACGCCGATATTGGCGTAACCGAAATTGAATCCATTAACGTGTTAAAAGTAAAACCATTGGATCAACTCGGCACACCACTAGAGATTGTAAAAAATGCCTTCGGTAGCAAAAAAGAATACGAACAAGCTATTACTGAGTTAGAAGCCGCGCTGTATAGCGATGAACAAGCTAGCGCGTAATAAATAATCATTTCTATAGCTGCTTTGCAGCTATCTATACAAGAGTTAGAAATTTTCATGTCCATATCATCTGTTGTTAAATCCATTCAAGACATCATGCGTAAAGATGCCGGTGTCGATGGCGATGCCCAGCGCCTAGGCCAACTCTCATGGCTATTATTTTTAAAAATATTCGATGCCCAAGAAGAAATTCTAGAGTTTGAACAAGAGGATGCCTACAAAGCACCCATTCCACAAAAATACTTGTGGCGTAATTGGGCGGCAGACCCAGAAGGCATAACGGGCGAAGAGCTGCTAAATTTTGTTAACTGGGAATTGTTCCCCAAGTTAAAAGATATGGCAGCCCCCATTCGCTCAAACCCGCGTGGTTTTGTAGCCAAAGAAGCCTTTAGCGATGCCTTTAACTACATGAAAAATGGCACCTTGCTGCGCCAGGTGATTAACAAGCTCAACGAAATCGATTTCACTAAAAAAGAAGAGCGCCATTTATTTGGTGACTTATACGAGCAAATTTTAAAAGACCTGCAAAGTGCCGGTAACGCCGGTGAATTTTATACCCCGCGAGCGGTGACTCGTTTTATTGTGGAGATGATCGACCCAAAACTCGGAGAATCAATTTTCGATCCTGCCTGTGGTACTGGCGGCTTTTTAAGTTGCGCCTTCGAGCATGTTAAAAACAACTACGTAAACGGCGGCGAAGACCATGCCATTTTGCAACAACAAATTCATGGCGTAGAAAAAAAGCAATTACCTCACTTGCTCTGCACCACCAATATGTTGCTGCACGGCATAGAAGTGCCAGTACAAATTAAGCATGAAAATACCTTAAATAAACCGCTCTCAAGCTGGGATGAAGACGAACAAAAAGATGTCATCATCACCAACCCACCTTTTGGTGGCACGGAGGAAGACGGCATAGAAAAAAACTTCCCATCGGAAATGCAAACCCGCGAAACAGCGGATTTATTTTTGCAATTAATTATTGAAGTATTGAAAGACGGTGGCCGAGCCGCCGTAGTATTGCCAGACGGTACCCTCTTTGGCGAAGGTGTAAAAACAAAAATTAAAAAGTTGTTGTTAGATACCTGCAACCTGCACACAGTAGTGCGTTTGCCTAATTCTGTATTCGCCCCCTACACTGGCATTAAAACCAATATTTTATTTTTTGAAAAAGGCACGCCAACAAAAGAGGTTTGGTATTACGAGGTACCGCTACCCGCTGGTGTAAAAGCCTTTAACAAAACCAAACCCATGAAGCTAGAAGACTTTTCTGCCTGTGCAGAATGGTGGGGTGAGGGAAAAAAGCAATCTGTAAAAGCGAAACGCAAAAACCGTGTAGAGAACGAGCAGGCATGGAAAGTCAGCATTGAGGATATTGTTGCCCGCAACTACAACCTAGATATTAAAAATCCTCATGTTGCTGAACAAATAAGCCATGATCCAGATGAATTGCTTGAAACCTATGCGCAGCAGCAAGCGCACATTCAAGGCTTGCGCGATCAACTTAAAACTATTTTAAGTGCGGCATTGGCGAGTAACGAATAATGACTGCACAGCAAATTATTACCCAACATTTGGATATTTGGACTGCCGCCCACAAAAGCCGTAGCGGAGTAGGTCGTGGCAGTAGCAATAAGCTGGATTTATACGGAATCAAAAAGCTGCGCGAATTGATTTTGGAATTGGCTGTGCGCGGGAAATTGGTGTCGCAAGATCCCAATGATGAACCAGCTATTGAATTGTTGGAAAGGATTGCTATTGAAAAAGCGAAGTTGGTTAAAAGCGGGGCCATAAAAAAAGAAAAACCGTTACCTATAGTTGATGAAAACGAAGTTCCTTTTGATTTACCTAATGAATGGCAATTTGTACGTCTTCAAACAATTTGCAAGTACATCCAGCGTGGCAAGGGGCCTGTCTATGCCGATAATGGTCGTGTTCGCGTAGTTTCCCAAAAATGTGTTCAATGGAGTGGATTCGATATTGAGCAAGCAAGATATGTAAACGAGACAAGTCTGTCAGCATACCAAGAAGAGCGATATTTACAGGCAAATGATTTGTTGTGGAACTCAACTGGCACCGGCACCGTAGGTCGAGTGGTGGCATTAACGGAAATAGAGCCTAAAACACTTGTCGCAGATTCTCATGTCACAGTGATTCGCCCTATCGAGATAAACAGCAAATTTCTATGTTTTTTTATTTCAGCTCCAGGAATTCAAAAAAGAGTTGAGCCTGGTTCTGAAAATGCCTTAGTTTCTGGTACTACAAATCAAGTTGAATTAAATACAAGCTCTGTAATGAGTGTGCCTGTTCCGATTCCACCACTCGCCGAACAACACCGCATAGTCGCCAAAGTCGATGAGCTAATGGCCTTCTGCGATCAGCTGGAGCAAACCCAAAGCGACAATATCGCCGCGCACGCACAACTCGTAGAAGCACTGCTTGCCACCTTAACCGACAGCCGCGACCACAACGAACTACAAAACAACTGGCAACGCATAGCCGCGCACTTCGATACCCTATTCACCACCGAACACAGCATCGACCAACTCAAACAAACCATCCTGCAGCTAGCCGTAATGGGCAAACTCGTCCCCCAAAACCCCAACGACGAACCCGCAAGCGAACTTCTCAAAAAAATCGCCGCAGAAAAAGCGCAGTTGATTAAAGAAGGAAAAATCAAAAAAGAAAAACCGCTGCCTGAAATTACGGATGAGGAAAAACCGTTTGAATTGCCGAGTGGGTGGCGATGGAGCAAATTGGGATTGATCGGTGAAACCAACATTGGCTTAACCTATAAGCCATCGAATGTTACTGAAAATGGGGTTCCCGTTCTTAGGTCATCAAATATTCAGAACGGAAAAATTGATTTGACTGATTTGGTCAGGGTTTCTGGATTAGAAATTAAAGAATCATTAGTAATTCAAGTAGGTGACCTGTTAATTTGTGCTCGAAATGGTAGCAAGGCTTTAGTTGGAAAAACAGCTCAGATTAAAGAATTATCTGAAATAACTTCTTTTGGTGCATTCATGGCTGTTTTTCGGTCGAGTTTAAATAATTACATTGAACTCTTCTTGAATTCTCCAATATTTAGAAAAAATCTTGACGGCGTTGATACCACAACGATAAATCAAATTACACAAGGGAATTTGATTGGAACATTGATTCCCATCCCCCCTCTAGCCGAACAACACCGCATAGTCACCAAAGTCGATGAACTAATGGTTCTCTGCGATACCCTAAAAACCAATCTCCAAAGCGCCCAAACCACCCAGCTTGCGCTGGCGGATGCGTTAGTCGAGTCTGTGATTGGTGTAAATCATTCGTCTTCTGCGACAGTAAAAAACGAAGAGGTATCTATGGAAATAAAAACGTCTCTTGAGTTAAACCCTAACGTAAAGCTAAAAAAGGATGCTGTATTGGCCAACATTATTAATGCTGAAGAGGGGAGCATTGATGCAAAACGTTTATGGCAGAAGTCTAAAATGGATTTGCCGGGTTTTTACAAGCAACTCAAGAAAGAAATTTCTGCGGGGTACATACTTAAACCTGCCGTAGCAGAAATTCAGTAGGTATTGGTTTATGAAAATAAAGGAATTACTTATACCTAACTACAAAGGTTTCATAAAATTTGAAATTAAGTTTGATGCTAACTCACCAATTTCAACGATTATTGGCCCTAATGGCGTTGGCAAGTCTAATCTGATAGAAATAATTGTTTCTATTTTTAGGGCAATTGATCTTGGTGAGCAAACGGAATTTAGTTACACCATCATCTATGAGTGCCGTGAGCATGAGATTCAGGCAAGATTTGATGTGGTAGATGCCACTCAAAACTTAGTTGTTGTTGACGGGGATAAAAAATCATTTTCTTTTTTGAAAAACAATGCCAACGAATACCTGCCATTAAATATTTTTACTTATTATTCAGGAACAAATGAGCGCGTTGAATCCCTCTTTATAAAGCATCAAACACGCTTTTACGATGCCCTAACAAAAGGTGATGACCAATTAATCAGGCGTTTTTTCTATTGCCGAGAGGTGCACAGCTTTTTCGTGTTACTGGCATTTTTAGTGGATAACGAACAAGCCTCAAAAGAACTTTTGGAAAAGCTACATATAAAAAACTTAGAGTCAGTCCTCTTTGTGCTCAAAAAGCCTTACTGGTACAAGGGTAAGCCTTCTGAAATTATGCTTGCTGAAGGCGACCAACGCTTTTGGTACTCGCGGGGCGTTGTAAAAGACTTTTTAAATAACTTGTGGAAAGTAGCAATTGCCCCTATTGATAATGCCGAGCGCAAAATTATTGACTTTCGTGGTCGCTCTGAAAATCAAGATCGGTTATATCTATTCTTGCCAGACAAAGAATCTCTCGAAAATTTAGCAGAAAATTATGCCGATACGACGGCGCTATTTAAACATATTGAAAGCACCTATATCGCTGATTTACTTGAAGACGTACAGGTAACAGTAACCACCACTGATGATAAAGAGCTTACATTCAGTGCGCTCTCAGAAGGTGAGCGGCAACTGCTAACTGTGCTCGGGTTGATGAAGTTCACGAGAGGCGATGAATCATTATTCCTATTGGATGAGCCGGATACACATTTAAATCCGCGATGGAAGCTTGACTACTTCTCTCAAATCGAAAAGATATTAGATTACAAAATTGAAGGGAGTAGCAGAACTGCTTGGGATTCTAGCCAAGTCATATTAACCACGCATGACCCAATGATGCTCACATCGTTATATGCCAACCAGATCCGAGTGATTACCGAAAAAGATGGAGTCAAAATTTCGGAAATTCCAGAGGAAGATCCTATTAATTTGGGTGTTGAGGCAATTATTCAATCAGAACTCTATGGCATTAGAAGTAGTCTTGATGATGAGATTCAAAAGAAAATTGATTTGCGCAATAGATTGCTATCTATGCCTAACTTGTCAGGTAAACCATTAGAAAAACTTTTAGAGTTGAATGATGAACTTGATGCAATTGGTTTGCAGTATGCACACCCCAATCCCTATTTTTCAAATTTCTCAAAAGCCATAAGCCGTAACCCTAAGTTCAGGCGTCCGGAGTTTACTCCTGATGAATATGAAGAGTTGCAAAAGTTGTCAGATGAAATTCTAGCTGCCGTATTGGGGCAGGAGGCTGACAATGATAAAAATTAAATTTCCTGATGTGCTTCCTGAAGAAATTCAAAAATGGAAGGCTGTGGCGGCTACGATTTCTGCGCAGATTTTAGCTGCACAATCTTTGCAGGATAAGCATAGACTCATTGATCAGTATCAGAATCATTGGCGAAGCCCTGAACTGATAACTTGGTTATCAAGTCTTTCTCATGATAAATGCTGGTACACAGAAACTTACTTTGGCGGCGACTATCAAGAAGTCGAACATTTTCGCCCGAAGAAAAATACCAGAAACAGAGATGGCTCAGTGAATGCGACACATACTGGCTACTATTGGCTTGCATTTGATTTAGACAATTATCGGCTTTGCAAGCGGCGACCCAATGCAAAAAAGGGGACATTTTTTCCTGTTATCGATGAGAGATTTAGGGCCTCAAACGAAGCACATGATTGGCGCGATGAGCTACCTTTTTTTTTAGATCCCTTAGATGACGAAGACTGCTTGCTGTTAAGTTTTGATGACAATGGACGGCCTGTTCCTGCGGCTGACCTTGAGGCGCAAGATGTTGAACGTGTTCAATTTACAATTGATAAGTATTTTTTAGATGAGGAAGTATTGAACCGTCGAAGAGCTGACACTTGGTTAGCCTGCAGATCGTTATACAACAAGTATTTGAATGCAATGAAAGTCATCAAATCGTCATCTAATGATAAGGTCAGTGCGAGAGCGGCTGCTGAGGCAGATCTTAAGCAGTTAAAAGCTATGTTAGCTGAAAACAAAGAGTTTTCCTCAGTAGCGAAGGAAGCCCTTATTAAAACTGGTGAGTCAATTGCCATAAGAATAGCGTGCGCGTAGCGTAACTGTTTGGCTAGCTCACTTTACTTACTGATCTTGTATTTTTTTAAAGTAGAATTCGTCTATGCAAAAACTTCCTAGTATTTTTGACGACCTTGATGTGCCAGGTATTATTGTTGAATGCTCGAACCACCAAGCCAAGCGCTTCGGCGCATTTACGGAGGATGCTATGACTATGGAGGATGCTCGCTTAAGCGTAGAAATCGAAAAGCGCCGTGAAATTGTCGAGCAAGTTGATGCTATCCACCGGCTGGAGGGGTTCAAGCCAGGTGATGCTCCTGATTGGTTTAGAGAGTTGACCGAGGATTATGTTTTAGGGAAAGTGAGCGCAGAGGCAGTCACGCAAAAAGCACTGGAATTTATTAAGAATGGGCGTGTTTAAGTGAGGTGGCATGAAGAAACCTAGTTCGTCCCCAATTTTAGTAGCCACACCTTTTTCAGAGTTTATTCGGAACGCTTCTTCTATTGAGAAGGAGCGGGTTTACGAGCATGTCTTAAAGCTTGCTGCCGAGCGTCAGCAAGCCCTTATCAAGCGCGCATCATTGTTAAGTACGTAAATGTTTTTGGGTTTGGTTTAAGCCGCCGCCTTTTGCTTGGTATCTTTGTTAATAAATTGCATTAACTTGGCTTCAATCCTTTCCAGTGCCTCCCGCAAATCATCTGAATCCGTATAGCCGGTATAGTCATCGGTAACATCACGCCCTGATAAATGATTGAGTAGGTCTTTTTTCATGGTGGAGCCTATGCCTGCTGCCTCGGCTATACCGGCAAAGGTGCGGCGTAGGTCGTGTGGGGTGATGTGCAGGCCGCTGGCGCGCTTTATGTGTTTGGTGACTGCCTTGGGGTCGAATAGGGGGAAGAGCCGGCCATCCTCACTTAGGCTAAGCCGGTTGAGCACTATGTCTTTCAAGGTCTCAGTCAGTGGTAGGGTGTGATCCAAGCCATTTTTGGTGTTTTTGAAGGTCACCGTCCAGCGATGAAAGTTCACGTCCTCTTGGCGCAATTTGCGGGCTTCGGCGGAGCGGCAGCCGGTTAGCAGCAGGAATTTGAACAGGTCGCGTTGTAGGCTGCACTGGAGGCCTTCTATCGCTGCCCAGAATGCGGGCAATTCTTCCTTATGGACTCGACTGGTGCGGGGCTTTTGCTCTAGCCACATTTTCAGGCCAGACTTACCCAACTCTTCGGTCGGCCATTGGGGTAGGGCTTGGCTGCGATCCAGCGCGCGATTGAAGTTAAGAATCCGGCGCAGCTTTTTCATCACCTCATTTGCACCTATGCCGCCCTCACCAGATAAACGTTTAGCTTGGTTTCTGGATAGGATGCCGTTTTTAATATCACGGTGCGCTTTTAGCAGGCGAATGGGTGTACACAAATCAGCTAATGGTTTGTCCAAGTAATCGGCCAGATACTTTTCGATGCTACGGCGATAATGCAGATTAACTGCTTCAGTATTGCATGAGGCTTCCAGGTATTTATCCAGCGCCTCTTGCAGCGTCACTTTGGAGGCTTTGATCGGTTTGACCTGGTTAGGGTTAACACCAGCATCCAACTGCACAATCACCTTATTAGCTTCGGCTCGCACCTGCTGCATGGATGGCATGGCATCATTAACGCTGATGGGAATAGTTACCCGCGCCGCCTTGACTTGTCCACGAGGGCATTTGTATATGCAAAGCGTCACCGTACCGGTGGGGTGGTGGATTGCGCGCAAAAACTTGTTATCAGAGTCTTTGTATTCAATGCGCTTTTCGGGTTTGGTTTGGCTCAGTTTAACCAGCCAATCTTTGGAAAATTTGATGGTATTTTTCATTTTGGGGTTAGTTTTGAGTTAGTTTTTCCTGAGATTCAATGTGATATCAGGTTACTCGCCGTTAAACCAAAATCAAGAAAAATCCTTTACTATCAATAACATAGTTACATTGCGTTACATGGGGTGAGGTAACATGATTCGCCCTTGGATGCTCTGGCAGTGTTGAGGTCAGCGGTTCGATCCCGCTTAGCTCCACCAAATCAAAAACCCGATCACGAAAGTGATCGGGTTTTTTTATGTTTGTTATTTAGCTCTCCAAGCCGCTGGCTCATTTCGAATGTCTTCAGAAACGTGTCATCACACAGAAAATAAATAAGAAGCGTGTCTCGTCTCACATTGCCGTAACTTAGTAATAAGTTATAAGTGGTACGTTCTTTAACATGGAAGACCCGATATTCATGACTGTAAAAGGAGCTTATTACATGGATACAAGTATTGATCATCATTCCCAATTGCTTTTCAGATACGGTTCAATTCAGACTTCGCCTGAGCATGTGCATATTTTGAATGCTCAAAAAGCCATACTTTTTAAGGCTAGTTATGAGCAAAGACCGGCGGCGGGGTACCAAGCACTACTGACGGGGTACGCTAACTTTGTTCTACAGAAAGAACGTGGAACTGATTCATTCAGATTCTTAGAGGGGTTGTTAGTGCGGTTGAGATCTACTCCTAAGTCACTCGATTCGAAGTTATTAAAAGGGAGTGTCAGCACCTTCCAGACTTCCAACAACTATTACCGAGCAGATTACCGTGTTGCGAATGGTCAGGTAGTCGTTTTCAATATACAGCTGTTAGATAAACTTCAAAAGGCAAGAGATGCTCTCGAAAAAGTGGGTCTCTACACGGTGAAACGTACCGCTCAGGGTATTTGGCAGGTTGCTGGGTCCACAGAGGTTGTGGCCACGCGTTATGCAGCGGTAAATGGCCAATCAAATAATTTAGCAAAGGCATCTTGGCTAATGGGAAGTCATCTGGAGTATGAGTTCAAAAATTTGAGCGAGTACACCCTTTTCCATAATCCGAGCATTGGGGGCATAGGCGATACCTGGGAATCCCTTCGTGACAAGCTGGGCATCACAACGCCCGTCACGAAAAAATTTGCCGAAGTTCTCGAGGCGACGCAAAAAGCAGGTAATGAAACTAGCTGGGTTGCACACAGCCAAGGCGGCGCAATTTTTGCGGAAGGGGTGCGATACTTACTTAATTCTCACAGTAGTTATGCGCTTAACAAATTGCGATTTAATGGTATTCGGCATCCCGAGCGAGGGGAGTTATTAAACAAGCAGAGTGTCGCTTTTCACGCCAATGCTAACAATAATTTCCGTTCTAAACCTTTGTTTGAACGCGCGGGCGTGAGAGTGTTAGCTATAAGAGCTAACGATTACGATATGGTGCCTAACATCATTGGGATGAATACTCTTAGTCCGCGAAAATTGGTGGGATCTTTAATTTACTCTAATCATGTGTTCAACGGATCGGTTATGCAAAGCCCTCATACACTTATGCAGGATCAAGCAACTTGGGACCAAAATATGGAAACGGGGCCGGGTAAAGGACGGGGGCCGATACAGCGTGGTTTTAATAAGGTGGATAAAGCAATCCCCAATTATTTGCCGTAACAAGGAGTGAGTGCTTGTGAAAGAAAAACTCTATAAAAAATTATGGATGGTCATTATGTTTTCAGGTTTAGCGCAATTGTTTGGGTTGGGTGCCACGGCGAGCGACAAAGTTTTTACGAGAGCGGTAGATTTATCTGGTAATACATTTAGCTTTTCACTGCCTGAAAATTTTAGTAAGGATATGCCAGCGGCTGATATGGTCGAGCGGCTTGATGTGAGTGATCTGAAAAAATTCGATAATCCAGAGTATGGGAATATTATTCGTCGGTGGTGGGACTTTAAGCGCTCAGGTTTTTTTGGAAAGGCGCTGGGTACTGTTATGATGGATATCTCCGTTCAAAGACTTCCAGAAAACAAAAAAAAATTGTTGGGTGATTCCTCATATAATATCTACGATCGCCTTGACTTTATGGCAGCAATTTATGATCTTTTGCATCAAAGGTACGATCAATTAAATCTCGAAACAGAATCGGATGAGCCGGGCGTTAAAGCGTATTATTTCAGTTTTTGTATCCTCTTGGGGGAAAGGATTACTTCTAGTTTTAGGGATTTGGTTTATGATGAAAAAAAATGGTTGGGGTATTCTGTAGCCGCACCTTTAAACCAGCTTATTGTCGGACGAGTCTTGCCTCTCACAGATCAAACTTTTATAGAGGTCGTTTTTACTTTCAGCCCTAATCAGGGGATCCTTCCTATGGAGTTTATAAGGGTCGCTGAGAAGACTACGCATATTATCGAGCATAGTTTGAAAGTGGATTATGCGGAGAAAAATGATGTGCGGCTACTGGTGGAGCGCGACTGGTTGGAGCAAACTCATGATGATGTATTAGCAGAAAACTACGATAAAGTCTTGGTTCCTTTGTTTGGACCTAATATTCGTGAAGAGCTTATTGAGAATAGGCGTATGCTTCTTGAGTTTGATAAAGAAATGGGTCTACAAGACGAGTAATTGGTTTACTGTGTTTTCCGTAGTGACACTGAATTAAGGGGTTTTCCTTATACTTCATAGCCTTCCATTTTTGTGCGCGGAATTCTGGTAGTGTTGAGGTCAGCGGTTCGATCCCGCTTAGCTCCACCAAATCAAAAACCCGATCACGCAAGTGATCGGGTTTTTTTATGTCTCGCGCTTGAGGAGATCAGCGGGCTGCTACGAGGAAAGAAGTTAGCGGAAAAGATTGGTGATGCACTACTGAATTTTTACGATCACCTAAAAACAATGTAGAAATTCATCAGGGCGACTTCGAAACATCATATTTTTCGATGCATCGCTAAATCCTTAGAGCAGATGCGCTTTATGATCTAGGCGTCTTAGCCTTGAGCCCGCTCTCCAATACTCTTCCTTGAATGATATTTCGATAGGCGTTTGTGATGGGAGGCGTTCGTAGCGAATACCGATGGTACCCACCGAGCTTGCCTTTCTTTGTCGACGTCCAACATCAGCCTGTAGGGTGTGATTCTCCCTAGCGTCGCATCGGAAAAGGTTAGGTTCCAATAATGCGCGGCGATGCGCGGCTTACCATTCTTAATTTTCTTTACGCTACTAAGCCCTTATAGCGAGCGAGTTATACGTATACTCCCAATCAAATGGCGTGTGAGCCTTGGTGGGGCGTAAGGCCCGTGCAACGCAAATCCCTAAGCTCGCCGCAACGAATAAACTATAACTGTGCTGCCCTAAGGTTTTTTTATGAAAAGTCTTCGACATTTTCTCCTCATCCCATTTTTAGCTGCGACTACTGCATGTTCTACGCACACTCAGGAAAAACCCGCTAATCCCGTTATCTGGGCGGACGTTCCTGATCCATCAGTTATTCGGGTGGGTAGTGATTTTTATATGAGTAGTACTACCATGCACATGAGTCCGGGCTTGCCCATCATGAAATCGAAAGATCTCGTCAATTGGGAATTACTCGGCTACGCACATGGCAACCTCGGGGATAAGGATACGCTCAACTTAAAGGGTGCGAATGCGTATGGGCGTGGTTCTTGGGCGAGTAGTTTGCGGTTTCACGACGGCGAATATTACGTCTCGACTTTCTCGGCCAGTACCGGCAAAACTCACGTTTATAAGTCGAAGGATATCGAATTAAATAAATGGGAAGAATTCACTTTCTCACCCGTCCTGCACGACCATTCATTATTTTTCGAGAAAGGTCGCGTGTTCATGGTATACGGCAGCGGTGACATTCAGTTGGTTGAACTTGAGCCGGATTTTTCGGGTTTGAAAAAGAATGGAGTCAATAAAACTATTATTAAGGATGCAAGTGCGGTAGCAGGCTCAAATATTATGCTGCCTGCCGAGGGTTCTCAGCTTCACAAAATCAATGGCAAATATTATTTGTTGACCATCACCTGGCCGCAGGATGGCATGCGCACGGTTTTAGTTCACCGTGCAGACTCGCTCGAGGGGCCTTATGAAGGGCGGGTAGGGCTTCAATTTAAAGGTATTGCACAAGGTGGACTAATCGATACACCTAACGGCGACTGGTATGCATTTTTGTTCGGTGATCGCGGTGCCGTGGGACGAATTCCCTATCTTGTACCCGTGAGCTGGAAAGATGGCTGGCCAGTGTTCGGGGTCGAGGATGAGTCGGGCTCGCGGATAGTTCCAGAGGTGCTCGACATTCCTGTGGCTGGCGAGGGCGTCAAAGGGATTGTAACGAGCGATGAATTCAGCGGTACGACTCTGCCTCTCGCATGGCAATGGAACCACAACCCGGATAATCGTTATTGGTCACTTACCGCACGCCCGGGCTTTATGCGGCTCACCGCAGGTTATATCAGCACCGATTTTCTCGGAGCAAAAAATACGCTAACCCAGCGCACCTTCGGCCCGCAAAGCTCTGCGCACATACGCATGGAGTTTTCGGGGATGCGCGATGGTGACGTGGCGGGACTTGGCCTTTTGCAAAGACACTACGGCTACTTGGCTGTGAAGCAGGTAGATGACAAGCGTATCCTCGTGAGTGTGAATGCTGAAGGCGACGCGCCGCAGGAGACTACAATAACAAGTTTGGATGGCGACGCAATTCATTTGCGAGCGACTGGCGATTTTGCCGATCAGAAAGACCTTGCGTACTTCTCCTATAGTCTCGATGGAGTTAATTGGCAATCTGTCGATCAGCCTTTGCGCATGAAATATACCTTGCCCCATTTCATGGGATACCGGTTCAGTCTTTTCAATTTCGCAACTAAGCAAACCGGCGGCTATGTGGATTTCGATTATTACCGGATTGAATGATCAAATAATTTTCTAACGAAGTTGCTTTACTCCAATAAAAAATCCGATCAATGACTTGATCGGATTTTTTATTTAGATGATCACTTTTTCACACCATATCTTCTGTGTCTTTTGAAGTTATGTGATGTGCGTCTGTGGTGACTTTTCGAAATTCTTTTGGGGTGCAACCGTATTCGTTTTTAAAAAGGCGGTTGAAATAAGACGAATTATTGTAACCAACCCTAAAGGCTGCTTCGGATACGGCGAGTTCTTGATTTGATTGCAGCAGACGAGCGGCTTCGGTTAAGCGCAGCTTGTTGAGATAGCTAACAAACGTCATCCCTAGCTCTTGCTTTAAAATCTCGTTGATTTTTGTTTTGGACACACCAACCGATAAGCTCACTTTGTCGAGATCTAGATCGGGGTCATGATACTGGCAAGATAGATAATTTATGAGTGCGCTGCGTTCTTTGTCGCGATGTGACTCAATCGATAGTTGTTGATAGCTGGCTAAAGGTAGGTCGCGTTGAAGTTTCAATTTAAGATCTTTACCAAGTGCATTTGCGTGTGCACGAAACATCCACAAAAAAGCTCCGATCCAAAAAATAACGAGTATGGCTGCGATGCTTGAAATAAGCTGATAGTCATTTTTCAGTAACTGCATATTTTCGATGCGGACGTAAGAAGATACACCGCGGGGGCTTTGCCCTGAGTTGCCAAGGGTGATAGAGGCAGCATTATCGAGGGTATAACTCCGGTCCGCCAAGTTGGTGTGGCGACGCAACCACCATTCTGGAACCTCAAGCTTACTTAAGTCGATAGAAACTGTTTTGGGTGTGGGTTCGCAGTTGAAATGTGCAGTTGGAATTCGATAACTCAGTAGATCGTCTAACTTGCTTAGAGATTCATCGAAGCTATAGATGGTGACAGTTAATACATTGGCAGGGACGCAGGCGGCCGTAAATTCCAAAGTGTGGTAGTGACTCAAGTCGATGTGTTTGTTGATATTGTCTTCCTGATCGGTAAAACGTAATGCGTAGGAAACATAGGGGAATTCGGTGTTCGGTTCGAGTTCATAAAAATAGCTGATTGCACCATTAACGTTCTCGATGCGGTAATGGGAGGCTCCGCCGAAGTGGCTATCGGAACTAATGACAGGGCGCCAGTTGATTTCTTTGCGGGTATTTGATTGTAATGCGTCAGATTCTGTGGAATGAAAAATACCGACGTAAATACTAAAAATAGTAAAGGTAAATAGTGCTGATAGAACAAGAGTTAGTTGCTGATAAAACCGTAGCATGGGGATTCGCTTTTTAGTATGTCGCGCAGGCGCGTTCGCGCTGCAAAGACGGCCCAGCATGGACTTCCGAAATTAAATTCGCCAGCAGTATTCGTCGATCGAGTTTAAGATAAAAACTAAGAGGTGAGATTTAAACACAAGCGTCAACCGATTGCGAAATTGGGGAGAAACAATTTGACGAACCCCACACAATATTCAGATTTAGATAAGTTAAAACACATTTGCGCTAGCGCTATTGTCGATAGCTGATGTGATACAGGAAGAATCGGCGCCGAAGCGCCGATATGAGTTATCGAGTTAAACGTAAAAGGCCTAACCGATAAGGCACTGTGTCGTAGGTGGCCCCCGGCCCTGTTTCACCTTGGTACAGAAACTCTAGGTTACAAGGATCGACAGTAAGACGTTCGTCGTACCCCGAGCGCACCAGTTCACCGTGACTAATGCCGTTAGCCCATTTACCGGTTGGCCAAGTCACGTTGGCGTTCCCTGCGAAGGGGTTTTCCTCTGTGTCGGCCAAGGGTGTCCAGGGGCCGTCGAGACTGGTCGACGTCCATGAGCGGAAGTAGCGTGGGCCGTAGCCAGGTGTACGATAGGCTTCTACCAACAAGAGGTAACGGTTTTGGCCGTCGAGCTTGTAGACGTTAGCCGCCTCAAACAAGAAGCTTTTACCATCGCCACGGTGATCTTCCATCACCACTGTATAGCCCGAAAAATTAGGGAAATTGCCAATGGTAGTTTTGGAGAGATACAGCTTACCGTCGTCGCGAGAGAAGAACAAATAGCAATGGGTGTCGTTACAAATCACCCAAAAATCCAAAGCGCCGGCAGGTTCGCCTTGCAGGAGTTTCTGCTTAGCTGACCAAGAGGCGGGATTGGAAATATCGGTCGTGGTGGCATAGGCGCCGCCCCACTGGGTGATGAGATACCACTTGTTATGGGGGCGGAAAAAGAACACTTGCGGTGCTATGGTATTGCCAACGCGAGTTCCTTCCATTGGCACTTGTGTGGCCGCCTGAGCATTGTTCCAATCGTTAAAGCGAGTGTAAAGGGACTTCCAACCGCCGTTGTAGAAAGTGGTGGCGTACACGTGGTAATCACCGTTGTATTTAACGATGGTTGGGTCTTTGATCGATGCCCAGTTTGGGTTTTTAGGGCTTATTAAAGGTGCAGTCGACGTCCATCTAAAGGGTGGGGTGAGGGCACATGTCTGAGGTGCGCTCGAACTCGAACCAGCGCTTGAGCTTGCCGAGCTATTTAGACATTGCCCTGGTGTGGACTCGCTGCCGATGATGGTGAGCGAGTCGATATTTGCAAGTCCCTCATTGGAAGTTGCCCTTAAGGTCAGCGTGTTATTACCCTGAATCAGATCGGCGTCTATATCGATGGTTTGCCATTCATCCCAGCTTTTAGTCGTCGGGAAAGAGACAGGAAAGCTGCCATTGGTTCCCCCATTGATAACAAGTGACGCCGCTCGCGCTTGAGTGCCGCCGTTGGCGAATCGTAAGCGAAATGTGTGACCTTGGCTTCGAGTGGCATTAACCGCCCAGGTGACACTAGCGCCGAGTTCATTATGGGTGTTCGCGAATCCTGTGCCAGTAAAGCCGCCGTGATTGTTGTCGATAGTTCCATCAAGATGACAGAAGCCTTGAGAGGCCTCTTCCAAAATCTGTGAGTAATTCGCCGATGTCGAACTCGCCGCGCTTGAGCTTAGGCTGGCTTGGCTGCTGTGTGGCGCGCTGGAATTTACGGCAGAATTACAAATTTCGCCTTGTAGTGTTGGAATCTCAAGGTTGCCCGATTTAGTTCCCTGAAAACCAAAACTAATAGACTCACCTATATTGAGTGCGCTATTCCATCCGAGGTTTTTCGCCGTGACTTGCTGAGTTCCCGAGAACTCGGCGTTCCAGCCATCGATCAAGCGGTTGTTGCCATAGGCCCACGACAGGTTCCAGCCATTAATGGGGCGGCCGGTGTCATTGGTAATCGTGATGTTAGCGATAAACCCGGTTCCCCATTCGCTTTCGATAGTGTAGATACAGGACGCGAGTGCAGAGTGCGATGCAAACATCAGAACGCTCGTCACGCTGGCCACGGCGAGTTTTCGAAGGTGTGAAGTTATTTGATTCATGATGATTCTCTTTTAAGAAAACCCGAGCGATGAAGCTCGGGTTTAGTGAAGACAAAAGAAACGATTGGTACTTAAGGTTGTGATTCGAGGTACTGACGCAGCCAAACCATGGCTGGACGTTGCACGCCATTTTCATGAATCAAGCCACTTCCGGTTACCCAGGTTCTCCCGTAGATATAGCCCCAAAGTGTGATGCCATGAACCTGCGGATGCTCATAAAAGAAAGGGAATTGCTGCTGCATAATGCGTAGTTGGGTTTGATCATCGGTCTTAGCGATATCGTACTCTGAGATATACATCGGCAATCCCAATGCGGCGATGCGATTAAATTTGGCTTGTATATCGGAAAAAGGACGATCCTCTAAACCGTGCGCCTGCATGCCAATCGCATCGACGACGCCTGCACGAATTACTGGTTGAGCCATAGCAATAAACTCATTGGTATTCCAGCTCAGGACGTTGTAGTCGTTCAAAATTAAAATCGAATTAGGGCAATACTGACGTGCCAGTTGGAAAGATTTGATAATCCAGTTTTCGCCAAAGGCGCGTCGGGCGAATTCGGCTGGAGCATGGCCGGGAGTTGACTCGTTAACTACGTCGATCATGGCGGTGTCTGGGTAGCGAGCACAGTAGTCACGTATCCATTCTTCAATTTCGGCGGCCTGTTCAGCGGGCGATAAATTATTGATCCAGCTCGGCGCTTGGTTACCCCATACAAAGGTATGCGCTTTTACAGGAATATTATTGGCACGGGCATAAGCGTAAATGCGGTCTAAAGGCGCCCAGTTATAGACATCCCGTGTGCCTTCCACTGAGCCCCACTTACCTTCATTCTCCGGCGTGATTTGATTCCAGTATTGAGCAAAATCGGATCTCACCGCGCCAGAGGTGGTGATGTTGCCAACAAACTTCCGAGGTGATTGGCTGCTGGATGAAGACGATGATGATGAGCTAGACGCGATGGGGCACTCACCGGTAGATAATCCTGTGCCATTAATGGTGAGTGAGTCGATATTGGCCAAGCCTTCAGCGCCTGTTGCGCGAAGTTGTAAGGTGTTGTTGCCGCGCTCAAGATCGATGTCGAGAGATATGTCGCGCCAATCGTCCCAGCCGGCCGTGGTGGGAAGATTTACAGTGTAATCACCATTGGCTCCACCGTTTACTAATAGCGAGCCGCTGCGTGCACTCGTTCCTCCATTTGCATATCGAAAGCTAATGCGATAAGTGCCGTAAGTCTGTGCAGTGGCCGCCCAAGTAATAGATGCGCCTTGATGGTTGTCGGTATTCGCAAAACCACTACCAGTAAAGCCTGTGTGATTGTTATCAATTGTCCCCTGCACTGAGCAGAATCCAGATGCGGATTCCTGCAAGGTTAATCGAGCCGTGCCTCCGGAAGAGTTGGAGCTTGATTGAGACGAGCTTGTCGATGATGAAGAAGATGCTGGGGGTGGGGTACCCGTCGATTGGCAAGCACTTCCAGTAATGGTCGGACGCTCTGCATTGGCGCCGTTCTTCACGCCTTGAATGCCAAAACTCGCGCTTTGACCTACGCCAATCGAACTGTTCCAGCTAAGCCCTTGAGCGCGATAAGGATTGGTGCCCGAAACGTTGGCATTCCAACTGGACGCAACGCGGTTGCTTGCATATTGCCAAGCTACGTCCCAGGAGTTGAGAGGAGCGTCGGTATCGTTAGTAATGGTAATGGTCGCCACAAAGCCATCTGGCCACTCATTGTTGACTGTGTAGGTGCACGCGGCCAAACTAGGAAGCGCGAAGCTGCCACATAATCCGGCAATCGCAAGTGCGAGACGATAATGACGATTTTGCTTAAATTGCATAGGTTGATCCTTCGTTACCAATGATTAAGTAAGTAGCCCTAAAGTGTTAGGGCTACCGGGTTCATCGAACGCAAACTTTTTCCTTATATAAGTGACGGCTTGAGCGTTCGATCTTTAGGTTGAGGCGCGGTGGAATAACGCAGCGCGATTCAATGTCCACAGCGACCTCTAAGAACACAACTCTCCTGTCGTAATTCTTATTAACATCGGTAGAGCAATTGACGGAGCTTGGTAAGGTCGATCGCCGCTAGTTATTAAAAGTTATGGCGGCGTACAGAGTGACGGTTTTTCGCCCCCCAAAAAGGCTAGCGAAATGGGCGGCGAGACGTTGCCAAAAAAAAGGTAAATGGTGGGATCGATGCAAAATTTTTATGTTTTGCATCATTTTTACAAGAAGATGGCACTAAATTCTTTTGGCGCCCACTACTTTTCTGAGTCTGTATTAGATGGCTGATGAGCCGTTTTAATGATGCGGGGCAAAATGTGCAAGATGGCAAAAGCAATTACAGTGCAGGTTACCGCCGTCAGTTCCCGCCCAAGTCCGACAGATACCCCAATTGCGGCGGTGAGCCAGATGCCAGCTGCCGTTGTTAATCCGCTGACCTCTTGATTTTCTTCGCTCTTAAAAATTGTTCCTGCGCACAAAAAACCAATGCCGGTAATAACGCCTTGGATGATCCGGCTCATTTCTGAATCTGAGATTCCGGCTTGTTGGGGGATAAAAATAAAAATGGCGGCACCAGTTGCAACAAGCATGTGGGTGCGGACGCCGGCGGCTTTACCTTGATGCTCGCGTTCCATGCCCAGAATGCCGCCTAGCAGTGCGGCCAATAGTAGCCGAGTGACGAGGCTTGTTACTTCTCCGATATTGTCGAAATCGCTAAATTCGCTGGCTATGGTCTGACCAATGATCGCTAAACTGTCCATAGTGGTTCCTCACTGTTCTTAAACAGTGTAGCCAGTCACTCACGGGGCGTTAGCAATTAATCGTAGAGGTTTTTCTTTTTCCACTCCTCACTCTCTTTTTCGAACTTTTCCCAGTCGGGCGAGGCCTCGTCTTTTTCAATGGGTTTAGTGCCTAGGCTCGATTCGAGTTTGGCGATATGTTGGGTGAGCTGAAGAATTTGCTTATCGAATATTTTCCCAGCATTTTCGCTGGTGAGCAATTTGAGCGCGAGTGAGTAGTAATGGATTGCTAACCTGGGTTTGCCAGCTTTGAGACCGGCTTTAGCCTGAAGGACGTGGCCATCAACGGTAATTTGAAGGGCTAATCGTTTAATCAAATCCTTATAGAGGTGGGCATCTTGAGTGCTTAAATGTTGTGTTTGCTCTTGCAGGGTAATAAAGCGGAATAACTCTTGGAGTAATTTTCTTGCCTCTTGAATTTGCTCTGTATTGGTCAGGCGCACACGGGGCTGCTGGTTGGATTCTAATAGTTGTGTAAGCTGCGTGGATGCAGCTATGGCATCCTCTTGATGGTGCGGGTCTTGAGGGTCGAGTTTGGCGAGCTGCTCGGCAGTATCGCGAACCGAGCGATGAAGTAGGGTGGCGATTTCTTTAGGAAGGAACCCGCTGGGAAAGCGAGTCAGAAGCTCTTTGAACAAGTTTCGGCGCGCCTTTAGTGCTGTCAGTAAGCGTTGATGTTGTTCACGACGCTTTTGCTGCGCGTTGCTAAACATCAGGTAGCCGACGACTCCTAGTAATAGTGCCAATAATCCTACAAGGTAAAAAGCTGACATAGACGGCAATCACTTATAACTATTCTGGCGCAGTATATCACTGCAAGGTTGGATTTGATTAATCCTAAACCAATCTGACGATTTTTCCTAAGTGGTTGAAAAGAATATTAAAAAAAATAGAAAAATGTGTTGACAGGATAGGGGGGCATCCCTAAAATGCGCACCACTTCGACGGCATAAGCAAGTTAGCGAAAGCCACGAAGGTTTCTAGGTCCCCTTCGTCTAGTGGCCTAGGACACCGCCCTTTCACGGCGGTAACAGGGGTTCGACTCCCCTAGGGGACGCCAAATGCGGGAATAGCTCAGTTGGTAGAGCACGACCTTGCCAAGGTCGGGGTCGCGAGTTCGAGTCTCGTTTCCCGCTCCAATCGCTTAGCGATTTTAGATTTGGTGAATAGAAAGTAGTGCAGACTGAAGAGTCTTTTTATTGCAGAAGTCCTAATTTGCAATAATCATAAGTCCCCTTCGTCTAGTGGCCTAGGACACCGCCCTTTCACGGCGGTAACAGGGGTTCGACTCCCCTAGGGGACGCCAAATGCGGGAATAGCTCAGTTGGTAGAGCACGACCTTGCCAAGGTCGGGGTCGCGAGTTCGAGTCTCGTTTCCCGCTCCAAATTCTTAAAAAAGCTGCCTTTTTATGGCGGCTTTTTTTATGTCTCGATTTTGTTCGCCTATAAAACTTGCTTGCCCTTAACGGGTGGCAAGGTTAGTCTTCGCGCTTGTTTTTTTAAGGGAGGTAAGGCTCTGTGACTCCTGCGTTACTCATAAAGAATCTCCAAAAGACGTACCCCAATCAGTTTCAGGCATTAAAAGGGATCGACCTTGAAGTTGCTCCCGGTGACTTTTTTGCACTCTTGGGCCCAAACGGCGCTGGTAAATCAACCACCATTGGCATTATTTCGTCGCTGGTGACTAAAACGGCAGGACAAGTGCAAATATTTGGTCAAGATATCGACCAAGACTTCTCGCGAGCAAAAAAATTTATTGGTGTTGTTCCGCAAGAATTTAACTTTAATCCTTTCGAAAAAGTTCTAGACATTATTTTGCAGCAAGCCGGGTATTACGGCATTCGTGCGAAAGATGCGCTCGCTCGCGCTGAAATGTTGCTTCAAAAACTCGGTTTGTGGGACAAAAAAATTGTTCAGGCTCGAATGCTGTCGGGTGGAATGAAGCGTCGATTAATGATCGCCCGTGCGTTAATTCATAAGCCTCAGTTGCTGATTCTTGACGAGCCTACCGCCGGTGTTGATATTGAATTACGACGCTCTATGTGGGACTTTCTAAAGGAAATTAACGCCGACGGCACCACAATTATTCTCACGACCCACTATCTTGAAGAGGCGGAGAGCTTGTGCCGCAACGTCGCCATTATCAATCACGGCGAGATTGTTAAAAACACCAGCATCAAAAATCTGTTGCAGCAATTGGCTAAGGAAACATTCATTTTTGATGTCTCTCAAACTCTTGAGTCTGCGCCTGCAATAACGGGTTTTGAGGTGCACCTACTTGATGCGCACTCTTTTGAGATCCAAGTGGAAAAAGGTCAGACACTCAATAGCATTTTCGCCGAGTTAACTGCGCAGAATATTCAGGTGGTGAGTATGCGCAATAAGGCTAATCGTTTGGAAGAGATGTTTGTGTCGATGGTTTCCGGACACAAAGAAAGTCGAGGTGGATTATAAGATGGCATTGAACGATCAGTGGATTGCATTTTTATCGATCTTAAATAAAGAAATTCGCAGATTTACTCGCATTTGGGTGCAAACTTTGTTGCCTCCTGCGATCACCATGGTGCTGTACTTTGTCATCTTCGGAAAGTTAGTCGGTAGCCGGATTGGCGAGATGGGCGGGCACAGTTATATCAATTTTGTCGCACCTGGTTTAATTATGATGTCGGTGTTGACCAACTCTTATGCGAATGTGTCCTCATCGTTTTTTAGCGCGAAATTTTCCCGCTCGATTGAAGAATTGCTGGTGTCGCCTGCATCAAACATCGTGATATTGCTTGGGTACGTGATGGGCGGTGTTGCGCGTGGATTGGCGGTCGGCATTATCGTTACCATCGTCGCTTTGTGTTTTACCCAGATTCACGTAGAGCATCCAGTTCTAACTCTTTTTATTTTGCTCATGACGGCAATTGCGTTTTCGTTAGCGGGGTTTATTAACGCTGTCTATGCAAATAGTTTTGACGATGTCTCGATCATTCCAACATTTGTACTTACGCCTTTAACTTATTTGGGTGGCGTTTTCTATTCCATTAGTTTGCTTAGTGAGTTTTGGCAGAACGTCTCTTTATTTAATCCTATACTGCATATGGTCAACGCATTCCGCTATGGATTTTTAGGTGTCGCCGATACACCGATTGCGTTTGCCATAATCGGTTTGGTGGTATTGGTATTAGTGTTATTTTTAGTTTCGCTTTACTTGCTCGCTAAAGGTAGACGTTTACGTTCATAGAGGTGTGTATGGCATTTAATCCTTTGGGGCAAACGACTGAATACAAAACCCAGTACGACCCTTCGTTACTTTTTCCAATTCCTCGCGCTGAATCACGTAAGGGTTTAGGAATCTCTACGGACAATTTGCCGTTTTTTGGAGTCGATGTGTGGACAGGATACGAGCTGTCGTGGCTCGATCAGTCTGGCAAACCAAGAGTTGCTGTGGCTGAATTTTTTGTCCCTTGTCAAAGTGAATTTATTGTCGAGTCTAAATCGTTCAAGTTGTATTTGAATTCGTTTAACCAAACAAAGTTGGCGTCTAGCAACGAGCTAGTTGAACGATTAACACGGGATTTATCCGCAGTCACGGGCGCAGAGGTTAGGGTAGAGCTTTATTCGCTGAACGACTCTAAATCGCCTTTAGCCGCTATCGCGCCGTTAGACGGCATCTGTATTGATGGCATAGAGGCAAGTATTGATCGCTATTCACCTGATAAGCATTTGCTTAAATTATCGACTGCATCAGAAGTTGTTGAAGAAACACTTTATTCCCATCTATTAAAAACAAATTGCCCAGTGACCGGACAGCCGGATTGGGCAACGTTGATTGTTAGTTATCGCGGGAAAAAGATTGATCCGGAAAGTTTGTTAAAGTTCGTGGTTTCATACCGTGAACATCAAGACTTTCACGAGCATTGCGTCGAGAGTATTTATATGGCGCTGCAAGAAATTTGTTCGCCAGAGCAGCTGTGTGTATCAGCAAGATACACTCGCCGTGGTGGTCTGGATATTAATCCGCTGCGTAGCTCGACGATTGAGTTTTCTAGCGAAACCTTGCGTACATTAAGGCAATAAAAAAACCGACGAAAGTCGGTTTTTTTATACAATAATTTTGTCTTTTAATTGTTCCGCCGCGCGCTCAAGGGATTCCAAAACGCGTTCTTTGTCGTAGTTGCGGATTTTTTCCAAATCAAGGTACATTGAAAATCCGTCGGCTCGATCCTCAAAATAACTTTGGTTTTTTCCTAAATCTTTTCGTAAGTCGGCGACTTGGTAAACCTTGATCGGCTGAGTGAAGCCTTTAACCTGTATTTCGCCTTTATCACGGCACATGATGGTGTCTTTAACGAGCGACCAAGTTTCGTGAGAAATAAGAATTTCATCGGGATTTGCTGCTGATTCTAACCGACTGGCCAAGTTCACTTGAGTACCCAGAACGGTGTAATCCAAGTGATTGGCGGTACCGAAAGTGCCTACTGTACAGTAACCGGTATTAATCCCCATGCGAACTTGAATAGGGCGCTTGATACCTTGGTTGTACCATTCAATCTCTAAAGCTTTGATGCGTTTTTTCATTGCAATGCCCATTGCTACGCAACGAGTTGCATCATCTTTTACACCACGACTGGCGCTGTCGCCAAATAAAATCATCATGCCGTCGCCCATGAATTTATCGATAGTGCCGCCATAATGGTGAACGATGCGTGACATTTCGCTTAAGTAGCGATTGAGTAAATCTGTGAGTGCTTCAGCCTCGATTTCTTCAGACAGTTGACTGAAATCTTTAATGTCGGAAAAAAATACTGTAACGCGTTTTCGCTCGGCTTGAAGGTGCTTGTCGTCACCGCGGTTAATGGCTTGCCAAACGGTGGGTGGTAAATATCGTGAGAGTTTGTAAGCGCGCATTTTTAGCTCTTTTTGCTCTTCCGCCATTTGCATCACACGTTGATGCATCTGATGCGTTCGTTGATGCATGTAAACGGCGTAAACCAAAAAGTAGGTGGCCACTCCAATCAGGCTTGCGGCGCTAATCTCAATGCTGCTCGACAATACGAGAGTTGGTTTGTGAATAACAAAGCTCAATAAAATTCCAGCCGCAAATGCCGAATTGTGTTCCAATAATTTTCGAACACCGCCAGTAATTAACGCGTTGAACTGGATCATGGTAATAAACATGATGCAGGGCAAAATTTGAAAATGAATCAAACTCAGGACTAGGCCAATCAGCCCCGCATCCACTGCAGAAAGATAGCGATTAATGCTATCTGCCCGTGCTTGATCTTGTTTCTTGGTATACCAATAGGTGAGATATGCGTATGCCAGCAGTACCACGATAAGAGCGATTGAGACAATACTCGGCGACTCCCACGTAATGTTGGAAGCCAAGGTGCCAGACGCGGCGAAACAAATAAGGGCTCTAAAATAATGCTGTTGTTGGTTAGATTCTTTAGTGGCGGTATCTTGAGCTTGGGTGGTTGTCATAATTTGACCAATAAATGCGCTGTTTTGGAGTTACGCCAAGATCGCAGTTAAACGAAGATGCGTGATATTAGTTTTGAAAATTTTGTGCATCTGATTAACAGTCGGGATAACTTTCAAGGTGTTTTTTTATTAATCTGTTGTTCATTTCCGCTTACATCCTTGATTGATGAGAATCTCAACACGTTTTTATAGGTGATACTTGAGGTAGAGGTTATATATTTTCTTCGGTTTAAACTCAAGTCTTAAGGCTATAATCCGAACCTTATTAATCGTTCATCGATGAGGAGGCAGTGTGGACGCTCTGGAAATGCTATTAAATCGGCGGTCGGTTGCCAAATTGAGTGGCGCTGCTCCTACCGGTTCGCAACTCGAAATTATGCTTAAAGCCGCTTGTCGTGCCGCAGACCACGGCAACTTGCAGCCATGGCGATTCCTTGCGATTGAAGGTGAAGGCTTGATTAAGCTGGGCCAAGTTTTTCTCGAAGCGGCAACGCAAAAGGACGAAACCCTTTCGGAAGAAGTTAAAACTCGTTACCTCAATATGCCGTTGCGTGCGCCCATGATTCTCACTGTTATTGCAAAAGTCGTCGCCCACCCCAAAGTACCCGATGTTGAACAGTTATTGGCTGCAGGCGCAGCAGCGCAAAACATTATCAATGCGGCTTACGCCCTTGGTATTGGCGCCATTTGGCGTACGGGAGATTTTGCTTTTGATGCCCACGTTAAATCCGCCCTGGAATTGGCAGATAACGAACAGATTGTTGGATTTATATACATGGGCGAGCCGGCCGCTGAGCTTGCACCACCAAAAGAGCCTGATCTTACAAAAATACTCAAGGTTTGGCCGGCTAACTAATTGCCTTTTTAAGCGGCCTTGTGTACATTGGCGCCCCTTCGTGAAGTGGGATTACGGTTAGGTATAAATTTACCGAGCCGGAACTTACGGAAATAACGCCGCATTGCGGTCACGAGCACGCAGGCGTGCGTGGCGGTTTGAGAGATCAAGCTGCAGCAATACGCAAACAAGTTTACGGTGAGATGTCCGAGTGGCCGAGTCGAAGTTTACGAAGACAACGCCCAAAGGGCGGTCACGAGCACGCAGGCGTGCGTGGCGGTTTGAGAGATCAAGCTGCAGCAATACGCAAACAAGTTTACGGTGAGATGTCCGAGTGGCCGAAGGAGCACGCCTGGAAAGTGTGTATACCGCAAGGTATCGAGGGTTCGACTCCCTCTCTCACCGCCACTATTCCCTCTAAAGCCCTGATTTATCAGGGCTTTTTTGTATGTATCTTATTTTGGCCCCCCCAAGTAGTCCCCCCTTTTGGTGTGGCCGATTCTTTCTCAATACTTATCTTTTTCCTCTTGGCCTCTTTCAAAATGAGTTGCTCGATCACTTGCGATTTGTTCAATTTTTCAGCCTCAGCGATTTTATTCAGTGCTAATTTTGCCGTTTTATCTAGCCGGATTGAGACCTTGGCCTTCCCCATTTGACACTTATGAGTTCTCCAGGCTTGCTTCAATTTTATTAGGGTCAACGCTCGAGTAAACGCCAATAGAGATTATCCACTCTTGAATCAATCTGGTGATTTTATCGTTGACTATCTTGATCGATTCGAAAATGTCATCAACAGTTATGTTCGAAAAAATCTACGCACATTAGCGATAAGAATTGATTTGCATTTTCCAGAAAATTACGCTCCCTCCAGTGGTCATAATTACGCGGGTGACTTTATTCGTAAGTTGCAGGCGAGAGTCAATAGTGATTTAGCGAGAAAACAGCGCGAAGGTAAGCGAGTGCATCCTTGCAAGATTGGATATGTATGGGTAAAGGAGGTGGGTGAATCGTATCTCCGCATTACCATTTGCTGTTGTTTAACGGCAATACTTGCACGTCTTTAGGTGATTATTGCACTGACTCACAACACCTCTATGAAATGATCTCGCGAGCTTGGGCTGCTGCACCCGGGAGTGAAGATATGTTTTATGGAAAAGATGTTCACGTACCCGATCGTCCAACCTATTTCTTAAATCAGCGCTCTGCCGCGTTCGGTGGGGAGTGGGGGGCGTTAATGACCCGAATAAGTTACTTCGCCAAGGCTGATACTAAATATTACTGGGGAAGAACGAGGAGCATCGGATACTCCGCTTAGTGTTAAAAGGCCATGGGGGCGTTTGGGGCGTTACCATGGCCGGTATGACGTTACTAAGTGGCTTGCTGATACTAGATTGAACTTATCGAGGATAGGCAAATTGATAAAATACTTTTTCATCAACCCCTTCGGATGGGCAGGTAACACCGCCTTCTGACGTTGATGGAGAGAGTGAAATTGTTCCGTCTTTTAGAAATACGGCTTGCAGCTTCTCACCGCAAAACAACTCTTTATCCAAGCCCCACTCGCTTCGAGTTTCGCTGGTGATTGGATTGCCCACGATGAGTGCTACAGCATCCAGTTGCTGCTCTGAATATTTATAAGTTAGAAGCTTACCACTCGAATTCACTGCAAAATGGCAAGGAGCTTTAAGTGCAGTATCAAAAGCAAGAGTTTTACCGTCTTGAGTGATTTCAAGGGTACAGGTATCAGCCGATTGAGCTAACTCTACCTTTGCATCGCCAAGTTGGAGTCCTGGGCTTTCGGAACCTGTGACCTGCGCACTGCATCCCGAAGCTGTCGCGCCTAAGGAGAGGGCGCCTAGAATAATTAATCGAGTTGCCAAAACCATATCTCTTCTCCTAATCCAAAATACTGAGGCTGGCCACCTTTCATCTTATTACCATTCCAGATGTCGATATGGTCGGTTGAGCCCCATCCATTCATTATGAATACGATCCCTTTCTTCCCTACAAAATTGGCTGAGGTTATATCGCCTCTGAATTTTTTGGTTGGCCCGAAAAGAGCGGGATTTTTGTCCATCCAGTTAGCTAATTCCTGAGCTGACATGATATGCCCAGGATGGTGATGTTTCAGGCTCGGATAGGCCGAAGAACATCGCCGTCTGGGGTAGAGCTTGTCGAATGACGATATGTCAACGCCTGCTCCTATCAGGGCTTCCGTCATCCTGATGGCGCATTGGTTAGGAAAGAGTTCTGTATTGCACGGGGATTTGGGGTAGGGGTGGTGATCCCACAACAATTTTGCAGATGGCTTTGAAATTTTGGTCATCACATTCATAAAAGCTCCTTTTTAAGGTATGACTGTTGAATGATAGGTATTTCTTCCTAAATTTGATGTGATCTGGCTAGTGTTTCAGTGAGCTAGCGTCAGCTGCGGCTTTGAGGTGGCAGGGGTGAGCTTTACACATTTAGGTGAGCAGCGGCTAATACCGCTCCTGTCATCTGCTTTGTAGGTTTGTGTTATTGGCGTACCCACAGTTTGCATTAATTCTCGGCTGGGATTCGATATGGATCTCGTTATAATCGATCCCAAGGCGTGCGTTAACAAGGGACTGTGAAAGCATTGATCGCTTAAATGCTGGATGCAAATACAGTGCGCGGTGTTTGTGAGTTGCCTCGATGGGGCACGCTTTATTAAGGACCGATAATAAAATGGCTAAGGTCATTCCCAACATCAATTCTAATAGCGTAAAAATGACGACTGGGGAGCGTCGGTTTGGGCAGCGTTTGGAAAAGTTGCTCGAAGATGATTATCTGTGCTGGTTCGACGTTCCGGTTGGGAGTTCGCGCCGCTACCCAGATTTTATTGTGCTTCACCCCAGTCGTGGCTTGCTCTTTCTGGAAGTGAAAGACTGGAAGGCAACGACCATCGAGTCCATGTCTCACCAGTCGTTTACGCTTCTCACCTCCAATGGCAAGGTCAAAGTCGCTAACCCTGTCGAGCAAGTACGGCAGTGTACTTATCAATTGGTGAATCAACTCAAGCGAGCATCAGACCTAACGCACGCGGAGGGAAAGCACAAAGGTAATCTGATATTCCCTTACGGATATGGTGTGGTGCTGACCAATATTACCCGTAAGCAATTAGATGCTTTATTGGGTGAAGAGGGTGAATCGATTCTGCCGCCGCACTTGGTGATCTGTAGAGATGAAATGCTCGAAAACGAAGATCCAGAGACGTTTCAGGCACGGCTTTGGGGAATGTTTAATTACACCTTCAATCAAAAGCTGACGCTCCCACAAATTGATCGCATTCGCGGCGTTATTTTTCCTGAGATACGTATCACTCCACATAATCGTTCGCTGTTCGACGATCTAAATGATGAAGCTCAACCTGATGTTTCATTGCCCGACATTATTCAAGTTATGGATATGCAACAAGAGCAGCTCGCGCGTGGATTCGGCGAAGGGCACCGCGTCATCCACGGTGTGGCAGGTTCAGGTAAAACATTGATATTAGGCTTCCGCTGTTGGTATCTCGCTAAAACTCAATCGAAGCCTATCTTAGTGCTGTGCTACAACGTGTCACTTGCAGCCAAACTCCGTGCGTTTATTGCCGATAAAGGCATTGATCAGAAGGTTCAGGTTTACCATTTTCACGATTGGTGTGGGCAGCAGCTCAAGCTGTTTAATGTTGATGTGGTCGATGGTGAGGCGCCAATTTGGGAGCGGCATGTACTGAGTGTTATTAAAGGTGTGGACGAAGGATTAATCCCAAGTGCGCAATATGGCGCTGTGTTGATTGATGAAGGCCATGACTTTGAAGCAGAGTGGCTTTCCTTGATTGTGCGCATGATCGACCCACAAACCAATTCCTTATTGTTGCTCTACGACGATGCGCAATCAATCTACAAGAAAAAATCTAACTTAAAATTTTCTCTTTCAAGTGTTGGCATTCAAGCCCGTGGCCGCACGACAATCTTAAAACTCAATTACCGCAATACGCAGGAGATTTTGCATTTCGCCTACAACTTTGCTAAGGACTATCTACAAGAGAAGGATGCCGACGAAGATTCTGTTCCGCTGATTAAACCGCAAGTTGCCGGTAAGTCTGGCCTGCAACCGGCAGTTCGAACTCTCTCGAATGAATTGGAAGAAACTCATTTCATCGCGAAATGTTTACGTAAGTGGAATGCCGATGGCGTCGCTTGGTCGGATATGGCCGTTATCTATTGCCACTACCGATTCGCTGATCGTTTGATGAAGACGTTTAAAATCCACGGTATTCCCGCCTATTGGATGAGCGATAGTAAAGCGAAGAAGAATTACCAACCGCAGATAGACCAAGTGCTTGTGATAACTCGCCAGAGCAGCAAGGGCTTGGAATTCCCCCGCGTAATCGTCTCGGATATCGGAAGTCTTGTTTATAAAGAAGAAACGAAAGCCGATGAGGCGCGCCTTCTCTACGTGGCAATGACCCGTGCTAAGGAGTATCTCGTGATGACATCTTCGCGAAATAATCCTTATGTTGAGCAGTTGAAGGCGATTAATGAGGCAGAGGCTTGTTAATAAGTGAAAAAATAAATAAAACTGGTATCTTCGGGCAATTCATGAATTAGAATTTAATTTCAAAAAGGTTAAGAAAATGGCGCTCAATCTAAGGCAGCGCGTTGCTGAATTTTTACAACCGCGGACTGATGTGACTTTTACGGCAAGAGATATAGCTCTATGGATATTCGAGCAGTTTCCGGATGAGTGCAGCGAGAAACGTGAAAGAAGTGCAGGCACCTATATCCAAACCGATAGCGATTTGATCCAGCAATTGGTGGCCGAGATTGGAAGCCAGCGTCCACGTATGCAAAAAATGCATCCGCAGATAAAAACGATAGAGGGCAGGCCACGCCGTTACTACTGGACGGAGCTGGATTCCAGTGAGGAAGTCGCCATCGCCGAAGGGCAAAGTCTTGTGGATGAGCAGCCTGAGAGAGCGGCGGCTGCGAGTGCCCTCGAACACGATTTGTATCCTCTACTTGCCGAGTATTTACGCGGTGATGAGCTAGGTGTTTTTGCAATGCGCATCGACGAAAAGCGCTCATCTAACAAACATGGCAGTGGCGCCAATGAGTGGCTGCATCCCGACCTAGTAGGATTGGAAGACCTCACATCGGATTGGTCGAGAGAACTTCGCGATTGCGTGGGAACGCTGGGGGAGGTGCGTGCAAGGCTCTGGTCGTTCGAAGTTAAGTTGCTGCTTAACCGCTCCAACGCCCGTAAGGCATTTTTCCAGGTTGTCTCTAACTCGTCTTGGGCACATCTAGGGTATCTCGTGGCTGAGCGAGTCGAAGGTGACGGCACGCTCAAAGAGTTGCGCATGCTTTCAGCGGCACACGGCATTGGACTAATCCAACTCGATTGCACAAATCCCTCCGAGAGCCAAATTCTCATCCCAGCGCGTGAGCGCGACTTAATTGACTGGGAAATGTGCAATCGCTTAGTGCAAGAAAACGCTGACTTTAAAGATTTTATAAGTCGTGTGCGTCGCTTCCATCAGACGGGGGAGGTAATCGGTAGTGAGTGGCTTCTCTCTTAATCACACAGCGAAAAATCGTAAGCCTTGGGTAAGTAAAACGTTCTCACTCTAAAACGTATACCCCCACGTTAGCCATTGCTTTTAACCCCTCACCTCGCTAATTTACTGCGATTTTTAAGCAGGCGAAAAACGCCACAATGGGGCGAGCTCAAGTCCCTGTCGAATCTCATCTAATTCATTTAAAACCCAGCACCGAATCAGTTCGGTGTGCAAGGAATCTTCATGGCGATCAAAAAAACCGCATTGTATTCATCCCTCTGGGCCAGCTGCGACGAACTGCGCGGCGGCATGGATGCCAGCCAGTACAAAGACTACGTCTTAACCATGCTGTTTATGAAGTACGTGTCGGACAAGTATAAAGACGATCCCTACGGCATGATCGACGTCCCCAAGGGCGCAAGCTTTGATGACATGGTGGCCTTAAGTGGCGATAAAGAGATTGGCGATAAAATAAACAAAATTATCGGTCAATTAGCGGAAGCCAACGACTTAAAAGGCGTGATCGACGTTGCCGACTTTAACGATGAAGACAAGCTCGGCAAAGGCAAAGAGATGATCGACCGCCTGTCTAACCTCGTCAGTATTTTTGCGGGCTTAGAATTGGGCGATAACCGCGCCGATGGCGATGATTTGTTAGGCGATGCCTACGAATACCTGATGCGCCACTTCGCCACTGAATCGGGCAAGTCCAAGGGCCAGTTTTATACGCCGGCGGAAGTCTCGCGCATTTTGGCCAAAGTAATCGGTATTAACAGTAATACCCCGCAAGATGCCACCGTATATGACCCGACCTGCGGTTCGGGCTCGTTACTCTTAAAAGCCAGCGACGAAGCCCCGCGCGGCTTAAGTATTTTTGGCCAAGAGATGGACAACGCCACCAGCGCTTTGGCCCGTATGAACATGA
>JBJEWS010000009.1:0-46670 GCA_051885175.1 Cellvibrio sp.
TTTTTTATTTTTATCCGAAAATCCGGTGGATTTTAATCCTCAGCGGTGATTAGATATTCTCTCGATGAAATTGGGTGAAAATAAATGAAATCCTGTGGACGCGTCATCATTGATTTGGCTGCGATAAAATCAAATTGGCAATTCATGGTCAGTAAAGTTACTTCTAATTGCGAAGTTGCTGCTGTAATTAAAGATGATGCTTACGGTCTCGGGGCGATTGCTGTCGGAAAAGCGTTATTTGATCTGGGGTGCCGAACCTTTTTCTTTATTACGCCTGAAGAAGCTAACCAGGTCTCAGCTTCTCTTCCGGCTCCTATTACGTCTATCATTTTAGGCGGAGTACGAGTAGGCAATGAGCATTTGTATCTTAACAATAATTATATTCCTGTCATTCACTCGTTTGAGGCGTTAGAGCGCTGGCTGAATCAGGTGGATTCTCTCGGTGATAGGCCGGTCGTGTTAAAATTCGACACTGGAATGTCTCGCTTAGGTTTTTCAGAAGAAGATATAACTCGCTTAATACAGGGTTACTCTCATATTAATCCCATCTACTTTATTAGCCATTTAGCATGTGCCGACTCACCAGAGCACAGTTTAAATGCGTTGCAGTTTAAAAAATTTAACCAAATCGTCGAGCAACTTGAAAAAGTTTTTCCTCTCGCTAAAAAATCTTTGGCTAATACATCCGGAATATTTTTAGGAAAAGAATGGCATTTTGATTTGGTGCGACCAGGTGCTGGTTTATACGGTATATCCCCAAATAAAAATGAAATTGGTTGCTTCAAAGGGGCGGTAAAAATAGAGCTGCCAATTCTACAGGTTAAACATTTTACAAATTCGGCTATGGTCGGTTACGGTGCTACTGTAACGATCGAGGCCGGTTCAACGGTTGCCGTTATTGCTGGCGGTTATGCTGACGGACTTAACCGAATCATCGGTAATTCTGGTCGCGCGCTCTATCGTGGATATGAAATCCAGTCCTTGGGGAGGATGTCTATGGATTCAATGATCTTCGATTTGTCGAGTATTCCTCAAGATGAAATGCCCGTACCGGGTGAGCACATACAATTAGTGGAACCTAGCCGGCTCACATTGGATTACTGGATGAGTCAAACATCGAGTCTCGGATATGAAATCCTCACTGCGTTAGGTCATCGACTTGAGCGAGTCTATGTGGATGGCGCGTGATAACAATGAGAGAAAAACACAGCACCCTGTCTGCATTGTTAAGAATTCTCAGTGACGGAAATTTTCATTCTGGCGAAAGTTTAGGGGCAGCGCTTGGCTTATCTAGAGCTGCCGTTTGGAAATCGTTGGCAGGCGTTGAAACTCTCGGGGTTCCATTAATTAGTGTTAAAGGGCGAGGTTATCAAATCCCGGGTGGTTTGGCTTTAATCGATGAAGCGAAAATCCGATTAGCGCTGCCACTCAACTCTCCGCCTGATATTGCTTTTCACGTGTTGCCGCTTATTGATTCGACGAATGATTTCCTGCTCTCGAAAGAATGCATACACAACCATGTTGCTGTTGCTGAGTATCAGTCGGCCGGCCGTGGTCGCCGCGGACGCAAGTGGATAAGTCCGTTTGGGCAAAATATTTATCTATCACTGGGCCACTCGACTTCAGAAGGGGTGGCTCATTTTGACGGATTGAGCCTTGCTGTAGGGTTATCAGTGGTTAAAACAATGGAGCATTTAGGTTTTTCCGACCTCAAGCTCAAATGGCCTAATGACATTCTTTTCGGTGATCGTAAGCTTTCCGGTGTGTTGATTGAGATACGCGGGGATATTCTGGGTGATGCTGAGTTGGTTGTTGGGCTCGGGGTAAACTATAGAGTTAATAATCCAGATGGTTTAATGAGCGACATAGCTGCGCCTTGGATCGATCTTAATTCGATAGCGTTGCTCCAATCTATTGAGCTGCCAGACCGTAATCAGTTAATTGCTGCCCTTACATCTAATCTTCTCACTCTTCTAAAAGAATTCCCGTCTAAAACATTTAGTTACTATCTTCGAGACTGGGAGCGACGGTCGGCTTATTTAAATCAAGCTGTTGTTATTCAGGGGCCGAGAGAGCGCGTCGAAGGTGTGTTTCTCGGCCTTAGTGATGCTGGCAGTATTCGAATAGCCTGTGCTGATGGTGAGAAAATTTTGCATACCGGTGATTTATCGCTTCGGGCATTAGAATGCTAATCGTATTTGACCTTGGTAATACCAGAATCAAATGGTGGGAAATTGAGAACCGGCGCGTCATCTCTCAAGGTGCTGCCGAGTATGATGCATGTATCGACAGGCTAGCCCTGCTTAAAGGTGGGTATCGACGAGTTTTGGGATCGAGCGTTCGCTCAAGAGATTTTAATCAATTTTTTGAAACAAAAATTAAAAAACTGTTCAATTGCTCCATTGATTGGGCGAGTTCACAATCCCATTTCGCTGAGTTAATTAACGGGTATGAAGATTACAGTAAGCTCGGAGTGGATCGTTGGTTGGGAATGATAGGTGTACATTCTCAGGGGATCGATTCATTTGTGTTGGTTTCATTGGGGACGGCGGTAACTGTCGATGTTGTTGTTAGGAATCACCATCTCGGTGGGTTGATTGGGCCGGGCAAGAAAGTTTTTTTTGAATCCTTGGGCCAGACAACAGCAGGAGTCCAGGTTGTGTCGTTCAGTCAGGAGACGGAACATCTCGGGCTCAACACTAATGAAGCAGTCGGTAAGGCATTTCTATCGATGATCGAAGGCATGGTGATGCGGGCACGCTTGCAAGTTCCAAAAAATGAAACTGCTCCCTTATTTATAACGGGTGGAGACGCTCATCTAATGGTTTCATCCTTTCCGAATGCTCAGGTTGATAGTGATGTTGTATTAAAAGGAATCTGTGTGCACTTTGATGAGGTGTTACTGAAAAAATAATATGAAACACATATTTATATTTCTGGCGATCATCAATGTCGCGTATTTTTTTTACGGCTTGCTAAGCGGGTCGTTTGCGGATGATGTTCAAAAGGCTGGCGGCACGCTCACAACATCTTTAAAACCTATAGTTGAGTCAAACAGTTTCACCAATGATGAGATAAAGCATTTATATTCATCGGCAGGAGTTGAAAAGCATTCATTGCCGGATGCGGTAAAAGCTAACATGTGTGTTTTGGTTGGGCCTTTTGAGTCACTTTTATATGCAGAGTATTTCCAAGAAGAGATAGTGGTCCATCAAATTGATAGTCAAATCCATCTGTTATCTTTAAACCGGCCGCTTTTTGAAATTGTGATCGATCTTGCTGTCGTGGAAGAAAATCCATTAGAAATATTGATGCGGCTCCAAAAGGTCGATATTGAAGGTTTTTTGGTGGAAGAGGGCGAGCGTAAATCTATTTCACTTGGGCGATTTATAGATGAGGCTACAGCGATAGATCGTAAAAATATTTCCGACTCTTTAGAATTGGAGACAAAAATAATCCAAGTAGAGAGCGATGATAAAAAATATTGGGTGGAAATTAATAACCGCTTTGCTGACAAGTTGTCCGAATTGGTGATTAATGGATCGCTTCAAGGAAAAAAACTTATCGAAATAAAACAAAATGTTTGTTTGGGTATTGCTAATAACTAAAAGTGCCACTACAATTTCGCACCACAAACGATGACGTTGATAAAAGGCTGGCGTAGCTCAGTAGGTAGAGCAGCTGACTTGTAATCAGCCGGTCGGGGGTTCAATTCCTCTCGCCAGCTCCATTTATCCTCTTGTTTGTAAGGCTAACTGTGTGATTTTATTAAATAAATCGTTTGACAGTTGTTGAGGGCAAAGGCACAATGCCTGCCAGTTTTCAGCAGGGGTTCCCGAGCGGCCAAAGGGATCAGACTGTAAATCTGACGCGTGAGCTTCGGTGGTTCGAATCCACCCCCCTGCACCATTTTTAGCATCTATTGATGCGTGGAGTAAGGCCTGTTGGTCTGGGCCAGTATCTGATTAAGCGGGTATGGTTCAATGGTAGAACCTCAGCCTTCCAAGCTGATGGCGCGGGTTCGATTCCCGCTACCCGCTCCAAATAATCGATTTCTGCTCATGTAGCTCAGTTGGTAGAGCACACCCTTGGTAAGGGTGAGGTCAGCGGTTCAACTCCGCTCATGAGCTCCACATGTATGCTGCGAAAGCGATCTTTCGCGGCTTTTTTGTCTGTAAGTACGTCTGAGGAGGCGCTCGCAATGGCGAAGGAAAAGTTTGAACGTAACAAGCCCCACGTCAACGTGGGCACCATTGGTCACGTTGACCACGGTAAAACCACTCTGACTGCGGCGTTGACTCGTGTATGTGCAGAGACTTGGGGCGGTACCGCTCTTAACTACGAAGGTATCGATAACGCGCCAGAAGAAAAAGCGCGCGGTATTACCATCAATACTTCTCACGTAGAATACGATTCTCCAACTCGTCACTACGCACACGTTGACTGCCCAGGTCACGCCGACTACGTGAAAAACATGATTACTGGTGCTGCTCAGATGGACGGCGCTATCCTTGTGTGTGGTTCGACCGATGGCCCAATGCCACAAACTCGTGAGCACATCCTTCTTTCTCGCCAAGTAGGTGTTCCTTATATCGTAGTGTTCTTGAACAAGGCTGACTTGTTGGCGGCTGACTGCGGTGGCGTGGGTACTGACGAATACAACGAAATGTTGGAATTGGTTGAAATGGAATTGCGTGACCTCTTGTCAACTTATGACTTCCCAGGTGACGACACTCCAATCATCGCTGGTTCTGCTTTGATGGCGTTGAACGGCGAAGACGAAAACGGTTTGGGTACTTCTGCGGTGCGTAAATTGGTTGAGTCTTTGGATTCTTATATCCCTGAGCCAGTTCGTGCGATTGACCAACCATTCTTGATGCCAGTAGAAGACGTATTCTCGATTTCAGGTCGTGGTACTGTAGTAACTGGTCGTGTTGAGCGTGGTGTTATTAAAGTTGGTGAAGAGATTCAGATCGTTGGTATCGCTGAAACTCAAAAAACCACTTGTACCGGTGTTGAAATGTTCCGCAAGTTGCTCGACGAAGGTCGTGCAGGTGAGAACGTAGGTGTATTGTTGCGTGGTACCAAGCGTGACGACGTTCAACGTGGTCAAGTATTGTGTAAGCCAAACTCTGTAACTCCTCACACTACTTTCGTGTCAGAAGTTTACGTATTGGCCAAAGATGAAGGTGGTCGTCACACTCCATTCTTCAAAGGCTACCGTCCACAGTTCTACTTCCGTACCACTGACGTGACCGGCGCAGTAGAATTGCCAGAAGGCGTAGAAATGGTAATGCCAGGTGACAACATTCAAATGACTGTTACCTTGATTCACCCAATCGCGATGGAAGAAGGTTTACGCTTCGCTATCCGTGAAGGTGGTCGCACCGTAGGTGCTGGCGTTGTTGCCAAAATCATTGCTTAATGAATGCGGGTGCACGTTTCTCGTGCACCTTTCAAGTTTAGGCCAGTAGTTCAATTGGTAGAGCACCGGTCTCCAAAACCGGGTGTTGGGGGTTCGAGTCCCTCCTGGCCTGCCATAAAAGGTATCCTACGGAATGACAACAGGTACTGAAGAGAAGGTTTATCGCCTCGACGCTCTGAAGTGGGCATTAGTTGTTGCGTTGGTTGCTGCTGCCGTAATTGGTAATTCTGCATTTGCAGCTCAGCCTGTTTTATATCGTGCCTTAGCAATCATAGTGATGGCGGCGATTGCGCTTTTTATCGCAGTAAACACGGCGAAAGGAGCATCTATTGCGGATGTAATCCGCGGATCAGCCGTTGAGTTGCGCAAAGTTGTTTGGCCGACGCGTCAAGAGACTAATCAAACGACGATTATCGTTGTTATTGCTGTTTTCATTACATCAATCATTTTGTGGTGTTTGGATTCGCTTTTTGGTTTTATCGCCTCAAGTATTATTGGATAAATGTTATGGCCAAGCGTTGGTACGTTGTGCATGCTTATTCTGGCTACGAAAAAAAGGTAGCAGCTTCACTGCGTGAGCGCGTAAACCTGTTTGGAATGGAAGATAGCTTCGGTGAAATCTTGGTTCCTACAGAAGAAGTTGTCGAAATGCGCGGTGGCCAAAAGCGTAAAAGTGAACGTAAGTTCTTTCCGGGATACGTTCTCGTGCAAATGGAGCTTAATGATGACACTTGGCATTTGGTGAAAGACACTCCGCGTGTGATGGGTTTTATTGGCGGAAAAGCAGATCAACCTGCACCTATTACAGAGAAAGAGGCGGAAGCGATATTGCGTCGTGTAGACGACTCTATTGAAAAGCCTAAGCCTAAAACCATATTTGAACCGGGTGAAATGGTTAGAGTTATTGATGGTCCTTTCAATGACTTCAATGGGGTTGTTGAAGAGGTTAACTATGATAAAAACCGTTTGCGCGTCGCGGTATTAATATTTGGACGTTCTACTCCCGTTGAGTTAGAATTCGGCCAAGTCGAAAAGACGTAAATTTTTTTCATGCCCCTGTTTACTTAAGTAGGCAGGGGTTTTCGCATCTTTGGTCTGATCGGCCAAAGAGGGGAGCCTAAGAAGAATCTATTTGCCAAAATAGATTCTGAGGCGTTATCACCCATAGGGGAGTTAAAAATGGCAAAGAAAGTAACCGCTTACATTAAGCTGCAAGTTGCAGCTGGTAAAGCAAACCCATCTCCACCGGTTGGTCCTGCATTGGGTCAGCACGGCGTGAATATTATGGAATTCTGTAAAGCTTTTAATGCTCAAACCCAGGGCATGGAAGCTGGTGCACCAGTTCCAGTTGTTATTAGTGTTTATAGCGACCGTAGTTTTACCTTTGCTATGAAGACCCCTCCTGCAGCGTTCTTGCTCAAGAAAGCAGCTGGTGTTACCAGCGGCAGTGGCCGTCCAAACACTCAGAAAGTCGGTACTGTTACTCGCGAGCAGTTAGAAGCTATCGCTACTACCAAAATGCCTGACCTTACTGCAGCTGATATGGACGCAGCAGTGCGTACTATTGCAGGTTCGGCTCGTTCCATGGGCTTGAATGTAGAGGGTGTATAAGATGGCAAAGTTAACTAAGCGTCAGCGCGCAATCAACGAAAAAATCGACAGCACTAAACAGTATGCGATTGAAGAGGCTGTTGCTCTTTTAAAAGAACTTTCTAATGTAAAGTTTGCTGAAACTGTAGATGTATCTGTAAACCTTGGTATTGATCCACGTAAATCTGATCAATCTGTTCGTGGTGCAACTACTTTGCCTCACGGTAATGGCAAAACTGTTCGTGTTGCCGTATTTACTCAGGGTGCAAATGCTGAAGCTGCTAAAGCTGCGGGTGCAGATTTGGTCGGTATGGATGACTTAGCTGCTGAAGTTAAGGCTGGCAAAATGGATTTCGATGTTGTTATCGCAAGTCCTGATGCAATGCGCGTAGTTGGTCAGTTGGGCACTGTGCTTGGCCCTCGTGGCCTTATGCCCAACCCAAAAACCGGTACTGTTACTCCAGATGTTGTAACTGCAGTTAAAAATGCTAAAGCCGGCCAGGTTCGTTACCGCGCAGAAAAAGGCGGCATCATTCATGGCGGCATCGGTAAAGTTTCATTTGACGTTGTTGCAATTAAAGAAAACTTAGAAGCATTGCTATCTGATCTGAAAAGAGCCAAACCAGCAACTTCTAAAGGTGTTTATATCAAGAAAGTGACTCTTAGCACTACTATGGGTCCTGGCTTGGTAATTGATCAAGGTTCTTTGGCAATTTAAGCCTTAGAACAACCAAACTTTGGGGTCCGCGCAAGCGGGCCGTCAAAGACCGTAGGCGCGAAAGCTTAATATTTACCTACGCAGATGGTGAGACCCACGTGAGCGCAAGCTACGAATGAAATCACCGAACAAGTGGCATTGAGAATCAATGCTTGAAGTTAACGATAGGTTCGACCTATCAATGCAGGAGTAATCCCGTGGCATTAGGACTTGAAGGCAAAAAAGCGATTGTCGCTGAAGTCCAAGAAGCTGCTAAGGGCGCTTTATCTGCTGTTATCGCCGACTCTCGTGGCGTGACTGTAGGTAAAATGGCTGCTCTTCGTAAACAGGCTCGTGAAGCTGGCGTCTGGGTAAAAGTCGTCCGTAACACATTGGCCCGTCGTGCTGTACAAGGTACTTCTTTCGAATGTCTAGCAGACAGTTTCGTAGGTCCTACCTTGATCGCTTTCTCTAACGAACATCCTGGCGCTGGTGCGCGTATTCTTCAGGATTTCGCTCGTGAAAACGATAAATTCGAGTTGAAAGCTGCTGCTTTTGAAGGTGAGTTGGTTAATGTTGCCATGTTGGCAAGCCTCCCAACTTACGACGAAGCAATTGCTCGCTTGATGAATTGCATGAAAGAAGCTTCCGCTGGCAAGTTGGTTCGCACTATTGCGGCCGTTCGCGACCAAAAAGAACAACAAGCTGCTTAATCTTAAGCAGTCTGTTATTACGATTTAAATTGAGCATATTGCTCCCTTATGTAGGAATTGAGACATGTCTCTGACTAAAGACGATATCATCAATGCTATCGCAGAAATGTCTGTGAAAGACGTTGTTGAGTTAATCACTGCAATGGAAGAAAAATTCGGTGTTTCTGCTGCTGCCGCTGTTGCTGTTGCTGCAGGTCCAGCTGCTGCCGCTGCTGAAGAGCAAACTGAATTCAACGTAATTCTTTCATCTGCTGGTGACAAGAAGGTTAACGTAATTAAAGCTGTTCGTGAAATTACTGGTTTAGGCTTGAAAGAAGCTAAAGACTTAGTAGAAGCAGCTCCTAAAGCAGTTAAAGAAGGCTTGTCAAAAGCTGACGCTGAAGCTGCTAAAGCTAAGTTGGAAGAAGCTGGCGCTATCGTAGAATTGAAATAATTCTGTTAGCGACAATTCGTTCTAACGACAGTTTGAACACTGGGCTGGTGAGCTATTGCTCGCCAGCCTTTTTCTGTTTTCAGAATGGGATGTTCAAACAGCAAGTGAAAAAGGAATTTATATCTTGTGGATACAAATTAATTTGTATGCACGACACTCGAGTGAATTAGCAAGTTTTTATTGAACGCGCGCAGGCGTTTTATGACTGCGGTCAGGCCCGATCCGCAAACAAGCTGGGGAATACAGATGGCTTACTCATATACTGAGAAAAAACGTATCCGCAAGAATTTCGGCAAATTGCCACATGTAATGGATGTACCCTATCTATTGGCGATTCAGTTGGACTCCTATAGAAAGTTCACCCAAGCAGATATCCCTGTTTCAAAGCGTGACGACATTGGTTTGCATGCTGCCTTCCGTTCCGTGTTTCCAATTGCAAGTTATTCAGGTAATGCTGCTCTTGAATATGTAAGCTACACCCTGGGTAAAGCTGCATTTGATGTTAATGAATGTATTTTGCGTGGTATTACCTACGCTGTGCCATTGCGCGTAAAAGTTCGTTTGATTATTTACGATCGTGAATCTTCAAACAAAGCGATTAAAGATATTAAAGAACAAGAAGTGTACATGGGCGAGATTCCGCTCATGACCGATAACGGTACTTTCGTGATTAACGGTACCGAGCGAGTTATCGTATCTCAATTGCATCGTTCACCTGGCGTATTCTTCGATCATGATAAGGGTAAGACCCACTCGTCAGGTAAATTATTATTCTCGGCTCGCATCATTCCTTACCGCGGTTCTTGGCTCGATTTCGAATTCGATCCAAAAGATATGCTCTACGTGCGTATCGATCGTCGCCGTAAGTTGCCAGCAACCATATTGCTGCGTGCACTAGGGTACACCTCGCAAGAAATGCTCGAATTGTTTTTCGAGACAAGTAGTTTTATCCTCGATAAGAATGGCCAATTCCAATACGAATTGGTGCCGTCCCGTTTGCGCGGTGACGTGGCGACATTTGATATCAAAGATAAAGATGGCTCGATTATTGTTGAAGAAGGTCGACGCATCACTGCTCGCCATATCCGTCAGTTAGAAAAAGCTGGCGTTGACCATATGGAGGTTCCTGCAGAATATCTGTTGGGACGCTCATTGGCCAAAGACATCATAGATACCAACACCGGTGAGTTGTTGTTTGAATGCAACACCGAAATTACGCTTGATGTATTAACTAAAATCATTTCTGCGGGTATTGAGAAAATTGAAACTCTTTACACCAACGAATTAGATTGCGGTCCATTTATTTCAGAAACATTGCGCATCGATCCTACCCGCACTCAATTGGAAGCGCTGGTTGAAATTTATCGCATGATGCGTCCTGGCGAGCCGCCAACTAAAGAGTCGGCTGAAGCCTTGTTCCAGAACCTGTTCTTCTCGCAAGAGCGTTACGATTTGTCAGCTGTTGGTCGCATGAAGTTCAATCGTCGTTTGGGACGCGATCAAGATGTGGGTGAGGGTACTCTTTCAAACGAAGACATCGTTGATGTTATGAAGACCCTTATCTCAATCCGTAACGGCAAAGGTGTTGTGGATGATATTGATCACCTCGGTAACCGTCGTGTTCGTTCGGTGGGTGAGATGGCAGAGAACCAATTCCGTGTTGGTTTGGTTCGTGTTGAGCGCGCAGTGAAAGAGCGCTTGTCGATGGCCGAGAGTGAAGGCTTGATGCCACAAGATTTAATCAACGCTAAACCAGTAGCTGCAGCGGTGAAGGAGTTCTTCGGATCTTCCCAGTTGTCACAGTTCATGGATCAAAACAATCCGCTCTCTGAGATTACGCACAAGCGTCGTGTTTCTGCGCTCGGCCCAGGTGGTTTGACGCGTGAGCGTGCAGGCTTCGAAGTGCGTGACGTGCACCCGACGCATTACGGTCGCGTATGTCCGATTGAGACCCCTGAAGGTCCAAACATCGGTCTGATCAACTCTCTGGCAACCTACGCTCGTACTAACAGCTACGGTTTCCTTGAGTCACCTTACCGCAAAGTTGAGAATGGAAAAGTAACTGACAAGATCGAGTTCCTATCAGCCATCAATGAAGCGGAACAAGTTATTGCTCAGGCATCAGCGGCCATGGACGAAGACGGTAATCTTACCGAGGAATTCGTGTCTGTCCGTTACATGAATGAGTTTACCCTGAAAACCCCAGCCGACGTTACCTATATGGATGTGTCACCGCGTCAGGTGGTTTCGGTTGCGGCATCGTTGATTCCGTTCCTTGAGCACGATGATGCTAACCGTGCATTGATGGGTTCGAACATGCAGCGTCAGGCTGTTCCAACTTTGCGTTCTCAAAAACCACTCGTCGGTACCGGTATGGAGCGCAACGTAGCTCGTGACTCGGGCGTGTGTGTTGTTGCTAAGCGTGGCGGTATTATCGACCGCGTAGACGCTGGCCGTATCGTTGTGAAAGTGCACAGCGCTGAAGTTGAAGCCGGTGATGCGGGCGTAGATATTTACAACCTCATCAAATATACCCGCTCCAACCAAAATACCTGTATCAACCAGCGTCCTATCGTCAATATTGGTGATTCTGTCGAGCGTGGTGATATTTTGGCTGATGGTCCTTCCGTTGATATGGGCGAGTTGGCGCTTGGGCAAAACATGCGTATCGCCTTCATGCCTTGGAATGGTTACAACTACGAAGACTCGATTCTTGTGTCTGAGCGTGTTGTTGATGAAGATCGCTTCACGACCATCCATATTCAAGAACTGACTTGTATCGCTCGTGATACCAAGTTAGGCAGTGAAGAAATCACGTCGGATATCCCTAACGTTGGTGAAAGTGCGCTATCAAAACTCGACGAGTCGGGTATTGTTTATATTGGTGCTGAAGTTGGCGGCGGCGATATCTTGGTTGGAAAAGTTACACCAAAAGGTGAGACTCAACTGACCCCAGAAGAGAAATTGTTGCGCGCAATTTTCGGTGAGAAAGCATCTGACGTTAAAGATACATCCTTACGTGTTCCGTCCGGAACTAAAGGTACTGTGATTGACGTTCAAGTCTTCACTCGCGATGGTCTTGAGAAAGATTCGCGCAGTCAAGAAATTGAAAAAGCTCAACTTGACGAAGTTCGTAAAGACCTTAACGAAGAATTCCGTATTGTTGAAGCGGCGACTTTTGAGCGTTTGCGTGAAGCCTTAGTGGGCAAAGAAGTAGCCTCTGGTAAGAATGTCAAACGTGGCGAAACTCTGACTCATGAAGTATTGGATTCGCTTGAGAAGGCCGATTGGTTCAAGTTGCGTATGAACGATGAAGTGCTTAATGAGCAGATCGATCGCGCAGAAGAACAATTAGCTGAACGTCGCAAAATTCTCGATGAGCGCTTCGAGGATAAAAAACGCAAGCTGGCAACTGGCGATGATTTGGCACCTGGCGTACTCAAAATTGTTAAAGTTTATTTGGCAATTAAGCGTCGTATTCAGCCAGGCGACAAGATGGCTGGTCGTCACGGTAACAAAGGTGTTATCTCCAAGATCATGCCCGTCGAAGATATGCCTTACGACATCAACGGCGAAACAGTTGACATCGTATTGAACCCTCTGGGTGTACCTTCGCGCATGAACGTTGGTCAGGTTTTGGAAATGCACTTGGGTATGGCGGCGAAAGGTCTTGGTGACAAGATCAATAAAATGCTTGAACAGCAACGCGCTGTAGCCGAAGTCCGTCAATTCTTGGAAGAAATTTACAACACCACGGGTGACGTAGCAGCGAAAGAAGATTTGCAAAGTTTTAGCGATGAAGAATTGATTACGCTAGCTCGCAATCTTCGTGACGGCGTCCCAATGGCAACTCCAGTATTTGACGGTGCCGAAGAGCACGAGATCAAAGCCTTGCTACGTTTGGCTGATTTACCCGACAGCGGTCAAACCATTTTGTTTGATGGTCGTACCGGTGATCAATTCTCTCGTCCAGTTACCGTTGGCTACATGTATATGTTGAAGTTGAACCACTTGGTCGACGACAAAATGCATGCTCGTTCTACCGGTTCGTACAGTTTGGTTACTCAGCAGCCATTGGGTGGTAAAGCTCAATTCGGTGGTCAGCGCTTCGGTGAGATGGAGGTGTGGGCCCTTGAAGCGTACGGCGCGGCTTATACGCTACAAGAAATGCTCACAGTTAAGTCGGATGACGTTGCTGGTCGTACCAAGATGTATAAAAACATCGTTGACGGAGATCACCGTATGGAGCCAGGCATGCCTGAGTCTTTCAACGTATTGGTTAAAGAAATCCGTTCATTGGGTATCAACATCGAACTTGAGCAGGACGAGTAATCCTGTGAAAACGGCGGGAGTGAGACTCCCGCCTGACCGACTGTTTGAAGAGTTTGCCTCGAAGTTTAATGAAAGCTCTTAGGAGCCTACAGGAGAAAGCGCCTTGAAAGACTTACTGAATATGCTCAAGTCCCAGGGACCGGTCGAAGAATTCGACTCTATTCGTATTAGCTTGGCATCACCTGAAATGATTCGTTCATGGTCTTTTGGCGAAGTTAAAAAGCCAGAAACCATTAACTACCGTACTTTCAAGCCTGAGCGTGAAGGTTTGTTCTGTGCCAAAATTTTTGGTCCAGTAAAAGATTACGAATGTTTGTGCGGCAAGTACAAACGTATGAAGCACCGCGGCATTATTTGTGAAAAATGCGGCGTAGAAGTGACTTTGGCTAAAGTTCGTCGTGAGCGTATGGCTCACATTGAGTTGGCAAGCCCAGTTGCGCACATTTGGTTTTTGAAATCTTTGCCGAGTCGTATTGGTTTGTTGCTTGACATGACTCTGCGTGACATCGAGCGCGTACTTTATTTCGAATCATACGTGGTTACTGAACCAGGTATGACCACGCTTGAGCGTGGCCAACTGCTATCAGATGAACAGTATTTCGAAGCTATGGAAGAGTTCGGCGATGAGTTTGAAGCTCAAATGGGCGCCGAAGCCATCCAGACTCTAATGCGCGCGATTGATCTGGAAGCGGAAATTCAACGTTTACGTGAAGAAATTCCAACCACCAGTTCAGAAACTAAAATTAAAAAATATTCTAAGCGTTTGAAACTGTTGGAAGCGTTCTTCTTCTCAGGCAACAAGCCTGAGTGGATGGTGATGGAAGTACTTCCAGTACTGCCGCCAGATTTGCGTCCATTGGTTCCGTTAGATGGCGGCCGCTTCGCAACATCAGATTTGAACGATTTGTATCGTCGTGTTATCAACCGTAATAACCGTTTGAAGCGTCTTTTGGACTTAAATGCTCCAGATATTATCGTACGCAACGAAAAACGTATGCTTCAAGAGGCGGTAGATGCGTTGCTAGATAACGGTCGTCGTGGTCGTGCAATTACCGGCTCGAACAAGCGTCCATTAAAATCTTTGGCTGACATGATCAAAGGTAAGCAAGGTCGTTTCCGCCAGAACCTACTTGGTAAGCGCGTAGACTACTCTGGTCGTTCAGTTATTACTGTTGGTCCTACTTTACGTTTGCATCAGTGCGGTCTTCCTAAGAAGATGGCTCTAGAATTATTCAAACCATTTATTTTCTCTAAGCTTGAGTTGCGCGGTTTAGCAACCACCATTAAAGCAGCGAAGAAAATGGTTGAGCGTGAAGAGGCGGTAGTGTGGGATATTCTCGACGAAGTAATTCGTGAGCACCCAGTATTGCTCAACCGTGCGCCAACCCTTCACCGTCTAGGTATTCAGGCGTTTGAGCCTGTATTGATTGAAGGTAAAGCTATTCAATTACACCCGCTCGTTTGTTCTGCGTACAACGCTGACTTCGACGGTGACCAAATGGCAGTGCACGTTCCTTTGACCATTGAAGCGCAGCTAGAAGCGCGCGCATTGATGATGTCCACCAATAACATTTTATCGCCTGCATCCGGTGAGCCAATTATCGTTCCTTCGCAGGACGTTGTATTGGGTCTTTACTGGATGTCTCGTGAGCGTGTAAATGCTTTAGGTGAAGGTATGATCTTCGCTGACCATATGGAAGTATCGCGTGCCTATTATTCGAAGCAAGTTGATCTTCAGGCAAGAATTAAAGTTCGTTTAGAAGAAACTTTAATTGGCGATGAAGGTGAGCGCACCACCGAAACTAAATTGGTGGATACAACTGTTGGTCGCGTATTGCTTTGGGAAATCTGTCCAGCGGGAATCCCGATCGACATGATCAACCGCCCAATGGTTAAGAAAGCAATCTCCGCTGTAATCAACTATTGCTATCGTGTGGTTGGTTTGAAAGCAACGGTTATTTTTGCTGACCAATTAATGTATATGGGTTACGACTTCTCAACCAAGTCTGGTTCATCGATTGGTGTTAACGACTTTACTATCCCCGCGGCTAAGGCCGATATCATCGCTCGTGCCGATGCTGAAGTTAAAGAAATTGAAACTCAATACGCTTCAGGTCTTGTGACTCAAGGCGAGAAATACAACAAGGTCATCGATATTTGGTCGCGCGCTAACGATTTGGTTGCGAAGTCGATGATGGAAGGTATTTCTAAAGAGAAGGTTGTCGATCGTGATGGTAACGAGGTTGAGCAAACTTCGTTTAACTCGGTCTACATGTACGCCGACTCTGGTGCACGTGGATCGCCAGCTCAAATCCGTCAGTTGGCAGGTATGCGTGGATTAATGGCTCGTCCAGATGGATCGATTATCGAAACCCCAATTAAAGCGAACTTCCGTGAAGGTTTAAACGTACTCCAGTACTTTATTTCCACGCACGGTGCTCGTAAAGGTTTGGCGGATACCGCACTTAAGACGGCTAACTCTGGTTATTTGACTCGTCGTCTAGTTGACGTTGCGCAGGACTTGGTAGTTACGACACAAGACTGTGGTACCGACGCTGGTTTGGTTATGGCGCCGGTAATTGAAGGTGGTGACGTAATTGAGTCATTGGGCGATCGTATTCTGGGTCGTGTTGTTGCGCGTGATGTTATTCGCGCAGGTTCCGATGAGATTCTTATTCCAGCCGGAACCATGATCGATGAAGCATGGGTTGATCGCATTGAGGTTTTAGGTGTAGACGAAGTTGTAGTGCGTTCACCCATTAGCTGTGAATCACGTAACGGCATCTGTTCTATGTGTTATGGCCGCGACTTAGCCCGTGGTCACCGTGTGAATCCTGGTGAAGCAGTAGGCGTTATTGCGGCTCAATCAATCGGTGAGCCGGGAACGCAGTTGACCATGCGTACTTTCCACATCGGTGGTGCGGCATCGCGTGCTTCTGCGGTTGATAGCGTAGTTGTTAAGCAAGACGGTAATGTTCGTTTGCTTAACGTTAAAGTGGTTCAAAATCCATCGGGCAATCTTGTTGCGGTTTCACGTTCGGGTGAATTGGCTGTTGCTGACGCCGCTGGTCGTGAGCGTGAACGTTACAAAATTCCATATGGTGCTTTGATTAGTGTTAAAGATGGCGAGCCAGTTAAAGGTGGCCAGAAAATCGCTTCATGGGATCCGCATACTCACCCGATTGTTTCGGAAGTGGCTGGTACTGTTCATTTCTCGGGAATGGAAGATGGCTTATCAATTCGTCGTCAAACTGACGAATTAACCGGATTGAGCTCTATCCAGATTTTGGACCCAGCAGAGCGCCCATCGGCCGGTAAAGATTTGCGTCCAGCGGTGACACTGAAAGACGCATCTGGTAAAGAGTTGTACCTCTCTAATACCAATCAGCCTGCTCACTACATGTTGCCTTCACACGCAATATTGAGCTTGAACGATGGTGATGCCATCAACGTGGGTGACATTATTGCGCGTATTCCGCAAGAAGGTTCTAAGACTCGCGACATTACCGGTGGTTTGCCACGTGTTGCCGACTTGTTCGAAGCGCGTCGCCCAAAAGAGCCTGCTATTTTGGCGGAAATTTCGGGCACCATTAGCTTTGGTAAAGAAACCAAAGGTAAGCGTCGTTTGATTATTACGCCAGCAGATGGACAGGTGTTGCCGGACGGTTCAACTCACTACGAAGTGTTGATTCCTAAACATCGTCAGCTGACTGTGTTCGAAGGCGAAATGGTTCACAAAGGTGAGGTGGTATCGGATGGTCCAGCTAACCCACATGACATTCTTCGTTTGCAAGGTGTAGAGGCTCTGGCGCGTTACATCACTAACGAGATTCAAGACGTCTATCGTCTACAAGGTGTAAAAATTAACGATAAGCACATTGAGACGATCGTGCGTCAAATGTTGCGTAAAGTTGAAATTACCACCATGGGCGATTCGACCTTTGTTAAAGGCGAGCAGGTTGAATACTCGGCAGTGTTGGAAGAGAACGAAAAATTACGTGCGGAAGACAAACAGCCTGCGCAATTCGAGCGTCTGTTGTTAGGTATTACCAAGGCATCATTGGCTACCGAATCGTTCATTTCGGCGGCATCGTTCCAAGAAACCACTCGTGTTCTTACTGAGGCAGCTGTTACTGGTAAGAAAGACACTTTACGTGGCTTGAAAGAGAACGTCGTTGTGGGTCGCTTGATCCCAGCGGGTACTGGTCTTGCTTACCATAAAGATCGTAAGCGTCGTCGTGAAGAGGCTCTTGCTGATCAGGGTGGCGTGAGTGCTGAAGATGTTGAAGCAGCGTTAACCGAAGCTCTTAAGTTAAGCATCGGCTAGCTAAAAAATTCCCTTTGGGGAGGGCAATGATCTCAAGGCCGGCTTGTCCGGCCTTGTTTATAACCACATCGTTGGTGTTTCGTACGGTTGGGTCGGTCTTTGTCTTGACGATGGTGGGTGCTGTCTATACAATGCGCCACCCACTTTTTTATGTGGGAGGCTCGTGTTTCATCAAATTGAAATACGGCTTTCTTTAAACTGGCCTTCTTGTGAAGGCATATATTATCTATGGAGTTTGTTTTCATGCCGACGATCAACCAGTTGGTTCGTAAGCCAAGAAAACGTATCGTAGAAAAGAGTGACGTTCCTGCTCTGCAAGGCAACCCACAAAAACGCGGCGTATGTACTCGCGTTTATACGACTACACCTAAAAAGCCTAACTCTGCATTACGTAAAGTGTGCCGTGTTCGTCTAACTAACGGTTTTGAAGTTTCTTCATATATCGGCGGTGAAGGTCACAACTTGCAAGAGCACAGTGTTGTATTGATTCGTGGCGGTCGTGTTAAAGACTTGCCAGGTGTTCGTTACCACACTGTACGCGGCGCATTAGACACCTCAGGTGTTGCGAAGCGTAAACAAGCTCGCTCTAAATACGGTGCAAAACGTCCTAAGTAATATGATGGCGCTCCGGCGCCGTTGTAATCGGGCGTTAGTTTTCGGGTAAGACCGAGTAAGGCCAAGCAGATTAGCTGTCTTGGAAAATCCCTGAAGTGAGGCTAGTGATATGCCAAGAAGAAGAGTTGTCGCTAAACGCGAGTCGTTGCCAGATCCAAAATTCGGCGACGTGACTTTGGCGAAATTTATGAACCACGTGATGATCAGTGGTAAGAAATCGGTTGCAGAGCGCATCGTGTATGGCGCTTTGGACATCGTAAAGACCAAATTGAATCGCGAGCCTTTAGAAGTGTTTGAAGAGGCTCTCGAAAACATCGCTCCATTGGTTGAGGTTAAGTCTCGCCGTGTGGGTGGTGCTACTTACCAAGTGCCGGTAGAAGTACGTGCCTCTCGTCGCACCGCTTTGGCTATGCGCTGGTTGGTGGATTACTCGCGTAAACGTAGCGAAAAATCAATGCCACAGCGTCTAGCCGGTGAGTTGATTGACGCTGCCCAAGGTAAAGGTGCTGCGGTTAAGAAGCGTGAAGACGTTCACCGTATGGCTGAAGCGAACAAGGCGTTCTCGCACTTCCGCTTCTAATCACCTATGTGAGGGTAAAAGGCAGCCAAAGCTGCCTTTTACCGTTAAACGAATTGATAATTGGGGACAACAGCTGTGGCACGTAAGACTCCTATTGCACGCTACCGTAACATCGGTATTTGCGCGCACGTTGATGCTGGTAAAACTACTACTACCGAGCGTGTGCTGTTCTACACCGGTTTGTCACACAAATTAGGTGAAACCCACGAAGGTTCTGCAACCACCGACTGGATGGTTCAAGAGCAAGAGCGTGGTATTACGATTACATCTGCTGCGGTAACAACCTTTTGGAAAGGTATGGCTGGTCAATTTGACGAGCACCGTATTAACGTTATCGACACCCCCGGACACGTTGACTTTACCATCGAAGTAGAGCGTTCTTTACGTGTATTGGACGGCGCAGTAGTCGTATTGTGTGGTTCATCAGGCGTGCAACCACAAACTGAAACTGTATGGCGTCAAGCAAACAAATATGAAGTACCTCGTATGGTGTTTGTGAACAAAATGGACCGTACAGGTGCAAATTTCTTGCGCGTAGTTGAGCAGTTAAAAACTCGATTAGGTGCAAACCCTGTTCCGCTACAAATGACTATTGGTTCTGAAGAGAACTTTGTTGGTGTGGTGGACTTAATTAAAATGCAAGCCATCATTTGGAATGAAGCTGATCAAGGCATGACTTTCAAATATGAAGATGTGCCTGCTGACATGCTTGAGCAATGTCAGGAAATGCGCGAGTTTTTGATCGAAGCTGCTGCTGAATCATCAGAAGAATTGATGAACAAGTATTTGGACGGCGGTGAGCTTTCTGAAGCTGAAATTAAAGCGGGTATCCGTGCGCGTACATTGGCGAACGAAATCATTCCGGTGTTGGGTGGTTCGGCGTTTAAATGTAAAGGCGTTCAAGCGATGTTGGATGCTGTTATTGAATATTTGCCAGCTCCTACCGAAGTTAAGGCGATCGAAGGTGTGTTGGAAGATGGTGAGACTCAAGCAGTTCGCGAATCTTCAGATAATGCTCCTTTCTCTGCTTTGGCATTCAAAATTGCTACCGACCCATTCGTAGGTACCTTGACGTTCTTCCGCGTTTACTCGGGCACCCTAAGCTCAGGTGATACGGTGTATAACCCTGTTAAGGGTAAGAGAGAGCGTGTAGGTCGTATGGTTCAAATGCATGCGAACCAGCGTCAAGAAATCAAAGAAGTGTTGTGCGGCGACATTGCGGCAGGTATTGGTTTCAAAGATGTGACCACTGGTGATACTTTGTGTGATCCAAATAGCATCATTACTTTGGAGCGCATGGAATTCCCTGAGCCAGTAATTCACGTAGCTGTAGAGCCAAAAACTAAAGCTGACCAAGAGAAAATGGGTATTGCTTTAGGTAAGTTGGCTCAGGAAGACCCATCGTTCCGTGTTCGCACTGATGAAGAAACCGGTCAGACCATTATTGGTGGTATGGGTGAGTTGCACTTGGATATCATCGTCGACCGTATGCGTCGCGAGTTTAACGTTGAAGCCAATATCGGTAAGCCTCAAGTTGCCTACCGTGAAGCGATTCGTAACAAGTGCGAGATCGAAGGTAAATTTGTTCGTCAGTCGGGCGGTCGTGGTCAGTTTGGTCACTGTTGGATTCGCTTTGAGCCAGCTGAAGATGCAAACGCTGAAGGCTTGGAATTCGTCAACGAAGTAGTTGGTGGTGTGGTTCCGAAAGAATACATTCCTGCAATTCAGAAAGGTATCTCTGAGCAAATGCAGAACGGTGTTGTTGCGGGCTATCCATTGCTTGGCCTTAAAGCTACAGTATTTGACGGTTCTTACCACGATGTTGACTCGTCAGAAATGGCGTTTAAGATCGCTGCATCTATGGCGACCAAAAAACTTGTTCAATTCGGTGGCGCTGTATTGCTTGAGCCTATCATGAAGGTTGAAGTGGTAACCCCAGAAGAGAATATGGGTGACGTAGTTGGCGACTTGAACCGTCGTCGCGGTATGATTTTGGGTATGGACGATAGCCCAAGCGGTCGTATCGTAAATGCTGAAGTTCCATTGGCTGAAATGTTTGGTTATGCAACATCGTTGCGTTCGCAAACTCAGGGTCGTGCGACCTTTACTATGGAATTCTTAAAGTATTCTGAAGCTCCACGTAACGTGGCTGATGAAGTAATTGCTAAAAGCAAAATCAAGAAAGACGAAGAATAGTTTTTCGTATCTTTTAGAGGAATTGAAAAGTGGCTAAAGAAAAATTTGAACGTAACAAGCCCCACGTCAACGTGGGCACCATTGGTCACGTTGACCACGGTAAAACCACTCTGACTGCGGCGTTGACTCGTGTATGTGCAGAGACTTGGGGCGGTACCGCTCTTAACTACGAAGGTATCGATAACGCGCCAGAAGAAAAAGCGCGCGGTATTACCATCAATACTTCTCACGTAGAATACGATTCTCCAACTCGTCACTACGCACACGTTGACTGCCCAGGTCACGCCGACTACGTGAAAAACATGATTACTGGTGCTGCTCAGATGGACGGCGCTATCCTTGTGTGTGGTTCGACCGATGGCCCAATGCCACAAACTCGTGAGCACATCCTTCTTTCTCGCCAAGTAGGTGTTCCTTATATCGTAGTGTTCTTGAACAAGGCTGACTTGTTGGCGGCTGACTGCGGTGGCGTGGGTACTGACGAATACAACGAAATGTTGGAATTGGTTGAAATGGAATTGCGTGACCTCTTGTCAACTTATGACTTCCCAGGTGACGACACTCCAATCATCGCTGGTTCTGCTTTGATGGCGTTGAACGGCGAAGACGAAAACGGTTTGGGTACTTCTGCGGTGCGTAAATTGGTTGAGTCTTTGGATTCTTATATCCCTGAGCCAGTTCGTGCGATTGACCAACCATTCTTGATGCCAGTAGAAGACGTATTCTCGATTTCAGGTCGTGGTACTGTAGTAACTGGTCGTGTTGAGCGTGGTGTTATTAAAGTTGGTGAAGAGATTCAGATCGTTGGTATCGCTGAAACTCAAAAAACCACTTGTACCGGTGTTGAAATGTTCCGCAAGTTGCTCGACGAAGGTCGTGCAGGTGAGAACGTAGGTGTATTGTTGCGTGGTACCAAGCGTGACGACGTTCAACGTGGTCAAGTATTGTGTAAGCCAAACTCTGTAACTCCTCACACTACTTTCGTGTCAGAAGTTTACGTATTGGCCAAAGATGAAGGTGGTCGTCACACTCCATTCTTCAAAGGCTACCGTCCACAGTTCTACTTCCGTACCACTGACGTGACCGGCGCAGTAGAATTGCCAGAAGGCGTAGAAATGGTAATGCCAGGTGACAACATTCAAATGACTGTTACCTTGATTCACCCAATCGCGATGGAAGAAGGTTTACGCTTCGCTATCCGTGAAGGTGGTCGCACTGTAGGTGCTGGCGTTGTTGCCAAAATCATTGCTTAATAGCAATTGAAAATAAAAGGCGGGCCTATGCCCGCCTTTTATTTTGGCTAAAAAGGTGGTTGCATACTAAATAAGCAAATTAATGCTTTTTTAGTTGACAGCTGTTAATTGCGCGCTTAATATTGCGCCTCCTTTTGTTGGGCATAAAAATCCGACCGAAAGGGTTGTTCTTTAATCATTATTGGAGTTTGGTTCACATGCAGAATCAACGCATTAGAATTCGCCTGAAGGCTTTCGATCACAAGCTTATCGACGCTTCTACTCAAGAAATCGTCGAAACAGCAAAGCGTACAGGTGCTCAAGTGCGCGGTCCGATTCCGCTGCCGACTCGTAAAGAGCGCTTCACTGTATTGATTTCACCGCACGTTAATAAAGACGCGCGCGATCAGTACGAGATCCGTACACATAAGCGTTTGCTGGATATTGTTGAGCCTACTGAAAAAACTGTTGATGCACTTATGAAGCTAGATTTGGCTGCTGGTGTGGAAGTTCAAATTAGTCTCGGCTAAGTAACGTTTAAGGTTTAAGCATTGCTTAAACTGTGTAACGCTCTGAAATGGGCGGCCATAGCGGGTAAAAGCCCCGTACACTAAGAGGTTAATAAAATGACGATTGGTATTGTCGGCCGTAAGACCGGTATGACTCGTGTTTTTACGGATGATGGTGTATCCATTCCTGTTACCGTGATTGAGGTTGAGCCTAATCGCGTGACTCAGGTTAAAAGCGTTGAAACCGACGGCTATTCTGCAGTGCAGGTAACAGTTGGTTCACGTCGTGCCTCCCGTGTTGTTAAATCTCAAGCTGGCCACTTTGCTAAAGCTAATGTAGAAGCAGGTCGTGGTGTTTGGGAATTGCGCAACAACTCTCAAGAAGCATTCGAAGTTGGTTCTTCAATTACTGTTGAGTCTTTCTCTGCAGGTCAAATGATTGATGTAACCGGCACATCTAAAGGTAAAGGTTTCGCTGGCGGCGTTAAGCGTTGGAACTTTGGCATGCAAGATGCCACTCACGGTAACTCTCGTTCTCACCGTGTGTTAGGTTCTATCGGTCAGTGTCAATCTCCTGGTCGCGTATTCAAAGGCAAGAAAATGGCTGGTCATTTAGGTGCTGAGCGTGTAACCGTTCAAAACCTTGAGATCGTCCGTGTAGATGCCGAGCGCAATCTGCTTCTTGTTAAGGGTGCTATTCCTGGTGCTCCAGGTGGCGATGTTATCGTACGCCCAGCTGTTAAAGCTCGCACCAACGGTTAAGTGTCCCAGGGGAATCGACAATGGAATTAAAAATTGTAAGTCCCGATGGTGCACAAGGTACAGTAAATGTATCTGAAGTAGCCTTCGGAAGAGAATTCAACCAAGACTTGGTGCATCAGGCTGTTGTTGCTTATATGGCTGGTGGTCGTCAAGGTACTAAAGCGCAAAAAACTCGCGCAGAAGTGTCTGGCGGTGGCAAAAAGCCTTGGCGTCAAAAAGGTACTGGTCGCGCACGTGCCGGTACTATCCGTAGCCCAATCTGGCGTGGCGGTGGTGTTACATTTGCTGCTAAACCACGTGATTTCGAACAAAAACTCAACCGTAAAATGTACCGTGCTGCTTTGCAGTGCATCTTGGCTGAATTAAACCGTCAAGATCGTTTGGTTGTCGTTGAAGCGTTCGATGTAGATGCGCCAAAAACCAAAGCATTGGTTCAAAAATTAGCTCAGTTCAATTTGACTGAAGCCTTGATCGTAACTGAAGAAATGAGTGAAAACTTGTACTTGGCATCACGCAACTTGCATAAAGTAGGTGTGATTGATGTTCAAGGCGTGGATCCAGTTAGTTTGATCGGTTTTGACAAAGTTGTTGTAACTGTTGCCGCTCTGAAAAAATTCGAGGAGATCCTGGGATGAACCAAGAACGCATTTATAAAGTGTTGCTAGGTCCAGTGGTTTCTGAGAAGTCTGCAGCAGCTGGTGAGACTAGCAATCAAGTAGTTTTCAAAGTGTTAGCATCAGCTACCAAATTGGAAATTAAAGCCGCTGTTCAATCATTGTTCAACGCAAAAGTTGAATCAGTAAACGTATTGAACGTTAAAGGCAAAACCAAGCGCACTCGTTACGGTGTTGGCAAGCGAAGCGATTGGAAAAAAGCCTATGTGCGTCTCGAGCAAGGTCAAGATATCGACTTTGCGGTAGCAGAGTAAGAGGATTGTCGCAATGGCTATTGTAAAATGTAAACCAACCTCTCCTGGTCGCCGCTTCGTAATTAAAGTTGTGAACCCAGATTTGTATAAGGGTGATCCTTATGCGCCACTTTTAGACAAAAAGTCTAAATCAGGTGGTCGTAACAATACTGGTCGTATCACTACTCGTCACGTTGGTGGTGGTCACAAGCAACATTATCGTATCGTTGACTTCCGTCGTAACAAAGACGGTATTCCTGCAACGATCGAGCGTATTGAATACGATCCTAACCGAACTGCTTACATCGCATTAGTGTTGTATGCCGATGGTGAGCGTCGTTACATCATCGCTCCTAAAGGCTTAACTGCTGGTGATAAAATTGAGTCAGGCAACGCTGCTTCAATTAAGCCAGGTAACAGTCTGCCACTTCGCAACATCCCATTGGGTAGCGTTGTTCACTGCATCGAATTGAAGCCTGGTAAAGGTGCTCAAATCGCTCGTTCAGCTGGACAGTCTGCGCAATTGGTTGCTCGTGAAGGTGCTTATGCGACTTTGCGTCTTCGCAGTGGTGAAACTCGCAAGGTGTTAAGTGATTGCCGCGCCACTTTGGGTGAGGTTTCAAACACTGAGCATAACTTGCGTTCACTTGGTAAAGCGGGTGCAAAACGTTGGCTTGGTATTCGTCCTACTGTTCGCGGTGTTGCAATGAACCCGGTAGATCACCCACACGGTGGTGGTGAAGGCCGTACTTCTGGTGGTCGTCATCCTGTATCGCCATGGGGTATTCCAACTAAGGGTTACAAAACGCGCAAAAATAAGCGCACCGATAACATGATTGTTCGTCGTCGCGATAAGAAATAATCGCAGACATAACATCTGAGTAGAGGAAATCACAGTGCCACGTTCACTGAAAAAAGGTCCATTTATTGACCTTCACCTGATTAAGAAGGTCGAAGCTGCACTTGCTAGCAATGACCGTCGCCCGATCAAGACTTGGTCACGTCGTTCGATGATCATGCCGGAAATGGTTGGTTTGACTTTGGCTGTGCACAATGGTCGTCAACACGTTCCTGTATTGGTTAACGAAGAAATGGTTGGCCACAAGCTTGGCGAATTCGCAGCAACTCGCACTTATCGTGGCCATGCCGCTGATAAGAAAGCGAAAAAACGCTAATCGAGGTATACGATGGAAGTTGCAGCAAAATTGAAAGGTGCTCGTCTGTCGGCGCAAAAAGCGCGTTTGGTTGCTGATCAAATTCGCGGAAAAGGCGTTGAAGATGCCCTTGATATTCTTACCTTTAGCAATAAGAAAGGTGCGGAAATCATCAAGAAAGTACTCGAGTCTGCCATTGCAAACGCCGAGCACAATGAAGGCGCTGATGTTGACGAGTTGAAAGTGAAAACGATCTTCGTAGACGAAGGTGTAAGCCTTAAGCGTATTCAACCACGCGCTAAGGGTCGTGCGGATCGTATCACTAAGCGCACTTGTCATATCACCGTTAAAGTAGCCGATAAGTAAGAGAGCGCGTTATGGGTCAGAAAGTACATCCAAACGGTATCCGTCTTGGCATCGTTAAAAAACACACTTCGGTGTGGTATGCAGACGGTACTGATTACGCAGACAAACTCAACGTAGACTTGAAAGTACGTTCGTACATTCAAGAGAAACTCGCGAGTGCGTCAGTTAGCCGCGTTGATATCGAGCGCCCCGCTAATACTGCGCGCGTTACCATTCACACTGCCCGTCCAGGCATTGTAATTGGTAAGAAAGGCGAAGACGTTGATAAGTTGCGCGCTGAAGTTAGCAAGCAAATGGGCGTGCCTGTTCATATTAATATTGAAGAGATTCGCAAGCCTGATTTGGATGCTGCCTTAGTTGCGCAGGGTGTTGCTCAGCAGCTTGAGCGTCGCGTTATGTTCCGTCGTGCTATGAAGCGCGCTGTACAAAACGCAATGCGTCAAGGCGCTGAAGGCATCAAAATTCAAGTTGGTGGACGTTTAGGCGGTGCCGAAATCGCTCGTTCTGAGTGGTATCGTGAAGGTCGTGTGCCTCTTCATACTTTGCGTGCAGATATTGATTACGCAACTGCTGAAGCTAGCACTACCTACGGCATCATTGGTGTAAAAGTGTGGATTTTCAAAGGCGAAGTGATCGGTGATGTAGTACCCACCGAAGCAGCACCTAAGAAAAAAGCCCCTAAGTCCAAATAAGGAGTACGCAGAATGTTACAACCTAAGCGTACGAAGTTCCGCAAGCAGATGAAAGGCCGCAACCGCGGTTTGTCACTTCGCGGCTCAAAAGTGAGCTTCGGTGATTTCGGCTTGAAGGCAACTGGTCGTGGTCGCATCACTGCTCGTCAAATCGAAGCAGCTCGTCGTGCGATGACTCGTCACGTTAAGCGTGGTGGTAAAATTTGGATCCGTGTGTTCCCTGATAAGCCAATTACAGCTAAGCCACTCGAAGTTCGTATGGGTAGCGGTAAAGGCGGCGTGGAATACTGGGTTGCCCAGATTCGTCCTGGCAAAGTTCTCTATGAGATGGACGGCGTAAACGAAGAGTTGGCTCGTGAAGCTTTTGCTCTTGCTGCTGCGAAATTGCCAGTAACTACAACATTTGTTAAACGTTCGGTGATGTGATGAAAGCTTCAGAACTCCGCGAAAAATCCGTCGAAGAGCTGAATAGCGTCTTGTTGGATCAACTGAAAGAGCAGTTCAAGTTGCGTATGCAAGCTTCAACTGGTCAATTGAACCAAACTCACTTGTTATCTCAAGTGCGTAAAGACATTGCTCGCATCAAGACAGCGCTTAGACAAAAGGCAGGTAATTAACGATGACTCAAGAAGCTAAAGTTGCTCGTACTCTGACTGGCAAAGTCGTTAGCAATAAAATGGATAAAACCATTGTTGTGCTAATTGAGCGTCGTGTTAAGCATGAGGTTTACGGCAAGTATTCGATTAAATCATCAAAAGTTCACGCTCATGATGAAAAGAACGAATGCAATATCGGTGACGTAGTTACTGTTGCTGAGTCTCGTCCCCTGTCAAAAACTAAGACCTGGGCCTTGGTAAATATTGAAGAGCGTGCTGCTGAAGTTTAATCGCTTCAGTAGTCAGACATAGTTTCGGAGACGGACGATGATTCAAACAGAAAGCTACTTAGATGTTGCTGACAATAGCGGTGCTCGCCGTGTCATGTGCATCAAGGTTCTTGGCGGCTCCCACCGTCGTTATGCAGCCGTGGGCGACATCATCAAAGTTACCGTTAAGGAAGCAATTCCTCGCGGTAAGGTGAAAAAAGGCCAAGTATTAAAAGCAGTTGTTGTGCGCACCAGAAAAGGCGTGCGTCGTCAAGACGGTTCATTGATCAAATTTGACGATAATGCTGCCGTGCTGCTGAACAACCAAGATGCTCCGATCGGTACCCGTATTTTCGGACCCGTAACTCGTGAGTTGCGTGGCGAGAAATTTATGAAAATCATTTCTTTGGCTCCTGAAGTGCTTTAAGCGCTTTTTGAAGACAAAGAGTCGAGGGCAGATAAATGCGTAAAATTAAACGTGATGACGAAGTGATTGTTATCGCCGGACGTGACAAGGGCAAGCGCGGCAAAGTTGTTCGCATCTTGGCTGAAGATCGTGTAATCGTTAGCGGCATTAACATGATCAAGAAGCACCAAAAACCAAACCCACAATTGGGCGTTGCTGGTGGAATCGTTGAAAAAGAAGCTGCGATCCATGTTTCTAATGTGGCAATTTATAACGCTGCAACTCAGAAAGCGGATCGCGTTGGATTCAAGATTCTTGAAGACGGCAAAAAAGTGCGTGTTTTCAAATCCAACGGCGAAGCCGTAGAGGCGTAATGAAATATGGCTAGGCTTAAAGAACTTTACAACAAAGAAATCGCGGCAAAACTCAAAGAAGAGTTGGGCTTAGCGAATGTTATGGAAGTGCCACGCATTACCAAAATCACTCTTAACATGGGTGTAGGTGAAGCTGCTGGTGATAAGAAAGTGCTTGAAAACGCGGTTAATGACCTAGTAAAAATTACTGGTCAGAAAGTCGTTGTCACGACTTCTCGCAAATCGATTGCGGGATTCAAAATTCGTGATGGCTGGCCAATCGGTTGCAAAGTAACTCTGCGCTCTGATCGTATGTACGAGTTCTTAGATCGCCTTATTACTGTTGCCATTCCACGTATTCGTGACTTCCGTGGTATTAGCCCTAAGCAGTTTGATGGTCGCGGTAACTTCTCTATGGGTGTTACTGAGCAAATCATTTTCCCTGAAATCGACTACGACAAAGTAGATCGTCTTCGCGGTTTAGATATTTGTATCACGACTACCGCTCGCACAGACGAAGAAGGCCGTGCGCTGTTAAAAGCGTTCAACTTCCCGTTCAAAGGCTAAGGGTAAACTTCATGGCTAAAAAATCAATGATTGCGCGTGAAGTAAAGCGCGCAGAAACAGCAAAAAAATTCGCTACTAAGCGTGCTGAATTGAAAGCAATTATCACCAGTGTTGCTTCTACTGAAGAGCAAGTCTGGGAAGCGCAAATCCAATTGCAAAAATTACCACGTGACGCTAGCCCATCTCGTCAACGTAATCGTTGTCGTGTTACCGGCCGCCCACATGGTGTTTATCGCAAGTTCGGTCTTTGCCGTCATAAATTGCGTGAAGCTGCCATGCGTGGTGATGTCCCTGGCTTAGTTAAAGCCAGTTGGTAAGCCCAGGCTTAATTTTAGGAGCAGATTCTAATGAGCATGCAAGATCCGTTAGCTGATATGTTGACCCGCGTTCGCAACGCGCAGAACGTCGGTAAAGCATCTGTAACCATGCCTTCATCACGTTTGAAGGTAAGCGTTGCAAAAGTTCTCGCTGATGAGGGCTATATCGCAGGTTACACAGTAAGCGAAGGTGCTAAGCCTGAGTTAACTGTAGAACTTAAGTACTTCCAGGATAAGCCAGTAATTGCTGAGCTTAACCGCGTAAGCCGTCCAGGGTTACGTAACTATGCTGGTAAAGCAGCACTTCCATCTGTTCGCGCAGGTTTGGGAATTGCAATCGTTTCTACCAGTAAAGGTGTAATGACTGACCGTGCCGCTCGCGCCGCTGGCGTAGGTGGCGAGGTCCTCTGCACAGTATTCTAATTGGGAAATCGTCATGTCACGAGTTGCAAAAAGTCCGGTTGAAGTACCTGCCGCAGTAACTGTGACCTTAAATGGTCAAAGTATTTCTGTTAAGGGTGGCAAGGGTACATTGGCGCTGGAAATTCACAAGAGTGTAGAAGTTAAACAAGAAGGTAATGTTTTAACTTTTGCACCACGTGATGGCGCCAAGCAGTCAGATGCTTTAGCGGGTACCACACGCGCATTGGTAAACAATATGGTTATCGGTGTATCACAAGGCTTCGAAAAGAAGCTTCAGTTGGTAGGTGTTGGTTATCGTGTTAAAGCTGAAGGCAAAACTGTAAACCTGTCTTTGGGATATTCACATCCGGTTAGCTACGTTCTTCCAGAAGGCGTATCGGCAGAAACCCCAAGTCAGACCGATGTAATACTACGTAGCGCAGACAAGCAATTGCTTGGTCACGTTGCTGCAGAAATCCGTGCTTATCGTAAACCTGAGCCATACAAAGGCAAAGGTGTACGCTTCTCGGATGAAGTAGTATTACGTAAAGAAGCTAAGAAGAAGTAGGGCTAGGATATGAGCGAAAAGAAAGATGCTCGTCTTCGCCGTGCACGTCGTGCTCGCGCAAAGATTCGTGAATTAGGCGTTACGCGTTTGGCAATCCACCGTACTCCGCGTCACATTTATGCCCAAGTAATCTCTGGCGACGGCTCTAAAGTCGTTGCTAGTGCATCAACTTTGGATAAAGACTTACGCAGTGGCAAAACTGGTAACGTTGATGCAGCAAAAGCTGTTGGTGCATTAATTGCAGAGCGTGCTAAAGCGGCTGGTGTTACTCAGGTGGCTTTCGATCGTAGTGGTTTCAAATATCACGGTCGTGTGAAAGCTTTGGCTGATGCTGCGCGTGAAGGCGGCTTGGAATTCTAAAGGTGAAGTATGGCAAACGCTAAGAGAGAAGAAGACAACAACGAAGGCTTGCAAGAAAAGTTAGTGCAAGTAAATCGTGTTGCTAAAACTGTTAAAGGTGGTCGTATCTTTGCCTTTACCGCACTTACCGTAGTAGGTGATGGCAATGGTCGCGTAGGTTTCGGTCGTGGCAAGGCACGTGAAGTGCCTATCGCAATTCAGAAAGCGATGGAAGCTGCTCGTCGTAACATGATTACCGTTGAGTTAAATGGTGATACCATTCAATACCCAACTAAAGGTGCACATGGCGCGTCGAAAGTGTACATGCAACCTGCTTCAGAAGGTACTGGTGTAATCGCTGGTGGTGCAATGCGCTCTGTATTGGAAATCGCCGGCATCCACAACGTGCTTTCTAAGTGTTATGGTTCAACTAATCCTGTGAACGTTGTTCGTGCAACTTTCAATGCTTTGAAATCAATGTCTTCTCCGGAAGCTATTGCTGCTAAGCGCGGGAAATCAGTTGAAGAAATTCTGAACTAATCGACCTGCTCGATTTTTAGATGGCGGATTTCACCATGTCTAAGAAAATGATTAAAGTGACCCAGATTAAGAGCACTGCTCACCGTCTGGCAAACCATAAAGCTTGCGTACGCGGCTTAGGTTTACGTCGTATCGGTCACACTGTCGAAGTAGAAGATACTCCTTCGACTCGTGGCATGATTAATGTTGTGCACTACTTGGTAAAGGTTGAGGAATAATAAGATGCGTCTTAATACACTTAGCCCGGCACCGGGTAGAATCCATGCTAAAAAGCGCGTGGGTCGTGGTATCGGTAGTGGTTTGGGTAAAACCGCTGGCCGTGGTCACAAAGGTTTGAAATCTCGTTCGGGCGGTTCTGTGCGTCCTGGTTTTGAAGGCGGTCAAATGCCTTTACAAATCCGCTTGCCTAAATACGGCTTCACTTCTCGTGTTAGCTTGGTAAGTGCACAAATCCGTTTGTCTGAGCTGAATGCAGTTGAAGGCGAGATAGTGGATATCGAAACCTTGAAGCAAGCAGGTTTGATTAGCTCTGTTATCAAACGTGCTAAGATTTTCGCTTCAGGTGAAGTCAAAAAAGCTGTAACAGTTAGAGGTTTGTCTGTTACTAAAGGCGCTAAAGCAGCGATCGAAGCTGCTGGCGGTAAAGTAGAAGAGTAACGAGGCGCGAATGGCAACTCCTAGTAATCTGCCATTAGCTAATCAAAGAGGCTTAGGCGAGCTTTGGGCTCGCCTTCGCTTTCTTTTTTTGGCGATTGTCATTTATCGTATTGGTACCCACATTCCGGTTCCTGGTTTGGATCCTGACCGTATTGCGGCCATGTTCAATCAAAACCAAGGTACGATTTTGGGAATGTTCAATATGTTCTCGGGCGGCGCTCTTGAACGTATGAGTATTTTGGCTCTAGGGATTATGCCTTACATTTCTGCATCGATTATCATGCAGTTGCTGTCGGCAGTTACTCCTTCTCTTGAACAGCTAAAGAAAGAGGGTGACGCTGGTCGTCGTAAGATTAACCAGTACACTCGCTACTTGACCGTGCTTTTGGCATCGGTGCAAGGTTTGGCTATGGCGGTGAGCTTCTCGAGCTTTGCTTACGGAGCTGCAGACTTTTTTTACTACTTCATCTGCGTTGTATCTCTAGTTACTGGCGCAGTTTTTATGATGTGGTTAGGCGAACAAGTTACTGAGCGTGGTATTGGCAATGGTATTTCCATGTTAATATTCGCCGGTATTGTAGCGGGTTTGCCAAGTGCGATCGGTCAGGCCTTTGAAAGTGCTCGCCAAGGCGATTTACATTTTCTTGCCTTATTGGTTGTGAGTTTGCTTGCTTTAGCGATCGTTTGGTTTGTTGTACGTGTAGAACGCGCTCAGCGTCGCATCACTATCAACTATGCCAAACGTCAGCCAGGGCGCCAAGCGCAAAGCAGCCATTTACCGCTCAAGATCAATATGGCTGGTGTTATCCCTGCGATCTTCGCCAGTAGTATATTGTTATTTCCTGCATCTATTGCGCAGTGGTTTGGGCAAGGTGGTGAGGGCATGTTTAGCGAATTTTTGCAAAATGCTGCTCTTGCAATAGGCCCTGGTCAGCCGCTTTACATTTTATTGTTTGCAGGTTTAATTACTTTCTTCTGTTTCTTTTACACCGCGTTGATGTTTAATCCTCGCGAAGTAGCCGATAATTTGAAGAAGTCTGGTGCTTTCATTCCAGGTATTCGCCCGGGTGAACACTCAGCGAAATATATTGATAGTGTTCTGACGCGTCTAACCGTAGTTGGTGCTATCTATATGTCTGCCGTATGTCTATTACCTGAGTTTTTAATTGTCATCACCAACGTGCCGTTCTATTTGGGTGGTACATCATTGTTGATCGTCGTGGTGGTAATTATGGACTTTATGTCTCAGGTTCAGGCTCATTTGATGTCCCATCAATATGAATCTTTGATGAAAAAGTCAAATCTCAAAGGTTTCGGCAGTGGTATTGTCCGCTAATCCTATTTAGAGGTTAGATAATGAAAGTTCGTGCTTCTGTTAAAAAGATTTGTCGCAATTGTAAAATGGTGCGTCGTAATGGTGTTTTGCGTGTTATTTGCACCGTTGAGCCTCGCCACAAGCAGCGTCAAGGTTAATATTTAGATTCGATGGAAGTGCTCGAGTTATCTCGAGCACTTCATTGATTCTACTTATAACCAAATGGGGGCGTTGACTGTCGTCAGTTGAGAAATTGGCTGGCTATTGTTTTTAGGTATAAATTTCGCTAACCTGCGCACCTTTTAATCGGGGCGAGGGTGGCTTTGTGCCGTCAACGCTACAAATTTAGTGTTATTGGAGTAATCTGAATGGCTCGTATAGCTGGTGTAAATATACCAGATAACAAACATGCCGTTATCTCGTTGACCTATGTGTATGGTATTGGTCGTACCACTGCTAAGCAGATCTGTGCTGCTACTGGTATTGCCGAAGATACTAAAATCGGTACTTTGTCTGAAGCTCAAATGGACGAGATCCGTACCGAAGTAGGCAAGCGCACCGTTGAAGGTGACTTGCGTCGTGAAATTAACATGAACATCAAGCGTTTGATGGACTTGGGCTGCTATCGCGGTTTACGTCATCGTCGTGGATTGCCACTACGTGGTCAGCGTACTAAAACCAACGCTCGTACCCGTAAAGGTCCACGTAAACCAATCAAGAAGTAAGCTTTGATCGGTTAATTTCATTCACTTACGGTAAATTTTAGTAGGAAGATTGCTATGGCGAAGCCAAGTAATAAAACCACAACCAAGAAAAAAGTCAAAAAGACAGTTGTCGATGGCATTGCGCACATCCACGCGTCTTTTAACAATACCATCGTAACTATCACCGATCGTCAAGGTAATGCTTTGGCGTGGGCAACTTCAGGTGGTTCAGGGTTCCGTGGTTCACGTAAAAGTACTCCTTTTGCTGCTCAGGTAGCTGCTGAGCGCGCTGGCGAAGCTGCAAAAGAATACGGTTTGAAGAACCTTGATGTAGAAGTTAAAGGTCCAGGCCCAGGTCGCGAATCCGCTGTTCGTGCTCTTAACAATGTTGGTTACAAGATTACTAACATTACTGACGTTACGCCGATCCCTCACAACGGCTGCCGTCCTCCTAAGAAACGTCGCGTGTAAGGGGATTTAGATCATGGCTCGTTATATTGGTCCTAGCTGTAAATTAGCTCGTCGCGAAGGCACAGATCTCTTTTTAAAGAGTGGTGCTCGCGCATTAGATTCAAAATGTAAAATTGAAACCGCACCAGGGCAACACGGCCAGCGTCGTGGTCGTCTATCTGATTACGGTGTTCAATTACGTGAAAAGCAAAAAATTCGTCGTATTTATGGCGTTTTAGAAAAGCAATTCCGTGCGTATTACAAAGAAGCTGCTCGTCGTAAAGGCGCTAGCGGTGAGAACTTGTTGAAACTTCTCGAAGGCCGTTTAGATAACGTTGTTTATCGTATGGGCTTTGGTTCAACTCGTGCTGAATCTCGTCAATTGGTCTCTCATAAGGCGATTTCTGTTAACGGTAAAACCGTTAATGTTGCGTCTTACCAAGTAGCTGCTGGCGATGTAATTTCAGTTCGCGAAAAAGCTAAAAATCAATTGCGCATTCAGAATGCATTGAACTTAGCTGGTCAGCGTGCTGCAGTTGAGTGGGTAGAAGTAAGTGCTGAGAAGAAAGAAGGCGTATTCAAGCGCGTTCCAGATCGTAGCGACTTACCTGCCGATATCAACGAAAACCTCATTATCGAGCTTTACTCTAAGTAATGACAATCCGCTAAACAGGTGTGGCTATGCAGACTGCAGTAAACGAATTCTTGACTCCGCGTCATATCGATGTTTCAGAAAGCAGTCCAACTCACGCTCGCGTGGTGTTGGAGCCTCTGGAGCGTGGTTTTGGGCATACATTAGGCAATGCTTTGCGTCGTATTCTGCTTTCTTCAATGGCCGGTTGCGCTATTGTTGAGGCGGAAATTGACGGTGTATTGCACGAATACAGCGCCATTGAAGGTGTTCGTGAGGATGTAATCGAAATCCTTTTGAACCTGAAGGGTGTTGCAGTTGTGATGCACGGTAAGGACTCTGCTGTTCTTACTTTGAGTAAAAAAGGCCCAGGCGTAGTAACTGCTGCTGATATTCAAGTCGATCATGATGTGGAAATTAAAAATCCAGATCATGTGATCGCAACTATCACAGGCAACACTGAACTCAAAATGCGTTTAACTGTTGCGCGTGGTCGTGGTTATCAGCCAGCTGACAGCCGTCGTCGTGATGATGATGAAAGTCGCGCTATCGGTCGTCTCCAGCTTGATGCCTCTTTTAGCCCTGTTAAGCGTTTGGCTTATAGTGTTGAAAGTGCTCGTGTTGAGCAACGTACAGACTTGGACAAATTGGTTCTTGATCTTGAGACCAATGGCACGATTGATCCAGAAGAAGCTATCCGTCGTGCAGCGACAATTCTGCAACAGCAATTAGCAGTATTTGTTGATCTGGAAGGTGAAAAGCAATCTGCACCAGAGCAAAAAGAAGAGGCGATTGACCCGATCTTGTTGCGCCCTGTAGATGATCTTGAGCTAACTGTACGCTCGGCAAACTGTTTGAAAGCTGAAAACATTTACTACATTGGTGATTTGATTCAACGCACCGAAGTTGAATTGCTCAAAACGCCAAACTTGGGTAAAAAATCTCTTACTGAGATTAAAGACGTTCTTGCTTCGCGCGGTTTGTCTCTCGGTATGCGTTTGGAAAACTGGCCTCCAGCCAGCTTGAAAAACGATTAACTATTAATTCGCCCGTTAACTATCCTCGGTGCGGGCGATTAACGAGGCTATTTTAACTAGCCCATTGTGAAGGAATTGAGTTATGCGTCATCGTTTATCTGGCCGTCAATTAGGCCGTAAATCACCTCACCGTAAAGCCATGTTTCGCAATATGTCAGCTTCATTGGTTGAGCATGAGTTAATTAAAACCACTTTACCTAAAGCAAAAGAATTGCGTCGTGTTATTGAGCCGTTGATTACTTTGGCAAAAGTTGACAGCGTTGCTAACCGTCGTTTGGCTTTCGCACGTTTGCAAGATAAAGCAGCGGTAGGTAAGTTGTTTAGCCAGTTGGGCAAGCGTTATGAGAATCGTCCAGGTGGTTACGTGCGTATTCTTAAATGCGGTTTCCGTGCTGGCGATAAAGCGCCTATGGCGTACGTAGAGTTAGTTGATCGTCCTGTTAATGCAGTGGCGGTAGACGCTGAATAAGCGCTTCTAATGAAATAAAAAAACCGAGCTTTTGCTCGGTTTTTTTATTTTAGCAGTTACATTTAGAATGAATTTCTTAAATTTAGGTGCTCGATCCCTGAGCCATGATCCATTCTTGGAGCGAAAATTTGGCGAGAGTTCAGAAAAATTCCTTATCGCCACCACATTAGTTCGATGTTTTTTTGGTCGCTTTCTTAGGTGCAAGATTTTTATTTGCAGGCTTCTTTGTCTCAACAGTCGCGGAAGCCTTGGGCTTTACCGAGACATCCTCTTGGGCAAGCATAGGGGCAAGAAAACGCCCAGTGTGCGAATGATCTAACTTAGCGATCTGCTCAGGAGTTCCAAAGGCGATAATCTCGCCGCCACCACTACCGCCTTCCGGGCCTAAATCAACTAGCCAGTCAGCTGTTTTTATTACATCTAAATTATGTTCAATGACGACTACGGTATTGCCGTTATCGCGAAGGCGATGAAGCACATTGAGAAGCTGTTGAATGTCGTGGAAATGAAGACCAGTAGTTGGTTCGTCCAAAATATATAACGTATTGCCTGTGTCTCGCTTAGAAAGCTCTTTGGCGAGCTTCACACGTTGGGCCTCGCCACCGGATAGCGTTGTGGCAGATTGACCTAATCGAATATAAGAGAGCCCTACGTCGATTAAAGTTTTTAATTTGTTGGCAACCGAAGGGATGGCTTCAAAGAAGTCATAAGCGTCTTCGACAGTAAGCTCAAGAACCTCGTAGATATTTTTGCCCTTGTAGCGCACATCCAGAGTCTCGCGGTTATAACGTTTGCCCTTACAGATATCGCAAGGTACGTAAATGTCGGGTAGGAAGTGCATTTCAACTTTAGTAACACCATCGCCTTGGCAGGCTTCACAACGTCCGCCTTTTACGTTGAAGCTGAAACGGCCTGGTTGATAACCGCGCGAACGAGATTCTTGAGTGCCCGCAAACAGCTCGCGGATAGGAGTGAAAATCCCTGTGTAAGTGGCTGGGTTAGACCGAGGTGTTCTGCCAATGGGGCTTTGGTCAATGTCGACGCACTTGTCGAAAAGTTCGAGGCCTTCGACTTTGTCATGAGCGGCGGCCGTGAGTGTCGTTGCGCCATTCAGCGCAGTTGCGGCCAACGGGTAAAGTGTGGCGTTGATCAGCGTTGATTTGCCGGAGCCAGAAACACCGGTAATACAAGTCATCAGGCCGACCGGGATTTCAAGCGTGACGTTTTTGAGATTATTGCCTTTTGCGCCCACTATTCGGAGCATCCGCTCGGGGTCAACTGGCGTGCGACGACTGGGAACCTCGATTCTTTTGACTCCGCTGAGATACTGTCCTGTGATCGAGTCGGGTGTCGCCATAATGTTCTTAAGAGAACCTTGGGCGATTACCTGCCCGCCGTGCACGCCTGCGCCAGGGCCTATGTCAATTACGTGGTCGGCTTGACGAATCGCGTCTTCATCGTGTTCTACAACGATAACGGTATTGCCCAGATCGCGAAGATGTGTGAGCGTTTTTAAGAGTCGTTCGTTATCGCGTTGATGAAGACCGATAGATGGCTCATCGAGAATGTACATAACGCCTACCAAGCCGGCACCAATTTGGCTAGCTAATCGAATACGTTGGGCCTCCCCTCCCGAAAGAGTCTCGGCGCTGCGATTGAGAGTCAGATAATTAAGGCCGACATCCACAAGGAAGCCAAACCGTTCGCGCAATTCTTTGAGGACTTTATCGGCAATGCCCGCTTTGCGTCCGGTAAAAGTTAGCTGGTTGTAATAGTCGTAAGCCTCTTGAACCGGTAGCGAAGTGATTTGATGTAATGGACGCTCATCAATAAAGACGTTGCGCGCTTCTAACCGCAGACGCGAACCATCACACTCGGGGCAGGGCTGAGTAGACAAATACTTAACAAGATCTTCGCGAACCGAATTTGATTCGGTATCCCGATAGCGACGCTCCAAATTGGGGAGTACGCCTTCAAATGTATGGCTACGTTTGTAAATGTCGCCACGGTCGTTAACATACTTAAATTCGATTACATCACTACCGGAACCGTAGAGTACCGCTTCTTTGTGTTTAGCTTTAAGTTTCTTCCAGGGAGTGTCGATATCGAAACCATAGTGTTTGGCCAATGACGACAACATATGGAAGTAGTACACATTCCGTTTGTCCCATCCGCGAATCGCACCACCGGATAAGCTAAGGCTCGGGTCTTGGATCACTTTATCTTCGTCGAAAAATTCATGGACACCTAAGCCGTCACAAGTAGGACAGGCTCCAGCAGGGTTGTTGAACGAAAAAAGACGAGGCTCTAATTCTTGAATGTTGTAATCACAAATTGGACAGGCATGTTTCGATGAAAATAACTGGTCGGGAGCCTCACCGTCCATGTAGCTAATGCTGACAACGCCCTCGGCGAGAGTAAGAGCTGTCTCGAAAGATTCGGCTAAGCGTAGCTTGAGATCGTCGCGGACTTTAAAGCGATCGACCACAACTTCGATGGTGTGCTTCTTAGTTTTTTCAAGCTTTGGCACGTCGTCTAAATCGCACAACACGCCGTCAATGCGGGCACGGATGAAACCATCGCGACGCAGTTGATCAAAGATATGAAGGTGCTCGCCTTTACGCTCACGTACGATCGGTGCCAAGAGCATTAATTTGGTTCCCTCTGGCAGCGCAAGCACAGTGTCGACCATTTCGGAGATGGTCTGCGCGGCAAGTGGCACGTTGTGTTTAGGGCAGCGAGGCTCGCCCACTCGCGCATATAAGAGGCGTAGGTAATCGTAGATTTCGGTGATGGTGCCGACTGTCGATCTTGGGTTGTGCGATGTGGATTTTTGCTCGATGGAGATGGCAGGGCTTAAGCCTTCAACGTGATCAACATCGGGTTTATCCATCATGGATAAGAATTGACGAGCATAGGTCGAGAGCGACTCGACATAGCGACGCTGACCTTCGGCATAAAGGGTGTCGAAGGCGAGGGAGGATTTGCCGGAGCCCGATGGACCTGTAACGACGACGAATTTGTCGCGGGGGATTTCGATGTCGATATTCTTGAGGTTGTGAGTGCGTGCGCCTCTTACAATAATTTTGTCCATGCAATCCCCATACAGCTGTGAAATAAACGGCAAATCGCTGAAAATTCAGTCGATACTGAATTATACGCGAAGTCCTATAAGACGTGAGGCATGTGAGGATGAACAAGCCGATAAATCCTCGAAAGTGATTTGATGCGGGATTCGGCAAGCAGCAAAGGGCAAGGCTTGGTAGAATTGCCGGCGTTTTAGATATGTGAATTGATTATGCGAACATCTACTGTATTTTTGCCGCACGAGCGAAAAGCGGTGTCGTCACTGGCGGCGCTTTACTGCTTTCGCATGTTCGGCCTCTTTATGTTATTGCCGGTGTTGGCAGTATATGGGTCGGACTATGCCGATCATTCGCCCTTTACACTGGGGTTGGCATTAGGTGCCTATGGTTTGAGCCAAGCCTTCTTTCAAATCCCCTTTGGAATGATGTCTGACAAATACGGGCGCAAGCCGCTCATATTGGCGGGGCTGATCGTGTTTATCTTGGGAAGTATCGTCGCCGCTACTGCAGATACGGTGTACGAGCTAATCATTGGGCGTTTTTTACAAGGATGCGGCGCCATTAGTGCGGCCGTGATGGCCCTGCTCACCGATCTTACATCGGACGAGAATCGCACTAAGGCCATGGCGTCCATTGGGGCATCGATTGGAATATCCTTCGCGGTGGCCATGACGCTCGGTCCACTATTAGCCGCCTACGCGGGCGTAAGCGCCATATTCTGGCTCACAGCATTACTCGGGTTAATCGGCATTTATATTCTGATCTGGAGAGTACCGAATGTTGCCACGCCCGCGGCTGCCGTGCGCGATGTTGTCGCGGCGCCTAATCTGATTAAAACCACCTTATTGAATCCAGAATTAGCGCGCCTGAATATCGGGATTTTTATTCTTCACTTTGTGCTTATGGCCACTTTTGTTGTTCTTCCCGATATGCTGCATTCCCAAGTGGGCATCGATAAAAACTACCACGGTTTGGTGTATTTCCCGTTATTAGTTATCGCTTTTGTCTTGATGGTGCCGTTTGTCATAGTGGCCGAAAAGCGCCGCAAAATTAAGCCGGTGTTTTTATTGGCGATTGGCTTACTGATTCTAAGCGAGCTATTGTTATTGATCGTAGGCGCTAGTCAAATCCTGATGCTAACAGCGCTGTTTGTGTTCTTTTTTGCATTCAACATTCTTGAGGCGACTCAGCCGTCGTTGGTGAGCAAAATTGCGCCGGCGGGCACCAAAGGGACGGCAACTGGGATCTATGCGACCAGTCAAGTGTTAGGTGTTTTCGGCGGCGGAGCCTTGGGTGGCTATCTGCTATCTTGGTACGGCGGTGAGAGTATTTTTTGGTTGAGTAGCGCGCTTGTGGCTGTGTGGTTGATTATCGCCTTAGGAATGAAAACGCCAAAATTTTTAGCCAGCGTGATGATGCCGTTAGAAGGCCGCGACCCTCAGCTAACAACGCAAACTTTATTCCAAGTAAAAGGTGTAGAAGATGCGGTAATCGTCTTGTCGGAAAACATGATTTACCTTAAAGTCGACCACCAATTAATTGATCGCAAGGCCTTAATTGAGATTGTGGATGAATTGCCGAAAGCGCCCAATCCACCAACAGAAACTATCATCAACCCATAAGTCGCTAAGAATACAATAGAAGGCGAATACACCGTTAAGTAAGAGGAATATCTATGGCTCGCGGTATTAACAAAGTCATTTTAATTGGCAATGTCGGGCAAGACCCAGAAGTTAAATACATGCCTTCGGGCGGTGCTGTTACCAATATTAGTGTTGCGACATCGGAGTCGTGGAAAGACAAAAATACAGGGCAGCAACAAGAGCGTACCGAATGGCACCGCGTAGTGTTCTTCAACCGTCTAGGTGAGATTGCTGGCGAATATCTGCGTAAAGGTAGCAAGGTCTACATTGAAGGATCGCTGCGTACCCGCAAATGGCAAGCCCAAGATGGCACCGATCGTTATACCACCGAAATCGTAGCTAACGAGATGCAAATGCTTGATGGTCGTGGTGACAACTCGGGCATGGGTCAAGGCATGGGTGGACCTGCGGCGGCGATGAGTGCAGCTGGCGTGGCTGGATTCGATCAAACACCCCAATACAACAACGCCCCAGCAGGAAACAATTTTGGTAGTAACCAAGGTGGATTTAACCAAGCTGGCGGCGGATTTAATCAAGGGCAGGGCTTCAATCAAAATCAAGGTGGTTTTGGTTCTCAGCCGCAACAAGCGCCTCAGCAAAATCGCAATTTTAATCAGGCACCAGCGCAGCCTCAGCCTTCAAGCTTTGACAGTTTTGATGATGATATTCCTTTTTAATTGTTTTTGAAAAGTTAAATGCGAGTAAAAAAAGGCCCTGTATTTTCAGGGCTTTTTTGTAATAGGAAACAATGATGATGAACAAAATTTTGAGGAGAGTCATGAAAGCTTTTAAAAAAATTGGTTTGATTTTGGGGGTGCTATCGATCGCCATACTTTGGTGCAGTAATGCACTCGCGACATCAGTTGTTTCAGTAGGCGATGAGTTTCCTCAATTGAATGTGACGAGCCAGTTCGATAAAGCGTTTTCAATCGATGCTGCTACTAAGAGGGTTTTATTCTCGGCCAGTAAACCTGCATCTAATCTTGTTGGGGATTTTCTTGAGACGCGAAAGTCTGATTGGTTGTCACAAGCCTCGACTTTATATGTGGCGGATATACATAAAATGCCGCGCATGATCACACGAATGGTTGCATTACCTAAAATGAAAAAGCTCTCTTACGATATTTTTCTAGGTCGAACGGCCGGTGAGCTTTCACAACTGCCAGCTCAAGAGGGTTGCGTCACGATTATCGATGTTGCCGCTCTGAAGCTTGCTAACATTCGTTACGCCTGTGATGCCGATAGTCTTAATCAAATTCTTTTAAACGCGAGCGAATAACGTCAAGCGATTCATCGCGTAGTATTACCCCATTTTTATAACAGAGTTCGAGCTCATTTTTTCTGCCTTTTAGATCACTTTTTAAAATGGTCTCGAACTCCTTCTCATCACTTCGAACTAAAGCAAGCCTACCTTTTTTCGAGCGTTTACCCGGGTCGGTAATCGGATCTTTGTTAACGCCGATCCATTTTCCTTGCCGGTAAACCGCTGATACTTTCATGGCAAATTTTTGCGTATCTCGATTAATTTTTTGCAATAGCTCTCCACCAATACCAAATACGATATTCTCGGCGCTAATCGATTGTTGTTTCAAAATTTCTAAAATAGTTTGAATCGACTGGGCGTTGACGCCGTCACCTTGAATTAATCGAATGTAGGGTGGTAACACGCGAAAACCTTTTTGATTGAGGGTGAAGCCAAATCGTTGCATTAACTTCTCGATAGCCTGAGGAACTATCTCGTGAGGTGTTCCTGAATCGGGGCGTATAACTAGTGTGCTGCCTGAAGTTTCGATGTCGCGTTTTAATTTCTCTCCCCAAATATTGTCGATTGCGTTCCACAAATCGTAAGAGTCGCTGACGACCGCGAAGCTTGGAAAGCGCCCGCCAAACTGATTTAGCATATTGTGGTATGACTCCTTCTCTCGTTCTCGACCCCAAGTGATAATCGTGCTGTGCTCGGCCGCCGGTATTGAAAAACCGGCCATTTCGCACTGGTAGTAGTGTCTCGCTGCCATTAATGCGGAGAGATTGTCGGTCCCTCGAAAGTTCACGAGGTGAGCCAAGCCGCCGATGGCTGCACTTTCTTCAGAGCTTGCGCCACGGGGGCCGAAGTCGTGAAGCATAAAGTCTATGCCTTGGTGGCTTTCACAGGTGTCGTCGACATAATCTTTAATCATCTCGTAACAGCCGTGAGACAAGGTGGCGACACTCGTGGGATACCAAATTCCCCTCAGCAATAGCGTCTCAACATAGGTAGCCAGCCAAGCGCATTTTGGATCCGTGTTGACGACTTGCAGCAGAACATTGTGAACAGGGACAAGAGAACCTTCGGGTACAGCTTCTATCTCGATAGGAAGCTGTCCATCGTATTTCTTGACAATGTATTCCCAGCCGTCGCGATTAAAGGGCAAGCCATGCAGCTTTGCGATCTCGTCAGCCTCATCGATATGGTGTGCGGTAATCGGCTGGCAAAGATACTTTTTCAGCAGCATTTGTAAGCCAAAAAAAACGCTGTGTGTGAAAGGCCCGCCGCGTGACTCAATGTAGCAAGACAAATATTCCGCATCCGGTGGGTATTGCAGATAATGCGAGAGTTTATAAGAGTCGGTATTCAATATTGGGTTGATCATATCTTTGGTCTATTGACGATAGTTAACTAAGTCTAGACCTTGATTTGAAGATGTTTAAGCAGCCGCAAGATTGTTCGATAAAGATGTCCGCCGATTGAGAAATATTGGTGTCAAGTCGGTGCCTACTAACGCCGAATGCCCCATCGATGGTGGAGAGCGGTTGGATTGATTAAGCATCGGCTTTAGTTGTGTCTCTTATTGAGTAAGGATACTATCCTTATCTATAAAATAAGACTACAGCGTACAGAGCCGATTCCACTATGAAAGACGACAGACCCACATCCTTCGATATTGCTTACCGAGCCGGCGTTTCGCAATCTACCGTCTCACGCGCCTTACGCAACAGCCCGTTAGTGAATGAAGAAACCCGTCAAAAAATTCAGCAAATCGCGCGTGAACTTAACTATAAAGTTGATAAAAACGCGAGTAGTCTGCGCTCCCAACAAACCAAAACGATTGCGTTGTTGCTGTGTGAAGACCATGGCGCAGGATCGAGTCTTATTAATCCATTTTTTCTTTCAATGCTCGGCTCTATTACACGTGCAGCGGCAAAGCGCGGTTATGATTTGTTGATCTCATTTCAACAATTAAGTGACGACTGGCACGCAGACTACGAAGACACCAATCGGGCAGACGGCATTATTTTTCTTGGCTACGGTAATTACGCGAACTTTCGAGAAAAAATGGAGCTTCTAAAAGCCTCGGGCACACATTTTATATCCTGGGGGCCGGTGTTCGAAGGCCAGCCGGGTATTTCAATCGGGTGCGATAATTTTAGTAGCGCCTATGAAGCGACGAAGGCGCTTCTAGCCAATAACCGAAAAGCCATTGCGTTTATCGGCGATGTTTCTGATAACAGCCCTGAGTTTGCCGCACGTTACCAAGGCTTCAAAAAAGCATTACATGAGGCGGGAATCGAACACGCGTCTGATTTGCAAATTGCTGCCGAAACATCTGAAAAAGAAGGTTTCGATGCAGTGGAGTTTTTGCTATCTCGCGACATTCATTTTGATGCAGTGTTTGGAGCCAGCGATTTAATTGCCATTGGCGCTATGCGTCGCTTGCAGGAAGCGGCGATAAAGGTGCCATCGGAAATTGCTGTTATGGGCTTCGATGATATCCCCATGGCGGCTTACACGCATCCACCACTTACCACAGTAAAGCAAGACACTTTTCTAGCTGGAGAATTATTAGTGGAAAATCTTCTTCGATTAATCGCAGGAGAAGAGCTTCAATCGATGCAACTACCCGGCGAATTAATTTTCCGTGGTAGCTGCTTAGGGTAGCAAAGGTACTGGTAAAGATGATTAATAATCTTTACCAGTTATCTTTCTTAGTTGGCCATCATATTGAGCTTTGTAGCTAGGAGTGATATCAAAGAGTTGGCTTAACCAAAAATCGAGTAGCAATTCCAGCCGTCGAGTGGGTGTTTAATTGCATGTCTAAGCTCGCTGCGCGTCGGTAGCCTTTTGTTTTTTTGAGCAGATAATCCTGTTTCCCACGTGTAGCCCTCACCGCCACCGTCCATTTTTTTGATATAAAAATAACCACCATGTTTATCTACTTTGCAAAACTTTAAATGCACGACCTCGCCTTGAGTGACCCAGGCCGCTACCTCTTTCTCATCAGGCGGTTCGTTTTCATAATCGTGAAAGAGACGTGCATCTTCATCAACGGTGGCGGTGTATCCTGAAGCTAGATAAATGATATTAGTGCTTATGGGTAAGAGCACGAGTAATAAAATCATAAGTTTTCTCATGGTGGTGAATACCTGTTAGTAGAACTGAAAGAGCCACTTTTGAGCAAATTGTCTCGAAATATGTGAGGCATTGGTGTGATTGGCAGATGAATACCTGCACCTATCAGGCAAACTTGAGCAGCTGTGGTGCAATTATTCACTAGCGAGTTATATTTATTTGGATATTTTTTGGCGAATCGTTACTGACGATTTTGGTTATGGAATATTTTTTTGATATTGACGGCGGATTGAGAAATAAAATCAAACTCTTACAAGAAGAAAAAACCCCGGAAGAAAAACGACCGGGGCTGAGTAATTTTTTGGGCGAATCTATAAAATATTGATTTTGGTATAGCAACGTTTTTTTACTGATTATTCAATTCACTTGCTATTTGATCAAGTCGATAAGTAAAAACCATTTTGCACTCTGCATAAGAAAACTCAATATAACTATTGCCAATCAAATCATTGCTAATAGCATAGCCGGATATAAAACGATTATTTTTTGAAGTTAATTTTACTGGAAAAAGATAAATCAATTTATCCTCTGAATTTATTCCATAAGCCGAAACAGCCTTGAACTTTATGCCATCAATTTTCTTTGGAGCACTAAAATTTACAGAGACCTCATCGCCATCAAATGATTTTGTAATTGAAATATTGAACGCTGCTCTATTTTCTTTGGAATTTTTCTTCAACACTTTTTCATCCGTCCAACACCCAGGAGAGGTAGCTTTAGCCCAAGAACAGAAAAATAAAGTGCCAATAACATAAATAGATATTTTCATACAGAACCTATTCAGGATAAACAATACTCATTACATGGTCTGGATTTTCCCAGCGTTGATCTGGCGGTAAGTTTTTATAAGCTCGTTGCTCACCCAAGCTAGTCGTAAACCTATATGCAGTGTACCCTGCCCATTTCTCGTCTGTAAGACCTGCATTATGTAAGGACTCATGTCCAGCCATGAATGCGACACGTTCGAGACGCCCAAATGCGCCGTGACCTGCATCTACAGTCATAGTCTTACCTCGCACATCAGCCTTGGCAAAAGATCCTCCGACTTCTCCTTGGTGCGCCACATACCCAAGTTTGCCATTATCATTCAAGGCTTTTGCGCCGGATTCAAAATTGGAAGCCATTTTGTCCATATCCTCTGCTGATGCACCCTCTGCACCTTTCGGTAGGCTTACATCTTTTCCTGCGCGCATACCTGAAGCCATCTTCCGGAATGTCGATGCAGCTTTTGTCATTGCAGATGCTGCCTCTTTTTGTGCAGCATCAAATTTTTCCCAGTCCTCGTCGGACCATCCTTTACCGCGAGCGTATTTTCCAGTTGGATCCGTTTTGTTTATCGGATCATTTCTCACATAAGCGTACAAATTTAATTGATCGGCGTAGTCTATCGGGTCTGTTGATAAA